>JAFLEI010000006.1 GCA_017301975.1 Verrucomicrobiota bacterium
ATGGTGCACCCGGCAGGGATCGAACCTGCGACCAGCCGATTAGAAATCGGCTGCTCTATCCACTGAGCTACGGGTGCCTCGCCTGACCGGCGCGATCATAAGTCTATCTGCGTTTTGAGCAAGGGCGCGCTTCACTCAGGATGCAGTCCGAACATTTGCAGCACCACGCGGATCATGTCCCCCAGTTTGTTTTCATAGGGCCGCTCCGGGTGCAGAATGGCCCAGCCGCGCTGCTTGCCGATGGCCGCGAGGCGGCGGGAGGGATGGACGAGCACTCCATAACCCGCATATTCGAGCAGGGGCAGGTCGGCGGCGCTATCGGAGTAGCTCCAGCTGTGCGCGCGTTCCTGGTCGGTGAGTTCGGTCAGGCCGGGCACCACCTCCTCCATGGCGGAGATCTTGGCCTCATGCTTGTTGTTGCCCGTGACCAGCCTGGGCATGCCGGGAAAGGTGGCGCCGACCTCAAACCGTGTGGCGATGCAGTGGTCAAACCCGAGCGCATGCGCGATCTCATGCGCGTAGAAGTCAGGGCTGGCGGTGTTCAGCACCAGCACGCGGTGCTGGTGCTTGTGTCGCAGGATCTCGGCCCGCAGCGCTGGGTAGGCCCATTTCGTCACGCATATTTCGGCGAATTCGCGGGCGTACGCCCTCAGGCGCTCGCGGGGCATTCCCCGCAGGTAGCTCAAAAAGGCGCGCTTGGCCGTGGCCGTGCTGGCCAGGCCGCAGGCGCGTGCGAGAGCCACCGGTACAAAAAGCCCATGCAGCAGCACGCGCCAGGGCTCGCGGTGCAGCACGAAGTTGCAGAAGAGAGCCTGCGTGTCGAACGGCAGCAGTGTGTGATCAAGATCAAAAAAAGCGTAGGAGCGTGCTGGCATGACGCAGGAAAGGGAAGACAAGGCGCGGAGCCTAGCGCTCCGTTTCCATCTGGCAAAGCATTCCCAGCCTTGACGGATGCAGCGGCGGACGGCAGTGTACGCACCCTTTTTCCCCCAAGACCCTCATGGCCCAAGAAACCACTCTCATCCTGCTCAAACCCGACTGCGTCGCACGCGGCATCAACGGCGAAGTCCTCAAGCGTCTCGAAGACGAAGGTTTCCGCATCCGCGGCTGCAAGATGATCCAGCTCACGGATGAACTGCTCAAGGAGCACTACTCGCACATCGCGGACAAGCCTTTCTTCCCGGACGTGGCCAGCTTCATGAAGAGCAAGCCCGTCATCGCCGTGGCGATCTCCGGTGAAAACATCATTTCCCACGTGCGTGACCTCCTGGGCCCGACGGATTCCAAAATCGCCCCCAAGGGCACCATTCGTGGCGACTTCGGCACGGACAAGATGACCAACGTCGTCCATGCCTCCGACTCCCCTGAAGCTGCCGCAGTCGAACTGAAGCGCTTTTTCAAGGACGGCGAAATTTTCAGTTATTGAGACGGCGCACATTGCCGCTACACTCGCGGCGCAGGCATTCCCCCACGCCGCTGTGGTGAAATGGTAAACACAGCAGACTTAAAATCTGCTGGGAGGTAACTCCCTTGCCGGTTCGAGTCCGGCCAGCGGCACTCTGCTTGCTTAGAAGTGAAGCCGAGGGGCAGGGAGCTTGAGTGAAGAAGGACCTCCGGCTTCGCCTTTTGAGTCACGACAGACTCTCATTTCCATAAAGTGGCTCTTCATGCGCGGAGAGGGTGGGATTCGAACCCACGGTGGGGATAAACCCACGCCAGTTTTCAAGACTGGAGCCATAAACCACTCGACCACCTCTCCTGGTGCTGCGTTGCGGAACCCGGACAGTAAGCAACGGGAGGCAAACTGCCAAGAGGAACTTTGCATGAGCTGCAAGTCAGGATTGATCCATGACGAGGGGGCATCCATGGTCATGGCGCATGATCCACAAGACCGCCCTGATTGATTCGAGCGCCCAAATTGACCCGACAGCCGATATTGGCCCCTATGTGGTGATCGAGGGGGCCTGTGAGGTGGGCGCGGGATGCAAGATCGAGGCGCATGCCCAGCTGGTGGGGCATGTGGTGGTGGGGGAAGGGACGCGGATCGGCCGCGGGGCGGTTATCGGCGGCGAACCGCAGGATCTGGGCTTTGATCCGGCCACCCAGAGCAGCGTGATTTTGGGCAAAAAGAACATGATTCGCGAGCACGTGACGATTCATCGCGGCAGCAAGCCGGGAGCGGCGACGCGGATCGGAGATGGCAACTATCTCATGGTGGGCAGCCACCTGGCGCATGATGTGGTGTTGGGGGATCGAAACATCCTGGCGAACTCGGTCCTGCTGGGCGGGCATATCCACGTGGGCAACAACACCTTCATCGGGGGGGGGGCCGTTTTTCACCAGTTCCTGAGAATCGGAGATTTTTGTGTGATCCAGGGTAATGGCAGCTTCAGCAAAGACATTCCCCATTACTGTGCGGCACAGCGTATCAACCGCATCACCGGGCTGAATGTGATCGGCTTGAGGCGCCAGGGGTTCACTACGGAGGAGCGCGGAGCTATTAAAGACCTGTTTCAGCAGCTTTTTTGCGGAGGAATGAACCTCACCCAGGCGGTGGAGCAGGCGAAGGCCCGGGACTGGCCGGAAAAAGCACGGCGCCTCTTGGAGTTTGTCCAAGCACCGAGCAAGAAAGGGGTGTGCCCAGTACGGCCTGGTCGGGAGGATGATTGAGGCGAAAAAATACCGGCTTTTTCTTGTCACCGTGATTTCGGTAGCCTATTTAGGGCGCTCTCATTGCCTGTCCGTTTAGGGCATTGTCCTCTCGTGTTATGATTTTTTCAAAATTTTGCGTGACGGTCCTCGTCTGCGTCCTGGCCATGGCCGGGGCGGCGGGCGGGCAATCCCTTCTCGACAGTCTCACGAGCGATCTCAATATTCGTGGTCTAACCACCACGATGGATCCAGAAACAGGCGTCGCTACGGTGACCGGAGATGTGCATATTCATTACGGCGATGTCGAAATGCGCTGCGGCAGTGCGCAATACAATCAAGCCACTGGCGAGGTCATCGCCAAGGACGGCGTGACGATCTGGCGTGATGGCATGCTCTACCATGGAGATTCCATCACCTACAACTCCATCACGGGTGAAATGTCGGGCAGGAATGTGATCACAGGGATTGGTGCGGGAACGCAGCAGAGCATCGCTGGGACGGGCATAACCGCCGGCGGTGGGCCCGTAGGCGGCGGGTTCAGAAGAACGTCAGGCATGTTTTTCTTCAGAGCGGAGGACTTCCATTCGAGCAGCAAGCTTGAAAACCGGATTGAGGCCAAAGGTGTTTCATTCACATCACATGATGTGCAGGACCCGAACTACCATCTTCGCGTCAAGGAACTGACTGTTTATCCAGAGGACAAGGCCATTCTCAAGGATGTCAGAATGTATGCTGGAAAAACACCCTTCCTCTGGCTGCCTCAAGTCACCAAATCGCTCGAGGAAGACAGCAGCCTGCGTCTTGGCCCCGGTTTTCAAAGTCGTTGGGGAGCCTTCCTTCTGACGCAGATGTCTGCCGTGCATGGCGACCACACCTTTGCAAAGTACAAATTTGATTTGCGCAGCAAGCGGGGGGTGGGGGCCGGGGTGGATTTCTTTTCGGTGCGCCACAGTGCCAACCGGCAGAATTTCGGCACCCTGAAGTTGTATGGAGTCAATGACACGGCCCCGTCTACAAACGCCACCACTGCCATCCGTTATCCTGTTCCGCACTACCGGTATCGGGTGAATTTTCAGCATCGCATCTACCTTCCGGGTCCGGATGTGAGCACTTGGTATCTTGATTTCGACATCAACAAGATCAGTGACATTCACTTCTACGAAGATTTCTTCTTCAACGATTACCGCACCAATCGTGAGCCGGACAACCAGATCTCACTGATTCACACGAATGAAGCTTATGTCGCCACCCTGATGGCGAAGTTCAAGCTGAACAATTTCTACCGCACGACGACCCGTCTGCCTGAGCTCTCCATCGACTTCACCCGGCGGCCTCTGTGGAATTCTGGAGTGTTCCATCAAGGCACCATCACTGCAGGCATCATTGGCGAAATGGTCGGACAGCAGGAAAGAGCGGAGTTGATCCGTCTGCAGACACTTGGTGTCGGAGGTCTTGCGACAGTGCTGGCTGATCCGCTTGGCACCGCCGGTGACTCATTCCTCGGTCTCGCCGGAGCTCCGCGAACGGCCGCTCTGACGCCAGTCGATATCACGCAGGGCCTCAGCGCGATTTCCAGCAGGCTGGCGCAGCCTGGATATGCCCGGTTTCACACCTACCATGAGCTGCTGTATCCGAAGACTTACATGGGCTGGCTGAATGTGACGCCCAGGATCGGAGCTGGTATGACCAGCTATGGTGGAATCGTCGGCAGCACCACAGGATTGAAGAATTATACCCGTGGCATCCTCAGTTTTGGGCTGGACGTCTCCTTCAAGCTTTCCAAAAACTGGAGTGACCTGCAGGTGCCTGCTCTGGGGCTCAACGGCATTCGTCATGTGTTTCAACCGTACCTGAACTATTCGTATTTGGATGCGCCCCAGGATCCGGGGTTGCCGGCGATTGACAGGCTTTCCACGACTACCAGACCTCGGTCCATTGACGTTCCCTTGTTTACGGCGGTGGACAGTCTTCGCTCTTGGAATGTGGCGCGTGTCGGATTCCGCAATCTTTTCCAAACAAAGCGCGATTACATGTCGAGCAATGGTTACGGCAGCTTCTGGGAAACGCCCGAAGGCGGGGACAATCAGACCTACACTTGGGCAGGGATGAACACCTACGTGAACATTTTTGGCCAGGATCCGGAGTACGGTCGCAGTCTCTCCAATGTGTACAATGAGTTTTTCTGGGCTCCAGTACCCTGGGCCATGGTGAAGTCAGATCTCCAACTGCCCATCACCAGCGGTGTCGGCAGCTTTACGGAAGCCAACAACAGTGTGAGCTGGATGCTGAGCAAAAACACTTCGATCGAGCTGGGGCATCAGTATATTTATGATCACCCTTTCTTTCGTGACAGCAGTCTGTTGTACACGCGTTTTTACGCGAGGCTGAACGAAAACTACGGCTTTAACACCTACCACATTTACGAAGCGAGCAACGGTGTGCTGCAGTTCCAGAGCTACAGCGTTTCAAAGGATCTGAGCAGCTGGATTGCCTCTTTTGGCCTGATGTCGCGCAACAACGGCAACGGTGTTTCAGATTTCGGCCTTCTGCTTTCCTTCACGCTCAAGGACTTCCCCAAATTCAATTTCGACTTCGACATGGACCCCAATCCTGGTGGCCGCGGGAGCAGGCAATAGCTCTTCCGGTTGTTTGAAGGGGCCTTAAGCCCCCCGGGTGCGCCCATCCATCTCGTGGCAAAGAGGGGCGAGACGGCTACGGCTACGGCTAATCAGCCTAAGCCAAGCTTTGCATCCGAACCGTCGATTCCGATGGATTTCGTTACGGAGCTCACCCCAGGTTAGCCGTGGAATCAAAAAAACATGCCATCTTCCCTCTGAGAAGGAAGAGGCATGTTGAACGGCTGCCCGAAGATTCAATATCAGCGACTCACATTGCCCCACCGCTGCGGGCGAGGAAGTTGAGGGCCAAGGTAAGAACGGCGAGGATAAAAACTAACCAGGCAAGAGGCATAAGATGATAGAGTGAGATTGAGAATGTCTGTCGAGGGCTTCAGGGAATCGCCATCAGCTGCTTCTTGAAATTCTCATTGGACCAAACACCTGAGGCAGAGACGGTTTCCCATTCCTGTTTGCCTTTTTCCGGGACCTTGATGGGGGATTCCGTGTTGAGATCCGCATGGCTAATCGCGTCAGAGCCAAGCATTTGAACGAGCATCAGAACGGCCGAAAGCACGAAGCAGATCACGGACAGCGGGACCAATCCAGCCTCAGGATCCTTTTCTTCGTAGAACTGTTCTGCATCAGCAGCGGCACTGCGCTTGACGGGGGCGCTGGGAGGTGCGGAGATGGACGGGCGCTGCATAGCCTGAGTGGGCTGCAGCTTGACGGTCGCTTTCGGGAGGGGGCTGGCTGCCCCGACGCCGCCACCGACCATGGGGCCGGTGCCGGCTCCGGGTGCGGAAGGAGGACGCGGACCCGGTGCTTTCTGAAGAGGGACGGTGGGTGCGCCGGTTTCGGTGCGGGGAGGCGGTGCCGCTGGGTTTTGGGCCAGCGGGCGGGTGGCAGCTGGCAGGCCTGCCATGGGCGGCGAGGAAGGACGAGGCGCAGCCGGAGCCACAGGGGCTCCTGGTGGTTTGGGGGCCGTAGGGGGGGCCAGCGGACGAGCCATGGGAGGTGGCATCGCACCGGACGGAGCCGGGGCCGCAGGTGGCGGAGAAGAAACCACAGGAATGGCGGAGGTGGTCTTCCTCGATGGTGGTGACATCGGGGGCGCGGGCAGCTTCACCGGGGCCGTGCTGGATTTTGGTGCCGGCGGCGGCAGCGGAGCTGAGGGCAGCTGAATTGGAGCCGTGGATTTCTTTGACACCATGGGCACCACCGAGGTCGTGTTGAACGACGCTGGAATCCCGCCTGTCGCAGGGGAAACCGGGGAGGTGGACTCACGCGGCTGCGTGACGCCGGCACCCGGACGCCCACGCAGGGTGATGCGCACCGTTTCTTTTTTCAGGGGAACGGCGGCAGTCTTGGGCGTCGAGCCTGAGGGTGGTGTTGGCGGTTGCGTGTTTTCGGGTTCGCTCATGGTTCAGGGGCGGAAAATAAATGATTCAGACAATTCCCATATTTAGCGAATTTCGCCCCCTTGCGTCAATCCCTTTCTCCTGATGCCTTGCAATTGTCCGGCCAATGTTCGTTAGTTGCGAGCCCGGTGGTCGGCAACCAAGACGCCCGGTCCATTTTAGCATGAAAATTCTTGTCACAGGAGGAGCTGGTTTCATCGGCTCTCACACCGTCGAGCGCCTCATTAATGAGGGTGCAGGCCAGATCACAATCATTGACAGCTTTAACGACTACTATAATCCCACGATCAAACGGGAGAATTTGCGTTCCTTTGGCTCGAAAGTCACGGTTTGTGAGGGGGACATCTCGGATTCAAGGTTTGTGCATGAGACCTTCAACGTGGGTCGTTTTGACGCAGTTATTCACCTCGCAGCTCGGGCTGGTGTGCGCCCTTCCATCGAGCAGCCTGAATTGTACATCGATACCAATATCAAGGGCACCTTCCATCTTCTGGAGGCCGCACGTCGCACCGGGGTGAAGCACTTTGTCTTCGCCAGCAGCTCCTCGGTCTATGGGGTGAACAAAAAGGTGCCCTTTGCCGAGGTGGACCCGATTTTGCAGACGATCAGTCCTTACGCCATGACCAAGATGGCAGGCGAGCAGATGTGCTCCAACTACAGCCATCTTTACGGCATCAAGACAGTCGCCCTGCGCTTTTTCACGGTCTATGGCCCGCGCCAGCGCCCGGATCTGGCCATTTCCAAATTCTCCCGCCTGATTGAAGACGGCAAGCCGATCGACAAATTCGGCGACGGCAGCACCGCCAGGGACTACACCTTCGTCCACGACATCGTCGATGGCATCGTTGGGGCGCTCAACTACCGCAGCGGTCCGATCTGCGACATTATCAACCTTGGCGGCTCCCAGACGGTCACACTCAATGACCTGATTTCCACCATCGAACAGGCGATTGGCAAAAAGGCGGTCATCAATCAACTGCCCGAGCAGCCGGGGGATGTGCCCCTGACTTCTGCCGATGTGAGCAAAGCCAAGGCGTTGCTTGGGTTCAATCCCTCGACGACCATCGCCCAAGGGGTGCCCGCCTACGTGGAATGGTTCCGCGACATGCGTGCTCGCGGTATTGCCGTATGCTAAAAATGCGGTGCTGAGACGGTGCCCTCTTCGATTTCCTGGCGCTTTTTGCGCACGATGCCGTCGGCGATGTCTGTCACCATCTCCTCCAGCAGCAGCCGCAGATGGCTGCCGGGGCGGTAATCGGCGGGGGCGATGTGTTTGACGCGGTCGGCGAGGCCCGTGAGCTGGTAGCACTTGCGGAAGCTGCTGCGGCTGGCCTCGTCAGGGTTGTACACCGCCACTGCATGACCTCCGTAGCGTTTCATCAGGGTGAAGCAGGGCACGTCGGTCGGGCCGTCTCCCACATAGATCATGTGCTGGAAAGGGATTGGCCGCAGTTCATGGGCCATGTGGTCGTTCACATCCTCATGCGGCTCCAGCATGCCTTTGTTGATCCGAAAGATGTACTGCGTCTTCGTGGTGTGGCTGATCACACGTTTAGGGAAGGTGATGCGACCGTTTTTATCCTCGCCGAATTCGCAGCCGAAAATGCGCCTCACGAAGGGGGCCAGCGCGGAGCCGTCCAGCAGCGCCTTCAGCCCGCTGGAGATGATGTAGTGCTCGATTTTCACCCCCAGCAGCTTGTGCTGCTCGTTGAGCACTTTGTTCAGCTCGTCGAACAGCTCCGGCACGCCTTTGAAAAAATTCAGCTTCGCTCCCAGCTTGCGCAGATCGTCATTGGTCGGCCGGTCCATGTCTAGGTAGTCCAGCATGCACTTCAGGTAGGCCAGTTCGCCATCGTAGCCTTCCTGATTGACCAGCTCGCGGCTGCGCTTCCAGAACTGCTCCGGGTTGATCCCAAAATGCGGGAAGAGGGTCTCGTCCTGCATGTACGTCGGGCTGAGCGTCTGGTCGTAGTCGTAAATGATGCCGATGGTGGTCTGCTGGGATGCCATGACGGGAGTGGACGGTTGTTTACAGGGGTTGACGATTGTTGACAGTGGTTTGGAACAATCGTCAACCACCGTAAGCTGCCAATTCAGACGAGCGCCCTGAATGCACTGGCGATGTCTGGATGTTGGAACAGGTAGCCCATCTCCGACGCAACGCGAGGAATGGCACGTTGCCCGCCCAGGAGCATTTCGTCCGCCATGCCGCGCAGCAGGAGTTTGAGAGCAAAAGCCGGCGCGTGAAAAAATGCCGGGCGATGCAGGGCGGCCGCGAGCTTTTGGGTGAACTCCGCATTCGTGACCGGCTCCGGCGCACAAAGATTCACCGGGCCGCTCACGGCTTCGGTGGTGACCGCCTTGAGGAGAAGCTGAACGGCATCGTCAATATGGATCCAGGACATCCATTGCTGCCCTGAACCGAGCCTGCCGCCGAGGCCGGAGGCAAAAACCCGCCGCAGCAGGGGGAACGCTCCGCCATCACGGCCCAGCACCATGCCCGTGCGCGAGGTGATGACGCGCATGCCGAGGGATTCGGCCCGGTGCGCCGCCGCTTCCCAGCCTGCGCAGACATCGGCCAGAAAGCCTGCGCCCTGGGGTGAGCTTTCATCCACGGGCTCTGCGCCGCTGTTGCCATAAAATCCGGCCCCGGAGGCGCACACCAGCACCTTGGGCCGGTTCTCGGCTTTCCAAGTACCCAGGTGCGCGACCAGGGACTCGGTAAAATCCACGCGGCTCTTCCGGATGCGAGCACGCTTGTCCTGCGTCCAGAGGCCCATCAGTGATTCGCCCGAGAGGTGTACCAGTGCATCCAGCGGTGTTTCTGGAAGCGCATGGGGGGCCTGTTTGGGCTGCGTCAGGCCCGATCCTGGCCTGCGTGAATACGCGATGACCTGATGCCCCCGGTCTGTGGCATATGCCGCCAGGTGCCTGCCGATGAAGCCCGTCGCTCCAGTGATGCCGATGCGCATAAAAATTAAGAGGGAGAGATGGGGGCCAGCACTTCATTGCGGCGCAGAAAACCCGGCGTCCAAGGCGGATCGTAGTAAGCACTGAAGGGGGCGCCAGCCTCCCGAAGTTTGTTCTGCTTCATCCAGGCTTTGAGCTTCGCGAGGGCCTGCTGTTCCAGTTCCTTGGTTTGGGAACCGCTGAAGCGATACGCGGCAACACGTCGCGCTTTCATGGTGTCCACTTTCACCTGGGGAGAGGCCGGGGCGGGCGTGTCTTTCTTGTGCTTTTCCGGGACCACGAAGGCCATTTTCCCATCCACCATGAAGACCGGTGTCGTCATGGAGATCTTTTCTTTGGCCGCATTTCCGCCGTCGATGTAGCGGAACAGCCGCATGAAACTGGAATTGTCCGCGTCACGTGAGGTGGTGGCGATTTTGAGCTCGGGATACTCACGTATCTCAAAGGCGCCGTCCGTGCGGATGACTTTGTACGGAGCCGTTTCATAACCCGCACGCGATGTGGCGCAGGCGGAGATGCCGAGGGCACTGACGACCAGACCGCTGATGAGTGCGAGCAACTTTTTCATGGCCGAAATACGTGTGCCATGGATCAGCGGGCTGACTTTTCCAAGATGAGGCAGCGAAACGAGCGCCCCATCAAGGCTGGATGCGTGAGTGAATTGAACTGGCGCATGGTGGCGGTGTCAGGGGGGCTGCCTTCGAGGCTTTGGATCCACTTCATCGCCATGCGGCCGAGCAGGCGGCCTTGCAGATCGTATTCGCGCTGGGAGAGTCCGTGGCGCACGGCTTCGTCCATCAGGCGCGTGAAATTGATGTGCGTGGTCAGGTCACATTCACCGAGGTCGGCCAGTACCCGGCCGTCTGTCTGGTGCTGCCGGTAACGGCGGATGGTGCCGTCGGCGCGGGAGCCGGCGTGGAATTCCTCCGCATCCAGACCATAGTCGGCGATGAAAATGGCTCCTTGAAATGCGGCCTGTGCCAGGGCGCGAATCCAGGTGAGCATGGCGAGGTTGATCTCGAGGGTGTGGCCGGTTTCGAGATCGTGCGGGAGGTGTTTTACCTCTGCTTCGAGCTCCCCGCACGAGCAGTCGCCCGGTATGAAACGGAAATCCTCGGTGCCGTCGGTTTCGACGAACAATTCCTCCCAGCGTTCGCCGTTCCAGCGGACGAGATGAACGGGGAAGGCGTCCGGCAGCTCGTTGCAGAGGAAAAAGCCCCGTTTGGGGCCGGTTTTGAGCGCGGCGAGGCTTTCCACCCATTCAACCCGGCCGCCGAGGCGCTTGGACTGAGCTTCGCGATATTTTGGGTTTGGCTCCACGATGAGGTAGCGCAGGGGGCTGCCGTCGAGGGCGTTCAATACATCTTCGGCGAGCTGGCCGTCATGCGCGCCTTGTTCGATGAGGGTGAAATCTTCGGGCTCTCCCAGTGCCTGCCATTCCTGCAAAGCGTACAAGGCCAGCAGTTTCCCGAACAAGGGGCCGACGCTCACACTGGTGAAAAAATCGCCCTGGCGGCCGATTTTGCGCGGGCCAGCTCCATAATAACCATGCTCAGGATGGTATAGCGCCAGATCCATGACCTGTGCAAAGGGCAGACGTCCGGAGGGAGAGGAGGCGAGCTTTTCTCGCAGAATCTGGGGAAGGGAAGACATTCGATGCACGGGAAAGAACTGGCGCGGATTGTGAAGGACGGGTAGTTTTAACACCCTACTTTCTTACTATCCATGTTCCGTGATGATCCCGATCCCCAGCCTGTGCGCAACTGGCGTGGCGAAGCCGGCCTAAAACTGCCGTTCTACCGCCGTGGCTGGTTCAGTGCGCTGATGGCCTTTGCCCTGCTCTGCCTTGTGTCGGCGTTTGGAGTTTACAGCGTGGTGGTGGCGCCCCTGCGGCGGGATGCGGAGAAGTTTGACCTCGAAGAACTGAAAAAACTGGAGTCCGCGAGCATCATTTTTGATCGTGACGGTGATGAGATGGCCCGCCTGTACGTGCTGAACCGCACCCCGGTGCCGATCACCGACGTGCCGCAGCATCTTATCGACGCCCTTGTGGCCCAGGAAGATTCGCGGTTTTTCAAGCACGACGGGGTCGATTACATCGGCCTGCTGCGTGCGGTGAAGGAAAACATCGTGGCCCGTGAAGTCACGCAGGGGGCCAGCACGGTCACCCAGCAGCTTGCCCGGCAGACGTTCAAGCTCCTGGAACGCAGCTACAAGCGCAAGATTCTGGAGGCATTCATCGCCCAGCGCATCGAGAAGCATTTCTCGAAGGCGGAGATCTTGGAACTCTACCTGAACCGCATTTTCTTCGGAGTGAATTTCTACGGCGTGCAGGCGGCGGCGCGCGGCTACTTTGGCAAGGACGTCAAAGAACTGAGCATCGAGGAAGCGGCGACGATTGTAGGACTCATCAAAAGCCCGAACAACATCCAGCCGATCAAGCACCCCCAGCGTGCCATGAAGGAGCGCAACTACGTGCTCGAACGCATGTCCATCGAAGGCACCCTGACCCGAGAAGAGGCGGCGAAGCTCAAGAAAAGGCCGCTGGTGACTGCGCCGCAGAGCACCGACCCACGTCTGAGCTATGTCTTTGATGCCGTGCGCCGGGAAGTCGTGGATCTGGTGGGTGAAGAGCGGGCCTCCATCGGCGGCTTCCGCATCTACACCAGCATTGACCAGGACCTGCAGAAAGCCACGGAGGAGGCGGTCAGCAAACGCATGGCGGAGGTGGAAAAGCGCGCCGGGTATGAGCACCAGACCTTCGCGCAGTTCCGTGCGATCATGGCCGACTATCGTGCGCGCATGAAGCGGGGTGAAATTGATCCCGCCACCCCCAAGCCCCTGCCAGAGTATCTTCAGGCTGCGGCCATGATGATCGACAACAAGGACGGCAGCATTTTGGCGATGGTCGGTGGCCGGGATTTTGGTGACAGCCAGTTCAACCGCGCCACGGATGGCGTGCGGCCAGCCGGCACCGCCTTCACTCCGCTGGTCTATGCCGCCGCCTTCAGCAGTCCCGGCCTTTATCCCGGCACCAAGGTGGATGACGCCCCCTTGGACAACCGCCGCGTGATGATCGGCGGGCTGACAGGCATTCTGGGAGAATGGGGCGCGGAAGTGGACAATCCCAAATGGACGCAGGCACCCATGAGTTCACGTGAAGCTCTTGTGCAAGGACGTAACTCCGCGACGGTACGTCTGGGTGAGCGAGTGGGAGTGCCGATGGTCAAACAGGTGGCGCAGAAGGCCGGCATCACTTCTGAAATGCGCGACTACCCTTCCACCTTTCTCGGCGCTAGCGAAGTGCGGCTGAGCGAGATGTGCCTGGCTTATTCCAATTTTCCCACCCTTGGCAGCCGCCCGCAGAAGCTGAACCTCATCCAGCGCATCACGGACAACAACGACAAGGTGGTGTTTCAAATCTCCGAGAATGCGCTTCGCAGCGTGCAGAGCATGGACCCCATCGCCGCGTACCAGACGCACACCTGCCTGGTGGACGCGCTGCATCGCGGCACCGGAAGTCCTGCGGTGAGTGAATACAAGCTGGGCGAGTTTGTGGCAGGTGGCAAAACGGGCACTCACTATGAGTTCAAGGACCTGTGGTTTCTGGGCTACACCTCGGGCATCACCTGCGGGGTCTGGGCCGGGTTTGACAAGCAGAAGACGATTTATCCCGGGGCTTTCTCCAACCGCATTGTGCTGCCCGTCTGGGTGGACATGGTGAATGCCAGCGCCACTCGCTTCGTTCCCAAGGACATCGAGCCGCCGCAGACGGCTGAGCGGGTGGAAATGTGCCAGCGCAGCGGCATGCGCGCCACCGACTACTGCTACGAGAAGATCAAGGGGCCTGATGGACGGGAAAAATCGGTGCGCGCCACCTACTTTGAATACCTGCGCCCCGGCACGCCGCTGGAGGGCTTCTGCAATCTGCATACCGGCGAGGGGCTGCCGGTGGAGATCAAGCAGTTTGGCTATCAAAATCCCGCCAGTGGTTTTGGCTCGGCCCCGCTCGTTGCTGCGACCACCCGCTGGGTCCACATCGAGCCTGTGCGCATGAGGGCGCTCACCGTGATCGGTGAGGACCCTTACAATTCAGAGCAGGCCGTGCCACGCGCCAGCCCCGTGAATGATGATGGCACACCGATTCGCAAGGCCATTCCAGTCGATGCGGTCGATCCGGCGGATGAAGATGGGCCCAAGCTCAAGCTGGCTCCGCCGCCGCCGATGAAGATCGAGCTGTGAGGATTACTTCAGCAGCATCTTCCCTTTCTCCGGATCAAACTCCTTCTCCCACTTCGCCACCACCAGCGTGGCCAGGGTGTTGCCGATGAGATTGGTGATGGCGCGGGCTTCGGACATGAAGCGGTCGATGCCGATGAGCACGGCCAGACCCGAGACTGGGATGCCGGTGTCGATGGTCGAGAGCGTGGCAACCAGCGTGATGAATCCCGCGCCGGTGACTCCTGCGGCACCCTTTGAGGTGAGCAGCAGCACTCCCAGCAGCACGAGCTGATGCCCGAGGGTGAGTGGTGTATTCGTAGCCTGGGCGACGAACAACGCGGCGAGCGTGAGGTAGATGCAGGTGCCATCGAGATTGAACGAGTAGCCGGAGGGGATGACCACACCGACCACGGACTTGTCACAGCCTGCTTTTTCCAGCTTCAGCATGAGCTGGGGGAGGGCGGTTTCCGAGGAGGAGGTGCCGAGCACGAGGAGCAGTTCGTCCTTGATGAACACCAGCATCTTCCACAGGCTGAAGCCGTTCCAGCGCGCGATGCTGCCGAGAACAACGAACACAAAGAGACCGCAGGTGAGATAGACACAGGCCAGCACCTTGGCCAGCTTGATGAGCATGCCGGGGCCTTCCGAGCCCACGGTGTAGGCCATGGCTGCGCAGGCCGCGACCGGGGCGACACGGGTGATGATGGCGACAAGCTTGAAAAAAACCTCGGAGACGCTGTGCAGCAGATCGAGCACCAGCCTGCCTTTTTCCCCCATCTGGCACAGCGCCACGGCCACCAGCAGCGCGAGAAACAAGGCGGGAAGCACCGAATCGTCTGTAAACGCCCCCACGAAGGTCTTCGGCACGATGTTCATCAAAAAGGCCTTCGTGCTCGTGTCACCCGCCTTGGCCTGGTATTCGACCAGCTTCGAGGCTTCTTTGGCCGAGGCATGATGTTCCACCCCGGCACCCGGTTCGATCACATTGGCCACCACTAGGCCGATGAGCAGCGCCACGGTGGTGACGAGCTCAAAATAGAGCAGGGCTTTCCAGCCCACCCGGCCCACCCGCTTTAGATCACCCATGCTGGCAATGCCACAGACCACGGTGCAGAAGATGATCGGTGCGATCAGCATTTTGATCGCTTTGATGAAAATCTCCGCCAGCGGCTGCAGGTCGGTGGCATTGAAAGAGTGGCCGAACAGGGAGATCGCATTCGTCGGCGGAAACAGCAAACCGAGCAGAATGCCCAAAATGACGCCGATCAGCACCTGCACGTAGAGAACTTTGAACCATTTCATGGGCGCGGATGCTGGCAGCTCCGGCGGCAAAAGCCAAGAGGCATTCTTGCACCCTCCGCCGGGCGTGCTAGGCTTGCAGCCCTCCAAACCACCAATCAGCACGCATCATGGGCAAAACACTCTTCGAAAAAGTCTGGGATTCGCACGTCGTCGGCACCCTCGGCAACGGTCAGACACAGCTCCTCATCGACACGCATCTCGTCCATGAAGTCACCAGCCCGCAGGCTTTCGGCATGCTGCGTGATTTGAACCTGAAGGTGGCCTATCCGCACCGCACCTTTGCGACCGTCGATCACATCGTGCCGACCGACAGCCAGGTCTCCCCATTCGCCGACCCTCTGGCCGAGGCGATGATTCAGGAGCTGAACAAGAACGCCAAGGAGTTTGGAATCACCTATTTCAGCCTCGCCAGCGGCAAGCAGGGCATTGTGCACGTGGTCGGACCAGAGCAGGGGATCACGCAGCCCGGCACCACCATCGCCTGTGGAGACAGCCACACCGCCACGCACGGTGCTTTCGGTGCGATCGCCTTTGGCATCGGCACAACGCAGGTGCGCGACATCCTCGCCACGCAGACCATGGCTCTGGGCAAGATGAAGGTCCGCCGCATCAATGTGGACGGCCAGCTGCGCCCTGGCGTTTATTCCAAGGATGTGATTCTTCACATCATCCGCCTGCTGGGCGCGAACGGTGGCATCGGCTACGCCTACGAATACGGCGGCAGCCTGTTTGACGCGATGTCGATGGAAGAGCGCATGACGGTCTGCAACATGAGCATCGAAGGCGGTGCGCGCTGCGGGTATGTGAATCCGGACGAAAAGACTTTCGAATACCTCAAAGGCCGCCCTTACTCACCGACGGGTGATGCCTGGGAAACCACCGTGGCCCAATGGCGTGCGGTCGCTTCGGATGCGGATTGCGTTTATGATGACGTCATCAACATCAAGGCTGAAGACGTGCCGCCGACGGTCACCTGGGGCACCAGCCCGGACCAGGCCATCGCCGTGACCGAAAACGTGCCGACTGCCGAAAGCGCCGCCACTGAGCCGGGCCGAATCTCCATTCAGGATGCGCTCGACTACATGAAGCTGCCTGCCGGTCAGCCAATCAAGGGCACGAAGATCGACGTGGCCTTCATCGGTTCCTGCACCAACGGTCGTCTCAGCGACTTCCGCGAAGTGGCGAAGTTCATCAAAGGTCGCAAAGTCGCCGCAGGCGTCAAAGCCATCGCGGTTCCGGGGTCGCAGATTGTCGATGTGCTCGCCCGTCAGGAAGGCTTGCACGAAGTCTTTTCCGAAGCTGGATTCGAATGGCGCGGCGCAGGCTGCTCCATGTGCCTGGCGATGAATCCCGACAAGCTCGTCGGCGATCAGCTCTGCGCATCCTCTTCGAACCGCAACTTCAAAGGACGCCAGGGCAGCACCACGGGCCGCACCGTTTTGATGAGCCCCGTCATGGTCGCCGCCGCTGCTCTCACGGGCAGCATCGCGG
The DNA here is from genome assembly GCA_017301975.1 of Verrucomicrobiota bacterium. Classification (GTDB taxonomy): domain Bacteria; phylum Verrucomicrobiota; class Verrucomicrobiia; order Verrucomicrobiales; family Verrucomicrobiaceae; genus Prosthecobacter. Next base: position 16,673 of record JAFLEI010000006.1, read on the forward strand.
ATGCCCGTGAGGTGTTCTCGATTGCCGGTTGATCCTGAGCTGAGTTTCTTTCGAAGGCGCGGGTCGTGAGATCCGCGCCTTTTTGATGAAGTGACTGAATCCAGAATGGCGCCCGAAACGGATAAGACCAGATTCTTGAAAACTGTGGTTCTCATTTCGGCACTCCTCATTCTCGCACTGCTCGCGGTGAACGCGTGGATCATGTCGCCGACGCGCTGGCAGTGGCAGCTTCAACTGGCCACCACGGAGTTCGGCCACTGGCTTGCGCTGCTGTCGTTGGTTTTGATTTATCCTGCCGCGCAGTCATCGCGCTGGCTGGCGGTGGTATGCGTACTGCTCGCCTGCGTCTTTCTCATCCCTGCGGTGCAGGCGTCGCGCATTGCTGCGGCGCAGGGGCTGAGGTTCTCCTGGCTGCGTTTGTGGAAGCCGGTGCATGCTGAGAAGTTCAGCGTGCAGTGTGAGCGCCGCACCTATTGGCGGGAGGGGGATGAAGCACTGGATGTGGTGATCTACCGGCCTGTCGGTATTGAGAAACCGCTGCCGTGTCTGCTGATCGCCCACACCGGGGGCTGGGACAGCGGTGATCCGGGCGAATTTGTCGGAGCCAACACGGAACTCGCTTCTCACGGCTATGTGCTGTGTTCCTATGCCTATCGTCTTGCTCCGAAATACCGTTGGCCGGCGCAGGCTGAGGATACGCGGCACGCCTTCGCCTGGGGGCGTGAACATGCTGCCGAGCTTGGTATTGATATGAACCGGATCGTTCTCATGGGCCGTTCCGCTGGCGCGCAGATCGCTGCTGCCTGTGCTTACGGCATGCCGGAGCTTGGCGCCTGTGCCTGCATCGACGTCTATGGCACCCCCAACATGCATCTCGCCCGCGAATGGTCTGTGCCTGACGATTTGTTAAAGTCCCTGACTCTGGTGCGCCAGTACATGGGCGGCGATCCACACGAGGCGACCGAGGGCTACCGCACGGCCTCGGCGACCGAGTTCCTCGACACGCACCGCCTGCCCACGCTGATCCTGCACGGCACTCTGGATTCTCTCGTCGGCATCGGTCATAGCCGCCGGTTTAGCACGAGCCTTGCGCACCGCGACGATCACTTCTTCCTTGAGATTCCCTGGGGGACGCACGGCATGGACTACTTTCCTTCCACGCCGGGCGGGCAGCTTTCCATGTCTGCGATTGTGCGCTTCATGGAACGATTCGTTCATGATGCTCCGTAAAGGGAGGTCATGTACCGGATCCTCAGTCTCTTCTGCGCGCTCACCTGCTCCGCCTTCGCCGGAGATCTTCAGCTCACTCTCCCGCCCGTCGTGTATGCTACGCCGGATGTGCCGATGAGCATTTACCACGACAACATCGTGCTGACGGAGACTCCCGAGGCCTACCGCTATGAGTTCACCTGCAAGCTGGGCAAAAACGAAGAGCGCCGCTGGACGGTCACACCGAGTGATGCCGATGTGGGTGATCAGCCGCTTGCCATCACCGTCAAAGACGCGGGCGGCAAAGTGCTGGAGCAGGGGAAGACGACGCTGCACATCGCCCCGCGCAAATCGATTTCCACCAATCCGCTGCGCCTGCTCATCGTGGGGGACAGCCTCACGCATGCGAGCTTTTACCCGAATGAGATCGCCCGGCTGCTGGCTCTGCCGGGCAATCCCCAGGCCACGCTGCTCGGCACGCATAAACCCGCCAGCGTCAAGCCCGGTGTCGCGCACGAGGGCTACGGTGGCTGGAAGTGGTCGGACTTTTTGACCAAGTTTGCTCCGGAGACTCCCGGTGTCGCAGCAGGTCCGCTCGCACGCAAGGCCACCAGCCCTTTTATTTTTCCGACGGCGGATGGCAAAACTGGCGTGTTCGATTTGCAGCGGTACTTCAAGGAGCACTGCGGCAATCAGGCACCTGATGTCGTCACCTTCCTGCTCGGCATCAATGATTGCTTCGGTGCTGATCCCAACAACCCCGATGCCAAGATCAACGAGGTGCTCGACAATGCGGACAAGCTCCTCGCGGCATTCCACAAGGCCGCGCCCAATGCCAAGCTTGCTGTGGGCCTGACCACGCCGCCGAATGCGCGTCAGGAAGGTTTCACAGCGAACTACAAGGACAAGTATCCGCGCTGGGGCTGGAAGCGCATCCAGCACCGCATCGTGCAGCTCATGCTCAAGCGCCTCTCGGGGCGCGAAAAAGAAGGCATCTTCATCGTCCCCACGGAACTCAATCTCGATCCTGTGGATGGCTACCCGAACAACAACGGCGTGCATCCCAATCCTGTCGGCTACGCCCAGATCGGCGCGAGCTTCTACTCGTGGATGAAATCGAAGTTGTGACGGTCACGGCTTTCTTAGATGTATCTTTTCATTGTGGTAGTTAATGAAGGTCGAGTCGATTTTGTGATCGGGTGCTAAACGCAGGGAATGTGGCTCAATAGTTCTAACGCCATAGTCTAACTCTGCGTGATGGTTTGGACACACGCATACAATGTTTTCCGCCACGTCCGGACCATCATGCGGGCTTCCTAGAGGCTTGATGTGATGAGCCTCGGCATACTTTGAGCCGTCGGCCAAATGAATGGAAGTGCCACAAATCTGGCATTCAAAGTTATGCTGCTGCTTCACCCATTGGGATTGGCGTGTGTCTCGTATAATGCGGCAGACATGAGCATGCATCCGCTTTGGCGGCTCTGAAAGATCGACAGCAATGGAGGAGGGGCGACTTCGGCTGAGCTTGACAGTTTTTCGTTTCTTGGGGGAGCTCTCAGTGGAAGTGTTGAGATCGAACTCGACGTTTCGAGGCGAGCGTGTGGTTCTAGATAGCCAAACATAGCAGTTAACCAAATCCTCGGCACCAAGTCTTTTTGCTTGAGATTCAATCGCCTGTTTCTGCCTTCCTTCAGTTGCTTCTTGAGTAAGCTCAAGAAGCAATGGCGTCGATACGCCCAAGCTGCGCTGACGGTTGGCAAGCTGCAGTGATTGGTAGCATTCTTCGCCGCAATAGATGATGAGATCAAAACGATTGGGAGCTTTTAAATCAGTGAGTTGGGATTCATCACTCGCAAGAATGGGGACGCATTCGATGCCTAGTCCAGTTAGTTCCCCGCGGAAGCGCTCCTCAAGATCCCGGAGGGCAAAGTCTATTTGTTTCTCCTTTTGAACATACACTTCCTTTTTATTCACTGCCTGCGTCACAAGAGCGACTCGTCGAGGCTTTAACTCTCGAATGCGTTCATAAACGGTCGGTATTTTTACACGGATCATTCGTGTGAGTATTGTCTCAATTTGATTGGAGGCAATCATTTCGATTTATCCCTCCGACGATGAATGTTCGATGTGAATAATCAAATTTAGAATGGGTTCTGCATGTTGGCAGCTCCGCTACTTTGCCACACTCTTCCTCCATCCGTTCACTCCTTCACGGAACAGTTCGTCCTTCAGCTTTGTCCCCATGCCCGCTCCCGTGGGCAGCTGCGCCTTTCCGTTCACGATGACCGGTAGCGTATCGACCAGCTTGTCGTAGAACGAGCGGATGTGCGCACGAACCGTCTCCTGAAACACGACATTGGCCGATGAAGCCGCGAGATGCAGGCCGCTGAACAGCGTGAGCGGGCCGGTGCAGTCGTGAATCGTCGCGGGGACGTTGAAGGTCTGCGCCATGTCGATGACACGGCGGGTTTCGCTGATGCCGCCGTTCCAGGTGGGATCGACCATGCAGTAGTCGCAGGCCTGCGCTTGCAGCACGCTCAAATATTCTTTGCGGCCGAGGAGCATTTCGCTCGCCGCGATTGGCAGACCGCTCCGGCGACGGAAATCGGCCAGCGTGGCAGCGTTGTCCACGCGCAGCACGTCTTCCAGCCAGAGCGGTTTGATCTCGCGCAAGGCTTCGGCGATGCGTTCCGCCGCCGGGAGCTGGAAAAACGCGTGCCCTTCGATGGCGATGTCCATTTTCATGCCCACACGATCGCGAATCTCCCGCAGGGGTTTCATGCCTTCTTCGACATCGGCCCAGGAGATGTGCAGACCGCCGTTGCGATGTGCCGCGCGATCAAACGGCCACAGCTTCATCGCGGTGATACCTTCTGCGAGCAGTTCTTCAGCGAGGTCACCGGCGGCAAAATGAGAGGCCCAGTTGTCTTGCAGCGGTCCCTTGCTGCCGATGTCGCCATAGCCGGGCCAGCCCGGATGACGTGGGGCTTCCGTGGCGCCCGCCAGCGCGCCGTAACTCGGACCACCGCTCGTATTATACACGGGAATCGCATCACGCACCGGCCCGCCAAGCAGGCCATACACCGGTTGGTTGCAGGCCTGCCCAAGAATGTCCCACAGCGCGAGATCAATGGCCGACAGCGCCCGCATCTCCGCGCCTGGATGCCCAAACGGCGTGCAGCGCTCATAGATGAAACGCCAGTGCGCTTCAATCGCCAGCGCATCGGCTCCGAGCAGGCGCTCTGCCATCCAATCGTGAATCAAAGCCGAGATGGCATGCGGTGTGTAATACGTCTCGCCGCAGCCGATGAACCCGTCCTCCGTGTGAATGCGGACCAGCAGCAGATTCGGCATGATGCCGGACGGAATGGCAGTTTCGATGGCGGTGATGCGTGACATGATGTGGATCAGTGGGAGAAAACCCGGCGGAACATGGCGAATGAAATGAAGCCGTAAAACAAGGCGCACAAGACGAGCGCGATCTTGCGCCACAGCGGCGGACGCAGCTCAGGCGGCAGCAGCGTGGTGTTGAGGCGCAGGATTTGCAGCGCGGAGAAGGCCGTGATGGGGGCGGCGGTGGCCCCGAGAATCATGAGCAGCAGTTTGGCATCGCCAAGGAATGCGCCGAAGCACGCGATCACCGTGAAGCCGAGCAGCAGCAGGCCATAGAGCCGCCCCACCGGCATTTTCTTCGGCACCGCACCGCCCGCCCATGCCATGTCTGCCACCACGCGGGCCAGCACATCCACATTCGTCAGCGTCGTCGAAAACAGAATCCAGAAGCCGTTCATGAGGCCGAGAATCCAGAAGCCCTCCCACAGCTTGCGCATCTCCGCCGCTTGAAACACGCCCGCCGCGACGCCGGTGACCTGCATGCCGGGCTGAAACAAGGACGAGGCCAGGTTCACCATCAGAAACATGCCCACGATGCATCCCAGCATCCACAGGCCGGATTGATCAATGATCGCGTAACGCCACCAGTCGCGCCAGCGCTTCAAATTTTCCACGGTGATGGGAAACACGCTGCCGACGGGGGCCAGTGTCTGCTCCGTGCTCCACACGCCGCCCATGTTGCCCGCTTTGGAAGCCATGCCGAAGCCCTTGTCACGAAACCAGTTGGCGATGGCAAGATTGCCAATGCCGCCGCTGCCCGCGAGGGCTGCAAACACTGCCAGCATCACGAAATCGACCTTCTCAGGAATCGTTCCGAACGAGAAGAAGCCTGTGAGCGTGCTGCTCCAGTCCTTGAGCGGCACAAAGGTGAAGTTCACCAGCAGCAGAAATCCGAAGATGAAGATGATCATCACCCACGACATTCTTTCCAGCAGTCGCTCGACCTTTTTGCCTGATGCGAGCACCACGGCCGAGATCAACACGAGGGCCACCGTGAGCCACGTCACAGTCGACGCATCGGCATCCGTCGGTGCATGCCCTTGCAGGATCGCAAACGCCACACCTGCGCATCCAGCCGCCGCCGCAGGCATGCCGAGCTGCGCAAAGCCTGCGAGCGCATAAAACACGCCCCACACCCGGGATCCAGGCCGCATCCGCATGAAGCCCGTGAGCACCGGTTCGCCCGTATAGAGCGTGTAGCGCACCGCTTCGAGATTCAGCAGCGATTGCAGCACAAAGGCCAGCGTGGCGATCCACAGCACACTACGTCCGTGCTGCACCACAAACAACGGTCCCGCGATCCACTCGCCCATCCCAATGGCCCCCACGAGCAGGATGGCCCCCGGCCCGATGGTGCGCAGCGCATTGCGCAAACTGAATGGCAGCGGTGCGGGAAGATCGTCCGTCTTCCAAGGTGGAAGACAGCCGTGATTCGGGTTGGTTGGCTTCATGTCAGGATGAGGGCTGGCCGGCTTGAACGCTTTGAATCAGCCCGCGCATGTAGCCATAGGCGAACAAACGGCCCATCATGGTGTAGCCGGGCTCACCCTCTTCTTCGCCGTCGAGCTGCGGCACATGATCGGGACGCATGGGACCGGTGAAGCCGATGTCGTGATAGGCGCGCATGGCGGCAACCATGTCGGTGGGGCCGTTGTCATGAAACGTCTCGGCAAAACACTCCGCATTGCCACGCACGTCGCGAAAATGAACGTAACGGATGTGCGGGCCGAGCCGGCGGATGGCAGCGGGAATGTCCGCCCCCATCTCCGCAAAGGTGCCCTGGCAGAAACAGATCGCGTTGTGCCGGCTCGGTGCGAGGCGCATGAGCCGCTCGAAGTTTTCGACGCTGTTCATGATGCGCGCCTTGCCGGCGAATTCCGCCAGCGGCGGGTCATCGGGATGCATGACCATCGTCACGCCGTGTTTTTCTGCTGCGGGGAGCAGTTCGGCGAGCATGCGCTCCAAGTTCGTCCACAGGGCGTCTGCCGTGATGGTTTCGCCGCCAGCCTGAATCGCCGTCGCGTTCAAAGACATGGCTTGTTGCGCATCTTTGAGATCAAAGGCCGTCACCAGCGCTCCGCCTCGCTCCCTGGCATCCAGCTTGGTGCGCACCCAGTCGGTGCCGGCCATGAAGTTGTAGCAGAGCAGCGGAATTTCCGCCTCGCTCATGTGTTCAAGCAGCCGTTTCATCGCCTTCATGTCAATGCCATCGTCCTTTCCGAGTTTGAGCTTCTCGATGGGCAGATAGCCTTCAATGATGCCGAGCTTCATGCCGTGGCGCTCGATTTGCGCCTTGGTCTGCAGCAGAGGCTCCATTTCCGGGCCTGGGTAACGCACCGTAATCTCTTCGACCCCGCATTGCGCCGCGAGGGCCAGATGGTGATCGTTGAGTGGTGTGAGGACAGAGGCGAGACGCATGTAAGATGGGTGCGGAGTGAACAAACAACGTGGGTGCGCCCGTAGTTTGTGCATGTCGCTCCGCGCTTTTTCCCTCACCATTCTGTGTGCCAGTGCCGTCCTTGGCGCGCCGCCCGGAGCCACGCCGCTTTCGCCTGCTGGTCCGCCGAAGTCCGTGGCTCCCCACGTGCCGGCGAACTGGAAATTTGGAACGGCCACGGTCAAAGTGACGCCGCAGAAGCTCCTCTGGATGGCCGGATACGCGGGACGCAAAAAACCTGCGGAAGGCAAGGTTCAGGATCTGTTTGCCAAGGCGCTGGCTCTGGAAGACGAGCAGGGCAGCAAGCTGGTGTTCGTCACGCTCGATCTCATCGGCGTACCGCAGCTTCTGCGTCGTGCCGTGGCGCAGCGTGCGGAGAAGGAATTTGGGCTGCCGCCTGCCCATCTGGTAATGAACGCCTCCCACACGCACAGCGGTCCCTCTCTACGCACGGCTCCGCTGACAGATGCCGAGAAGGACAACACCAAAGCAAAAGATGCCTGGGACTACACGCAGAAGCTGCAAAACGACCTCGTCGGCCTGGTCGGCAAGGCGCTCAAGGAAATGCAGCCTGCACGCCTCACTTGGAACAAGGCGCGCTGCGGTTTCGCCATGAACCGCCGCCGTGACTACACGCTGCCGCCCGAACATCCCAACGCGAACAAAGCGCCCAATCCAGACGGTCCCGTCGATCATGACGTGCCCGCCCTGCGCATCGAAGCGCCTGATGGCACGCTGCGTGCCACGCTGTTTGGCTATGCCTGCCACAACACCAGCCTGGGCTTTTACAACTGGTGCGGTGACTATGCGGGCTTTGCGCAGGAATACCTGCAGGAGCACCGCCCCGGCTTCACCGCACTCTTTCTCATGGGCTGCGGGGGCGATCAGAACCCCTATCCCCGGCGCAGCGATGTCGTCCCGGGCATCACAGATCTGGAGCTTTCCATGCAGCATGGTCGCTCCCTCTCCAATGCGGTCGAGATGGCTCTCGTGGTGAATCCACGCCCCGTGAACGGTCCCATCCGTGCTGCTTATGAGGAGATCAAGCTCAGCTACGCCAAGCCTGGTCGTGCAGACCATGACTACCCCGTGCAGGTCATCAAGCTGGGCAACGACCTGACATTCGTCACCCTCGGCAGCGAGGTGGTGGTGGACTACTCCCTGCGCTTCAAGCGCGAGCTCGCCGGCGACGCGGGCGACGCGGGCGACGCGGGCGTGTGGGTGGCCGGTTATTCAAATGATTACACCGGCTACGTTCCCAGCTTGCGTGTCCTCAAAGAAGGCGGTTATGAAGCTGCGGCTGGCTGGGCGGACAGTGTGGAAGACCGCATCGCCGCCAAAGTTCACGACCTGCATCAGAAGCTTTCCAAATAATCCATGAAGACGCTCACACTCCTCCTCGCGTTCGCTGTTTCGTGCTTTGCCGCCGAGACACCGCTCTCCCTCACGCTCCAGTCCCGCGCTCCTGCTGGCAAGGCGGCTCTGGTCAAAGAACAGTGGCTGCCCTCACGCACCGCCATCATCGTCTGCGACATGTGGGACCTGCACCACTGCAAGAACGCTGTCACACGGGAGGTCGAGATGGCCCCGCGCATGAACGAGGTTCTCGAAAAAGCACGCAAGGACGGCGTATTGATCATTCATGCGCCGAGCAGTTGCATGAAGCCCTACGAAGGCACCCCTGCACGCGAGCGCGCCAAGTCTGCCCCCGCCGCTGCGCGCCTGCCCGACAAGATCGCCGAGTGGTGCAAGCAAATCCCGGCGGAAGAAATGGCGGTGTATCCTTTGGATCAGACCGATGGCGGCGAGGACGACGATCTCACCGAGCACGCCGCCTGGGCCAAGGAACTTGCTGCGAAGGGGCTCAATCCCAAAGCGCCGTGGACCAAGCAGATCGACGTGCTGCGCATTGATCAGGGCAAGGATGCCATCAGCGACAGCGGTGTGGAGATCTGGAATCTTCTCGAGGCGAAGAACATCGACAACGTCATCCTCATGGGCGTGCACCTCAACATGTGCGTCTCGGGCCGCCCCTTCGGCCTGCGCCAGATGGCCAAGAACGGCAAGCACGTCGTCCTGATGCGAGATCTGACAGACACCATGTACAACCCCGCACGCTGGCCCTTCGTCAGCCATGCACGCGGCACCGAGCTCTTTGTCTCCCATGTGGAGAAGCGCATCTGCCCCACCATCACCTCAGACCAGTTCATCGGTGGCAAAACCTTCGCCTTCAGCGATGCCACGGCGGGCAAAAAGCGCCTGCAGATCATCCTTCTCGGAGACAGCACCACCGAGGCCAGCATTCCAAAGAAGCTCGCACCGGATGAGCCGCAGATCGAAGACACCCTGCGCATCAAACTCGCCGCCGAGCCCGATCTGCCTCCCTGCGATGTGTACAATGAAGGCGTCAGCGGCGAGTTCATCCGCCGCCTCCTCGACACCCGCTACGACAAGGCCGTGAAAACCAAGCCGCAGGCCGATTACATCTTTATCCGCTACGGACTCAACGACCAGGCGAAGGTCAAAGACTTCAACACCCAGTTCGGGAAGGATTTTCATGAGCTGCTTGAGCGTCTGCGCAAAGACCACCCCAAGGCGATGCTCATCCCAATGACGGCCATCCCTTATGCTCTTAACAATCTGCACGAGGACATCAACGCTCTCATCAAGCAGATCGCCAAGGATGAAAAACTCACGCTCTTCGACATCGCGCCGCGCTACCTGGCTGAATTGAAGAAGAATCCTGACGGCCTCAATTATCGCCGTTTTCCGCTGTCGAAAATCCCCGAAAACCTCCGCCCGTTTGCTACTCCCTACATCCAGCCCGGCACCGAGCCAACTGTGGTCGTGCTCGACAACCGTCTCGATGGCATCTTCGGCCACATTCCCGGCTGGGCGGGCGACCGCCATCCCAACCTCGCGGGATACAACGTCATCGCCGACGAAACCGCCAAATGGCTGGCTCCGGTCATTCGCTCCACACTGGCTGGCAAGAAGTAGCGCGCCGCTACTTTGAGCGAGTCTGGAAGGTGCGGCTGTGCTTTTGCGAAGGCACTTCCACGGTGTAGCTCTTCGCGTCCGCGCTCACCGTGCAGTGGATGTGATGCGCCGCGCAGCCCTCGGCCAGATCACCATGATTCGCGATCATGCTCTTGTCCGCGGTGTTCTCATGGTCGTCGCGCACGTTTTCATGCACCTGATACATCGCCTGGGTCGTGGGTGTCGATTTGAGCGCGTCCATGGCGGATTTGCTGGTGCCTTTGCGCGGGCCGTTGTTCATCACTGAAACTGTCGGCTGCAGGCTGTGGATCAGCATGGGGTTGTTGCTCACATCCAGGCCGTGGTGATTTACCTGATACAGATCCACGGTGCCCACGAGGTTGAAAGGGGACACCAGCTTCTCCTCCACATTCCAGGATAGATCGCCTCCGTCGAAAAACCTGAAATCACCAAACTGCAGCAGCATCACTACGCTGTTGGCATTATCCGTCGTGTCCATAGCCTTGGGCGGCACCGAGCCCTTCAGCGGATTCTCCGGCTGGCCGGGGGAGGGGGCGATGAACTGTTGGTTGGCCCCCAGGCAGCGCAGGCTTAGCTTGGGGCTGCCCTCGGTTTGTTTCAGCGGCACGACGGCACCTGCGGCCAGTGTGACACGCTTTTCGACCTTCGCATCGCGATAAGGGCGGCTTGTCAGCGTCCAGCGCATGTCCTGCGCCTTGCCGTCCGGACTGCCTTCGGGGATGCCTTTGTCGTAGAGCGTGCCGACTGGCATCAGCTCCGCCAGTTCGGCCAGCCCGCCAAAGTGATCGGCATGAAAGTGCGTGATGATGACGTGATCAATGCGCGTGAGCTTAGCCTGTTCCGTTGCGACTTTTTTGATGCGCTGCGGGTCGCGTCCGCCGGGATTGCCGGTGTCAATGAGCACCGACTCACCCGCGGGCGTCACGAGCAGGGTCGAACCGCCGCCTTCGGAGTCGATCCAGTAAATGTCGAGCGTCTGGTCACGCGCGGAGAGTGTGAGGGTGCAGGCAAGCAGGGCGGCGAGGATGGATTTCATGGTGGGAGAAGCGCCTTCTTCACGCTCGAAGAAGGCGCGTTCTCTCATCGCAGGTGAATCTACCTCCCAGGTGGGTTCACTTCCTTCACCGTCGCACCGTGGGTGTCACTGAGGATCAGGATGGCGATTTTTTCGACATTGCTCAGTTCGGCAGGCTTGAGCATCTGGTAGTCGAGGCCGTTGGCGGGTGCGGCTTCATAGGGTGTCGGTTGTGGTGAACTATTTCCGGGGCCGTTGAGGCTGGCGTAGTCAAAGCGGCCGCGCAGATCGGTGTAGCCGTCTTTGAAGAAGCGCACGGTGCCGTTGTTGAGTCGTGCGTACACTTTGACGTAGGTCTTCGGCAGCGGCTTGTCAGAGGTGGTGTCACGGGTTTCGAGGCGGCCGTAGTTTTCGGAGAGTGTGACCTTCAAGGTGTTGGCGTGATAGACCTGAGTCTTGCGCAGCCCTGCTCCGATGACTTCGACAAGCACGTTCGCCTTGGTGAATTCGGCGGGCAGCGCGAGGTCAAGCGTGGTTTGATTCTTCGGCAGGACCTGCGTGGCAGTTTGGTTCGGCTTGATGATGCTGAAGCGTCCGGCGTCCTGGCTCACGAAAGGATTGCTGCTGAAGCTGAACTCGGGGTCCATGAGGTAGTAGTTCAGGGTGACCTCTCCGAGATTTTTCCAGCTCAGAGCGATGCTCTTGTTTTCGACTTTGAAATCAAAGCCGGGCTCGGTGGAGGCAAGTTCGGCCTGCTGCTTCTCACGGTCGGGCTTGTCGCCTTTTTCTGTCTTCGCGTCCCTGCCTTCAATCTCATTGATCTGTGCGGTCACATCGGCAAAGAGGAGCCTCCATCGTGGCACGGGATGATCGGCATACTTCGCGGCGAGACCGCGTGCGGCGGCGAGATCGCCTTCATAAAAGGCGGCATAGCACTGGAAGTAGTCATGCTGGACCTTCGTGGGCAGCTTCGAGGCGTCGATGGACTTGAAGCGAGTCAGCGCCTCTTCCACCCGGTCTTGCAGGAAGAGGAAGTAGGCCACGTTCAGGTTGTCCATCGCGTCGAGCTGCGGCTTGTGCGCGAGGATGCCGAGGAGCTTGGTGTACTGCTCCAGCGCCGCAGGGTTGGCGATGCGCCACTCACTGCCGACGCGGTGGGCACGCTGGTTGATGAGCGGGGAGTATTCGAGCTGCTCGTAGCTGCGGCGTTCGACGGGGTCGAGCGTGAGGAGTTTGCTGGAGAAATACGGCCCGCATGCATCTCCGAAATGCACCTTCAGCCATTCACGCAGCGTGGCGGCATCGTTGTGAAGCAGCGCGTAGGTGTCGATGGTTTCATTGTCGAGATGATGTGCGCGCATGTAGGCGATGAGTTTCTGGTAGAAATTCACGCTCTGACGGCAGCGCCAGGCGACGCGGGCCAGATCAAGAGACTCGAGATTGGCCTGATCAAGGAAGGTGAAGACCTCCGCTTCGCTGCTGTGCTGCGACACATAATCCCATGAGGCCTTGTCCACCTCCGTGAGTTTAGGCACGACATTGAACTCAAAGGGTTTTGCGCCAGCCGTGCTGGTGCTGGTGGCGACGTTGACAGGGAAGTGAGCGAACTTGAGGCCTGCTTTGGTTGGAATGAGTGGAAAGTAGAAGTGATACTCGAAGGTCTGCGTGGTGTAAGGCTCCAGCCGTCTCTGGCGAGAGTCGGTGGCCTTGCTGCCGAGCACGGGCAGTGCGCCCTGCGGGATCTGCAGCAGCACCACGGCCTTCACCGGGCTGCTCGTCGGATTGGTGACGACGATGTTCGCGCCATACGTCGCGCCGGTGAGGAACTCGGTGGTGACGTATTTTTCGAACTTCTCATTTCCCTCCATGCGGTAGCGATCGCTCTGACGGAAGAAACTTTGGGAGACGAGAAGCTGGCCCTGTGCGTTGTTCTCAACAGCGGCGGGCTTGATCTCCTTATGATAGAGGATGCATGGGCCGCCTGCGGTGAAAATGAATTTTCCATTGTCGGCCTTCGTGCTGTGCTTCGGAGCCTCAAAGGGCAGATCGAGCACTGCAAGCGCGAGCACCATCTCGGTGAAGTTGTTGCTGGCTTCGGCGACATTGGACGAGACAAATCCGCCCTTGGATCCTGCAGCAACCCAGGCTGCGTAATCACGCCAGAAAGCGTTCACGGTGACGAGGTCGGCGGCCTGATCCGCGATGCGCAGCTTGTAGTAGTTGTTCTCCGCCCATTCCTTGGTGGGACCAAGGACACGGAAGTAGGCGCGGACCTGCTGCTGGGAATCTTTGACCGACCCGGCGTCGAAATAGAGTAGCTGGCCAGCCGGGATGGTGGTTCCGCCGGTGTAAGTATTGGCACCAGTCACGGCCCAGCCACCTGCCCCTGATTTACGCAGCGCATCTTCCCGATCCCGGCCGAGGGCCGCCAGTTCCTTGGGCATTTCAGCAGCGCCGTTTTTCAGCGCCGGAAGCTGCTGGAGTTCAACGGCGGTCATGGAGCGACGACGATTGCTGGAGGAATTATTGCCAAGGGCTGCTCCTGCTTCCCCGCCCATGGCAAAAGAACCGGCGGGAGCTGCTGCCGCTGGGGCCGCAAATGGATCGGCTGCCATGGCTGGGGCTGGTGGTGGGGGAGGCGACATCTGCCGCGCCATGGCAGGATTGGCCGGAGCGGAATCAAGGGCTGCCGGTGATCCACCGCTGTATTCCAAGGCACGACCGCGCAGCGCTGTTTCAAAGAGGTAGTCCTGCTGTTCTGGATTCGGTGGAATCATTTCCCATAGCTCACGCACATGGCGTGCAGCATTCGGGGCTTCGTTTTGGATGCGCTGGGCGAGCAGGATGCGCTCAACGATGTTTAGCCGGGCGTAGGCCCAGGGTTCCAGATAGGGGGCGAGATCAAGGCCGAGCAGGAACTCATCCATGAAGGTCTTGTCCTTCTTGTTGGCGAGGTAGGGCTTTACCACGGCATCGAAGAAGGGTTTGTCTTTTCGAGAGAGGAAGAAGTTCAGTTCATGACAGGCGAACTCGCCGTATTTGGCGCGCTTCTCATCCTCTTTGAGCTTGGGCCAGTTTAGCAGCCATGCGAATTCGGCCAGGTGGCCATCGCTGCTGAGCGTGGTGAACAGCGAGTGGATGCCTCCGAGGGTATCATAAGTTTCGAGCTCGCTGGTGAGGATGTCGGCAAGAGTGAGGGCCTTGCCGGTTTCGAGCACGGTGATTTCCTTTTTCTGCGTGAAGGGCGTCTTGGGATCGAGATGATGTGCGAGGCGCTGATCGGCGAACTTCGTGGAGGATTCCGGCAACGTGAGGGTGCGCCAGGAGGCGTTTTGCAGATCTTCGGCGTAAATCTGAACATGCTGGCGGTCGCCAAGGGCTTTGCGTTCGATGCGGACGACGCCTTCTTTGTCTGGCACAAGGTTGTAGATGACCGGCGCAGATGCGGCGAGGAAGTCGAGATTGGTGCCTCCTTGCGGGCCGCTCTGGGCTTTCATCTTCTTCGCTGCCATTTTGTCGGCGTCGTAGGCAACGCCGGCGGCACCTCCGCGAGTCATTGAAGAGGCTTGTCCGCCCGCTTGCGCAAGCTCGTCGAGATCGGTGCTGCGGATCTCCCATGGATTGAGCAGCAGGCCGGGACGCGTGAGCATGTTGCCAGGGAAGAGTCTGGCGTAGCGGCGTTCCAGGATGTAGCGGTACTCATCGCCGATCTCCCGGCCAGCGGAAAAGAGATTGGGGTTTCTCGCAGGAGTTCCGGAGGCTGCGCCAAAACGAGTGAAGCTGCCAAGACCACCGAAGATGCCGCTGCCGGGATCGAAACGCGATGCCGCAAAGTGAACGCGAGCGAACGGACTGCTGTTGGCGAGTTTGACGGTGATGAAATCTTTGTCGTTCTCAATGCTGAGGATGTGCAGGGGCGTGTTGCCTTTGAGTTCAAGCTGGCGGTGTTTGCCAAGCACCCAGCCGCCGAGGGTTTCGCCTTGTGCGACTTTGAGCGTGATCAGGGGCTGGTCGGGTATTTTCAGTGAGTAATCGCCC
Organism: Verrucomicrobiota bacterium; assembly: GCA_017301975.1. Taxonomy (GTDB): domain Bacteria; phylum Verrucomicrobiota; class Verrucomicrobiia; order Verrucomicrobiales; family Verrucomicrobiaceae; genus Prosthecobacter. The sequence goes on from JAFLEI010000006.1 coordinate 31,786, forward strand.
GGTGTGAGGCCGCTGATGGTGAGGAGGCCGTTGTCGGATTTGAGGAAGGCTGCAAGGTCTGCGGTGAAGGTGCCGGATGTCTCAGCCAGAAGTGAGACAGGAACACTGCCGACGTCATGAATGGGAACGCGAATGGTTTCACCCTGCCTGGCATGAATAGTGGTGGAGAGCGTGTCCTCAGCATCGAGGAGAGGCCAGAGCGTTTGGCGGCCATTGGGGATTTTGGCGACGACGGATTCGATGCCATCGAGCTTTCCGAGGTTCACCCGGCCCTTGTCATCCGTGCGCAGCGGAATGACCTGAGTGCGACTGAAGTCGCGGTGCTTGAAGGTGAAAAGGACCTGCTGGTCGGCGATCGGTTCGCCGTTTTTGCCGAGGAGTTCGAAGACACGCTGACCCTCAAAGGTGCTGAGGTGGCCGTCGCTCACGGCGTCGGTTTTGTCGATGCCATTGAGCGTCCAGGTGTGGCTGGCGGTGAGGTCTTTCTTGGTCCCGCCGTCGCTGACAACAGCCACTTTGGCAATGAAGGTGACGGTGAGTGTGGCGAGGCGCTCAGGGACCGTCAGCGTGTGCGTGAGATCGCTGCCAGCGCTGAGTTTCAGATCTTTGACTTCGCGAGTGGTGGAGATGCCATCCAGCGTGGTGCTGGTAATGTTGAGCCTTGGTTCGGTGAGGTGCTCTGGGGCAAGGTGGGCTTCGCCGATCATCAAGTCAGTGCGCACGGCAAGGGTGGCCTCACGGCGGGCGAGAAGTTGTTCGCGCTCGATGTGAAACTGGGCGTCGAGACGGTAGTCTTCGGCGTGATGAGTGAATGATGTGAGCGTGGCGAAGCTGCCTGCGGCATCCCCAATGACGAGATTCTTTGTGCCGGGCTGATGGGTGAATGGAATGACGATGCGGCCGAATTTTTCACTGCGCACGAGTTTGCGGCCTTCAAACCACGCCACGGCATCGTTCACGGGCTGGTTCTTTTCATCGAGGACGAGGATGAGATCGCCGCTGGGGCCGGTCTGCTGCAGCACGTGGAACTGACCGGTGCGAATGAGAGCGCGACTGCTGCGGCCGCCGCCGATGAACTCGATGATCCACGCGCCGCGTTTGTCTTTGAGCTCGGGAAATTTGAAGGTCTGTCGCGTGCGTGCGAAGGGGCCGCCATCGAAGGCGTGCGTCTGTTCGCTGTTGGCGACGAGGCCGTCGAGATTGAGATCCGTATTGAGCTGGCGCTGCTGGGTCTGGAAGAAATTGAGCGTGTTCAGCTCGAAGATCTTCACGATCAGCTTCGGTGTGTTTTTGACGGTGACATCGAACTGGATGTCGTCACCCGGCGAGAACTGCGGCGCGTTCGTAGCTGGGAACTCGATGTCCACGCGGTCTTTGAGCTGCTGAAATTCGGTGGGCGTGATCAGCGAGGCCCAATGCTCCGGGGAGCCGATGCGGTGGGTGATGAGAGCCTCCGCCAGCACGGGGGTGAGCCATTCTTCTGCGATGTAGGTAGTCCATTGCGCGAGCACGTCATTGGGATCGGAGTCCGGCTTCACCTCGGAAGCGAAGAGGTGGAGGAAGTACTCGCGAACGAGTGCTTCGTCGGTGGTGAGGGGCGGGGAAATCAGCAGGGGTTCGCTGAGATCGGCGTTGAGGTCGGAGAGCTCGCCGGGTATGACGTCCTTGATGTAGGTGTAGTTGATGTAGTCCTGCTGGCGCGGGAGCTTGAGGTATTCGACGAAGCGGGCGCGGTCATACACGCCGTGCTTGCGGTCATTATCCAGGCGCAGGTAGAGGATGCGGGACTTGAGGGTGTTTTGGGAGGGCGGCAGTTTTTGTGCGAAAGCCCACACGCGGTCCAGCCATGCCGCGCGTTCTGCGTCGTCGTATTCCAGATTCACATCCGCGCTGGGGGCCATCTTGCGCAGTCGGGTGTAAACGAAAGCCTGCTGGCTGAGCCACTGCGGGAAGGTTTGCAGCAGTGCATCCAGCTGCTCCGGCAGCAGGGCGCGATGAATGGGCAGGGAGCCGAAGGTGCGTGATTTATCCGCCTGAAGGTCGGCAATGATGGCCGGCACGAGATTTGGCACGTCGGGGCGCTGAAGCTTGCTGAGCACGTTCCGGCGCTGATGAAGCGAGAGCGGCGCCTGATCACGAATGAGGGAGGCGAGAGTCTCCTGAGGAAGGGACTCAAAACCACCATCATGCTTCAGTGTGTCCTGAAGAAAGATTTCACGGCCGATCCGCGCAGGATCAAACTGCGTGGGAAGGGCGGGTTTTTGGTCACGCAGCTCCCGCTGGTGGTCATGACGAATGTGGAGACGCTCGATGAGGTACTTGAGAGTGGCCTGGGGATCGCGCTCATAATCCAGGATGGCCTCGCGATTGAGGATGATGCGACGGGCCTCGTTTTCATCCGGCACGCGTTCACGCCACTGAGTGAGGATTTGATTGAGCTTGGCGCTGTCGCGGACGTTTTGGTAATGGAGGGCGTGGAAGAAATAGTACTCCTCCGAGCCGGGAACGAGCTCGCCGAGGGCTTTTTCGCGGTCGGCGGCGAGGGCGAAGCGCTCGATGAAGCCGATTTCATTGTCGGCAAGTGCCGTGAGAGGGAGCAGGAGGGCAAGAGCGAGCGATTTCATGGCGGGGAAAGCGTGGTTGGGTGAATGATGCGGCGAGCATCACGGCTGAAGCGAGCTTTTATTGTAAAGACTCTGTCAAAGAGGGCGGGCAGGGGCAGGCAAAAAACCGTTTGAAACCCCGGGGGTGGGAACTACTATCACTGCCCCTTACTTTCCCTGATCCCCATGGCTGACGCTGCAAACAAATACGCCCAAAACGCTTCCGGAGCTTACTACGTTGATGACCAGTGCATTGACTGCGACCTCTGCCGCGAAACGGCTCCTGCAAACTTCAAGCGTGACGACGATGGCGGTCATTCGTTCCTCTACAAGCAGCCTGAAACAGATGAGGAGCGCGCACTTTGCGAAGAAGCGCTCACCGGCTGCCCTGTGGAAGCGATCGGTCGTGACGGCGAATAAGCCTGAAGGACATTCGTTTTAAAGCCCACCGTCACATCAGACGGTGTGGGCGTGTTAGGGCAGGCTGAGCCAGCGCTGAGTCATGACTTTGTCCAGATGCACGCACTGGTTTGACTGGGCGCTTGGCGGGAAGGAGACCAGCATGGTATAGCCTTTGAAACCGATGGGCCCTGTGCTGGCGAGGTCTCTCTCGATCCATTGTGCCAGCGGGGTGCCGCGTTCACAGTAGGCATACACCGAATTGTCTCCGCTCTCTGACAGCAGCTTGATGCAGAGGTACTTTTTAGAGTCAGAGAACTCGTAATTGTAGTACTCAAACAATCGCACGTAGCTCCGCATCAGCACAGGGGTGGTGGGGCGTTTGGCGCGGAAGTCCTGGAAAGACATCTCGCCATATCCGGTGAGGCTTTCCCAGTCCACCAGGAATTTTCCCTGCGGGCCGCGCAGCATGGCGATTTCCAATGAGCCCGTGGGCCGGCTGCTGGCATAGCTGAAGTAAAGGATCTCAGTGCCATTGATCTCATAACGCGCCTTGCTGACCAGGTCGCCGGGCACAGGATCCTTGGCCCCCTGCGTTTGATAATAATTCCTCATCAATGCGGCAACCCGCTCCGAATGGGCCACCAACGGCACCCGCTGTTTCCAGTCGGCTGTCTTCCAATATTGATCCAGCAGTTCCAGTGCTTGAACGACTTCATCGCTGGTTTCCTGCAAGGGAAGAACTTTGACGCTGGATTCTGCCGGGTGGAGGGAATCCTGCTGAGCGGGTGAATACGTGAGCGCGGCGGCTGTGGATGGAGACGCGGTCTTGGCAGCAGCGAGGGCGTCACCACCGGTCAGGATTTTAGGAAGTGCCGAAGGGGAAGGGGGGGCGGTATGCGGCGGCTCAAATGAGATTCCCAGCTTTTCCAGATCCTGGGCTTTTTTGTCGGCGTTTCTGTCCAGTTCGATCAAGGTATTGCGATTGACCACGCTGAAAAAATACAGCCGCCATCCAATGTAGAGTGTCAGCGACAGGATGACGCACAGGGTGATGCAAACACCCATGAAGGCGCGGTGAGAGCCGATGGAGCCGGAGGTCATTGAGTGATAACGATTCAGAACGATCTTTGCCAATCATGGCGGGGAAGTATCGCGGGCTCAAGCACTTGGTTGATGCATCTCTCTCCCTGCCTAATGGTTCCTGCCCATGAATTACCCTGAAAAAGCCCGCCGCGTCATCCAGCTCGAAATTGACGAGTTGCAGCGGTTGCATGCCCGCATCGACGAATCTTTCGCCCGGGCGATCGAGCTGCTGCTCGCGTGTGTGGGCCAGCGGGGAAAGCTGATCGTCTGTGGCGTGGGCAAAAGTGGGAATATCGGTCGCAAGCTTGCCGCCACGCTCAACAGCACCGGTGCCACCACGGTTCTGCTGAACGTGGGGGATGCACTGCATGGCGACCTCGGCGTCATTGATCCGGGCGATCTGGCGATCATGCTCAGCTACAGCGGAGAAACGTCCGAGCTGCTGGACCTGCTGCCGCATTTGAAGCGCTTTGACATCCCTGTCATCGCCATCACCGGCGGGATGCAGTCCACGCTGGCCAGGAATGCGGATGTGGTGCTCGATGTCCACGTCACGCAGGAGGCCTGTCCGCTGAATCTGGCGCCCACCTCCAGCACAACGACGATGCTGGTCCTGTGTGATGCGCTGGCCATGGCCCTGCTGGAGGCCCGCGGATTTCAGGCGGAAGACTTTGCCAGACTTCACCCCGGCGGCTCGTTGGGCCGTGCGTTGCTGACCCGTGTGAGCGATGTCATGCGCAGCGGTGAACAGCTTGCGGTCATCCAGCCGGAGACCCCTGTTCGCGAAGCGCTGCAGGCCATGACCCGTGCCCGCAGCGGTGCCGCCATCGTGGCAAATCCGGACGGCACGCTTGCCGGTGTCTTCACGCATGGTGACTTCGTCCGTGCGTTTCAGAAGAACACTGCCATCGCGGACCTGTCAGTTTGTGGGTTCATGACGCCGCGTCCGGTGAGCATTGAGGCTGGCAAACTCGCAGCGGAGGTCCTTGCCACACTCGAGAAAAACCGCATCGATGACATCGTGGTGGTCGATGAATCGGGCAAGCCCGTGGGCATGGTCGATACGCAGGACCTGACCCGGCTGCGCCTCGTGTGAGGCCGGCTCAGAAGTCCGTGACTTCCCGGTAGTGCCGTACGCGATAGCCGCGTTTGCGGAAAAGCTCGATCAGGCCGGTGTCAGAGGTGAAATGCCCGGTGCCCACCAGGACCATCACCTTTTCGCCGCGTTTGAGCATCTGTTCCAGACGGTCCATCCAGGAGAGATTGCGTGCCGTGAGAAAAAGGTCCATCAGGTCGGGGTATTTCTCCGCTTCACGGAAAAGCATTTCCTTGAGTTCGTCCAGCTGGCCGTATTTCCAGGCCTTGATCATCTTTTCGAACTCCTCTTTCACCGAGCTGATCTCTCCGAGCGTCTGCTCCAGCAGCTCACGCTGCTGCTTCTCACTGAGGGAGGCAAAGAGCTGGATCTGAAATTCCACCGTCTCCAATCCCTCGGCGGGCTTGCCGTCTTTCTTGGCACGCTCCTCAAAGTAACTGTCCACGCCTTTGTCCGCCTTGGCTCCCAGCGCCGCATATTCGAGCGAGGGGATCATGAGAGCCACGAACCAGGGTCTGAAGCGGTTCAAGGAGGACGGGTCAAGCCCACGCTTGGCCGCCCATTTTTTCACCTCTTCCCAGGTTTCCTTGCTCACATTCGCCTGCAGGGAGGTGTTTGCCGGATACTGGCCGAGCTGCGACATCCGGCTCGTCAGTTCTGCACTTGAGGCTGCGCCCGGGGGCAGTTCCAGCACCAGCTTGTTCGAATACATGTATGCCGCCTCATAGGCCGGCGCGAGGGGGTAGTCCTGCTCGCGCAAAATGTGAATCGTTCCGCAGAGAAAGAGGCGACCGCCGTTGGGGGCGTCCACCACCCACACGCTGCCATCACCACCGCCGTCAGCGACAAACGCGGCCGCATCCGGCTTCGTGTCCGACCTGGCTGCTTCACGTTTGCAGGCCACGACGCAGACGCAGAGCGCGAGGGCAAGGAGGAAGCGGTGGATCGGCATTGGAACGATTCAAACACTCGGCGGGAGCGGGATGCAACCGGGATGTGCGTTTCTGATTTTGATGAAATTATCTTCAGCTCCTTTAAAACAAGTCGTGGTAACTGCTGGCATTGATCCAGAACAAGTGCGTTTTGCCATCGGGGTCGGTGACATGATAGACATGGTAGTAGCGGTGCTCTGACTTCACGATTTCCGGGCCTTTTTTGTATGGTTCCCATGTGGAAGTAGGGAAGCGCATTTTGAGCAGATGCTCTTCGTCATCACCGCCGCTGATCATGTTGTAGCAGCCCATGATGACAGCCGTTTCCAGGGTGTTTCCGCTCATGGACGGAGTGGCGCAGTAGAGGTGTTGGCCTCGCAAAATGGTGCCGTCACCACGCCTGTGTTCCACCGTGTGTGAATACTCCTGAAACTTGGGTTCCCAGAAGAAACGCAAGCCTTCGCCGTGTTTATAAATTTGGCAGCCGCTGAGACTGATCAATGCACAAATAATCAATTCGTAACGAAGCAGTCGCATCATGGTGGAAAGGGAGAGATTTCCTTTTCAGTCATATTTCCTTCATTTTTGTTCACTCAAGCCACCACCGCCTTCACCACGTTCCCCTCCACATCAGTCAGCCGGAACTGCCGCCCCTGAAAGCGGAAGGTGAAGCGCTCATGGTCGATTCCCAGCAGATGCATCAGGGTGGCCTGGAAATCGTGCACGTGCACACCGTCTTTCGCGACATTGAAGCCGAACTCGTCGCTCTCGCCGTAGGTCATCCCAGGCTTCACACCTCCGCCGGCCATCCACACGGTGAACACGTAGGGATGGTGATCGCGGCCCCACTGCTTCGTGTCCTCGATCTTGCCCTGCAAGAAGGGCGTGCGGCCAAATTCACCACCCCAGATGACGAGGGTGTCCTCCAGCAGGCCGCGCTGCTTGAGGTCTTTCACCAGCGCGGCACTCGGCGCATCGGTGTCGGTGCATTGAATCTTGAGCTGCGTGTTCAGATTCCTGTGCTGGTCCCAGCCTGCGTGCATGAGCTGCACAAAGCGCACGCCGCGCTCGGCGAGACGGCGCGCCATCAGGCAGTTGTAGGCGTAGCTGCCCTGCCGCATCACATCCGGGCCGTACATGTCCAGGATGTGCTTGGGCTCATCAGAGAAGTCGGTCAGCTCCGGCACGCTCGTCTGCATCTTGCAGGCCATCTCGTATTGCGCGATGCGCGTGGCTATCTCGGGATCGCCGAAGTCCTGCAGTTTCATTTCATTCAGGCCCGCAATGCCATCGAGGATGGTGCGCTTCACCGCGCGGCTCATGCCGTCCGGATTGCTCAGGTAGAGAACAGGGTCGCCACTGCCGCGAAACTTCACGCCCTGATACTTCGAGGGGAGGAAGCCGCTGCCCCAGTAGAAGTCATAGAAGATCTGGCCGCAGCTCGCCTCCTTGTCGCGCGAGGTCATCACCACAAAGGCTGGCATGTCCTCCGCTTCGCTGCCGAGACCGTAGCTCAGCCAGGAGCCGATCGCCGGTCTTCCCGCCTGCTCGCTGCCGGTCATGAAAAAGGTGATCGCCGGCGCATGGTTCACCTGCGTGGTGTGCAGGGATTTGATGAAACAGAGATCATCCGCCATCGCCGCCGTGTGCGGCAGGAAGTCGCTCACCGTTGCGCCGCTGTGGCCATGGCGCGAAAAATTTGTAATCTCCCCCAGCACCGGCCGCGCTGTCTGGCCACCCGTCATGGTGCTGAAGCGCTTGCCTGCTGCGATGCTGTCCGGGATCTGCGTGCCGTGCATCTTCTTGAGCATCGGCTTGTGATCAAACAGGTCCACATGCGAGGGCGCGCCGTTTTGCAGCAGGTAGATGACGCGTTTGGCCTTCGGCGCGAAATGCGGTAGCGCCGGGGCCATGGCATCCGGGGCCTGCGCTGCAAAGCTCTCGCGTGTCAACAGTCCGCCCAGCGCTGCACCACCAATTCCCATGGCCGTTTTCCCGAAGAGGGAACGGCGGGTTATGTGGAGTCGATTGGCGTCGAGAGGATGCATGGCTGAGCAGGGAGGTATCGGACTCAAGGCCGCGGCTCTTTCAGGTAGGCCTCCAGCGCATGGCCTACTTGAGCGCCCACGGTCATGTAATTTTCCGCCGTGCTGTTGGGTGTGTTCCAGGCTGTTTCCAGTGTGATGGAAATCGTGCCCTCACCTCCGTGCGCGCGGGCCCAGCCGCTGCTCATGCGCCCGCGCTCCTCCTCCGTTTTCACATAGGTGGCGTAGCGGTACTTCGGCTCCACCTTCAGCGGCCCTGTGAGGTGTTCCACCGCCAGATCCATCCAGTGCTGATAGTTCCCCCGCTGGAGTCCGGTCATGCGCTCAAAGCCAAACGGGCCGAAGAAATACGGGGCACGATCCGTGGGTCCGGGATTGTGCAGGTCCAGAAACACATCCAGCCCGTGCGTGGTCTGGATCCCGGAAATGCGCTTCTGGGCTGCGGCTACTTCGGGGTGATACGGCGCGTCTGACCAGTCGCGGTTGTGATCCTGCGGCAGCGACTCCTTGCCACCCGCACCCACCGCCACATTGTCCACGTCCATGATGGGGATGAAATGCACGCAGCAGCGCCGGCGAAAATCTTGAGCCTCCGCGCTCGCAAGCCATTCCACGAAGCCGCGCCCCACCCACGCACCGCCTGCCTCCCAGGCGTGCTGGCGCGCATTCACCCACACCTGACGTGGCGCGTCGGGCTTGCCGATGCGGATGCCGTTCACCGGTCGGCCATCGCGAGTTTTCGCGAGTTCAAAGCGCTCCGCTTCATCTCCCAGCTTCGCTTTGATCCCGGCCAGCACGCTCTCGGCAGTGGCAGGTGTAAACGGAGGCCCCCACGCCAGCCACAGGCTCGGGCCTTCGGCTTTCACTTGATAAACAGCCACCTTGTCGGCCGTGCGCTCCGCCTTGGCCGTCTGCCGCCAGCTTTTGCCATCGGTGCTCATCACCGCCTGATCGGGCTGGCACCAGGAAGAGGCCAGCACGGTGTCCGGACGAAAGGGCCGCGTCTGTCCCTGCACCTCCAAAGTGATCTCCTGTCCTGCCGTCGTGCCGTCCACCCGCAGGTACCACCAGCAGGGCCAGCCGCGCCCTTCATGCAGCGCTGGCATGATGCGGAGCTTCGCCGCCGCCTGATCAAGCGCTACCACCTCCGCATTGCCACCTTCAAAGTCTGTGACCACCCGCAATTCTGCATGGGCGAAAACGGTGCCGAAGAGCAGGAGAAAAAGGGATCGTATCATGGAGGCAAACTACGGAACCATCGGCCCGATCTGCGCATGAAACCTTAGCCGCGGCTCATTCTTCTCACCGTGCGCAGGTAGGTCTGGTGGGCACCCCAAAAACCTTCAGGCTTGCCAGAGGCGGCCGGTCTCGCCTTAAATGACTCCATGAAACAGCTTCTCCTCCTGCTTGTCATTCCCGCTTGCCTGGGCGCTGCCGACCCCCTTGAACTCAAGCTCTGGCCCGACGGCGCACCTGGGCAGATGCTGCCGCACTCCAAAGCCACCGAGGACTTCATTCGCACCAAGGCAGGAAAAAGCACCATCACCGACATCCACGATCCGACGATCACCATCTTTCGCCCGGAGAAACCGAATGGCACCAGCGTCATTGTCGCTCCCGGCGGCGGCTTTGTCTTCCTCTCCGCCATTCACGAGGGCACTCAGGTCTGCGAATGGCTCAACACTCTCGGTATCACCGGCATCATGCTCAAGTACCGCACGCCCACGCGCGATGAAACCGCCCCATATGAAAAGCCGGTAGCTGATGCTGCCCGCGCGATCACGCTTGTCCGCGAGCATGCCAAGGAATGGAATCTTGATCCGAAACGTGTCGGCCTGCTGGGTTTCAGTGCGGGAGGAAACCTGCTGGCCCACCTCTGCTGTGACCGCGCCACGAAGACCGCACTGCCGGACTTTGGCATCATGATCTACGGAGGCGGCTTCGTGGACTCCAAAGATCCCACCAAGCTCAAAGAGGGCTTCACCGTGCCGCAGGACGCTCCGCCCATGTTCCTCGCCTGCGCCCATGACGACGGTCAGAACCCCATCGCCGCCACCGTGCTGTACCTGGAATACAAGAAGCTCCGCATCCCATGTGAGCTCCATCTTTTCACGAAAGGAGGGCATGGCTTCGGCATGCGCGACAACAAGCAGCCCATCAACGCCTGGCCTCAGCGCTGCGCGGAGTGGATGGAGGCCATGGAGTTTTCTTTGAGTGAGCAGCTGTTTGATCGTGAGATCGAGCAGGCGGAAAAAAAGTTTCAGTCGAAGTTTAGCCAAATGGCCTTGCTCATGAGCGAGATGAAAGAAAAGGAGCTGAACGAGATTACGGTGCAAATTCAGGACGCCCGCCGACTGGGGCAGACGGCCGCGGTTGCACGGCTGCAGCAAAGGCAGGCCGAACTTGCGGGTGCCAACAAGCCGCAGGACAAGGATGATTCCCCCATGCGCACGCACATCAACGAGGAGCTCTTCCAATTGAAAAAAGAAAAGATCGAGCTCGAAGCCCGCCGGCAGATGTTTCTCGACAGTCAATCCGCTCCAAAACAGCCTTGAGTCTTGCAAGACTCGGGGATTGTCGGCTTAGTGCTTGGCATGAAACCGTTTTTGCTCTCTTTGCTGGTCGGGTCATCACTCGTCGCCGCCGATGTTGCTTCGGTGGTGAAACAGGGGCTGCCATCCCTGGTCACTCTCTACAAAGAACTGCACGCAAACCCGGAGCTGTCGCTGCATGAAACAGAGACCGCCGCTCGCATGGCCAAAGAGCTTCGTGCTGCCGGACTTGAGGTGACGGAGAACGTTGGCGGCCATGGTATCGTCGGCGTCTTGAAGAATGGAGACGGTCCGGTGATTCTGGTGCGCACGGATCTCGATGCGCTGCCGGTGAAGGAACAGACGGAGGCACCCTATGCGAGCACGAAGGTGGTGAAGGACGACCTCGGGCGCGAGGTGAACGTCATGCACGCCTGCGGCCACGACGTTCACATGTCCAGCTTTGTGGGCACGGCCCGGGCCTTGGCCAAACTGAAAGACCAGTGGCGCGGCACGGTGGTCATGATCGGCCAGCCGGCGGAAGAGAGGGTGCTCGGCGCACGGTTCATGCTGCGTGCGGGCCTGTTCTCGAAATTTCCCAAACCGGACAAGGCCATTGCACTGCATTGCTCCTCTGACATGGCCCATGGCACAGTCGGTATTGTGGAAGGTTTTGCGCTGGCGAACGTGGACTCCGTGGAGATCGTGGTGAAGGGCGTGGGAGGTCATGGCTCCATGCCTCACCTTTGCAAAGACCCCATCGTGCTCTCATCGCAGATCGTGCTCGCCCTGCAGACCATCGTCAGCCGGGAAGTGAAGCCCGGCGATCCGGCGGTGGTAACCGTGGGCAGCATTCATGGGGGGACGAAGAGCAATATCATCTCCGACGAAGTGCGCCTGCAGCTCACCTTGCGCAGCTACAAGAAGGAGACGCGGCAGCACTTGATCGACTCCATCAAACGCATCGTCAAAGCCCAGGCGGAGTCCGCCAGCATGCCCGCTGACAAGATGCCGGAGGTACTCGTGTCGGAGGACAGCGCCACGGCGCTCTACAACCAGCCCGAACTCTGCCAGGAAGTGAGGCAGTACCTTGGAGCCGCCATTGGGGCAGACAACGTGCTCACGCGCGAGCCCGTCATGGGAGCCGAAGACTTCTCCGAATACGGCATGACGAAGGACAAGGTGCCGCTCTGCATGTTCTGGCTCGGCACGCAGCCTCCCGCGCTCGTGGCCGCAGCCAAAGCCAGGGGCACCTCGCTGCCGTCGCTGCATTCGCCGTATTTCAAACCCGTTCCAGAACCCAGCATTGAGACCGGCGTGACGGCGATGACATCGGCGGTCCTGGGCCTGCTGAAGAAATAAGAAAGAACTCCGTCGCGCTACTTCCGGCTGAGCTTGTAGAACAGCCAGCCGCCCATGCCGAGGAAGATCACATTGGGCACCCACATGATGAGATGCGGCATTGCCGCCGGTTTGTCATTGAGCGTGTCTGCCAGAATGATGAAAACGATGTAAACCGTGGCCGTGATCAGGCTCAAGGCAAAGCCTGATGAGGTCTCCCGCCGTTGAGCCGTCACCCCCAGCGGAATGCCCACCAGCGCGAAGGTAAAGCAGGCCATCGAAAAACTGTAGCGTTTGCTCAGTTCAGTGAGTGAGAGGGAGCGAGACACGGGCGTGAGCGCTTCACCGGTGACCGTGTCCTTCCAGGTGCGCACTTCTTCGGCCAGGGCGCTGGTGGTCTTCATGCTGGCATTCACGCGGACGGTGTCTTTCTGCATCTCTGAAAGCGGCAGTTTCAGCCATTGCTTGTTCATGGCCAGTCCACCTGGCTGACCCTGCCCGCCCACCGGCATGGTCTCTTCCGTCATGCCTTCCAGTTCCATCTGCAGGTCAATCGAGCCGGGAGTGGTGTGAAGGGTCGCTTTGTCGGCGTGAATATACGTGCTGGCGTCGGCGCCCTTCAGGATGATGATGTGCATGTCCGTGAGCGTCTTGTCACGACGCTTGCTGGTGTAAATGCGGTAGCCGGGCACGCGCTCCAGCACCTGCCCCTCTTGAAACAAAGTCTCGGGATTCTTCACCGCCACTTGATAAAACAGCCGTTTCATGCGGTCCTTTGCCGCCGGTGCCAGGCTGACATTCACCCACAGGCAGATGCCGCTCAGCGCGATCGCCAGGGCAAAGACAGGTGCGCAGATGCGTGGCATGGACATGCCGGTCATGCGCAGGGAGACCAGTTCATTGTCGGCGGAAAGGCGGCCAAACACGAGCAGAATGCCCGTCAGGAACGCCCATGGGATCGTGAAAATGAGCGAGAACGGAATGACCAGCATCACAAACTCTGCGATCACAGAGATCGGCAGCTCAGTGTTGCCCAGCAGTTGGTCCAGCTTTTTGTACACATTGCCCAGCACCATCACGCCGCTGAGCAGTGCCACGCCGATCAGCGTGGCTGATGCGACCTGGCGGCCGAGATAGCGGTCAAAGATGCGTGGAAACATGCGGGAGGTCAGGCTAGCGAGTCTTCAGCGCCGGGCAATTTGAGATTGCCATAGGCTGCTTCAAACGACCGCCTTCTTCACCTTGCCGAAATCCGTGCCGAGGAAGCGCTTGGCGAGGTTTTCCGCCTGCTCGGAGTGATCGGTGAGGTAGATGTCGAGGGTGGGTTTGGATTTGGTCGTCCGCAGGAGGCCGCCCTGCTCCAGGCTGGCCTTCACATGCGCCGCGCAAGTGCTGGCGGAGTCCACCAGCCGCACCTTCTGCCCCAGCATGCGCTTCAGCACCGGCACCAGCAGTGGGTAGTGCGTGCAGCCCAGCACCAGGGTGTCGATGCCCTTGTCGAGCATCGGCTTCAAATACTCGCGCAGCACGGACTTGAGCGCCGGGTGGTCCGTCCAGCCCTCTTCCACAAACGGAACGAGCAAGGGGGTGGCCTTCGCTTCGATCAGGATGTCAGGCCGCCGCATGGCGATTTCATGCTGGTAGGCATGACTCCGAATCGTGCCTGCCGTGCCGATGATTCCCACCCTTTCGCAGGTGTCATCAGCCAGCGTCGCCTCCACCCCGGGCCCCAGCACGCCGATGACCGGCACACGAAACGTGGCCTGCAGCACCGGCAGCGCATGCGCCGTCGCCGTGTTGCACGCCACCACCACGGCCTTCACGCCATGGGAGACGAGGAACTGCGTGTCCTCCACCGAGAATCGACGGATCGTGTCCGGAGATTTCGAGCCATAGGGCACTCGTGCCGTGTCGCCGAGATAAACGATCGACTCATTGGGCAGCAGATCCCGCAGCGCCCGCACCACGGTCAGACCGCCCACGCCGGAGTCAAAGACGCCGAGGGGGCTGCTGGCGGTTGCGGAGGAACTCATGAGATTCAGATTTCAGCATCAAACCATTCCATCCACGTTAGCGCAATGATTGGGAGCAAAAATCACTTATTGCTTCATGGCCCCGGGCTCACTCTTCCGGTCAAATTTCTGGCGGAGCGGGCTCCAATACATCAATGCAAGCGCGATATTGTTGCCTGTGAAGGCAAGGCAGCAGATGAAGTTCCACCACGGGCCGAATATCTGCGGCGGAGGTCCCAAGGCGGTTATCAGCCCCCAAATGGTGCAGACGGCAAATAAAAGTCTCCCTGTCTTGGATTGGAACAAGCAAAGCACATTTGCCAATACGGACAGGCTTACGAGCGGCCAATTGCTGATGTAGGCGAAATCCCAGAGGTCATCTGAGAAAGAGAGTGAATCTAAAAATGCCGCGACTTCGGGTGGGGGCGAAGGAGCAAACAACTGGCCGTAGAGCACCAATAACGCATAATATCCGAGGTTGCAGACAAGGAGGACCTTCAGAAAGACCTGCAAATCGTCTGTGTTCCATGTCGGATCAAATGCGGGCGTGTAGACCGGCACTTCTGCTTTTTCTTGTTTTGCCAGCCACTCGATTGCTTCTTTTGCCTGGTCATCCGGCACCTCCAGTTTGATGACCGGTTCAGTGATTCCAACGGCTCGACCACCCTCGCCGCGGGCGTCAATGACTCGCACATCAACCCCCATGCTGCCAAGAAATGCGGCGTCTAGATAGGCGCTTTCAGTCTTTTCGTACGATCGTATCGTGGCCATCCTGTGATGATGAACCAATTTGAGGACGCGTTGTCCAGACAAACCTCATCTTTAAAAAGGGCGGATCACCCCTTCCGAGTGAGCTCCACGATGATCGCCTTCTGCGCATGCAGCCGGTTCTCAGCCTGGTCGAAGATCAAATCAGCGTGGGCTTCCATGACTTCCTCGGTGATTTCCTTGCCGCGATAGGCTGGGAGGCAGTGCATGACGAGGGCGCCGGGATTGGCGTGCTTCATGAGGGCGGAGTTGATCTGCCAGGGCTTGAGGGTCTCGATGCGGTCGGCGCTTTCGGCCTCCTTGCCCATGCTGACCCAGACATCGGTGTAGACGACATCGCAGGCTCCCACCGCTTCGGCGGGATCATCAACAATGCTCACCGTATTGCCGGGCACGCGGTGCATGAAGCTTTCCTGCGGCTGAAAGGCCTTGGGGGCGCCAATGATGAGTTCAAATCCGAGATGCACCGAGGCCCAGATCCAAGAGCGGGCCATGTTGCAGTCGCCATCGCCCAGAAAGCAGACACGTTTGCCCTGCCATCCACCGAGGCGTTCTTTGATCGTCTGCAGATCCGCCAGCACCTGGCAGGGGTGCTCGTCATCGGTCAGTGCATTGATCGTGGGGATGCCGCTGTACTGGGCGAAGTCCACCACGTCCTGCTGCGCGAAGGTGCGGATGACTGCGCCGTGAATCATGCGGCCCATCACCCGCGCGGTGTCCTTGATCGGTTCGCCACGGCCGAGCTGGATGTCGGCGCTCGAAAGGAACATCACCGCGCCGCCCAGTTCGCGAATGCCCACTTCAAAACTCACCCGCGTGCGCGTCGAAGACTTGCTGAAAATCAGCGCCCACTGCTGGCCGGTGAGCACCTGCGGGGATGCCTTGCGGTCCTTTTTCAGCACGCAGCCAAGATCGACGATTCTCTCGATTTGTTCCTTGGTCAGTTCTTCGATGGAAAGGAGGTGGTTCATATCGTGGAGGATTTACGCGAGTTGATCGAGCACGCGTTTGAAGATGGCGAGCCCTTCGTCGGCATGGGCTGCGGTGATGTTCAGGGGTGAGAGCCAGCGCACCACATTGGGGCCGGCGGGAGTGACCATCATGCCGGCGTCCAGCAGTTGCTGCGCGAGGAAGATGGATGGCAGCTTGCCGCCGGATTTCGCGGCGATGGCTTCGGCATTGAGTTCAAAGCCGATAAAAAGTCCTAGCTGACGCACCTCTTTGATCAGCACGTGATTCCACGAGCAGGCCGCCGCCGCGATGGCAGCACCCCGCGCTTTGGCATTGTCGCAGAGTTTTTCGTCGATGATCGTGCGAACCGTGGCGATGCCCACCGCGCAGGCGAGGGGCGAGCCGCCATAGGTGGTGCCATGCGTGCCGGGGCCGAGGGTCTTGCTCAGATCACGGCGATCATTGACCCAGAAGGAGCCCAGCGGGAAGCCGCTGCCAATGGCCTTGGCCCAGCTGATGCCATCGGGCTGAATTTCATCTCCTGGAATGATGCTGCGCCAGCCGGCCATCTCGCCTGCACGGCCAAAGCCGCACTGCACTTCATCCAGCAGCAGCAGCAGGTCCTTCTCACGGCACAGGCGCTGCGCGGCGCGCAGAAACTCGGGCGTGACGGCATTCACGCCGCTCTCACCCTGGATGGGCTCCATCAAAATGGCGACCGTCTTGTCGGTGATCGCTGCTTCGAGCGCGGCGATGTCGTTGAACGGGGCATAGACGAAGCCCGGCGGCAGGGGGCCAAAGCCACCGTGGATTTTCTCCTGCGCCGTCGCCGTCATGGCACCGAAAGTGCGGCCATGAAACGAGCCCGTAAAAGTGATAATCTCATAGCGACCGCCGGTCTGCTGGCCGTATTTGCGTGCCAGCTTGAGCAGGCCTTCATTGGCCTCCGCACCGCTGTTGCAGAAGAAGCACTTGCCGGCAATGCCGACACATTCTTCGACGAGAATCCGCGCCAGCTCCGCCTGCTTGTCGATGCAGTACCAGTTCGAGACGTGAATGAGGGTGTTCGCCTGCTCCGTGAGCGCCTTCACCACCGTGGGCGGGCAGTGACCAAGCGGGCACACGGCCACGCCGCCGGCGAAGTCGAGATACTTTTTCCCATCACGATCCCAGACGTACGGGCCTTCGCCACGCACCGGCCAGACGTTGTAACGACCGTAGTTCGGCAGGACAAACTCCTGCATCAGTTGATCACTCGTTCTCATCTCAGGATTACAAATGGATTTCAGTGCCGATCCCGCCGTCGGTGAAGATTTCGAGAATCAGCGCATGTGGCAGACGGCCGTCGATGAGATGCACCTTTCCCACCCCGCCACGCAGGGAATCGAGCGATGAGTCCACCTTGGGAATCATGCCGCCGCTGATGATGCCGTCGGCTTTCAGCTTGGCGATGGAGGCCTCGTCGAGGCTTGGGATCAGCGTGGAGTCGTCCTTCGGATCACGCATCACGCCGCGCACGTCACTGAGGAAGATCAGCTTCGTGGCCTTGAGGCGCTTTGCCAGACCGCACGCTGCGAGATCCGCGTTCACGTTGAGCGTTTTGCCGGAGGCAAGCTCACGGGCAACGGGAGAAACCACAGGCACAAACTCACCCGCCACCGCGGCCTGGATCAGCCCGAGCTTGCAGTCATTGACTTCACCGACCCAGCCGAGATCGCCCTTCATCTTTTCGCCGAGAAAGACTTCCGTGCCTGGAATGCCGACAGCCTTGCCGCCAAAGGCGTTGATCTTGGTCACGATCTCCGGGTTGATCACTCGGGCGAGCGTTTCTTCGACGATCTTGATCGTCTCATCATCGGTGACACGCATGCCATTGATGAACTTCGCCTGCAGGCCAGACTCGGTCATGGCCTTGGAGATCGCCTTGCCACCTCCGTGCACGATGACAGGATTGATGCCCACGGCTTCGAGGAAGACGACATCGCGCAGAAAGGAGTCTACCTGCACCGGGTCTTCCATGGCGCTGCCGCCGACCTTGATCAAAAACGTGCAGCCTCGAAAGCTCTGCATGTAGGGCAGGGCTTCAAGAAGTACGGCGGATTTGGTGATTTGAGCGTCGAGGGGATTCATCGCGATGAATGTGACTGCGTGAACCGGTCAGGCGAAGCCTTTCTGGCGTTTCGCATGAATGGCGGCGGAGTATTCCGCGCTGTTGAAATCCACGTATTCTTCGGACAGGTCGCTGGTGTAAACGGTGTATCCGCTGGTGCCGAGGTTGAGATCAATGGTGACGGTGAACTTCGGTTCTTTCACCACCTTCTCCAGCTCCGTCACAGGCGTGTGGTTGGCCAGTCCGCCTTTGCAGGCCTGCAGACCGCCAAAGTAAATGTCGATGAGTTCCTCACGAATTCGAGCGCCGGAATAACCGACGGCGTGGATGATGCGGCCCCAGTTCGGATCGCAGCCATGGAAGGAGCACTTCACTAGGAGGGATTTGGCGACGGTTTCGGCCACCTTGCGGGCGTCTGCCTGCGTGCGGGCATTGCGGACGCGGATCTCGACGAACTTCGTCACGCGCTCGCCGTCGCAGACGATCATCTTCGCCAGCTCCAGCATCACCTTGTGCAGCGCGCAGCGGAAGAGTTCCGCCTCGGGCGAGCCCTTCCTGATCGTCGGGACATCGGACTGGCCGTTGCTCATCACGATGACGGTGTCGTTCGTGCTGGTGTCACCGTCGATGGTGATGCAGTTAAAGCTCTTCTCCACGGCGTAGCGCATGGAGCGGTGCAGCTCATCCTTGCCGATCTTCACGTCGGTGGTGATGAAGCAGAGCATCGTGGCCATGTTCGGGCAGATCATGCCCGCGCCTTTGGCGATGCCGCCGATGCGGAAGCTGCCTTTGCCGCAGGGCACATCAACCGCGAAGGACTTGGGCTGGGTGTCGCTCGTCATGATCGCGCGCATGGCGTCATCGGAGCCATCCGCCTTCAGCTTGGCCACGGCATCGGGTACTTTGACAATCACACGCTCAATGGGCATCGGCATGCCGATGATGCCGGTGGAGCAGACAAGCACCTGGCGCATTTTCACGCCGAGCTGTTCAGCCACGGCCTTCGTCATGGCTTTCGCATCCTGGATGCCCTGCACGCCGGTGCAGGCGTTGGCGTTGCCGCTGTTGGCAATGATGGCGCGGGTGTCGCTTTCCTTGATGTGCTGCTGGCTGACGCGCACGCAGGCGGCGCGGACTTTGTTCGTCGTGAAGACCGCGTCCGTCGTGGTCGGGCCGTCGGAAACGATCAGCGCGAGATCCAGCCGGGTGGCTTCAGGATTTTTGATGCCGCACGTCACGGCGCTGGCGCGGAAACCCTTCGCCGCAGTGACCCCGCCGTCGATGACTTTGAAGGAGACGCGGCATTCGCGTTCGTCGTGTGCTTTGGTCGCCATAGGATTAAACGTACAGCAGGCCTGCGGTGGCCTCAAAACCGCAGACAAGGTTCATGTTTTGCACGGCCTGGCCTGAGGCGCCTTTGCCGATGTTGTCTTCGGTGCTCATCAAAATGAGCTGTCCTGCGCGGGCGTCATAGGACCAGCCGATGTCCACGAAATTGGTGCCGGTGACGTTTTTGGTGTCTGGAGATTGGTTCACCCCCAGCAAACGCACGAAGGGCGCGGAATCGTAGGCCGAATGCAAGGCGGCGCTGATTTCTTCG
The DNA here is from genome assembly GCA_017301975.1 of Verrucomicrobiota bacterium. Lineage (GTDB taxonomy): Bacteria > Verrucomicrobiota > Verrucomicrobiia > Verrucomicrobiales > Verrucomicrobiaceae > Prosthecobacter. The sequence goes on from JAFLEI010000006.1 coordinate 51,260, forward strand.
ATCGTCACCCCAGGCTGCAGCTGCGCAAAGGTCGTCGTGCAGATGCCTGAATGCGTCGGCATGAGGTGCGGCACAAAGGAGAGCTTCACTTCGCGGCCTGCGGCTAGGGCCAGCTCCTGGCCGACCTCACTGAGGTGGCGATGCAGCGGCACGCTGTAGCTGCGCACGCTGTTCTGCACTTCGCAGAAGAGCAGGGGAATGCTTTCTTTGCGTCCGGCACCGCTGGCACCGCTCATGCTGGCGACGGCCAGAGGAGACTCCGCCAGCAGGCCCGCCTTGAGCAGCGGGATGAGCGGCAGCAAGATGCTGGTGGGGTAGCAGCCAGGGCAGGCGATGAGCCGCGCCGCCTTGATGGCCTCCGCCCGTACTTCCGGCAGCGCATAGACGGCTTCGTCCAGCAGTTCCGGCGCAGGATGGGCATGCCCGTAGAATTCCTCATAGAGCTCCGGACTCCGGAGGCGGAAATCCGCGCTGAGGTCGATCACCTTGAGGCCGAGTTCGAGCAGCGGCTTCGCATACTCGGCGGCCACCCCATGCGGTACCGCCAGAAACGCGATCTCGGCGCCTGCGGCTTTCAGAGCGGCGGCGTCAGGCGCGGTGAATGTGAGGGAATCGGCCACGCCGATGCTGCGGAAGCGCGGGAACTCCTTGGAGAGGGTTTTACCAGCCAGGGACCGCGAGGTCACCGCCACCAGTTCAACGTTCGGATGCCGTAGCAGCAGGCGCAGCAGTTCAGCTCCAGAGTAACCACTGGCTCCAACGACGGCGACTTTGACAGGTGCGGACATAATGCGGGGGGCGGAGTATGGGATGTCATGGGGACCGTGCAACCCTGAAAAAGAGCATTTCGTGCCGGGGCACAGCACGCATCGTGCCGCTTGTCAGCGGGCTTCGCCTAGCGCACTATCAATTCCCTCATGAGCGACCCCACGCCAGAACTCCCCGAGACCGAAAAAACCAAAGCCCCCGGAAGTCCGGAGGAAATCACTCGCAAGCTGGAGGATTTTATCAAGAACACGCTGGGCGGCCAGGTGCTGTTCACCCGTGTCGAAGGTCCTGGCGGACGTTCTGCCCCAGAAGGAGAGGAAAAACCGGTCGAAGACGCCAAACCCGACCACGGCAGGGTCTTCGAGTTCAACTACCGCCCGGCCGACATCAAGGCGCATCTCGACCGCTTTGTGATCCGGCAGGACGAGGCCAAAAAGGTGCTCGCCACCGCGGTGTGTGACCATTACCACCACGCCCAGATGCTGCGGGACGACCGGGAGGCAAACCCCGGCGGACAGAAGCTCGAATTTTCGAAACAGAATGTGATCATCATCGGCCCCACCGGCGTGGGCAAGACCTACCTCGTCAAACACATCGCCGACCTCATTGGCGTGCCGTTTGTGAAGGCGGATGCGACCAAATTCAGCGAAACTGGCTACGTCGGCGCAGACGTGGATGACCTGGTGCGCGATCTGGTGGCGAAAGCCAATGGTGACATCGAGCTCGCGGAGCATGGCATCATCTACCTGGATGAAATCGACAAGCTCAGCAGCGGCCCGGAACGCATTGGTCGCGACGTCAGCGGGCGCGGTGTGCAGACCACCCTTCTGAAACTGATGGAGGAAACCGAAGTCGCCCTCTACGCCCCGAATGACATCCGCAGCCAGATGCAGATGATGTTCGACACCCGCAAGGGCCGCACCGGCCGCGAGGTGGTGAACACACGCAACATTCTCTTCATTGTCAGCGGCGCCTTTGGCGGTCTGGAAAAAATCATCGAAAAGCGCACGAACCGAAAATCCATCGGCTTTGTCTCCTCGGACACGAAAACAACCGCTGCGGAGCACTTGTTCCGCGAGGCGCGCACCAAGGACTTCATTGACTATGGTTTCGAGGCTGAATTCATCGGCCGTCTTCCCGTGCGCGTAGTCTGCGATCCGCTCAGCGCGGACGACATGTTCCAGATCATGAAAAACTCCGAAGGCAGCCTCATCCGCCAGTATGAGCGTGAGTTCGCCGCGTATGGGGTCAAAGCGGTCTTCAAGGACGATGCCCTGCGTGAAATCGCCAGCCGCGCGGAGGACGAAAAGACAGGCGCCCGCGGCCTCGTCACCGCCTGGGAGCGGGTGCTGCGTGATTTTAAATTTGAAATGCCCAGCCTCGGCCTGCCGGAACTGCAGGTCGATGGCGCGCTTGTCAAAGAGCCGGAGCAAACACTCGCCAGATGCCGTGCTGAGGCCGTCAGCCAGTTTAGAGAGCTTGGTGCCGCTCATGCCGGGGAGGTCAGGGCCTTTGCGGAGCGCTTCCAGCGTGAAAACGGCTTCATGCTCGACTTTGACGATGAAGCCATCGCGGCAGTGGCCGCGCGGGCGCAGCGTGAAGGGCTGCATGTGGAGGCTATGTGCGCGAAGCTTTTCAAAGATTATCCCTTTGGCCTCAAACTCGTGACGCGCAGCACCGGCGCGACGCGTTTTCTCATCACCCCCGACGCGATTGGCAATCCTGACAAATATGTCAGTGAGCTTGTCGTGAAAGCCTGCCGGAGCCAGCCTGAGCCGCCGGCTTCAACCATCATCGATCTCACCCCTGACACTCCCGCCCATGAATCGTAATCATGTCGCCGCCATGTTCATTGGCGTGCTGGTCTGCATCCCCCTGCTTGCCTTGTACCATTTCGGGTATTTCAAAGCCACGGCCGAATGGTTTGCGGTGCTCTTTGCGCGCAGTTTCATTCTGCCTGCCGGCGGGCTGAAGCAGATCATTTTGCTGCAGTATGGCTATTACACCTTCATGGCCTTCAGCAGCGCGTGGGTGTGCATTGAGATGCCCTCGCAGTGGCGCCGTTTTGCCTTCCTTCTGGGCGGCACTTTTCTCACGACCACCTTTGCCTGCATCATGGCGATGAGCGGCGTCTTGTTTGAGCCGGTTTCCGGGTCCCTGGCCCTTTGGTTCGCCGGCATTGCGGGCATCGCCGTGGGCGGCTCGGTCAATGCCTATCGCTGCCATGTCATGCGCGATTATTTCGTCGGACGGCTGTCCACGCGCCTGTTTGAAGAGCTCGCGGATCAAAACAATCCGGCGAAAATGACGGAGCGCCGTGAGATCACCGTGCTGACCTGCCGCATGCTGAATCATGGCGAGCTTGCCACGGGCATCGAGGCCCCCCAGTTCGAAGAACTGGCCACGCATTTTCAGCGCAGCATTTCAGAGTTCCTCATCGAGCGCGGCGCTTATCTGGATGACTGCAGTCCACGGCAGGTGCGCGTCTTCTTTGGATTTCCGCTGACGGATGAGCACCACGCCCTGCACGCCGTTCAGGTGGCCGCAGTGTTGCGCAACCATGTGGCCACGCTGACCCGTGAGATTGAGCAGCGCTTCGGCAAGAAGGCGCAGATTGGCGTGGCATTCAGCACCGGCCCGGCGGTCTGCGGTTTGTTTGGTGTCAGCCATTTTGAAAGCTTCAGCGCGGTGGGAGACGTGATCGACTTCGCCGCGCAGTTGTGTGTCTTGAACGCTGAATACGGCAGCAAGGTGCTTCTGAGCGCCAGGACCTACTCACTGGTGAAGGACAATGCCGAAGTGCGGCCGATGGAAATGGTCAGCACCGCAGGCTCCTCTCAGATGAGTGAGGTGTACGAACTGCTTGCGGAGAAAGGCGCGCTGCCGGAGCCGGACATGCGCGCCCGCGATGCCTTCTGGCAGGGGGTGGTGCAGTATCGAAAAGGCGACCTCAAGCAGGCGCAGGAAAGCTTCAGCAACGCCGCCATCGAGGGGCGTGAGGATGCGCCGCTCAAGTACTTCATGGAGCGCGTCGAAATGGCCATGAAGGACAAGTCTTCTCCGTCCCAGGAGGCCTCCAAGCATTCGCGCAAACTCGCCGTGACCTGAGTTCTTTCCCCCCGTGCGCATTGACTATCCACCGGCGATCCAGCGCCTCATCGCCCAGCTTAAATCGCTGCCCGGCCTGGGGCCGCGCAGCGCGGAGCGTCTCATGATCTGGCTGCTGCAGAAGAGTGACGAACGCATCGGCCTGCTGTCCCACACATTGCTGGAGGCCCGGGAGCGCATTGTTCCCTGCGCGGATTGCGGGTTCTTCATTGAAAGCGACAGCGAGTGCCTGCTCTGCCACGACCCGCGCCGCCAGCGCCAGCAGCTTTGCGTGGTCGAGCAGGCGGCCGATGTGCTGCGCATGGAGCGTTCAGGCGCGTTTCAAGGCTTGTACCACGTGCTCGGCGGCAGGCTTTCACCGCTCGACAACGTGACCCCGGAAGACCTGCGCATGGAGTCGCTGGTCAATCGCGTGCGCGATCTCCATACGGAGGAAGTCATCCTCGCCCTCGGTTCCGACGTCGAGGGAGAGGCCACCGCCAGCTACATCGCCGATTTGCTCCGTCCCGCCGGCATCGCCGTGACCCGTCTGGCCCAGGGGATGCCTGCGGGCGGCGGACTTGACCACGTGGATGAACTCACGCTGTACCAGGCGCTGCACGGACGCCGGAAGATGGGATGAATCACTCCAGCCCCAGCGCCGCCACCTCGTCTTCATCCAGGCCGAGATAGTGGCCCAGTTCATGGAGGAAGGTGATGCGTACTTCGTGGCGGTAGGTTGCGAGATCACCGGCACATTCGTCCCAGAGATTGTCGAGAAAGAGGCGGATGCGCGGCATCTCGTCCGGGGTTTCCGGAAACCCATCACTGCGGGAGAGACCTTCAAACAGACCGAGCAGATCGGGGTCAAGGTCTTCGTCAATATCGACCAAGGCCTCCATTTCGGTCAGCTCAATGCGGCAGTCTCCCGCCTCATTGCGAATCTCGGACGGCAGTGAAATCAGTGTCTCTTTGACGACTTTGGTGGCGATGGTGAGAAGGCGTGGGAATCGCATGAGTGGTTACTTGCCCGCCTTTTTTTCGGCGGCGGCGGGTTGTGATTTTTTCTTCAGGGTTTCGAGTTCTTTCTGCTGTTCTTCGGCCTGCTTTTGCAGCTGCTGTACGCGATCCCAGAGTTTTTTCAAATCGGCCGGGCTTTCCAGGCCCGCACGGATGTCCTGCACGGATTTGGCCGCCGCTTCGCGCACGAGGTCGATGCGAGCATCGCCGCCTCGGCTCAGCGGTTCCAGCACGGCGAGCGCCTTCGGATCGCGCAGCGTGCCGAGGGCCTTGGCGCTGGCGAGACGCCAGGAGTGGCGCGGATCGGTGAGCTTGGTGGTGAGAAATTCACGCACCGCATCCCGCTGCGCATTCGTGGGCCGGCGCGCGAGGAAGGCGAGTGCATCAAAGGCGATGCCCGCATCGCGACCGCGAAGATAGGGGAGAGACTGCAACCGGGCCAGCACCTCAGGAACCGCAGACTCGTCGTCCTGGGCGCGCAGTGCTTTGACTGCGGCAAGCTGAAGCGAGTTGTTGAAACTGGTGCCCTTCAATTGCGCACGGAGTGCTGCGGCGACTGCGGCATCGCCCGGCCGTGCTCCCCAGGATTCGATGACACTGGCGAGTATGTCCGGGTTCTTCTCGCTCTGGGCCATCTTCCACAGGGCTTCCTGCGACTCCGCTGTGTTCAGCGCCGCAAGAGCCTGTACGACGGCCCTGCGCACGCGCGCATCGGGCTGGTTGCTGCTGCCGGCGATCAGCGCCGCACGTGCATCGGGCTCGGCGATTTTCGCGAGTGCCTTCGCCGCCTCGGAACGCACGGCGTAAAAAGCGTCTTCGCGCAGGGCTTTGCCGAGCTTGTCGATGTTCTTGTCATCGAGCGTGCTGATGGCGAGCATCCGGCCGATGACATCGGATTGCAGCTGTTTGTCGAGCATCGGGCCCGGCGGCGTGAAGCTGACCTTGGCCAGCACGGTGAAATCAGGATCAATGCGCACCAATTCCGGCTGCGAAGGCAGCGGGAAGTAAAATTCTTCGACATCCTTGCTGACGTCCGCCTTGAAACGCAGCAGATCTTTTTGTCCGGCAATCGCAAAACCGACTGGCAGCGGCACCCTGAAGAGACGCACCTGATCGCTGAGCTTCTGCGTCTGCCGTACAGTGATCCTGGCCTGCTTCGAACCGGCATCCCATGCGTAGTCGATTTTCAATTCGGGCACGCCGCCGTGAAAAAGCCACTGGTCGAAAAATTGATCAAACGAAAGCCCGCTGAGTTCCTCGACGACATCCTGCAGATCTTCGGTGCGGACGATGCCGTTGCGATGCCGCTCAAGATACGTCCGGATGCACTTGCGGTACAAATCCGCGCCAAGCTGGCTGCGCAGCATGTGCAGCACCCAGGCACCTTTTGGGTAGGCCCGTGAATCAAACTGCTGCATCGGGTCGCCATAGTCACGCCAGACGATGGGCCGCGTATCGTTGGCTTGGAACACCTGCTGAGCTTCATTCCATAGCGCGTGCTTCATCGCATCGGCTCCGAGTTTCTGCCCTTCATAGAGCACCGTGTAGTAGGTCGCGAAGCCCTCGTTCAGCCAGAGGTGCGACCAGTCACGGCAGGTGACCAGATCACCAAACCACTGGTGGGCTGTCTCATGGGCGTCCAGTTGAAATAGGGTTCGCAGCTGCTCGGTGTCGGAGTTGAACAACATGTCGGCGGCTTCAAAGGTACAGCTCGTGTTTTCCATGCCACCGGCGATGAAATCGAGGCAATAGACCTGAAAGTACTTATCCCACGCAAAGGGCACGCCGATTTCCTTTTGGTAGAACTCAATGATCTTGCGCGTGTCGGCAAAAGCATTCGCCGCCTGCTCCTTGTGCGAGGGCGGAACCAGCAGCGCCAGCGGCAGGCTTCCCGCCTTGTCATCCAGTTGGTGGAAATGACCCGCAGCCAGCGCGATGAGGTAGTTCACATGCGGCTTGTCCTGCAGCCAGTGAAACACCATTCGTCCCTCGCCCTCCGCCTGTTCGCTTTGCAGCGTCCCGTTGGAAATGACCTGCATGCCTTTGGGCACGTGGCAGATCACCTCGCTGGTGAAGCGCTCATTCGGATAATCGTAGCTGGGGAACCAAAAGCGATGCTCCTCCGCCTCTCCCTGGCTCCACACCTGCGTGTCGCCGGTTTTGTAACCCATCTCCGGCGTGCGGAAATACAGGCCGTGCTCGGGCTGCGCGGAATACGTGACGGTCACCGTCGCCTCCGCGTCGGGTGCGATCGCCTTGGCGAAGGTGATGATGAGTTTGTCATTCGTGACCTGGTGCTCCGCGACCTGCGCGCCCGTCGCAGTGATGGAGGCGATTTCCAAATCCACCGCATCCAGTTCCAGCTTCTCCAGAGGCAGGGCGATCGGCTTGAAGCGCAGCATCGCGCTGCCTGAAACCGTGCGTTTGGCAAAATCCGGCGTCACATCCAGCTTCACGTGCAAAATATCCGCCCGCCGGTCCCGCGCATATTTTCGCCCCGGTTTGAGCTGCAATGGCTGCGGCAGGAAGTGCTTGTTGCAGTGCAGGCAGTCGGTGGAATCAGCTGCGGCCTCCAGAGTCAGGAATGCTGCGGCAAGAATGAATGAGCGGATGCGCATGATGGCGGCGAGCATCCCGAACGCGACGCCGGGTGGCAAGCACAATCAGGAAGGAGAGACCTCCAGCCGACGTATCTGGCAGGGTCATGCTCACTTTTTCCGACCACAGCCTGGGATCTTCACGCCTTCAGCGGCGTGATTTCCTGCGCATTGGCGGGCTGGGACTGGGCGGGCTCGGGTTGAGCGATCTGATGGCGCTCAAGTCGCGCGCGGCTTCCTCCAAGTCCCTGCTCAAGGACAAGTCGGTCATCTTCCTCTTCATGCATGGCGGACCTTCGCAGTTCGAGACCTTTGATCCGAAGATGGATGCGCCCTCGGAGATCCGCAGCGTCACGGGCGAGATTAAAACCAAACTCCCCGGCGTGACCTTTGGCGGCACATTTGAGAAGTTGGCGAAGCTGGCGGACAAGTTCAGCATCGTGCGTTCCTTCGTCACGGGCGACGCGGTGCATGACATCAAGACCATCGTCGGCAAGGATACGATGAAGGCGAATCTCGGGTCTCTGTACTCACGCATGGCCGGGCCGTTGCGCAAAAGCAGCGCCATGCCGACGAATGTGGCGCTGTTTCCGCAGGCGGTTTCATCCACCGCCGGACCGGTGATCAAGCAATTCGGCGACTTCACCTCCAGCGGCGAATTTGGCACAACGTATCAGCCCTTTGTGCCTGGCGCAGGCAGCGGGGCGCAGGCGGACATGACCTTGAGCATGGCACAGTCCCGGTTGGACGATCGCCGCGCGCTGCTCACTTCACTGGATCAATGGCAGCGCACCATGGACGGCAGCCAGGTCGTTGGCGGCATGTCAGAATTTCAATCGCTTGCCTTCGACGTGCTGCGGCGTGGCGTGTCAGACGCGTTTGATCTTTCCAAAGAAGACCCGCGTCTCATCGCACGATATGACACTTCACTGCTGCTGCCGAAAGACCGCATCAGCACGCAGTGGAACAACCGCGAGCACTATGCCGACAACGCCGCCACGCTGGGAAAACTCCTGCTCATGGCGCGTCGGTTGTGTGAGCGCGGCTGCGGCTTCGTCACCGTGACGACGAGCTTTGTATGGGACATGCACGCCGACAACAACAACGCCCCCTGCCGCACCGGCATGGATTACGTCGGACGTCCGTTTGACCACGCGGTATCCGCCTTGATCGAAGACATTGAGTCACGCGGCCTCAGCGAAAAAATCATGCTCGTCTGCTGTGGCGAGATGGGCCGTTCGCCCAAGATCAATGTCAAGGGTGGGCGCGATCACTGGGGTGGCCTCGCACCCCTCATGATCTATGGCGGCGGCTTAAAAATGGGCCAGGTCATCGGGCAGTCGGCACGCAATGGGGGAGAGCCCGCCTCCGAGCCGGTCACCATTCCCGATTTGATCGCCACCATCATGCACACGCTGGTGGACGTGGGCCAGGCACGCGTCACCGATGGCCTGCCGCCCAGCCTGCTCAACGTGCTGACCCGGGGCGAACCGATCCGGGGGCTGGTTTAAATTGAGTTGAGGGCGCAGGCGTGCAGGCGGGGCTCCATGCGGCGGCAGATGCCGCCCAGGTCGCTCAACTTACCTTTGCAGAAGCGGGTTCGGTGAAAGGCCGATGGGCATGTGATGCACTCGCCCAAACGTTCCCGCAGTCGTTGCGAAAGGAGCCAGCGTTCAATCGAACATTTTGCCTGAAGAACTAAACTTCAATTCACGCCGTCTTACAGGGTTCTTACCAAAGCCGGGTTGATCGGGGTTATAATTACCATAACTGGTTAAACATGCAGCCCTCATCTGCTAATCCCCCACTTTCCTCTGCCGAAACATCCCCCACTCCTTACCCCCTTCTTTCTTCCGACGAAGCTCTGTTTCACGCCTGCCTGGAAAATGTTACCGCCCAGCGCTGCCACATTCAGTGCAAGCCGCGCCTCTTGGAAATCCTCCATCCTGAAAACGTCGCGGGTTTTGTGAAGATCTGCCAGCGCCATATCGACTTCCTCATCTACCGCAAAGGGGACTGGCTGCCGATGGTGGCGATTGAATTCGAGGACGAAAGCCCCAGCAAGGCCAGCCGCAAGAGCCGCGACCGGCAGTTGGTGGAGGACATTTTTTCGAGCTTCGGCATCCCCGTGCTCCAGGTCCATGCCAAGGACATCAACCAGATGGACACCCTGGTTCACAAGCTCAGCAACGCCTGGCAGCAAAGGAATGCGAATCTGGAACTCATGCCTGCACCCAGCGAGGAATGCGCCCCCCATCCTCCGACGACGACGCTGCTCGCAGCCAGCCCCAATTCAAAGTCCAGTTCCAGTCCGAATTCTGCTGCCAATACCACGCGGCTGACCACGGCTGCCTGCTCCTCCATTTCCTGAAGACCGGGGCTCAGTCTGCATTGAAGCTCAAGGTGGTCGCAGAGGCTGGATTCGTCGGCGCCTCACGATCCACCTCAAACGGTCCCAGCAGATTGTTGCCCGCCAGGTCTTCGAGCAGCGGGTCAATTTCCAAAATATTCGCCCCTCGCTCCCACCCAGCCTTTGGCGTGAACGACCACCTGCCTGCATTGGCAGCGACAGCAACCGTCCCGGAAACCTCCTTATTGGCGCGCTTCACCTTCAATGCGGACACGAGCATCGAAGGGTCCATCGGTTCATCGAATGTAACCAGCAGCGGATCACAAGTTCCCGCCTTGGGCGCAGTGATCTGCCAGCGCTGCGGATCTGGGCAGGTGTGATCCACAGCCCCGGCGATGAGTTCAAACACCGCTTCCTTTCCCAAGGCCGCGCCTGTGATGGAACGCCAGCCTGCGGCGATCCGGAGGGTGTGCCGTCGGTCCTCCTGCAAAACGGGCCCTTCATCGATATTCAAATTCACCCCGGTTTTCTGCCGCCCAGGATGCAGCCAGAGGGTGAGACGTTTGCCATCGGGCGACCAGAGCTCAGTCTCGCGAAAAGCGCCGTGGACCACACTGCCATCCTGCCGGTGCAGCGTGATGCGCTCAAGAAACACGCCCTGCTCCATCGGCTGAGTGAAGTGCAGGTAGAGCTTGAGCGCATTGGCAGGGAGCAACGCGGGAGAGGGCGAGATGCTCACCGCCGGCGCAGCAGAGGGTGATTGCGCAAACTGCAGCCGCTGCGTGTTCCAGATGCCGTCCGCCTTTTGAAACTCGACGCGGTAGGTTTCTCCCGGCACCAATGGCAGTGCGGCGGCAAAGCGCACGCTGGCGCTTTCCTTGGCCACGCTGCCGAACAGCGGTGCGGTGGCGGCCCCTCGGAACACGCGGACATCGCTTCCCCGGGCTTCGATCTGCCCGGCCTCGTTCACCCACACATCGGCGGCGAATGTGGCAGAGCAGAGGAGCCCGAAAAGAATGAACCAGGGTTTCACGGCAGTGCGGCCACTTCGAGGCTCAGCGTGCCTTCGGTGTCGCGCAGAACGACGGCCTCAGTCTCGCTCAGCTTGTCCACCTGAACGGCACCGAAGAGCGCGTCCACGATCTCGATGCCTTCAGGGCCCTTGGGCTCCTTCTCATCGCGACGGGCGGCGTTTTCATTGGTCTTCTCGGGCGCTTTGGCGTCGAGGTAATCCATGCTGATGCGCGCGCCCCACATCTTGCTGGGACCAAAGGCGTTCTGCTTGAAGCGCTGGGTGTGCACCACGAGCCACTCCTTGCCGCTTTTGTCGGTGTAATTGAAGAGATCCAGCGGGCGGTTGCCGCTGCCGAGCTCCACCATGCTCACGCCTTTGACCTGGGCACCGCTCTGGATGTCGTCCACCTTGAACTTGGCGACGGGGGTGCAGGCGAACGCACCGACGACAAAGGTGCCCTCCTTCGACTGATAAGGGATAAAGCTTTGAATCGGAGCCTTGGTCTCCCACTTGCGATGAGCGACGTGGTAGGTCTCCGCGCTGAAGACGCTGGCGGTGGCGCCATTTTTCAGCGGCACGGGGATGGTGAAGATGCGGGAGGCGAATTCTTCATTGCAGGTGCCGGTGGCAAAGACGCGGTCTTTGTCGAAGGCGACGTCGGTGATGTTCGTGACCTTGCTGGCGGTGCCGCCCGGGAGGGTGATGCGCACCCAGGACAGAGGCGCGAGATTCAGCGGAGCGACTTTGCCATCCGCGCCGACGCTGACAATCAGCACCGCATTGTCCGGGCGGCGCTGCACGCCGAGGTAGATGCGGCCGCTGGCCGGATTCACCGCGAGATCCTTGATCGTGATGTCCTCCTTCTTCGCGCCGAGCCCGGCCGCGATCTGCGTGCCGATGTCGGCCACCGGCTGGGCGAGGCGTTCGCTCTTGGGGCCGATGTCACCTGTTTGGACAGCCACGACGCTGGCCGTGGCCGGCTCCGCCACCAGCAGCAGGCCTTCCGGCCCGAAGCTGAGCGAACTCAGCGATTTGATCTGCAAGCCGCCCTTTTGCGGCGATTCGAGGAGTGCGGCGGACGCGCCGAACGTGGTGACAATGAGGAAGGAGAGACAGAGGGCTTTCATGGTCGGAAGGGTTGATGGCAGGCGTATGGTACGGGAACCGAACCTGAAATGTCACGGATAAAGTAGCATTGCCTTCTGTAGCGGTATTTCATAGGATCGGTCGGATTTCCCATGAAAGCAGCCCTGCTCCTCCGATCTCGCCTCGCCGCAGGGTGGCTTTGCGCGGTGATTCTCCTGACGGGATGGCATTCCGCGAAAGCATTCATCACTGATTGCTCCAAACCAATCATGCTTAGCGAGGTGACACTCAAAGACGCCACCCTGGAGGAAGCGGTGGCTTACGTGAAGCTGGCGGTGAAAAAACTCGGGATCTTTGCTGATGAAAACCTCAATGTGGTCATCCTGGGTGCCAGCGAGGAGCAAAAGAAAAAGAAGATCAGCCTCGATGTTGGGGAGATTTCGCTGCGCAGCGCTCTGGATCACATCGCCCATGCGGTGGGTCTGAAGGTGCGGGTGGATGCCCACGCCGTTGTCCTGACCTCGGCTGCGTATTCTGAGGAATTGACTACCCGCAGCTACCGGGTGCCGCCCGATTTCATAGCGACAGGGTCGGCTGCCAAATGAAATGTGAAATTGAAGTTCACACCGAGTTCATCGTCTGAGGCTTGATCTTTGGTCAAAACCAGCGACCCGATGCCTGCACGCATGAAAAAGAAGCCCACTGAAGAGCGCAAGCCGACAAAACCCACTCTGTCGCGCTGGCAGTCGTTCAAGCGTATCAGCCTGCTTCTTCTCATGGGTGGCTCGCTGCTGTGCACCCTCGGGGCGGCCGTGGTCATCGGCATTTACAGCCATCTGGCGAAGGCCTATGACCTGACCAAGCTCGGGGACATGCCGGAACGCACCATCGTGATGGACTACAACGGCGAAGTCCTGGGCCGGATGCATGGGGAGAACCGCATTATCGTCCCGCTGAGTGAGGTCTCGCCGTGGTTTGTCAAAGCGCTGCTGGCACGCGAGGACTCACGTTTTTACCAGCACCATGGCATTGACTACAAGGGCGTGGCGCGCGCGATGGTGCGCAACCTCAAGGACATGCGCGTGGTGCAGGGCGCGAGCACGCTGACCATGCAGCTGGCGCGCAACAGCTTCCCGGATCTCGATGACCGCAGCATCCACCGCAAGCTGGTGGAGATGATGCTGGCACGCCGCATCGAAAAGGCCTGCACCAAGGACCAGATCATCGAGCATTACATCAATCGCATCTTTTACGGCCCCGGCATTTATGGCGTGCAGCGGGCCAGCCAGGTTTACTTTGGCAAGCATGCCAGTCAGCTCAGCCTGAGCGAAGCCGCGATGATCGCGGGCATCATCCGCAGCCCGGTGCGCTTCTCGCCCTTTCGCAACTATGAAGGCGCGCTGAAGGAACGCGACACCGTGCTCAAGCGCATGCTGGAAACCAAGGTCATCACTCCCGAAGAGGAGATCGCCGCCAAGTATGCGGACATCGCCCTGCATGCGCAGCCGGTGTTTCAAAGCCAGGGCGGCTACGCGCTGGACACCGTCCGGCGGGACCTGGATTTGATTTTGGAGCAGCAGGAGATCGAAGACGGCGGGCTGCAGGTCTTCACCACCCTGAATAAAGACCTGCAGGACGCGGCGGAGGCCGCCGTGGAGAAGCGCCTGACCGCCGTGGAAAAACAGCGCGGGTATGCGCATCCCAAAAAGGCGGATTTTGACAAAACCTGGGACGGCGCGCTGGAGTTCGCCTCCACCCCCTATCTTCAGGCGGCGCTCATGATGCAGGACAATGCCACGGGAGGCATCCTCGCCCTTGTGGGCGGGCGTGACTACCGGCACAGCAAGTACAACCGCGCCACCCAAGGGGAGCGGCAGATCGGATCGACGGTGAAACCCTTCGTCTACGCTGCCGGCATCGCCTCGGGATTCATGCCCGGCACGCTGATCAATGATGCGCCGATCCAGCCCGGTGAGATTGACGGGGCTGATCCGGGCTGGAGTCCGCAGAACTCGGATGGCAAATTCCTCGGCCCCACGACGCTGACAGATGGCATCGTGAAAAGCCGCAACACCATGACCCTGCGGCTGGGCAACTACGCAGGGATTGACCGTGTGATCGAACTGCTCACCAACGCGGGATTTGCCAAGCCCGCCGACCGCACGCCGCAGATATTCATCGGCAACATCGGCGGCAATCCACGCCAGCTCACCAGCGCGATCAGCATCTTCCCCAATCAAGGTCTGCGCCGCCGGCCTTTCCTCATCGACCGCATTGTCGATAAAGCGGGCAACATCATCTACCAGACCCCCGTGCTCGAATCCGAGGTTATCACCCCGAGCGTGGCGTTCCTGATGCGCAACATCCTCGCCCAGGTGCTGGATCGTGGCACGGCGGCCTCCCTGCGCAATGAATACGGTTTCAAAGAACCCGGGGGTGGCAAGACCGGCACCACGAATGATTACAAAGATGCGTGGTTCGCCGGTTTCACGGACCGCGTGAGCTGCGGCATCTGGGTAGGGCTCGACAAACCGCAGACGATTGTCGAAGGCGGCTACGGCGGAACCCTCGCACTGCCGATCTGGGCCGACGTGATGAAAAAAGCCGTCGCGTTGGGCTACAAAACGGAGGTGCCCAAGGTCACGCTGCCGCTTTCGCGCGTGACTCTGTGCCGCGTGAGCAGCCAGCTGGCCACTGATGGCTGCGGCCAGGCAGGGACTGCCTATGAAGACGCCCTGCCTTACGACCTGGTTCCCAAACCCTTCTGCACGGAGCACATGGGTTACCGGGCACCACCTCCGCAGGTGCAGCACCGGCCACAGGGACGCGGCCTGCTTGACCGCATCCGTGGGTGGTTTCGGTAATGCCTCAATAGCCCAGCCAAGGCCCTAACCAGCGCTCTGCTTCTGCAAGCGTCATGCCTTTGCGCTGCGCGTAGTCTTCCACCTGGGACGTTGCCCAGGACGCTGATAGCGAAGTAGTGTGACTCAGGATGCGCAAAGGAAAGTCCCACTCCTTGGCTCATCAATACCCGAGCCAGGGACCAAGCCAGCGCTCAGCCTCTGCAAGCGTCATCCCTTTGCGCTGTGCGTAGTCTTCCACCTGGTCTTTACCCAGGACGCTGATACCGAAGTAGTGCGATTCTGGATGTGCTAAGTAGAGACCGCTGACGGCGCTGCCGGGGTGCATGGCCATGCTTTCGGTGAGCTCGACGCCGGTCTTGGCAGCGGCATCGAGAAGATCAAACAGGATGGGCTTCTCCGTGTGGTCAGGCTGGGCGGGATAGCCGGGTGCTGGACGGATGCCGCGATACTTTTCCTTGATGATTTCTTCGCGGGAAAGCTCGCCGGGTTTTTCATAACCCCAGGCGTATCGGGCCTGCTGGTGCAGGTATTCAGCGAAGGCTTCGGCAAGGCGGTCGGCCACGGCTTTGGCGATGATGGCGCTGTAGGGATCGTGCGCGGCTTCGAACTCCTTGGCGAACTCATCCGCACCGTGAATGCCGACGGCGAACCCGCCGATGTAGTCCGCGCGGCCGCTGTCCTTGGGCGCGATATAATCGCTGAGGGCGTAGTTTGGCGTGTCCTTCTTGATGACCTGCTGACGCAGGGTGTGGAAGACGGTCTTCACCGTGGTGCGTGACTCGTCGGTATAGACTTCGATGTCATCGCCAATGGCGTTGGCGGGGAAGAAGCCCATGATGCCGCGAGGGGTGAAGCGGCTCTCGGCGATGACGCGGTCGAGCAGATCATTGGCATCCTTGTAGAGCTTGAGTGCTTCCGCCTCGGCCTTGACCTTCATCTCCGCATCCTCCTGAGCGGAGGAGAAACGCTGCTCGGCAGCGATCCAGCGGCCACGCAGTTCCCAGGAGTGGAAGAAGGGTGACCAGTCGATGAATTCGCGCAAAGCAGCGACGAGCTGCGGGCCTTCATAGACCTTCGTGCCGAGGAAGGTCGGCGTGGCGATGTCCTGCGTGGCCCAGTCGAACTTGGCGCCTTTTTCGCGGGACTCGGCGATGCTGAGAAGCGCGCGGTCCTTTTTCTTGCCGTACTCTTCACGCAGGCGTGCATGGCGGGCTTCATTGCTCGCCACAAAGGCTTCACGCTGATCTTCGCTGAGCAGAGAGGTCGTCACGGGCACGCTGCGGGAGGCGTCCAGCACATGAACAATGCTGCCGCTGTATTTTGGCGCGATCTTGATGGCTGTGTGCGCCGGACTGGTGGTGGCACCGCCGATGAGCAGCGGTTGCTTGAAGCCACGCCGCTCCATCTCGCTGGCGACATGCGCCATTTCATCGAGCGAAGGGGTGATGAGGCCGCTGAGACCGATGACGTCGGCACCGACTTCGAGGGCCTTTTCCAAAATCTTGTCGCAGGGGACCATGACGCCCATGTCAGTGACTTCGAAGCCGTTGCAGGCAAGCACGATGCCCACGATGTTTTTGCCGATGTCATGCACGTCGCCTTTGACGGTGGCGAGAACGATCTTGCCACCGCCTTGTTTGGCGGCCTCGGCCGGGATCAAGTCTTCGGCGGTCAGGCCATTGGCAGAGGCGGCGGTACCGCCTGCGGTGGTCTGAGCATGGTTGAGGAATGGAGCGACGACGCGGTCGGAGTTTGAGGCGTCCTTGCGGAGGCTTTCGAGCTTCTGCTGAAGAGCGGCCTCGCCCTCCACTTCAAACACAGCACCGAGTTCGGCAGCGAGCTTCACTTCGGCGCGGCGCTCTTCGAGGCTCAGACCGCTGCTGGGAGTGTAGCTGAAGGATTCGACCACGGCGACAGCGCCACCGCTTTCCAGAGCGGTGATGGTCTTGGCGGCGACTTCGATCAACAGTGCACGCTCACGCGCCCTGCGGGCCTTCTCGATTTCCATGAAGGGCTGCAGATAGGCCACGCTCTGCTTCATCACGCGGGCGCTTTTCACGACCTGTGGCAGGAACATTTTGCCAGCGCCGAAAAGATCGCCCACGACGCTCATGCCATCCATGAGGGGGCCTTCAATGACGGAGAGCGGCTTGCCGAGCTGGGCCAGCGCCTCGGCGGTGTCTTCGTTGATGAAATCGGTGATGCCGCGCAGCAGGGCGTGCTCCAGGCGTTTTTCCACAGCACCCTGCCGCCAGCTCATGTCGATCTCCACCTTCTTGGTGGTGCCGGCCTGGCCTTTGAACTGCTCGGCGTAATCGACGAGAATTTCCGTGGCATCCGGGCGGCGGTTGAGGATGACGTCCTCAACCTTTTCGAGCATGTCCTTCGGGATCTCCTCGTAGACTTCGAGCATGCCGGCATTCACGATGCCCATGTCCATGCCCGCCTTGATGGCATAGTAGAGGAACACGCTGTGCATGGCCTCGCGCACCTTGTTGTTGCCGCGGAAGCTGAAGCTGATGTTGCTGACGCCGCCGCTGACTTTGGCGTAAGGAAGGTTCTCTTTGATCCAGCGTGTGGCGTTGATGAAGTCGAGCGCGTAGTTGTTGTGCTCCTCCAGACCGGTGGCCACGGTAAGGATGTTGGGGTCGAAAATGATGTCCTCCGGCGGGAACTCGACCTCATCGACAAGGATGCGGTAGGCGCGCTCACAGATGCGGATTTTGTCCTCATACGTGGCGGCCTGGCCCTGCTCGTCAAAGGCCATGACCACGGTGGCGGCGCCATATTGTTTGATCTTGCGGGCGTATTCCTTGAACTTTTCCTCGCCCTCCTTGAGGGAAATGGAGTTCACGATGCCTTTGCCTTGCAGGCACTTGAGACCGGCCTCGATGATTTCCCACTTGGAGGAGTCCACCATGATGGGCACCTTGTTCACCTCCGGCTCAGTCTGGAGCAGGATGAGGAATTTGGTCATCGTGGGCACACCGTCGATGAGACCTTCGTCCATGCAGACGTCGATCACATTGGCACCGCTCTCCACCTGCTGACGCGCGACGGCCACCGCCTCCTCCAGCTTGCCCTCCTTGATGAGCTTGGCGAATTTCGGAGATCCGGCCACGTTCGTACGCTCGCCGATCATGAGGTAAGGCGGGCGCGTGGGCTTGGCCTCGGGGTCATCGGCGGCAGGAGCGCCCGGGGCAAACACAAAGGGCTGCGAGCCGCTGAGGCGCATCGTGTGCGGATCCGCTGGAACCTGGCGAGGCGGGAGGTTTTCCACCGCCTTGGCAATGGCGGCGATGTGCTCCGGCGTGTTGCCGCAGCAGCCGCCCATGATGTTCACGAAACCGCTGCTGCCGAAGTCCTTGGCAAACACCGCCATGTCTGGTGGGAGCAGGTCAAAACCGGTCGGTGCGAGCGGGTTGGGCATGCCGGCATTCGGATAAGCGGAGACGAAGCAGTCGGCCTTGGCGGAGAGCTCCTCCAGGAAGGGGCGCATCTTGTCCGGCCCCAAGGAGCAGTTCAGACCAATGGACAGCGGCTTCACATGCCGCATGGCGTTGAGATAAGCCTCGGTCACCTGACCGGAGATCATGGTCTCACCGCCCGGTCCGACAGCCGCGCTGATCTGCACAGGCAGCTCCAACTTGTCCTCGGCAAACACCTCACGGATCGCCACGAGGGCGGTCTTGGCGTTGAGGGAGTCAAAGATCGTCTCGACCATCAATGTGTCCACCCCACCGGCTATAAGCGCACGCACCTGGTGCTTGTACGCCTCCTTCACCTGATCGAATGTGACGTAGCGGAAGCTGAGGTCCGACAGGTCTGGGAACTGCGACAGCGAGACGGTGAGCGGCCCAATGGCCCCTGCCACGTAGCGTTTCCGCCCGGTCTTTTCGCCCACGAGGTCGGCCCATTTACGGCACTGCTTGGCGGACTCGAAATTGATCTCCCACGCGAGATCGTTGAGGAATTTGTCCTCCAGCACGGTCTGGAAGAATTCGGGGTCTTTGCGCCGGCCTTCCGGCACTTCTTTGAAAAACTCCGCCTGGGCGATGCTGGTGCCACTGAAGGTGTTTGTCTCGATGATGTCCGCGCCGGCTTCCAAAAAGCGGCGGTGGATGTCTTCGATGATGTCGGGACGGGTGATGGAAAGGATGTCGCCGTTGTTGAGCAGATCCTTTTCGTTGGAGAGGAAGCGGGTGCCGCGGGCATCGGCCTCTTTCAGCCCGTAACCGCGAATGGTCGTACCCATGGCCCCATCGATAACCAGAATTCTCTGGCGCATGGCGGCTTCGAGTTCAGAGCGGACATTGGGTCGTGCGGGCATGGGGGAAATTAGCGTTTTAGCTGGGGAGGTCAACAGTCATATCAACGCATCATGATTTGAGCATGTGACTATTATTTCTAATTTACAAGAGAGCCGTCCGTTATACCGACACCGATGCCCCCGAAACCCAAAGCCGTCCCCTCCATTGAATCCAGCCCTGAGGCCATCAATGAGAATCTAGGCAAGCGGGTGAAAAAACTGCGAGGGGACCGCGGGTGGTCGCTGGAGGAACTCGCCACAGCGAGCGGTGTGAGTCGTTCCATGTTGAGCGAAATCGAGCGCGAGAAGGCCAATCCGACCCTGACGGTGACCTTTCGGATTGCGCGGGCGTTTGGGCTGACCTTGCAGGAGCTGATCGAGAGCGCGGAGGCCAGCGCTTCGAAAATCCAGGTCATCCGGGCGGATGACCGCGCTCAGGTCTATCGCAGCGACAAGCAGTGCGAAATCCGCACGCTCTCTCCCATCAATCTCGAAAAGGATGTGGAGTTCTACGAGCTGACACTGCGCGCCGGCGGCACGCTGCGCAGCCAGGCGCACTTTGAGGGAACGCGCGAATTCCTGACCGTGGAGGACGGCAGCGTGCGCATCGAATCCGACCAGCACAGCGAGGAACTCGGCAAAGGCGACTCCGGCACCTACCGCGCCGACGTGCCGCATGCCATCGTCAACACCGGCAAGGG
Organism: Verrucomicrobiota bacterium; assembly: GCA_017301975.1. GTDB lineage: Bacteria > Verrucomicrobiota > Verrucomicrobiia > Verrucomicrobiales > Verrucomicrobiaceae > Prosthecobacter. Next base: position 71,057 of record JAFLEI010000006.1, read on the forward strand.
GGACGCGCTGGTGTTCCTCGTGGTGATTTATCGCTAGAGCCTCATTTTCCCAACCCAACCATGAAATTAGTCACCACACTCGTCCTCCTCGGCTTTGTCGGGGTCTCGCATGCACAGATGCCGCCCGCGCTTGTGAATGCCGAACGCGCGAAAATCCTCGAAGGCGTCAAATCGGTGCCGAAGGCGGGTGCGCCGGGGCCCGTTGGGATCTGGGGAAACATGGCATTCCCGATTCTCGCTGCGCCAGACAAGGATGGGGTCGAGATCGCTGTCGCTGCGGCGGCGGGTTATGCGAAAGGGCGCGTGATTCTCTTTGGTCACAACAGCTACCTGGCCGGAGGTGAAGGCGGAGATCACGCCAAGCTCATGGAGAACTGCGTGCACTGGGCAGCGAACCACAAAGAGAAGCTTCGTTTGGGTCTCAAAGGCGTGAATGCGGTCGCTTTGTACAAGCAGCACGAGTTCAATGTGGAGACCTTTGACAAGGTCGATAAAAAAAGCCTGAGCGGCTACGATGTCGTCATCGTGAACATGCAGGGCATCATCAGCGCCGAGGAAGGCGCGGCGGTGGCGGAGTATGTCAAAGGCGGCGGCGGATTCATCGGCGGGATGACGGGCTGGGCTTTTGGACAAACGAGCGGCGGGAAGGATCTGGCGGTGTCACACGGGCTGAACCAGGCGCTGATGCCGGCTGGCATCGCGATCACGGACATGAGCGCGTTTGACCAACTGCGGACCTTTGAGGCGCGTACAGAACTGCCCCAGATGATGAACGCCTCGGAGGCGATCAGCGCGATCAAAAAGCAGCGCGACGGCGGCCCTGCGCTGACAGCGGAGCAGATGAAGCAGGGCACAAATGCCATCCAGATCGCGATGGCGGCCCAACCGCCGGACCGCAGCAATCTGAAGTCCGCCGTGCTGGCCGCACTGGGCAGCGCAGGCGCTGATGCCGTGGTGCCGACAGCCCAGGCACCGCTAACGGCCGACAAGCATGCCGCGCAGCGTTTGCGCCTGGGCATGGAGACACGGGTGCTGCGCCTCGCGGCAGGTGAGGGCGTGGCCGCTCACCCCGCGCATGCAGCCTTCCCCGGCCAAGTGCCTGCGGGAGCGCCACGCGTTTCAGGAGAAATCAAAGTCACCCCCAGCACCCCCGGCTGGACCAGCACCGGCCTCTACGCGGCTGCGGGCGATACGATCACCGTGATGCTGCCTGAAAAGCTGGCCGACAAAGGGTATGCCGTGCGCATCGGCTGCCATAGCGACACGCTCTACCATCTGGACAAATGGCTGCGTGCGCCGGACATCACCCGCAGTGTCGGATTGACCACCGCCACCACGAAGACCGCCAGTGCCTTCGGAGGGCTGATCTACATCGAGGTTCCAGCACGTGCCAAGGACGACGAACCCTTCACGGCGACGATTCAAAACGCCGTGCCCGCACCGTTGTTCGTCCTTGGTCAGGATGATGATGCCAAGTGGGCCGAGATCAAAACGCGCCCAGCGCCGTGGGCCGAGCTGGCGTGTGACAAGCTGATCCTGAGCTGCCCGACGGAGGTGGCGCGGGCGATCAACAACCCGACGCAGCTCATGGAGTTCTGGAAGAAGGTGGTCGAGGCGCAGGATGACATCACCAACCAGACTGCGGAGCGCAAACGGCCCGAGCGAATCGTGGCGGATGTGCAGATCAGCGCGGGCTACATGCACAGCGGTTATCCCATTATGATTCCCACGAGCGCGGCACCGGAGATGACGACGTTTGGCAAACTGAAGTTCCCTGGCTGGGGATTCTACCATGAGATCGGCCACAATCATCAGCGTGGGGATTTCACCTTTGATGGCACCGGCGAGGTCACCAACAATGTCATTGGCATGTATTGCTACGAGGCTGTCTTGAAGAAGGACTGGCTCATCGGCCACACCGCCATCTCCGAAGAGGCGCGCAAGGAGCACATCCAGAAGATCAAGAAGGCCTCGAACAAATGGCAGGTGTGGAAGAGCGAGCCCTTCACGGCGCTGACGACGTACATCCAGCTCATGCAAGAGTTTGGGTGGGAGAGCTGGCGCAAGTATCTTTACAGCTTTGATGATCCCCAGTTTGGCCCTGCGCCGAAAGGGGATGATGAGAGACGTGACCAGTTTCTGGTGCGCTACTCCAAGATCGCGAACAAGAACCTGGGGCCGTTTTTTGAGGCGTGGGGGATTCCTGTCAGCTCAGCCGCGAAGGCGGAAGTGAGCAAACTGGAACCGTGGATGCCGAAGGGGATGTGAGCCATCGGGCCGTCATCCTTCACACGCGGATCAACTCACGGATCGGTGTCCCGTTCGGCACGATGGGTGTGGGGCGACCGCTGAAGTCGTTGATCGTTTCTTTGGCGGAGTCGATGCCCAAATGGTGGTAAATCGTGGCGAGGAAATCGTGCGGCGAGTTGGCGTGCTCGACCACGTCTTCGCCGCGTTTGTCGCTGGCACCAATGATGCCGCCGGTTTGCAGACCGCCGCCGGCCCACAGATTGGTGAAGGCACGCGGCCAGTGGTCGCGGCCCGGCTGAACGACACCTGCCGCCGCGCTGGCCTCTCCGGCGCCGGAGCTGGCGACGTGGCTGATTTTGGGCGTGCGCCCAAATTCACCGCTGACCACGACGAGCACGCGTTTGTCGAGACCGCGTGCATAGACATCCTCAATCAACGCTGAAACGGCCTGATCGAAGGCTCCGGCACGGAAACGCAGCGCATCAAAGACGTGGTGATTGACGGCGTGATCGTCCCAGTTGCCCACACGACCGCATTGCGGTCCATCAAGACAGCTCGTGATGATCTCCACCCCCGATTCAACGAGTCGGCGCGCCAGCAGCAACTGCTGGCCCCAGCGATGCATGCCGTAGCGTTCGCGGGTGCGTTTGTCTTCCTTGGAGAGATCAAACGCATGCCGCGTCTGCGGATTGGTGAGCAGCGTCATCGCCTGTGCTTCGAACTGATCCATCGCGCCCATTTCGCCAGCGGCATCGACATTGCGCTCCAGATTGTCGAGACTGTGCAGCAAGGCCATGCGGTCATTGAGACGGGCCAGCTTGGATGGATCGGAGAGGCCTACGTTTGGAACGGCGAAATCCGGGCGGCTGGGATCGCTCAGCACGGCCAGCGGCGAATAGGCGGCATTCACAAACCCCGGCCCTGCGATGGTGAAGCTGTCGTAATTGATGATTGGGTTCACGCCGACGTAGTTCGGCAATGAACTGCTGCGCTTGTTCTTAGAGCGCATGAAATTCGCCACGGTCATCCAGTCCGGCAGCAGCGGCTTGGGTTTGTCACGCGGGTCGGTGTCGCCACTGAGCATTTGCAGCGACCCGGCCGGATGCCCACCACCGGTGTGCGTCATCGAACGCAGCAGGGTGAATTTGTCGGCGATCTTTGCCTGCAATGGAATCAACTCGGTGAGTTGCATTCCGGGCACTTTGGTTTTGATGGTCTTAAACGGGCCACGATACTCGCTGCCGATTTCCGGCTTCGGATCATAGGTGTCGAGGTGCGAACAACCACCGCGCAGCCACACCAAAATGACTGCCGTGCGCTCACGCGCAGGCTTCGCGGCATTTTCAGCGCGCAGCTTGAGCAATCCCGGCCAGCCCAGGCTGGCAAACCCCGTGAGACCAAAGCGCATGAATCCACGCCGATCCAAGGGACCGGAACAAACAGGCGGGGGCGTGGCAGAAGGCATGTGCAACCATACGGCAGCCAGCCGGGAATTCTTCGGGGCAGAGGCTCACTTCGCCAGCGATGCGCAGATGATCTCCTCGTCATTCCGCATGAAGACGCACTGGTTTGCGAAGGCGGGGTGTGACCACACCACAGCCCTGCGCGGATCGGTTGTGGTGGGTTTCAGGAGGTGGGCTCGGCTGATTTCTTCATAGCCTTTCGGGGTGAGATTGGCGATGATGAGATCGCCCTGCTCGTTGGCGAGGAAGAAGCGGTTTTCATGTTTAATGAGGAAGGCGTTGGCTCAGCGCACGGGTTTGTCGCCGGTGGTGGCGGCGAAGGTTTCCCAGACGCGCTCGCCGGTTTCGAGCTTGAGGCAGCGGAGCTGGCCGTAGCTGCACACGCCGTAGATGTGACCGTTCTCGATGAACGGAGTGCTGATGAGGCTGTGCAGTGTGTCCGTGTTCTTTTCGCTGAAGCTTTTGCCCTCCCACTGCAGCGATGCTGCAGGCTTGGCGGCGTCCAGCTTGAAGCATTTCGAACTGGTGTAGAACGAGCTGAACAGAAGCATATCCCCAGCAAGGCGCGGCGTGGCGACGGTGAGCCCGAAGCGTACCTCCCATGGATAAGACCAGAGCACTTTGCCCGTGGCGGGATCGAGCGAGTTCACCGCCTGCGGATGCCAGAGGATGAGTTGCTTTGAGCCCCCAGCCTCAATCATCGTCGGCGGGCAGTAGCCGGGCTCGCGGGCATCCAGCGCACGCCAGATTTCTTTGCCACTGTCTTTGTCGAAGGCGACGGCGACGCTGCCGGGTCCGCCGCAGAGGCAGATGAGGCGCTGGCCATCGAGCAGCGGATGACCGGAGAAGCCCCACATGGGAGTCTTGGCGGCGTATTCGGATTTGAAATCGTGCGACCAGAGAACCTTGCCGTTCGCGGCATCGAGACAGAGGAGGTTTCCCTCCGCCCCAAGCGTCCACACTTTGCCTTCGCTCACCACCGGGGTGCAGCGCGGGCCGGTGGAGTAGCTCATGGTGTAGGTGCATTCGTAGCTGTGCTCCCACACAAGGGCTCCCGATTTCGCATCCAGACAAAACACGCGCTCCGTCCCCGGAATGAGGCCGCGTGCGAAGGCGTTGTCCGGCACGCTGCTCTTTTCGGCCACCTGGCGGTCCATGAGATAAACCCGGCCTCCTGCGACGGCCGGACCGGTGTATCCACCGCCGATTTTCACCCGCCAAAGCACCTTGGGACCACCCGCAGGAAAGGTGTCCATGATGCCGGATTCACGCCAGACGCTGTCGCGTTGAGGCCCGAGCCACTGCGGCCAGTCATCGGCACGGAGAGTGGCTGACAAAAGTAGAAGGATGAAAAAGGCGGCGCGCATGGACAAACAAACTCACCACCATGAATCATGTTGCAGAGGATTTGGGGCATCGCACGTTTAACGCATTATGTTGAACTTGCCCGACTCCCAACGCCTGCACAGCCTCGTCACGGCCACGCACACGCCCTTTCATCCCGATGGCTCCCTCCATCTCAAGGTCGTGGAAAAACAGATGGAGTTCCTGCTGTCGAAAGGCGTGAACACCGTTTTCATCGGTGGCAGCACCGGCGAAAGTCACTCGCTCACCTACGATGAGCGCCATCTGCTGGCCAAAGGCTGGATGGCAGTCACGAAGGGCACCGCCATGCGTGTGGTGGTGCATGTGGGGGCCAACTGCGTTGCCGATGCGAAAGCGCTGGCGGAGCAGGCCGAGGATCTGGGCGCAGCCGCCATCGCAGCTCTGGCGCCAATGTACTTCAAGCCGAAGAACGTCGAGGTGCTGGTGGAGACGATGGCGCAGATCGCCTCAGCAGCACCTGACACGCCTTTTTATTACTATGACATTCCTTCGATGACAGGCGTGAACCTTTCCGTGCCCGATTTCCTGCAGCAGGCAGGCAAACGCATCTCGAATCTGGCCGGCGTCAAATTCACCAATCCTGACCTCATGGCCTATCAGTACGCCCTGCGCGCTGACGACGGCGCCTGGGACGTTCCCTTTGGCTGTGATGAGCACATGCTCGGAGCTTTGGCGATGGGCGCGAAGGGAGCTGTCGGCAGCGGATTCAATTTCGCCGCTCCCATTTACCTGCGCCTGCTGGCCGCGTTTGCCGAGAACGATTTTGCCGCTGCACAGCGGGAGCAGTTTCGCGGCGTGCAGATCATCAGCAAGCTTGTCAGCTACGGCTACATGGGTGCGGCAAAGGCTGTGATGCAGATGCTCGGTGTCGATGTGGGCCCGGCGCGACTGCCCAACACCACGCTGAGTCCTGAACAAAAAGACAAGCTGCAGGGCGAACTCGAAGCCATGGGCTTCTTTGAGTGGGTGAAATAACGGATCAGCGTTTGATCCGTAGAAGCGGTGTCGGCAGGTGTTCGCTGATAATCCAGAGGGTCAGGCTGTCGCTGTCATAGCAGACGCCTTCGACCTGCCGCAGGAGTTCGGGCTCGATGCGTACCGGCGCCTCCTTCAGGGCGTCGGCGAGTGATTTTTCCTTGGGCAGCAACCACTCGTAGAGGCTGCTGTAGGTGGCTGCGATCATCCGTGACCCATCCGGTGCAAAGTCGGCTCCCGTGGTCATGCAGTTGTCATGCGGACGCTTGCCCACGCGAATCAGCGAGGGAAAGGCCAGATCGGCCACTTTTTCCAGCACCATGCTCACCTTCGGCTGCAAGGTCTGAGGAAAAGCATAGAGCGCGCATCTGCCGTCATCACTCTTGGTCAGGACGTAAAGGCGGCGGGTCAGGGGATGCACGAGAAGGCTTTCGGCATTCTGCTTGCCATCAGGATAGTTCGCCCGCCACAGCTTCGGAGCCGCCGTTTCAGTTTCCCGCACGGGCTGGCCGGGGGCATTGATTTCCGGCTCGGGGATCTGATAGACCTGAATCGACGCGCGGATGAAAAGGTTGTCGCCGATGTCACCAATGAAGAGCGCGGGGGCGCCCTGTTCATCTTTGCCGGAGGCGATGTCCTCCCAGTCGAAGTTGGCCGCGTCTCGAACACGCACTTTGGCACGAGTTTTACCACCGCGATCAATGGCAAAGACACAGGGCTCTCCGCCGGAGTCATTCATCGTCCAGAAGACCGACGGGTCCCGGACACCCATGGCAAGGCCGGAGCTTTCATTGAGGCGCTTGTCCTCCAGGATGGCGACCTGCTTGCTCGTGCTGGGCACCGGCTTTTCCGGCCACGCGACCACACTCTGTCCCCGGCAGACCGAAAGCGCCGTGAGAACGAGGGCAAACTGGACCAATGCTGTCTTCATGAGCTAACCCAGCGGAGCTGCCGGACCCGCCAGCATGCGGTTGTAATGAAACTGCACGCGGCCCTGAAACCACCGCCACGTCTGACCTGGGCGGCCATTCTCCAGCAGGAAATGCGGGCAGTCCTTGTGCAGCGGACTGACGCCGACACGCGGCCAGTGATAATGCGGGACCACGTGCTCCAGCGGAATGTTATACGCACGCATCAGATAGGCGGCCAGCCGCGCTGTGCGGTCAATGGTGCGGCCAAGGTCGTTGCCCTGATGCTCGCACATTTCGATGCCGATGCTGTAGTTGTTGCCGACACCGTCAAAGTCAGCGTGCTCGCCCTGCTCACGACAGGGAAGGTGCTGGATGGCGATGTCATCCTGCACGGTGAAGTGCCAGGTGAGAAAGCCGATGCGGTTGCCGCCCTTGCGCTTGGTGGCGCGCAGTGCGCCACGCTTCAGCGCCAGCGCGTGCTGGTAGGCATTGCCGGTGTAGTTCTGCGTGCTGTGAATGGTGATGTAGCGCGGCTGCATCGGCCGGTAGTAACGGCGGCCCACAGTTCCGGCGGGGATGATGTCGAGTTTGACGTGCGTCTCGGCGAGCAACTGGTCCGGCGTCATGGCCCCGGGTGGCACCGGCGCAAAGCGCGACTCCCAACGCGCAATCCGCGAGCCGTCGTATGTGGCGCAGGCCGCGACAATGAAGACAAGCGCCAATGGTAGGAGAAGTGCGACGTTTTTGCGCATGGGAGTGTTTAAGGGTCAATGGCCAGAATTCAATGGGCTTGTTCAATCATCTGCATGCACAACGTACCTGCGGCAAAACATGGCCTCATTAATTTTCTTTCACCGATCTCATAACGTTGAAAGAACCCGGGGTTTCACTGCGGCGTGATTCCTGTGAATTCGGGATTGTCATCCCCCTTCATGTCATTCAACATCCGCGCTTCATGAGCACCTCGTCCATCCCCGATCCCACTGCGCCCTGGTACAAGCAACTCACCGGATACCACTGGTTTGTGCTCATCGTCGCCTCCGCCGCATGGTTCTTCGACTGCCTGGACCAGCGGCTGTTCTCGCTGGCCCGTGTGCCGGCCTTGGTGGAACTGATGAAACTGCCTCCGACGAATCCGGATTTGCAGGCTTTTGGCAAAATTGTCACCGCCTGCTTCCTCATCGGCTGGGGTGTTGGCGGCCTCATCTTTGGCGCTTTGGGAGACAAATACGGCCGAGCCCGGATGCTGACCCTGACCATTTTGATCTACTCCGCCTTTACCGGCCTGAGCTATTTCAGCCGCACACAGCTCGACTTCACCATCTTCCGTTTTCTCACCGGCGTGGGCGTAGGCGGCGTGTTTGGCCTTGCCGTGGCGCTGATCGCCGAAACCGTGCCGAATGGCGCGCGCACCCAATGCCTCGGGCTGCTGCAGATTCTGTCCACCATTGGCAACCTCGCCGCTGGCTTTGCGAAGATCGGCATCGATAGCTTGGAGGCCAATCACACCATCACCGCCGGATCGGGCTGGCGCTGGATGTTCCTCATCGGTGCGGCCCCTGCGCTGATGATCATCTTCACCCGCAAATATTTGAGAGAGCCCGCTTCCTGGCAGCATCTCAAGGACACCAATCAACTGCCCAAGGGCAGCATCTTCGCCCCTTACGCCAGCCTTCTCGCCAGCGCCCGCTGGCGCAAAAATCTCTTGGTGGGTGCGGTGATCGCCAGCACTGGCGTGATCGGCTTGTGGGCCATCGGCGAATACGCCGTGGATCTGCAGAAGGTCGTGTTCCGGCAGCATTTTGAGAAGGCCGGGGTGCCGGCGGATCAGATCGCCGCTGAGGTGAATGGGGCGATCTCCGTGGCCTACCTTTGGAACATGCTGGGGGCCGCAGTCGGCATGACCTTGTTCACGAACGTGGCCAAGCTGGGCCGCCGCCTGGCGTTCTTCCTGGGTTTCAGCGGTGCCTTGATCATCACCTTCCTGGTGTACTGGAAGATGAGCGACCCCGTGGCCGCGCGCTGGATGATGTTCCTCATGGGAACGGCGCAGTTGAGCGTGTTCGCCGGATTCGCCATCTATCTGCCTGAACTGTTCCCCAGCAAGCTGCGCAGCACGGGCACCAGCTTTTGCTACAATCTGGGCCGTTTTGCCGCCGCCGGCGGCAGTTTCTTCTCCGCCACGCTCACCTCCGGCATCTACGGCAAGTTTGCCGCGCAAGATCCTGCCCTGCCTCTGCGCTACGCCGCGATGACCATGTGCGCCATCTTCCTCATGGGCATCATCGTTCTGCCATTCGCCCCGGAAACCAAGGGCAAGCCGCTGCCGGAAGACGACTGAAATGACCGCTGCTGAACTCGAAACCGCCACGCAGGCTGCTGCGGAAGCCATCTCACCTGAAGCACTCGCTCTCTGGCATGCCAAACGGGGGCACTGGGAGGCTGCGCATAACATCGCCCAGGACATTCACACCCAGATGGGCTCATGGATTCATGCGCTGCTGCATGTGATCGAAGGTGACCAATGGAACGCGGACTACTGGTTTGCGAAAGCCGGCAAGCCCTCGCACGGAACGAAGGAGATCGATAAACTTTGGGACGAAATCGCTGCTGTTGTGCTATCTTGAAAGCCCAAACAGTGAACAACGACCCCGCCAAACCCCAGCAGCGCTTCGAAGACTTGCGCGGCATCCTGCGCTATGTGCCGCAATTCCGGCAGCGTATTTTTGTGATCGCCTTTGACGGTGCGCTGATGACGCAGCCAGGCTTTGCCAGCCTGCTTCAGGACGTGGCGGTGCTGCAGTCGCTCAACATCGAGGTCGTGCTCGTCTTTGGCGCTCGCGCTCAGGTGCAGGCGCTGGCAAAGAAACGCGGCATCACTCTTTACAATGACGACGGCATGGGCCGGACCGACGCCGCAGGCATCGAGATCGCGGTGGACGCGATCATGCGGCAGTGCAGCGACCTGATGGCGGATTTGACCGCGCTGGAGATGCCGGTGGCCGTTTCCAATGCCCTGGCAGTACATCCGGCTGGCGTGATCGACGGTGTGGACCAGGAATTCACCGGACGCATCGAACGTGTGGACGAAGAGTCCCTGCGGGCGCTGCTGAAGGCGGACATCATTCCCATTCTGCCCCCGCTGGGCTATGATGGCAAAGGCACCACTCTGCGATTAAACTCCGATGCGGTGGCCGTCGAGGTCGCCATCGCACTGCGGGCCGCGAAAGTCATCTTCGTTGCCGAATCAGGCATCACCGCCCCAGATGGCAAGCGTCTGGAACAGCTCTCCGTGGCGGAGGCCCGGGAGATGCACAAGCGCAAGGATTCCAAGCACGACGTCAGCATGCTCTCCAAGTTGCGCTACGCCGCGCTGGCCTGCCAGGAAGGCGTGCCGCGGGTTCACATCGTCGATGGCACGCAGGATGAAGCGCTGCTGGCGGAACTCTTCTCCAATGAAGGAGTCGGCACGATGATCCATGCCGATGACTACCAGCAGATTCGCAAGGCCCGCTCTTCCGACGTCCCTGCGCTGCTCTCCATGATGCAGCAGAGCGTGGACGACGCCGCGCTGGTGCCGCGCACGCGTGATCAAATTCAATCCAAGATCAAAGACTTCTTCGTTCTCGAACTCGATGGCAACCCCATCGGCTCCGTCGCCGTGCATGCCTATGAGGAGGATGGTCGGAAAATCGCCGAACTGGCCTGCCTCTTTGTGCGGCGCTCGCACAAAAACAAGAACCACGGGCGCAAGCTGGTGGCTTTCGCCGAAGAGCAGGCGCGGCAGCGGGGCTGCGAGGTCATCGTGGCGCTCAGCACGCAGGCGTTTCGCTTCTTTGAGGAAAAGATGGGCTACACCGTGACCGACCCTGCCGCACTGCCTCTCAGCCGCCGTGAAAAATACGACAAGAGCGGGCGGAACTCCAAGGTGCTCGTCAAGGCGCTGAAATAGCGTGGTGCCGCGACGCTATTTGACGCGTTCGACTTTCGAGTAAGCCAGCGCCTGCTCCGCAATGGCGATCGCCTTGTCCTGCAGTTTTTCACCGATGTAGCGCTGCTGAAATTCCACCCGGCATTTGCGGCCGTTCTTCGCGAAGGCCACCCAGAACTCCGTCGATTTGATGCGTTCGGCAGCGCTCGTTGCATCGGACCATTCATAGTGGACGGATCCGCTGCGCGACACCTCATGCAGCCCCTTGGAGCTGAGCGTCACGGAGTAGCCCAGGCCCTGCCAGCCCAGCCAGGTGACCGCCAGGCCGAGCAAAAGCAGCAGTCCCCCCAGAAAGATGGACGGCGCGATGGGCTTGATCCGCCCAAAGAAACCGCCGTTGCCAAACTCCAGTGCGAAAAATTTCACCCGTCCATACATGACCTTCACCAGCACCAATGCGGCGATGACAAGCAGCGGCCCTCCCCCGAGCAGAAGGTAGGTGTAAACATCTCCAATCATGAGCATCACCCCATTGCCTGCGTCACTGCCTTTGACCAAGTAGGGGGAAAGGTCCAACGAGCCGGTGATGTCGAAAGAAAAAGGCGACGAATTCATAAGATTTTCTTTTTGTGATTAAACTCGCCCGCCACCTTGGCGGTCAAGCCTTGGTTCCGTGACTTGTTTGTTGCCGGATGAAGGCCTGCACCGTCGCCACATCCGCCGCCATGGGCCAGGTTTGCAGCGGTTTTGATTTCAGCGCCTCAAGCGTCGGATGCGTGGGCTCGCTGCCAGTGGCCCGCTGCACGACCTCGGGAAACTTCGCCGGGCTCGCCGTGGCCAGCACCACGCTGACGCGGTCCTGGGCCATGTCCGTGAAGGCGCAGGCGGTGTGCGGATCGAGCACGTACTGCCAGTCCTTCCACATCTGGGCGATCACTTTGACAATGGTGTCATCGTCCATTCGCGTGGAACGCAGCGAGGTCTTGGGCAGCTCGATTTTAAAGGGGGCGCCCGATTTGATCTGAGCCATGACTTCACGCACACGCTCCGCGCTTTGACTGAGGATGTAATAGAGGAAGCGCTCAAAGTTCGACGCGGCCTGGATGTCCATGCTGGGCGCATGACTCGGGTGCACGTCGCTCTGGCTGTACTCACCGCTGCTGAAGAAGCGGTGGAGGATGTCGTTTTGATTCGTCGCCACGCGGAATCCGCCCGCGGGCATGCCCATCCGCTGCGCCATCCATCCGGCCAGCACATTGCCAAAATTCCCGGTCGGCACCACATATTCCGCCGAGGCACGCGCATGCTCCGGCAGCTTGAGGCTGGCCCAGATGTAGTACACGCATTGCGCCAGCACGCGGGCGATGTTGATCGAGTTCACCGCGGAAAGATTCACCGAGTTCGCGAAGGCGGTGTCGCCAAACGTCTCCTTCACCACGCGCTGCGCATCGTCAAAAGTGCCGGGCACGGGAATGGCGAAGACATTGTCCGCCCCGGTGCAGGCCATCTGCCGCTCCTGCAGCGGAGCCACGCGCCCGTTCGGATAGAGAATGAAAATGGTGATGCCATCGCGGCCCAGGCAGCCGTGGATCGCCGCCGAGCCGGTGTCTCCCGAAGTGGCGCCGAGAACAGAGAGGCGTTTGCCGGTGTGCTCCACCTGGCGCTTGTACAGCAGGCCCAGCAGTTGCAGCGCAAAGTCCTTGAAGGCCAGCGTCGGCCCGTGGAAGAGCTCCAGCACGTAGGTCTTGTCCGTGATTTTCTTCAGCGGCGCCACATCCGGGGAATCAAAGCGCCGATAGGCCTCCGCCGTGAGCTGATGCCACTCGGCATTGCTGATCTCCGGGGCGAAGAGGGTGAAGAACTCCGCCGCAAGCTGCGGGTAAGTCAGCTTTGACCACGCGGGCAGCTTGTCTGCGATGTCCGGCAGCTTCTCCGGCAGAAACAGTCCGCCATCCGGTGCCAGCCCGGCTTCAACGGCTTCAGAGAACGTGTGCGGCTGCGTCTGGCCGCGGGTGGAAAGGTAATGCATGCGAATCTAGGAGGGAGGATGCATTCTCGCTTGGGATTTGGAGAGACTCAATGGCTGTTTCACCACACGAAACTGGCTTTTACTCATTTTCCAGATTCAAATGTGTGGTAGCGGTGGCCAGCAAGCCAGTTCACAACAACCATCGTTTAAATATGGGAGGATTTTCGTCTGTTTTCGTGCGCATTCCGGACGGCCAAGATCCCTGGGGCGCCGCCACAAACATTGCCCGTTTGCTGCACGACTCATCCCCTGGCAACAGGAATTCGTTGTGGGTACAATACACGGATGGTTTTTCATGGCTGCACGTTGAGGGCTGGGAAAATTTCCAGACCTTGCCGCCTGCTCTCTCAACCGCCGGCCACGAGGTGATCTATCTGATCTGCCATGAAGGATCGGGCAGTTGCGGCTATCTGCATTTTTTAGACGGCATCTGCCTTCGCGAGATCTCGGTTTCAGACCGGATATTATACAGTAATTCGGGAGTCGAAGAAGTTTGGGAGCCTTCAGCGCGTGATCATGAGGCGAAAAAATTTGCTGCTGAGGGAGATGGATTCGAATGGCCTCATTGCTTGCGTGCCGAGATAATTCTCAGAGCTTTCAGCCTGCCTTCTCCATGGTCTGGAGGTGACCTCGAAATTTTGGACATCTGCATCTCTGTCGCCAATCCTGAAGAGAACGACATGAGTCATTCATTGGCGGAATAAACAACGCGGTTTCCTGCGGCAAGGGACATGCCTTCTACTTCTTCCGCGCAATGAACACATCCACCTGCTGGCCCACGTAGAGGGGCTGATCCTTGGGTTTGTCGAATTTGTAGATCACCTGCAGCACGCGGGTGTCCACGCGTTCGGTGCTGGCACCGGTGAGGGAGACTTTGGGGATGACGTAGGGCTCAATCCGGACAAACTGCGCTTTGAATTTTTTTGAGGAGTCGCTCTTGAGGGAGAAGGTGGCGTCGAGGCCCGAGGCCACTTCCATGGCGTTTTGTTCGTCCACATCCGCCCGCACATGCAGGGTGGAAATGTCCCCCAGCACCAGCGCGGGCTCCTTGTTGGCCGGGGAGGCGTATTCACCGGCCCGGATGTTGACCTGGAGGATGGTGCCGGCCTTCGGCGCTTTGACTGTGAGGCGGTCAATGAGGAGTTCGGTCTGCTGAACCTCGGCCTTGGCGGATGAGAGCTGCGCCTCAGCGGCCTGCATCTGCGCCTTCGCCACGAGCACGTCATTGGTGCGGTTGCGGAGGTCATCCTGGCTGATGGCACGCTGATCGGTGATGGACGTCATGCGGTCGAGCATGTCCTGCACCTTCGCAAGCTGGGCGCGGTTGATGGCGATGTTTGCCTGCGCAATGGCGATGGCCGCCTGCTGCTTGAGCAAGGAGGCGCGCAGTTCGCGATCATCGAGAATGAGCAGTGGATCGCCCTCCTTGACGACTTGATTGACCGCGACCTTGACCGCCTCCACCAAGCCTGGAACCGGCACGCCGATGGCGACGTTTTCATCTTTGGCTTCGAGAATGCCGGTGGCGGCGATGTCATCTATCGCATTTTTCTGCGGTGGCAGAACCGGCGGCGGGGGGATGCGGGTCTCCTGACTGCGGATGGTCTGCAACACAAAGCCCATGGCGAACACTCCAGCGACGGCAAGCAGATAGGTGGAATAGCGGATGGCAGTGGAGACGAGATTCATGAACAGAACAGAGTAACTGGCGAAAGCATAATGGCGAATACGTTCTCCGCAGCCAAACGGCGAAAGCGGATTCACGAATGACTGGCAAAATTACGCTCGACGAGGGGGCCGGGAAAGTCTCAAATCGATGCCATGAAAAAGGAGCCGGGCATTGCAGCACAGATCATCCGTCAGGGCGGTGAAGTGGTGGTGATCGTGCTGGTGGCGGCCGGGCTGCAGGCCATGTGGAACGCCCGCTGGCTGAGCGCACAAGCGTTTTGCCTCGTGGTGCTGCTGGCGGCGTTTGCGAAGACAGTGTTCTTTTTCGTGGAGAATCTCCGGCACATCCTGATGGCCACGCAGGACGACATGCCCTACCACCGCGTACTCGGCCTCATGGGGGTGAACATGGCGCAGATCACGCTGGCTTTTGCGCTCGACTACTGGTGCCTGGAAACGGCGGAACCGGCCAGCTTCAGCGAAATCGACCCCGCATGGAACCAGGGCGAGCAGGTGTTTGAGTTTTTCTTTTTCAGCGTTCTGAACTTCTCGTTTTTCGGTTTTGGCGATGTAACGCCGCAGACCATCCCGGCCAAGCTGGTCACGATGATGGAGGTGCTGCTGGGCTTCTTCACCGTCATCTTCCTGCTCTCCGATTTTGTCAGCCTCAAGGATTCGCTGCGGATCCGGAAGCCGAAGGACGACTGATCCGCGTCTTGCACCTGCGGGCGGGCGCTCTACGCTGGGAGCATGGACCGACCCGCCGCCATTGCCCAGATCCGCGAAGCCTGCAAAAACATCGCGCTGCAATTCATGAAAATTCACCCTGCCGTGCCCGGACTGGCCGACGAGGAGACGCAGAAGGAGTGCTTCCGCAGCGTGCATGAAATGACCGTGCTGCTGGAGACGATCAAAAAGAAGATCGGCCGGCTTGAACGTTCCGATGACAGCACGCTGCTCTGACATTTGGCTTACTTGCCCAACCCAGCCCCTGATACGACAATCCACCATGAAACACGTCATTACCTGCCTCCTGCTGCTGGCCACCTGCCTGCAGGCCGAGGTGAAACTGCCCGCCCTTTTTTCCGACGGCATGGTCCTGCAGCAGGCACAGCTTGTGCGGATCTGGGGGACGGCGGATGTGGGCGAAGATGTGAAGGTCACCTTTGGCGATCAGTCGCACAGTTCGCTGACGGACCCGTCCGGCAAATGGTCGCTCACGCTGAACCCGATGAACGCAAACGCCCAGCCCGCCGACCTCGTGGTGAGTGGCAAAAACACGATCACGCTGAAAAACGTCCTCGTCGGCGAGGTGTGGATCTGCTCAGGGCAGTCGAACATGCAGTGGACGGTGCAGCAGGCCGGCAAAGCCCAGGAGGAAATCGCCGCCGCGAATCATCCTCAGATTCGCATGTTCAATGTCGAACGCACCCCGAGCATGACGCCCCAGGCCGACTGCAAGGGCACGTGGAAAGAGGCCACCAGCGCGAATGTGGGGCAGTTTTCCGCCGTGGGTTACTTCTTTGGGCGTCACCTGCATCAAGTGCTGAAGGTGCCGGTCGGGCTGATCAACACCTCTTGGGGCGGCACGCGCATCGAAGCCTGGACGAGCCGCGAAGCCCTGGAAGAACGCCCCTGCGCCACCGAAATGCTCTCCGACTGGAAGGATGCCGTCGCCAACTGGGATGGCGCGAAGGAGCAGGCCGCCTTTGAGCTCCGCAAAGCCGAATGGCAGGTGCAGGCACAGAAGATCGACGCTGAAAACGCCCAGTTGTCCGCCGCTCAAAAGAAGCCCAAGCCACCGGCACCGCGCCCTCCGGAAGACCCCACCAAGACACCGCATCACCCCAGCGTGCTCTTCAACGGCATGGTCGCCCCGCTGATCCCCTATGCCATCAAAGGCGCCATCTGGTATCAGGGCGAGTCCAATCAACGCCGAGCCTTTCAGTATCAAGAACTGCTCCCCACCATGATCAATGACTGGCGCAAGCAGTGGGCGGAGCCGTTTTCCTTCTACATCGTGCAACTGGCAAACTTTGGGAACGGCAGGCCCGTGACCACTGAAGCCGGCGTCCCCGACACCTGGGCGGAACTGCAGGAGGCGCAGACGCTGACGGCTCAAACTCTCGACAAATGCGGCATCGCCATCATCAACGACATTGGAGAGCAAAATGACATCCATCCCAAGAACAAGCAGGAGGTGGGCCGCCGCCTTGCCTTGTGGGCCCTGGCCAAAGACTATGGCAAGTCCGGCGCCGAATACTGCGGCCCGCTTTATCTCTCCTCCGTGGTGCAGGGAGGCAAGATTCGCGTTCAGTTCACCCACACGGGCTCAGGCTTGAAAACACGCGATGGTGGCGAGCTGAAGAGTTTCCAGATCGCGGGAGCCGATCAAAAATGGGTGTGGGCCAAGGCCAAGATCGAAGGCGACGAGGTCGTTGTCTGGAGCGAGGCTGTGCCGCAACCCATCGGCGTACGTTATGCCTGGGCGAGCTGGCCGGAGGGCGCGAATCTCATCAATGCCGAGGGGCTCCCCGCCTCCTGCTTCCGCACCGATGACTTCCTGCCATCCACGCTGGGTGTTGTGTCGCCCTTCAAAGAAACAGCGCCGGCAGTGCCCGCGCCTGTAAAACCGTGATCATCCGAGCCTGGCGTGCATCTCTTCCTCGCTGATCCCGATACTGCGCCTTTCCTCGCAGACGAACTGCGCCGTGCGGCCCCTGATGCTGCGCAACGCGAGATCGAAGGCCTTGGCATCACGGCGGACCTGCCGCTGGACGGGCTGCTGCTCGCATTCGCGCGGCAAACTCTTCCGAACGCTGCCGAAGTCCAAGCAGCGTCGATCAATGCATGGGCGGACCGCATCATCGAGTGCATCGCCGGAGTGTTTCCCGATGACCAGCCATGGCGGCTGCATCTCTGGCCGCAGTATGGCGAAGGCAAGGCCGGGCAGCACCGCTGTGAATTAATCCAGGCGAGCCTGATTGAGCGCCTGAAAAAACGGCGCAGACGCCTGTTACGTTCATTGGTTGAATCTGACGCTCCTTTGGATGCGCAGACCTCCCTCGTGCAGTGCATTCTTACCTCCCCCGAGGCCGGCTGGCTTTCCGCCTCCCCCGCGCCGCAGGGGCATTCCCTTCGCAGTTTGATTTCAAGCTTTCCGCGTGGTGAAGTGCCTCTGGCTGACGATAAAAGCGCCCCCTCCCGCGCCTTCACCAAGCTCGTCGAGTCGGAGCAACGCCTCGGTCGCCGCATCGAGCGCGGCCAGACCTGCGTGGATCTCGGCGCTTCGCCGGGGAGCTGGAGCTACGTGCCCATCCAGCGCGGGGCCAGCGTCATCGCCATCGACCGCTCCGAACTGCGCGAGGACCTGATGCGCAATCCACGCCTGCATTTTGAAGTCGCTGACGCCTTCAAATACAAGCCGCCCCAAACCGTGGACTGGCTCGTGTGCGACGTCATCGCCGCCCCCCAGCGCAGCATGGATCTGCTGCTTGAATGGCTGCGCGAAAAGCGCATGCGCAACTTCATCGTGACCATCAAATTCAAAGGCCACGAGGACTACCCCCTCCTCGATATCCTCAAACGCGAGGCCCCTCCGCTCTGCGCGGAGTTTCACCTCACACGCCTCTGCGCGAACAAGAACGAGGTATGCGCGTTCGGCGTGGTTTGAGGATCAGAACGGGGATTCCCGTCTCACCTACAGCAAAGCCTCATGCGCACGGCCATCCTTGGCCTCGCAGTAGAGGATGAAGGACTGATTCACCACGGAGTAGCCTCCGGGAGTCGGGTAGTCTCCGCTGAAATACCAGTCTCCGTATTCCGCGCCAAGGGCGTTGTGGAGGTCGGGAATGGTCTGGTAGATGACCTCGACAGTTCCATGCCATGGGGTGTCCTCCGGACTGATCATCTCGGCGATTCGCTGGGAGATTTCCAGGTCGGTGAACGGCGCGTAGATGGCCTTCACGGCATTGCGCATCTCCTCCTTGGGCTTTCGCATCTCGGCTTTGCAGGCGCGATAGGTCTCCATCACGATGTGAGACATGCCACGCGCGCGCAAAAGTGAAACGGCAGCCTGGAAGGCGATGAATTTGCCGAGTTCCGCCATGTCGATGCCGTAGCAGTCAGGATAACGGATCTGCGGAGCGGTAGAGCAAACGATGATGCGTTTCGGATTGGTGCGCGCCAGGATTTTCAACAGGCTTTTCTTCAGCGTGGTGCCACGGACGATGGAATCATCAATGACCACCAGATTGTCCTTCGGCGTCACGACGCCGTAAGTGATGTCGTAGCTGCCGGACACGAGGGCATCACGCCCGGTCTCCTGGGCAATGAAGGTGCGCATCTTGATGTCCTTGAGGGCGATTTTTTCGCCACGCGGCCAGTTGCGCAGCACGAGATCGTCCAGCTTGGCCTCGTCAAATTCACCGCGCTTGAGCATGTCCATCAGCGCCTCTTTGACGACGACACGGCGGCTCTTGCGCAGACCGTCGAGGAAGCCGAAATAGGCCGTCTCAGCCGTGTTTGGAATGAAGCTGAGCACGGTGTGCTCGAAGTCGTTGTCGATGGCCTTGACGACCTGCGGCACCAACTGTTCACCGAGCGCCTTGCGCTGGTGGTAGATGGCGGAGTCGTTGCCGCGTGAGAAATAGATGCACTCGAACGAGCAGGGCTTGAACTCGCGCGGCTCAGTGAAGGGCTGAATGGTCATGCCACCATCCGCTTTGATCACGGCCACATGCGCGGGCGGGATCTCATGAGTGTCCTCTTCATTGACACCGAAAACGGACATCAAGGCGACACGCTCGGACGCCATGGCGAAGATCTCGTCGTTCTCGTAGTAATGGCAGGGGCGGATGCCGCTGGGGTCGCGCATGGCAAAGAGATCGCCATTGCCGATGACGCCGACGATGCTGTAACCGCCATCCCAGCGCTTGGCGGATTCCTTGATCACCGCAGTCACATCCAGCTTTTCGCTGATGTGCTGGGGAATGTCTTCGCCCGGCATTCCGGAGTCACGCAGGTCGTGGTAAAGCTTGGTGTGCGCCTCATCGAGCTGAAAGCCGATTTCTTCGAGCACACTCTGAGTGTCCGTGCCGAACACGGGGTGCTGCCCGCGCTTCATCATGACCTCGTTGAGCTCGCGGGTGTTGGTGAGGTTGAAGTTCCCCATCACCATCAGCGTGCGCGTGGGCCAGGTGGTGCGGCGCATGTAGGGGTGCAGCGCCCCTTTGCCGAAGTCACCGCTGGTGCCGTAGCGCAGATGGCCGATGTAGATCTCCCCGGCCATTTCAAACTCGCGTTTGATGGCGTCCGGATCGTCCTCAAAAGAAACAAACTCTTTGCCCTCCTGGTCGCGCTCATCCTTGCGCTGTTTGTTGATGCGGCGGGCGATGCGCTTGTATTCCTTGCGCTCATCCTCAAAGACTTGGCCGATGCGCTCCACACTCTCAGTGCTGCGCACGCGGAACATGTAGGGGAGGCCCGGGGGCATGCCAAGCTTGCTGCAGCCAATGCCCATGCCGTCCTGGCCGCGGTTTCGCTGCTTGGTCATAATGGCCTGCAGTGCGTCAAAGCCGTAGAGGGCGTTGCCGTATTTTTGATAGAAGTAGCCCAGCGGCTTTTTCAGCCGCACCACTGCTATGCCGCACTCGTGACTGATTGGGTCGCTCATCGTAAAGGAGCGCCCATCATTGGCATACGGCGGAAGGAGTGCAAGACGTGGAAAAAGTTTCTCGCGGGTGTCCATCGCCCCCTTTCGGGCGTAAGGCCCGCCTCCGGCGGCTTAAATCCGCCTTGCGGGCCCGCCCGGACTCCTCCCTCAGGCACGTCCGGCCGAATCTCAAATGGCGAATCATCAACGAGAATGCCCTGCTGATCGCGCCCCACGAAAACCCATCCCTCTGATTCATCACCCGGATATTTCGAGGAAAAACAAAATTGCGAGCTCTCAGGATGGCATGATCCATGCAGTCAGAAGCCCCAACCCCGATGAAAATTTTCCTGCCCTCCCGCCCCTTGCTTTCTGCCCTGATGGTGGCGGCCCTGGGCACTCACAGCCCCATCCACTCCGCCATCCCGGAAACCGGCGCCCCGCAGCCGGTTCCTGCGGTGCCGGAAATCCCCCCTCAGGAACTGCCCGAAGAGCAGATGCCCGGAATCGTGCTGCGCAAACTTGCTTTTGACCGCGAGTTCGACTCCCCCGTGATGCTGGCCCCGCTGCCAGATGACAGCGGGGAGCAGGTGATCGCGATGCAGCGCGGTGAATTCTGCGCCGTGCGACTGGATGGCAGCGGCCAATGGCGCCCCTTCCTCGATTTCCGTGAGAAGATGAAAGGCATCGTGCTTTTTGAGGAGGGCGTTCACGGCATCGCCTTTCATCCTCAATTCGCTAAAAACCGCCTGTTCTACCTCAGCTACTCCCAAAACAATCCCCGGCGCACGGTGATCAGTGAAATGCGCGCCTCCAAAGACTCCACCCCGGACGCGCTGCCAGAGACGGAGCGCGTGCTTCTGGAGATTCCACAGCCGCTGGCCGACCACTGGGGCGGCCACATCGCCTTCGGACCAGACGGCTTTCTGTACATCGCGCTTGGGGATGGCGGCCTGCGCAACGACCCCTATCGCCTGGCGCAAAACCCCTGGGTCTTGCACGGCAAAATACTGCGCATCGATGTGAACGGCCGCGCCGGCAAGCTGCCGTATGCGATCCCGGAGAACAACCCCTTTGCCAAGGAGCAAACCGTGCGGCCCGAAATTTTCGCCCTTGGTTTTCGCAACCCCTGGGGGCTGTCCTTTGACGCCCGTTCGGGCCAGCTCTGGTGCGCGGACGTCGGGCAGGACCTGTGGGAGGAAATCAACCGCGTCGAAGCAGGGGCCAATTACGGGTGGAGTGAACGCGAAGGCCCCGCGAAGACGCCTTTCCATGCTCACGGAGATCTGCCGGCCACCGCCCTCACCGACCCTGTGCATGCCTACACCCGCATGCGGGGAGAGGGCATTTGCATCGTCGGCGGCCTCCTCTATCGCGGCCAGAAATTGCCCCAGCTCGACGGCGCCTTTGTATTCGCCGACTGGGGATACGGCACCGTGTGGGCGCTGGGCATCGACCCCGCCAGCGGCCTGCCTGTGCGGCGCAGCGTGCTGTACCGCAAGGATTCGGAGCACAAGTTCAACCCCACCCTCGTCACGTCAGACGTTGATGGC
Source organism: Verrucomicrobiota bacterium (assembly GCA_017301975.1). Lineage (GTDB taxonomy): Bacteria > Verrucomicrobiota > Verrucomicrobiia > Verrucomicrobiales > Verrucomicrobiaceae > Prosthecobacter. The sequence goes on from JAFLEI010000006.1 coordinate 92,876, forward strand.
GAACCGGTGCTGCTGTCTCAAGATGGAGCGCTCTATCGCCTGGAAAAGGATGACGAGTAACGGAGTTTTCGCCGCAAGACGATAACCATGGCCACGTTCAAGGCGGGCCATGAATCGTCTCCTTGCCCTGTTCCTGCTGTTGAGCTCCGCTGCGGTCGCTCAACAGAAACCCGATGTCCTGTTCATCGCCGTCGATGATTTGAACGACTGGGTGACCTATCTCGGCGGCCATCCGCAGACGAAAACGCCGAACATTGACCGCCTGGTGGCGCGTGGCACAGCGTTTACCAACTCGCACTGCGCCGCCCCGGCCTGCAATCCTTCGCGTGCGGCACTGATGAGCGGTTTGCGCCCGTGGCAGACCGGGATCTACACCAACGGTGATCCGGCCGAAGGCGTGATGAAGGATGTGGTCACGCTGAACCGCCACTTTCTTGCCAGCGGCTACAACACCTTCGGCGGCGGCAAAATTTACCACGGCTACGGCAGCGAGGGGCGCACTGACTCATGGACGAAATGGGAGGGGCTTTTTCCTTCCATCCAAGAACACGAGGAAAACATGAACGGCCTCAACCGCGGTCATTTCGACTGGGGTCCGGTGCATGCCAAACCCTCTGACATGGGCGACTACAAAGCCACCGACTGGGCCATCAACCAGCTCAAGACGGCACCGACGGACAAGCCGCTCTTCCTCGCGCTGGGCTACATCAAGCCACACCTGCCGTGGTACGTCCCCCAGGAGTATTATGACCGCTTCCCGCTGGCCGAAATCAAGCTGCCGGTGACCAAGGAGCATGATCTCGATGACATCCCCAAAGCCGGCGTGCGCATGGCCGGGCCTGAGGGCGATCACGCCGCCGTCGTCAAAGCCGACCAGTGGAAGAAAGGCGTACAGGCCTACCTCGCCACCATCTCATTCCTCGACGATCAAGTGGGACGCCTGCTTGACGGACTCGATCAAAGCCCCCGAAAAGACAAGACCATCATCGTCTGGTGGACCGATCACGGGTGGAATCTGGGCGAAAAGGAGCACTGGCGCAAATTTGCCCTGTGGGAGGAAACCACCCGCACTTCCATGGCGATCATCGCCCCCGGTGTGACCAAGCCGGGCACCACCTGCACAGCTCCGGTCGATTACATGAACATGTATCCCACGGTCTGCGAACTCACAGGCCTGCCCGTACCCGAGCATGTCAAAGGCGCGAGCCTCATGCCCCTGCTCAAAGACCCCGCCGCCAAATGGGACGGCGTGGCCGTCTGCACCCACGGCAAAGGCAACCACGCCGTGCGCGATGCCAGCTGGCGCTACATTCGCTACGCCGACGGCACCGAGGAGCTCTACGACCACTCCAAAGATCCGTATGAATGGACCAACCTCGCCGCCGAAGTCGGCATGAGCGACATCAAGGCCAGACTTGGCGCCGCCATTCCCGCAGCCGATGCTGAAATCAAACCCACGTCGGGCGACGGGAAGAAGAAAGGCGAAGGCAAAGGAAAGAAGAAAAAGAAGGCCGACGACTAGCCTGAATGGAAGGATCACACGAGCACTTCACGTCACCGTCTCCAGCTCCACCCAGTCCCTCCAGCGCGCAAACAAGCCGTCCACCTTCGCGGCATGTTTCGCATAATCCGGCACACCATCTTTGGGCCAAATGTCAGCGCATGCCCACAAAAAAGCCGTGAGAGATTCACATCTCCCACGGCTCATCATGACGGGTATGACCTCAAAGAGGGATCACCTGGCGGAGAACAAGTCCCGGGTCCTGCGGCGTGTGATGATCAGGGTGCCGAGGCCGGCGCTCAGAATGAGAAAGGCGGAGCCTGGCTCTGGGACCGACGCGCATTCGCAGCCGTCCACCGCCACGAGGAAATAGGGGTCGCTGTTGACGGCCATCGGGCTGCCAGCGCCATTGTGCGTGTCTGCGGCCAGCGTGAAGCCGGAAACCTGCACATTAGGACCCACCAAGGAATCCAGATCGAGCTTCCAAAGGTCAGTCTGGGCGATCGGATCCAGCGCCGTAAGCAGGCTCATCGCATGGCTGCCCAGAATGTCCGCAGTCGAGAAATTGCCGAGCAGTAGATTGCCGATCCCGTAGATCGAAATGGTCGGTGCCACTTTGCTCGGGTCGGCGTCAGCCGAGTATTCATTGAGGCCGAAGTGGCCCAAGGTGGCAGACAGGCCGTTGCTCGACACCAGTTGATCGAAAAAGATGTTCAGTCCGGTGGACGCAGTCTGGATGCCCGGGGCGGAGCTCGCATCGTAAAGGCCGATGCCAAAGTCCGTCAGGGTGCCGTAGGCGTCCTGATAGCGCACGCCGAATCCTCCTTGGAACACAAAGTTCACATTGGGATTGGCTCCTGCCGAAGTTCCACCATCCAAGGTGAGGGGAGTGAGGTTTTGCAGCGCCGTGATGCTGTAGTTCTCACCAGCCGGTGGATAGGGCTGATTCAGTTCAATGGTGGATGCAGCAAAACCAAGGCTGGTAAAAGCAAGCATCATGGCCGCTGCAGCAGCCGAAATGGGCTTGCGGTGCAGTTGGGGAGCTGAGGGGGGCGTTTTCATGGTTGCGAATGTTAACGGATTTGATACTCAAATTAGATTCACTGAATCCAAACGAACGATTGTCATCAAACTATAATTGAAACAATTCTCTGTAAAGCATTTCAGTTATGATTTTTTAATTTAATTATGCCTAAATGATCGCAGTAATGAATCAAATGGATGCTTTTTTGAAAATCATTTACAATAACTGACTCAATTCTGACATTTGTGGCAAAATCATGACACCTCCAAACGAGGGGGGGCGTGCAGTTAGCATCCCACCAGCAAAGAAAAGCCAGTCATCAGAGGATCGGCCACCTCGGTTTTGGGAGAGCAAGGGCGCAAGAGACGCCAAAATCGACCGACGGATGGTCGAATCAGCCCCCGGCCAAAGGAACCTTCCCGCCTCGCCTATTCACTCGCCTTGGCGGTGCCCTCGCCAGCAGTTGCAGGGGGCGGAGCGCCGAGCGGGCTCATTGGCAGGTGCTTTGGCGCTGGCGGTCCCATGAGTTCCGGCGGAGTGGTATAGGCGATCAACTGAGTGACGGTCGCAAAACGAAAGCCACGAGCAGCGAGATCATCCAGTGTGGCTGGCATCGCCGCGATAGTCGTCTCGTGGATGTCATGGCAGAGAATGATGGACCCCGGGCGTGTCTGACTTTGGATGCGGTCATACACCTTCTGGGCATTGCGGGGGTGCTGCCAGTCCTGAGGGTCCACATCCCAGAGGATCGCCGGGTAGCCGAAGGACTTTTCGATCCGCGCACGCTGCGTGGCACGCACGGCGCCGTAGGGCGGGCGGTACAGCAAAGGGGCGGTGCCGCATGCTTTCACGATGGCGTCATGCGTGCGGCGCAGCTGGCTCTCCACACCCTCCGCACTGAGCTGCGTCAGCAAAGGATGGGACCAGCTGTGATTGCCCACCTCATGTCCATCTTCCACGATCCGACGCACAACCTCGGGGAAAGCGGCGGCATTTTTGCCCACCAGAAAAAAAGTGGCATGGATGCCACGCTGCTTGAGCAAATCCAGCAGACGTGGGGTCAGCACGGGATCCGGTCCATCATCAAAGGTGATCGCGATCAGCGGCAGCGTCGTCTCGCAACGGGTGTAAACACTCTGGCGATTGACCGGGAGCACGCGCGGCAGCTTGGCGGTGTCTGGCAGGGCCGGTTGGGGAATGTCATCCGCAGGGAGCGCCCGCCGCACCTCGATCTTCAGTGCAGAACTGGCCACCTGCGCCGTGAGCGGGGCGGAAGTGCAGAGGAGAACGGCGAGCAGTCGCGGCAGAGACATGGGGGGCGCAAGATCGTACGCTCTGGAAGCTTTGACAACAGGGCAGGGCGGTTTCTTTGTCGCCTCGGCAGGGGAGCAAATCTCCTCTTAGAAACGATAGGTCACCGAGAGGCGAAACATCCGTGGTTCGATGGGGTGCACGTGCACCCCGTCCACCGGTGCGGCATCGCTTTTAAGCTGGGAGGCATAGTAGTACGCCACATCATAGTCGCTCCGGTTGAGCAGATTGAGGCAGTCCATCGCGATCTCCCAGTTGTTTTTGCGATACCCAAGGCGGGCATTGACCTGCAACGACTCGCGCGTTTTCACGTCCACCACCGAATCCAGGGGCCGTGGTGCGAAGTATCGGGCGCGCAGCGAGCCGAAGAAACCCTGGGCCCCTCCGAGCGTGATGCCCCCATTGAAGGTGTAGGGGATGGAGTTGGGGATCTTTTGATTGGGCGGATCGGTGTCGACGAGGTGCGCGCTGGTCAATGTGGCCTCCATATCGACCATGACCCAGTCCTTGGGACGCCAGTAGCTGGAGAGCTCGATGCCCTGGCGCATGGAGGCCGCCCCCGGCTGGGTGGTGCCGGCATCCCCCGTGTAGATCAGCTCCGAATCGCTGTGCAGCATCCAGAACGAGAGCGTGTTCACCAGCTTGGGAATGGACTCGTTGCGAATGCCGATCTCGGCGCCGTAGGTCCGCACCAGCGGATTGACTCGATCTGCCGGGAGGCCCGTGTTGGGATCGGTGGTGATGTTCACGCCGCGCGCGTCATTGCTGTGGAAGCCCATCCCGGCGTTCACATAGAACTCGGTCTTGGCCCACGGACCGAACACCATGCTGAGCTTCGGACTGACGATGCCCTTGGTCAGCGATCCCGCATTCTCCGGGAGGTTGCTCTTTTCCACGTTGAATTGAAACACATCTCCGCGCAGACCGGGGATGATGCGCAGCCAGCGCACCGGCTTGAGCTCAGCCTCCGCGTACAGGCCGTAGGTGGACTGCGTGATGTCATCCTGCCGCACGGTGTTCCAGCGCTGACGCTGAGAGGTGTTGTACAGTCCCAGGCCGGTGATGATGTCCGTGCGCAGCTGCACGCCGAGAGTGAAACGCTGCTCCTGGCCCATGGCATCAAACCGCCAGTCACGCGCCAGTTCACCGCCGAGAAACCAGCGGTGATCCTTCTGCTCAAACTGGTCACCCAGCGTGTCGCCACGCGCAATGCTGTCCATGTAGAAGGTGAAATTGGAAAACAGGTCGAGATCGTAAAAGCCCGCATACGCATTGGCGCGCGTGGTGGTTCGGCCTTCATTCCGCACCCAGTCGAACGAAAGGCTGTAGCGCTGTGAATTGCCCCCGTCGGTTGGATCCAGGTTCCCATAACGGCCCACCACGCCGCTTTCCATGGCACGCACCGGCACCTGGTCAGTGGACCTCCATTTGCCGTGATAGCCCATAAAGGTCACGTTGATCTGGTCCTTGGGGTTCTCCCAGTGCCAGCGCAGAAAGCCGTTCAAGCGGGTGGCATCTGAGGGCAAATCCCAGGGGCCATTGTAGAACTGATGCTCCAGCGCCACCGTGAGCTGCCCGGCACCAGCTTGGATCGTATCGGCGATCAGCGTGCGCGTGTAATCATATTCGCCCCAGGTGGTGGAGAGAATGCCCTGCGGCAGCGCATTCAGCAGTTTGAAGCGCGCCGCCCCGGTGGAGCTGAGATCGCCATGTTGGGCATAGTAGGTGCCCTTCCAATACTCCAGTTCACCGACCAGTTCCGGGATGATGAAATTGGTGTCCGCATAGCCCTGGCCGTGCGCATGGTTGCGCAGGTTCACCGGCATGCCATCCACGTAGATGGCAAAGTCGGTGCCGTGATCGAGGTTCGTCCCCCGCAGATAATACTGGTTCGCCTTGCCATCACCGCTGTGCTGCGTGGCGATGAAGCCCGGAATGCTCTCCAGCAGCTCACCACGTCGTGAAAAGGGCCGTGCCATCAGCTCCTTGGCGCTGGTCTGGCCTTTCGAGGCCGAGGTGGCGATGCCGATGAGACTCTCGGCCTTGCCCTCAATCACGATCTCGGGCATTTCGAAGGCCAGCTCCTCAGCCAGTGAGCCTTCTTCGGGCGCAGCCTTCAGGGCCGATTGGGCATGACTCAGCCAAGGGGCCAAAACAAGGCTGAGACTGATCGTGAATAGGCGCAGGGATGGCATGAGTTCTTCGGGAGTCGGTCTCTGTGTGACGACCTGCCGGACAGTTTCCCACGAAATGGCGGTAGTTTTGTCCGTTGCCGCATGTCGCTGGTCCGTTATGGTGGCAGTCCCATGGCCGCCAAAACAACACGCATTCTTCTTGCCGATGACCACGCCGTGGTCCGCAACGGCTTCCGCATGATCCTCGCTGCGCAGTGGGACATGGAAGTCGTGGGGGAGGCCGCCAACGGACGGGAGGCGGTGGAAAAAGCCATCGACCTTCAGCCGGACATCGTCGTCCTGGATGTGACAATGCCGGAGCTCAACGGCATCGAGGCGGCGCGGCAGATCACGAAGGCGGTGCCAAAGGCGCGCATCCTCGCGCTCTCCATGCAGAAGGACTCCGTTTACGTGCGCGAAATGCTGCGTGCCGGGGCCAATGGCTATTTGTTGAAGGACAGCAACGAAAGCGATCTTCTCTCCGCCGTGCGGGCCGTCGCCAATGGCAAAGGGTTTCTCAGCCCGGAGGTCAGCGATGCCGTGCTGGACGACTATCGCAAGCATGTCACCAACCCCATCGATCTCCTCTCACCCCGCGAACGTGAGGTGTTGCAGATGATTTCTGAGAGCAAGACCAACAAGGAGATTGCCTCCGTGTTGAACCTCAGCGTGTACACGGTGGAGGCTCACCGGGGCCGCATCATGGAAAAGCTCAACCTTCATTCCATCGGCGAACTCGTGCGCTTCTCCATTCGCAATGGACTGATTGACTAAAGGATTGGCTCTGCCCCTCTGTCTTGGGGTGGCGCTGGCGTCCAATGCACCTCTCATTTCGGGCATCGTGGCTGGCATCATCGGTGGCATTTTGGTCGGAGTTCTCAGCGGATCACAAACGAGCGTCAGCGGACCTGCCGCTGGATTGACCGCCATCGTGGCGGCACAGATTGGCAAGCTGGGGTCGTTTGAGACTTTCCTGCTGGCGGTGATGATCGCAGGTGTGATGCAGATTATTCTCGGTCTGTGTCGTGCGGGTTTCATTGCCGCGTTTTTTCCTTCGAGTGTGATCAAAGGGCTTCTGGCCGCCATCGGTGTCATTTTGGTGCTCAAGCAAATCCCGCACGTCGTGGGCCACGATCCCGATCCGGAAGGTGACATGTATTTCCTGCAGCCCGACCATGAGAACACCTTCACTGAAATTTGGTCCGCTTTGTTTGACATCCAGCCAGGTGCCGCGCTCGTCGGCGTGCTCTCCATCTTGATGATGGTTTTGTGGGATAAAATCAAGCTCTTGAAAAGCAGCGTGGTGCCCGCACCTCTGGTGGTTGTGCTGTTGGGAGTGGGGATCAGCATGCTGCTGAAGCAGTATGGCAGCGCCGCATGGGTCATTGAAGCCACGCACATGGTGCAGGTTCCGGTCGCGAAAGACATCAGCGCATTCATGGGCTTCCTGGTGTTTCCGAATTTTTCCGCCCTCGGCAATCCGGCTGTCTATGGCGCTGCCATCACCATCGCCATCGTCGCCAGCCTGGAGACGCTGCTTAACCTTGAGGCGGTGGACAAGATCGATCCGCAGCGGCGCAGCAGTCCGCCCAACCGGGAGCTGATCGCGCAGGGGATTGGCAATGTCACCTCAGGGCTGATCGGTGGGCTGCCCATGACGAGCGTGATTGTGCGCAGCAGTGTGAATATCATTGCCGGCGGAAAAACCAAGCTGTCTGCTTTTGTTCATGGCTGTCTGCTGCTGGGCTGCGTTCTGCTGGTGCCCGGCTGGCTGAACCAGATCCCGCTTGCGGCGCTTGGTGCCATTTTGCTCATGACCGGGCTCAAGCTCGCCAGTCCCAGCCTCGTCAGACAGATGTGGAACGAAGGCAGGAACCAGTTTCTGCCCTTCATCATCACCGTCGTGGCCATCGTTCTGACAGATCTGCTGATCGGCATCCTCATTGGTCTCGCGGCCAGCATCAGCTTCATTTTGCACAGCAACATGCGCCGGCCTCTGCGCAAGTTCATGGAGCAGCACATCACGGGCGACGTCCTGCGCATTGAACTGGCCAATCAGGTGAGTTTCTTCAGCCGGGGAAAGCTGGAGGAAACCCTGCGCAGCGTTCCAAAGGGCGGTCATGTTCTCCTCGATGCGCGCAGCACGGACTACATTGACGCGGACATCCTGGGCCTGATCCACGATTTCCAGCACAAGACCGCCAAGGCGCGTGGCATCAAACTCAGCATGGCGGGGTTCAAAGACAAATATCCCCAGATCAAAGACCACATTCAGTTTCTGGATTACAGCACCCGCGCCGTTCAAAGCAGCCTGACACCCGAACGTGTGCTGGAAATTTTCAAGGAAGGCAACGAGCGGTTCCGCGAAGGCCGGCATCTCACTCGCGACATCGGCCGTTTGGTGGATGCCACTTCAGCCGGCCAGTTCCCCATGGCTGTCGTGCTCAGCTGCATTGACTCGCGCACGCCCGCTGAACTCGTTTTTGACCTGAGCCTGGGAGATATTTTCAGTGTCCGAATCGCGGGCAATGTGGCGCATGACAAGGTTCTGGGAAGCATCGAGTACAGCTGCGCCGTGGCGGGTGCGAAAATGATTCTGGTCATGGGGCACACCTCCTGTGGTGCGGTCAATGCCGCCGTGGATCTCATTTGCAGCAATCAAACCGCTGCCGAAGCGACGGGCTGTGTGAATCTCGATTCGCTCGTCATTGAGATTCAACAGTCGGTCGATCTCAGCACCTGCAAGCGTGATGGTGCCTGGCTGCCCGGAGAGAAGGATGCCTACGCCAATGAAGTCTCACGCCGCAACGTGCTGCGCACCATGCGCATGATCATGGAGCGAAGCTCCACCCTGGCTGGTATGATTCAGGAGGGAAAATTGATGCTCGTCGGATCTTTGTATGATATTCAGACCGGCATGGTTTCCTTCTTTCAGACCCAGGGCTCTTCCCGGTCACCGCTCTCCATACCCATGGTCGAGGCCATTTGACTTGCTTTCTCTGTCCTCATGTCGTTCACCTTTCTTCGGATCACTGAACGCTATGTGCTTCGCGTTCTCGCCCTGGGCTTCCTGCTGGTCATGGTGCTGCTGGGCACGGCCGGGCTGATTGCAGTTCGCCAGAGCCAGGGCATCCGCCACGGGGTCGAGCAGATGGCGCGGGACCAGTTTCTCATCGCCCGTCTTCGCCAGGATGTGCAGTCAGAGGAAAACACCATGACGGGAGTGCTGCATCAGTTCGCCCAGTTCGAACTCAAGCGCGCGGATCTGGCCCGGCTGCTGCAGGAGCTGGATGAAAGCGACCGCCAGATCTCCCGTCTGGGGCCGGAGGTGAGATCCTTGGCGGATGCTGAACTGTGGGCGGATCTGGACAGGGGCGTCAAAGCTTTCAGCCAGGAATCACATCGGCTGCTGGAAAGCCAGGAGCCGGTGCAGCGTGACAAACTGGAGACTCTCTTCCTCCATCACGGCCGGGTCGTCGAGCTGGTCAACAAGCTCATCAAAAGCAGCTCTGAGCACCTCACCCAGACCGAGCATGCGCTGGAGCAGCAGTCGCAGGATCTCAGCGATGACTCCACCCTCCTGCTCGGTTCCAGCACCATCCTCGCTGCCATCTGTGCCATGCTCACCATCGCCTTCGCCCGTAAAAGCATCCAGCGCATCCGCTGGCAGTCCGAAGAGCTGAGCCGTGTCTCCTGGCACATGCTGCAAACCCAGGAGCAGGCCGCACGCCGGTTTTCTCATGAGCTGCACGATGAGCTCGGCCAGTCCCTCGCCGCCGTGCGCGCCAATCTCACCAAAGGTTCCACCCAGGATCTCCCCTCACTCCGCGCCGACTGCCTCCATCTCGTGGACGAATCCATCGCCAACGTCCGCGAGCTCTCCCAGCTCCTTCGCCCTGTCATTCTTGATGACTTCGGTCTCGATGCCGGTCTGCGCTGGCTGGCGGAAAAATTCGGCCAGCGCACTCGCATGAAGGTGGACTACGACTCCGACTTCACAGGACGACTTTCAGACGAGACGGAAACACACCTCTTCCGCATCGCCCAGGAGGCCTTCACCAACATCGCCCGCCACGCCGAGGCCACGGAAGTGACAATCAGCCTCCGGCATCGGGATCAGTCCATCCGTCTCACCATTGAAGACAACGGCAAAGGCCTGCCCACTCAGAACGACGATATCATCTACAGTCCCAGCCTCGGCATGGTCGGCATGCGCGCCCGTGCCCGCCAGTCCGGCGGCGAGCTCACCGCCAGCAGCAGGCAGCCCCACGGCCTCCGCATCGAAGTCGTCGTCCCCCTCCAAACCCCCACCGCCTGATCCCCGCACGCTCCCCCCGGAGGATAGCCGTCCCGGCTGTCATCGGAAGACAGAGTCTCCGGCCTGTCCTCCCCACCCACGACTCCACCTCACCCAACGCCCTCCCCACGGAGGATAGCCGTCCCGGCTGTCCACGGAAGACAGCGCCTCCGGCCTGTCCTTCCCACCCACGACCTCACCTCACCCAGCGCCCTCCCAGCGGAGGATAGCCGTCCCGGCTGTCATCGGAAGACAGAGCCTCCGGCCTGTCCTCCCCACCCACGACTCCACCTCACCCAACGCCCTCCCCACGGAGGATAGCCGTCCCGGCTGTCATCGGAAGACAGAGCCTCCGGCCTGTCCTCCCCACCCAAGACTCCACCTCACCCAACGCCCTCCCTGCGGAGGATAGCCGTCCCCGGCTGTCATCGGGAGACAGAGCCTCCGGCCTGTCCTTCCCACCGAAGACCCCACCTCACCCATCGCCCTCCCCGCGGAGGATAGCCGTCCCCGGCTGTCATCGGGAGACAGAGCCTCTGGCCTGTCCTCCCCACCCAAGACCCCACCTCACCCAACGCCCTCCCCGCGGAGGATAGCCGTCCCGGCTGTCCACGGAAGACAGCGCCTCCGGCCTGTCCTTCCCACCCAAGACTCCACCTCACCCATCGCCCTCCGCTCCGCCCACCCTCCACACGGAAAACATCCACCCTCGCCCCCGCGCTCCGTAGCGGAATACCCCCTCACCAAGGGATGGCGCAGCACCCAAAGAAGCTCTTAATTGCCTTTCGACCTTTGATGAGCACCCGTTCCCATGTCAGTCCTTGCGGCTGTCACCAATCCACCCTGGAGACTCACCCGGCGGAGGGGTGCCTCCAGCACCTTCGCCGGGTGGTGGGTCATGCGGCCCGCTTCCTGCCGGTTCAGGGGCCCCTGGGGGTGTTTGTGCACTACAACACGCTCCGTTCATTCCAGCACCGCAGCTTTGAAGAGGCCGTCCTTGAGGGGGCCGCTCTCTACAAGGCGGAACCCTACCTCTCCGAAGAGGCTTATCAGTCGGACCGGGCCCGGGGCCGCATTCTGGATGAAGACATCGACGCGGTTCTCAGCCGCGAACCCAACGCAGAAATTCTGCCCGGCAGGCTCAGTCGGCGGGAACTCAGGCGCGCGATGCTCATCCCCGGTGTGCGCCGGGTGAATGGCATCAACATTTCCTGGCAGTTGGAGGAGGGCGGCTGGTTGGACTCCTTTCGCAATGACCTCCCTCCTTCCTCCGCCACCGCACTGCGCGGGGATTCTCCGCAGGCGCTCTGGCATGCCTGTCTGGCGAGCGTGCAGCCCCAGCCTGCTCCACCTCCTGTCATGCCAAAACGTCCGCGCGAATTCGTGCTGGCACTGCACGGCATCGACATGGATGCCCTCATTCATCCGCCTCTCATCCGCCTCACCGCGGCCTATCTCGATCAGGGCATCGCCTACTGGCCCATGCCGCATCGGGACAAAGGTCTGCTCAGAGCCGCGCGCACGATCATGCCCCAGGCCTTCGCCATTTTCCCCGACCACCTCAGCGGGGTGCGCGCCGAATTTCTCCGCCAGGAGGCGGCAGGCATGGATGCAGAGGCCGTGGTCCTGGACGCTCTCGAACAGCTCGGCGTGCCTCTCGCCCAGTGGGAGGACTTCGTCACAGAGGAGCTGCTCGCGCTGCGCGGCTGGGCGGGCATGGTTCACATGCTTGAGCAGGATGCCGCTCTCGCGCCGCATGACCGCGTGCGCTGCTCCGTCATGGAGTTTCTCGCCCTGCGCCTCACCTACACCGTGGCGGCGCTCAAGGACATCGCTGGAGGCACCTCCGCATGGCGCTCCACGCCGGTGCCTGTGCCGCGCTTTGATCCCCTGACCCATGTGGCGCGCGTGTTTGATGTGGTCCAGCTTCTCGGCATCAGCAGCAGGGAGCTTGCCGCCTTGGAGAACGGAGAGGTGGCTCGTTTGGTCCAGGAAATCCTCTCCAGTCACGAGATCGAACGCCGCCGTCTGCTGCATCTGGCTTACGAGCGCAGGCATGAGCGCCTTGTGTTGATCCCGCTGGCCAAACATCGCAACATGCCGTGCGTCGTGCCAAGCAGCAACAGGCTGGTCGCCCAGGTGCTCTTCTGCATCGATGAGCGCGAAGAGTCCATGCGGCGCGCTCTGGAGGAGGTCGACCCCGCCATCGAAACGGTGGGTGTCGCGGGATTCTTTGGCGTGGCCATCAACTATGCCGGTATTGATGATGCCGGCGGCGTCTCTCTCTGCCCTGTGGTGATCGATCCGCAGCACACTGTGCGTGAGGTGCCGGTGGAGGAGCATGCGCACTTGCACAGGCGTCGTCAGGACCTCAGACGCGTATGGGGTGGCGTGGCGCGCAATGGCTTCATCTCCTCTCGCACCTTGGTTCGTGGCTGGTTCAGCACCGCATGCCTCGGCTTCCTGAGCCTCTTCCCGCTGGCGCTGCGGGTCCTCACTCCTCTGGCCTTTGGGCGGTTCACCAAATTTCTTAACAAGGCGTTCCTGCCGGAGCCCAGGACCGAGTTTGCCTTCATGCAGGATGACGCCGCCTCGCGGGATGCCACCTCGGGTCTGATGCGCAGCTTCACCACCGAAGAGCAGGCGGAGTGTGTTTATCAGGTGCTCGGACCCGCCGGGCTGGACAAGGGTCATGCGCGTCTTGTGGTCATTCTCGGCCACGGTTCCACCAGCCTGAACAACCCCTACGAGTCGGCCTACTGCTGTCAGGCTTGTGGCGGGCGCACAGGCGCGCCAAACGCACGCCTCTTTGCCCTCGTCGCCAACCGCCCTGCGGTTCGTGAGGCCTTGCGCGCCAGGGGCGTTGTCATTCCTGAAGACACCTGGTTTATTGCAGGCTGCCACGACACCTGCAACGAGGACATTCAGTTCTTCGACTTGGACCTCCTGCCTGAGACCCACTGCGGGGATCTCGTTCGCGTCCATCAGGCGCTCGACAAGGCGCGCACGCTCAATGCTCATGAACGCGCACGACGCTTTGAAGCGGCGGGTCATTCCATCTCCCCGGAATCCAGCTTGAGGCATGTACAGGAGCGCGCGGAGCACATCGGGGAGCCGCGTCCTGAATACGGCCACTGCACCAACGCCGTGGCCTTTGTCGGCCGTCGTGAGGTCACCAAAGGGCTCTTCATGGACCGCCGGGCCTTTCTCGCATCCTACGATGCCACCAAAGATCCCAGCAACGAAGCGCTGGCTCAGGTGGTCCGTGCCGCGCTCCCGGTTTGTTACAGCATCAATCTCGACTACTACTTCTCCGCAGTTGATAACGACGTGTACGGCAGCGGCACCAAGCTCCCGCACAACATCAACGGCCTGCTCGGCGTGATGAATGGTTATCAGGGCGATCTGCGCACGGGCCTGCCTGCGCAGGCGGTCGAAATCCACGAACCGGTGCGCATTTTGTTCGTCGTCGAGACCACACCTGCGCGTCTGATGCAAGTCATCAGGGCCGACGATGAACTCAACGAAATCGTCTGCAACCAGTGGATTCGTCTCGCCACCATGGACCCGGATGACGGCCACGTGGAGGTGTATCGCGAGGGTGTTTTTGAAAAGCTCGCGGGCAATGAAGAGCCGCTTCCTGTGGCTTCCAGCTCTCAGGCTTGGTATGAGGGTAAAAGGGAACATCTCGCTCTGGCCCGGATCGAACCAAGGGCTGCGTAAAAGCCTCACAACTTCTCTTTGCATTCATGCCGCTGAAAACCCTGATACCTCTGCTCATTGCCACACCCGGCGCGCTTTTTCTCGCGCTGAGCTTCCTGTGGCTTCTGGGCGGCGGTGTCACGGAGCGCGTCATGGCGCGGATCACCAAGGTGACTTATCTGTTTCTCCTGCTTCTTGTGATCATGATTGGCTGGCGCATGAAGGCCGAGGGGCTGCATTCTGTACGCGTGATGCTGGGGGACTGGTTCACCGTGGGGCACTATGGTTATCCGCTGCCTTTGCTCATCGACAGGCTGTCTCTGCCCCTCGTGGGTATGACCGTGGTGCTGGCTGGCATCGTGGGCTCTTTTTCCATTCGCTATCTCCATCGGGATCCGGGCTTCTACCGCTTCTTTCTTCTGCTGCATCTCTTCACTTTCGGCGCGCTTCTCATCTTCATCGCGGAATCGCTCGACCTGCTCATTGTCGGCTGGGAAACCGTGGCCATCACCTCCGTCCTGCTCGTCGGCTTTTTCCAGTATCGCCCGGAGCCGGTGCGCAATGCATTGTGGGTCTTTGCCTCCTACCGTGTGGCGGACTTGTTCTTGCTGCTCGCCATCTTCCTGGCGCATCACTGGTTCGACACCACGTCCTGGACGGGCATGCTCAGCGGCGAGTGGCCTTCCTGCCAGAGTCAGCTTCACGGCACACAAGGCACGATTGTCGCGGCGCTTCTCGTGATCGCTGCCGGCGGCAAATCCTCTCAGGGGCCCTTCTGCGGCTGGCTGCCCCGGGCCATGGAAGGCCCCACCCCCTCCAGCGCGGTGTTCTACGGAGCCATCTCCATCCATGCCGGGGCCTACCTGCTGCTGCGCATCGAGCCCCTCATTCATCAGTCCTGGGGGAGCAGAAGCCTTGTCATTATCATCGGTCTGGCCACCGCCTTTCTAGGCACTCTCGTGCATCGTACTTCGGCCGATGCCAAGACCTCGCTGGCCTATGCAGCCCAGACTCAGATCGGCCTCATCTTTGCCGAAATCGGCTTTGGCTGGACCACCTTTGCCCTCATCCATCTCGTCAGCCATGCCATGCTGCGCACCCTGCAGTTTCTGCGCACCCCCTCCATGCTGCGCGACTACCACCGCGTTCATTCCGCTGCGGGTGGAAAGCTGAGTCCCACCGGCAGCCAATACGAATCCCTGCTCCCCTCCTCGGTGCAGCTCTGGCTCTATCGCCTGGCGCTTGGCCGTGGGTTTTATGATGCCATCGTCGAACGCTGGATCGTCGCCCCTGTTCAAGCGGTCGCCCGCTGGCTCGCCATTTTCGAACCCACGGCGCCTGCGAAAAAAAAACTCTGACCGCTGACCCAGGATCATGCTCCACCTTTCACTGCCATACCTCACCATCGCCCTGGCTTCATTGCTCGGGGGTGTGCTGGCATCCTGGAAGTCCGCCCGCCCACGCCGCACCGCTGTTGCGGCAGCCCTGCTGGCCTTCATTTCCTTTCTCGCTGCCGCCCATGAAGCTGATGGCCGGAGCCTGCACGATCCTCTGCTGCCCTGTTTCCTCGCCGATGGCCTGAATGCCGTGCCCATGGCTTTTTATGCCGCCCTGACCCTCATCGTCCTCGTGCTTGCCCCCCGGCGCGATGCCGCCGCCCAGGCTCCCGCCGGAATGCTGCTCATCTCTCTCTCCATCCAGGTGGCGTATGCCGCCGCCGGTTGGGTTCCCATGGTCCTCGGCTGGTGGCTTTCCTGCCTGCCGTTTGCATTAGGCATGTTCGGAGATCAAAGAGAGACCCGCCTCACAAGCGGCATTCGCTTGGCCAGTTGCCTGGCCCTGACCGCCGCCGTCCTTTCGGCGACCTTTTTTGCGGAATATGGTACATTATCCGTCCTGTTTGTCACACTGGCGGTGGTGCTGCGCAAAGGGCTGTTCCCCCTCCATGCCGGTGTGGTGCAGGCCTTTGAATGCGGCCCCTTGCTTCCCAAGGCGCTTCTTTTCAACGGCCACCTCGGCGTCGTGCTCGTCGCACGCACCCAGGTCGCTTCTCTCTCAGAATCCGCACACCATGCCTTTGAATTCCTCAGCCTGGCAGCCGTTGCCACCGTTGGCATCGCCAGTCTGCGTGCCTTCGCCGAAAGCAAGCCCCGTCGTCTGCTTGCGTTCCTGTGCATCAGCCAGGCCAGCTTCATGCTCGCCGGCATCACCACTGCAAACGCCGAAGGCATCACCGGCGCCCTCACACACTGGCTTGTGGTCGCCGCTGCCTCCACCGGACTCATCTGCATCGTCCGTGCTCTGGAAGTCCGCGTCAGCAGCACCGAAGACCCCCTGATGCATCTCGGCCTCGCCGCCAAAGCCCCCCGCCTTGCCACCTTCTTCCTCATCTGCGGCCTCGCCCTCGTTGGTCTTCCAGGCACGCTGGGCTACTGCGCCGAGGAGCTCATCTTCCACGGCATGCTGCAAAACCACCTCATTGCCGGCATCGTGCTGCTCGTTGCCACCGTCTTCAATGCCATCAACCTGCTGCGCTTGTACAACACCCTGTTCCTCGGCGTGCTGCCAAAACACGTCATCAACATCCCCGACGCCCTGCCACGCGAGCGCTGGCCGCTGACCGCCTGCATCCTCTTTCTGGTTTTAGGGGGTCTCATGCCACGCGTTGTCATCGGCTGGCGTTCCGATGCCGCAGACAGCATTGAAAAGGCAGTGCATGCGGTGTCAGGTCACTGACCTTCCTCATTCCACCAGCGCAGCAGCATCTGCCGCGCGCGGTAAATGCGCCCCTCGGTACCCCGCACGGAGCAGTTCAGCACCTTGGCGCACTCCTCGTGGCTGAGGCCTTCCATGGCGCTGAGCATCAGCGCCGTGCGCAGCTTTTCAGGCAGCAGAGCCAGGCCGCGTTCAAGTTTTTGCATCTCGCTCTGCCATGCCGCGCTCGCATCCGGCGGATTCTGCGGACACGGCAGCGGCTGCTCAAGATCATTGATCGTCGTGGTATTTTCGCGCTGGCGTGAAGCACGCGATTTGGCGCGGTCGCGGCACAGGTTCAGCGCGATCTGATACAGCCACGTCGAAAGCTTTGCCCGGCCCTCAAATTCAGGCAGTGCCTGCCAGGCGCGTACAAAGGCATCCTGACACACTTCACGCGCATCTTCCGCACAGCGCAGCCAGCGGCAGCAAAAGCCAAACAGCTTTTCCTCATGCCTCTTCACCAGCCACCCAAACGCGGCCATGTCGCCCGCCTGGGCGGCACGCAGGTGCGCCGTCTCCGCTGAGTCATCAGCAGCGGCTTCGGCCTGGGGCAGCAGCAGGGCGTCAATCGCGGGTGAGGCTGTCATGGGTCCATTTCAGGAGTTTGTCGGCCTGCGCCGGACGCAGGTAGCGCTTCATGATGAAAAAGTGATCCAGCGTGGCTTTCTGCAGCGCGCTTTGGGCTTTGTTCAGCCTTTCCAAGGCCGCGTTCATCGACGCCTCATTCATCTTGGGATCACGGATGGCCTGGGCCAGGGACACATCCGCCTGACGAATATCTTCCTTCAGTTTCATCCGGATGTTTTCAAATTCTACCTCAAGCGGCTCCAGCTTTTCATGCTGCTCCGGCGTGATGTCGAGATGCTCATGCATCCACGCATGAAGATCTGTCTGCGCATGATCATGGGCATGGCTTTCACCATGCCGGTGCAGGGTCCAGTCGGTGACCAGCCATGCCGTTCCTCCGGCCAGAACTGCGGAGAAAAACACGGAGATCAGCAGCCATTTCAGCCTTGAGGTCATTGCGGACCTCCTGTGCGAAACAGCTCCATGGTGGGTGGTGTGGTATGCGTCGTGTCGCGTGAAGCCAGAGACCAGCCCACCATGCCGGCAGTTGCGATGCCGGAGATGGCGGCCAGGAGCAGCAGCCACTGAACAAATGAGCGCCAGCGTCTGGCCCGTCCGTCATCCACCTTCACACGCGCCATGATCAGTTCATCCAGTGCACGCGGAGCCGCCGATGGGGCGGCAGTGGCAGCATGCTTGAGCATGCGATCAAGGTCAGAGTCGTTCATGAGAGGCTATTTATGCATAAAGAATCGCTATTTTTGAATTATTTTCTCATAGGGGCGGTCTAAATTGATAACAACCCCCGCAGGTCATGAACATCCAGCTCCAGCTTCCCTTTCAGGGATGGAGACGTGCTGAAGAAAGCTCAAAGCACGGCTCAGGAGGAGCTAGAACACCAAGGATCGGGCTGGTCCTGTCCAGTGGTGGTGCGCGTGGTCTTGCGCATGCCGGGGTGATTCAGGTGCTAGAAGAAGAAGGCATCCCCATCGCCGCCATTGCCGGCTGCAGCATGGGAGCTTATGTGGGCTCGCTTTGGGCCTCGGGCCTCACCGGCGCCCAGTTGGAAGAACGTGCGCGGGAGATCAAAGACCGGCCCGCACTTAAGGCGCTCATGGATTACATCATCCCGCCTTCGGAAGGCCTGATCCGGGGCGAAAAACTGCGCAAGCATCTGGAACGGGATCTGGGGGACAAGACCTTTGCCGATCTGAACAAGCCCCTGATTGTCATCGCCACGGACCTTGACCGTCTCACACCCCATGTTTTCGATTCCGGCAGTGTTTCTCACGCCGTGCATGCCAGCTCCGCCATCCCTGCGGTCTGTGCGCCGGTCCGGCTCAATGGCCGGCGTTACACCGACGGCGGAGCTTCGGAGCCCCTGCCGGTGACCATTCTCAAAAAACGGTTCCATCTGGATGCCGTCGTCGCGGTGAACGTCATGCCTTCTCCAGACGAGTTCGAATCCAAAAACGAACAGGGGCTCATGCCCGACGACAAACCCGCCTTCCAGGTTTTTTCCCGCATGTTCCGCACGTTTTGGCAGAAGGTGAACCTGCTCGCCTATGGGAACGTGCTCGACACTTTCCGCCGTGCTCTGATGGCGGCGCAGCTGCACCTCATCACCAAAGAGGTGGCTGCTGCGGATGTGGTCATCCATCCGCATTTTGCCATCTCGACGTGGCACGACTTTGAAAATTTTGGGCAATACCTGCAGGCCGGTCGCGAAGCCACAACCGCCGCGCTGCCTGCCATTCGTGCCCTGCTCCAGACAGACACCAACCTCAACCAGGAGACAATCAGCCATGAAATTGCTCCGTCACACACCCGATTGGAACGACACGCCGCCTGAGAAATGGCGCGAGTGGCAGCTCACGCATTTGCGCGACTACCTTCTCCGCCGCGTCGTCCCGTTCAGCGCCCATTACCACCGCCTTTTTGAAGAGCACGACATCCACGCGCTCGACATCAAGTCGTTTGATGAGTGGGGCCACGTGCCCTTCACGTCGAAGAAGGACCTTGCCAGCCCGCGTGATTTCGTCCTCGTGCCTGACGAACCGGTGCTCCGTCATGAGGCCGGCATGATTTATACGGCACTGCTGCATGGCCGTGCCGCCGCGAAAGAGCAGGCCGAAGCGGAATTTCGCCCCATCCTTCTCACCAGCACCACGGGCCGTTCATCAGATCCGGTGCCCTTTCTCTACACCAAGCATGACCTGCACAATCTCGACGTCAGCGGCACACGGTTAATGCTGGCGGGGCGCTCTCAGCGGGATTTCAAGCACATCAACCTCTTCCCCTATGCGCCCCATCTGGCCTTCTGGCTGGCTCATCATGCGGGGCTTGGCTTTGGCACCTTCATGCTGAGCACGGGCGGCGGCAAGACCCTTGGCACAGACGGCAACATCAGTCTCATCGAAAAAATTCAGCCCGACATTCTCATCGGCATGCCGACCTTCATCTACCACGTGCTGCGTGAGGCCTATGAAACCGGCCGGCATTGGCCCAATTTGAAACGGATTGTTCTGGGCGGTGAGAAAGTCGCGGATGGCCTCCGTGCGCGTTTGCGCGATCTTGCCACATTGCTCGGCAGTCCCGACACGCATGTCATGGCCACCTACGGCTTTACGGAAGCAAAGATGGCTTTTCCGGAATGCGTCGGACAATCCCACGAAGCCAGCGGCTATCACTTGAGCCCTGACCTTGGAATCGTGGAGCTGATCAACCCTGAAACGGGAGAGGTCGTTCCCGATGGCCAGCCAGGCGAGATCGTTTTCACGCCGCTCAATGCCCGCGGCACCGTCGTGCTGCGCTATCGCACGGGAGACATCGCTGAAGGTGGCCTGACTTGGGAAAAATGCCCCAACTGCGGCCGCACCTGCCCGCGCCTGCTGGGCCCCATCTCACGCGTCAGCGAGGTGCGCGAACTGCATGTGGACAAGCTGAAGGGCACGCTGGTGAACTTCAACCTTCTCGAACATCTGCTGGATGACCAGAAGGGCATCGCAGCCTGGCAGATCGAGCTACGCAAGCGGCATGACGATCCGCTCGAAATGGATGAGGTGCATCTGCACCTCACCGCCGAGCCTGGCGTGCGCGAATCCGAACTCGAACTCGCCGTCTCCCGCCGCTTCCATGAAGCCACGGAAATCACCCCAAATGGACTGCACTTCCATTCACTGTCCGAACTCCGCGATCAACTCGGCATCGGCCGCCTCTTGAAGGAGGAGAAAATTGTCGATCATCGCCCCAAAATCCAACCCGCCACAACCAAGGTGGCACTCAGCTCCTAACGCCATGAAAACTCCCGCACTTGTCATCGTAGGCGCCGTCCGCACGCCCTTCTCCCGCGCCGGAACCGATCTTGCGCATCTTGACGCGGTCGAACTGGGCCGTCACGCGGTCTCAGCGCTGCTCACCCGCACTGGCATTGACCCGATGCTGGTGGATGAAACCATCCTCGGCTGTGTCGGTCAGCCTCCGGAGGCGATGAACATCGCTCGCGTCATCGCTCTGCGCGCCGGACTGCCGGAATCGAAGCCAGCGATGACAGTGCATCGTAACTGTGCCTCCGGGTTGGAAGCGCTAACCCTTGCGCATGCAAAAATGTGCGCGGGGCAGGGCGAGGTCTTCGTGGTCGGTGGGACGGAAAGCATGAGCAACATGCCGTTCTATTTCTCAAGGCCCGCCGTTGAAAAATTCACCGCGATGAGCCGTGCGCGGGACTTCACCGGACGTGCCAAAGCCGCGCTGCATTTCCGCCCTGCGGACTTTGCTCCCGTCATCGGCCTGAAACTCGGCCTCACCGATCCGGTTTCGAGCTTGAACATGGGGCAGACCGCCGAGGTGCTGTCGCGTGAGTTTGGCATCACGCGTGACATGCAGGACGCCTTTGCCATGCGCAGCCACCTATGCGCCACGCAGGCGAATCACCTGCTCAATCAGGAAATCGCGCCCGTGCTCGGTCACAAGGTTGTCGCGGCAGACAACGGCATCCGCGCCGACTCCAGCCTGGAAAAGCTCGGCAAACTCAAGCCGCTCTTTGATACGGTCACAGGCACGGTGACCGCCGGCAACTCCAGCCAGATCACCGATGGCGCGGTGGCCCTGCTCGTCGCCACCGAGGAAGCCGCGGCCGCGCACAATTGGAAGCCGCTGGGCCGTCTCGTCAGCTATGCCGCCACCGGGTGTGATCCTGCACGCATGGGCCTGGGACCGGTGCGCGCGCTGGATGCTGCACTTCATCGCAGCGGCTGGAAGCTCGATGAAACCGACGTCTTTGAAATCAACGAGGCCTTCGCCGCCCAGGTGCTTGCTGTCATGAAATGTCTTTCCGACCCCGCCAGCGCCCGCCGCGCCGGACTGGAAGCCCCCATCGGTGAACTGGACCCCGCGAAGATCAACGCCTGCGGCGGAGCCATCGCGCTTGGCCATCCGGTGGGAGCCACGGGTGCGCGCCTCGTTCAGACAGCGCTCAATCAACTGCAAGCCAGCGATGGAAAACGCGCCGTGATCAGCCTTTGCGTCGGAGGCGGGCAGGGGATGGCGGCCTGCCTCGAAGCATTATGAATTTAAAGCACAACATTCTCATCCAACTCAAAGCCATGAAAACTCTCCTTACCAACTGCCCCGCCATCATCCACGATCCACCCCACGTGCTGGAGGACATCATCCACGGCCATCCGATGCCGCCGAAACATTTCCGGCTCGACATCGACCACGATGGCATCGCGTGGGTCACTTTCGATTCACCCAAATCATCCGTGAATGTCTGGAATGAGGAGAGTCTGCGTGAGTTTAACCACGTCCTCGAAACCCTTGAGCATGACACCCGCGTCAAAGCCCTGGTGCTGCGGAGTGCCAAGGAGCGCATCTTCATCGCCGGTGCTGACATCAAGGCCATCCGCAACATGCAGCATGTCCGGGTGAACGATCTCATCTGGCTCGGCCAGGCCGTGTTTGACCGGCTGGCCAGACTGCGCGTGACCAAGATTGCCGCGATTCATGGTGCCTGCATGGGCGGCGGATTTGAAGTCACCCTGGCCTGTGACTGGCGCATCGCCAGCGACCATGAAAGCACCAAGATCGGCCTGCCGGAGACCCAGCTTGGCATTCTGCCAGCGTGGGGTGGATCCACGCGGCTGCCACGAATGGTCGGGTTGCGCAAGGCGCTCGATCTCATCACCACGGGCAAGTTGCTCAATGCCGCCGCCGCGAAACGTGCGGGACTCATCAGCCACGTGGTGCCGGCGGAGCGTCTGGATGCGCTTGCACGCCGTCTCGTGCGTGAAAAACGTCCAGTGGTGCCATTCCGATTTGAGAACCTCTTTTCGGCGGTGATCGGACGCATGGCGAAACGCAAGGTGCTTGAAAAGACGCGCGGGCTCTATCCTTCGATCACGAAGGCCGTTGATGTCGTCACGCATGCAGTTCATGGCGAGATTGAGCACGGCCTGCTCCTTGAGCGCAATGCGGTGGCCGAACTGATCAAAAGCCGCGATTCGGCACGGTTGATCGACCTTTTCTTCAAGCGCGAAGAAGCCAACAAACGCCCCGCCATGAACGGGACGGCACTGCCCATCCATGACGCCACTGTCATCGGAGCGGGTGTGATGGGGGCTGGAATTGCGCATATACTCGCTTCGCGTGGCATCCGGGTGCTAATGACGGACGTCACCAACGACAGCCTCGCGCGTGGACTGGAACGAATTCATGGCCTCGTTTCAGACGCCACGCGTCGAAGGCTGGTTTCCAAGGTTCAGGGGCGGGACACGCTGGACCACATCAGCACGACGCATGCGCCGGTGCCGATGAACCGGCACCATTTGGTGATCGAGGCGGCAACGGAGAGCATGGAATTGAAGAAGAAGATCTTCGCGGATCTGGCCTCCCGTGTCTCGGCTGACACCATTCTTGCCACAAACACGAGCGCGTTGTCTGTGTCGGATCTCGCAAAAACGGTGCCACATCCGGAGCGGGTTATAGGCCTGCACTTTTTCAATCCGGTGCATCGCATGCCGCTGGTGGAGATCATCACGCTGCCGGAAACTTCTCCGGATGTGCTGGCCACGGCGGTCAGCTTTGTGCAGAAACTCGGCAAGACGCCGGTGGTCGTCAAAGACAGTCCGGGATTTCTGGTGAATCGCATTTTGGTGCCTTATCTGATGGAGGCGGTGCGGCTGCATGAGAGCGGCATTCCGGTGAAGGACATCGACGATGCGATGCTTGAGTTCGGGATGCCAATGGGGCCGATGCGTCTTCTGGATGAGATTGGTCTCGACGTGGCCGCGCATGTGGCCAAGACGCTTGCCGGTGCGTTCCCTGACCGCTTTCCGCACACCGATGCGCTCGACAAGATGGTCAGTGAAGGGCACCTCGGGAAGAAAACCGGCCAGGGCTTTTACAAGTATGAAGACGGGCGTGAGATTGTGCCTCCGACCCACACCGACCTGCCGAGGCACGAAAGCATCCAGACGAATCTGGCGCTGCTCATCAGCCAGGAGGCTATGCGGTGCCTTAAGGAGGGCATCGCCCGCAATGCGGATGACATCGATCTGGCCATGGTGCTCGGCACCGGCTACCCGCCCTTCCGGGGCGGTCCCATCACTTTCGCCCGGGATACGGGCATCATTGATTATTAAATCCTCCAATGGAGATCAAGGCCATGAAAACCACACTTGAAGAATCCAATCCCGAAGCCAAATCCCTGATCGACACCTCCCGTATGAACGCGGGGCAGCGTGCCGCGCTGGAAATGGCGGAGGCTGCGCGCGATGAGCGCCGCAACACCGGAATCGCCGCCGGCATTTTTTTTGGCGAACCGGATTTCAACCAACTGCTGCCGTTTCCGAAACAGAGCGTCGAAGATCATGACCAGGGGGATGCGTTTCTGCACAGGCTTGAGAGCGTGCTCGACAAACATGCCGATCCCGATGAGATCGACGCCACGGGAGAGATCCCGGAAGAGCTGCTGAATGAGCTGGCAAGGATCGGGGCCTTCGGCATCAAGATCCCTGTGAGATACGGAGGGCTTGGCCTGTCGCAGACGAATTATTCGCGGGCGGCCATGCTGCTGGGCAGTCGCTGTGGGAATCTTGCGGCTCTGCTTTCGGCGCATCAGTCCATCGGTGCGCCGCAGCCGCTGATCCTGTTTGGGACCGAAGAACAGAAGGCGAAGTACCTGCCGCGCTGCGCCAGAGGAGAGATCAGCGCCTTTGCCCTGACTGAAAATGAAGTGGGGTCTGACCCGGCGCGGATGAAGACAGAGGCCAAGCTGGATGAGGACGGAGAGAACTACATCTTGAACGGGGAAAAGCTGTGGTGCACCAACGGCACCAAGGCGGGGATGATCGTGGTGATGGCCAAAACTCCCACGGCGGCCAAGCCGAATGCGACGACGGCGTTCATCGTTGAAACCAACTGGCCCGGCGTGGAGATCCTGCACCGCTGCCGTTTCATGGGTCTCAAAGCGCTCTATAACGGAGTGATCCATTTTGACCATGTGAGGGTGCCGGCGGCCAATGTGCTGGGGGGCGTGGGGCGAGGCCTGAAGGTGGCGCTCACGACCTTGAACACGGGGCGCATCACCCTGCCAGCCGCTTGCACGGGGCTGGCGCAGCGCTGCCTGGACATCAGCCGACGCTGGGCGCGGTCGCGTGAGCAGTGGGGCCAGCCGATCGGCCGGCATGCCGCCATCGCCGACAAGCTGAGCCGCATGGCCGCAGACACGTTCGCCATGGAAAGCATCGTGCGTTATGTGTCTGCCATGGTGGACCGTGACAAGCATGCGGACGTCCGTCTTGAAGCCGCCATTGGCAAGCTGTGGGGCAGCGAAAAGTCCTGGCGCATCATGGATGACACCATGCAAATGCGCGGTGGTCGTGGGTTTGAAACCGCGTCTTCGCTGAAAGCACGGGGTGAGGTTCCTGAGCCCGTCGAACGCCTGTTTCGTGATTCGCGCATCAACACGATCTTCGAAGGCAGCAGCGAGATCATGCGCCTCTTCATCGCTCGTGAGGCCTTGGAGCCCCATTTGAATCTGGGCGCCGAGGCGGTGAATCCCACCCTGCCGTGGAAGGTGCGGGCCAGGTCGGCGCTGCGCGCCGCGCGCTTCTATGCCACGTGGTATCCGATGAAGTGGCTGCCCTTTGGCGCGGGGGACGCGAAGGATCTTCTGCATCCTTCCCTGCAATTCGAACTCGATGCCCTGGCACGGCTGAGCCGGGTGCTGGCGCGCAGGCTCTTCCTTGCCATGGCCTTGAACGGACCCAAACTGGAGAAACGCCAGGTGCTGCTTGGGCACTTTGTGGATGTCGGCGCCGAACTGTTCGTGTGGGGCTGCGCCCTGGCCCATGCGCAACACAAAGTGAACGACTCCTCCATGCCGGAGGTGGAAATCGACAAGCTGGTGAGGCTGGTGCGCTTCTTCGGCAAGATGACGCGGGAGCGCATTGCCAGCAGCTTCCGCCACCTCAAGGAAGACCTGGATGCGGAAAGCTGGCGGGTCGCGCAGGAGGTGTGAACGCTCACTTTTAGCTGGCCGGAAGCGTGCTGGATGGCGATAAGAACGTGAACGTTTCGCGTGCTTATCGTCATGTCCTCTCCATCCTCCCATCCCATGATCAAAGAATTCAAAGCCTTTGTCCTCAAAGGCAACGTTGTCGATCTTTCCACTGGCGTCATCATTGGCGCGGCCTTCGGGACCATTGTCACCGCTTTCACCAAAGGCATCCTTGAGCCGATCCTCAAGGCGATTGGAGGCAATCCGAATGTGTCTCTGGGCATCAAGATTGGCGAACTTGTCAATCAGAAGGGAGAACGGGTTCCCAACATGCTCGACATCGGCATGGTCATCAATGCGATCATCGGCTTCCTGATCACCGCGGCGGTCATTTTCTTTGTGATCGTGAAGCCGGTGAACGCGCTGATGGCACGAATGAAAAGAGAAGAAGCCGTGGCGCCTCCGGCGGGGCCGTCGGCGGACATTGTGTTGCTGACGGAGATTCGCGATTTGCTGAAGAAGTGAGCCTGCGTTCCGGCACTGGCATGGTTCTCAGCGTGCAGCCTGTCTTAGGAAAGAGACGGGGCCACGGTTTCCCCTTCGGCGACCCGTGAGGAGAATGCGTTGGTTTCGGAGCCGGGCTCAGGGTGAGTGGGTCACCGTGAAAGCCTGCGGCAGCGATGTGCGGCGGGGCGGGTTGCAGACGCTGCTGGGACCGGGCGTGGTGTGGAGGAATGCTGGGTTTGCTGGCCCGGCATTGGATGGCGAAACCCAAGGAAGCACTCGCTAAAGCCCGGCATCCCTGGGCTGCAAGACGCAACCGCTTTGGGGTTGAAGAGCAGCCTCCCCCGATATGGTTGAAGAAGGGGGTACAGCGATGCGGTATGGGATGGTACCCTGCCTTAGCGGGGTACTGTTTTTGACCGGCATCTTCCGATTGAGGTCCAATCAATCGGGCGGGATTTCGAGCTTTAATGCCTTGTCCAGCCAGGGGGGCGAGTACTGCGAGGCAGAAGAAAGCAACGTTTAGCCAGAGCAGCAGCAGGTCAGCCGGGCGGACGAGGATGATGAGGAGGCAGAGATAATGACCGGTGCCGCCCAGATAGAACCATCGGATGTAGAGGCGTGCTTTGAAGATGTCCAATCTGGACGGGTTGAACCCCAGCGGGGAGCGGCGGCATGTGCGTGGAAGGGGAATTTGGCAGAGTTTTCCACCCGCACAAAGCATCAACAAGAAGGGGATGCTGAAGAAGATGATCCAAGGGACGTTGGACCACGTCACCTATGTGAGAAGGTTGTTGAACGACGGTATCCAGCGCAGGTCAAAGATGAGTCCGAGGGCCGTCCAAAAGAGAATCCATTTCCTTGAGGCTGTCATAGTCAGGAGGGACGGGATGCTGCTTGGTTTATTTGCGGCGCACCCAATGGACCATCCAGAGGGGTAAGGATGATAAGAGTGGTTAGGCGAAGCGGGGCGGATCTTGTTCCGCAGGAACAAGGCTACTTTAGGAGCCGCCGCCGCCCTCTTCTTCGGCGCGTTCGACGAAGCGCATGGCGTGGTCGATGAAGCGGAGGAGGACGTCGTCGGTGGGGCCGTTTCGGTTTTTGGCGAGGATGAGCATGGCCTCGCCTTTTTTCTTTTCTTCGGCTTCTTCGTCTTCGACTTCCATCTTGGCGCCGGCGTAGTCGGAACGGGTGAGGAGGCCGACCATGTCGGCGTCCTGCTCAATGGAACCGGACTCACGCAAGTCGGAGAGGACGGGGCGCTGGCCTTTGCGAGATTCAACGGCGCGGTTGAGCTGGGCGAGGACGATGATGGGGACGTTGAGCTCCTTGGCGAGGCCTTTGATACCGGCGGAAATTTCGGCGATTTCGATCTGACGGTTGTCCTTGGCGCGACGGCTCTGGGAGGTGACGAGCTGGAGATAATCGATCATGATCATCTGGATGCCGTACTGCTTTTTGAGGCGGCGTGATTTGGCGCGCATCTCCATGATGTCGAGACCGGGCGTTTCATCGATGAAGATCTGGGCCTTCTGCAAATCACGGGTGGCCTTGGCGAGGGCGTCCTGCTGGGCGCGGGAGAGGAGGCCGCGTGAGAGGTCCTGCATGCTGAGGCGTGCGCGGGAGACGAGGAGACGACGGACGAGCATGGTGGCGCTCATTTCCAGACTGAAGACGACGCAGGGCGTGTTGCAGTCCACGGCGATGTGCTCGACGATGTTCATCGCGAGGGAGGTTTTACCCATGGAGGGACGGGCGGCGATGACGAACATTTCACCACCTTGCAGGCCGGAGCTCATGGCATCGAGCTTGCTGTAACCGGTAGAGAGGCCGCGGAGCTGGCCGGGATGCTCGAGCATGTACTGGATGCTGTCGATGGCATCCATGACGTGGGTGGAAAGGGTCTTGATGCCCTCCTTGGCGCCGACGGATTCACGCACGGCGAGAACGCGTTGCTCCGCGTGGTCGATGAGCGTGTCGATGTTCTCATCCATCTGTTCTTTGCCGTGCTCGTAAGCGTGATGGATGTTCAGCGAACTGGCGTGGATCAGCTCACGCAGGATGTGCTTATCGAGGACGATCTTCTTGTAGTACGGGAAGTGCGAGGGGATCGGAACGAAGGCGAAGAGTTCCGAGATGGCGGCTGCGCCACCGACTTTGTCGAGGAGGTTTTGCTCACGCAGGGCGTGGGTGAGGGTGACGGGATCGATGGGGAGGTTTTTGTCGTAAAACTCCAGCAGCTTTTCGTAAATGGTGCGATTGGCGTCGTGATAAAAGGCCAGGGCAGGGAGATTGACGCGGCAGTCGCTGAGGCGTTCGAGGGGGTCCTGAAGCAGGCAGGAGAGGACGCCTTTTTCGGCTTCGTCGCTGAAGGGGAGGGCGCGATTGAAGGAGGCAAGAAGCTCTTCTGCAGTGGGGATCTCGTTGCGCTTTTTGAAATTCTCCCGCTTTTTTGCAGGTTCGGCGCCACCGTTTTGAGGTGTTTCTGACGTCGCGTTGGGAGTGGAATTTTCGGCCATGGAGGATGTTCAGGATGGAGGGCTGCGGATTTGCGTCAATGGCGTGCTCAATCATGAGGAGACCGGATTTTGCCTGTTTTTGGAGGGTTTCGGATGTTTTCGAAAAATCGCGTCAACGGCACCCTCTCAGAATTTTGTGTGTGAGATTTTGTGCACCCCAATAATATACTTTTATCAAAAGCTTGATGTGTCTGTGGTTCCTGGTGAAAAATGAACATATCCGGATCGACCGGATCAAACGCCCCTTCAAAATCACAACCACCTATGTTACTTACAGCACTCAAACTTAAACTTGCGGCTCTTGTCGCGGTCGCTGGCATCGACACTGCCGAAATGCCAGGAGCATCCAAAGAGTTCACCGACATCCTCACGGCCCTCAAGGCTGATCAGGACAAGGTTCAGGCATCCCCAGGAACCGGGAATCCTGACGTGAACAAGTCCTTCAATGACGCCGTCGCGAAAGTGCGCGAACTGGCGCAGAAGGATGACAAAGACGCCATTTATGCGCTGGCCCATTGGGGAGTGCTCAGCGGTGCGAACATCAACGAAGTCGCCGCGCTGTTCCGCAAGGCCGCCGACAAAGGACAGATCCTCGCCAAATCCGAACTCGCCCAGGTGCTGATGCAGGCTGGCGCGCAGAATCCGGAAGCCGTGAAGGAAGCCATCAAGCTGATCAAGGAAGCTGAAGCGGCTGACAACAAGGTCTCCCGCCGCATGCTGGCCCAGCTGCATCTGCAGGGAGTCACCGAAGGCCAGAACGGCCAGGTGGTGGTCGAGAAGAGTCCGACGAAAGCGAAGGAGCTTCTTGAAAAAGGTGAAAAGGCTGGTGACGGCGAAGCCACGCTGGGTCTTGCCCAGATCTACTCCGCCGGAGTGGAAGGCATCCCGCAGGACCAGAAGAAGGCGCTCGATTATCTGATCGAAGCCGGCAAGCAGGGCAGCGCCGTTGCTCTGAGCACCTATGGTGCCCGCCTCCTGAACGGTGATCCTGACACGAAGGAAAGCCCTAAGCTGGTGCAGAAGGATGTGCCTGCCGCACTGAAGATGTTCAATGAAGCCGCCGGAAAAGGTCTTGCCGCAGCGAACCGCATTCTGGGCCAGATTTATGAAAACGGAGTCGGCCCAGATGGCGCAGACGTGAAGCAGGACGTGACCAAGGCTTTTGAATACTACACCAAGGCCGCCAACGGCAATGACCCCCAGGCGCTTTTCCGCCTGGGCAATGCGTTCGAAACCGGCATCATCAAAGACCCCAAGGGCAAGCGTGACGACAAGGACAACATCCTGATCCAGCCAAACCCCAAGAGCGCCCTTGACCTCTACCGTCTCGCTGCCCAGAACAATCTGGCCGAAGCCTTCTACAACGTCGGCGTGTATTATGAGACCGGCACGGTGGTGGACAAAGATCCTGCCAAGGCATTCACCTTCCTGATGAAGGCCTCCACGGCCGGCATCGCCCAGGCCATGAACCGCCTTGCAGGTCTGTATGCCAACGGCACCGGAGTGACCCAGGACGTTGTGGCTGCCGCCGGCTGGTATCAGCGCGCTGCAGACATGGGCTTTGCCCCTGCGCAGATTGCTCTTGGCATCCTTTATGAGCAGGGTGCAGGCGTGCGCCAGAGCCGCATGGTGGCCGCCGGTCTCTATGCAGATGCAGCCCAGCAGGGCGTGGCTCTTGCGATGCTCCGCCTCGCCAACCTGTATGCCGTGGGCGTGGTTCCCGGCACTCTAGAGCTGCCACGTGCCTGGGCCTATGCCATGCAGGCTGACGAAGTCGCCAAAAAGAGCGGCAACAAGGCTGACATGGACGTGACCACCAATGTGCTCAAGCAGCTTGAAGGCAAGATGAAGCCTGAAGAAGTCGCTGAAGCGAAAAAGATCTTTGAGAAGCTTCCGAAGGCCCAGGCACCTGCTGCTCCAGCCGCACCCACAGTGCAGGATGCAGCCCCCACCAAGAGCGGTGCTCCGAAGAAATCGAAATAGCACTTGTCAAAACAAAGCTCTTTGCTAGTCTCCGGCTCCCCAAATCAGGGGAGCCGGTTTTTTTAAATCCGGGGCATTAGCTCAGTTGGTAGAGCGCCTGCATGGCATGCAGGAGGTCAGCGGTTCGAACCCGCTATGCTCCACCAAACCCCGTGCATTTTATTGCTGTTGAATGTGGGTTTGGTCGGGAAATCTCAAGATTGAGGCCCCAGCCGATGCAAACAGAGGATTGACGATCATCCCAAGCGCCTCGTATTTCCAGTGGTGCTGACCCTGCAGGTCCGGCCTGGCAAAACCCAACTGAACCGCTTCTTCACCCCGAAATGAAACACGCCACGAAAGTGAAGGAACTCAGATTGCAGTTAGACACCCGGATTTTTCCGCTCAATATCCTTGCCGTTTCATCGGGGTTTGTTAACAAATCGACCCACAGCAGGCATTTTATATGAAGTTTACCATCAGCAAAGAATCCTTCCTGGACGCCATCAACCAGGTTCAGCATGTGGTCAGTTCGCGTACCACACTCGCCATTCTCTCCAATGTGCTGCTCAAGGCGAAGGATGGAAGGCTTGAACTTACCACCACCGACCTGGATGTCGGCGTGACTTGTTCTGTTCCAGCCGAGGTCGATGAGCCCGGTGCCACGACGCTCCCTGCGCGTCGTCTGGCGACCATTGTGCGAGAGCTCCCGTCCGAGGAGATCGAAGTGAAGGTGGACGAGAAAAACGTGGCCTCCATTCGCAGCGGTCCCAGCTATTTCAAAGTGCTGGGCCTGACGAGCGAGGAATTTCCCGCGCTGCCGCGATTCGATGATGCGCGTGAATTCCGGATCGAGCAGCAGGTGCTGCGTGACTGCCTGCGCAAGACCAGCTACGCGATTTCGACGGACGAGACGCGGTATGTGCTCAATGGCATTCTCTTTGCCTTCAAGGACAACGCGCTGACGATGGTGGCCACGGACGGCCGGCGTCTGGCGATGGTGGAGCAGGAACTGGAGTTTCCGCAAAGCCAGGAGATCGACATCATTGTGCCGACCAAGGCTGTGAACGAGCTTTCCCGTTTGCTGGGAGATTCCGGCGAGGTGGCGATCCGTGTGACGGGTTCCCAAGTTGGTTTTGATCTGGGCGAGAGCCTGCTGGTGAGCAAACTGATCGACGGGAACTACCCGAACTACCGACAGGTGATTCCTGGTGAGTCGAAGGAGCGCATTCCGCTGGAGCGGGAGGCGTTTCTGCGGGCGATCTCGCGTGTGTCCCTGCTGGTCACGGAGAAATCGAACTCGATCAAATTCATCTTCACGCCAGGGAGCGTGGAAATCGTCGCCACGTCTCCGGATGTGGGGGAAGCGCGTGAAACGGTGGCGATCAACTACAAGGGGGCCTCGATCACGATCGCGTTCAATCCTGAGTTTGCGATGGCGCCGCTGCGCAACCTGAGCGCCGATGAAGTGCATCTGCATCTCATTGATGAAATCAGCCCGGGGGTGCTGCGGAGCGGCACGAATTTCCTGTATGTGCTGATGCCTATGCGAGTGAACGCCTGATCCTGTTTTTCCAACCCCACGCCATGAAACGTCTTCTGCAAGCCTTTCTGCTGATCGCGACAGCCGCCAGCTTCACCGCATGCTATGGCCCTTATGGCCCGAATCCGCCGCCGCCCCGTGGTGGGCGCGGAGGGCGTGGGCGCTCCTTGGATGTGCCGCCGCGTTATGGAGTGCCGCAGGAGCAGACGCAGTATTTTGACGGAGTGGATCTGGGGAATTCCAATGCAGCGGCGGTTCAGACCCCTGATCCCAACGCGCCTGTGACGGGAGACAATGTCACCCCGCCACCGACGACAGACAACGGCACGGCTCCGCCGCCTGTGTCAGTGACCCCTCCTGGGAGCGCACAGCCACCTGCCGCCCCGCCTGCACCTGTCGAGATCCCCTACGCCACCCGCATCACCGGCAAGCCGGGCTTTGTGAAAAGCCCCTTTGATCCGAATGGGCAGGCCATTGATGTGCGTGACTTCCAGTCCGGCCAGAAGGCGCGCTGCCCGTATACGGGCAAGATCTTCCGTGTGCCCTGATCTGCCGGGCTGGCTGCTTCCCGATCCTGATGCAGGATCGGGTGCAGTTTCGGTTTGTCAGGTGTTTCTGAACCGTCTCTGGATGCCGGAATCACGGCATTTTCGGAATTTGTACCGTTTTCCAACCCTTTCGTGTCCGTCGAACGTTCCATTGCCATCTTCAGTCCCGGTCTGTTAGGCGGATCGCTGGCCAAAACGATCCAGCAGCGCATGCCTGGCCTGGAAGTGCGTGTCTGGGCCAGACGAGACGAGGCCGTGGAGGAGGTGAGGCAGGTGCTTCCCGGGGTGATCGCGAGCAATGACATCCAGGAGGTCATCCAAGGAGTTTCTCTGGCCGTGCTGTGCATGCCGATCCAGTACATGCCGGGCATTGCGCAGCAAATCGCGGCGTGTGAACTGGCGGAAGACTTGATCGTCACGGATGTGGGCAGTGTGAAGGGTGGAGTGGTGGGCGAACTGGAGGGTGTGTTTATGGGGACCAAGGCGGCTTTTCTTGGGAGCCATCCGATGGCGGGGTCCCAGCGGACCGGGCTGGCGAACGCTCGGGGGGATCTTTTTCACCAGGCGGCCTGCATTTTGACGCCAACCGTGCACACGAAGCCGGAACATCTGGGCCGGTTGCGCACTTTTTGGGTGAAGCTGGGCTGCCGGATCCAAGAAATGACGCCGCAGCAGCATGACCACTGTGTGGCGCGGGTGTCGCACCTGCCGCACTCGATGGCGGTGCTGACGACTTTGGCGGCTCTGAGACAGGACACGCGGGTGCTGGACAGCTCCGCCGGCGGATTTCGTGACACCACGCGTGTGGCCGGAGGTGACCCTGACATGTGGGCGGGCATTCTGATGCAAAACCGCACGGAGGTGATGGCCGCCCTGCAAGATGCTTCTTCTGTGATGCGAGAGCTTCTTGAAATGCTGCAGAGCATGGACGAAGAAGCCCTCCGCCGTTTTCTCGCGCAGGCCAAAGCCCTGCGCGACCTCCTTCCGGCGGTCTGAAGATCATGGCCAGCCTCAAGTCGAAGAAACTCAAAAGCATTCCTGCCGAAATCACCGTCCCCGGTGACAAAAGCATTTCCCACCGTTCCGCAATGTTCGCCGGACTCGCGAAGGGCACGACCATCATTGATGGCTTCCTGCCAAGCGAGGACTGCCTGTGCACCGTGCATGCCATGCAGGCGCTGGGTGCCACGATGGAGCCGCTGGAGGTGGTGGATGGCGTGGGTCTCGTCAAGCTGGCGATCACTGGCAACGGCATGAAATTGAAGGCCCCTGAGAAGCCCGTGGACTGTGGCAACTCAGGGACCACGATTCGCCTGCTGTCCGGGATTCTTGCCGGGCAGGACTTCAAGACCGAGCTGTTTGGCGATGCATCGCTTTCGAAGCGCCCGATGAAGCGGGTCGCGGATCCGCTGGGCCAGATGGGGGCGATGATCACTGGTCAGGGCGAAAAAATCTGCGCTCCGCTGACGATTCAAGGCGCGCCCTTGAAATCGATTTACTACAAGCTGCCGGTGGCGAGCGCCCAGGTGAAAAGCGCCATCCTGCTGGCCGGCCTTTTTGCCGCAGGCAAGACGACGGTGGTGGAGCCGGTGGCCACACGAAACCACACCGAGCGGCTCTTTACGCACTTTGGCATCAAGTGGCTGAGGGAAGACGACTGCGTCAGCGTCTATGGCGGGCAGGAGCCGCAGGCGAATGACATCGTGGTGCCTGGAGATATTTCCAGTGCCGCGTTTTGGATGGTCGCCGCTGCGGCCACGCCGGGGGCTCAGATCACGCTTAACAATGTGGGGCTCAACCCCACGCGCACTGGCGTGATCAATGTTCTTCTGCGCATGGGTGCTCTGGTCACCAGCTCAGAAACGCATTCCGATGGTGAGCCGCGTGGCAACATCACGGTACGCGGCGGGGATTTGAACGCCACGGTGATCGGAGGGGCCGAAATCCCCAATGTCATCGATGAGCTGCCGATCCTGGCGGTTGCGGCGGCGCTGGCCCGTGGCAAGACGCTGATCCGGGATGCCTCCGAGCTGCGAGTGAAAGAAACGGACCGCATTGCCGCTGTGGCTTCGAATTTGCGCCTGATGGGTGTTACTGTCACCGAGCATCCAGATGGCATGGAGATCGAAGGCGGAGCGAAGCTGCAGGGGGCCACGCTGCCTTGTTATGGTGATCATCGCATCGCCATGGCGTTTCTGGTTGCGGGCATGTTTGCCGAGGGCGTCACCACACTGGAAGGCGCGGAATGCATCTCGACCTCCTATCCGGGCTTTGAGAGGCATCTCGACCTGTTCCTGAACGGGGATGATGGCGCACGTCCGATTCCGGTCATGTCCGCCGTCCCGCAGCCGCTTGTGGATAAAATGAACCGTGCCAAATCATGAGTGCGGAGCCTTCCGTGATTACGATCGATGGTCCTGCGGCCTCCGGGAAGAGCAGCATCGCACGCCTTGTCGCCGAGCGACTGGGGCGGATTTACGTCAACACTGGCAACATGTACCGGGCGATGACCTGGGCGGTGCTGGAGGCTGGGGTGGACCCCAAGGACACCGACGCGGTGCGTGCGGCTGCTGCCGGCATTGTGATTGAGTCGTCGGTCGTTGATGGGAAAACCAAGGTCGCGATTTCGGGGAGGACGCCCACGGATGCCGAACTCAACAGTGATCCTGTCAACCGAGCGGTCTCATTGATCGCCAGAGTGGATGAAGTTCGTGACCGCCTTGTTGCTGATCAACGCGCGCTCGCATCCATCGGCCCGCTGGTCATGGAAGGGCGTGACATTGGCTCGGTGGTATTTCCTGACAGTCCGCACAAGATCTATGTCGATGCGAGCGAGGAGGTCCGTGCCAGCCGCCGTGGCGCGCAGGGGCTGTCGGATCAAATTGCCGAGAGGGATCGCATTGACAAACAGCGCAAGAACAGCCCGCTTGTGATTCCGGCTGGCGCCATCGTCATTGATAACTCCCACATCACTCTCGACCAGGCCGTTGACCAAGTGATCGCGGGGCTTCAGCTGTCTTAACTGCGAACTGAAATGAACCTCTCCTACTGGCTCGGGCATCGCATCTTTCGCGAACTCGCCCTTGGATTGTTTGACTACCGGGTGGTGGGTGCGGAAAAACTTCAGTTTTCGGGACCCGCCATCATCGCGTGCAACCATGTGAGTTTCCTTGACCCGCCTTTGGTGGGAATTGCGTTTGATGAGATGGTGTATTCGTTTGCGCGGAAGACGCTGTTTGATCATCCGCTTGCGGCGATGATTTTGCGGAGCTGGCAGGTGCTGGCGGTTGATCGTGACAAACCAGATGCTGCGTCGCTCAAGGCGACGATTCGTCTGCTGCTTGATGGCAACAAAGTGATCATGTTTCCTGAAGGCACTCGCAGCTATGACGGGGTGCCCCAGGCGGCCGAGGCAGGTGTGGGGCTCTTCATTGCCAAGGGGAAGGCACCGGTGCTGCCGGTCCGTCTTTTCGGGACGCATGAAGCCTATCCGCGCGGAGCGAAGAGTCTGCGCCCTGCGAAGATCACCCTCGTTGTGGGAGATCTGTGGCAGCCGGACTTAAAAAGCTATGCTGAATCTGGCAAGGAGCTTTATCAGGCGCTGGCGGATGAAGTCATGCACCGGATCTCGGAGCTGAGAGTGTGATCTGAACGACCTGCGGGTTGAATTGCCAGGTGTGTTTTGGAACGTCGGGATCGAATCTTTGCTTCAGAAGCCGTAAGTTTGAAAAACCGGGCAATGTCTGGGTTTTCAAGATTTTCCCGCAGAATTTGTTACAGAACTATCTTCTTCCGTTTAATAAAATTCGTGTAATGGAACAACGTCTGCTTTGCCTTTATAAATTCACTTCGCCATTCTGTAATGTCTCAGCTCCGATCCTTGATCGTGAAAACTGCTCTTCCGATCAAATCGCAAACTCCGTCATCTGCACATACGCATTCAGGGTATGAAGAATTCAGCCCGGCGGGTGGTCCATGGTTGGTGAGGCAGTCCTTCCAGCGTGCGGAGACGGTGTGGCTTTCAACCATGCTGGGTGCGTATTTTCCTTCGCTGCCGCGGGTGCTGGACATCTTGAACGAGGGAACGCAGACGAATGTGATGCTGGGGACTGCGCCGGGGGAAGTGGTGAGGCAGTATTGCAGCCGGGTGGGGCCGCTGCCGATCGGCATTGCGTGTGTTTTGGTGTGGCGGTTGGCGGTGGAACTGGAGGCTTTGGAGTCCTTTCTGCCGGAGGCTGTTTCTTTTGTGGATCCGCTGAACTGTCGGGTGGGTTTGTGGCAGCAGGATTTTTTGCAGTTGTTTGTGGACCGGTTTGAAACGAGGCCGCTGGGGCGTGCGGAGATCGCCTCCCGAGTGATGCAGGTGTGTGCCATGCTGATCAAGGGGCACCCGACCGAGCCCATCAGCGCGTCCGTTGCCGCGAAAGTGCCGTCTTCTTTGCTGACGCACCTGCGGGAATGGCAGGCTGCTGGGAGCACGCTGCTGACGCTGGGGCAGATCAAAGGCCTGATGCTGATGGCGACTGCGGCGGTGACGCGCGGACTGCGAGGTTCCAACATGATGTCGCAGCTTTTTGCGAATGAGCGCTGGCATCCTTTGCTGCCATTTCAGCGGACGACACCGCATGTTTATGGGCGCACTGAGGGATCGCGGATGCCGGTGATTTCTGTGCGTCTTTCGCGCCTGCTGGCGCATCGGCACAGGCTGACGGAGATCGAAGTCTTGATGCTGCACAACCGTTTGCGGGAGCAGGCGGCGGCCGTGCCGGTGCTGGGGCTGGCGCTGGATCCTGAGCATATCCTGCTGCGACTTCCCGGGCTGCGGGAAAGTGCGAATGACTCGAAGATGCTGGACATCCGCCTCGACAGTCTGGCGGAGTTCACGGTGGCCCTGGAGTCTGCCTCTGAGTGCCTGTCCTTGGGACGCTCTCCGGTGGTCATCCGGGAAGCGGCGGAGCCAGGCAAACCCTTTTCGGATCTGCGTGGGGATGTTGATGAGCAGCTCAGCCGCCTTTGGCAGACTTTGCAGGATGGAACGTTCAGCCTGTCCGGCTACAATATGGAATCTATTGGGAACCGGGAACTGCCTGGACAATTCTTTTGTTATCTGGGCAACTCGTTTCAACGTCCCAGCCGGGGAGGCAGTCCGCAAGCCACCGTCAAGGCTGAAGCTCCCCAAGGTTTACAGCGTGCGCCGGTATTTTCACCTGCGCCGAGGAAAGCGCAGTACTCCGTGGAGGAGGAAAGCGTGAAATCAGTTTCCCTTTTTCCTTTTAACCAATCTCCCGATAAGCTACCGCAACACCCTATGAAGATGATTCTTATCACCGCTGGCAGCGGAGGCACCGGCAAGAGCACCATTGCCCGCCTTATTTATGAACTGGCCAACTTTGAAACGCGTGATGACGTGGCCATGTTCGACTGCGATGCTTTGGGGAACCGGGATTTTCAGAAAATTTCACCCAACAAGATCGAGTCCATGCCCATCGACAATGTGGACTCCATGCGACGCATCGTGGAAACGGCGATGGATGGGAAACTTGTTCTCGCGGATCTGCCGGCGAGCTGCCAGGACATCCTAGGCCGTGATCTGAATCCTGAAATCATCCAGAGCCTGCGTGAGGATGACGGTCTGCACTGGCTGCCGATTCATCCCGTCACTGCGAAGGCGGCCACCCTGCCAGCCATCAAGCAGTGGCGTGCTTCAATTTTTGGCGAAGCGCCCTCCATCGTGGTCGTTAGTTTGAAGGATGGTCCGGTTTCCTCGGATCTGCTGGATGAGATCATCCGACCGCAGGATCTGGTGCTGCGGATGCCGGTGCTGGATCAAAGTCTTGCTGCGGCGCTGGATGCTTCAAACGCGACGTGGCTGGACATCCTCGAAGGACGTGTGCAGGACAGCCATCGCATGTTTGGCAATCCGCTGGTGAAGCGTCAATTGCGCTTCAAGCGCAAGGAGTGCGAGGATGCGCTCTTCCCGCTGCTGCGCCGGATCATCAAGGATCCGATCTCTGCGAGCTAGGGGCACGGGGGCGTTCATTGCTCCCGGCACTTCACATCCCGCAGTTGCAGGTCCAGCGCGGTGCCGGACATCTGGATTTCCACCAGTGAGAGGCTCAATGATGCCAGCATCAGGATCAGGCTCACACCGAAGGTGATCTGCCCTTCTGCCTGCTGTTTGAAGAACAACAGGGTGGTGCTGGCCACGCAAAACATCAGGCTGAGCACGCCTGCGGTCTGCATGTGCTTGATGATCTGAATGCGTTTCCGCAGGCTCTGAATTTGGGCCAGCAGCATGGGTTCCTGCGTGGTCTGCCAGTTTGCATGGAGCCCGCGTACCACGGCGGCCAGTCCGAGGAAGCGGTTGGTGAAGGCCAGCATCAGCAGTGAGATGGCGGGGAAGAGGAGTGATGGGGTGGAGAGCGGGAGTTCTGGCAGAGGCATGGAGATTGATCGTCGAAGGGCGGTGGCTCGGCAAGGCGGAGCACGTGTGTCGTCAATATCAAGGCGGCATGCCGGAGGTATGCGAGAGCCATGGGTGCTCATCGTCAACACCGGGCGTTTGAGGGTTTCTCGCATACCTCCGGCATGCCGCCCTGAGCATGGTCATGGCGTTTGCGCGGTCCGGTGGTTCACGCTGCACCGCTTCGCGGTTTCGCTTCACCACCGGCTAATTTCTCTGCTCCCTCCGGGAGCCCGTTCCTCCCGGAGTCACCGTATAATGCGAGTCTCAGCTGTCGTCTTTCCGACAGAGGTCCGAGTCATTGCGATCAGCCGTTCGGGCAATGTTTTTTCTCCCAGCAAAATCAAACAAAAACAGAGACTCAATATGGATGCCATTTCGCTCGGCTTGGGATCGAGGCAGCAGCAGAGAAACACAATACCTGCAGCAGTTGCGAGGCCGAGCTTGATCCACTCACGTATGTTTTTGCATTTCGTTTTGTGGGCATGACGCATTGGCTTCTTTGAGTGCCGGGGTTCCATGCGTGCTTACCATATGCACAAAAATTGAATGGCAACGAGACTCTGTAACCAGCTCTTCAAACAAAGGACTGAGAATCCCTTGTGCCTCTACGTAAAGTGACTCCTGTGTCTCTTTTTTGATGGTAAATTTTCTTTCGCTTGTTCCTCATATCACCCGGTCGTTGCCGCCATCGACGGGGATTTGGGCACCGGTGACTTTGGCGAAGAGGGGGGAGGCCATGGCGGAGACCATGTTACCGATGTCCTTGGATTTGATCTCCACCTTCATGAGGTTTTTGGTCTTGTACTCTTCGACGGTCATGCCGTAGCGGGTCGCGCTCTTTTGGAGGGCTTCGGGGGTCCAGAGCTTGGTGTCGAAGACGGCGTCAGGGTGAACGATGTTGACGCGGATTTTGTGAGGGGCCAGTTCAAGGGCGGCGACGCGGCAGAGCTGGGTGAGGGCGGCTTTGGAGCAGGAGTAGGCGCTGGCGCCGGGGCCGGGGGCCTTGAAGTTGCGGCTGCCGACGAAGATGATGCTGGCGTCGATGCCCTGTTTCACAAACGGGATGACTTTGTTCATCAGCTTCTGATGGCTGGTGAGATTGATCATGATGGTGCGGTCCCAGTCGGCCTGTGCCATGGCGTCGAGGTGATCGTTCTTGGGGAAGATGCCGGCGTTGCTGACGACGATGTCGATGCCGCCGAACTCGCGTACGGTGAAGTCGATGGCGTCCTGCACGGGCTGGTCCTCGGTGAGGTTCACGACGATGCCGATGCCGCCGATCTTCTTCATGATGTCGGGGATTTCCTTGTCGATGTCGAGTCCGACGACCTGAGCGCCTTGTTCGGCGAGGGATTCAGCGATGGCGAAGCCGATGCCGGCCGCGCAACCGGTGACGAGGGCGACTTTGCCCTGATGCACCTTGCGTGCCGGGCCTTTGCGCAGCTTGGCCTGCTCCAGATCCCAGTATTCGATTTCGAAGATGTCTTTCTCGGGCAGTGGCTGCCAGCCGCCGACGGATTCGCCTAGCTGAACGGTGGCGGCGGTGGATTCGGCTATGTCAGCGACGATTTTGGAGTCCTTCAGGGTGTCGCCAAAGCTGACGACGCCGTGGCCCGGCCAGATGGCGAAACGGGGGGCGGGATCGAGCATGGTCTGGCCGCTGGCGTGGCGCTGGAAGTAGGCGGCGTAGCCGTCTGCGTACTGCTGCACGCTGGCGTCGAGGTCTTCGCCGATGAAAGCGGGGGAGCGCTTGGTGCGGATGCTGTGATCCGGGGTCAGGGGACCACGGGTGCCGAAGGTGGAGACGTTGGCGAGATTTGCATAGCCGACGGCCTCGGAGGAGGCATTGAGGCGGGCGATTTGCGGGAAGCCACGGCGCTTGGAGACGGACTGGCGCAGTTTTGCGAGGGCCATGAGGTCTTCGGTGGCTGCGGCTGTGGCGGCTTTGGCACCTTTTTTGGCGAGGTAGTCTTCCGCCATGGTGACCATCTCGATGTGGAGCTCGTAGCTTTTACGGGCGTCGTCGTCGAAGGTGAAGAGGCCGTGCTTGAGCAAGACCATGCCCTGGATGCCTTCTTGGCGCAGATCGCGGCCTGCGATGAGATCGGCGATGGTTTTGGCCAGGATGAAGCCGGGCATCACGTAGGGGACGATGATGACGCGGTTGCCGTAAATCTCCTTCACGCGGGCTTCGCCATCGGCGTTGCAGGTGAGGGCGGAGATGGCGTTGGCGTGGCTGTGATCGACGAATTTGAAGGGGAGGATGGCGTGGAGGATCGCCTCGATGCTGGCGGCTGGCGCATTGGGGTTGGTCATCGCGGCGCGCTGCTGCAGGACCATGTCCTCATCGCTCATGGTGGCGAGTTTGGACATTTTGAGGAGGGCGTCCATGCGTACGGGGGAGAAGCCGGCGCGTTCAATGGTGGCGAGATCCCAGCCGCTGCCTTTAACGTAGCAGAGATCGACGGCATCGCCGAAAAAGTCCTTTTCAGTGACCTTGACCGAGGTATTGCCGCCGCCGTGGAGGACGAGGGCGGGATTGCGGCCGAGCAGGCGGGAGGTGTAAACGCGTTGTCCGAGCAGATCGGTGCCGAAAGTGGCGGCTTCTTGGTCGTTCCAGAGGGATTGCATGTGGGGAAATGGGGAATGCCAGACTTCCGATGGATGCGCCCCGGTGCAAGGGGATTTTCCCTCTCAAACGGGGGCGAGGGCCCGACTTCTCATCTCGGCCAGTGTCCATTCATATTCGCGTATGAGCTGATCTACCACATCTCCGCTGCGCATTTCCTGCGGCAGGACTTCCCAGGTGTAGGTTTCCATCTCGATGTGCTGGCATTTGGTTGGATTTTTGGCGAGCCAGTCCATCGCGCCGATCAGGTGATCGCGGGTGCTGTCAAAACCGCCGCCGGGCTGGGCATGGATGGGGATGTGGAAGTGGATGCGCCATTCTTCGCCGAGGCTGCCGGGGTTTGCCTGAGCGAACTGAAGGGCATCTGGCAGGTCCTTAAAGCGACGGAGGGGCTCGTCCTTGCCGTAGCTGGCGATGACTTGGTGGAAGTAAACGGGCTCGTCGAAGGCTGGCAACTGGGCGATGTTCTCGGGCGTGGGCTTGAGCTTGAGGGCGGAACTGAAGTGGAGCTTGCTGAGGCGGATGCCGGCGCCGGTGATGCGATCGAGGGCTTTTTGCGCCTCTTCGAATTCGATGGCGAGGTGGCAGGTGTCGTAGTTGAGGCCGACGAATTTGAAAAAGTCGCGGTCGCGGGGATTGCGGTCGAGGTAGAGGCCGAAGAATTTGAGGGTTTCGCCGCTGGTTTCAAACAGGCCGAGGGGCTCGGGTTCGAGGCCGAGATGGAGGTCGTGGCCGGTTTTGGTGGCGACTTTTTCGATGTGCTCGCGGCAGAGGCGGAGGTTGGTGAAGATGGCCTGCAATTCATCGGCGCCGACGCCGAAGGTCTTGTGGGAGCCGGGCAGGGTGCTGACGCTGCCGCTGACGCCGGGGGGCAGCAGTTGGGCGAGGATGTCGAAGAGGAGGTTGGTGTAGGTGAGGCGCTCCGTGGTGCTCCAGTCTGGCTTGAAGACTTCCTCTTTGACGCGGGTGCCGTGGAAGGAGCCGTAGGGGAAGCCGTTGATGGTGAAGACGTAGCAGTTGTTGGTGTCGAGCCAGGACTTGAATTCGGCGATTTTACCCGGGGCACTCAGTTCCAGGGCGGCCTGGTGGCTGAGGCGGAGGCCGATGCCGTAGGGCTTGCCGCCGCTGACGCGGTCTTTGACGCGCAGGGTGTAGTTTTTGAGGCCGCTCCAGGTTTCCTCCCAAGTTTCGCCGCGATGGATGTTGGTGCAGTAGCCGAGGTGGATGCCGTGGTTGAGGAGCATGGCTCTCAGTGCTCAGGGGCGCGGTGGTCGTCA
This sequence comes from Verrucomicrobiota bacterium, assembly GCA_017301975.1. Classification (GTDB taxonomy): domain Bacteria; phylum Verrucomicrobiota; class Verrucomicrobiia; order Verrucomicrobiales; family Verrucomicrobiaceae; genus Prosthecobacter. Next base: position 136,157 of record JAFLEI010000006.1, read on the forward strand.
AATGAATCGTCAGGCGAGTTAATAAAATAATGCCAGACGTTTAGTTGAGTTTGTGGCGTTTTTGCGCTTTGGGTGGGGCTTATGAAACGTGATCAAAGTGCTGATTTAGAGTGTGTGCCGATGGAGGAGCAGCTGGTGGGGGTGAATGCGAAGACGGGGCTTTATCCTGGCGCGCGGTCGTGGTCGGGTGGGCGGTTGCGGGTTCTTGGCAGGGGGCCGTTGGAGTCTTACTGCTACCACGTGATGTCGCGGACCTGTGGCGGTGAGGTGTTTTGGGATGAGGTGGAGAAGGAGGCGCTGCGGCGGGTGATCTGGCGGATGGCGGAGTTTTCGGGGGTCAAGGTGGTGACTTACTGCGTAATGGGGAATCATTTCCATTTGCTGGCGGAGGTGCCGCATCGGGAGACGTGGATGCAGCGGTTTGCGGGTGCGACAGGCGAGGTGAAGCTGCTGGAGCACCTGGGTGTGCTATACAGCAAGGCGTACGTAGGTCTGCTGCGCGATGAGTTGAGCGATCTGCGGACGCGGGGCCTGGCTGTGCTGGCGGAGCAAAAGCTGACGATGATCAAGAGGCGTTTCTGCGACCTTTCTATATTCATGAAGGAGGTGAAGGAGCGTTTCAGCCGGTGGCTGAACAAACGGCGCGGACGCCGGGGGACGCTGTGGATGGATCGCTTCAAAAGCGTGCTGGTGGAGGGTAAGGGGGAGGCGCTGCGGACGATGGTGGCCTACATTGATCTGAATCCGGTGCGTGCGGGGCTGGTGAAGGATCCGAAGGACTATCGCTGGTGTGGTTATGCGGAGGCGTTGGGCGGCAGCCGGAGAGCGCAGCGCGGACTGTGCAAGGCGCTGGGGAAGCCGGTGGATGGATGGAAGAGCGCGGCGGCGGGGGAGGCGTATCGCTGCCTGCTGCATGCGGAAGGCAGGGAGGTGAAGGATGCGCAGAATGAGAAGGTGGTGGTGCGGGGAGTGACTGCGGAGTCGGCACGTGCGGTGCTGGCGACGCATGGGAAGTTGAGCCCGGCTGAACTGGTGCGGCTGCGCGTGCGCTACTTCACCGAAGGCGTGGTGCTGGGCAGCAGGGAATTTGTGGAGGGCATTTTCTCAGCTCAGCGGGAGCGATTCAGTCCGAAGCGCAAGGATGGGGCGAGACGGATCGCGGAGTCTGAGGCTCCGTTTTATGCCCTGCGAAGGTTGCGTCTCCGACCACTTGGATGACAAGACGGGGACAAAAAAACGGGCGTCTGGTGAAGACGCCCGCTGTGTTGCAATGACTGGTTAAGAGCAGATCAAGGGAGAACCTTGATGGCGATGTCCTTGTAGTAGGTGGTGCTCTTGGGGTCGTGGCCCTGAATGGCGATGGTGCCTTCGCTAAGCTTGCGGCCGGGCATGTTTTTTAATTCTTTGACGGGATCCCAGCCTTCGGGTTCGACAAAGTCGACGGTAGTCTTGCCGTTGACGGCAATGGTGATGTGCTTGCCTTCGACCTTGATGTCGTAATCGAACCATTCGCCATCGGTGCTGGGGGCGAGGGGGACTTTGATGTGCTTGCCGCCTTCGGGTTCCTTCTGGCCGTCAAGGAGGGCGAGGATGTTGACGACGCCGTAGAGGCTGCCGGTTTTCTTGGGGTCGGTGTGGGTGCTGTTGACCTGGCACTCGTAGCCTTTATCGGGCCAGCCTTTGTCCTGATACTGGGTGTGAACGTAGACGCCGCTGTTGGAGCCGGGAGTGGTCTTGACCTTGAGTTTCAGTTCGAAGCTCTGGAACTTGGCTTCACCGTTTTCGCCCATGTAGAAGAGGTGGGCGCGGCCGCCGCTCACTTTGAGTTCGCCGTTTTCGACGGTGAAAACGCCGGGGACTTCTTCGTTAGACTTCCAGCCAGTGAGGTCCTTGCCGTTAAAGAGGGAGATCCAGCCGTCTTCTGCGGCCTGGGTGGAGGTGAGAGCGAGCGCCGCGAGGGCGGTGAGTGTGAGTTGTTTGAGCATAGAGGGGATGGGTTAACGTGATGGCGGAGACGCCTCTAACGAGTGAACTGGAATGACCGGTTTTCGCGGGATCAGGCGCCGAGAATCGAAGGAGGGCTCAGCTGGCCTTTTTGGTCTTTTTCACGGCCGGGGCGGCGCTGAGAGGACTTTCAATCGCAGCCTTTTTGACGGCGGGAGCGCTGAGGTGGCTTTGAAGCACTGAGCTGTCGACACCGAGGAATTTGGCGGTGCGTTCTGCCTCTTCATTGAAATGGCGGAAAGCCAGGCGGGAGAGCTCGCGCTCCACCCAGGGAAGAAGCTCGATGTCGGGAGTCTTTTCCGCGACGCTGACCAGCATGCTCAGGGCATCGCGCATGCGGGTGACGGTGCTGGAGGGGTCCATGTGACGTGCGCCTTTGCTGCCGAGAGGGATGTCGGAGGGCAGGAGGACGTCTGAATTGCAGAGGGCGCAGGCGCGCTGAATGGTGTTTTCCAGTTCGCGGACGTTGCCGGGCCAGTCGTAGGCGTCGAGCATGTCGAGCGCGTCATCGGTGAAGCGCATCTGCGGCCCACGGCGGCGTGCTGAGAGGCGGTGAAGGAAGAATTCGGCCAGAAGGCGCACGTCTTCTCGGCGCTCGCGAAGCGGCGGGATGTGAATGCGGACGACGTTGAGGCGGTAGAACAAGTCCTCGCGGAAATTGCCCTTGGCGACTTCGTCTTCGAGATGCTTGTTGGTGGCGGCGAGGACGCGGACGTCGGTCTTGAGCGTCTGATTGCTGCCGACGCGGGAGTACTGGCCTTCCTGGAGGACGCGCAGCAGCTTGCTCTGCACGGCAAGCGGCATGTCGCCGATTTCGTCGAGGAAGAGGGTGCCGCCGTCGCACTGTTCAAAGCGGCCGACGCGCTGGTTCACCGCACCGGTGAAGGAGCCTTTTTCATGGCCGAAGATTTCGCTTTCGAGCAGGTTGTCCGGGATGGCCGTGACATTGATGGCGACGAATTCTTTCTGCGCACGAGGGCTGAACTTGTGAATGGCGCCTGCGACGAGCTCTTTGCCGCAGCCGCTTTCTCCCGTGATCATGACGGGGGCGTCTGAGCGGGAGACGCGGCCGATGAGCTTGAACACCTCCTGCATGGGGGCGGAGCGGCCGATGATGGTCTCCTGAATCGTTTCGGTGGGGACCTCGGCGGCCTGGGCGCGGGTGGCCTTGCGAGCCTCGATGGAGGTGAGGGCGCTTTCGACGACGGTGCGCAACTCGTAGGGAAGGCGTTCCTTGCCCAGCACATCGTAGGCACCGAGACGCATGGCCTCGATGACGTGGCTGGTGGTGGCGGTGCCGCTGAAGAGGATGACCATGGACTGCGGATCGGTCTGGCGCAGGCGCTTGAGGAGTTCGATGCCCGTGGTGCCGTTGAGGCGTACTTCTGACAGCAGCAGGTCAGCGCGCTTCTTGACGTAGGAGGCCAGGGCGTCTTCACCCCGCTCAAAAGTGCTGATGGAAACGCCCGGTGCTTTCAGATGGGCGGCAGCCCATGCGAGGAAGTCGGCATCTGGATCCACGATAATGAGGTGGGTATCCGGGTTATCTGGCATTAGGCGTTAGTTTTGGGTTGGTAGTGCGTTATCGCAGCGATTGGGGGGGAGGTCAACATTCGTCATACGCCTCCGAAGCGGCGATGGCGCTGGTGGAACGCACGGATCGCGGTTTTGAGATCCTCCTTGGAGAAGTCCGGCCAGAGCTTTTCAGTGATGTAGAATTCGGTGTAGCTGACCTGCCAGAGCAGGAAATTTGACAGCCGCATTTCGCCTGAAGTCCGGATGAGGAGGTCAGGATCTGGATAGTAGCGGGTGTAGAGATGTTTGCCGAACATTTCGACGTCGATCATGGCTTTGTCGAGGTGGCCGCGTTCCACGCTCTGAAGCAGGCTTTTCACGCCGTCGATGATCTCTTCACGCCCCCCGTAGCTGAGGGCTAGAATGAGTGTGAGGCCGGTATTTTGGGCAGTGGCTTCGATGCAGCGGTGGAGCTCGTTCTGACAGGACTGGGGAAGGTCATGCAGGCGACCGATGGACTGGAGCCGGACATTTTGCTTCATCATGAGCGGCAGTTCACCGCGCAAAAAGATTTCCAGCAGCTTCATCAGCGCTTCGACTTCGCGTTTGGGGCGCTTCCAGTTTTCTGACGAAAAGGCGTAGAGCGTGAGGAATTCGACCCCGATTTCGCTGCAGCCTTCGACGACACGCCGGACGGTTTCGGCGCCGGCACGGTGCCCCTCGGTGCGAGGAAGGCCCCGTTCTTTTGCCCAGCGGCCGTTGCCGTCCATGATCATGGCGATATGGCGGGGGATGGGTTTCAGATCATCGTTAGGGCGACTCATGCGAAAGGAAAATCTACTGCATGCCGCTGTCTGCGCCAGAAAGTTCTGTGTTCGTGCCGCTGTTGTTGCGGATTGCTGGAATCAACTCGCGCAAGAGGCGGAGCATGCGTTAAGTTTTTGCGGACGATGACTTCCGGCACCACCGCCAGCCTGATCTGCCCGGCCTGCGGCCAGGCCTTTCTCTCCATGCAGCAAAGCATGGAGGGCATGGTGCAGTGCCCGCACTGTGCGCACAATGCGCTGCGGGGCTACTTCGGCACGCAGGCGCAGGTGGCGGGTGTGGCGCAGGTGCGGCGGCGTGTTTCCCAGCCGCAGCCGGTGCAAAGCCCTCCGGCACCCGTGCAGCAGCCGCCACAATACGAGTCGCACGCTTTTGCGCAGGCAGGTGGAGGTCTGCAGCCGCGGCAGATGCCGATGACCCCGATCACTGCGGCGCGTCCGGCCTTGCAGCCTTCGCAGGCGCTGCTGCCGACAGGTGCGCCGCCTCCGCCGCCGGATGAATTTGTGAGGCCGCAGCACCTGCGCACTTCACCGTGGCGCAATGCGTTTATTCTGCTGGGGTTTGCTGGTGTGTGTGGTGGTGCCCTCTGGTTGTGGTGGGACAGTGTCAATGCACCGGCAGTCAAACAAGGGGAGGCTGTGACTGTCCCTCCAGAGAGGACGGCGGTGCAGAAATCGCCCATGGTGGCCAAGACGGAAACCGCCCGTGCAGTGATACCGGCTCCCGATGTGGGGGCGATGGCTGCGGACGCGAAAACTTTGGTCACGGAATTGTTTGCCGCGGACACCGCGCAAGGCCGTGCCGCATGCATTCACGAAGCGGACAAATACGGTGCGGAAATCGAAGCGCAATTTGGTGCCACAGGTGCTCAAAAAACCGAACTGCGGCTGCTTTCGCGCATTCCCGGCATGCCGCAGACGCTGCCGGGCCGCCAGCCGGTGCCGTTGTTCAAGCTGGTGACTTCGACGTGTGCCACTGGTGCGCTGATCCGGCTGGAAACCGGGACTGATGGCCGGCGGCGCATCAGCTGGCCGCTGCTGTTTGAAACGCATTCCCAAGCGCTGGCTGCTTTCATGAAACAGCCGGCGGAGGCGGCGGCGTGGTTTCACGTGGGACTGCGGCCCAGCCATGGGCTGGACATTGCGGCAGAGCTGCGGGGCAAATATCTCACGTTTGACGTGCAGGTGTCGGCGGGTGCCGAGCCGCATTTTGTGGCGTGTGTCGAGCGCGACACGCCTCTGGGGCGCTATCTTGACCGTGAAACAGAATGGGGGAAATCCTATCTCGCGCGCCTGCTCGTGCGGAGGCTGGACATTCAATCGGCTGCTCCTTGTCTGCTGGTGATCGATTGTGAAGGATCCCCGGAACGCTGAAGAGCCACAGGCTGTGTGCCTGTGGCCCCTCGCGAATCACTGACCGATCCTGGTGTTACGAATCCTTTGGCGGTTCATTGGAACGTTTTTCATCCTCGCGGGCGAGTTCTTCCAACGTCATTTCCCGAGGCGGGATGTCGGCCGGATCTTCATCAGGCATCTGTGAGCTTTGGTCTTCACCTTGATCATAGAGGTCGGAATGCTCGACGTCGGGCGGAGGGGCGGACGGTTTGGCGGCAGGGGACTGGTAGTCGTCTTTTTCGTCTTCGTCATCGTCGCCGGATGACCAAGGATTGTAGTTTTCGTTGTCCCAGTCGTCGGCGCCGGGCTGTTCGAGAGCTTTCTCATCTTTGTCGATGTCGGCGTAGTACTCTGGGTAGGCGGCGCGGTCCTTTTTCTCCATGAAGTAGGCGAGCCAGATGCAGGTCTCATAGAGGAGATAGAGGGGGCCGGCGAGCACCAGCATGGTGAACGGATCGGGGGTGGGGGTGACGATGGCCGCGAAAATGGCGATGGCGACGATGGCGTAGGAGCGCGTCGTGCTCATGATCTTGTAGTTCAGGAAGTCGAGCTTCACGAGCACCATGACAATGACCGGCAGCTCAAACGCGACGCCGAAGAGAAGGATGAAACGGGTGGCGAACTTAACGTAGCCATCGAGACGCCAGCCGTTGGACATGCCGAGGCTTTCATTGAACGTGTAGAAGAATTCCAGGGCCTTGGGCAGCACCACATAGAAGGCGAAGCAGGCCCCGAGCAGGAACAACCCAGCGCCAATGCCGATGGCGGGGAAGATGGCCTTCTTTTCCGCTGGCTTGAGGCCGGGGAGGACGAACTGAAGCAGGAAAAAAAGCAGAAGCGGAAATGCGAGGATCACCGCCGCGATCAATGACAGATTCATCACCATGAGGAAACCTTCCTGGGGTGTCAGAATCTGCAGCATGGCCTTGAGTTCCTCCGGGGTCTTGATGACGCCGGTGGCCCAGAGCGGGTATTTGATGATTTCGAAAAGCTTGTCGTAGAAGCAGAACGTGACGAGCGTGGAGACCAGCAGCGTCATGGCGATGCGCACGATCATTTTGCGCAGGTCTTCGAGGTGATCGAGGAAGGGTTTTTCCTCATCGCCTTTGCCGCCGAGGTTCATGGCGACTTTTTCGCGAACTTTGAATACTTTTTGGAGCAGGCCGGACCACATGGGAATGAGAGGGGGAAGGGGAGTTACGGATGCGCAGGACTACGGCAGTCCTTGGGCCGCGATCCGCGCGTAGAGAGCCAGCGTCAGGGCGTTGGTGATCACATTGGCAGCAATCATCCCACGCAGTTCTCCCGCGCTGACAAACCGCACGTCGCTGATGTGTTCGCTTCCGTCCGGTTCAGGACGACTGACGACACACACGGGCTTCGCCGTAAACAGATAAACGATCTCGTCGGTAAAACCTTGCGAAGGAAAATACCAACCCAGGGGCTGGAGCGTGCCGAGATCCGGGTGGAGCGCGCAGCCGCACTCCTCACGGAGTTCATTTTGAATGGTGTGGATGATGGACTCACGCGTCACGGCGGTGTCGATCTGACCGGCGGGAAATTCCCACATGGTCTGCATGACGGGCAGGCGCTCCTGGTGAACCATGACGAAACGGCCGTCCTCCAGCACGGGGGCAATGGCCACGGCGGCCTTGCGCTTGACGACCATCCACGGGACTTCGGTGCTGCGGTTGGGGGTGGTGAAATGGGCTTTTTCGACACCTACGTGTGGATTGGCAAACAGCACCTCGCTGCGGGTTTTCTGCCAGCCGGGCTCGGCTCCAGGGGTGTAGAGTTCAAAATCCGGGATCTGCATGCCGGTCACTCAGGGGTCAAAGTTTTGCGCCAGCGGGCAAGCTGGGCTTTCACATTCTGCGGCGAGGGGGCACCGATGCCCTTGCGGGCGGCCATGGCGGTTTCCAGGTTCAGGCAGGCGGTCACATCGGCTTCAAAGGCCGGGGAGAAGCGCTGGAATTCCGCGAGCTTCATTTCACCGAAGGCGCGCTGCTGCTCGATGGAGTAGGCCACGAGTTTGCCGATGACTTCGTGAGCCTGACGGAAGGGGACGCCGTGGTTGACGAGGTAGTCGGCGAGGTCGGTGGCGAGCAGCATGGGGTCGGCTGCGGCGGCGGTCGTTTTGGCCGGGTTCACATCCATGCCGGTGATCATTTCGGTGAACACCTGAAGGGCGATAACGCAGGTGTCGATGGAGTCGAAGAGGGGTTCTTTGTCCTCCTGCAGATCGCGATTGTAGGTCATCGGCAGACCTTTGAGCAGGGTGAGGATGCTCATGAGGTTGCCGATCAAGCGTGCGGACTTGCCACGGGTGAGTTCGGCGACATCGGGGTTCTTTTTCTGCGGCATCAAGGACGAGCCGGTGGTGTGGGCATCGCTCAGGGAGACGAAGCCAAATTCGGCGCTGGCCCAGAGGATCACGTCTTCGCTGAGGCGGGAGAGGTGGACGCCCAGGAGGGAAATCGCGAAAAGCAGTTCGGCGACGAAATCACGGTCGCTGACGGCGTCCATGGAGTTCTGTGTCACGCTGTCGAAGCCGAGGTGCTGGGCGACGAATTCGCGATCGATGATGATGGTGCTGCCGGCCAGGGCACCTGAGCCGAGGGGCATGACATTGAGGCGTTTGCGGCAGTCTGACAGGCGGTCGGAGTCACGAGACAGCATCTCCACGTAGGCGAGGAGGTGATGGGCGAAGAGGACGGGCTGACCACGCTGGAGGTGGGTGTAGCCGGGCATGACGGTCTCGCCGCCGCGTTCGGCGCACTCGACGAGAGCTGCCTGCATGGCGGAGATGAGATCGAGGATGCGGGTGATTTCTGTCCGGCAGTAGAGGCGCACGTCGGTGGCGACCTGGTCGTTGCGACTGCGGGCGGTGTGGAGTTTGGCGCCGGCGGGGCCGATGCGCCGGGTCAGCTCTGACTCGATGTTCATGTGGACATCTTCGAGGGACTCCTTGAACTCAAAGTTTCCTGATTCGATCTCCTGGCAGATGGAGAGCAGGCCCGTTTCGATCTGCTGCTGCTCCTCGGCGGTCAAAATGCCTGCTTTGAGCAGGCCTTTGGAATGCGCGATGGAGCCGGCGATGTCATGGGGGTAGAGCCTCCAGTCAAATGACACAGATTCTCCATAGCGCTGAACGAGAGCGCTGGTTTCCTGAGCAAAACGGCCTTTCCACATAGATTTCGAGGGCGCGCAGACTAGCGGCTTTCAGGACGGGTGCAACCTCAGGGCTTACGCATGAAGCACTGAGCGTGGCGCTGGGTGCGGTTTGAAGGACGGAAAGGACGGAAAGGACGAAAAGGACGAAAAGGACGAAAAGGACGAAAAGGACGAAAAGGACGAAAAGGACGAAAAGGACGGAAAGGACGGAAAGGACGGAAAGGACGGAAAGGACGGAAAGGACGGAAAGGACGGAAAGGACGGAAAGGACGGAAAGGACGGAAAGGACGGAAAGGACGGAAACAGGCGGCGAGCCGGGCATGCGCAAAATCTGCATTAAGTCCGCATTTGCCAGAATCGGAGTTCTTGTTAATCTCATTGGACGTTCTGCGACAGAGTCTCAGTTGCAGGACCGTTTTACTTTCATGTACGCCGCCACCCTTGCTGAACTTCCTGTTGGCACAGATGCCATCGTCCAGGCCATGCCCACGGGCCGTGCCGGCCTCACCCGGTTGCGTGAGATGGGCATTGTCCCTGGAACCCGCGTGCGAGTGACGCGTCGTGCGCCGCTGGGCGAACCCATCGAAATCTGCGTGCGCGGCTCGCATCTTTCCATGCGCAATCATGAGGCGGCATTCATCGCCATCTCCCCCGCCGCCGCATGAGCCAGGCCACGTCTGAACCGCCACTCATCGCCATTGTGGGGAACCCGAACTCCGGGAAAACCACGCTTTTCAACCTGCTCACCGGGCTGAAGCAGAAGGTGGCCAACTATCCTGGGGTGACGGTCGAAAAGAAGATCGGCGAGTGCTACAGCCAGCATGGGAAAAAGCTGCGGCTGATTGACCTGCCGGGTGCTTACAGCCTGAATGCCCGCTCACCAGATGAAGCCGTGTTGCGGGATGTTTTGCTGGGGCGTCGACCTGAAACACCGCGCCCGGACCGGGTGGTGTGTGTGGTGGATTCGGCCAATCTGGAGCGGAATCTTTACATGGTCAGCCAGGTGCTGGAACTCGGCCTGCCGACGATTTTGGTGCTGAACATGATCGACGTGGCGGTTCAGCGTGAGTGGCGCATCGACGCGGCCAAACTGTCCGAACTGCTCGGGGTCGTGGTGGTGCAAACCCAGGCGGTGAGCGGTCAGGGGCTGATTGAGCTCAAGCTGGCGCTGAGTCGTGAAGACCTCACGCCGCCGAAGTGGCAGAGTGCGAATCTGCCCGAGGGGATACGCGCCGCGCTGGAGCAATGCCGCGGGTCCTTGTGCCAGACGGGGGCGATCCACAGCCGGGCGTCGTTGCTGGAGCCGCTGTACCTGCTGTCTGATCATGATCCGACGCACTATGGCATCGCTGACACGCAGATTGGGCGCATTCATGAACTGCGCGGGCAGATGGAAGCGAGCTTTCCGGGCTGGGAGGATGAACTGGTGGCGGAACGCTACCGGAGCATCGAGAAACTGTGTGAGCAGGTTTTGAAGCGGCCTGACCAGGAAATTGAAACCATCACCACAAAGATTGACCGTGTGCTGCTGCATCCGGTGCTGGGATTCGTGAATCTGCTGCTGGTGCTCGGGCTGCTGTTCTTCCTGATCTTCAAAGTTGCCGAAGGGCCGATGGGGTGGATTGAGACCGGCTTTGCGGAACTGGGGACCTGGGTGGAGGGGCTGATGTCTGCCGGGGATTTTCGCGATCTGATCGTGAACGGGGTTGTTCCCGGAGTCGGTGGCGTGGTGATCTTTCTGCCGCAGATTCTCATCCTGTTTTTCTTCATCGGCATCATGGAGGACACGGGCTACATGTCGCGGCTGGCCTTCATCATGGACTGGGCGATGAGCAAGGTGGGGCTCAACGGCAAGTCGTTCCTGCCTTTCCTCAGCTCGTATGCCTGCGCCATTCCCGGTGTGATGGCGGCGCGAACGATTGACAGTCCCAAGGACCGGCTGATCACCATCTTGATTGCGCCGCTGGCGTCGTGCTCGGCGCGGTTGCCGGTGTATTCGCTGCTGATTGGTGTACTGTTCCCCGTGGGGGAAGTCGGTGCGCTGACGCAGGCGGGGATCATGCTGGGGCTCTATGCGCTGGGCACGTTTGGTGCGTTCTTCTTTGCCTGGGTGTTCAACAAGTGCGTCATGAAAGGCGCGGCGAGCCCGATGATTCTGGAAATGCCGTCTTACAAGATGCCGGCGATCAAGAGCATCCTGCTGCATGTGTGGCAGCGTGCGAAGATGTTTCTGGTGCGCGCAGGGACGATCATCATGGGCATCTCCATCATCATCTGGGCGGCTTCGACCTATCCAAAGACCGCCACGGAGGACAAGGCGCTCCAGCTTGAGAACAGCTTTGCGGGTCGTGCCGGAAAGCTGATTGAGCCCGCCATCGCACCGCTCGGGTATGACTGGAAGATCGGCATCGGGCTGATTGGCAGTTTTGCGGCCCGCGAGGTGTTCAATTCCACGATGGGTGTGGTTTATGCCGTGGAAAGCGGTGATGACGACAACCTGACGCCGCTGCGAGACAAGCTGGCCTCGGAGCGCCGACCTGACGGGAGGGCGGTTTACACGCCGCTGGTATGCATCAGCCTGCTGGTGTTTTACGTGTTTGCCATGCAGTGCGTCAGCACCATCGCCATTGTGAAGCGGGAGACGGGAAGCTGGAAATGGGCGATGTTTCAGCTCGGGTACATGACGGGAACGGCGTATGTATTAAGTCTGCTGATCTTCCAGATTGGCAGTTCGCTGGGCTATTAACCTTTTCTCACCATGAACGCAGACTGGCAATCCATCGCAGCGATCGCGGTCGTGCTTGTCACGATCACGCTTTTCATCGTCCGCTCCGCCAAACGCCGGAAGAAGCCGGGCTGCGGTGGGAGTTGCGGCTGTGGGAAATGAGGCGCAGAATGCGGGATGATAGCGATTGATCTCTGCACGTTCGATCCCGGAGTTGCCGCCAAATCGCCTTCGGCTTTTGCGGCGGTGGTGGTGGATTGTGTGGAGGCGTCCTGGGACAACGGGGCGGACCTCGTGCTGCTGCCTGAATTTACCTGGGTGGGACTGGAGCCGCTGGTGGAGCCGAGAACCCTCCAACGAGTGGCCGAGGTGTTTTGGGGGGAGGTGCTGCCAGCGCTGAAATCACTGCTGATCCGTCCGGGCAAGGCGGTGGTGCTGGGTACGGTGCCGTTTTGGGATGCGGAACGCCAGGAACTGCGCAACCGGGCCCCGGTGCTGGTGGAGGACAGGATGCTCTATCAGGACAAACTGCACCTGACGCCGTGGGAATCCGAGTTTTCGCCAGGCACTGAACTGCGTGTTTGGGAATTTGCGGGGCTGCGTTTTGCGGTGGTGATCTGTCTCGACATCGAGATTCCTGAAATCAGCACGAGGCTGCGCGGAGCCGGTGTGGATGTGATGCTGGTGCCGAGCGCCACGGAGACGGTGCTGGGGGTGGAGCGGGTGGACCGATGCGCCTCAGCGCGTGCGGTGGAACTGGGCTGCGTTGTCGGGGTGTGTCACCTGACAGGCAAAGCCGAGGCCGGATTGATCGATGAGAATGTAGGCCGGACGGCGGTCTATTTTCCGTCTCAAGCGGCATTTCGCGATGATCCGCGGTGGAGTGAGACTGAGATCTACGAGAGCGGCATCCACAAGCAGCGGCTGATCCTTGATCCCAAGCTCCTGCAGGTCATGCGCAGGATGCCTTTGGAGACGAATCCGTCTTTGCTGAAAAAGATGCCGACCTTTGAACTGGTGCGGGACTGAGTCCGGCAGGGCTCAAGCCTTGGCTTTTCCCTTGTGGGAGCCATGTCCGGCGACTTTCGTGTCGGATTTGGACTTGGAAGATTTCGACTTGGGGGCGGGCCTTTCGTGGTCAGGGCTGGCTTTACCCTTCGCCTTGGCCTCGTTTTCTTCGGCCCGCTTTTTTTCACCCTCCGAAGGTGCGATGCGCGCGATTTCGAGAGGCTGAGCGGCAAGAGTGGCAGGAGCGTTCAGGGCAGGAGAACCGTCCACGTCATCCGTGACGGTGGCAGGTTTTTCTTTGTCACCGGGAGGCAGGGCACCTTTGGTGATGACCACTTTGGCGCCGACATTCACGGTATTGAAGAGATCGACCACATCCTTCATGCCCATGCGTACGCAGCCATAACTGGCGGGTTTGCCGAGGCGGTTTTCTTCCGGGGTGCCGTGGATATAGATGAAACGGTTGAAGGCGTTTTTGTTGCTGGTTTCCATGCCACGCAGCCAGAGGATGCGGGAGACGATGGGATCACGGCCGGGAGCATTGGGTTTGAGCACCTCACCATTCCAGCGGCGGCTTTTCAGGACCGCCCCGGCAGGCAGGCCCTGGCCGATTTTCGCAATGACCTCATGCTTGCCCAGGGGGGTGCGATTGCTGCCTTTCTGGTCGCCGAGGCCGAACTTCGAAGTCGAAATGACGTATTGTTTCGTCAATTTACCCTCGTTGTAGATGCCGAGTTTTTGATCTTTGACGCTGACCACCACATCGCCTTTTGGCGTGGAGGTGCATTGGCTGAGCGCTCCAGCCAGCAGGACAGCCCCAACGGCCTTCAAAAGGCAGTCATTGAAACGGGATTGGTTAGAAGTCCGGCTAAAAAACGGCATGGGCTAGAAGAATGATATAAACTAAGATATTCGCAACTCTGAATTATTACGGTGCTCAACGTTAGAAACTGGGCACCTATTTCGCAAGAGCCGTGCCATTTAAACGATTGATGCTTGTTTAAGGCGTCACTTATCGCCCTTTTATTCAAATAATTCAACTCCCGCAACCATGGAAGAATCCCCCCTTCATATCCGCCCATATCAGGACAAAGACCTGTCACAATTGCGCCAGATCACCGTGGCTTCCTTCGGCAGCGTGGCTTTGGAGCAGATGCTGGAGCACAAATTTGGGCTTTGGAATGGGCGAGACTGGAAGGTGCGGAAGGCCAGCCACATCGACGACGACGTGGCCCAGTGCCCTGAGGGGTGTTTTGTGGCGGAGCGGGGCCAAGAAATCCTCGGCTACATCACCACCCGGCTGGATCGGGTGAACGAGCGGGGACGCATTCCCAACATCGCCGTGGTGGAAAGCGCCCGGGGACTGGGGCTGGGGCGCCGCCTGATCCAGCATGCGCTGGATTACATGCGAGACGAGGGAATGAAGCTGGCGCAGATCGAAACCATGGCCTCAAACGCCATCGGCCAGCACCTGTACCCGAGCTGTGGATTTGAGGAAGTCGCCCGGCAGGTACACTATGCGATGAAGCTCTGACCCGGCCCGTGGGACGTCTGCGGGTTTGCATTGTCGCCCAAACTGGCCGATAGACCCCGCCTCCTACCTCTAGAAACGCTTGTGACCACCCCACGCAGACCCGAACACTCCCCGAAGAAACCCTCCCTTTTCAGCCGATTTAAAGCCGGACTGAAACGTGTCATTGGCGGAGGCAAGAAGAAGGAAGCGGCTCATGCACCCGCCAAAGAGCACGGACATTCGAAGGACCACCATCCCGCCACGATCCATGCGCACAAGCGTCCGCATGAAGACAAGCCACGGGAGCACGCCCCGCGCCAGCCGCGTGAAGGCCGGCCACCCCGTGAGCGTGGTGAGCGTCCGGAACGCGCAGAGCGCCAGGAACGTGATGGTCGCCGCGGTCCGCCGCGTGGCCGGGAGCGTGATGACAAGCGTCCGCCGCGTGGTCCCCGTGAGGACAAGCCCGAACGTGTGAACTACACCTCGGTGGCACCGCCTGCGCCGCCTCCTGTTCCTGAGGGCCCTTATCCTGAGGCCTTTGAAGTGCTGGGTCTCTCGCCCGCCGTGCTGGCCGCCGTGCGTGAAACCGGCTACACCACGCCCACGACCATTCAGGAAAAATCGATCCCCATCATTCTCATGGGCAAAGATGTGATCGGTGCTTCGCAGACCGGCACGGGCAAGACCGCCGCCTTCGCCCTGCCCACACTGACTCGCATGGGGGCTCCTGGGAAATTCCGGGTGCTCGTGCTCGAACCGGTCCGCGAACTCGCCGCGCAGGTGGTGGAACAGTTTGAAAAATACGGCAAGCACACCGGGTTGCGCGTTCTTCTTGTCCATGGCGGAGTGGGCTATGACAAGCAGCGCAAGGGATTGCAGGAAGGTGTGGATATCGTGGTTGCCACGCCAGGACGTCTGCTTGATTTCATGCAGGAAGGCATCGCTGACCTGCGTGGCATTGAAGTGCTGATTCTCGATGAAGTCGATCGCATGCTCGACATGGGATTCCTTCCTGACGTGCGCCGCATTGTGGAAAAAACACCGCCTGCACGCCAGACGCTGTTTTTCTCCGCCACGATGCCACCGCAGATCAAGAGCCTGGCGGATTTCGCGCTCAAAGATCCTGAAAGCGTTGAGGTGGGCATCCGCTTCTCGGCCGCTGAAACTGTGAGCCACTACATGTATCCGGTGGCCAGCGACCAGCGCATGGAACTGCTGCTGGCGATCCTGAAGCAGACCCATTTCGAGAGCGTCATGATCTTCACCCGCACGAAGGTGCAGGCCGACCAGATCTACAACGCGCTCAATCAGCTGAACGAATACAAGGTGGCCGTGATGCACTCTGACATCGGGCAGCGTGATCGCGAGCGCGCGCTGCAGGGCTTCCGCAATGGTGAATTCGAAATCATCGTGGCGACCGACCTGGCCGCGCGTGGTCTGGATGTCAGCGGCGTGACCCATGTGATCAACTACATGGTGCCCGAGCATTCGGAAGACTACGTGCACCGCATCGGGCGCACCGGTCGTGCGCAGAAGGAAGGCGATGCCTTTACCCTCTTCGCCGCCGATGAGCTCATGAACGTGGCCTCCATCGAGCGACTGATCAGTCAGAAGATCGAGCGTCGGAAGCTGGAAGGATTCAGCTACAAGTACACCACCGCACTCGACGACGAAGATCGTGCCCGTGCGATCCTCACCGGTCGGAAAAAGAAGAAGCGGCGGTAAAGTGCATCCGCGCCCAGGCTTTGAGCCGCTCGTAATGCAAAGCGGGCGGCGGTGAGTCTGGGCGGCGCGTGAAAAACGCGCTGAACATCTGCTGCAGGCTGAGCGGGACGCCGAGCCATGTGACGCGGAGCCTGTAACGGCGTGAGAATTGCTGCCTGCATGGAACGGTGGAGCGCATTTTCACGCAGACCTGGCTCATGCTGGCCGGGATGGAGATGAGCCGAAGGGCGGCAGTCCGGAGCAAAAAGCTGACGAGTGAGCGCTGATCAGAAGGCCAGTGCCGGGCCCTGCTGATTGCGGACAAATTTGAGCACGGCTTCGGTGCGTGATCTGACGTTCAGCTTATGATAGATGGTCTTCAAATAATCCCGCACGGTTTCATAGCTGATGCCCATTTCGTAGGCGGCTTCTTTGGCGCTGAGACCCTTTACAAACAGGCCCAGCAATTCATTTTCACGCTGGGTGATGCCGGGGATGCGGGGCTGAGCCCTGGCAGCTTTGGTCTGGAAGGCTGAGATCACCACGCGAGAAATGGCGGGGCTCAGAGGACCTCCGCCAATCGCGGCGACGCGCACGGCTTCGAGCAGATGTTCGATCGGTGCGGTCTTCAGCACATAGCCGCAGGCACCGGCCTTCAGCGCGGCGAAGACCTGCTGCGGGGTGTCGTCTCCGGTGAGCATGACAAAAGCTGTGGCGGGCATGTGGGATTCGAGCATGCCGAGGCAGTCGATGCCGGTCTTTCCCGGCAGTTTCATGTCCAGCAGCACGACGTCCGGCCGAGAGTCGATGATTGATGCCACGGCCTGTTCGGCGTTGTTGAAAACATCCAAAAGTACAAAGCCATGCGCTGGCACCAGAATTTTTCTCAGCAGAGCCTGAAACTGCGGATCATCCTCGACACAGGCGACACGAATGGAGGGTGGGGTGCTCATGATTTGGGAGGGGCAGAAGGAACACGGGAAGTGTGTTACCCTGGTACGCTCCGAACGAAACAGGCCGACCGCAAGCCGGGTCGTTTCAAATGAGGCTTGGGAAGCAAGAATGAATCGAGGTTTAGGCTCAGCTAAGCGGGATTCAGCTCCAAAGAGGCCGATTGCTTATGATGTGCTGATTTTTTATGGCTACCGAGACGGTGTCTCAGGCACAAGAAGGGCTTTTCGACCCACTGATGAATCGTCCAGGAGGAGGCGATCGTGAGGATCAATGCGACCGAACCACGCAGAAGCATGAGCTGGACATGGCCCAGACTTTGAGGCGCCGGAAGCCAGTGAGCGATAAGTGAGAAGGAGTGAGTGTGTCAGATAAAAGGCATATGAAAGCACGCCGAGGCGGCTGACCCAGCGTTGCTGACCTCACCTCTCATCCACCCCAACTGCGGGAACCTGTGAAAGGCTTTTCATAGACCTCCATGACACGTCTGGCATTGTCGTCCCAGTTGAAGCGCTTCGCATTTTGGAGGCCTGCAGGAATCAGTGCATCTCGTTGTTCACGATGCGTGGCCACATCCTGCATGGCCTGGGCCATGTCTCCGACATCTTCGGGATTGATGATGCGAGCGGCTGTGCCGACAACTTCGCCCAGAGAACCACATTTCGAACTGATCACAGGACAGCCGCAGGCCATGGCCTCGATCGGCGGAAGGCCGAATCCTTCAAACAGGGAAGGGTAGATCATGGTGGAAGCAGCCCGGTACAAGTCCGGCAGCACAGCGTCCTCCACAAAGCCGAGGAAACGAACATCCCTGCCGTGACGGGAATTCCGAACGGCCGCATGGACGTGCTCTGCCCCATGCCAGTCGCTCCCTGCGAGCACCAGCTGCCAGGGGGAGCCGGTGCGGGTCTTGAACTGATCAAACGCCTCAATCAACCGTGTGTGGTTTTTGGCGGGATGCTCGATCCGGGACACATAGAGAAAGAAGGGCTCGTTTAATTGCCAGCGCTGTGCCACCAGAGCCAGCGCAGCGGTCCTGTCGCCGGGATTGAAGCGGGCATGGTCAATGCCATTGAGAATGACGTTTTGCCGCTGCACAGGGACGCCGAAGTAGTGCTCGACATCCCTGGCAGTGCTGGTGCTCACCGCAATGATGCCATTCTGCCGACGGGCGAGATGCTTCACGATGATCCGACCATAAATCATGCGGGCGAGGTCATACTTCTTCTTCACATGAAACGGGGCCAGGTCGTGAATGGTCGAGACGAGGTTGCAGTGCGCCGTGTGCACCATGCGGCGGTAGCTGGGGACGTGAAGCACATCCATCTGCTGCTGTTCCAACCAGCGAGGCAGAATCTGCTGATGCCACCAGATGTTTCGCACGGCGGGGCGCCACTGCTCATCAACGGGCACAAGCTCCATTCTGCCACGAGCAAACTCGAAGAGAGGCAAATCCTGAGCGAGGGCGAGGATGTGAAATTTGACCACGTCTGCATAGGGCAGGAGAGCCCGTGTCAGGGCCAGAACGTATTGTGCAACGCCGGTTTTTCCGCGCTGGATGACGCTGGTGGAGATGGCGATTTTCATGAGGCTAAAAGGTATTCCATGTGTTCGTGACGCAGGGATTCATGCACGACCGGGCTGGCGTTGGTGAAGCGAAGGTGTATGTGCTGGCTGCAGGCATGATCTTTGAGGCGGGCCATGAGGCCCAGGCCGCCGCTGTCCATGAGCTGGACGCCCTTCAGATCGATGACGACCGGATTGCGGGCATCGGCAGCATTTTGGATGACTCCGAGCGCGCCCCGCCAGAGACCATCCACACTGTTGGTGGTGACGGCGCCGGGCCAGTCGAGCATCAGCGGGACTGTTTTGGTGCCAGGGGGGCCGGGCGTGGGGCTGGCGTTTAGGACTTTGTTCAGCGCCTCTTCACGGTTTGTCGCCTGGCTGAAGATGGAATTGAGGCGGGTCATCTGCAGCAGCTTGAGCACCGCAGGGGAGACGCAGGCCAGGACCAGATGTTTGCCGGACTGGCGGCAGCGTTTCTGCATGCGCATGAGCAGCCCAAGGCCGGTGCTGTCGATGAATTGAGCGCCGCCACAGTCAATGATGATGCCTTCTTCAGGCCCTTCCAGGCAGTTCATCCAGATATGGTCGATGACGCGCACCTCGGCGGCATCCAGACGCTCCGGGCAGAAAAGTTCAGGGACGCTCGAAAGCTGGATGTCCGAGGCTTTGACTGGCACGGGACTGAGTGGGGCGGCTGAGGTGGTGTGCTTGTTTCTTTGAGTCAGCCACCCCTGTTTCAGAATCGTCAGTCCGAAAACCACGAAGTCCGTGGCGTAGCGTTTGAACAAACGACGTGGCTCCTGAAGCAGGCGGTACAGCCATTCGAGTCCGATCATTTGCATCCGGCGCGGCGCGCGCTGCATGCGGCCCGCGAGGAAGTCGATCGTGGCGCCGACGCCCATCGTGACAGGTGCTCCGGCACGCTGGTAGTTCATGGCGATCCACTTTTCCTCTTCCGGGCAGCCGAATGACACCAAGAGAAGGTCGGGACTGGTGGTGTGAATGTCAGCGCAAATGGCTGCATGATCCATTTCGTGCAATGGCTTGAACGGCGGGGACATGACGCCGGCAATTTTGAGCCGAGGGTGGACCTCTTTCACCACCTCAACCGCCTTGTCCGCCACCTCCTTCTTCCCGCCGAGGAAATAGACGCTCCAATTCTTTTCTTCAGCAACGGCCAGGAGCTTTGGCAGGAGGTCGGAAGCGGCAACACGTTCTGGAAGCGCATTGCCGAGCCATCGGGCGGCCCAGACGAGGGGCATGCCATCGCATACGACGAGATGGGCATCGAGCAGAATGCGGCGCAGATCCTCGTCATACATGGCGAGTGCGGTGAAATCGACATTGGCCGTGGCGATGTAGTGAGGTTTGCGGGAGGCAATCATTCCGGAGATGGCCTGCAGCGCCTGATCAGTCGTCACATTATCGAACGGGACGCCGAGCATGGACAAGGACGGCCCGCGGCGAGGGGTGAATGCTGCTTCAGTTCTGTTCATGGGAGTTCCTTTCCGGCTGGAAATGCCGTGAGTAGCAGCTGCTGAGGTGCCGCCCCGGGCCGGGCCAGCCTAAGCGGTTGCGACAGATCTGCGTGCCACGTGCCCCAAAATACCAGCGAAGTGCATCCACGTTCGGCATGTAGTCCATGTCGCCGCAATAAATAACCGTGGGAGCTGTGTCGCGTGCGATGTCCGATGAATGGGGGCTGAAGTCGTCGAGATCGGCCCCGTTGGTGACCCCTTGTAGGGGTACATTCAAACTGACCTCTGAGCGGATGAAGCTCTCATCATCCGGCCCGCAGACCATTTGCACAGAACTGCGACGGGCGACCTTGTGCTCAAACCGGCGCAGTTTCCAGACCTGCTCGCGGTAAAGGATGGATGATTTGATCCCTTTGGACATGCGGGCGTACTGCTCCTCCTGAACCTGGAGATCCCCCCGACTGCGGTCCACGCTCAGGGGTATTTCCAAATGATCTTGGAGGAAGTACTGAGCCATGACGATGTCGCAGACATGGACCATGTCGCGAAACACCCGCTGATAGGTGCCGTGATCGATCGGGCAGGGGATGTAAGGGTAGACGACCAGAATGTGCATGAGCAGTGGGAACTGCCTGTAACAAAGCTGAAATCATGAACGAAAGCATCGCCCGCAAGTGGGGGGAGCCGAGGCTAGTTGAACCGGTTCCAGAGCGCCGTGTATTGCTGGATGGCTGAGGGTGTGGCGTGGCGTTCGGTCCAAAGCATTCTCACGAGTTCCTGGAGCAGATGCTCACGGGGATAACGAGTGATGCCTGATGGTATGCCGCGTGTGCGGAAATGGATGAGCAGATTTTTCCACAACGGTACTTCTGGGCACTTGTTGGTCCTGGAAGTGGTGTAATCCACGGGTGTTGACAACTTGATTTCCAAGCGGCGGCTTTCGAGCTGGAGAAAGATGTTCTGGGCGAGCTGGGACAAGGCGGAATGCTGCTGGCGCAATTCGTCACGCGTGTGGGGCGAGCGCTGCGGATGCAGTTTAAACTCCATTCCTGCGGCATGATGGTTCAGGAGTGTTGGATCGACTCCCGGGAGTTCCTGAAGCCTGCGGTGGCGTTCGCGGCAACTCCAATGATAGAGACCTGCCATCGTCAGCATCACGTCACCCAAGGCGAGCTGCGCCTTGGCCAGATTGCGCCCGACAAAATCGGCATCGGCGGCGGTGAAGTATTCCTGAGCGAGTCTCGTGCTGGCAAACAACAGGCCGGAGCAGCGATTGAAGAGCAACCGCGTGGCCTCATGCAGAGGGATGCGGCCGGCGTCGCGGTGGTGATCGCATCCGGCAAAAAGTTTGTCATCGCCAATGAGCCAGCGGTGACCCATGAGCAGATCGTAGTAGAACATGCTGACAGGGCTGCGACGCAGCCGGGCGGTGGAAAGAATTTTGAAATCGACGTCCAGGCCCACGGCATGAGAAAGCGATTCACCAAGCTTGTGCAGGGCTACTTTGAAAAGGCGATCATTGATCAATGTGCTGCCGCGGATGAACACAAAGAACTCCATGTCATTGTAGGGCAGGTCCTGGCCGTTTTCACGCAGCACGCCGCCTTCGCCCCGGCCATAGCCGCCGGCAAGCGCGAGGCCCTCGAGTTTGCTCGTCGGGATGATGCGTTCAACTCCCGCCCGTACGTGCGTGCAGGTGACTGCCAGATGTTGCTCCAGCCTCTCACTGCCGTCGATGGTGAAGCGCTCACTCATGCAGGGATGGAGTCACGCAAGTATTGCTCAACCTGATCCACGATGGGAGCCATGGCAAAACGCTGATGTACTTCATGGTGGCCTGTCTGGGCGATGCGCGTGCGCAGATGGTCTTCGGTTTGCAGCAGCAGGATGCGCTCGGCCAACTCAGTGGCGGCTCCAGCCTCATAAGTCACGGCGTTTTGACCGTGGCGGAAGAGTTCGCGGCTGCCGCCGGTCATGGTGCCGATCACCGGCAGGCCGCAGGCCATGGCTTCAAGGGGGGGAGTGCGAACGGTTCCTCCCACTCGGAGGTGAAAAGCAGGGCATCGTGTGCGCGATAGACGTCGGGCATTTCTGAGGGCGTGGCACTGTGCCATGTGACCGGAAGGGAGTTTCCCGCAGCGAAGTTCTTCAGCATGGTCACGTAGGCATCGTCCCCCCTGCCATAGACATGGAGTTCACCTGCAAAGGAGTTTTGGATCAGGAGCACTGCGCGCAGAGCCGTCAAAATGCCTTTGTCTTCGGCGAGGCGTCCCACCCAGAGCCATTTTTTTGGAGGACGGGTCACCGGCGTTCCGTGGAAGTGCCGCGTATCCACCGGGCAGTGGATGACGCCGCCATGCATCACATCGTAGCCTTGCTGTGCGGTGAGTTCGCGCAGACGGGCGCTGGTGAAATAGAGCCGATGAAAACGGATTTCAGAGACGGGATTAGTGGGAGCTACGGCATCACAGCGGCGGCGGACCCCGAACAGCGTCCAAAGCGCGCGCTGCACGCGTGATGCGAATGATCCCTGGCTGCGATTCCACCAGTCGAGCCAAGCATCGCTGGTGAGACTGCGCAAAATCCAATGATCGCTGACATCGTAGACTGTGGGCACACCGCTCTTCTGCAAGGTGAGGCAGAGCGACTTGGACAGGCCACCCATGCACCAGACATGGACGACATCCGGTTGCAGGATGGTGAGCGCCTCACGCAAGGTGTGATTGTTGTATAGTTCAAGATACTTGAGGGCCCTTAATCCCAGCCATGGGTGGCCGTGATAGCCGTGAAGGCGCAGACTCCGATCAACATGAGGCTCCGCGATGGGAGGACTGCCCTGCACTCCATGATTGGATGTGATCACATGCACGTCATGACCGCGCAGGCGCAGCGCCTCCGTGATTGCGGCGCAGCGCAGTTCATAACCACCGACATAATGGGGCGGGTAAAGATTGGTAAGAACGAGAGTTTTCATGAGAACACCTCCCGCGAACTGTCAGTCGAGGCGCTGTCGATGACGATCAGTTCCTGATTCTGCCAGTTTTGCGTGACAAGTGCGGGCAGTGTTTTCTTCAGCGCCCAGGCTTCATTGAAGGAGCGCATGACGATGCTGATGAGAGGATCACTCATGACAGTTTGGCGGCGAATTGAACCGGCTGGCAGTGAGTTTTGCTTCTGGAGCCTTTGAGTTTTTTCGCCTCGACCAGTTCTTCGTAAACACGTGCGACACGAGCTGCCACAGCGGGCACGTCATATTCCGCTCGTACATGATCCAGAGCTTCCGAGCTGAGGTGGCGGTGCAGCTTGTTGTTAATCATGAGTGTGTCGATGGCGGAGTGAAAATCCGCCGTTTGATCCAGGTCAAAAAGAATACCTGTGCGGCCGTGCTCGATCAGGGAGGCAGGGCCGGATGTGCGTGAAGAAAGCACCGGAGTGCCTGCGGCCCAGGCTTCAAGGATGACAATGCCGAAGGGTTCGGCGGTGGAGCAAAGCACAAAGAGACGTGCGGACTGGATGAGGACGACCAACTGCGGACAGCCTGATTCAAGGCCTCCGGTGAGAAGGACGTCAGCGGCCAGACCAAGACGGGCGATTTCACGATTCAGTTCTTCGACAACGGACTGAGTCGTCCCGGCGCCGATGAGAACGAGCATGGCGCGTGGGTGGCGGCGTTTGATCGCGGGCAACTGTCGCACGAGCCAAGGCAGGTTCTTGGCAGGATCAAGGCGCGCGACGTTGACAATGAGATCTCGGTTGGCGATCTGCGGGTAGGCTTTGAGCGCGGCTGCGCGGCCATCCGCAGCATATTGTGCAGCCGGAACGGAGTGTGGCTGCACGATGATGCGCTGCCGCGGGTATTTTTCCTGGAGCAAGGCCGCTTCGCGCGGGTTGCAGGTGAAGACTGCATCTGTGTTTTGCAGCAAGCGGCGGCTGCGCACGAGCGCGCCGAGTGCCTTGCCCCACTCGAAACCGCCTTTTAACGGGGCGGCAGGTTTGGCATTCACTTCATCGTGAATATCGAGAGCACCTCCGTGCAAGGTAATCACGTGAGGAACGCCGCGAGACCTTGCTGCCAGCAGGCTGATGCCGGCTATGCGATTGAGCGCATGAGAGTGCATCACCTGTGAACCGCTGGCACGCAGCTGCCAGAACAGTTCAAAGGAAAACAGATTGCCACCCCATGAAACGAGCGCCTCGCGCTGAGCTGCGGAAATCCCAATGACGGGAACGAAGGCACGGTAGCGCTGAAACCGGGCGCCCGCATCGCGCCAAGAATCAATGTCGCTGTGCGAGGCGTTATGTGGAGCATGCACCAGGGAGGAAATGCCATGCATTTGGAGGCCTTGAACAAGGCGCTGCACGGCAGTCTCGCTTCCGCCCCACTGGGCCGGATCGTATTTGTGGAGAATGTGTGAGGCTTGCATGGGGGAGATCACGTGGCCTGAAGCGCAGTTGGATTTTTTCGGAAAGGGGGCGCTGATATGCTCGCCTGTTTTGCGCAGCGGGTCTGCGGGGGCAAAGGAGGTGCTTTGCGCCGAGACTTCAGACAAAGCACATTGTGCCCCTCGCCACGAAGGTAAGACACATGATCGGTGAGAGAACTGATGATGAAGAGGCCGCGCCCATGATCACATTCATCATCTTCCGGCAACTCCACCTTGTTCGGCCAGTCAAAGCCGCTGGTGTGATCGGTGATGCGGACTTCGATGTCTTGCGGGGACAGGGTTGCTTCGATGCGGACCGTGAGCCGGGACTGTTCGGGGGTGGCGTAATTCACAGCATTGTTCGCCGCTTCCGCCAGCACGAGCTCCCATTGCGGGCACTCGTCCGGCAGGATCTGCGGATCTGCCAGCCATTCAATGACCGAGCGAACGGCATCGCGCGCATCATCCAGGGTTGCTGGAAAATCGAGCCGGAAGCCGTCGAATTGCTGCTGAGGAATCGACATGAGCAATCAAGCGTGGATCATTCAAAAACGCGATGAAGTTCTCCTTCGGGACTCTGCGCATGAAGGACAACCTGCAACAGTGCTCCAGGCACTGCACGCGGGCAGATTTTAGGCAGAAAGGCGCCGGCTTCCGTGATGATGTCGTTCGCATCCCAGGCAAAATGGAATGGGAACACCCTTGCGAAATGTCGCATGCTGACATGACCGTGGTCCAATAAACTGGAACTTGCCCTGTTCATGCGGCGAGGGATGTCCAGCGTATCTGAAAGGCATCGGAGGCAACCCTGGATGCTTTCGATTCAGCCAGAATGACAGCCGGTGACGTGTCATCGGATCGTAAGGAAACGGGCGCTGAGATTGAATTCAAAGTCACAGCATCACCGGACCGAAAACCAGTTTCGGGTATGTCGGTGGGATGATCTTCAATGCCTTTTGTGCTGATGATGTACATGCGAAGAGAACTGGGTGTTCGCAAATATCGCCGTTCACGCCGGGCAGTCATTCCCCACAGATGCGGGGTATCATTCATCCCGAGCTGATTTATGGACGGCTTGCTCTTGCTTGAGCGGACTCAGGCAGGTCCTCGCGCGGCAGCAAGCGAAGCTGGTGGATTTGAAGAGATGCCGCCGGTTCTCCTGCTGCCAAAAAGACTACCAACTGATGGACATGCCGGGTGAGATCAGCCTCTGGCCATTGGATTTGGATTCGGTGCCGCCCAGGCTGCATCCACCCGCCGGCGCGAAGTCGTGACGCTTTTGTTCCTTTCAAATCCAGCCGCAAGCCCACTTCGACTGCCTCCGAAGCCTCCAAGGTTCCATCAATCTCCAGGCGATCAAAGTGAGTCCAGTCACGATCGAGGGTGTCTAGATGCGCGCTGGCCGCTTGTTGACTGGTGCGATCGAGGATCATACGGCCAGACGGCATGGTTTGATGGTCGCTGGAGTCCGGGGCAGGTTCCATAGACCAGAAAAAGCCCCCTGATTTTCCGGTGAAATCGGTCAGCACGGGAAATCGCCTGTCGGCAGATTGCCGTGCCATCATGACCTGTGCGGTCCAGACGAAAGGTGGTGACAGGAGGCCCGCGACGGCCATGACTCGCATGATTACTCGCAGCCTTGTCGATCGAAACAGGACCGCGCTGTTCCAGAGGGTGCCTGCGATGATTCCCGCAAGGTCCCACATGAGATCCCGGATGTCTGCGGTTCGGTGAAACCAGGGCTGGATGATTTCCACCAAGGCAGCCAAAAGGCATGCAGAAAGAGCCGCCGAAAACAGGCTGAGCTTGTTACTGCCGGTGCTGGTTCGGAACAAAGCCTCCAATGCCACGCAGCAGATCCCCATCAAGGGTGCATGCATGCGATTGAGGCACTCGGCTCTCCAGCCTGAATTCCAACCTTCTGGCAGCGGCAGCATGAAAGCGAGACCGAACCCGACCAGGAGGGACGAGCGAATCAAAGTGGGCAGAGATAAACGCTTCACACCGGGTGATTTCAAAGAGGACGCGAAACGCAGGGTACCGCGGAGCCAAAACCTGGCAATTGCCATGATGACGAAGTGACGAAAGGTTGGAGCAGGACAAGCAAGGCGGGTTTCAGGGGCGAACACAGAGGCATTTCTTTATCCAGTGGTTGCAGAGCGAACCCCTGCGGCTCTACTTCTTGGAGTGAACACGCTTTTGAAAATCGCCCTGCAATTGAGTCAGCCTTTATGTTTAATCTGGCTCCTGCTGGGACTTTGGCTGTTGCGCCTGTTTTGGAAACGGCGAAGCAGCGGCTTGTGGGTGCCTGCCTCCGCCTGGCTGATGCTCACGGCAATCTCTTGCACGCCAATAGCGTCCGTTTTCCTGGCAAGTCTTGAGGATCAGAATCCCAAGGTCCCATTGGAGCAGATCCCTGCCGCAGATGCGATTTTGTGCTTGGGTGGTGGCGCGGAGCCGTCATTGTCAGAGCCCACGGGATTTCACCTGAAAATTGGAGCTGACCGCCTGACTACAGCACTCACGCTCGCGGCGGCGGGGAAGGCTCCTATGCTGATCCTCGGAGGCGGCGGTTTTCCGCATGAGGGAAGGATGTTTTCAGAGGCAGATGCAGTTCGTGACTATCTCTCAGCCCACGTTCCTCTCAACACCCAAGTGCATAGCCTGGGAGCGTGCAGCGACACCCATGACGAGGCTTTGAAGGTCGCGGATTTGATGAAGCAGCGCGGATTGAAGCGACTTTTGCTCGTCACCAGCGCGAACCACATGCCGCGTGCCGCGGCCACCTTCAGCAAGGCAGGGGTGCAGGTGACTGCTGTTCCCTGCAACTATCACAGCAGCCTCAATCGCGTGGGTGATCTTCACTGGTTTCATTGGCCCAGCCACCATGGGTTTGAGATTTTTTCCTTTTGGATTCATGAGGTCATCGGCCACTATGTGTATCGCTGGCGCGGGTGGATTTGAGGAAGCCTTGTCCATTTTGGCTGCAGACCAACAGGCAGCCGTCTCGAGGGGGCAATGATGTAAAAATGGTAAGAGAGCATTTAAAAATGCACCATTCGTTTACGGGTGAAGAATGTCTGTTCAGAAGTCGATTTTCGCGATCCCTAGGCACGCTCCGCTCCAGCATCGCTGACTTGTCTGTGGGTTGGACACGTTTAAGATTTCACGTCTGCCTGGAGGGCTCCATGCCTGACGGGCTGCGGCCTCGGCCTTATGCAGTTCTTACCCGAAGATATGCAGGTATCAGACTGCCATACACGGCTCCTGCGTAACTAGCAGACCCTGCTAACTTTTGTGAAAAGTGCATTGCCGTAAAGTGGGCTTTGACAGCCTTCTATGTCGCCGCGAAATAGAAACTGATTTCATCAGAAATGGCACAAATAAGGCAATCCAATTTCATCAACTATGCGCATTCTCTGGGTCAAGACAGGTCCCCTTCACCCTATAGACACCGGTGGGAAGAGGCGCACACATGCGATGCTGACTGAAATCAGCCGAGAACACGAGGTCACCTACCTCTCGCTTTTACCCGACGGCACAGTGCTGGATGACAAAGAAGCAGATGATGACTATGCAGCACACAAGATATGGATTTCCACCCGGATCGCTCCCAAGTGGACGTTTCAATTTTGGTTCGACTTGATCCGGAGCACAATTTTCAGCTCCAAACCCTACGCATTGGAGAAGTATGAGGTGCTCCCTATGCGCAAGAAATTGCAAGAGATGTCCGCCACGGGAGGGTTCGACTTGGTGATCTGCGACTTTTTGGCCCCTGCGTTGAACTTTGTGGGACTGCGCTTCTCAGCGCCAGCAGTGTTGTTTCAGCACAACATCGAATCTCAGATCTGGAAGCGGCTGGCATTAAGCCAGACTTCCGTATTGAAAAGTTGGTATTTTCGCATTCAATACCTCAGGATGAAGAAGTGGGAGGCAAAACTCTCCGCACTTTTTGACGGCGTGATCACAGTTTCTTCGGAAGACTCGGAGATTGCACGGGCTGAATACGGCCTCACCAATGTTCTTGGGCACGTGCCGACGGGAGTAGATGTGGCAACTTTCCGGCCGAGTGTTCAAGGCAACTCCGACAGGCCTTTCACCATTGGATTCCTCGGTTCCATGGACTGGCGGCCTAACGTTGATGCGTGCCTGTACTTTGTCCGCGAGATACTTCCGAGGGTCTGGGAGATGCTCCCGCAGAGCCGCCTCAAAATCATCGGGCGGAATCCACCCAGCAGTCTTCACAATCTGGCCTCCATTGATGCGCGGATTGAGGTAACCGGTACGGTTGATGATGTGCAACCGTATGTACATCAATGCCACGTCATCGCGGTGCCCCTCATGGCGGGTGGAGGTACCCGTATCAAGATTTACGAAGCGATGGCGATGGGGGTTCCGGTGGTATCGACAACTATTGGAGCAGAAGGACTGGCGGTCACGCATGGCGAGGACATTCTGCTTGCGGATGGCTCCGCCGACTTCTCCGCCGCGCTGGTTAAACTGGAGGGCGACCCTGAATTGTCTTCGAAATTAGCCGTTAAGGCTCGCGAGCAAATGGAATTGTGCCATTCATGGGCCGCAGCCACGCGTTGTTTCATGAAACTGTGCATGCTGCGCCTCTCCTCAACATCGACATAAACCCATGTCTGCCGAACACGAACGCTCACCTGAACGACTGCGTCACCACTTTAACGTAGAGAAAGAACTAGCCCTCCAGATGCGGAGTTCAACACGAGCTGAACGTACGCAACTTTTCAAAACGCTCTATGATCAGTTATTTGAACGAGTGCCGGACCACCCGCGGCTGACACGGCGCGACACGCCCGAGTCAAGTCGCCGTAAAGTCGAATCTCAACTTCGTCTTCTACGCCCGTTCCTCAAAAAGGAGACTGTGTTTATGGAGTTTGCACCTGGCGATTGCAGACTTGCGGCCGCCGTGGCCTCCGATGTGAAGCGCGTTATTGGCATCGACATCTCCGACCAGCGTGCGCTGGGAGATCATCCTCCAGCCAATTTTGAACTCGTTGTCTATGATGGTTACGAGCTTGCTGTTCCCGATGCTACTGCTGACGTTATTTTCAGCTACCAATTTCTAGAGCACCTGCACCCAGACGATGTCGATGAGCATTTCGCCATGGTACGCCGCCTGCTCAGGCCTGGCGGGGTGTATGTTTTCGACACCCCGCATCGTTACTCGGGCCCACATGACATCTCGCGCTACTTTGGTACGCAATTGGTCTGTTTTCATTTTCAGGAATGGACCTTTCGCGAGATGCGCTCCCTCTTATTGCGTCACGGGTTTGGGAAAGCCTGTGCTTTTCGTTATGGCAAGCCACTCGGGAGTCGAATTTTGAATAGGTCTAACGACATCCTTGAAAGGGTGGTGGGGATGCTGCCCTTCTCCATACGCCAACGCATTAGCGCCCACTTGTTTCCCTCCGTCACCGTGGCAGCAACACTTCACGAAAGCTCTTAACGGAAATCGGGTCGATCAATGAGCAAGCTTGTCATCTAGAAGGCGCAGCCTAGATGTCACCGCGCGATGCTGGGAGGGCCTGTCTTTTTCAGTCACACACTCCAAAGATGACCAATGATGGTCATAGAACACATAATCAATGCGCATCCATGGCCCACCTAGGCTCAGGGGGTTGCGTGTAGCGCCTGGCAAAGTGAATCCGAATCCCGAGCCAGACGCCAAATGAGAATCCCCCAGTTCCTTGGTGATCGAACGGTGAATCCATCCGGTGCTTGGGGCGTTGAAGTCGCCAGCGACAACGCATGGGTTGGGATCGGTCCGCACAGCGTGCAAAATTTTCTCCACATCGGCCATTTGACCGTCCCAAAACGTCTGGTATTCCCGACGCTTTTTCGCCCAAGGTGTGCCAGGCACCCCCAAAACGCCCCACAAAAAAGCTCCCCGCTTATAAAAACTCAGAACGTCTCGTGGGGTTCGCAGGTGGACAACAAAAATGGAGACAGGATGACCGTTCCAATCGATGACAAAACGGGCAACCGCGCCATTCAGGGGTGATTCAGGAGTGCCTAGCGCAGCACTCTCTGTGATCGGATAGCGGCTGATCAACGTGAGTTCACCCAAACTGACTCCATGTTTAAATTCAGCATAGTCTGGTGAACGAAGGAACCCATCAGCTCTCCCTGAAGCCTCCTGAAACGCAATGAGATCAGGACTTGTGGCGTTTTTAAACGGTTGGAGACTCTGGTTCATATGCTGCCCACGGTTGTAGGTCATAATTGTCAATTCGTCATCCAAATGCGGGCTTCCGTCAGTTGGCTTATGAACCAATCCATACCCCAGCCATCCCCATAGGAGCAAAGCCACCGTTGCAATCTGCGCCAGAAAAGATGGCCGATGAAAGATCAGAGCGAGAGGCAGCAGCACGAAGAATGGTAAAAGCCATGCAAGCGGAGGGACATACAGGAGAAATGCCGAGGTTATGTTCTTTTCTCCCACCCAGCTCAGCGCAAGCCACAGAGCAACACAGAAGCCGCAGTAAGTCACAGCAAGCGAAAAAATGGCTCCTCGAAAAATGCGCAATATGAGACTTCCCAACACGCCTTTTTCTGCGGCCGCGACCAGACGGTGCCCGAACCTGGCAACTTTTTGGTTAAACCATCGCTCACCAAAATTACCGCTCCCAGCATGTGGCGTGCCGGCCAATGTGACTGACGAAGGCTCTTTAGCAGTTGCCAATTCCTTCCCTGTATCGGTGCTCATTTCTCCAATTTCAGGTCACCTTCAACTGCGGGCACCCTTGGAGTAACTTCTTTTTTGAGGTCTGAAGGCTTTGGTTGACCCAAGCCTGGAGGGGTCGCTTTAGAAGACAACGGCGCAGTTGCAGTCATGGAGGCATCTCCGCCCTTCTTCTGCCATTCGGAATCCTGAGCTCCTTGCGGCTTACTGATTCCTTTGTTGTAAACAGCAAGCGATACCATGCTGAACAGTGTCAGAATAAAGAGCATGAGGAGGGACTCTGCAAAAGTGAATCCGCGTTTTGAGTGGAAGATTGACATCTAGATTTGACGTGAGAAGGCTAAATTGGACACGCCAAGATTAACGTAGCGTTGAACGTATGAGGCAGAGTCCGGAACTGGACTAAGATAGTTTTATTCCTCAATGGTTAGCATTATGAGCGTCCACATGTTGAAAGCGCATCGAAAAAAGCGGACTCTCCCTCTGGAGCGCTTTGGGAACAAAAGTCGAAGGCGCGCTGCTCATGCCCTGTCCCCCAAAATAATTACCGTTTTTGCTATGTCCAAAGGGATAAGAACAATTTGACAGAGCAAAAGCTATCAATAGTGAAGCGGTCACACGAATGATCATAAAGACGGCTTGGAAGTTAGCTGCAACTCATCAGAATAAGGAATTAACACCGCAACGGTAATCTGTCGAAGAACGACAATTACTCTTATCAATGCCTGTTTCAAATATTAATTTTTGATTTTTTAACGAAACGTGTACTTGAGCGAAACTTCACGATTGCGCAGGCGGTGTTCGTTACAACGGGGTTATTGATGCGGAATGGGTCGATTTTAACGGCCTTGAAGCAATCATGCCATTCACAGAAACGCGCTTTGGATAATCTCATATGATTCAGATGGATATAACCATAATAATAACCGCCTACAATTATGGGCATTTCCTCAAGGGGGCGATCAATGCGGCACTGGCTCAGGATCATCCAAATGTGCGTGTCATTGTGATTGATGATGGTTCCACTGATAACACTCCTGAAATTGCTGCTGAATTTGGAGACTCTATCACTTATGTTCGCCAGCAAAATTCCGGCCTCCCTAAAACGCGAAATGCCGGCCTCCGTGAGGCAAGGACGGAGTGGGTGATTTTCATGGATGCGGATGACAGGCTTTCTCCTGAGGCGGCATCACTGGCTGTGAAATTTCTTCAAAAAAGTGGTGTCGCCACCAATCTTGTTGTTTTCGGGGAACAAATTTTTTCTGATGACCTGTATGAACCCGTTCATGTGGATGAGGGTGTTCTTCAACTCCCGCTTCAAGCCATTTCACTGAGGGATGTTGTGTTGCGCAATCGTTTTGGGATTTGCGGGCTTGCCAGGCGCTCAGCAATGTTAGAGGTGGGAGGCTTTAACCCTTTAGCGGGTGGATCTGATGACCGGGACATGTTGATCAAGCTTGCTCATAGTGGGCCTATCTATTTTCTTGACTCCCCCCTTCGGCACTACCGGGTCCACTCGGCAAGCATGTGTCACAATACTGTTAAGCAGTCTGCGGATACGGAATGGGTTCTCAAGCATGCGAGAGAGAAATTCGGCAGTTTTCTTCCACCGTCTGATTGGGCAATGGCTCGGGCCATTTTTCTCTATCAAGTTGCTTATAGCTTTTTCTTGGCGCGGAGTCTGAAGAATGCGGCGGGTGCTTGTTTACGTTCGATTGCCACGAAACCATTGATTTCCAGCTCCGATTTCTCCGCCATGCCTTTTTTAGCTCGAACTCGGTTACTTCTAAGACTGGCTTTTGAACTGACCTGCTTGCGGAAGCATTAGGTTCCAGTGTCTCCCCTCAGCCGTGGCCAAGCGTTGATGAGAGGATTTCGCGTTTGAATGGTCACCAGCAAATCCCCTCATACTGCCAAGCAAGGGTGTCGAGTTCCCTCCAGCCATTCACATCGATCACGATCTGATCTGGACGGGCGGATTCCTTCAAGACCTCGAGAGCTACGCATTTTTGGGAAACCACGATCACGTCACTTGAATGTAGTACATCAAGCACTTCCAACTTCAAAAGTTGCGCCAAGTGAGGCATGCGAGCCTGAATTTGCTGCTCGTTGGCACCGATGAGGCGGGAGAGATTGATGTGGGGATCGTAGATCCGCAGCTCATAGCCACGGCCGAGCAGGGTCTCCGCCGCACTGACCATGGGGCTGCCGCGCAGGTCGTCCGTTTCCGCCTTGAAGGCGAGTCCCAGAAAGCCGATTCGGCGCTTCGCTTTACTCTCAATCAGGCTCACGAAGAGGTCCTGATGCGCGGCATTGGTGGCAGCGGTGTTTTCGAGCAGAGGCAGGCTGAGATTTTTATGACGGGCGAAGGACTTCAGCGCAGAGACATCCTTTGGCAGGCAGGAGCCGCCGAAAGGGTTGCCGGGCTTCATGTAGTAGCGGGAGATGTTCAGCCGTGTGTCGGCACACAAGACTTCCATCACGCGGGTGCCGTCCTCCTCCAAATGCTTGCACAGGCGGCCTATCTCGTTAGCAAAGCCGACCTTCAGGGCATGGAAGTAGTTGCAGGAGTATTTGATCATTTCGGCACCTTCCCAACGGAGCAGTTCCGGCTTGCCGCCGAGCAGGTCGGCAATGTCGGCCGATGGCGCTGAGGTGCCGTCTTCTGTGCCGATGACGCTGAGAGAGGGGGATTGAAAGTCTCTGACCGCGGTGCCTTCCCGCAGAAACTCCGGACAGTAATAGATGGTCACCTGACCGGATTTGACGAGGTCGGCAAAGACGTCTGTGCAGATCTTGCGGGTGCTTCCGGGCAGCATGGTGCTGCGAAAGAGAATGGCGTGCTTCTTGGCCGATTTTTTCAAGGCTTCGGCGATTTGGCCGGAGACATGGAGAACGTAGCTCAGATCGAGGCTGCCGGTGGGCAGGGAAGGGGTGCCGACGCAAATGATGCTGGCCTCCGACTGCGCGACGGCCTCGGCGGCATTCATCGTCGCGGTGATATGGCCGGAAGCGGTGGCTGTTTTAAGAAGTTGGTCGAGTTCGGGCTCAACAATGGGGGAGAGGCCGTCGTTGAAGGCGGCGACCTTCGATGTATGGAGATCGACGCCGATAATGAAGTGACCTTTCTGCGCGAGGCATGCAGCAGTGACTGCTCCAACGTAACCGAGGCCAAAAACGGAGATATTCATGAAGGTGATCGAGGCGGAATAAAAGGGTTCGGCTGCTTATGGAAGGCTCAGGCGTTTTTGCCAATGTGAGTTGATGGGAGGGCGCTGTGGAGGCTTACAGGCGTTTGTAAACGAGCAGTTTTCCAGCGGAGTCCGGGCCGCGCACTATGGGTTGGTCGAAGTCGAGTGTCCAGTGATCGGGCGCATTGGATAGCGCGTGGTGGAGCTGCAGTTCGTGCTCTTTTCTCACGGACTCTTCGGCGGACAAATCGATGAAGACGCGGCGAATGTTGAGTTTGTCGAGATGAGCGAGCACTAGAGAGTCGTTGGGGAAAGCGAGCGTGTAACCACGGCCCAGCCAGTCGCTGGTGGAGAGCTCCTTGGTGCCGCGATAAACCTTTAGCAGGGAGGGGGAGCGCTGCGGGCAGTGGAAGGCGGCAGCAGCGATGATGGCGCCTTCTCCGCGCGGATCGGCGGCCACGAGCCAGTTGGTGGGTGGCGTGCCGAGTTGCGGCACGCCGGAGGTTTCGACAGCCTGAGAGAAGCCGGTGACGTTTTTTTCAGGCCAACGCACGGTCAGAGCGAACGCAGCCAGCATGATGATATAAAATGCTGGCCAGCGGCCCCTGCCGAATCGCGAGCAGAACGCATTGACGGCGGTGACAGCTGCGATGAGGAGCACCGGAAGCACGGGCAGGAGGTAGCGAGTGCTGAAACCTGTCGGAACGAACAGACTGATGGCCGTGGTGCCCGCGAGCATGCCAATTCCAGCTGCGAGCAAGGTCGAGGTTTGTGGCGACCGCACGCAGGTGCGTATGATGAGCGCGAGACCGACGATGATGAAACCGAGCAGCAACCAGCCGACGACATGAGGCATCGAAGTGGCATAGAAGAGCGCGGCTTCCTGCGCGTATTCGGTCAGCGGCTGATGGAGCATGCCTTCCGAAGTGATGTGCGAGGAGTAAAGCATCCACGGGCCGGCGAGGATGGCCACAGGAAGAGCGGAGATCCACCACGAGGCCTGTTTGATCAGCTTCCATCTTCCTGTGAGGAGCGTGGCGATTGGTGGCACGAGACAGAGGGCGAGCGCTGAACCTTTGGTGAGAATCGCCATGGCTGCGAGCAGGCCAAAGCCCAGCGCACGTCGCTTCGTGGGTCGTTGCATGTAGTCCGCCCACGCGGCGGTCGCCAGCAGGCACAACACGCCGAGCATGAGGTCGGACATGACAAACTCCGCCTGCTTGAGTGTGAAAGGTAATGCTGCAGAGAGAAGGCCCGCCGCCAACGCTGCCGGAACCGGGAGAATGCGCGAAGCGACGCGATAGATCAGGGTGCCAAATGCGGCAGCCAAGATGGACTGCAACACGAACAGGCTCTTGATTGATGCCATCGGCAGAAGCCAGGCACCAGCGAGCAGGTAGTAGCCGGGGGGGTAGTGTCCGAGAGCGACCTTCGGAAAGCTTTCGTAGTAGTTTTTGGCGAAAAGCATGGGTGACTGCTGCCAGCCGCCGGCCATGTAATCGCGGAGCATCAAACTGGTGACTGCATGTGCGGCTTCGTCAGGATCGCCAGCCAGATCGGATGTCCACGCGCCGTGCATGGACTGGAAGGTGAAGTGAAACACTAGAAGCAGCGCAAAGAGCGCCCAAGTGGAGGGACGGCGACAGGCGGTCAGAGTCATAATTTTTGGGCCAATACGAGGTACTGCCCCCCAACCGGGATCTTGCAGAGCAAGGGCTCGATGCCGCGCAGGAAACCCAGCGCGCCTGGGAACACAAAACAGGAGTCGGTCTGGAGGATCTTGAAGCCGGCAGCGCGGAGCAGGGCGCGTGATTGAAACGGGAAAAGCATCTGCGCATCGGCATCGAACGGCACTTTGCTCATCAAATAATGAACGATAGGGTTCCAGCGGTTGTTCTCCCAAAACGCGAATAGTCCGCCGGGCTTAAGCGTGCGCCAGACGAGGTGGGCGGCTGCGGCGCGCTGATCAGGCGGGATGTGATGAAAAACGCCGTTGGTGAAGGCCAGATCGACGCTTTCGGGTGCGATGACGCCGGGATCATGCATGAAGCGTGCTTCTGGCCAGGTGCTCTCTTTTGTCGCTCGCTCAATGGAGGCCGACGAGGGGTCATAGCCGATGTAGGAGGTGATTCCGAGGCCACTTTGCAGAAATGGGGCCGCAGTGCCCGTGCCGCAGCCGAAATCGAGGCAGGAGGCTGCTCGGGCTCCGCGCCGCTCCATCTGCCGCTTCAGCCACAAGACGCGGCCCTTGGCGAAGAAATCTTTGCCTTCGCCGGTCAGCGCCAGTCCGCGGTGGAGCGCTTCTTCATAGTTCGCCGCATAAGTGTCGAACTCGGCTGAGGTGGGGCTTTCGGGCATGGGAAAGTGGGGATCTTCGAGTGCCGTCGTCATATGGCAACTAATTCGACGATCAGCGTCGATTTTGACATGAAAACGCCTACGAGTTGACCTTGGGGGGGCACGGTGCGAAAGAGCGCGGCCATTAACTCCCTTCTGCATGAAAGATCTCATCGAAAACCGCCGCCATATCACTCTGTTTGGCAAAGCCAAGCTTGCGTGGTTGATTCTGAAAGAAAACGGCCTGCTTTGGTGCCTGGCTTTCGGCGTTTACTACATCAACAGCTCGATCGCCCAGAAGGCGTTTCAGTTCATGGATCATCTGCGTCGCAAGACGGGCATCCCCGGCATGAACAGTCTTGCACTCAACAAGGCGATCTGGGAGGCCTGGGACTGGAGCGCGGGGGGCGAGGAATGGAGCCCTTCGGAGGGGTGGAAGTCGTCCGTGATCAAGTGCGTGCTGGAGAAGGAGGTGCCTGCGGCGACTGAGGTGCTGGAGATCGGCCCTGGTGGCGGGCGCTGGACGGTGCCGCTGATCGCGCGTGCGGCGAAATACACTGGGATAGACATCTCGGCATCGTGTGTGGAGGTCTGCCGTGCCAAATTTGCAGGTGAGCCGAAGGCGTCCTTTGCCGTGGGATCGGGCATCGATCTCAAAGGCGTGCCGGATGACTCGATCGATGCGTTGTGGAGCTTCGATGTCTTTGTTCACATCAATCAGAACGAGGTCGAGAAGTACGCCGATGAATTCAAGCGCGTGTTCAAGCCGGGCGCCGTCGGGATTCTGCACCACGGCAGTGTCGGTGGTGCCATGGGTGGCTGGCGCAGCAACATCACGCACGACAGCATGCTGAAGCTGCTGAAGGACCGGGGCTTCGAGATTGTCTCGTCGTTCAAAGAGTGGCAGGACGGGAGCGAGACGCATCAAGCAGGGCTTTACCAGGACGTCATAACCGTCTTTAAGCTGCCAAAAGCATGAAGCCGGAAGCTCTGCGAGTGCTCCACGTGTTAGACTCGCTGGCTCCCGGCGGGCTGGAAAATGGCGTGGTCAATGTGGCGCGTCGTTTGCATGGTCAGGGTTTCGATATTCACGCGGCCTGCCTGCGATTTCGAGGCGACTTCGCCGCACGGATGCCGGAGCCCGACAAGGTCGTTGTCATGGACAAGACGAGCGGCTTCTCCTTGAAAGCCGTGCGCAAGCTGCGAGCGCACATGAAAGCGACCGGCGCGCACCTGCTGCACAGTCACAACCTGGGCACGCTCATTTACGCCGCTGTGGCCACGCTCGGCGGGCGCACGCTGCCGATCGTGCATGGCGAGCATGGGCAGTTGCAGCGCCAGGACCTTACGCCGAAGCGGCGCTGGCAGCGGAGGCTGCTGTTCTCTATTTGTCGCCATGTGCATGTCGTTTCAAGCAGCGTTCGAGTGAATCTGCAAAGCCTTGGCCTTGATCCCCAGCAGCGCATTGTCGTGACACCGAATGGTGTGGATGCCGAGCGCTTTTCGCCTGCCGAGGCACGGCAGGAGCTAGGTTTTGCCGCTGACGATCAGATCGTTGGGATTGTGGGCCGACTTGTGGCGCTAAAACG
Organism: Verrucomicrobiota bacterium; assembly: GCA_017301975.1. Taxonomy (GTDB): domain Bacteria; phylum Verrucomicrobiota; class Verrucomicrobiia; order Verrucomicrobiales; family Verrucomicrobiaceae; genus Prosthecobacter. Next base: position 174,267 of record JAFLEI010000006.1, read on the forward strand.
GCATGAGATGCTCTTTGATGCCTTCACACAGCTCTCGCCGGAATTTCCGCGACTTCATTTGCTTGTCGTTGGCGACGGCGGAGCCGAGCGCGAGCAACTGATTAAGGCGATGAAGCAGCATCCGCAGGCTCAACGCATTCATTGGGTGGGACATCAGGACGACTTGCCAAAATACTACCGAGTCATGGACCTGCTGGCAGCGCCTTCCGAGATTGAAGGCCTCTCCAACGCCGTGTTGGAGGCCATGGCCACGGCGGTGCCCGTTTTGGCCCATTCAGCGTGTGGAAATGCCGAAGTCATCGATGATGGCGAGAACGGTTTCCTTTCGCAGCTGCACTCGGCGGAAGACCTCGCGACCGCATTACGAGCCGCGCTTTCCGACCTCTCCGAACTCCGCCGTCGCGGCGTTGCCGCACGCGAAACGGTGCTGAAGCGCTACTCGATGGAGGCCATGGCGGAAAGCTACCGTCAGCTCTACCGCTTTGCGGCGGCCTGAACTCAAGCCTGTTGACGTTAGAAAACGAGTGTGCGAGCCAGCACTTCTTTCGTGGCTTTTCAAGCTAAAGAAGCGTTGAAAGAGATGAGTGTATTTTTAGATGTCATTCTTTTCCGCACTCAGCGGAAGAGTGGGGGGCAGAAGGGATTTTTTGACGGGGACCTATGCTTGTAAAAGCCAAAATTAACCCAAAAAGGTTGGATATTCGCAAATGCTGGCTACAGACTGTTTCCGCCCCAGTTTATTTATACTGTAGTTCCAGCGAATCGTTCGAAAGACCATTCACCAAGGGCGGTAGCATTGTTTAATCTTGTGATAGCTCTGAATCAAAATCATATTTATTTTCGTGATCAAGGATGCCTGGCGAAGAGCTTGGTGCAGTCCATCAATCTACTCTTTGCATGAAGGTTCTTTGTGTATTTGGTACGCGGCCCGAGGCGATCAAGTTGGCTCCGGTGATTCGTGCGTTGAGAGAAACTCCGGGCATTGTGTGCCGGATTTGTTTCTCAGGACAACATCGAGAAATGGGCTTGAAGGCGCTGGGTGCGTTCGATCTCAAGCCTGATGTGGTTCTCGATACGATGCAGCCGGGACAGTCGCTCGCATCACTTACCGCGCGCTTGCTGACGTCGCTTGACGCTTTGTATGAGCAGGAACGTCCGGACTGGATCATTGTGCAGGGGGACACGACGACGGCCATGACAGGAGCGCTTGCCGCCTTCTACCGCCGCATTCGAATAGCTCATGTTGAGGCCGGCCTGCGAACGTTGGATCGTTTTTCGCCATTCCCTGAGGAGATCAATCGTGTGTTTATCAGCCGGATTACGGACCTTCATTTTCCACCCACTGCAGAGGCAGCGGAGAATCTACGGAAAGAGGGCATCAGCGACGACATTAATATTGTCACAGGCAACACGGTCGTTGACGCGGTCTTGTGGATGAAAGGACGACTGCCGAAAGAGCCACCTGAGGGGTTCGATGCAGAACTGATGGATGGCGGACGCCTGATTTTGGTGACCTGTCATCGGAGGGAATCCTTTGGAAAACCCATGGAGAATATTTGTGACGCGCTACTGGCCCTAATAGAGCGTTTTGATGATATTCAAATCTTGTTTCCGGTGCATCCCAATCCCGTTGTGAAGCAATTGGTTCTGGCAAAGCTGGGGGGGCAAAAGCGGATTTCGTTGGTGGAACCGCTGGACTATCTGCCTCTGCTGTGGTGCATGAACAAGGCGGTTTTGATTCTAACGGACTCAGGGGGAATTCAAGAGGAGGGCCCCTCGTTTGGAAGGCCCATCTTGATTTTAAGAACCACCACGGAGAGGCCTGAAGCCGTGACGGCAGGCTGCGCAGAACTTGTGGGAACAGACATCCAAACAATTGTTGAACGTGCGTCGGTTTATCTCCTGAATGAAGAGATCTGTCGTGACTTGGCAGGACGCCCCAGCCCTTTCGGGGATGGGCGTGCAGGTGAAGCAATTTCAAGAGCCTTGTGTCATGCTTCAAAAGTCTTAGATGATGACCGCTGCGCTAAATGATTGTATCGAGAGAACAAAGCTCATGCTCCCTCCCTCCATCCAGTGGCCTGACGGCAAAAAATTCGCTTTCACCATCTTCGATGACACCGATGCATCCACGGTGGCAAACTCGGCGCCGGTCTATGCACTGCTCCGAGATCTCGGCTTCCGGACGACCAAATCAGTCTGGGCCCTCGAGGCGACGGAGCCGCCGGTCGTCGTTGGAGGGGCAACTTGCGCGGAGGGCGATTACCGCGCATGGGCCTTGCAGCTTCAGGCCGAAGGATTCGAGATTGGCTTTCACAACGCGTGCTGCCATCACTCGAAGCGCGAGCGCACCCTGGCCGGGCTGCGGCGCTTTGAGGAGATTTTTGGCCATCCGCCGCGTTCGATGGCGAACCACACCGGCTGCCGCGAAAACTTGTACTGGGGCGCTGATCGAGTCACAGGATTAAACCGTTTGATCTATCAAGCGGCGACGCTCGGACGCAAAAGCAGATTCAAAGGCCATGTCGAGGGCGATGAATACTTCTGGGGCGACATCTGCAAGGAGCGCATCACCTATGCGCGCAATTTCGTCTTTCCGGACATCAACACACTCCGAGCCTGCCCATTGATGCCGTATTACGATCCTTTGCGACCGTGGGTTAACGAGTGGTACGCCTCGTCCGAGGGCGGCGTGCTCACTTCATTCCTCGAAACGCTTTCCGAAGAGAATCAAGACCGCCTCGAAGCCGAGGGCGGCGCTTGCGTGATGTATGCCCATCTCGGGAAATTTTTCCGCAAGGATGGCGTCGTTAGTGCGCGATTCCGTGAGTTGATGGAACGGCTTGCCTCAAAGAACGGCTGGTTTGCGCCGGTATCCGCCGTGCTTGATCACATCGTTGCGCAGCGCGGCCATCACACCCTGACCGATGCCGAGCGCCGCCAGCTCGAGCGGCGCTGGCTCCTGCACAAATTCACACGAGGCGAGAGCTGATCTGGAAAAGCAATGAAGCTGCAGATCGTCCGCTATGAAGACCGACATGTGGAGGCTGTGAAACGCCTCAATGCGCGGCTCGCCGCCGCCGGGGAGACGTGGAGCTTTCCTGAGCGCACGCAGAGCAACTGGCTTCCCGACACAGCCAGCGAGGACATCATCGAGCACTACTACATCGCCGAAGAAGGCGATGAAGTGCGAGGCGGCTACATTTTGAAATGGCAGCCTTTTTGGATCGAAGGCCGCACAGAGCGAGTCTGCACGCTCTACCTTCCGCTCTCCGAAGGCATCATCAATCAGCGTTACAAGCTCCTCGGCCTTATCCTCATCCGCGACGCGCTTACGCGAAACCCGCTCGCGTTTTGCCTCGGCATGGGTGGCGCGGCTCGTCCGCTGCCACAGACTTTGAAAATGCTGGGCTGGCAGGTCCATGATGTGCCATTCTTTTTCATGCCTTTGTGCGCCGGGCGCTTCCTCACCAATCTGCAACCGCTGCAAACCAAGCCATGGAAACGCATGGCTGTGCGAGTGGCATCAATCACGGGAGTCGCGGCTGCCGGACTGGCGCTCGTGAAAATGTGGCGTCGAGCTCCGGGCAAGGTGCGACGCGCTACGACGATGGAAGTGGTCGAGCTGTTTGGAGATTGGGCCGATGAGCTGTGGCAGGAAGCACGATCAAACTTCTCGCTCTGTGCCGACCGAGCGCGCGTGAATCAGAACCGCATCTACCGAGACAGCGGGGGTGAAAACATCCGCGTGCTCGTGCGGAGCGAAGGAAAACCCGTCGGCTGGTTTGTGGCGCGCTGCCGTGCGATGAGCGGGCACAAATACTTTGGCAACATGCGTGTTGGCTCGATCATCGATGTGCTCGCACACCCGGGACACGAGACACACGTCGCCTGGGCTGCGCGCCAGTTTCTCAACGCGCGGGGCGCAGACATCATCGTCTGCAATTTGCAGCATAAGGCATGGCGCGATGCCATCCTGTGCGCCGGCTTCTTCAAGGGGCCGAGCAATTTTGCTCTTGCCGCATCGCCCAAACTCTGTGCGATGCTGCCACAGTATGCGGGGCGCATCGAGCACGCCCAATTCATGCGCGGCGATGGCGAGGGACCGACGCATCTTTGACCGCTATTTCTCAATCATCAGCCATGCCCGTGCCGCCTGCAGACGTCGCAAAATTGTTCGCCACTTTTGATGGCAGTACCGCCGCGTATCAATCGCTTTCGCGCACGCTAGATGCTGCGACTGCGGAGTGGCCTGAGCTGCGTGTCGCCGTGCTTTCCACCTGCACGGCAGAAGTGTTGCAACCGTTCCTCGTCGTCGAGGGCGCGCGGCGCGGCCTGCGGCTCAAGCCGTGGTTTGGACCGTTTGGCCAGATTGAGCAGCAGGTGTTGGATCCGCGAAGCGCCCTCTTCGCTTTTAAGCCCGATATCGTCTGGGTTTTCGCACGCCTCGAAGACTGGGCTGAGCGCGAGTTGCTGCAATTCGCCGCGCTAGAGGACGCTGCGCGCGCGGAGTTGCGTGATTCCATCATCAAACGCATCACCGCGGTCACCGAAGCCGCTCGGCGAAACACAAGCGCGAGCCTGCTGTGGTGCAACTTTGCACCACCTCGTCTGCCTGGAGTGATGAGTGCGCCGGGTTTGTGCGATGGGCGGTCGCTGACTGCTTTTTGCAATGCGCTCAATGAGGAGATGAGCCGTGCCATTGCACTCGTGGCGGGTGCCTGGACATTCGACCTCGCGCGCACGATTTCACAATGCGGTGCGAGCCGCTGGACCGACTCGCGCATGGCATTGCTCGCCCGCATTCCGTTTTCCACCGATGGGGCCATCGCCCTTTCCCGAGCTCTGACACGAGTGCTGCGCGCAGTACTAATGCCGCCGCGCAAATGTCTCGTGCTCGATCTCGACAATACGCTCTGGGGCGGTGTGGTCGGTGAAGTGGGCGCTGCCGGAATCAAGCTGGGCGACAGCTTCCCGGGCAACGCTTACGTTGCTCTTCAAAAAGCCGCGCTCGCCCTGAGAAATCGCGGCGTTGTTCTTGCCGTTGCAAGCAAGAACAACGAAGCCGAGGCTCTCGAAGCTCTCGCGCATCCCGATGGCATTCTGCGGCCTGGCGATTTCGCGGCGATGGAAATTCACTGGGAGGACAAGGCCACGAGCCTGCGCCGGATCGCGAGCAAGCTGAACATAGGCACGGACGCGCTCGCATTCTTCGACGACAGCGCAACCGAGCGCGAATGGGTGCGTGCGCAGATGCCCGAGGTCGGTGTGATCGAGGTGCCGGCATCGCCTGCCGACTACGGCGCGGCTCTCGAAGATTCCGAGATGTTCGACGCGCCGCTCATCACGGTGGATGATTTGCGACGAGCCGAGATGTATCAGCAGCAGGAGCAGCGCCGCGCGTTGCAACAGACGAGCGGCAGCGTTGACGATTTCCTGATGAGCCTCGACATGAAAGTTCAGGTGGGCCCGGTGAATACGGAAACTATGGAGCGCGTGGCGCAGTTGATCGCGAAGACGAATCAATTCAACCTCACCACCCGGCGCTACACGCACGCGGAGCTGTCTTCGATGATTGATGCGGGAGCGGTCGCGCTGTGGATGCGCGTTACGGATCGCTTTGGCGACAACGGTCTCACTGGTGCGATCATCGCCCTGCCGGAAGACGACACGGGCCTGTGGCGCGTCGATACACTGGTGCTAAGCTGCCGAATCATTGGCAGAAACATTGAAACGGGACTGCTTGGCGTGCTCTGCAGTGAAGTCGCCAAACGCGGCGCGCACACTTTGAAAGGCGAGTATCTGCCGACCGCAAAGAATGAGTTGGTGAAGGATTTCTATCCGAGGCACAAGTTCGCCGCCGATGATTCGGACGGCCGTCTATGGCGCAGATCGCTCTTGCCGCTCGACAGTTTCACGATTCCCAGCTACCTGCATCTCACTTATGCCGAATGACACCATCGAAATACGATTGCGCCGCGTTTTTTCGCAGGTGCTTGGCCTGCCCGAGGAAACCGTGGACGACGCCACAGCGCCTGACAACACAGCGCAATGGGACTCGCTCACGCACCTGCGCCTTGTGATGGCCGTCGAGGAGGAGTTTGGCGTTACGATTCCCGCCGAGCAGATCATGGACATGATTTCCTTCAAGATCGCGCGGCTGATGGTCGAGGAGCAGGCTGCTTCCTAGCGAATGAGCGCGACCTTTCACACGGGGCAAATTTTCACCGAGCGCTTCACTCTTGATGCGGAGGTTGTGCGTCGCTTTGCGGAATTCTCTGGCGACACGAACCCGCTGCACGTCGATGCCGGGGAGGCGCGCGAGTATGGATTTCCTCACGCAGTGGCGCACGGCGCGATCCAGGTCGCTTATCTTTCGAAGCTGATAGGCATGGTTGTGCCAGGACCAGGTGCACTGTGGACCGGCCACCGCATCGAATGGCTGCGGCCCGTCTTCGTTGGCGATGAGATCGAGCTTCGTGTGGAAGTAAAATCATGGTCTGCGGGCGCAAGCCTGCTGCAATTGAATTTCAGTGCGCAGAATGTGAAAGGAGAACTCGTCATGAATGGGGAAGCAGAAGTGAAAGTCGGACAAAAACTCGCGGCAGTGCGGCAGACAGACGCCGGGCAAGCTCGTGTATCTCTGGTGACAGGAGCCTCACGTGGAATCGGCGCCGAGATCGCCCGGACACTCGCCAGTCGTGGACGGGTCGCGTTGCATTATCACACGAATGCCGCAGCTGCGAAGGCCGTGGCCGATGAGATTCACGCGGCTGGAGGAGAGGCCGAAATTTTCGCCGCTGACCTTTCCCAGGCGGGAGCCGGCACGACGCTCCTGCGCGATGTTGCTGCAAAGTTTGGCCGCCTTGACATCGTGGTGCACGCCGCGACGACGCCCATCTCGACGACCACGCTTGCGCAGACGACTGCATCGCAGTGCGCTGCGTTCTGGCAGATCAATGTCGCCGCAGCGCTTGAGCTTCTGCAGGCGGCCACGCCATTGATGTCTGGCGGAAAATTTGGTCGCGTCATTTTTATGGGCACCTCGTATCTCTTTGGTGCGCCACCATCTGGAATGGCCGCCTACATTTCCGCGAAACAGGCGCTCTGGGGCATCACGCGCGCCGCATCGCTCGACCTCGCACCGCAGGGGATCACCGTGAACATGGTGTCGCCTTCGCTGACGATCACCGATCTCAGCGCGCATGTGCCTCAACGGATCAAGGAAGTCGAGGCGATGAAAAACCCTTGCCGCCGCCTTGCCACCCCCGCAGATTCCGCAGCCGCCGTCGCGTGGCTCGCCTCAGATGCGGCAGCTTTCATCAACGGGATCAATTTGCCTGTGACTGGCGGTCCGGTAGTTTGATCCCCTTGTGGATTATCAGCTTCGCTTACGTGCAAGGATGGCAATTACCCCGGCAAAATGTGAAACACCGGGGATGAGGAGCAGGCATTGATCCAACCAGCTAAAAACGCGTTCGGTCCGGTGAAACCAGGAGTCAGGAAACACCCGCCGCAGTCTGCTCAAGAGATAAAAGTGTCGCTCTTCCTCGATCACAAATCGTTTCCCAATATGCGTAACCTCTTTTGCACTGAGTTGTCGTTCGTCAGGACTCACGTCTTTCTCGACCGCCGATCGATCACGCAGCCACTGAAGTGTCTGCGAGTATGCGACAGGTTCCAGAAGCGCGACGCGACCGCCTGGACATAGAAGCCGCTCAAACGTATTGAGCGCATCATCAATAGGCATGTGATGGACGACCGACATAGCGAGGATGGCATCGAAGGCTCCGTTGGTCAGGTTCACACTTGCACCATCCGCTACCATGAACTTCACGTTGTCGGAGACGCCCTCCAACTGAGCCCTCTCCCGCGCGACTTCGATCAATTCGGGCGAAACATCCAGACCCGTGACACGGAAACCGAGACGTCCCAGGCGGCAGGCCATCTCACCGCTGCCGCAACCGAAGTCGCAAATGTGTCTGGGGTTGTGCAGCTTTAAAAAATGAATCACGCACTCCGTGTAGCGTGTGCGCCAGCGCGCACAATTCTGGTAACGGTCTATAATGTCTTGTGGCGTGGGGGCCAGATTTTCACGTTCACGCTGGGCAATCAAGACATGGTAGGCAATCTCATTATCCAGTCGTTGTTCATTAGTGATGGACATAATTCAGGGGCAAACAATTGTTCAGAAGAACTTCAATTCATTCGTGGATAATTCGATCTAGCATTTCAGTTGTCCTCCTTGTAGCAACTTCGCAATGATAAATGTGCAGAATAAGCGAATTCGTTGTTTCGATACCCTGAGATTTTTTGCGGCCGTCATTGTGCTGGTGAATCATGCGAGTTGGTTTTTCCCCACTAGTCTGAATTGGATCTTGCATAATTGGGGAATCTGCAACGCAAAGTCAGCCGTGGCTTTCTTCTTCGTGCTAAGCGGGCTGGTCCTGCACCAAAGCGGGCTAGGTGCCGGGCCGACAGGGGTATCTATCGGCCGATTTCTGGCGCATCGCTGGTTCCGGATATATCCGCTGTACTACGTGTCATTGATCCTGGGCGCGGCGGCTCTGTGCCTGCCTTTGGAAACGGTTGCCGCTCTGCGAACAGAGGTCACCGCCGCGCCGGTCGTTCTGGCGCACAATCATTGGGATTTGGCGCAATGGATTAACCATCTGATGTTGATCACTCCGGGGCTTGACTTTGATTTCATCAACCCACCGATCTGGACCCTGGCGGCTGAAATGCGCATTGCGCTGGTTTTTCCCGTCCTGTCGTTCGTGGTGTCCAGACTTTCGATGGGGGCGGGGGGGGCGTTGCTGGGTATTTCTTTCGCGGCAGCGCCAGCAATGGGAGCGATGACTGTGCCCACAATCGCATTGATTCCGCTCTTTATCGGCGGCGCGTGGCTGGCCCAGCATCGGCGGCAGTTGCCGCACTTGCCGCAAGCCGGCTGGTTGGTCGTCCTGACGGTGGGAGTTGTGTTATATGTCCTCGCTCCCTGGCTTTGCCCCCCGAGCAGCATTCTGCATCTGTATGTGGCGGGCTTTGGCAGTTTGCTTATCCTTCCGGCCACCGAGAATTGCCAGGCAGTGAGACAGTTTCTTGAGGCGCGGATACCGGTGGTATTCAACGACACCTCATACGGAATCTATGTTCTCCACTTTCCCCTGCTGCTAGGTGTCGCGTACGGGTTCAACGCTGCCGGCCTTCCTGCTTGGCTGTTCGTTCCCATCAGCATTTTACTCACGTTTATCGTGGCCGTGATTTTCAATCGTCTGGTCGAGATGCCAATGATTGCCCTGGGCCGGAGGCTGACGCGGAGTCGACCCACCAGGATTTGAAGGATTTGGATCGCGAAGTGGTGGGGGATCAAAATTGTCGGATGCATCCGTTGAATGCTCATGTAGCATGACGAATGTCGTCGCTAGGCCGAGTCTTTTTACCCCGATATCTTCATGAGCGCCTGCAGGTGGATCGTTACCCCATCCTGCGCTTCATTCGCGCCGAAGCGATTCCTCTTATGAAGGCGGGAGTAAAAGTGCTGGATGCCGGTTCTGGCCGGCTTCCCGAACAGACGCTGCGCGGGGAGATTTTGGCCACTGGCGCAGAACTGCACACACTGGATTTCTGTGCCGGAGAGGGAGTGGACTTTGTGGGTGATGTCTCCGCCATGCCCTTTGGGGCCGACAGCTACGACATTGTGCTCTCTACACAGGTGCTGGAGCATGTGAAGGATCCCGCCGGCGTCTGCGCCGAGATGGCCCGCGTCCTGAAACCGGGCGGTCATTTGTTCTTAACGACCCCGCAGTCATCCCCGATCCACAACGAGCCGTGGAACTTCTTCAATTTCACCCACTACGGGCTTGAACTCCTGTTTCAGAATGCCGGACTCTCTGTGGTGAAGAAAGATCCGCAAGGTGGTCATTTTGCGTTGCTTGCCTTCATGCTGCATTGGACCGTGCGCGTCATTGAGCGAAAGAAAATGTCCCCGCTCTTGAAGGTGCCGCTTATGCTGGCATCCAAGTTCATGTTTGGTTTTGTGACCAAGATCATTCTGCTCTGGTTGGACTCATGGGACAAGGAACCGACCAACACGCTAGGCTGGAACTTTCACGGGCAAAAGCCTAAAGGAGTGTGATATTGCTCTGTTCTGCAGTCTAATTGCAGAACGGGACATCTGACGTTCGTGTGAAGTTCCGGAGACCATCCGCGAAGCGGTTGTATCGTAAACCAAATGATCTATCGCCAAGATTAACATGAGTCAGCGAACCGAATCACTCCATACCATTACCTGTACTCTCCCGAGAAACCGCTGGCAAGGGGCTAAGTGACGGACCTTGAGCCTGGGAAAAGCCACGCGCCTTCAGGGATGGCGTACCGTGTGGGACTTTCATGCAGCAACCCAGGCCACCTCTGCTTGGTATCGCACTCGCCACACTGACAAAGATGCTGACATGCTGGCATTCACGTGCCAACAGATTCATGATTACGCCGCGCAGGCCCGCCATAAACGTCTCGGCCATACCCTTTAACATTGACTCCGACATGATCGAAGCCCATCGCTGCCGTTCCTGCGGCTCCACCCACTCCCTCCCCGTCATCGACCTCGGCCTCCAGCCGCTAGCGAACAACCTCCTGCACCCTGAGGACCTCGGCCAACCGGAGCCTCGTTTCCCGGTGGCTGTATTCGTCTGCGGTGACTGCTGGCTGATGCAGATAACAAATACTGTGCCGCCGATCGATCTATTCGGCGAGTACCTCTACTTCTCCTCCTTTTCTAATGCCATGCTGCGCCACGCCCGCGCCGCCGTGGAAAAGCACATTGCGGAGAAAAAACTCGGGAAGGAGAGCTTCGTCGTCGAAATCGCAAGCAATGACGGCTACCTGCTGAAGAACTTCGTTGAAGCCGGGGTCCCCTGCCTTGGCATCGAACCGGCGGCCAATATCGCCAAGGTGGCGCGGAAGATAGGTGTCGAGACGCATTGTGCATTCTTTGGCAAGGAGACCGCACGGGAACTGCGTGAGCAGAGAGGCCTCGCGGATCTCATTCTGGGCAACAACGTCTTCGCTCACGCGCCCGACACCAACGACTTCGTCGCCGGCGTCGCCGAGTTGCTCAAGCCTGATGGCTGGGTGGTGTTCGAGTTTCCCTACGGCGTCGATATGATCGGTAAGGTGGAGTTCGACACGATCTACCACGAACATGTCTATTACTTCACGCTCACGCCCCTTATTCCGTTGTTTGCACGGCACGGCATGGATGTTTTCCATGTCGAGCGCGTGGCCATTCATGGCGGCTCCCTGCGGCTGTATGCGTGCAGACAGGGCAGCGAGACCATTCGTGGTACGGTTCGGCAAACGCTCGATGATGAGGCGCAGCGTGGGGTGAGCTGCGCTGCCTACTACCAGCGTTTCAGCGACGAAGCCGCCCGCGTTAGGGCTGATCTGATCGCCTTTTTTGAGGAGCAGAAGAAGGCAGGCAAGCGAGTCGCGGCTTACGGTGCTTCTGCAAAAGGCAGCACGCTGCTCAACTACGTGGGCGATGCGGCGAAGACGCTGGAATTTATCGCCGACCGCAGCACCTACAAACATGGCCTCCTCAGCCCCGGCTTGCATGTGCCCATTGTGACCGCTGAGGAACTCGCCGCCCGCCGCCCCGACTACGCCGTGCTGCTCGTGTGGAATTTTGCTGAGGAAGTCATGGCGCAGCAGCACGAGTTTCGTGCAAAAGGTGGCCAGTTCGTCATTCCCCTGCCTCAACTCACCGTGACATGAAGTTTCACCCGACCGCATTCGAAGGCGTTTTGACTGTGGAGCCCGAACCGCGGCACGATGATCGCGGTTTCTTGGCAAGGACCTACTGCGAGCATGCATTTGATGCGCACGGACTCAACACCCGCTGGGCGCAGCAGAATCACACTTCCACGCGTCAGAAAGGCAGCGTTCGCGGCATGCACTGGCAGGCGGAGCCGCTGCCGGAGATCAAACTTGTGCGCTGTCTCGTTGGCCGGGTGTTGGATGTGATCGTCGATGTGCGCCCAAGCTCCCCCACCTTCGGGAAATGGCATGCCGAGGAGCTTTCTGCCGAAAACATGCGGGCTCTCTATATCCCGGCGGGTTTTGCGCACGGCTTTCAGTGCCTGGAAGAACACTGCGAGTTGTTTTACCTCATGTCAGAATTCTACAAACCGGAAGGTGCGCGTGGTCTGCGCTGTGATGATCCCCAGATCGGCATCGCCTGGCCATTGCCGGTGATCAATCTGTCTCCGCGGGATGCTGAACTCCCGGGACTCGATGAACTGTCATGAGGATCTTCGTTACAGGTGCCACGGGCTTCGTCGGCCGCGCTTTTTGCCAGGAGGCTGTCCGTCGAGGTCATCAAATCCTCGCGCTTACTCGTGATCCCACCGCGCAAATCGCCCCAGACGTTGAGATCGCTGTCGGTAGCCTGGTAGAGACGCCATGGAATCAGGTGGCCCGATTTACGCCGGACGCGGTACTGCACCTCGCATGGTTCACTGGGCCGGGGAAGTATCTTCAATCATCGGAAAATGAGGTGTGGCTCGAACTAAGCAAAGCCTGGTTCCGCAAGCTCATCGAACTCGGTGTGCCCTATGTCGCAGGGGCTGGCACCTGCATCGAATACGCGGCTTCCAAGGAACCCCTGAACGAAGACACTTCACCTCTCGCTCCGCTGTTTGCCTATTCAAAAGCGAAAGTGGCGCTGTTTGAATGGCTACGGGGGCTTTCAGATGTGGATTGGTCGTGGTTCCGCCTTTTTTACCCCTACGGTAGCGGCGAACATCCGAACCGCTACACCAGTATGATGGCGCGCGAGTTGCGGGCTGGAAAGCCTCTGTCAATCAACTCGCCTGGCAGCATTCGCGATTACATCGAGATTCGCGATACTGCCGCCGCGTTTTGCCACGCTATGGAAGCACGATTGTGTGGAGCGGTGAACGTCGGCACAGGAGCGGGAATCACCATCGCATCGCTGGCGCTTCGCATCGCTGGCTTATTACACGCCGATGAGAATCTGATTGGAGGAAATTCGAGCGCACCTTGCGATCCAACGCCAGTGATTGTCGCGGACGTAGGAAGACTTCTGCGATCTGGCTGGAAGCCGCTCATTGGCATCGACGAGGGCCTGCAACGGCTGATTGACAGCATGCCACTGAGAATATAAGGACGTTTCAGCCCCTCATGCTAAAGCCCTTCTCCTCAGGCGTCTAATATCATGCAGCTGACAATAGACTCAGACAACAACACGCTGTTCTGCAAGGATGCAGAGGGAGAACGCCACATGCCGCTTTACTGCGATGAAGCGTTCAAGATTATTTCCAATCTTTGGGTCAAAGCCGGCTGGAATGCCAAATATCTCTACACCTTCTCTTGGATGGGCCGCCCGATCATACAGTTCCCTGAGGATTTGGTCCGCGTCCAGGAAATGATTTTCCAGTTGAAGCCCGACGTGATTCTAGAAACAGGTGTTGCTCACGGCGGCTCTCTCATTTTTTACGCCTCGCTCTTTGAAGCCATGCGCTGCAAGGGGCGCGTCATCGGCATTGATATCGAGATCCGCCCTCACAACCGCGCGGAGATCGAGGCGCACCCCCTGTTTGATCGAATTACTCTCATCGAGGGTTCCTCCGTGGATACTGAGACATTGCAGAAAGCGCATGCTCTGATCGCCCCAGGGCAAAAAGTGCTCGTCATCCTTGATTCCAATCACCTGCGCGACCATGTGCGGGCAGAACTTGAAGCCTACTGCGACTTGGTTTGCCCCGGGTCCTACATCGTGGCAACAGATGGAGTCATGCGTGAGGTTGCAGACATTCCGCGAGGGACGCCAAGTTGGATTGATGATAACCCCAGCACCGCAGCACGTGAGTTTGCCGAGGCGCATCCCGAGTTTGAACTCACCGAGCCGCCTTTTACTTTCAATGAGAGCACCCTGGACTTTCAGATCACCCACTGGCCCGGTGCTTGGCTGCGCCGTCGTTGAATCATGGCTTCGACCGTTTCCTATGCTGAGCCGCTTGCTTCCATCGCTCTGCGGGCTAAGGGCTATACGGTCGTTCTCGACAACAGCACCGACTTATCCTTATTCCCCGATTCGCTGCAAATAGAGGTGAACTTTGTCTGCGAGCATTTGGGGCGGCTCTTCGCGATGTCCTGACGGACAGAACGCTCACCTACAACCAAAGCTTAATTACGATGAGTTCTCCCACGTTTCGCCAATGGGTGACAGTCGAATTGACGCCAAAATCGGTCTGGATCTCCTCATCCCAAAGCACGCTCGCATGGATTTCAGGCGTTAAGTATAACATAATAAATTTTTGAGTCTTCGCTGTTTGGAGTGGGTAACGCAAGGGCGTCGCCGTCGGAGTGAAGAATTGTTCACCAAGGTGTTGAGCGTCAAGGGACCCCTTCAGATGTGCTGGACTGTGCCCTTCAAGAAGCTCCATAAGGACGGTTTACCGATGGGGATTCGAGGAGGGCGCAGTCGCGGTTCGGAGATGCCCCGTGCAAAGTGTTCAACAGTCCTTGGGGAGGAGAACGGCGATTTAAGGGCTTCCGCTACCCACCCAAAACAGCGAAGCGGCGAATTTATCTACTTCATCATAGCAGCATATCATCTCAAAGCGGGGGCGAGTTGGGATGAACGAGGATTTCACATCTTATAGCCGGAAAAATCCTCACGAAAATTATCGCAACAAGATCAAAAATAACTATGGTGACCAAGGAATTAATCAATCAAAAACACATGAGTATGGCAAGTAAAGAGAGCGAAGATATCAAAGAATATTGGAATCAGCGCGCATTGGCAGCAAATAAAAGCCCAACGGCAACCACTGACGACGTTTTCCTCCGTGAGTTGGAAATTAAGACGTTTGTCAAAAAGATTGGAGAAATGAACCTCAAAGAGGATTCGGTCGTGGTTGATGTTGGCTGTGGTGATGGGTATTCAACGCTGCGAATCGCTGCCATGTTCCCGTGCCTGAAATTTGTTGGAATAGACTACAGCGACGAGATGATCAATACTGCTCGCAGGAGATTGGCGGAGGCAGCAATCGCTGAAAACCAAATAGTG
Source organism: Verrucomicrobiota bacterium (assembly GCA_017301975.1). Lineage (GTDB taxonomy): Bacteria > Verrucomicrobiota > Verrucomicrobiia > Verrucomicrobiales > Verrucomicrobiaceae > Prosthecobacter. The sequence goes on from JAFLEI010000006.1 coordinate 189,361, forward strand.
GAGTTTCAGGTTGGAGATGCCACGACCTTGAGCGACATCGTCCCAACGAATAGTGCAAATGTTGTGATGACGGACCGCTGTTTAATTAATCTGGCTTCACCCGAAGCGCAGTATGACGCGATTGAACAAATCTCACGCATTCTTTGCAAAAATGGCTGCTACTTGGCCATTGAAAATTTCATCGAAGGTCAAAATGAGTTGAACAGAACACGGGCTGCAATAGGTCTGAATGAAATTCCAGTTCGATGGCACAATTTGTTCTTCCATGAAGATGAATTTCTGACCCGTGCCAAATCATACTTTAAAAGAGTTGAAATTGATAATTTTTCGAGTGCCTACTATTACGCAACACGAGTGATCTATTCCAAGGAGTGCCAATTAAATGGAACTAAGCCAGATTATCACCACCCCATTCATCAGTTGGCTGTCGACCTGCCTTCAATCGGTTCATGCAGCCCCATCAAGCTTGCTGTCCTAGTCAAATGAATTGCAGGATATATCCACATGAAGCCATTTGAACCGAGCAAACAAGTTGAGGCCAAGCGATTGGCAATTATAGGAAGCGCCAAAGGCGGTGGTGCGTTGCAAATAATAGATGCTCTGCAAGATTCGCGAAGCTTGGTCCCAGTTGCGGTATTTGACTCAGATTTCACGATGGTGGGTAAAAGCATACTCGGAATTCCGGTGGTCGACTCGAGTTCAGAGGTCTTGAATCATTTTGAAAATGGGTTGTTTGATTGCGTGATCATTGCAATTGGTAATCTGGAAATCAGAGCGAGTCTCTATCAACTACTCAAATCTGCAGGCTTGCCGTTCGCTAACGTTATTGATTCAAGTGCTCAAATTAGATCGGGAGTGATTCTAGGTGAAGGCAACGTCATATTGGGCAACGTCTATATTGGCCCAGAGGTTTCAATTGGAAATAATTGTTACATCATTACAAACTCTGTTATTAATCACCACAGTGTCATTGGCGATCATTGTTATTTGAGTTCAGGAGTAACGCTCTCGGGAAGAGTGATCGTTGGAAACTCCGTTAAATTTGATATGGCTAGTGTTGTGAAAACTGGCGTTAAGATTGGTGAGGGATCGACGATTGAAGCAGGTCATATTGTTGCAGAAAACACCCCTGCCTAATTTAGTCGCACCGCTAAATGTTAATTTTCACCTTAAAAACGATGGACTATTTTGAAGGCCGAAAAAATAAGACTATAACCGTTCTTGGTGCAGACAAAGTGTTGCCTGACTCAGCTACTCAATGGGTTGATTCATCTCTTCACGCATATTCCTATCATTTCACTTGGCTGGGGCGTCCAATTATTCAGTATCCACAGGATATTGTGGCTGCACAGGAGGTGAGGCCACAGTGGACCGCCGAGTCTGGCTTGGCCCATGGCGGCTCCTTCAAACACTCTGCCTCCATGCCCCAGCACATCGATGCTGAGGGTGTCGTGGGCTTCGACATTGACATCCGCGCCCATCAACACGCAGAAGACAGGCAGGTATGAACATAACTTTCGTTCATCTTTCGGTCGACAAAATTGGAGCTTATCTATCTAGGCAGATGGCGAATTTTTTCCCTTTGGGAGATGATGTGCAATCAACTATTGACGATGCCATATGTTCGACAGTGCGTTCTTTGGAGTATTGTTTTAGGCACATTAACCATCCCTCCTATAATAAAAACGGTGTGGGACTTTTTGATGTTCTCAATAGTGACCATTATGCATCGTTTTTGTGCTTGTTGGGAAGGGAGGTTCATCGCATGCATCCGCATCACCCAGTTGCGCAAAAATGTTTTTTACTTAACAAGGCTCTTCACGGCCTGAACTGCATGTATGACGTCGAGCTACCACCAGTATTTTGGCTGTTGCACACGGTGGGTAGCGTCATAGGCAAAGCCAAGTATGGAAATTACCTCGTGGTGCGTCAAGGATGCACAATAGGGGCCATGCGGGGTGAGTATCCAGTTATTGGCGAGGGGTTTATTATGAGTTCGGCTTGCTCAATCATTGGGGCTTCGGTTGTTGGAGATAATGTGATGCTTGCGCCGAACACAGTCATTTTGGGCGAGAATATTGGACCAAATACGTTGGTGAGCGGGCATTATGCCCACGGTCTCACTTGCAAAGAAATTGGAAGGCGTCCGCTGAACACACACTTTTTTTTTGAATGAGACGAATTCCCATCGCAGGCCCATGGATCACCCAGCGGGAGATTGATTATGTCACAGATGCAGTGACCCATTCTTGGTATGACTCTGCCAACCTGTATCACGAACGCTTCGAGAGGGCCTTCTCTCAGTATGTATGCGTCCCACATTCCATGGCGTTGCCTTCATGTACCTCCGGAATTCACTTGGCTCTTACAGCACTGGGAGTCGCGGACGGAGACGAAGTGATTGTGCCCGAAGTGACTTGGATCGCGACGGCGGCACCCGTGAGCTACGTGGGGGCCATACCTGTTTTTGTCGATGTGGATCCTACCACTTGGTGCATCAGCCCAGAATCACTAGAGGCCGCTATTACCCCACGCACCAAGGCGGTCATCACCGTGGATTTGTATGGCAATATGGCGGATTATGATCGCATCCTCGCCATCGCGAATAAATACAACCTCCGTGTCATTGAAGATGCGGCGGAAGCAGCTGGCGCGCGATATAAAGGGAAAAATGCAGGAAGCTTCGGTGATGTCGCAGTATTTAGCTTCCACGGCTCCAAAACTCTGACCACAGGTGAAGGCGGCATGCTCGTCACTCATGATCGCGCCCTCTTTGATCGCGCCAATTTTCTGCGCGATCACGGTCGAGTGCCTGGAGACTTTAGGTTCGAAAACAGTGAGGTCGCCTTTAAGTACAAAATGAGTTCGATGCAGGCCGCGCTGGGTTTGGCACAGACCGAACGCCTGGATGAGTTGATCGAAAAGAAGCGTGAGACCTTTGCTTGGTATCGTGAGCGTCTTTCGGGAATCCCGTGCCTGACGCTGAATGATCCCGGTCTCGATGTCGATGCGACCTACTGGATGACGTCCATTGTTTGGAATGAATCTTTCGGACTCGGAAAAAAGGATGTGAGTGATGCACTTGCTCGGCATGGTATCGACACTCGCCCTTTTTTCAGTCCGCTTAGTTCGCTTGGGGCCTATCAACATCTGTCGGGCATCGAAGCCTGCCGCGCACGGAATCCGGTAAGCTATCGCCTACGCGACTGCGGCATCAACCTGCCCTCATCCCTCGGATTGCAGGAAGAGGAGGTGGACTTTGTCTGCGAGCATTTGCGGCGGATCTTTTCGAAATGCCTATGAATCTAAGGACTGAAATGAATTTTCGATCACTGCCATCTGATGTCTGAATCCATGCTGACGATCGGAATACCCACCTACAATCGTAGCGCCTACCTGCGAACCGCGCTGGCTTCCGCGCTGGGCCAGACTTCCAGTGAAGTCAAAATCATCGTTTCCGACAATGCCTCAACTGATGACACGGAGGCAGTGGTCGGTGAGTTGGGTGGACGAATCAGATACGAACGTGCTGGGACAAACCTCGGGCCGATGAATAACTTCATCCGGCTCCTGGAACTATGTGATACCGAGTATTTCAGCTGGCTGCAGGATGACGACTGCCTTGACCAGCGCTTTGCGGAGCGTGCACTTTGTGCGTTCCGCGCAAACCCCGCTATAACGATATACTCGGCCTTCGCTCTGATGAGCGAAGGAATGGAGAGTCACTACAAGGCGAAGGTTTACGGCCCTTCGTTTCCGGCTGATTTTCTGACGGGAAAAAGTGTACAGATCGTCGATGGCAGGCTGGTCACGCCGTTCTCATTGTTCATGTCGGTCACCTTCCCTCCGGTGGCCGCATTCCGGACTGAATCATTGCGAGCTGTTTTGAGATCGCGAAGCGGGCTCACCGATCTATTTGCCGAACGGACTTGGGGAGCACATGCAGCAGCATCAGGCCTCTTTGCAGTCGATCCTTTCATCGGGGCGATCGTACGTTTGCATCCAGGCCAGTCGCAGTTTAGCATGTTACACCGGGAGGAGAAGGAATGGCTGATTATGGCGCAGGACCTGGACCAACTCGCGGCACGTTGGAATATTGACTGGCTGGACGGATTCGCGGACGCATTGTCGAAAACTGAGACTGTCCACCGGCAGGCGTGGCTTCGGATGTCAGAATCGTGGCCACGTGATCTCGCGCTCTGCCGGCAGGTGGCCCAAGCCTTGAAAGACTCGCTGCCAGGTTACACGAGGCGAAGTGAGAGACCACTGAAAGCACTTCTGCGCAACCTCACCCCGCCCGTTCTTTGGAACGGCCTCGGTGCAGCAACACGCAGGCTTAGCGGGAGGTGAATGTGCGTGAAATCAAACGACGTCCCTCGGCATCCATGAGCAGCCACGGCCCGGATAGGGCGAACGCCAGCGAGTAGGCCACGCCACACAAAACGAGTTTGCCATAGTCAGGGACTATTTGTGAACGAAGCAGCCAGGCGCAAAACACAGGCAGGATAAGAGCCTTCAATCCCGGCCAAAGAATGGAAACAACCAGGTAACGAAGTGGCTGGATCTTGCAGTAATGATGCAGCAGCAAGGGAACGCCGATGACTGAACTTATCAGCCCTTCAGTGGCCAAGGCCATGGCAACCCCCTGCGTGCCCCAAGCCCTTCCAAACAGCAACGAGAGAACACCTGTTACTAACCCGCCGATGAAGCCAAGCCACAGAAGTCCACGCTGGCCGCCGATGGTGAAAAGCAAATTGTAGGCAGGATACTGCATGATGGAAAAGGCATGCGGAACGGCAAGAAGCAGCAGAATGGTGTAGGACGGCGCAAACGAGTCTCCGAGCCAGCGGTGTATGAAGGCATCGCCAAACAAGACCAAGCCACCGACTGCCCAGGCACCGAAACCTGCCGTGATCGTCGTGACCCGATTGAACTCGCGGTTTAGCCGTTTTTTGTCTTCTGCACCGTGCAATTGCCCGAACGCGGTGAGCACAATGCCACCGAACATTGCGTTGGTCACATCATGGAGGATTCCGAGGATGCGTGTGCTGACGGAATAGATCGATACTTCCGCGGCACCGCGCAACTTGCCGATGACCATGGGCCCTACCTGCGTGCGGAACGTGTTGCCAACGGAGTTGAGCAACATGTCACGAGTGTAGTGGAACAGATCTTTGCGTAGTTCCGCCAGTCGGTCATCATCTGCAGCCGGTGCGTAGACGGGGATTCGCAGCCGTCTGGCGAATGCTGCCTGCAAGGCGAGTTCCAAACAATCTCCGAGACCATGCACCAGCCCCACGCCCAACAGCCCACCGTCCCGGAACAGTACCAAACACATGGCGGTCGTCTGCGCCACTACACGGATGATCGAGGCCCAAGCCTGGAGGTCGTAACGCACGTGAGCCCTCAATAGCAGCCCAGGCATGCGAAAATGAAACCGCAGTGAGAGAGTCACTCCGCAAAACAAGATGGCGAGCATAAGGTCCCACACATGAGATTTGCCGGGTAGAAGCCACGGGATCAGCCATAGCACCGACAGACTGCCCAGTGTAACGGTCCAGCCCATGATGTGAAAATATCGTCCTGACACTGCAATGACCGCCGCTTGTCTCTGTTGATCACCTGATCCCACCGCTACGGCCAAAAAGCGGGTGGCAGAAAATGTCAGTCCCATGTCTACAATGGCCAGGTATGTAAGAATCGACATGCCAAGCAGCCACATGCCATAACCCTCCTGTCCCAGATAATGAGCCATTATCGGGGTACTGATAAAAAGAGCAGCCACCTTGATACAGTGCTCCAATAAGCCAATGCTGGCACCGTGAAACATTCGTCTTCCCAAACTCATAGGCACCTCTGTTCATCCAAATCCCCAGAAAAGCTAAAAATAAATCATTCAATTGCCTCGTCATTCTGAGACAACGACACCGCTGTGCTCCGAAAAGGTGTGGTTGGTCTTGAATAATGATTTCCGGACAATCTTGCGTAAGCAATTATTGATCATGAATCACAAGTGCAATGAGCGTACCAAAACGTGGCTTGCCAACAGCGATGGCAGAGAATTCTCATGGATGGCATCTGCCCGTATAAAGTTGCGAGGTTGACGATTTGGCGCCGAGTAGAAAGCCTGACTCCAAAGTGGAGAGTTAAAAGGGACCTATGTGCCTGCCAAAACGTGACGGTCGCAGCCGGCTCCCATTGGCATTTTATCCGGCTTATCAGCACGCTGCGCCCGGCGGCAGGTAGAGCGGGTCGTCGACTCGGTGTCCTGGCGGGCCAGGGGACGCTGTAATCGAATGCAACCGCTTCGTTCCCGGTGACACACACGCCGAGGTCGACTGCCGTGCGTAGGCTGCTCATGAGCCATCTTCCCTTCGTGGGATCGAGTGTTCGGCACGCTCGGCACCTTTCGGTCTGAACGCAGTATTCGACGAGATGGCGGTCCAGTTTCCGGTTTGCACGGGGTCAATCATCGGTAATAGATAGATGTGGCTGCCTCTGAAAATATCGAATCGCTCAACCAAGAGTTTTATCATAGCCAAGCGGTCGCCCAATGGTTTGCGACCAAGGCGTTCGTGCTGCCTGAAGAACAAACTTTCCTGAGTGACTTTGCGGGTGACATCCGAGGGAAGAGTGTTCTTGACGTCGGCATTGGGGCGGGACGAACGATCCGTTTCCTTCAGCCTCTGGCCGCCCATTATACCGGCATCGATTTCTCACCTGAGATGGTGCAGGAAGCCCGCGATCGTTTCCCCGAGGTCCGGCTGGAGGTGCGCGATGTGATGGATCTCTCGGCCTACGCTGATGGGGAGTTTGAGTGCGTGATATTCTCGTTCAACGGCATCGACAGTCTTTCGCATGAAGGTCGGCTGCGTGCAATGCGTGAGATCCATCGTGTCCTGAAGGCTGGCGGAGTGTTTGCCTTCTCCAGTCACAACCGTGATCGTCCAAGGGTGAGTCCATATGCTTTGGAGAATCTGAGCCTCTCCAAGCATCCGGTGCGCATGTTGAAAAACTTTCGGCATTACTGCAGCTGCATCCGCAACTGGAAGCGCTCGCTGCACTGCGCCGTCGATGAAGATGAATACGCTTTGCGACACGACAGCGGGAACTTTTTCAAAGTCCCGATCTATTATATTTCCAAGCGAGAGCAGGTGCGGCAAGTTGCGCGGTTGGGCTTCCTGATGGAGGCAGTTTATGATGGAAAAGGACGGAAGACAGAGGCTGATGCTACTGATCCCGTGTCGTCGTGGATTTTCTACGTCTGCCGCAAGGCGGCATAAGGTGTTTGGTTTTCAATTGTTCAGCCACATGCTGCCACCGTCGATTCCAATCAAGAAGCCTTCACCCAAGAGCAGGGTGTTGCTTGTTTCCCATAATTTTCCGCCAACAATGGGGCCGGAATCGTCCCTTGTGAGGCTGAATGCACTCGACCTGCTTCGTCGCGGATGGCGTGTTTCCGTCTTGACGACGACTATGGAGCATATGCACCAAGGGCTCGACCACGCGATGCTCGATGGCCTGCCTGCCGATCTCGAGATTCTGCGCACGCCAAGCTACGATGCAGTCTTGCGAAAACGATGGCCCAAAATAGCGCGCTTGATCCTGACGCTTCTCAGTCGCTGGATTTTACCGGAAATTTTTCTTTTCTGGCTGTTCTCAGCCGTGCCGGCTGGCAAACGCTGGCTCAAACAAAACCGCCCTGCGATCATCTACTCGCGTGCGACGAAGCATGTGAGCAATGTGACAGGCTGGCTTCTCAAGCGTGCTACCGGACTGCCGTGGGTGGCTCATATGAGCGATCCGTGGACAGAATTACCGTTCCATAACCGCCTCCAAAGGTGGATAGCCTGGCAATTCGAGCGAAGAATTTTTCGAGATGCAGACGCCGTCGTCACTGTCAGCCGCGGGTTGGCTGATCATATCCTGCGCCTGCACCCTTGGGCCAGGCACAAAGTCCACGTCATCCCCCACGGTTTTGCAGCGCTGGACAAGCCGCCTGCACCCGTAACCAAGGCCGGCCACCGACCGCTTGAGGCACTTTATGCAGGTTCTCTCACTCCCACTCTGCGTGAGCCTTACAGTCTCTTTGCGGCTCTGGCATTGCTCAATGAACGGTCTCCTCTTCAGGGACGTCTGAAGGTGACATTCGTCGGCGAGGACACCGTTTGCTATCAAAGCGTGGTAGATTCACTGGGCCTGATGGATGTAGTTTCCCTTCTGTCCTCCGTGCCATACCAGACGTGCCAGGACATGATTGCCCAGAGCGATCTGCTTCTTGTACTCGATACGCCGGGATTCGGAGGGATTTTTCTGCCAACCAAACTGATCGAATACCTCCCTTATGCGAAACCCGTGCTGGGTCTAGCAGAGCCTGACAGTGCCATTCATCAGTTGTTGCGGGAGTGTGATCTGGCGTTTGCCGATCAAGGTGTGCCCGAGGAGATTGCCGCTGCATTTGAGACATTGGTCAAACAATGGGAGACAGGAGTATGGGAGGTCTCGGCGAAGTCTCGCGAATCAGTTTCAAAATATCGGATCGATCAGGTGAATGACCGTTTGGACGAACTCCTGACCTCGATTGCTGCGGTTGAAATGTCTTGATTGATCCGTTGATGATCAAAGTCGCAGGCCACACCGGTCTCAACGCGCTCGTCTACGGGTCTTGTTCTGAAACGGCACCAGGAGGCATCGGTTTCACTATCTGACGAATGCTGTGTACATCGCCACGCGAAAGGGCACCGAGGCTTTTCGCGAGTGCAGGGTATCGCTGACGCAGGCGCGCCTTGGTCTCATGCCAGCAGCCGCGGATCGGTGATGCAAAGGCACGCCAGTCGTGTGACAGGTGGCTTGTATTGGCGAAGCGGTTTTTGTAGCCTTCTCCTCCGCGCAGAAAATCAAACTCCAAAAAGCCCCGTTTTACCGCGTAAGCCATGAGGCGCACCATGAGGACTGTTCCTGGCCCGGCCTTCTGACGAGCCGGATCAAAGCACCACTTGTAAACGAAAAACCTGCCCGCCCCCCAGAAGCCTATATGATACGCGGCGGGTTCCCCGCTCACAGTCAATGACGTGAAGTCGATCAACCTGGCAAGCTCCGAATCCTGCATCAGTAGACGATAGAATTCACGAGAAGACTCCTCGCCGAACATGCTCGTCTTTCCCGCAGCCGCCCACCGCGCAATATGAAGGTCAAAAAAGCCAGGCAGCGCTGCCATGCGTTGTTCCAGCGTGATCTGCTCATCGAGCGATACGCTCCCAAATCCTGCCAGTGCCTTTTCGTTCCTGCTATATCCCTTCTTGGCGGTGATGCCACCCAGGACGGCACCATCCGCATCCATTTGGACACTCCAGCATGACTCGGGATTCTCTGCCGCGATTTTGAGCGGCGGATTTTTGAGGCTGCGAATATGGGTGCTCCAGACCGAGTCATCTGGAACATCCTCGAGCAAAACTTCATGCCAATCACGGCCACGTGTTTCCTGCAAGTGCCGCAAACATGCCTCGACGACGCGTGGGCCGTCAGTGGCTGCGCACACGACGTCATTGTAGTCTGCCCGGGGCGATGTCAGCCACGAGATGCGCCCGCCGCTCAGCGCCCAAGGACAGATGCCAACTGGCACGCCGTCCGCATCACGCAGAAGAAGGACATAGAGCCTTTCCTCCCATTGGTAAGCTTTCGCGACGGCCAGTGACCATCCGAAATGTTGAAAGATCTCCGGACGAGGGTGCGAACGCCAGAGCCGTGTCCAGACTTCCTTTTCGCGTTGTAAAGCATCCAAGGTTCGGATCACTTGAACTGTGATTGTCTGATGTTCTCTGGAGTCAACATTACTGCGGAGGCGGTCCCTGATGTCTTTTAGGTACAGGTAGAGTCGTCCTCGAATCGAAGCAGGATTTGCGGCCTGGATGCTGACCATCGCCCGCTCACCATCGCTCCACTCGCTCTTGTAGGATGCGGAACCGCCAAGGAAATCATACTCTTTGAGCCCGTGCTCGATGCACCAGCGCATAACTTGGGTGAGCATCATCTTGCCGATGCTGAGTTTCTCCCATTCTGGCAGCCAGCCACCTTGAAAACTCCAGCCCTTCCCCTCGTAAGCAAAGTCATAGCGTCCGGCGACAATCTCCCCGTCGGCCTCAATAAAAATCAGCAGCAGATGGCCGGTCTTGTGGAGCCTCTCCGCCACGCGATCGTGAAAGCGGATATAGCGTTCAGATAGAAAACTCTGGCGCCGATGTCCCCAGCGAGATTCATTAAGTTCGCGGATCTTCGCCATGCCATCGGCTATGCTCATGTCGCGGCCCGCGAGACGGATCGTGACAGAGTGGTCGCGGTGAAACTTGTTCCACCTCTGCCGGAATTTTCCGCGCTGCTGATTGAGAAATACATCCCAAGTCGGAGCCAGGGTGACGTAGGGCGCTGTCGTGGTCTTCGTCACGCTCGGAAAGCACTTCCTGCCGGTGCCCTCGGCAACGAGCATGGGAATCATTGCTGAATCCGCACGCATCGAATTGAAAAGAAGAATATCCCATAGGTCCGCAAGATTCGAAAAAATGAACTGGCAAAGCGCGTTGGTGGCGGGCTGTTCAAAACCCTTGCGTAAAATCCAGTCAAGAAACTCGGATGCCGTGTCGGCTTTCTGTCCGATCATTAGAAGACGTCGCAACCATTTGCCCCCCAAGCCAGTGCCGCGATCCAGCATCATCGGAGCCACGCCGATAAGGACTCCGTCCCGACCAGTCGCGGTTAAGATGACCCAGGTTCCACCGTCTCCATAAACTTCAAGCCATGTGTCGAGCCAGTCCCAGCAGAGGAATATGGCGTCGGCGGCGCTGTTGCTCAGCAGTTCGCTCCAGGAGGATTTCAGTTCCTTCCATTCAACTGGCTCACTGATCCAGCGAACTTGAATTCCAGCGGATGTTGTCAAAACCCTTTGCGTCATGTAATCTTTTCGTATGTCGATCTCTCAAATATACCCATAAAGACTCACCCGCAATCCGTGAGTCGTTTTCGACTCCGTTTTCACTCGCATGCGAACTCGAAGTTTGCTTGGGAACCTAATACTCACGTTTTTGGCCCGCTCAGGAAAGCAACGTTTGACACATATCCTGCCGAACCGTCCATGGAAAGAACCCGCGCCGGTATGCCGCCAACCACTGCGCCCGCAGGCACATCCGAGACCACCACCGCGTTCGGCGCGACCACCGCGTCATCACCGATCCTCACACCGCCGAGGATAGCCGCCCCGCAGCCAAGATAAACGCGGTCGCCGATCAGCGGGACGCCTGGATGCTTGCTGCGTTCGTGAGTTTTTCCGATTGTTACGCCGTGCCCGAGGGTGCAATTTTCGCCAATGGTGCAGCGCACATTCGTAACGATTGAACAGAGGTGTCCCAGATAGAGCCCGCCGCCGATCTGGCATGAATATTCAATGTACGCCCCGTATCGGATCTGCATCCGGTGGTGTTTCCAGAGTAAAAGATGGTAGATGCCGAATCGACTCCATTTATGCGTTCGAAAAAAGCCGCAAAGACGCATCACCACTGTGAAGCGGAAACCACTCTCCCTGAAGCATTGCTTGAGGAAGTCCTTGAAGCCGTTCTTAGCCTCGTAACGGTATTGATCCGCAGCAATGAGAGTCTTAAGTTCCTGAAAAGTCATATTAACAATGGCAGAAAAATGGTCGGTGTTTATAGAATGGAAATATAAACGAGGCGTGGCGGCATAGCGAAATCGCACAGAATAATGGAGAATCTACATCATATGCAAAAAGCCCCCAGAGTTCTTCTGGTTTCTCACAATTTTCCACCAACGGCCGGGCCGGAATCAGGCCTGGTAAAAATCAACGCTCAGTTTTTGCATCGTGAAGGGCTGCAGGTGCGGGTGCTGACCACGACGGACTCGCACGCCACCCAAGGCATCGACAATTCCCTGTTGCGTGATCTGCCGCAGCAGATCACTGTGGATCGTGTCCCCAGTCCGGAAGCGGTGCTGGCGGAAAAATTTCCACGCATGGGCCGTCTGGCTGCAATTGGTGCTGGGCGTTTTCTTTTACCTGAAATTCACCTGCCGTGGATGTTCCCTGCTTTCACGCGTGCGCTGGACATCGTGCGGGAATGGAAGCCGCAGGTCATCTACTCACGTGCGACGAAGCATGTGAGCAATGTTGTCGGCTGGCGCTTAAAGAGAAGATTCGGCCTGCCTTGGCTGGCGCATTTCAGCGATCCCTGGATAAGCGGTGGTCTGCCATATGGGCTTCTGCCACGATTGATCGGTCATTATTACGAGAGGCGAATCCTTCGCGATGCCGATGCTCTTGTTTTCGTTTCCACACAGGCGGCAGAGCGGGTGCTGCGTCATTATCCAGAGCAATGGTGCGAACGCGTCCAGATTATTCCACATGGGTACGAAACACTTGGCCCTGAGTTGGACCAAGTGAGGCCGGAACCGACGTCTAATCGTGCGCTCCGTGTGATCCACGCGGGTGCTTTTTATCCTGGGATACGCAGCCCGGACACACTCATCGAGGCCCTGCGCAGGCTGCAACAGACGAAATCACTGGCTGGTCGGTTGGAGATCACTTGCATTGGGGTGGACACCATATGTTTTCAGCAGCAAATTGATAATGCGGGCGTGGGAGATGTATTGAGACTTCGCGCAAGTTTGCCATTTGATGAATGCCAGCGCCGCATCGCTGCCAGCGACTTGATTCTGATCATCGATTCACCCGGCTTTGGAGGTGTCTTTTTACCCACAAAACTTGTTGAGGCCTTCGCTCATAATCACCCAGTGCTAGGACTCGCGGAAAGAGACAGCGCTGTGGCTGGGGTGCTGCGCGGAGCGGGTCTTCACTGGGCGGAAGTGAACGACCCTGATAATATTGCCAACCGTCTGTCAGCTCTTCTAGCGGATTGGGAAGAGGGGCGCTGGGGAATTAACACCACTCAGAGGCAACAGATGGATTACTTTCAGATTGACCGGATCAACCAACCATTATTGAAAGTCATTAACAGCTTGACGGATAAGAAGTTTTCATAATAGGTCTTTCACTCACACACGGCGAGCTTCTCGCAGTAGTTTATTTTCATGCGCATCAAACGAATATTTTGTCAAACACTGCAATCGCTGCGTGTACCTGAGTTGTCACGCCGTTTGCACCAGCGAGAGTCGATAATTTTGATGTTTCATGGTCTTACCGATCTCCAACATTACGGGTTGGACAACTGTCAGCACAAGCATCTGCACGTTAAGCGCTTCGATGCCTTTTTGAACCACCTCAAGAAGCATTTCAAAGTCATTGCACTTGAGGATTTGGTGAGGTGCCTAAATGCTGGCGTGCCCCCACCGCCATCCAGTGTCGTTCTAACGTTTGACGATGGGTTTCTGTCAAACTATGTCCTCGGTTTTCCGGTGCTGAAAAAGCATGGAGTTCCTGCTACAATTTTTCTCGCAACCGAGTTTGTGGATGAAAATAAACCACTATGGGTGGATCGCGTAGATTACGCTTTCAGTCGCGCTTGCCGAACCAAGCACGAGCTTATTCGGGTTAAAAAACGTTTAAAGGCCTTGCCCATTGAAGATTTAACAGTCGCTGTGGAGGATCTGGAGCGGCAACTGGGCTTTAAACTCGATCTTTCCAATGGGACTTCCGTGCCTGCCATATATCATGTGATGGACTGGAGTCATGTTCGTGAGATGCAGGAAAGCGGCCTTGTCTCGTTTGGGGCGCACACGCATTTGCATTGGATCTTGTCCCGCTGCCCCCCTGATCTCGTCTTGAGCGATGTTGCGAAGGGGAAGGGGATCATCGAACGAGAAACGGGAAGACCCTGCACGACCTTTTGCTACCCGAACGGTGGAGTCGGTGATTTTTCCGATGAGACAGAAAGAATTATTCGAGGCATTGGATTTGAATCGACCATCACCACTGTGGGTGGAGCCAATGCGCCTGGGTGCTCTCCTTTTTTGCTCAAACGCTTTGGTATAACCAGCGATCTCGATCTTGTTCGGTTCGATATGCTGACGTCGGGAATAGACCGCAGTCAACGATGAGCTAGGCCGAGTTTAAAACAGCCAATTGGCAGAACGGGAAGGTGGCCCTATAAAGTCATGCAGATGGAAAAACAACTCTGCTCATGGTGGGGCGCTAACAACGGGGCTCAAAAGATTTTGCTCTGAAACAGGTCAGGCCAGAATGCTTCATTCATTTCTTTTCTGCCGGTGACATGGATATCAACTCATCCCCTTTCACCATGTCATTGCCCGTTGGTCTATTGGGAGTGCTGCTGCTTTACTACGCGCTCAGGCCGCGCGCGCAACTGCTGCTGCTTATCGTGGTAAGCCTCGTCTTTTACGCCTGGCTGGACGGCTGGTTCGTGCTGCTGGCTGTGGCGATCGCGGCAGGCACGTTTGTGACGGGTCTGTTCATTGGTGCGAGCGATGAGGCTGGGCGGCGGCGGTGGTTGATCGCGGGGGTGTTGTTCAACGTCGGCGTGCTGGTGATCTTTAAATACCTCGGGCTGCTCGTGGCGTCGGGGGACTGGCTGCTGCGATTGCTGCGGACGGAGTCGACTTTGCCGCTGCTGCAATGGGGGCCTCGGCTCGCGATTTCGTTCATGGTATTCAACGCGCTGAGCTACCTATTCGATCTGTGGAGGGGACGCTCCGAGCCGATTCGCGACTGTGTGACCTTTGTGTTGTTTATCTGCTACTTCCCGCATCTCGTAGCGGGGCCGATCCTGCGCACCAATGACCTGTTGCCGCAGCTTGGCCATCCGCGCGTGGTGACGGGGGACATGATAATTTCGGGCCTGCTGCTGATGGGATTCGGCCTCTATAAGAAGCTGGTTCTGGCGGATCAGATGACACCGCACGTGGAGCGTGTGTTTGAGCATGCAGACGTCATGCCCTGGTCGACGCTGCTGCGCGGCGCCTGGCTCTTCGCGCTACAGCTCTACGCAGACTTTTCTGGCTACACCGACATCGCGCGCGGTTGCAGCCGACTGTTCGGCATCGAACTGCCGGAAAATTTCAGATGGCCCCTGCTGGCCACTAGCGTACGCGACTTCTGGCAGCGCTGGCATATGACGCTTTCGACGTGGTGGCGCGATTATCTTTATATTCCCCTCGGAGGCAGCCGGCGCGGGGGATGGATCACGTGCAGGAATGTGATGATCACAATGATAATTGCGGGCCTGTGGCATGGGGCCGAATGGACCTTCGTGCTTTGGGGGGCGCTGCACGGCCTCTTGCTGGTCGTCGGGCGGCTGTGGCGGTCGTGGTGCCCGGCAGCTGAGAACAAGGCGCTGCACGGTGCGGCCTGGGCCGGCGCGGTGCTCGGGACGTTCGCGGTGCTGACGCCGACCTGGGTGCTGTTCCGTGCGAAGTCCATTGGCGTTGCTGCCGATTATCTGCGCGGATTATGCACGCTGAGGGGCGGGCTCGACGCGTTTGCGTTGTCTGATCTTGTACTGGTCGTGGCCTTTGGCGGGCTGGTCCTTCTGACAGACTGGTTAAAGCAGCCGGACGAGGTTGCTGCCTCCCCCCCCAGCTCCACTTGGCCCACCTATGGGCGTGGCATCCTAATGGGGCTGCTGGCGGTGCATTTCATTCTAGCCCGGGAGGATCGCGAGACCGCGTTTATCTATGCTCGGTTTTGACACATTGCGTGGACCCTGGCGCCTGCGCCGGGAACTGGTGGCGGCTGTGTTCGTCGTGGCCTCGGTCGAGGTATTGGCGCGCTACCAAGTGAACCAGGGCAAATGGGTGGCGGGCGAGTCGCTCGCGGGTATCGTCCAGTCCTTCCAGCAGTCGCTGGCTACGGAGCGGCCGCGGATCTGGCTGGTAGGCAACAGCACGCTGAGCTGCGGCGCAGATCGGGACGCCTTGGCATCCATCGTAGGCGAGCGGGTGGCAATTCTGTCGCACTCATCTAGTACTCTGCGCGCTTCAGCGGCGATGCTCGATTTCTACATGCGCCACGCGCCGCGCCAACCAGAGCGCACGGTGGTCACGGTGACCATTGATGATCTGCACCGCAGTGGCTATCGCAGCAAGATATCGCAGACCTATCTGGACATTAACCTAAACGACACGCTACCGCCGGGTCCGAGCCTGCTGACCATGCTCGCGGCTAGGGAATCGATCCTCGAAGTCGCCGGGCTCAGATTGTGGGTCCGACAGTGGCTGGGTTCGCCGAACACGGGCGTAGAGTCGCACATTGCGAAGCGCTCGGCGCAGGGAGGCTCATGGACCGGAGAAGAGGTCGACGACTATGATCCGGCCTACCGGCAGCTCGACGCGGAATTTGTAATGGATGCCGACGGCATTCGTGAGCTGGCGGCATTGAGCAATCGTCGGGGAATCCCCTGCACCTTGCTGCTGTTGCCGGTGAGCAGGCAGATGCAGCGATACCACGACCGGCACAATCCTTTGCTCACATATGCGCAGGTCCGCCAAAGGCTCGCGGAGCTGTGCCGCGAGCACGCTCTTCCGCTCGTTGACTGGGGCGAGCCGAGTGGGGAGGTCGGTCTGTTCATGGATCCGTATCATCTGGGTGTGAACGGTCGTGTGAGCATGACGAAGAAGCTCGGGGAATGGTTGGGCGGGCGATGACAGCTGCCTTATGGGCGTTCGTAGCCGCTTCGTCGAAGGTCAATTGAAGGATGGGTATTGACGGCGTGGAGGGCTGGCCGTGGCGGTGCTGGCCAACCTGAAGTGGCTGCCCCTAGAAGCTCACCCAAACGTCAGGGCAATCGTGTCAAAAAAAATGGAAATACCGTCCTCCACTCGGTGCTCCATTTGCGTGCCGACCTTCGCAGGGGGGGCACGCATGGAGTCGAACACTAGGCTCTGGATTGAATGATTTGGATGATGAGATTAAAGAGTTAAGGCGGGCGCTTATTTGAAGTGAACCATTTTCGAGAGAGAAAACCTGTGTGGGAAGTGCCACTTATCTCCAGCTCTCCATGATGAGTGCCTCGCTAAACACCTTAGGAAACCGTTGGCGGAGCTGTGTGTAGGCTGGCCGCAAGGCCTCCCGTTCATTTTCAGTCGCAAATGTGGGGTGCGGGTGCCACTGTGGCTGCGCGATGTCGCAAGTCCATGGGCGACATGTTTTCTCGGCTTCTGCTTTTAAGAGCGAATTGAGTTTTGCTCGTGACAGCTCGCAGCTCAAATGCGCGGCAGCCCAGTGGTGCGGGCGAAGGTTGCTTGATTGCTCCAGCAACGCTGACAAGTCCTCATGAAGGTGATTGGGCCGCAAACGCCTGCCGGTCTGATCGTTAATGTAGGCGAGGGGGCCAACGTGTGCATCCTCCCGCATTGCTAGGGCGCACCCAGCAAACAGGCTCTCCACCGCCGCCACACAGCAGCCCTCCCTGCGGCTCATGATCACTGATACCTTTGCATCGCATTGATGGCGGGCCACCTCCGCTATGGGAAGAGATTCAAGGATAACAAGCTGCTGCGTGACACCAAACGTCGTCGCAAGGCGATGAATATCATCACGTGACCGGCCTGGCTCGCGCTGGCCGATGAGAACAACCTTCAACTTCGGCGGCATTTTGCTGAGCGCTCGGAACAAATCCCAATGCCGCTTGAACTCCCCCCAATTAGCCACCATCAGGATGTCCGTCTGGCGTTCTTCAGGGGGCTTCGGAGCATAGAGTCGCGGATTTATCCAATCGCAAGGCAGGGTCTCAAGGCACTTAAGTCGCGGATGAAAGGCCTCAATTTTGGCGATTTCGTCATAATTGCAACTCTGCACAAACACGGTTCCCCGCAAGCTTGAAACCGCGAGTGCCAGCGCGGCATAATCCGTGGGTGACCAACTGGTCGAGAGGACGATGTCGTAGTTCTCATTCAACCATCTGGTTTCTTCTTCAGAGAGCGTTAATAGAAGTCGCACCCAGTTGTACTCAAAAGTCATCAGCAGCACGCCCTTCTCCCCACTTTCTCCAGGTGCCTTCAGAACAATGCTCCGAGAAATGGATGGATCTTTGAGGACCAGTTCGTGGAATCTAGGCAACAAGTGCATAACGTCCCTCCAAACTTGTGATTTATCAAAGCCCGGCGTTTTTCTCAGGGCCTCGAGGACGGACGATCGCAAATCGTTAGCATCAGCGTAAGCCATGGCTCTTGCCAAATGTAATGATCGAATTACTTCGCCAGACGACAGCCGGCCTCTAATCAGAGCCAGCCAGCCTGCAAGCTGCCTTGTTTGTTTCGAGTAGCGAAACGCATCTGCAAACGGGAGTGTGGCTTTCGAAAACTTCATGTGCAATTGAAAATTGAGCGAAGGGACGGCGACAGACAAATGAGATGCAAAATGAGGTGAGGAGGGAACAGCAACCAGGTTGCAAACTGTTCACAATCTGCGTACAGGCTGTTTTTCAATCGCTATTTATATTAACTGTTGCAGATGACAAAGTGAATTGGAACATGGCCATGTCCCCCAACAACATCGTCCCACTCAAACATGAGAGGACTGTAGACGAGCTAGAATTGGAACGCAGAGCTGCTGAAACCGACGGCGGGGCCACTTCCACTTGGAGCTATAAATTTGCAGTGTTGTTTCTGGCCGTTTACTACGTCAGGCCGCAAGATTGGCTCCCGGGCATGGCTGGTTTTAATATCGTGCGCACAATCATGTTGGGTTGGGGAATGATACTGATCGGGGAAGGGAGTCAAAGTCCCGTGCGGGGTTGGTTTCGCACGCCGCACGACTGGACCATGCTGGCCCTTTATGTTTACGTGGTATGGAATGCTCCGAGTGAGGCAGGTGCAACCATGGGCATGTTTTCTCTGGTGGTTTTTTACTACCTGACGACGCAGGCATTGTCCAGTTGGCAAAACGTGTTGGGTTATTTGAAGGCTTGGAACGGCCTTCTTTTAATGTTGGCCATTATGGGGGTTCTGCAAATTATGGGCATGGATATCACTGGGGGGAAATCCAACACGGAAATGTTTAAGGGGCGCCTCTCCCTTGGCACATGGATGGCCGACAACCCGAACTCATTGGGGCATTCGGTGGTTGCTGTAATCCCCCTAAGTTTTGTCCTGTTTTTCTGGAAGGGAAGTGCTCTCGGGCGGATGATACTCTTTCCAACTTGCGCGGCATTGGCTATATGGTGCGCATGGCATACACAGTCGAAGGGGGCTTTTGTCGTCGGGGGCGTTTTGACGGTTCTTGCTTTAGCCGTTGGGCGCCCCAAATGGGTGCAAATTTTGTTGCTTTCGGCCGCCATGACGATTGGAGTGGGGGCGCTTAGCTTCCTGCCCCGCATGGAATCCATGGGCAACCTTAGTTCAGATGAGGGCGTTTTGGGACGTTTGATGGCCTGGGAGATGGCACGAACAGCAATGGAACACCATACATTTGGCGTGGGTTGGAGGCAATTTGTTGCCAACATCATATGGAGAGAGGGCAACTATTTTGAGGTCGTGCCAAAATCTACGCACTGCAGTTACGTCCAGATCGGGGCCGATTTGGGAAAGTACGGATTATTTGTCTGGCTGCTCGGTCTCTGGACTGCCATGCGCACAATCATATTCTTCAAATCAGATGATGAAACGGAAGAGCGCTGCCGCCGTGGGACTATCCTTCTGGTGAGCGCCTATGCGATGTCAAACTGGATGATTAATCGTGAATATCACACGGAGTACTTTTTGTTGATAGCCGTCGCAGCGTCAATTCACCGTCTGCGTCAGGCGGAGGCTGCTACGGCACAGCAAAATTTGGCAGGAGTTGAGCCGGCTGGTTCAGAAGCTGAACTTTCCCAAACTCCGGCGCTTCAACTGCACGCTAGCATCGACAAAGGCAGGATGATTCCCGCGCTCCTTATCAGTCGAGACTCAGAGGTTGATGAGCAGCGTCCTTTTGTGAAACGTGGCAGCACCCTTCTTAATCTTGCAGTTGCCGCATTACTGACGTGGGTGGTTTTGGCAATCTGGGATCAGGTCCTCGCAAAAATGCTATTTTAGAATTTTTGAGAGTTTTATGTCATCGGCGTGGTTTTGGATTGAGGCAGAAAGAGGCTTGGGCAAGAAATATTGATGGCATAAAAGTGGACCCCGTTGTCTGGCCATTTTTGCGGGCAGTTAGAGCTTATAATTAACGTTGAAAAGCGCTGTTCACCGGGAAGGAAACAGGCAATACGCTTGGGATGGAACCATCGACCGACAAACCAAGAGCCTCTATGCCTGTGGTGTCAGCGATTCAGAGCGGGCGTTTTGCCAGTCCTACCTACTGATAATGAAGGAGACGTGTCCAGCGTTTGTGTGCTTAGCAGGGCTTGACGACCACTATATCCATCCACCGCCCGCGTCCGTTCATGCTGAAACACGCTGTAGCAAACGTGCTGAGCTACCTCTTCAATCCGAGTCCTGCCCTGGAGGCACTTCGGACTCCTTGGAGATTTGTTGAACGGTTTTGACGCCCTTGAGGGCTTCCAGCTCCCTCGTTCTTTGAACTCAGTGCCGTTTACTTGTATTCTCGCTTCCCATTCATAGCGTTGGATCACGTCCTGTCACTAGGCCGTAACTTCCATAATTGTAGAGCTTTCTCACTGGCACGAATTCGACGGTTCACCTCGGTTAAACTGATGAAACACTGCCCCCCTTTGTGACGTGATTATTAAACAAATTCACTGGACAATACTCAGCAAGGGTGCCTCTTAGGGTAGTTTGTTTATGCGCTACGCTCTCACTCACTTTCTAACGTTTTCGCCCGAAACTGTCACCGAGGAGGTTTACTGGGCACTGGCAGGCATCTATGCAGTGCTGGTTGTCGTTTCTGCGTCAAGCATTTTTTCACTCAAGTCAAATTTCGGGGTTAAATTAGCATGGTTTGTGCTAATTGTGGCGTTGCCTGTGATCGGAATGACTATTTACTGCGTGCGTTGTTTGATATTTGCGGATTATTCTCTAGCCAAGCAATTTGGTTTTGGTTTTCGAAGGCCGAGTCAATCTAACAGGTCCAATATTGCCAAGTCGACCACTGCGATGCTTAAATGACAATCAATCTACCAACAATACGCCTCCAGTGCCTGTTCAGTAGTGTATTCATTTACATCTCAGCAGCGGTGCTATTTTGCGAAACAGGCGTCTTTTCGCAAAGCACCATTGCGGAACCAGAACTGCCAACAACCCTATCCAGAGGGCAGGGCTATTTCCCCACTTTAAGTGAGAGCGCCCTGCTTCGTGGACCTTACAATTCCCGATCTGGAGGAGGCGTCGCTACTGAGGAAGGCCCTGATGCGCCAAGGCAGAATGCCACCGGTTTGTTCCCCTACGAGGATGTTACCCCCAACTTTTATGAACGGAACAGAGACATTTTCAGGCCGGTCGATAAAACACTGGGTTGGCTTACATCAAACAATGCATTCACTTATGAAATTGACAAGTTTGATAACACATCCCTCACGTTGGATGGAACGTTAGGGATTTTCACCCGCCAATTCTCCCCCGAATTGGCCATGTTCAAAGCTGGACCTCTCTTCCTTGATGTTCTTTGGGTGGGTGCAGGAGTCATTTGGTCGGACTACAATGGCCCTCAGCAATTTTCCACTAGCTATGGACAGCGTAACACTGGAGATGGAACCATAGCTTACATTGATGTCGGCTTGAGGGGGATGATCAGAATAACAGATACCATTTATTTCTCAGTTGTGGGGAATCCAATGTATTTGCCTTTCGAAAACCGGTTTGCATTCCGATTTGCAACAGGAAATGGAAATGCTGCTGCCGTGATGACTCATTTAAATTTCAGTGAGACAATCGGCGCTTGGGATGTGCTCTTCTACGATCAATTTCAAATACGCCCCGGCATTAACTTTTACGGCCAGACGACCAGAAGTGGATTTGACTCGGCCGGGCGCTACTCGTTTGGTTTTCAATCTTCCGGATCTGCCAACCAGTTCAACAACAGCAACTACGTTATCCCAAGTAACTTATTAAGTTTCAATGCCACAAGGCTCGTGTTTGACAATCAATGGAGATTTGGACTCCAACTGACTCACGGTGATTACTGGCGCTCGTTATCGTTTACAAATCATCAGTGGAGGAATCAAGCGGGAGCCTGGCTTGGGTATGAAGGTTCGGT
Source organism: Verrucomicrobiota bacterium (assembly GCA_017301975.1). Taxonomy (GTDB): domain Bacteria; phylum Verrucomicrobiota; class Verrucomicrobiia; order Verrucomicrobiales; family Verrucomicrobiaceae; genus Prosthecobacter. The sequence goes on from JAFLEI010000006.1 coordinate 211,466, forward strand.
CATCCCTTTCGCCCCTAGGCTCGAATATAATGTCTCGCAATTTGGCGGCTCCAATACAAAATCCGACATCCTCTTGCACACCGTTTACTTGCAGCTAACTGGGCGAATCACGGAAAACATTAATTGTATGGTTAATGTGGGCGAAGGATGGACAACAGGAAGTTCCCAAAATTTCGGCAATCGATTTCTATGGCAGGTTACCGTGGACCAAACCCTTACTCAAAACACGCGCCATTGGGTAAGTTTTGGTGAAAATATTTTTGATAATTCACTTAGCAATCAGTCAGCCCTTGCGCGTTTTATCGGGTATGGAATCGACCATCGTATAGCTCGTCGCCTTAGCGCGGCAGCATTCCTGCAGTATACAGACGCCGAAACAACCGTCACCAATGGCCAGCGGAGGCAAGGGGTGGGGACAGGCTTAAATCTAACTTATAATCCATTGGATTTCACCCAGATTTTGGCGACTGTTTTTTACCAGAAGACCACGCAATCAAACTCATCTATAGGCGATAGTGATCGCTGGCTTTATCGCCTATCCGTCAATCAGCAGCTGGCGCATCGCCTCACGGCTGGGCTCTATTATCAGTATGACGTGTCGGCTGGAAATACACTCAGCTACACCGAGCATCTGATTGGTTTCACATTGATACGATACTTTTGACCCGCCCCGCGAACGACTGATTCTCTTGCATTTCCCCAAATCTACCTCACGATTGTATGAAATCGTCCCTCACCAAGACCCACATGAAAACCGATCATCAGATAGTCCCACTGCTGGAAAATCGCCATTTGGTGCTACCGGTTCTGCTAGCTCTGGCTACAGCATGTCTGTTCAACGCTGCTGACAACGTAATCTTTGCCGACACGCCGACTGGATCTCCCCAAACAAACAAAGACGTTCCTGCTGATTTTCACAAATATTTTGGACAGCGAATCAATTCTTGGAGAGATCGTGAGCGGAGCATCGCGAAGCTGGATATGGACGCGGACATGAATCAGGATGGTATGATCCAGAACAATGATCCGGCGGACAGTGGTGCATTCGAGGCTACACCTCCTGGAGTGATCTTGGGGACCGGGGAACTCACGCGATTCGTCATCCGACTCATCCCTTACCGTGTGGATTTTGATGGGGAAGCGGTTCTCACCTTGGAAGTGGAAGGCATTAATCGGGGTGACAAGAGCGGTGATTATGCCGATCTGAGTGAGGAGCTGGCTTCCATGGGCCACATTCGAGTTTGGAGGGATAGGGATAAGAAAAGTCTTCTTCTTGACTCCCAAGATCCAACTAAGCGGATGGTGGAATTTTCCACCCAATATAAAACTTACCCGTATAACTTGCCCATTGCTGTGCCACGCTATGTTTTTGTCGAAGGTGTCAAGCCCTCCCCAAAATATACCGGGGATGTTCGCCTCTTGGTCACAATCTCCCACAGGTCGCCGAAAGAAACTGAAATGCGTGCTCAGCGCGCTGCTGCTGAATTCACATCTGCCAAGACTCCCATTGAAGCCGAGCCCGAACCAAAAACAATCAACATCAAAAGTTTCCGTACCAGCTTCGACCACATTCTAATCACTGTGCAAAAGGATTTCGTTCCCAAGCAGTTTATCAACAATAACAACGAAGGGGTGTGGCTGGCTCCACCAGGTAAGAGCTACTGAACCCAATGATAAACGGCAAATATTACAAGCCAAAAGTAATTTCAATGCAGAGGCCCGCTTTAAAGCTTGGCATAATTTATAATTTAATATGGGATGGTGCTGAACAATGCTAGGATTCAAAAAATTCAGTGGGTATTTGCTAATTTTCAGTCTCGGACTTTGTTCTGGTTGCGCGCATCGTGGCGCAAACGTTTCGGGTGAACTTCCTCCAATTGTAGCGGCAGCGCGAGCCGACAATAAACCGTCAGGGAATTTGGATGTTTTTTTGATTGGTGATACACTCGAACTCTTCGTCAAAGAAGATGCAACCTTGAATGGCAGCTATCCAGTTAGAGAGGGGGGGTACATTGTTATTCCACGTGTGGGCAGGATCTCTGTTGTTGGGTTGAGCCGCTCTGATGCCGAGGCGCAAATCAAGCGTTCTCTTCAGAACACGCAGTTGACCGAAGCTACTGTGCTTGTGGAGCGTGCAAGCAAGCAGGCTTTGATCACCAATTCACAGGGTGCATCAGCCGCCTTGCCTAAAATAATGATTTACATTACCGGTGCGGTGCCACAGCCTGGTACTCATTTTGTTCCTTTAGCTAGTGGGCGTTCACTGGGGCTCTATGAAGCCCTGCTAATCACAGGGGGACTCAATCGCCTTGCACAAGAACAGCGAATTGAGCTCCTGCGTGTCGATTCCTCTGGCCAGCGGAAGCGTGCCGTATTTGATCTTCGACCCGTACGGCAGGGGCTTGCGAAAGATCCACAGGTTGGTGAAGGCGATTTGATAATTGTTCCAGAAAAGGTTTTTGGATTTTGATTTTATCATTTACATAAAATCCATCTTATCTGGTATTTCACTAATGGAAAAATTTCAGGCGCCGTTTTTTAAGGTAAAAGTTTCATTTTAACTCACCGCCCGCAAAGAGAATGGCACAGAAACAAAATACCGCTCATGGAGCTACCGCATTGGATTGGAATAGTATTGTCGGTATAATTTTAAGCTATGAAAATTATTGGAGGTTGATGATTCTCTTGTTCATCACCGGCGTGCTGTCAGCGTTGATCATTTATGTTTACGCAAGACCAAGTTACGAATCCACTGCTTTGATCCGGGTTAGCCAATATCTTGACAGTTCCCAGTTGGCGAAGGGAGGGGCTGCAGACTATCAGATGGTGAGATCATCGATAGGGTATGAACTCGAAAGTGAAATATTACAACTTGAAGCCGCCAAGAGTTTGGGGTTTGCAAATGAAAAAACTACTTATTATGATTTGCGAAATAATCTCGTTCCGGTCGTTCGTGTAAGTTTCTTGGACCAGTACAATCTGGAGGTATCTGTTTTTGCTTACAGCCCGGCGGTAGTTCGTGAGTTTGCCAAGGCACTTGCCGAAGTATACGAATCTAATAAGGTTAAGCTGAGGAACGAATTTCGAGATAAGGCAATCAAACGCTATATTGATGAGATCACCGGCGTTCGTAAAAAATTATCTGATCAGTTGGACACTCGTTTGAAATTCGAGGAAGAAAGCGCCTTGGCCGGCGCCCAGATTGAATTGGAGAGGCTCAGCAATGTCCCCGTCGAACTCGTGCGCTTACGCTATCGGACCGAGGAGATGGAGCGAATCAGGGATGTTCTTGAAAAAAGACAGGCGGCTCTGGGGGTTATCGGGCAACTGGCGCTGCTTACCAGTTTGCCGACGGCTCCCCCCTCTGCAGACCCTCTGAAATCGGGCAGCATCGTCAGGAATTCGGGTTCAATGGGGCCATTCAATTTTACTAATCCCGCCCAAGGCAAGATTGTAACACAGGTCGTGGTTCAGCCTGACATGGTAGAAGGCATTGAGTCATGGCGTGATCTAGAGAAAAGGAAGCGTGTCTTGGAAGAAAAAACACGGATCACTCGTGCCAAGTTTCTCGAAGATCATCCCGAGATGCTCAAATTGAAGGAAGAACTTTACGAGGTTTCATCTGCCCTCGACCTGGAACTCGAGGTGGCCCGCAAAGCATTTGAACTGGAATATGCCAGGTGCAAGGAGCAGGTGCTGGAACTGGAGGCCAAGATGCCGGATTACCATAAAGCAACGAAAAATTTTGATGATAAAAAGATGGGTTATGACTTGATGAAAAAAGGCCAGTTGGCCTGGGATAATGCGTATGAACAGCTCAGTAAACAGATTGAGGGTCTTCAACTTTCTACAGATGTTGGTAGTGTTAATCTTGAGTTTCGCGGCTTTGTTAACATTAGAAGTGATCTTCCTGTTTCACCTAGTAGATACCAACTCGGCATAATTGGGTGCCTCCTCGGAATTGGACTAGCCGGTGGGGTTCCTTTTTTATTCACTAAACTCGACACCTCCATAACAAATCTTAACGAGTTTGAGAGAAGTTTGGGCCTCCATGGAATTGGTATCGTCCCGTTGGCAGATCCGGAGGTTTTGGACCAGATTAACCGTTCTCCTTCAGTAGGCTCGGCCGTTCCAAATACGCTTCTGGAGAATTTTCGACTGATACGAAGTAGTATCATCATCAACAAAGGGCCAAAAGATGATGCGCGGGTAATTATGGTGACCAGCGCACGTCCCGGCGAGGGTAAAACCACACTCGCAACGAACATTGGCTGGGCTTTCTCATCTATGGGTGAAAAAACATTGGTTATTGATTGCGATCTGAGGCGGGGACGTGTTCACCAAGTTGGTGGCGTTTCTAACGAGGTTGGGCTGACTAGCTTGTTAACCAGCAAAGCCAAATTGGAAGAATGTCTCCAACGATCCACTGCGGACAACTTATGGCTGATAACGCGCGGGCCGGTTATTTCTGGTACGACAGAGCTTCTAAATGCCCACGTCTTTTCGGAACTTCTGGTTGAACTCAAGGGACGCTTTGATCGCATCGTGATTGATTCACCCCCAGTGCTGGGATTGAGTGAAACAGCATTTTTACAGAGGCATGCCGATGGAGTGGTTCTAGTCATCAAGTCAAATGCCACATCGAGGGGGGACGTTAAGGATGCTTTTAATCTTATTGGAAAACTAGGAGCTCATTTTTATGGCTTTGTACTTAACCAAGTCGACTTCTCGAAGCGTGCAAATCACTATCACTATTACTATTATTCTGCGAGCTACTATGAAGCTAACTGGGAGGATGAAAGCCCCTCGAGCTTGAATGCTTCCTCGTCAGATTCTCAATATTCTTGATATAGGCATTGTTTTCGAAGATCATAGATTGAGGTGGACCCCGTTCTTCTGTCAGGATTGCGGGAAGTTAAGCTATGACGCCCGCGCCTTAGAGTGGTGAGTTCTTCAAGAGCGCCGGAATCTTTGAGTATTCATAGAATCATGCCCATCAGTCGTTAGCGTGTTAGCGTCACGCCAAGCTCCTCTGCTTTGAGGTTGCGTTGGCACTTGGATCGTTAGCGTCACACCCAGCACCTCTGTTAGCGTCACACCCAGCACCTCTGTTAGCGTCACACCCAGCACCTCTGATTTGAGGTTGCGTTTGAACTTGGATCGCTACGCGGCCCTGCGTTGAGCCGCAGGCTCCTGAGCTTTGGCCCAGGCTGCGGGTGTCACGTCTTTGATCTGCC
>JAFLEI010000061.1 GCA_017301975.1 Verrucomicrobiota bacterium
AGCCGGGGGGATAACCGGGCATTTGCGGGGGGTAGCCGTGGGGGGGCGGGTAGCCCGGGGGATAGCCGGGGGGCATCTGCGGCGGGTAGCCGGGTGGATAGCCCTGGGGCATCTGCGGTGGATAGCCCTGCGGTGGCGGGTAGCCCTGGGGGTAACCTTGTGGCAACGGCTGGGTGGCCCCCGGATTGGGTGGCGGCTGCGGATTCTGCGGGGCTCCAGGCTGCGACGGATTCATAGATATGATCTTCCCAGGGTATCAGGACGGAACTGCGGACCCCTTTCTTGGGGTGCAGAATGAGAAACGCTGACGAAAAAGATCAGAAGCCTTCGTCGCCGCCGACGGTGAAGGTCACGTTGGCAACCTGGGCGACGGCGAGGGCATTGAGCACATCGATGACGCGCTCATAGGTGGCCTGCTCTTCTGCCTGGATGGTGACGATGACCTTGGCGTTGCGATTGTCTGCCTCCTGCTTGAGGCGCTTGAGGGTGCTGATGAAGTCGGGCAGGGCCTTGTCGGGGCGGCCGCTGTCGAATTCCTCTTCATTGAGGGTGACGGCACCGGTTTCCTCGACGCCGACGATGATTTCGTCGGGCATTTCGGTGGGGGCATCGGCACTGGGGGGAGCGAGGCCGGGGAGCTGGCTTTTGAGCTCGCGCTCGACTTTGACGGAGCCGACCATGACCATGAAGAAGAGCATGATGACGAAGACGACGTCGATCATGGGGGCGATCTGGAAGCCGACAGCGAGCTGTTCGGTTTCAATTTCGCGATGCTTTTTTTTGCCGGGGGCAGACATGGGGGAGGAAGAGTTACTCTTTGTTCAAGGCCGAGAACGAGATGTCATCGATGCCCGCCTGGGCAACGACGCTCATGACCCGCTGGATTTCGATGGCGGGGAGACGTTTGTCACCGCGGATGACGACCCGGTATTTGGGGTTGGCATCGTGGCGGGCGCGGAGTTTTTCCACGAGGGGGTCGAGGACGTCGTAGGTGTTGTTTTCGAAGATGATGAAGGCCTTGCCATTGGTCCAGCGCACATTGAGCGCGGCCTCGTTCATCACGTTTTTTTCCTTTTTCTTGGCATCTTTGGCGACAGGGAGCTGGATCTCCTTGTCGATACTCAACACCTGCGCCGAGGTGATGCTCATAAAGAAAATGAGCAGCACCAAGAGCACGTCAATCATCGGAGCAATCTGGAACTCCGGTTCGCCATCACCACCGCCGCCGCCGCCGCCCATAGTGTTAGAAGGTCAAGGGTTGAGTATTAGAGAGAGATAAGAGGAGGATGAATCAGGCTGCGGAGACAGTCTGAACGTCGCCAGCGACCCAGTTGGGGATGGCGGCGTAGAATTCTTCTTCGCCGACGTGGGCGTCCTTGAGGTGGGCGTAGGGCATCTTGCGGAAGAGTGCCATGACGATTTCCTGGAGATCGCTCATGCTGACCTGGAGGCGATTGCGGAGGAAGTAGAAGAACATGAAGGCGGGGACGGCGATGAAGAGACCGGAGGCGGTAGCGATGAGCACCTCGCCGATGGCGCCGGAGAGCTTGGCGGGGTCCCCTGCACCGCTGGTTTTCAGGGTAGAGAAGGCGCGCATCATCCCGGTCACGGTGCCGGTGAGGCCGATCATGGGGGTGCAAACACCGATAACGGAAAGGTAGTTGATGCGGGTCTGGATGGCGGCATTGACCTTGTTGAGCTCGCTGAAGAGGGCGGCTTCGGTGGCTTCGTGGCCGTCTCCGAGGAAGCTGAGGCCGACGCGGGTGGTGTTGGTGAAGGCGGAGGGGCTGCCTTTGCAGAACTGGTAGGCGCCGACGTAGTCACCGGCACGGAAGAGATCCTGAACTTGGGCGACCTGGGCTGGAGGGGCGGCCTTCTTGATGCCGGTACGCATCCAGAGGTCAACGGTGAGCCAGACGAGGGCGATGGAGCAGGCGGTGATGGGATACATGACCCAGCCGCCTTCGATGAAGCGGTCGATCATGGACTCGGTATGAACTTCTGCGGCGGCACCTTCCGGGGGGGCCGCGTCTTCAGCATAGAGGTTGAAGGAGGTGAGGACACCGAAGGCCAGCAGGACGCAGAGGAACGCGCGGGCAGGGCCGTTGGGGATGTGGCGGGTCATGATGGTGGCAGTGTTGGTTTGCATGGGGTGGGGAAATGGATCAGGCTTTGGGTTTGGAGTCGGTGGCTGCGGCGGGCGCGGCTTCCTTGGGTTTGGCGTCTTCTGATTTGCCGTCTGCGGCGGAGGCGGCCTCTTCGTCGGTGACATTTTTCATTCCGGCAATCGCAGCTTTTTCCTTGGTGGCGGTTTCGGCGACGGGGGAGCCGGGATAGGATTCGCTGATGCGGGCGAGGAAGGCGTTGGCGTCCTCGTAGCGCTTCATTTTGATGAGGGTCTTGGCGGCGTTGAGCTCGGCCTCAGGCACGCGCTGCATCTGGGTGCCGTAAAACACGGGGATGCGGAGGTAGGCGAGGAGGGCTTTTTCCCATTCTTTTTTGCGGGTGTAAACATCGGCAATGATGGCCCAGAGGGAGGCGCCAATGGCGGAGTCGTCGGTTTCCTTCAGAATGCTCTGGGCTTCGGCGATGATGGCCGCGTAATCCGAGGTGGTCTGGCGCTCGATGTCGAGCTGGATGATGCGGAGGCGCATCTTCTGAGCGTCGGTGAGCTTGAGAGCGCGGAGGGCGGGCATGGACTTCACGACGTCATCGAATTTACCGCCCTGATTGAGGGCTTCGATGTAGGCGAAGTAGATGTCCACATACCAGTTGCCTTCGATGCCTTCAAAATGCTCGAAGAAGTCACGGCCCTTTTTGAGGACGGCGATGGCTTCGTCGGTCTTGCCCTTGGCGAGGAGATCGGCTGATTCGGTGAGCTCGGCGGGATAGGGCCACTCCAGAGAGTCGATGTTCTTTTTATCGAGGATGGTGACGGCCTTGTTTTCACCGATCTGGACGGTGCGAACGATCTTGCCTTCCGGATTGATGGTAAATTCCGAGGAGAAAACACGGTTGCCGTCCTTGAGGACGATGGCCTGGCCAAAGGCGGAACCGGCGGCCACGACGGCGAAGATGATCAAAAAGCGGGCGAACGAGTGCATGGAAATCGTGAGGTGGGTTCGCATCAAATTAATAGGTGGGGAGGAGTTTCTCAGCCTCTTTCTTTTCCGGCTGCCCCTCAAGATCCTTGCGGTCGATCATCTCCTGCAGCGTTTTCCTCGCTTCATCGGTCTTGCCGAGAACCTTGAAGGATTTGGCACATTGCAGGTAGGCCTTGGCCATTTCATCCTTCCACTTCTGGTGGGCGATGAAGACGCGCTGGAAGTAGGCGATGGCGGCCTCGTGCTTGCCCTGGAGGGCCTCGATTTCGCCGAGCATGCGGAGGGCATTGGCGGTGGCGTGGCCGCGCCATTCCTTGGTGTTGGCTATCTGCTCGAAGATCTTCTTCGCTTCGTCATACTTCTTGAGTTTGACGAGGGTTTTGGCCTCGCCCTGAGTGGCGTCGAGAACGTGGGAGCTGCCGGGGTAGTTGTTCAAGGCATCGCGGAAGAGATCGAGAGCCTTGTCGTACTCACCTTTTTCAAAGGCGATTTCAGCCAGACCTACGGGAGCGCCGTCTGAGAATTCGCTGTCTTTGAAGAAGTCCCTGAGGCGGACGTAGCAGCCGGTGGCTTTCTCCAAGTCGCCATTTTTACGGGCGTTGTCGCCCACGATGTTCAGCAGCATGGGGCTGAGGTCATCGGGCTTGGCCACTTCAACGATGATTTTGAGGTACTTTTCCGCCTTGTCCGGCAGTTTCATGACCTTGGCGAGCCATGCTTTGGCAAAGAGAATGCGCATCTGGGCGGTGCCGTTCATGGCCGCCTGAGGAGGGGTGAGCAGATCTTCAATCTGCTTTTCGACGTCCTCAAAGGTTAGGTCTGGAGCGGGGGCAGGAACAGGAGCTTTTTCGCCGGACTTGGCGCCCTCGGCGGGAGGTGCGACCGGGGCTGCGACGCGACGGCGTTTGGGCGCGCTGATGGAGACGAGCTGCTGAATCAAGCCTTCCACCTGCTGATTGGCGACGATGGGGATGCGGGTTTTGATTTCAGTGGCCAGCATTTTCTTGGCCTCTTCGATCTTGCCTTCCTTGATGTTGGCCCGGCTCATCCAGAGGACGGCCTTGAGAGCAAGGTCCTCGTTGTCCTTGTGCGTGTTGTAATAACGCTGCCACATTGCGGCCAGCTCCTTCCACTTTCCGGCACCGACGTAGAGATCGGTCAACTGATCCATGGCGTAGGTGAGGACGTCGTCGGTCTTGGCCTTGTCCACGGCGGCGGCGAACTGAATCATCGCGTTTTCATAGTCCGCGCGCTGATTGTAGATGTCTCCGAGGAGGGCATGCACCTGGCCGATGTTCTGATCGTTGGGGGCGTCTTTGACAATGTTGAGGAGCTCGGTTTCGGCCGTCTTTTTGTCGCCGGCCTGGAAATCGATGAAGGCGAGGCGGTAGCGGGCATCGACCACATACTGCCCCTTGGGATTGTCCTTGATGTAGGTCTTGAGCGCCTTGGTCACGCTCTTGGAGTCGTTCTGGTAGAAGTAGGTCAGAGCGATGCGGTACTGGAGATCGTCCTTGTAAGTGGTGTTCGGGAAATCCTGGAGGAGCGTCTCATAGGTGGTGCGGCTCTCGTCAAAGCTCTGCATTTCAAACTGGACGCTGCCGATGAGGAAATTGAGGCGTTCCTTGTCCGCCTTGGGGAAGGTCATGGCCTTTTTCCAGGCATTGATGGCCTCCTTGGGCTGCTTGTTTTGATAAGCGAGCATGCCGAACATCATGGAGACTTCGCCGACCATTTCGCTGTCCGGGAAGGACTCGATGAACTGTTCGCAAAGTTCACGGGACTCCTTGATGCGTTTCAAGGCGGCATTGACCATGATGAGGCCGTACATGCACTTGTCCCGCTGGGCGAACTGCTTGAAGTCTTTGACGACGACTTCGAAGGCGAGAGTGGCCTGCCAGAGACGGGAGGGATCGCCGACGCCGGCTTCGGTGGGAGAACCCATTTCATAATAGCAGCGGCCGAGGCGGTAATAGAGAGAGGCATCGTAATCCGTGCGCTTCTCGATTTCGGCCATGATGTCCTTGTTGGCCTTGAGCTTGGTCTCGATCTCGTCCTTGCGGACGCCGGTCGCCTTCTTGAGCTGGGCCTCGAGCTTTGCCACCTGCTCGGCCTGAATGCGTGAAATTTCCGCTTTTTTGCGCACGAGCTGGTAGGCGCCGAGAGCCTCCTTGTAGGCCTTTTTTTCCATCATCTCATCGCCCAGCTTCAGATAGATGTTGTTCATCTGAGCGATGCTGTCGCCACCGGAGGCGAAATTGCGGACTTTGTCCATCAGGGCGGTGGCTTCATCGAGCTTGCCGTTGCTGACGTAGATGTTGGCGGCAAGCATGGCGGCCTGAATGGATTCAGCGCTGCGGATGCCGTCTGCGAGCACCTTGGTGAGGATGTCCAGGGCCTCGTCCTTCTTGTTCTGCTTGTTGAGGGTGTCGGCAATGATGAGGCCGGCCTCCGCTTTCTTTTCAGGAGAGCTGCGGACGACATCGGTAAGCTCTTTGATGCCCTGGTCTTCCTTGTGGCTGGCGATGTAGGAACGGCCGAGAGCCATGCGCACATCGATGATGGCCGAACCCTGGGGGAATTCCTTCACGTAGGCTTCGAGGGCCTCGATCGCCTTGGGGTAGTCGTTGAGATTGTAATAACAGGCGCCTTCGGTGAAGAGAATGCTTTCGAAGGGTTTGTTGTTGAGGTTTTTCTTGGCGATGGCGAGCTTGGAAAGCGCCTCCTGGTATTTGGCCTCGGCAAACAGAGCTCCGGCAGCAGCGATGAGAGCTTCAGTTTCCTGCTGGATGTTCAAAGCGCCAGGAACCGCAGGGGCTGCGGGGGCGGCAGGAGCCGCGGGCGGAGGAGCCTGGGAAAAGACAGGCGTGACAGCGGCCAGGGCCAGGGCGGCACAGAAAATGGGTCTCATGAGTTGGAGGGAGCGTTCCACATCAGCACAAAGTACTAAAAAACTACGGGGATGCACAAGCTTGAATTTACGCACGTCATCAAGTTTGATGGCGCAATCTGGCTGGGCATCTGGGGAAACTGACATTTTTCGATAAAGGGATTCGAGACTAGCAGGACGGTCATTTTTGTCACGGGAGAAAAATCAAAAGGACAAATTCTATCCACCAATGAAGCGTTGCAACTGAGTGGATTCTGAAGACCGGGGGGTGTCGGCAAGCGGGCGTCCACCATTTAGGCCGGGGCGCTCAACACGGCTCGACATCGTGCGATTGTCGTTCAACCATGGAGCCGCATGTCCAACCCCGTTCTTGAAGTTACAGACCTCACCTTCCGCCGTGGCCGCCCGATTCTCAAAGGCATCTCCTGGCGGGTGGATCCCGGCCAGCACTGGTGCATCCTGGGCCCCAACGGCTGCGGCAAGACCTCACTCATCAACCTGATCACCGGGTATGACAGCGCGACGAGCGGCAGCCTGAGGATCGGCGAGAGCGTGTTTGGGGACGATGACTGGCGGGAGGTGCGGCGCCGGGTGGGGCTGGTGACGAACACGCTGACCACCTATTTAGAGAGCGGCGAACCGGTGCTGGATGTGATCTCCAGCGGGCGGGAGGCGAAGCTGAACCTGATCGAGGAGCCGCCGGCGGCGGTGCGCCGGGAAGCGGCGCGCCTGCTGAAGCAGGTGGGCTGCGCCTACTTAAGAGAGGGCGTCTGGGGCCCGCTGTCTCAGGGGGAGAAGCAGAAAGTGCTGATCTGCCGTGCGCTGATGGCGAAATTTCAGGTGCTGATCCTGGATGAACCGTGCGCGGGGCTGGACCCGGTGGCGCGAGAGCATTACCTGCAATGGATGCAGTCCCTGGCGGTGCAGCCGGAGTCCCCTTCCCTGATCATGGTGACGCACCATGTGGAGGAAATCCTGCCGAGCATCACCCACTGCCTGCTGCTGCGGGACGGGCAGGTGCATGCGGCGGGGACGAAGGAGGAGGTGCTGCACAGCCAGAACCTGAGCGAGATTTATGGTGCGCCGATGAAGCTTGGCAGGCGTGGTGACCGTTATTGGCTGCGACTTGCCTGAGCCCTCCGGCCATGAAAAAACTCCTCTCTCTTCTCCTGCTGCTGACGGTTTTAGCCCATGGGGCGGAGGAGGTGCGCTTTGAGCGTGTGCCGGAAGGCGGAGTGCAGCCGCAACTGGCGACCTCTCGTGATGGCACGCTACACCTTGTCTACTTAACAGGAGATCCGCGTAGCGGTGATGTGCGCTATGTGACGAAACGGAGCGGTGCCGCCAACTGGAGCGAGCCGCGCACTCTTAATAGTACGCCTGCGACGGCGGTGGCTGCGGGGACGATCCGCGGGGCGCAGATCGCGGTAGGAAAAGATGATTCGCTGCATGTGGTGTGGAACGGCCCGGGTGAGAAGAATCAGCCTGCGCCGCTGTTTTACACAAGATCGCTGAATCATGGCGGGACCTTTGAGAAGCAGCGTGATCTGCGAGCGGACACGCAGGGACTGGATGGCGGGGCCTCCATCGCGGCGAGTGCGAAGGGGGAGGTGTACATTGTGTGGCATGGTGCTCCCGCGGGTGCAGCGCCGGGGGAGATCAACCGGCGGGTGTTTGTGCTGCAATCGAAGGACAACGGGGGTACGTTTTCGAAGCCGAGGATTGCGAACGGGGATGATCCCGGGGTGTGCGCGTGCTGCTCGCTGAAGACCTTTGTGAGTCCCACGGGGGAGCTGATCACGCTGTACCGGGCGGCGCGGAGCATGGCGCAGCGGGACATCACGCTGATGACCTCCACGGATGGCGGGGTGACTTTTCGGCACCGGAACGTGGGGCCATGGGCGATCAATGCATGCCCGATGAGCAGCGCGAGCGTGATCGCGGCCGGAGCGAAGACGCGTGCGGCGTGGGAGGCGGAGGGCAAGGTATACACGGCGCTGCTGGATGAGACCTCGGCGGCGCTGGCTGTTTCTGAAGACAAGGCGAGGCACCCTGCCCTGGCGGTGAACGCGAAGGGTGAGACCCTGGTGGCCTGGAGCGTGGGGACGGGATGGCAGAAGGGCGGGCAGCTCGGCTGGCTGGTGCTGGATTCTTCTGGCAAAGCGACGGGCGAGCGTGGTATCAAGCCGGGTGTTCCTGTCTGGGGCTTCAGTGCGGCCTATGCGGAGGGGGATCAGTTTGTGATTTTGTATTGATTAGCCACAGCCATGCGTGCGGTCACTCTTCATCCTCAGACCGCCAAGGCCGACGGCCGTGTGCTGTGTGAAGCGGCGGCGACGACAAGAGAACGGGGCCTTGAGATGAGGAGGAACAGGGCTGCTTTGCTGTGCGCGGACGGCAGCCCAAAGCGCCGTGCGTGATGAGCAAGCCGAGTCATGTGGAAACAGGGAAATGATCAAAGGCTTGTCATGAATGGCACTCGGTTAAGGGCATCCATCGTAGATTGGGGGATCATTGCCATCATCTTCGAAAAAGCGCATGCCCGCTTCATCTTGACTGATTGATGTCAGACAGGAGGGCATGGTGTGGGGAGGAGGTGCGTCGAGCTCCCAAAACGCCCCCTTCGCCGCCTTGGGTTTGTCCCATTCGAGTGGATGGTAAATGAGCAGCAACCCTGCTTTCTCGAAATGAGCGCGCACCTTGGGATGGACGAAGTTATTGCCCCAACCGTCTACATAGCCGTGGGTTTGATTCCAATCTTTACCCGAGTGTTTTCCCACTCTCTGCACGAGTCCCACCAGCGCTGGCCATTTCGTCGATCAAAACCGCAGATGGGCCACTCCCAATGGGGGCTTAATGGCTGTCGATGCATTGGGGAGGCCCGGCGGGAGCCGACGAAGTGTCGGTGGTTCCAGTGGTGAAGCAATGAAACGTGTGTGAGGCGGGGAAAGCTGGTGGGGGTGGGGTGCGTTGGTTCGGGGATGAAACGATTTTTGCTCTGCCTTGCTCTTGCAACTCCCCTTCCCGCTGCGGAGCGTCCTGCGGTGACGGTGCCGCGCCAGACGAGCGGTGACTCGGCGGTGCAGCCAAAGTGGGAGGAGGGGCTGAGCATCACGGTGGGGCCGAAGGATGCGGACATCGTGGGGAGTGATCAGCGGGCGATTCAGGCGGCGGTGGATTCTTTGGCGCGGCTGGGTGGCGGAACGGTGCACCTGAAGGCGGGGACGTACCGGCTGCGGAATGCGGTGTATCTGCAGTCGGGTGTGAACCTGACGGGCGAAGGCGACAAGACGGTGCTGATCAAGGAGCCGTCTGTGATGACGCCCCTGAAGCTGGACAGCGACTGGTATGACCAGGAGATCACGCTGCATGATGCGAGCGGATTCCGTGTGGGGGACGGGGTGTGCCTGCGGGCGAAAGATGCGAAGACGGGACGGCAGACGGTGATCAAGCGGACGCTGGTGGCGCGGAGCGGGAACCGATTCAAGCTGGACAAGGCGTTGCGTGAGAACCTGTGGCAGATGAACGAGGCGACGTGCGCGACGCTGTTTCCGCTGCTGAGCGGTGAACTGGTGAATGATGTGAGGATCGAGAATCTGGTGCTGGACGGCAACCGTGAGCACAATGCGGAGCTGGATGGGAACTACGCGGGCTGCATTTTTCTGCAGGACTGCAACCGCTTCCACATCCGCGGGGTGACGGCGCGCAACAACCACGGGGACGGGATCAGCTGGCAGATCTGCCATGATGTGGTGGTGGAAAACTGCGTGAGCGAAAACAACAGCGGGCTGGGTTTGCACCCGGGCAGCGGCTCGCAAAGGCCGATCATCCGCAACAGCACGCTGCGTGGGAATGACATCGGGATCTTCTTCTGCTGGGGCGTGAAGTATGGGCTGGCGGAGGGCAATCAGATCGAGGGGAACCGCGTTGGGGTTTCCATCGGGCATCGGGACACGGACAATCTGGTGACGGGGAACACGATCCGGGGGAGCAAGGTGAACGGTCTGCTATTCCGCCCGGAACGCGGGCCGGACTTTGCGGGACATCGCAACCGGATCGAGAAGAACCGCTTCATCGACAACGCGCCGGAAGGCGGGGCGGTGATCGACATCCAGGGCGGGACGGAGGCGATCACGATCAGCGAGAACCAGTTTACGGAAACACGGGGCGGGAAGGCGCGTGTGGAGGTGAAGCAGGGGCCGGAGACGAAGGGGATTGTGATCGAGGGGAGCCGGAGCGAGGGGTTTTAGCGCTTTCGTTTGGCCCGCATGATGAACTTTGCCTGCTCGGAGCGTTAGAATGCGCTTCACTCAACCACCATGAAATCCAAGCTGCTTCTCCTTGCCGTTCTCGCGTCGTCCCTTGTCCGTGCGGAGGACAGCCGGGTGCAGGCGCCGAAGGATTTGAACGGGTATTTTCCGTTTAATCCGCCGTCTTCGCTGAGTGAGTGGGATGCGCGGCGGGATTATGTGCGGAGGCAGATTTTGGTGGCGGAGGGGCTGTGGCCGATGCCGACGAAGACACCGCTGAATGCGGTGGTGCATGGCAAGGTGGAGGGGGACGGCTTCACGGTGGAGAAGGTGTACTTTGAGAGTGCGCCGGGATTTTTTGTGACGGGGAGCCTGTGGAAGCCGAAGGTGATCAAGGGGAAGGTGCCGGGGGTGATGTTTGCGCACGGGCACTGGAAGGATGCGCGGCTTTCGATTGAGACGGATGCGAAGGTGCGGGCGGAGATCGCGGCGGGGGGCGAGCGTTTTGAGCGGGGCGGGAAGAGCATTTTTCAATCGCTCTGCGTGCAACTGGCGCGGATGGGCTGCGTGGTGTGGCAGTGGGACATGCTGAGTGATTCGGACTCGGTGCAGATCCCGCGTGAGATCGTGCACACGTTTGCGAAGCAGCGGCCGGAGATGAACACGGCGGAGAACTGGGGCTTGTACAGTCCGCAGGCGGAGGCGCACCTGCAGTCAATCATGGGTTTGCAGACGTGGAATGCGGTGCGGGGGCTGGACTTCCTGCTGTCGTTGCCAGAGGTGGACCCGGAGCGCACGGCGATCACGGGTGCGAGCGGTGGTGGCACGCAGACGATGCTGCTGGCGGCGATTGATGACCGGATCAAGCTTTCGTTTCCCTGTGTGATGGTGAGCACGGCGATGCAGGGTGGCTGCACGTGCGAGAACACTTCGCTGCTGCGGATCAACACGGGCAATGTGGAGTTTGCGGGGCTGTTTGCGCCGAAGCCTCAGGGCATGAACACGGCGAACGACTGGACGAAGGAGATGGCGACGAAGGGTTTTCCTGACCTGCAGAAGCTGTACACGACCTTTGGCAAGAAGGACAATGTCTTCCTGCTGCGCGGGGAGCATTTTCCACACAATTACAACGCGGTGACGCGCTCGGCGTTTTACACGTTTGTGAACAAGCACTTCAAGCTGGGGCTGGAGTCGCCGGTGATCGAGAAGGACTATGAGCCACTGACGCGGGAGCAGCTGACGGTCTGGGATGAGAAGCACCCTGCCCCGAAGGCGGGTGATGTGGAGTTTGAGCGGAAGCTGCTGAAGTACCTTGCTGAGGATGCTGAAAAGCAGGTGAAGGCGGCGGATCCGAAGGTGCTGCGCGAGGGCATCGAAGTGGTGATCGGCCGGACGTATGACAAGGCGGGCGAGGTGGAGTGGACGCTGAAGGACAAACAGGACCGGGGTGATCATCTGGAAATGACGGGGACGCTGACGAACAAGACGTACAACGAGGAACTGAGCGTGGCCTGGCTGTACCCGAAGGAGTGGAACGGGCGTGTGGTGATCTGGCTGGATGATGCGGGCAAGTCCGGCATCGCGAACGCGCAGGTGAAGGAACTGGTGAAGGGTGGCGCGGCGGTGCTGGGGGTGGACCTGCTGTTTCAAGGGACCGAGCTGGCGAAGCAGAACCGGCTGGTGGCGAATCCGCGTGAGTTTGCGGGATACACGTATGGGTATAACAACGCGCTGTTTGCGCAGCGGGCGCATGATGTGCTGACGCTGACGACTTTCCTGCGGAACACGAAGGTGGGAACCCACCCGAGTCCGAAGTCGGTGTGCATCGCGGCGTTTGGGGAGCAGACGGGGCCTATCGCCGTGGCGGCGCGTGCGGTGGCGGGCGAGGCGATTGACCGGGCTGCGGTGGACACGCATGGCTTCCGCTTCGGCAAGGTGCTGGATTACCGTGATGCGATGTTCCTGCCGGGCGGCGCAAAGTATCTGGATCTGCCGGGGATGATCTCACTGCAAGCTGAGCAGGCGAAGTGGGTGCGTGGTGAGGGGAAAGAGCCTGAAGGAGAAGCGGTGGCGTGGCTGCTGAAATAGCATGGGGCAGTCATGCAAACTTTGGAAGAAAGCGTCATCGAATTTGTGGCGGCCTTCACAGGGTTCAAGCCGGAGCGCATTCACCTCCATAGCACTTTGTACGGCGACCTCCGTGTCGCTGGCGATGATGGATTGGATTTGATCCAATCGTATGGGAAAAAATTCCAAGTGGACTTGGCGGGGTTTGAACCCGTGCACCATTTTGGCGAGGAAGGAGTGTCCGTTTTAGCCCCGTTTGCTTTATTGTGGATGGTTCTGCGCTTTCCGTTTCGACAGAGGCGGACTCCTGAGGAAGAGGCCCATTTGCGGGTCGTGCGAATTGCCGACCTGGTGGCGTTCGCGCGCGCCGGACGCTGGATGGTCAGTGCCGTGTAAAAAGACCACGGCGACTGCTTTTGCGCGGTTTGTGGCGGGCGGGAGGTGACCGCCGGCGAAAGCGGCAGCTGCGTTCGTTCCTCCCCCCTCGCGACCGCCGTCTGTAATGAGTGACGCTCAATCATGCCTCGATGCAGCGTGGCTGCACCGAGGATGAGTGGGAGAACGAGGGCGACTACACGGCCACGCAGTGGACCTTGCTGATGCCCTGGATTTTTTCGAGTTCGGCGATGACTTCGGCGCTAGGTGCGGAGTCGAGGGTGAGGAGGGTGAGGGCTTTGCCGGATTCTTTGTCGCGGCTGAGGCTCATGTCGGCGATGTTGACGTTGTTTTTGCCGAGGGTGGTGCTGTAGGCGGCGATCATGCCGGGGCGGTCGATGTTCTCGATGAAGAGGAGGGTGCCTTCAGGGCGGGCTTCGATGCGGTGGGTGTTCACCTTCACGATGCGGGGCTCGTTGCCGAAGAAGGTGCCGGCGATGCTGGCGGTCTCGGTGTCGTTTTTGGCGATGACTTCGATGAGGTCGGTGAATTCGCTGGCTTCGGGGAGGCGGCTTTCGGTGAAGCGGAGGCCGAGGTTGTCGGCGACGCCGTTGGCGTTGATGTAGTTCACCTGCTCGGCACCGACGGCGCGCTCAAGGAAGCCTTTGAGCACGGCACGGGAGATGAGGGTGGTGTCGCCACCGCCGACTTTGCCGCTGTAATTGATGCGGACGACGTTGGCGCGGGCGGGTGCGAACTGGGAGACGAGGCGGCCGAGGAGCTCACCGAACTTGAGGAAGGGGCCGATTTCGGCGAGGACCTTGGGATCGACGTTGGGCATGTTCACCGCGTTGACGACGGTGCCTTGCAGAAGGTGGGCCTTGATGACTTCGGCGATTTCGATGCCGACGTTTTCCTGGGCTTCTTCGGTAGAGGCACCGAGGTGGGGGGTGAAGACGGTATTGGGGGCGCTGAGGAGGGGGTAATCGGCCGGTGGGGGCTCGACTTCGAAGACGTCGAGGGCGGCGCCGGCGATGGTGCCGTCGGTGAGGGCCTGGGCGAGTGCGGCGTCATCGATGAGACCGCCACGGGCGCAGTTGATGATGCGGCAGGTTTTCTTCAGCGAAGCGAGACGCTTGGCATTGATCATGTGCTTCGTCTCAGGCGTCAGCGGCATGTGCATGGTGATGTAATCAGCCTGCACGATGGCGGCATCGAGGTCTTCGCAAAGGGTGACACCGAGGCTTTCGGCGCGGTTTTTGGAGAGGTAGGGGTCGTAGGCGACGACGGTCATGCCGAAGGCTTTGGCCCGCTTGGCGAACTCTGCGCCGATGCGGCCCATGCCGAGGACGACGAGGGTCTTTTCAAACACTTCGGTGCCCTTGAACTTGGCGCGGTCCCACTTGCCGCTGACGATGGTGGCGTGGGCCTGGGGAGTCTTGCGGGAGAGGGCCATCATGAGGGTGAAGGCCTGCTCTGCGGTGGAAATGGTGTTGCCGCCGGGGGTGTTCATGACGACGACGCCGCGCTTGGAGGCGACGGGGACGTCGATGTTGTCCACGCCGACGCCGGCGCGGCCGATGACTTTGAGGTTGGGGGCGGCTTCGAGAACCTTGGCGGTCACTTTGGCACCGCTGCGGACGATGATGGCGTGGGCGTTGCGGGAGGCCTCGATCATGGCGTCCTCGGCCTTGAGATTCATGTTCACCTCAACAGAGAAGGACGGCTCCGCTTTGAGCAGGTCGATGCCTTTGCTCGAAATGGGGTCGTTGTTGCCGGCGATGAGGATGTTGAACTTGGACATGGGGTTGGTTTGGGGGGAAAGGGGGCGCAAACTAGCCACCTTTATCCGCCGCTCAAGGGACAATGCGTGCTGGACAGAATCGAGGGGGAGCGTTCATATAGCGCTATGTTTGCAGGAACTACGTTAGAAAAAGCCATGTTTGCCATGACCGGGCCCGTTGTGCCTGAGGCGATCTTTTATGCGGTGGCCGGCGCCGTCGTCCTGCTGCCGATGCTGATCACGTGGCTGGTGATGCGGAGCAAACTGAAGCGTTTGCAGGGCGAATCGAGCGCGGCGCTGGAGCGACTGCGCAGGGAATCCGGCACGGCGCTGCAGGCTGCGCAGGCCAAAGCTGCCGCCGAAGCTGCGGAACACGCCAAAAACAGCGCTGCGGCTGCGGCGAGTTTTGCGGATCTGCAGGAGCGGTTTACCACTCACCGGGAGGTGGCGGAGCGCCGTGCGAACGATGCCGCGCAGCAGATTGCGCGGCTGGAGGCGGATCTGGCTGCGACGCGTGAAATCGCCGCCCAACTGGTGCCGACGCAGAGCCGCATCAAGGATCTGGAAACTGCGCTGGCCGCGGAGCAGGGTCGGATGAAGGCGCAGGAGCAGGCCATCGAAGCGACAAATGCGCGTGCGGCGGACTTTGAAAAACGGATGATCGAGGCGCAGGACCTGCTGCTGAAGCAAAAAGCGGAGATGCAGGAGACGGCGGTGGAACTGAAAAAGGTGCGCGATGAGCAGGCCGCCTATGCCGCCGCTGGAGGGCCGGAGGCCGAACTGGCGAAGGCCCGCGAGGCCACCCAGCAGGCGGAGGTGAAGGCCGCGAACCTGCAACGCGCACTGAAGGCCGCCGAAGCCCGCGCCGAAATGGTGCAAAAGGAATTTATGAATGCCGTGGGCGTGGCCACGGTGCCGACGCCGGGCACGTCCGCCGCCGCCAGTGACAAAAAGATTCGCGAGATGGAGGAGAAGCTGACGCAAGTGGAGGCTGAATCACGCAAACGTGCTCGGGAGGACGGTTACAAGATTGCGGAACTGGAGTATCGGCTGAGCGAGGCGCTGGAGGTGGCGAAGGCGGCGGCAGCTCCAGCTCCAGCTCCAGCTCCAGCTCCAGCTCCAGCTCCAGCTCCAGCTCCAGCTCCTGCTCCTGCTCCTGCTCCTGCTCCTGCTCCTGCTCCTGCTCCTGCTCCTGCTCCTGCTTTGGACTCACCTGAACTTACGGCGGTGGCTGGTGGGGTGTCTGGCTCGCTGGCGGCAGAGGAGGAATCGCCTGCGGCTACGGCTGAGCGTGAATTGTCCCAAGCGGCGCCTGTGCCTGTCGTCGTGGGGGCTGAGGAGGAGAGCCCCATGGCGGGGATTCCCATGACGGAAGCCCCTGCGCCTGGTTTTGCCACACTGGAAGCGCCTCCGGGGGCGGGGTTCGCGAGCCCCAAGGCTGCGGCGAGGCGGGAGGACCAGCCTTCCCTATTCGACTTTGCCGAGGAGGATGGTTCTGGGACAGGTCAGAGGAGTGCTCGCTGACAGACGGCACACTGGGGAGTCATTCCGTGAAAGTGGGTAACCGGGGAAATTTGTGATCTTGATCTGTTTGCGGGCAGAGCGGCAGCCGGAACGGGCTGAAGCCCGAACTACTTACTCAGATGAGCCGCTGGAGATGCTGGGCGGGATAGGCATGAGGGCGGTAGATGCGCCAGGCCATTGCGTGAGCAGCGTCATTCGCTATTCTGGAAATCTGTCAGGACTGTTCGGCAATTTTTCTCCAACCATCCGCGTTCTATTCGCTCGCATGAAATTTACTCTCGCATTCATCACACTGTTTTCTGTCTCTGCTCTCTCCGCTGCGGACTGGGCGCGCTTTCGCGGCCCGAACGGCTCTGGAGTGGCCGAAACCACGGGGCTGCCTGCGGTGGTGGATGACAGTACGACGCAGTGGAAGATCGCGGTGGGCAAAGGGTGGTCATCCCCGGTGCTGTGGCAGGACATGGTGATCGTGACGGCGGAAACCAGCGCGACGAAGCGTGCGGTGATCGCCTTCTCCGCGAAGGACGGCAAGGAGCTGTGGCGGCATGAGGAGGAGTTTGTGCCGCACGCGATCCACAAGACCTACAACACCTTTGCCAGCAGCTCCGCGTTTGTGGATGCGGAGCGCATCTACATCAACTGGAGCAGCGGCACGGACATCCAGGCGCTGGCGCTGGATCACACAGGCAAGCTGGTGTGGCGCAATGACCATGTGGCGGACTACATCCATGAGCATGGCACGGGCATCTCGCCGATCGTGGTGGACGGCCTCATGATTGTGCGCAGCGAATTTGACTGGCAGCGGGACGGGAAGATTTACACCGAGGTGCCTGAGCAGCAGAAGTGGAAGAGCTGCATCGTGGCGCTGGACGCCAAGACGGGCAAGCAGGTGTGGAAGCGGGAGATCCCGAACAGCCTGAACACCTTCTCCACGCCGGTGGTGCATGATTTGAAGGGCGGCGCGAAGGAGCTGATCTGCGCGAACAATGCGAGCGGGGTGATGGGCATCGCGGTCAAGACGGGCGAGATCAACTGGCAGTACAATCCGGGCTACAAGCAGCGCAGCCTGGGCTCCGGCGTGCTGAGCGATGACTTCTACTTCTGCACCTTTGGCACCGGTGGCGGCGTGAAGGAAATCGCCGCGCTGGACCTCAAGAGCGGCAAGCCCAAGGCGGTGCCCTTCGATATTCCGAAGGGGCTGCCGTATGTCCCCTCCCCTCTTGTGATTGGCGAGCATATGTACCTTCTGGGTGATGGCGGTATCATGCGCTGCGTGGAATTCAAAACGGGCAAGGTTATTTATGAAGAGCGTCTTGAAGGCACGCAGGGCAGCGCGAAGTTCTTCAGCAGCCCCGTGGCGGCCGATGGCAAGATTTTCTGCGCCAGCCAGCAGGGGGATCTCATTGTGATCAAGGCGGGGCCAAAGTTTGAGAAGATCGCGGCGAGCAAGCTGGACGGACCGGTGAACTCGGTGCCTGCGATCGGTGACAAGCGCCTGTTTGTGCGGACGGCGAATTCGCTGTACTGCATCGGGGCGAAGGGGCAGCCGGTGCCTTGAGTTCGTTGTTGGCGCTCGCAACGCGAATCGTTTTGATTCTCACCAGTTCGTGATGTCATCTTCGTCTCCTTCAATGCCGTCTGGCCCAAGGGAGAAGAGATCAAACGCCTGCGCAGACTTTTGCGCCGGAAAACGATAACGGTACTCGTGGCCCCATGGATCAGTGGGAATGTCTTCCATGAGGGCGCGCCAGCTTGCAGGAATGGGTTCAATTCTGGGCTTATCGACGAGAGCCCGCAGCCCCTGCTCAGTCGTCGGTAATGCCAGCGCCCGCGACTCATAGCTTTTCAGCGCGAGTTTGATGGCCTGAAGATCACTTTCCACCCGGGTGCGCTGGGCATCATTTTGAATCGTTGAGAAAGAAGGAATCGCTGTCGCAGCGACAATGCCAAGCGCGAGAATGCAGACGCAGAGATAACCCAGGATCAAGCCCGCAATAGCCAGACCTTTGCCACCCACACTGCCAAGGGATTTCCTGATCTCAGACAGCGCGAGATGTCCGGTGATGATCGCAGCGATTGAGCCCAGTCCCAACGTGACAAAACCTAGGATACCTGTGACCAAGCTCGCGATGGCCAGGCCTGAGGTGGCCTGAGGAGGAGGAGTCACGGCCTGGGGTGCGGAGGTCGTGGCGAATACGCCTGAGGGGCCAAAAACAGGCTGAGCTTGCGGGGGTGGAATCAGCTTTGAAAGGGGCTCCCACTCGGCCAGGCCTTCGTGCCAGCCTAGGTCGGAGCCGCTAAGCTCACCTGAGACGAGGCGACGATAGACTTCGTCTTTTTCGAAGGGGCCGGATTTCTCACCGTTTTTGGCAACGTGGTAGGTCCTGAGGATGCAGGATCAAATTGAAGCCATTCAGGGATAATCGACGCTGCGGGGACGCCACAACTTTTAAATCGCGGCGTTTTCCATCAATCCGGCTCATGCCAGCCATGAGGAAAATCTCCTTTGCCAAACCGAAGGGGGCGGGTATGTCTCCGGCCCTAAATATGAGCAAAAAAAGTGACTTCGGATTGATCGGCCTCGCTGTGATGGGCCAAAACCTTGTTCTCAACGTGGAAAGCCGCGGCTTCCAGGTGAGCGTTTACAACCGCACCACCAGCGTGACGGATGAATTTGTGGCGAAACACCCTGGCAAGGCCCTCGTGGGCTGCCACACGCTCGAAGACTTTGTGCAGAGCCTCGCTCTTCCGCGCAAGATTCACATCATGGTGAAATCCACCGCTGTGAAGGACACGGATCGCGATGCCGTGGATGCAGTGATCGAACAGCTCATCCCCCTGCTGGACAAGGACGACATCGTGATCGACGGCGGCAACAGCTTCTACCAGACGACGGAGCGCCGTGACGCCTACCTTGCTGAGAAAGGCCTGCGCTTCATCGGCGCTGGTGTTTCCGGTGGTGAAGAAGGCGCGCGCAAAGGCCCTGCCATCATGCCCGGCGGCCCTGCCAGCACCTGGGAGGTGATGAAGCCGATCTTTGAAAGCATCGCCGCCAAGGTGGACGGCGAGCCTTGCGTCATTCACATCGGCCCTGGCGGCGCGGGTCACTACGTGAAGATGATCCACAACGGCATCGAGTACGGCGACATGCAGCTCATCTGCGAAGCCTACAACATCTTCAAGCACGCTGGATTCACCACGGACGAGATGGCCACCATCTTCAACGAGTGGAACGAAGGCGACATGCAGAGCTACCTCATCCAGATTTCCGGCAAGGCCTTGGAGCAGAAGGATGCTGAGACCGGCAAGTCCATCGTGGAACTCATCGTGGACAAGGCCGGCCAGAAGGGCACGGGCCAGTGGACCCTGATGAACGCGGCTGAAAACGCGG
This sequence comes from Verrucomicrobiota bacterium, assembly GCA_017301975.1. Classification (GTDB taxonomy): domain Bacteria; phylum Verrucomicrobiota; class Verrucomicrobiia; order Verrucomicrobiales; family Verrucomicrobiaceae; genus Prosthecobacter. The sequence goes on from JAFLEI010000061.1 coordinate 19,385, forward strand.
TGGTGATCAGCACCATCAACGCGGCCGTGGAAGCCCGCATCCTTTCCAGCCAGAAGAAGCTGCGCGTGGCTGCCAGCACGCAGCTCACCGGCCCGACGGCGAACATCACGACCGACAAGGCTGAGCTGGTGAAGAAGGTGCACGACGCCCTCTATGCCTCCAAGATCATCAGCTACGCCCAGGGTCTGGACCTCATCCAGACGATGAGCGCGAAGAAGGACTGGAAGCTGGACCTCGGCGGCATCGCCGCGATCTGGCGCGGGGGTTGCATCATCCGCGCCCGCTTCCTGAACCGCATCACGGACGCCTACCGTAGCAACGCCAGCCTGGCGAACCTGATGCTGGATCCGTTCTTCAAGGAAGTGCTGAGCAAGACGCAGCAGAGCTGGCGTGAAGTGGTGAGCCTCGCGACGCTGAACGGTATTCCTGTTCCTGCGTTCAGCGCCTCCCTCGGCTACTACGACAGCTACCGTGCGGCACGTCTGCCAGCGAACCTGCTGCAGGCACAGCGTGACTTCTTCGGTGCTCATACGTATGAGCGCACGGACAAGCCTGAGGGCCAGATGTTCCATACGGAATGGCCTGAGGTGATTGGCTGATTCTATGACTCCAGTTGCGGCGCAACTGGGCTACTTTGAAAGGCGGCTGGGGTGACCCGGCCGCTTTTTTTGTGCAAAGCTCCCCTGCCCGACGTAGAATCACGCCATGGCCTCTACCCTCACACCTGAATACATCGCCACGCTGCGGCGCATGACGGGTGCGCAGAAGCTGCGCACGGCGTTTCAGATGTATTGGGGCGCGCGCAGGCTGAAGGCGGCGCGGTTGCGACAGCAACATCCGGAGTGGACCGAGGAGCAGGTGCAGCAGAAGGTGAAGGAGATTTTCATGTATGCAGTCACGTGAGCCCTATCTGATCTTTACACAGAAGCTGAACGAACTTGGCATTCGTTACATGGTCAGCGGGAGTGTCGCCGCCATGTATTACGGCGAACCGCGCATGACCAACGACGTGGACATCATTGTGTTTCTGCGAAGAGAGGATGTGCGACCTCTGCTGTCAGCATTTGCAGAAGAGGAATTCTACTGCCCTCCCTTGGAGGTCATTGAATCGGAACGCTGTCGTGAGCAGCGCGGACACTTCAATCTGATCCATCACGAAACAGGATTCAAAGCCGACGTTTATCTGACTGGCCGCGATGAACTTCACGCATGGGGCATTGCGCATGTCGTCGAGGCGGATCTCGAAGGAGAAAAAATTGTCTTTGCGCCACCGGAATACGTCATTATCCGCAAGCTTCAGTTTTTTCGCGAAGGGGGTTCTGGCAAGCATTTGCGTGACATCAGCCGTATGTTGATCGGCCTTGGCGATGAGTGGAGCCGGGAGTCATTGCTGGGGATGGTTCGAGAACAGCGGTTGGAGAGTGAGTGGGAGAAGGTGCTGGAGCACGCGGATTAACCGAAGGCAAAGCTGCCTGAAAGGGAGGAGGAGTATGAGTAAGAGGAGGAGGAAGATTTTGCCTCGGCGGCAGGCCTTGACCGCTTGACCACGCCCTGACCTTTTGACGCAAAAAACGGAGCCCGCTTCTTTTTAGAAACGGGCTCCGCGTGGTTTTAGGGGTTATGTTTTGAGCATGCGTGGGAGCACGGAGGCGGGGACGACTTCATAGCTGGTGGGGACCATGGAGTAGCTGGCGCGACCGCGTGAGAGGCTGCGAATGGCTCCGGCGTAGCCGAACATTTCGGCGAGGGGGACTTCGGCGAGGATGCCGGACTCGGTGCCGCGGTGGTCGATGCTGGTGATGCGGGCGCGGCGGCGGTTGAGATCGCCGAGGATGTCGCCCTGGTGCTCGTCGGTGACGGTGCATTCGACCTGCATGACGGGCTCCAGCAGCACGGGGGCGGCGAGGCGCAGGGCTTCGCGGAGGGCTTCACCAGCGGCCATGCGGAAGGCCTGGTCGTTGGAGTCCTTGGCGTGGAAGGCACCGTCGATGATGCGGACGCGGACATCGACGAGGGGGCTGCCACGCAGGGGGCCGGCGACGGCGGCTTCGGTGATGCCACGGCGCACCGCGCCCATGAACTGGGAGGGGATGCTGCCGCCGATGATGGCGTCTTCGATGATGAAGCCGCCGCCACGCTCCAGGGGCTGCACGGTGACCTTCACGCGGGCGAACATGCCGGAGCCGCCGTTTTGCTTTTTGAGCAGGTGGTCGGCTTCTGCAGTTTGCGTGATGGTTTCACGGCACGCGATCTCGGGTGCGCCGGCGATGGTTTCGACGCCATGCTCGCGCAGGAGTTTTTCGCGGATCACTTCGAGGTGGAGCTCGCCCATGCCGGAGATGAGGCACTGGCCGGTCTCTTCATGGGTGCGGACGCGGAAGGTGGGGTCTTCATCGCTGAGACGCGACAGGGCCGTGGCCAGACGGGATTGGTCGGCGGATTTCGCGGGCTCGATGGCCATGCTGACGACGGGTTCGGGGAACACGGGCGGCTCAAGCATGATGGCATGATCTACCAGACACAGGGTATCCCCAGTGCTGAAGTTGTTGAGGCCGGTGACGGCGCAGATGTCGCCTGCCTGGACGCTTTCGAGTTCATCGCGGCGGTTGGCGAAGACACGGAGCAGCCTGCCGCAGCGCTCGGTTTTGCCGAGGCGCGGATTGAGCAGCGGCGTGCCTTTTTGGAGGGTGCCTGAATAGACGCGCACATAGACGAGGCGGCCTGCCTGCGGATGGCGCACGATTTTGAAGGCGAGCGCGGCGAGGGGCGCATCGATGGCATTCACGCGCTGCACTTCTTCGGGTGCAGGGAGGAAGTCCACAATGGCATCAACCAACGCGGAGACGCCGATGTGTTTATACGCGCTGCCGCCGATGACGGGCACGAAGCGGCCTGCGAGGGTCTGACGACGGATCGCGGCGCGGAGTGTCTGAGGAGACACGGGGAGGCTGTCGATCCAGAGTTCGGCGATTTCGTCGTCGAGGCTGGCGAGGGCCTGGATGAGATCGCGACGTGCGGATTCGACGGCGGGAAGCCATTCGGTGGGAATGGATTCGACGGTGAAGCCGGTAGGTGAGTCGGCATGGGTGCGCAGGGCGCGCTCTTCGATGATGTCGAGCTGGCCGAGCAATGCGGATTCAGCACCCCAGGGCAGGAGGACGGGCCAGGCGGTGGCGCCGAGCTTCGTTTGGAGTTCGTTGACGACGCGAGGGAAGTCTGCGCCGAGGCGGTCCATCTTGTTGATGAAGGCGACGCGGGGTACGCGGTAGCGATCCATCTGACGCCAGACGGTTTCGCTTTGAGGCTGCACGCCACCGACGCTGCAGAAGACGGCGACTGCGCCGTCGAGCACGCGGAGGGAGCGCTCGACTTCGGCAGTGAAATCGACGTGGCCGGGGGTGTCGATGATGTTGAGGCGATGGGGCTGGCCGGTGAAGAGGCGGGTGAGGCCTGCGACGGGCTGCTGAGTCCACGAGCATGGAGCCGCGGCGGAGGAGATGGTGATCCCCTTCTCGCGCTCGATGTCCGAGAAATCGGTGGTGGTGTTGCCTTCATGCACGTCTCCGCAGGCATGGATGGCCCCTGCGTAGAAGAGAATGCGTTCGGTGAGCGTGGTTTTGCCAGCGTCAATGTGGGCGGCGATGCCAATGTTGCGGATGCGGCCCGAGTCAGTCGTCGTGAGTTTCATAAGAGTCAGATGTTCGATGTGAACGTGCTGCTCCCCGGAAGGATATGAAAAGGCCCTGATGCAGACTGGCGGCATTCAGGGCTCCCGGGGATAGCAGCGATATCTGACTTCTGTCCTCTACGACATAGTCATCCCGAGCCCTGGCCGCCGCCGGGCTGAAGAAACTATTTTAAGAACGCGGGGTGTCATAGGACGCGGTGGTTACATAACATACGGCTTGAGAAAGTCAATGGGTGCACCGGGTGGCACAGCATTCGGCCTGGGTTTATGTGAAAGAGAGGCACAGGCGGCCAATCAAAAGGACGGAAGGGACAAAAAGGAAGGGGCGGCATCGCCTTGGCTTGAGTTTGGAATCTGCTGAGGTGCCAGGTTTTTGTGCGATGATGGGGAGCGAAAAATCTTCCAGACATGAAACCGCAATCATTTCACATCCGACCCTTTCAGGCTGCTGATGAAGCGGCGGTCATTGAACTTTGGAAAGTCTGCGGACTCGTGAGGCCGCAGAATGATCCGGCGGCGGACATTGCGCGGAAGCTGCGGGTGAATCCGGAGTGGTTTCTGATGGGCGAGGTGGAGGGGCAGATCGTGGGCTCGTGCATGGCGGGGTATGAGGGGCACCGGGGATGGATCAACTACCTGGCGGTGCATCCGGATCATCGGAGGATGGGTCTGGCGCGGCAAATGATGGAGCATGCGGAGGAGTTGCTGCGGGCGGCGGGCTGCCCGAAGATCAATCTGCTGGTGCGGAAGACGAACGCGGCGGTCATTGCTTTCTATGAGACGCTAGGTTTTGGTGTCGATGAGGTGGTGAGCCTGGGCAAGCGACTGAAGCATGATGCGCCATGAGTCTTGCCATTGGCATGAACTATGGTTGGGTGCGGACATGAAGACAACTTTCGTTCCTCTGCTGGTTTTGGGTTTCAGTCTGGCGGGTGCGGTCGTGCCGATTCGAGCGGCGGAGGGGGAGCTGAAGAAGGCGACTTATTGCCATGGGTTTAAGGAGGATCAGTCGCCGAAGGATGTGGCGGAGTTTTTCAATCAGGATGAGACGGTGTTTCTTTCGATCGAGCTGAAGGGGCGGCCGAAGTCGGGGATGGTGGCGGCGAAGTTCATGTTTCGTGACGAGGTGCTGGCAGAGGCTGAGGTGGACGTGGCGACGGTGAACAAGGGGGTGATCTTCTCGTTTGGGGAGGACACGTTTGTGGGCTTTGACATGAAGACGAAGGAACCGCTGCCGGTGGGGGCCTGCTACAAGGCGGATGTCACCTTTGGCGGCAAGCCGCTGGGGCAGTTCCCTTTCCGAGTTGCGCCGCCGAAGGAGGCGATCCCCAGCAAGCTGCTGAAGACGGCGCTGGCGAAAGGTGCGGACGAGGACCACAAGCCGGTGAATGAGGCGCGTGACTTTGATGGCGAGGACAAGGTCTTCCTGACGGGCCTCGGAAACCTGGGGCTGGCGTCCTGGATGGAGGCCACGTGGATGGTGAATGGCGAGGTGGATGATGCGGGCACGCGCAGCTTCACCCTGAAGGAGAACAAGGAGAACGTGCCCTTTCACTTTGCCTTCATCCCCGCCGGGGGCTGGCCTGCGGGCACGCATGAGGTGTCTCTGCAGCTCGACGGGCAGGAGGTGGCGCATGAGAAGTTCACAGTGAAGGCGGGAGCGCCGATGGCTGGAAAGACGAAGCTGGAACTCGACTCATCGCACTTGTTTCGTGATGATGGCAAGGGGGAGCCGGGGAAGGAAGTGAAGTATTTTACCACGGACGACACGGAGATGCATGCGCGGTGGAACTTGAAGGAGAAGGCGCTGGTCAAGGGAGTGCAGTTTTTCTGGGCGCTGGAGGAAGCGGAAGGGGAGAAACCGCAGGTGCTGGTGACGGCGGATGTGGAAGCGGCTGTGAGTGATCAAATCGACTCTTCGCTGACGGCGAAGAAGGGGCTGCCGCCCGGGAAGTATCGCATTGATCTGGTGCAGGATGGGAAGGTGCTGGATGCGAAGGCTTTTGAGGTGAAGTGAGAGGGGCTGAGGGCATGTGAGGTGGCTCTGGTTTGGAGTGCGGCTGCGATGAGCTGCCGCTTTCGCACGTCTCGTGATGGGCGTGAGATGACCGGCCGGCGAAGAATGACCGGCTGCCGCGTTCGGATGGTTGCTGGTATGTGTGAATCACCGAGGACGACGAAAGCGGTAGCTGCGTTCGTTCCTCACTCCGCGACCGCAGTCCATATCGGAGGCGTAAGCATGCGGAGCACGGCTCAAGGCTGGATGATGCGGGCGCCGCGCTGCCAGGTGATGTAGGACCAGACCCATTGGAGGAAGACGGTGGCGCGGTTGCGCATGCCCATGAGGAAGAGGAGATGCACAAAGAGCCACATCAGCCAGGCGATGAGGCCTCGCAGATGGACGCCGGCCACGGTGGCGACGGCGGCGCTGCGGCCGATGGTGGCCATGCTGCCTTTGTCGAAATAGGTGAAGGGCTCGCGCTTGGTGGAGGTGCCTTCGACTTCGTGAATGATGGTCTTGGCAATGTAGCGGCCCATCTGCATGGCGGCGGGACTAACGCCGGGGACGCGCACGCCCTTGGCATCTGTCAGCGCCGCGACATCGCCAGCGGCGAAGACTTCGGGGTGCCCGGGCAGGCTGAGGTCTGGCTCCACCTGGATGCGACCGGCGCGATCCAATGGGATGCCGGCCAGAGTGCGGGTGACCTCGCTGGCCTCCACACCGGCGGCCCAGATGACGATGTCTGATTCGATGCGCTGCTCTCCGGTAACCACGTAGCCTGCGCCGGCTTCCTTCACTGGAGAGCTGAGGTGCACCGTGACGCCCAGGCTTTCCAGCCGCTGGCGGGTGTAGTCTGGGAGTGTGCCGGGAAAGGTGGCGAGGAGCTTGGGACCGGATTCAATGAGGTGGATCTTTGCGGAGCTGGGATCGATGCGCCGAAAGTCATCCTTCAGGACGACCCTGGCGAGCTCTGCCAGCGAGCCTGCCATTTCCACACCGGTGGGACCACCGCCGACCACGACGAGCGTCATCAGGCGCGCCCGCTCCTGCGGATCCTCCGCGGCCTCGGCGTGCTCAAAGGCCAGCAGCACTTTTTTGCGGATGGTCATGGCATCATCCAGGCTTTTGAGGCCCAGGGTGCAGTGCGCCCATTCGTTGTGGCCGAAGTATCCTGTCTTGGCGCCGAGCGCGATGACGAGGTGGTCATACTCCAGCACGTGCTCCTTGAGATGAACCTTCTTTGCTTCGAGATCGATCTGGCGCACCTCGTCCATCAGCGTGGTCACGTTTTTGTGGCTGGAGAGAATGGAGCGCAGCGGCTGGGCGATGTCCGTCATGGACAGTCCTGCCGTGGCCACCTGATAGAGCAGCGGCTGGAAGAGATGATGATTCCAGCGGTCCACAAGCGTCACAGCGAAGCGGTCTTCAGGAAATTCCTTGGCACAGGCCAGACCGGCAAACCCACCTCCGAGTATCAAGACACGTTGCTGTTTCATAAGTTACTAGAGCATACGGATGCCGGGCAGCAAAGCCGTGGGTTTCTTTCACACAACATCGACATCGGGAAGCTGAATGAAATCACGATAAGCGCCGCGCCTCGGGGCGTTTGTTACGCCCTATGAAATTCGCCCTCCTGACCAGCCTGCTTTTGACCACGGCTCTGCACGCTGCCGACAAACCGTTCACGATGCCCGGGCTGAAGCAGGACATTGAGTTTGCGAAGGCGGGGGATGTGTCGCTGACGCTGGACGCGTTTGTGCCGGAGGGCGAGGGGCCGTTTCTGACGTGCATCCTGGTGCATGGCGGCGGCTTCACCAAGGGGGACAAGCATTCGTTCATCAAGCCGTTGTTTGAGCCGCTTTCGAAGGCAGGCTTCACGTGGTTCACGATCAACTACCGGCTGGCGCCGCAGCATGCGTGGCCGGCTTGCGCGGATGATGTGGCGAGCGCGATCCAGTGGGTGAAGGCGCATGCGGCGGAGTACAAGGTGGATGTGAACCGCATTGCGATCATCGGCGAATCGGCGGGCGGGCATCTCGTGTCCTGGGCGGGGGTCACGAGCAAAGGCAACACAAGGGTGGCGGCGGTGGTGCCGTTTTATGCGCCGCATGATCTGGTGGTGCAGGTGGAGCGGCGCAAGGCGCTGGGTGGGCTGGGCGGGCTCATTGGGACGGAGAAGCTCAATGAGGCAGCTTTGAAGAAGCTGGCGGAGATTTCGCCGCTGAATCACGTGCGGAGCGGGCTGCCGCCGTTTTTGCAGATTCATGGAGACAAGGATGTGACGGTGCCGCTTTCGCAGAGTGTGAATTTTGAAGCGAAGATGAAGGCGGCGGGGAACAGGTGCGAGACGATCGTCGTGCCGGGTGGGATCCATGGCATGGGCGGGTGGGAGAAGCTGGGGTCTGACTATCAGGCGCAGATGATTGCGTGGCTGAGGAAGACGCTGAAGTGAGAGCGGAGGCTTCTCGCATACCTCCGGCATGCGGCCTTCGCGAGGATGATGCGGGCGGGCCATGTCCGGTGGTTCCCGGTCGCTGCGCTCCCTTCACCACCGGCTTGTCTCTATATTTCCCCATCCTTGAAGAGGTAGAGCCGTCGCGCTAGCGATGGCCTTGGACTCGGAATGGGAGCAGACACCAGCAGACCGCCCACCGGCTCAGGACTCACGAT
>JAFLEI010000062.1 GCA_017301975.1 Verrucomicrobiota bacterium
GTTGGGGCTATAGCTCAGTTGGTAGAGCGTCTCGTTCGCAATGAGAAGGTCAGGGGTTCGAATCCCCTTAGCTCCACCACTCGACAACTGGCTGCATCTCCGCGCTGCGAGGCAACAAAAAACCAAGGATCGCGACTCTCGTCGCCACCCTGGCTGCCGCATCAGCGGTCGCGCTTACTTCTTCTTCGCAGGCTTGGCCTTCGGGCTTGCGCTCGAGCTCTCGGCGTTCTGATCCTGCTCCACCTGCCGGGCAACGGCACGTTCGACGTAGTTGGCAAAGCTGCGACCGTCGAGCGCCGCGTACTTCTTGGCCAGCTTGGCAATCCGGGGGTCAATCGTGATACTGGTATTGATCTTCATGTGGTAGCAGAATGTGGTATTTTGACGCATCATGCAACAGACTTTTTGCACGCCTGTTCAAACGCACACCATTGAAAGACGTCGAAATCAGCGTTTAGCCCCCTTCAAAAAGCACCGCTTCGTGGCGGTCGGGTCATCTTTCAAACTGGCGGTGAGGGAGGGATTCGAACCCTCGGTAGCTGTTAAGGCTACGCATCTTTAGCAAAGATGTGCTTTCGACCACTCAGCCACCTCACCAATAGTTGTCCCGCGACCGGATGGCCAGCGGAGTGCTTATTTAGCGTGCAGCCTGGCGCATCGTCAAACGAAATGTCATTCTTGCGTGCATCTCATTCGATTAAATCAGGCCGGTTCGCCCGCGTGCGCTCCAGCGCCTGCTGCTCCCGCCATGCGGCGATCTTCGCGTGATTACCGCTCAGCAGCATCTCCGGCACCTTCAGCCCACGGTATTCCGCCGGTTTGGTGTACTGCGGCGCCTCCAGCAGACCGCTCGTGCCAAAGCTCTCCTCCACCGCGCTCATTTCATCCCCCAGCACCCCGGGCAGCAGGCGCACGATGGCATCCATCACCACCACGGCGGCGATGGCCCCGTTCGTCAGCACATAGTCTCCCAGGCTGATTTCTTCGTCCACCCAGTGCTCGATAATCCGGTGGTCGATGCCTTCATAATGGCCCGAAAGAAAAATCAAATGCGGCTCAGCGGACAGGCGCCTCGCCGTGGCCTGGTCAAACCGCCTCCCCGCAGGCGACATGTAAATGATGCGCGCCTCAGGAGTATCAATGCGGTCCAGCGATTCAAACATCGGCTCCGGGCGGATCACCATCCCCTGCCCTCCCCCGTAAGGCGTGTCGTCCACGTGGCGGTGCTTCCCCATCCCCTGCTCACGCAAATCATGCACCCGCAGGTCCAGAATGCCCTTTTCCTGCGCACGGCCCATCATGCTCAGGCCCATCGGCACCGAGACAAGTTCGGGAAACAGCGTCACCACATCAATTCGCATTCTGGGGCTATGCCGCAGCCTTGCGGGCACGGCAAGCCCGGCATTCTCACCTTCACCGGGAATGCGCCTTGACGCTTCGGGTCGCACTCCTACTATCGGGCTCCCCCATTTTTTCTCCATGAACATCCACGAGTACCAAGCCAAGCAACTGTTCGACAAATTCGGCGTCGCCAGTCCCAAAGGAATCGTCGCCAGCACGGCGGCAGAAGCAGGAGCCGCGGCTCGCGAAATCGGTGAAGCAGGACTCGTGGTGAAAGCCCAGGTGCATGCTGGCGGACGTGGCAAAGGCACCTTCAAAAACGGCTTCAAGGGCGGTGTGCATCTCGTGAACACCCCCGAAGAGGCGGAAGACATTGCAGGCAAGATGCTCGGCCAGACTCTCGTCACCCACCAGACCGGCCCGGAAGGCAAGCTTGTGAGCAAGGTGCTCATCGCCAAATCCGTGGACATCACCAATGAATACTACTTCGCCATCCTCTTTGACCGTGTCTCCAGCAGCCACGCCATCATCGCCTCCACCGAAGGCGGCATGAACATTGAGGAAGTCGCTGAAAAGACTCCCGAGAAGATCACCAAGGAGTTCATCAATCCCGCCATCGGCCTTCAGCCCTACCAGTGCCGCAAGATCGCCGCCTCCCTCAATCTGCGCGGCGCCCTCATGAACCAGGCCGTGAAGCTCTTCACCGCCCTCTGGAATCTCTATCTCAAGAGCGACTGCTCCCTGGTGGAAATCAACCCCCTCGCCATCACCACAGACAATCAGGTCGTGGCGCTCGATGCCAAGTTCAACTTCGACGACAACGCCCTCTACCGCCAGAAGGACGTCACCGCCATGCGTGACACCACCGAAGAAGACCCCCGCGAAGTCGCCGCCAGCGAATTCGGCCTCAACTACATCGGCCTCGATGGCAACATCGCCTGCCTCGTCAACGGAGCCGGCCTCGCCATGTCCACCATGGACATCATCAAATTCCACGGCGGCGAGCCTGCCAACTTCCTCGACGTCGGCGGCGGCGCCACCAAGGAGCAGGTCACCGCAGCCTTCAAAATCATCCTTGGCGATCCCAATGTGAAGGGCATTCTGGTGAACATCTTCGGCGGCATCATGGACTGCAACATCATCGCCACCGGCATCATCGCCGCAGCGCAGGAAGTCTCCCTGAACATCCCGCTCGTCGTCCGCCTCGAAGGCAACAACGTCGAAGCCGGCAAAGCCACCCTCGCCGCCAGCGGTCTCAAGATCACCAGCGCCAGCGACCTCACCGACGCAGCGCAGAAGATCGTCGCTGAGGTGAAAGGCTGATCCCCTGTTGCTCCAGCTCGTAGGGGATTACAAAAATCTCCTCAACAAGTATGAAAACCCGATTTACGGCCTCGTAAATCGGGTTTTCTTTTGGGCACCATGGCTAGCATCACCACCGAAGAACTCCTCGCCCACACTCAATGGCTCGAAAGCGGCGGCAAAAGCGGTCGCAAGATCGACGAAACCGGCATGAACCTCGCGGGTGCCACCCTCAATGACCTCAATCTGGCCAAAGCCCAGTTTGTCGGCACCACCTTCACCAAGGCCAACCTCGCCGGCACCAATCTCTCCGGGGGCGACTTCAGCGGTGCCAATCTCGACAGCGCCAATCTGAGCGGCGCGGACCTCAGCGGAGCCGACCTCGGCGGCGTCTCCCTGCGTCATGCCAACCTCAGCAACGCCAACGTCCGTGGCGCGGATCTTTCCGGTGCCAACCTCGAAGGAGCCAACCTCACCAACGCCGACTTCACCAATGCGGATCTCATCGCCGCAAACCTCAACGGCACCGTGCAAACCGGCATGATCTACACCGGCGCCATCCTCGCCGACACCCAGGGTCTGAAAAGCTAATCTGCTTTCGGCTGACGTCCCAGCGCAGCAAAGTAGCCTTGTTCCTGTGGAACAAGGAAATCTCCGCCTCGCCCCAGACGCTTAAAAATATAGAACCCAGCGCCCGCTAAAAAACTCAACGCCGCCTCCTCACGGCAGCACCTCCGGCACACCAACCCATCCAGCGCCCCCGCCCCCGCCCTAGGAGAGGGATCATCCTGATCCCTCAACGCTCCGCGTTCACCCACCGCCCTTCCCAAGCCGACACCAAGCGGGCCAGCATTTCCCAATCCACTTAGCGCGGAGCGCAGGGCGTGTGCGGAGCATATGGGACCAAGATGGTCCCACTCCTTCCAACCCATCCAGCGCCTCCCCCAGGAGAGGGATCATCCTGATCCCTCAACGCTCCGCGTTCACCCACCGCCCTTCCCAAGCCGACACCAAGCGGGCCAGCCTCTCCCAATCCACCCCGCGCGGGACGCAGGGCGTGTGCGGAGCATATGGGACCAAGATGGTCCCATTCCTTCCAACCCATCCAGCGCCTCCCCCAGGAGAGGGATCATCCTGATCCCTCAACGCTCCGCGTTCACCCAACGCCCTTCCCTGGCCGGGACCAAGATAATCCCGCCTCTTCGCCACAGCCGCGAAGCAACATCGTCTTCCAAACCGCGTAGTGGTTTCATGCCCACACGCCGCGCCTTCCTCTCCACCAGCCTCGCCGCACTCACGTCCCGCGCCCTGGCGCAAACGCCCTCGGCCGCTGAGCCCGTCATCGACATCCATCAGCACATGAACTACCACAAGCGCGCGGACGAGCATCTCCTCGCGCATCAGGTGGCCATGGGCATCACCACCACGATCATCCTGCCTGCCGGCACCTACCTGGACCGCCCTTCCACTCACAACGGCAAATCCAACGGCCTCGCTGCCCAATGCGCCACCACGGAATCCGCGCGGGATTTCGCCAAAGCTCATTCAGACGCCTACCTCTGGGCCGCCAATGAAGTCACCGACCTCGACACTGCTCCGGCCGAGATCGAAAAATGGCTCAAACAAGGTGCCTGCATGATCGGCGAGCAGAAGTTCATGGTGCAGTGTGACTCCCCGGAGAGCCAGAAACTCTACGCCCTCGCCGCCGCCTACAACGTCCCCATCCTCCTCCACTTCCAGCACCAAACCTACAACCTCGGCTACGAGCGCCTCCACACCATGCTGGAGAAGTTCCCCAAGACCAACTTCATCGGCCACGCCCAGGCCTTCTGGGGAAACATCGACAAAAATCACGATCAAAAAGTGAACTACCCCAAGGGCAAAATCACCCCCGGCGGCATCACTGATCGCTACCTCGCCGACTACCCCAACATGTTTGCCGACATGTCCGCCGGCAGCGGCCTCCTCGCCCTCACCCGCGACGAAGAGCACACCACGAAATTCTTCGACCGCCATCAGGACAAGATCCTCTACGGCAGCGACTGTGCCGACCACCTCGGCCGTGGCCCCGGCTGCCAGGGCGCCCAGACCCTCGCCGTCATCCGCAAACTCGCGCCAAATAAAACGGTGGAGCGCAAAATCCTCTTCGAAAACTCCCGCAAGCTCTTCCGGCTGGCTTGATCAGTTCCTAGCAGCGCCGCGCCCTAATGGCCTAAATCAAGCATGCGCGCCTTTTTTACGAATCCACGGCTGCCGCGAGCGAACATTTTAAAGATCCTGCTGTCAATGACCTGACGATGCGGTGCTGGTGCGCTGCCATCCAGAATCATCAGCCCCGCCTGTCTCACTCAATGTCAATGGATCTCTGCCAGGTGGCATTCAGCATCATCAACCAAATGCACGCCATGGTTGCCTACTGGAATGCCGACGAACAATGCACTTTTTCCAACCGTGCCTTTCAATCATGGTTCGGCAAGACCCCTGAAGAAATGGCCGGGGTCTCCATGCAGGAGCTTCTGGGTCCCGTCGCATACGAAGTCAGCCGCCGCCACATCCAAGGCGCGCTGCGCGGTGAAAAGCAGATTTTCGAGCAGCACCTGACCCACTCTTCCTCCGGGGCGACCCTGCGCTTTCTTGCCACCTACACTCCGGATCCGGCAGGCGATGCGGTACGCGGTTTCTCCGTGCATGCCACCGAACTCCCCGCCCAGACCCGGCTGCGCGAATGGATGCCCATCTGCTCAAGCTGCAAAGACATCCAGACCTCCGGCGGGGAATGGCATCCTCTCGAAGACTATTTCTCACGGCATTCCAGCATCACTTTCACGCATGGCCTGTGCCCGAAATGCATGCCACGGTATTTCCCCAGCACGGATGACATCGTGAAATCCATCTAGTCGCCTGCGCCGCCATTGGCCGCTTGCACATTTCATGCCGCTGGCCCCGTTATGCATCACTATGCCTGACACCAACCCCAGCAAGACCAACGTCAAAGTCGAAGCCTGGACCTTCGACGTCGGCGATGCAGGCAAAACAATCGACGCCTTTGCCGAAGAAGTCATGCACCGAGTCGAAACCGCCTGGGCTGGCGGCGTGGACATCGTCCTTCTGCCCGAGTACCTCTGGGCCGCCTTGGAGCCCCTGCTGCCCAAAGACGCAGAAATGGAAGACATCGCCAAAGTCGTGTGGCAGGACCTCATGCCCAAGCTCAGGCAGCGCCTCTCCCGCAAAGGCAAGCACGCCATCCTCGGCACCGCCCCCTATCTCGATCCAACCAGCAGACACCTCTTCAATCGCGCCATCATCTTCAGCGATGGCAGGCTCCTTCATCAGGACAAGCTCTTCCTCACCCCATGGGAGCACGAGTTCAGAGCAGGCCGCGAACTCTTCGTCTTCGAAATGTCCGGCCTGCGCGTCGCCATCATCATCTGCCTCGACATCGAGGTGCCAGAGCTCAGCTCCCGGCTGCGCGGACTCAACATCGACCTCCTCCTCGTCCCCAGCGCCACGGAAACCCTCTACGGCAGCGAGCGCGTCACCCGCTGCGCCTCCGCCCGCTCCATCGAACTCGGCTGCGCCGTCGTCGTTTGCCCTCTCGTTGGTAAATGTGACTCCAGCATGGTCAATGTGAACCTCGGCAAGATCGCCCTCTACCTGCCCGCCCTGAAGGCCTTCGAAGCCTACGACCGCACCGAAGACACCCGCCTCGTCCATCAAGGCTGGCACGCGCTGCGCGTGGAAGTCCCCGAGGCTGTCATTCAGGAAGCCCATCGCCGCCGCAAAGAAACCAATCCTTCGCAGCTCAACGTCAACCTCACCCCCGAGGAAGTGCAGATCGACGAAAGCGCCCGCACACCACCCGCCAAGAAAATCGCCAGACGGGAACGCATGTGAACGCATTCCCGCCCGGCATGAATTTCACTTCTTCGCGCGCACTTCGTTCACAAACTCCTCCATCAAATCCATCGCCTTCGCGATGAGTTCGGGAGCCGTCGCGTAGCAGCAGCGCACAAAGCCTTCACCCGCACTGCTGAAAGCGCTGCCTGGGACCACGGCCACGCTCTTCTTCTCCAGCAGCTGAATGGCGAACTCCTTGCTCGTCAGTCCCGTGCTACGGATCTCGGGGAAGACATAGAATGCGCCGCCCGGATTGAAGCAATGCAGCCCCATCCCGTTGAGTCGGCTCACGATGAGATTGCGCCGCTGCTCGTAGCTTTGACGCATGTCTTCATAGGCAGCCTCGCCCATCTTGAGCGCTTCGATGCCCGCCATCTGGCTCATGATCGGAGCACACAGCATGCAGTACTGGTGGATCTTCATCATCGCCTCGCGCAGCGGTGCCGGAGCACAGGCATAGCCGAGACGCCAGCCAGTCATGGCAAAGGCCTTGCTGAAGCCGTGCAGCAAAATCGTGCGCTCACGCATGCCCGGAAACTCCACGATGCTCTTGTGCTGACGTCCGTCATACAGCAGTTCGCTGTAAATCTCATCCGTGAAGACGAGCAGGTCATGCTTCACCGCCAGCGCGGCGATCTTCGCCAGCTCCTCCTGCGGCATGATGCCACCCGTCGGATTCGTCGGGAAGTTCAGCGCGATGACCTTCGTCCTCGGCGTGATGGCTTTCTCCACATCCTCCGCCATGAGCGCAAACTCATTCTCCTCACGAGTCTGCACCACTACGGGCACACCGTAGGCCATCTTGATGCTCGGTGAGTAGCTCACATAGCACGGCTCATGATAGATCACCTCGTCTCCCGGATTCAGCACCGCACGGAAGGCGATGTCCAGCGCCTCGGAAACACCCACCGTCACCAGAATCTCCGTCTTCGGATCATACGTGGTGCGGAAGTGCTTCGTCACATACTCGCTGATGCCAATGCGCAGCGATTCGAGACCGAGGTTCGAGGTGTAACTCGTCTGGCCTTTTTCCAGCGAGCGGATCACCGCCTCGCGGATCGGCCACGGGGTTGGCTTGTCGGGTTCACCGACGCCGAGCGAAATGACATCGGTGCGACCGATGACGAGTTCGAAGAAATCGCGGATGCCGGAGCGCGGCAGATCGCGAATGATGTTTGAAATTTTGTTGTCGTATTCCATGGCCTCAGGTTCCTTTCAGCTCATGGACTCACTGGCAGGCGCTCTTCATCGCCGCCACCGTTCGCGAGGAAACCGTTTTCCTTGTACGCCTTCAATTCAAAGCGCGTGGCCGTGGACAGCACGCCTCCCAGGGTGCTGAGTTTTTCGGACACAAAAGTCGCCACATCCAGGAGGTCCTTGCCCTCCACGATCACGGCCAGGTCATAGCCGCCGCTCATGAGAAAGCAGTCGCGCACCTGGTCAAATTTCGAAATCCGGCGTGCCAGACGGTCAAAGCCGCCATCACGCTCCGGCGAGATGCGCACCTCGATCAGCGCCGTCACGCGGCGGTCCCCCGCTTTGAGACGGTCCACCACGGCGCTATAACCCAGGATCGTGCCATCCGCCTCCGCCGCGGCAATGCGGGCGGTGACTTCGGATTCGGCGAGGCCCAGGGCGAGAGCGATCTCTTTGGGGCTGCGGTTGGAGTTATTGCGGAGCAGTTCGATGAGCGGGTCCATATAAGGGGCCGCGATTGTAACGCCAGTCCCCGATTTGAACAGCGGAAAGCAGAATCAACATTGAACATTCAACCCGGCCATGGAACATCCCAGCATGCGCGCCACCGCCATCCAGATCATCGAAAAGCTCACTCAGGCCGGTCACAAGGCCCTGCTGGCAGGCGGTTGCGTGCGCGACATGCTCCTCGGTCGCGAGGCCAAAGACTTCGACGTCGCCACCAGCGCCACGCCCGAGCAGGTCGTGAAGCTCTTTCCCGGCGCCCAAACCGTGGGTGCCCACTTCGGCGTCGTCATCGTGCGTCTGAACCATGTGCATGTGGAAGTCGCCACCTTCCGCAGCGACGGCAGCTACAGCGACGGTCGCCGCCCGGACAGCGTCACCTACTCCACCCCGGAGCTCGACGCCCAGCGCCGCGATTTCACCATCAACGGCCTCTTCTTCGATCCCCTCACCAATCAGGTCATCGACTACATCGACGGCCAGGTGGATCTGCGCATGGGCCTGCTGCGTGCCATCGGCGTCGCCAAAGACCGCTTTGAAGAAGACCACCTCCGCATGCTCCGCGCCGTGCGCTTCGCGACCGTGCTCGGCTTCGACATCGAGCACGCCACCTGGGAATCAATCTGCGGCCTCGCCCCCAAGATCAAAAGCGTCAGCATCGAGCGCATCCGCGAAGAGTTCGTCAAAACGATGCTCCACCCCAACCGCGTGCGCGGCTTCGATCTCCTCGTCAACAGCGGCCTCATGGAGCAGTTCCTCCCCGAGATCCTCGTTCTCCAAGGCTGCGAGCAGCCACCGCAGTTTCACCCCGAGGGCGATGTCTTCATCCACACCCGCCTCATGCTCAGCCTGCTGCCAGCCGAAGTCTCGCTGCCACTGGTCATGAGCGTCCTTCTGCACGACATCTCCAAGCCCGCCACGCAGACCCGCGATGCCGACACCGGCCGCATCCGTTTCAACGGCCACGACAAACTCGGCGCGGAAAAGACCGGCGAGATCATGCGCCGCATGAAGTTCCCCAACGACGTGATCGAGCCCACCGTCGTCGCCGTGGAGAACCACATGGTCTTCAAAGACGTGAAAAAGATGCGTACCGCCAAGCTGCGCCGCTTCATGGCACGCCCCTCCTTCGATGACGAACTCGCCCTGCACCGCGTCGACTGCCTCGGCTCCAACGGCTGGCTGGACAACTACGAATTCCTCCTCGCCAAGCGCGAAGAACTCGCCAGCGAGCCCATGCTCCCCCCCCGCATCATCACCGGAGCCGACCTCATCGCCCAAGGCTGGCACGCTGGCAAAGCCCTCGGCAGACTCCTCACCACCCTGCAAACCCTCCAACTCGAAGGCACCCTCAAGACCAAAGAAGACGCCCTCGCCTGGGTGTCCCAGCACGCACCCGTGCCCGATGTCTTTGAGGCCGTGGAGGAGTAGCTCGGAAGAACGATGGACACTCCTGTCCGTCGATCAGCGCCACCGCCAGCTTCCATATTTACGACTCACCCCAAACTGACACTCCTGCGGCCAATCCGCTGCTGCTGCATGACAGGCTTTCTATTGAGACTCGCATGAAACGGGCCGGAGTATCCATCGTGCGTCCCCCAGCCCCGGAGTGAGCCCCCCTTCCATCACTTCGCCTTCTTCTGCTTCTCCCACTCTGCCAAAAACGCCTGCTCGCGGTCATCCACATAGGCATGGTAGCCCTGCGGATCAATGAACGGATTCACCCCGCCCTGCCCGATCAGCGCATGCTTCGCTTCCATGCCGTAGTAGCTGCCGTGCGCTCCCAGAAACAGATCCACCGGCAGCGCCTTCAGCACTCGAAAAGTCTTCTCATAATCCGTCGCGATGCCCGGGTAGTTCTTGTTGCCCACCAGCACATAGCCGGGGTTCACATTCGGACTGCCAATGATCACCGCATTCAGCGTCTTCTCGTTGTCCTTCACCTGCATCGTCCACGTCGTGCAGCCGGGCGTGTGTCCGGGCGTGAGGTGTGCCACCAGCACCGCATCGCCCAGCTTCACCTCCTCGCCATCCTTCAAACGGCGGTCCACCTTCGCTGGCGGAAACTGCGTGTAGTCTCCCTTCCCGATCCGAGGCTTCTTCGCGCCGCCATTTTCCACCGCATCCGCGTCTTGCTCCATCACCCAATACTTCGCGCCCGTCTGCTTCACGATCTCCGCACTGCCCGCACAGTGGTCCGAATGCGCATGGCTGATCAGCAGGATGCGCACATCCGTGAACTTAAAGCCCAGCTTCTCCACACTCGCTCGGATCAGCGGCACCGATTCCTCCAGGCTGCTGTTGATCAGCACATGCCCTTCCGGCGTTGTGATCAGATACGATGCCAGATCACGCGACCCCACATAGTACAAATTTCCTGCGATCCGATGCGGCGTAAACGGCTCCGTCCAGCTCGACGTGTCCTGCGCGGAAACCAGACCGCCAGTGAACATCAGCAGGCAGAGAATCAAAGTTTGCAGAGGTCGGTGGTCAGTCATGTTGGGAGGGGGTTCCGAGGATTTTCATTCGCTGCTCATTGTTCAGCTTTCGCATCGAGGCAACTTCACGATGAAACGCCTCCAGATCGCCACCTTTTTCCTTCAGCAACCGGTCAAACCCGGGCACCATCGTGTAGTAGGTGGCCACCGTGTTGAGTCGTGCATTGTTCCAGAAATGCGGCGCATGATTGATTTTGATCCGTGCTTGAGGGCTGACGGCCGCCCCCTCCTTCAGCATGTCTTCAAAGACCCGCTGTTTGACCATCCTCTCCGTTTCCACGCTGGGATAGGTGCGTGCATAAACAGCCTTCAGCTTCTCACGCGTGCGCAGCATCAGATGCACGGATTCGAGGTTCTTCTTCAGGTGTGCCTCATACTCGCGCAGCCCGCTGAGATTATTTTTCGAGCGCATCCATCGTCTCACCCCCTCCTGCCCGTTCGCGGTGGCAAAGGCTTCGTTGAAATCGGTGTCACCGGGAATGAATACCTTGGCATGCGTCAGCTCATGAAAGATGAGTTCGGCCAGTTCGCCATCGCTGCGATGCAGAAAGGTGTTCAGCACCGGGTCCGCCAGATAGCCCAGAGTGGAATAGGCCTCTACACCGCCTACGAACACATCATACCCCTTCTTTTTGAGCTTCTCCATCTCCTGCTTCGCATCCTTCTCATTGAAAAAGCCGCGATATTTCAGGCTGCCCACCAGCGGGTACCACCACTTCTTGCTTTCCGTGGAAAACTCCGGCGCGGCATACACCACCCATACCACGTAGGGCCGCTTGAGGTCGCAGTACTTGCCGAAACTCTTCGTCGGCAGATGCAGGTCGCTGGCCGCAAAGGCCCGCAGTTCTTCGATCAATCGCAGGCGCTGTTTCACGCGCTCCGCCACGCTGGGATCCGCCAGCGCCTCGGCGTTCGGCCGTGACTTGCGCCAGATTTCCGTCTGCCCGCTGATCGCCTGGGTGTAAAACTGCACCGTGCTGCACGCGCACAGCGTGAGCAGCGGCAGCAGCGCGAACCAGTTGCGTGTTTTCGTCATCCTGCCAGTGTAGGCGGATCACCACCAACCGACAAACAGCAATGTCCTTCATCCACGACGATTTTCTTCTCTCCTCCAAGGCCGCCAGTCATCTCTACCACAGCTTTGCCAAGGACGAACCGATCCTGGATTACCACAACCACCTTCCGCCCAAGGACATCGCGGAAAACCGCCAGTTCAAAAACATCTTCGAAATCTGGCTCGAAGGCGACCACTACAAATGGCGTGCCCTGCGCTGCAACGGCGTCCCGGAAGAGTTCATCACCGGCAAGGCCAGCCCCCGCGACAAATTCCTCGCCTGGGCCAAGACCGTCCCCCACACCCTGCGCAATCCCCTCTATCACTGGACCCACCTCGAACTGAAGCGCTACTTCGGCATCGATACCCTGCTCGATGAAAAGACCGCCCCCGCCATCTGGGAGCAGACCGAGGCCGCCCTCGCCACCCCCGAGATGAGCGCCCGCGGCATCCTTAAAACGCAAAAGGTGAAGGCCCTCTGCACCACCGACGATCCCATCGACGATCTCGCCCACCACCAGAAATGCGCGGCCGACGGCTTTGACGTCGGCGTCTATCCCACCTTCCGCCCGGACAAAGCCCTCGCCGTTCACCTCCCCGAAGCCTGGAACACCTGGTGCGACAAACTGAGCGCCGCGAGCGGCATCGACGTGAAAAGCTACGCCTCCCTCCTCGACGCCCTCAAGCAGCGCCACGACTTCTTCCACAGCGTCGGTGGCCGCCTCAGCGACCACGGCCTGAACTACTGCCACGCCAATTTCGTCAGCGATGCCGAAGCCGAGCGCATCTTCCAAAAAGCCCGCTCCGGCACCGCCGCCAGCGCCCAGGAGCAGGATCAGTTCGCCAGCAACATCATGCTCCACGTCGGCCGCCTCAATGCCTCACGCGGCTGGACCATGCAGCTCCACCTCGGCCCCGTCCGCAACAACAACAGCCGCCTTGCCCGTGAGATCGGCGCAGACGTCGGCTGCGACAGCATCGGCGACTGGCCACAAGCAGAAACGCTCTCCCGCTTCCTCGACCGCCTCGATACCGAGAACGCTCTTCCCAAGACCGTTCTCTACAACGTCAACCCCAATGCCAACTACGTCTTCGGCACGATGGCCGGAAACTTCGCCGACGGCACCACCCCCGGTAAAGTCCAGTTCGGCTCCGCCTGGTGGTTCGTCGATCAGAAGGAAGGCATGGAATGGCAGATCAATGCCCTCAGCAATCTTGGCCTCCTCAGCCGCTTCATCGGCATGCTCACAGACAGCCGCAGCTTCATGAGCTTCCCCCGCCACGAATACTTCCGCCGCACCCTCTGCAATCTGCTCGGCACCGACATCGAGTCCGGCCTCATCCCCAACGACGACGCCCTCGTCGGCTCAATGGTGAAAAACATCTGCTACGCCAATGCCAAAGCCTACCTTGGGCTGAAGGTCTCATAGCCAGAGCGTTTCAAATCATTGCCAAACGGCCCCATCCCCCCGCCTGCAAAATCCCCCGGCGTCCCTTCTGTCCTTTTCGTCCTTTCTGTCCTTCAGAACTGGCGCGGCACCTGTCGCCCCCGCAGGGTCCTATGGTCCTCAAAAAGCGCCCGCTTCAACATCTGGGAATACTTCCAGTGTTGAAGCGAGTCGAACGCCACAAACTGGTGGATGCAGATGATCAGCCAGAACTCGAACTGATAACTGGTTTTGGAGCATTTATGCCGCAGCCGGCGCTGGGCCACCCAGGCGCCCGGCCAGCCACCCGCAAGTTCCAGCACATGAAGCAGCATCTCAGGCGTGCGCCACGCCTCCTGGCGCGCCTTGCGCTTGTCACTCCGATACATCGCATACGTGATCAGTGACAGGGTGCAGACATAGGCCCCCAGCTTCCAGATCTCCCAGCCCATCTGCATCCAGGCATAGGCGGGCAGGGCCAGCAGACCACCCAGGAAAAGCAGCCCCACCAGACTCACCTCGGAAACTTCACGCACCTGCACCGCATTCTGCGCGCACGGGCGGCGCTGGGCATCCAGCCCCCAGTTAAAGCGAATCTCCTCCCCCACCCTCGGCATGTGGTGGAACCTCGCAAAATCACGCCGATGCATAAACAATCGTTTTTCGCCAAATTGCAGCCAGCCAAACCCCTTGTCGGCCTGCCATTCGATGACTCGTGCTGTGTACTCAGGCTTGCGCGTTTGGGCGGAAATCATGGGGAGGTGGCGACCATCAGACCCTGCATTCGACCAAAGGGCAAGCCTCTCCAATGCGGCTCTCGCTACTCCTTCCACTTCAGCAGCAGCAGGGTCAATACCGCGCCGCTGGTCCAGAGCAGCCAGCTCTCAGCGATGAGGTAGGAGCACCCAAAAATTGCCGCCCCAGGACCATTTTGACCACCGAGCCCACCGACTTTCCATACAGCAAGGCCCCAAGGCCGATCGCTCCGAAAATCAGCGAAGCGAAGAAGTCAGAGGCGGAAGGCATGGAAATCGAACGCGGAATCAATCACCGGCCTTGCGCCTCTTTGCTCCAGCCAGCCCTTAGCAGGACTTGGCATGGAAGGAAAACACATGCAGGAAGGTCCGGGCAATGATCGCCAGATCAAGGTAGAAAGACCAGTTCTGGCAGTACTCGATGTCCGAAGTCACCCGATGCTTGATCTCGCTGGCATCATCCACCGGACCGCGATGTCCGCGCACCTGGGCCAGTCCCGTCACACCAGGCTTCACCGTGTGGCGCATCGCATACTGGCTGCACTCCATGGCAAACAGCACGTCATGCTCCGCCATGTGCGGGCGGGGCCCGACCACCGACATGTCCCCAAGCAGCACGTTCAGGAACTGCGGCATTTCATCAATGCTGAGCTTCCGCATCAGCCCGCCGCCGGTGAAGATGCGCGAGTCATTCGCACGAGCCTGCACGCTCTCCTTCCCGTGATTCACCGTCATCGTGCGGAATTTGAAGATCTTGAACATCTGGCCGTCCGCTCCTGAACGGGACTGCTTGAAGAACAGCGGGCCGGGCGAGAACAACCGATGCACGAGCCACACACCCGCACACAGGAATGGGAGCACCAGCACCACCACCGGCAGGCTGATGGAAACATCCAGCAACCGCTTCAGGAAACGGTGCGCGGGGCTCACCAGCGGATGCTTGTGCAGGCTGATCAGCTTCATATGGGAGTATTCAGTGAGGTGCACAGCCCCCATGTCTCCAACGATCGGCTGCAGATCCACGGCCAGATGCGTGCCATGTGATTCAGCAATCACCCTGATCCTCTCCGTGCGTGCGGCATTCGTAGGCAGGCGCCAGATCATCAGATTCGGGCGGCCACGTTTCAGAGCTTCTTCGAGCTGATGCTCCACAAAGGTCTCCTGGCTGGCGTCCGTCTCCACCGCCAGCACCTCACAGAGATGAATGCCCAGCATCGTTTTGTTGGAAAACCACTG
This sequence comes from Verrucomicrobiota bacterium, assembly GCA_017301975.1. Taxonomy (GTDB): domain Bacteria; phylum Verrucomicrobiota; class Verrucomicrobiia; order Verrucomicrobiales; family Verrucomicrobiaceae; genus Prosthecobacter. Next base: position 15,212 of record JAFLEI010000062.1, read on the forward strand.
CCGCGTCGCGGCTTCTCCCGCCTCATCACACACCGCCAGAATGCGCAGCCGGGGTTGAATTTTGGCCCCCAGCACCTGGAGAAGCTTCATAAAGACGATCTTTCCGATCATCAGACTTGGCCCCAGAGTGAGCACAAACATCAGCAGGAGCTTGCGCGACACGTCGTAATTCCGCCACATGCTCATGTAAACGAACAGCGTGAGCGCGAGGAACAAAACCTGTGCAGCGCAGATACGCAGCTTACGACCGTTCAGCAGTTGAAACATGTAATGACCATCCCGCGACCAGATAAGAGTGTGCAGCAGAAGCCCGATGATCCCTAGCGCGAGCAGCACCCCTTCTTTCGCCGGGGGCACCCATTGCAGATTGAGCGTGTCAGGTGGCATCAACTGGGACAGGACGAACGCGGCGATGTAGGCGCTGGCTACGGATATTCCATCCACCAACACGAAAAAGGGTGTCCATCCTCGAACTCTTTGGCTTAGGGCGTCTTGCATGTGGAAAAACTCCACGCGCCAGCTATAAATTCCAGAATCCAAGGACTTACATTCCAATCAGTAATCCTTTAGTGCGGTCTCAGACAAGTGGAAGTCAGCGTCTCACTTCCACGTCCGCTCGCGTCGTCCTTTCACATCGCGCCTCGAAGTGCTGGCGGACGTACTCGTCATCGCGATCACGCCACCCATCACGACCGCAAAGAGAGGACGGATGGCATCTATCTGCAGTGGAAAATCCACCATCGCATGCAGCAGCACCGAAATAACCGCAGTGGAAAAGCAGATCAGTCCTGCCCGTCGCTCAAAAGACATCCGATAACGGCTGTCCTTCATCAGGGTCTGCCGCAGTGCCTTGAACCATCGTCTGCCGGGAAACGCGGCGAAAAGCACAAAAAAGAAAACACCCGGCCATCCCCATTCAGCAAAAAATTCTGCGTAATCATTGTGCGCATGCCGCCAGCGCCCCTCCTGGAGCACGGGATCCAGCGTCGAGTAATGAGCCGCGATCCACTCAAAAGTCCCCGGCCCAGTTCCAGTCCAGCCATGCTCGGCTCCAATCTGCAGCGCCATCACCACGGCATGTCTTCTGGCAGGATCATCAAAGTGCCGTTGCGAAAAGCGGTCCCACCTGCCCATCATGGCTCCAGCACCGCTCAGCCACCCACCCAGCACCAAAAGTCCCACGGCAATGAGGACAAACATTGCCAGCCGCTTTTTGCTGAAAGGCAACGTTTCTAATCGCGGCTTCCACACCACCAAGCCGGCCACCAGCAAAAGAAGGACCTCGAAAATCAATAAAACGTGTCCAACTTTTGAAATAACCACAAAAACCGCAATGATCTGAACCATCACGGCGACCACCAAGAAAGCTAAAGCCATCTGCTGACGAAAAGTCCGCAGGCCATAATGAAGCAGCAGCAGGCAAAGCCACACGCTTACCGGCCAGCACAAGTTCAGAAAGGCCGCCGTGTTGCCATGGTACCAAAACAGCCCGAAAACAAATTTGGGGATGTGCTTCACCTGCCAAAGTCCGCTGAGATCCGCCTGCGTCTGAAGACAAAGCCCCGCGACTGCCGTGACGAACCCCGCGAACGTCACGGCCAGCGCAAGAAGGTACCTCCCTGTCCTCCCAGACGCCAGGTCCAGCGTCACCACCAGCAGCATCAGCGCCGATGAAATGAAAACCATCGCCTGCATGGAGATGTCTTGATCCAACGTTCCAAACGCAAGCCACGGATCCTTGTCCAGATCGAGGATCGCTCCGCTGGCTCGGTCCACCATCGCTTTCGGAAAGCACGTGATCACCCATCCGTACGCACTGATGAGAAGCGCCAGCCACCACATCGCCTTTTCATGAGGCATGGGGGCCTTCCACTCAAGGAGCCTCGCGATCAGCCAGAAAACAAAAGCCGTGCCTGCCAGCCATGGAATCACAGCGTGGGTCGTCCCGGGCAGTTTCGCATTGGCCCACGGAAGAACACAGATACACAGCGCCACTGTGGCGAGAGCAAGGCCGCGAAGAATGGTCGGAAACGTAGCGATCCTCCAGTCTTCCACCACCTCCCCCTAGGTCAAGATTCATAAAGCTTAACTAAACTAAGACATGCCTTACTGACATCTGAACCGTCAGCGAGTGGAGTTCTTCTAATAGCAGCGGATGCTTATGGAAGTTCAGAAACGGCTGGGTGGAGCAAAGTCTCAACCAATGGCGGCAGCTTGTTTAAATTTGCTCATCCCTCGTTACAACCCGCCCCCATTGATTATGAAGCTGTCTTTTGACTCTGGTATCTCAAAGGGCCACTCATACACTCTTCCTCCCGGCACCGCCCCAAGACTCGCCGCCAGCTAAATTTTTGTCCTCAAAACCTAAACACTAGCATTAATCCATGAAAAAACGCATCCTTATCACTGGCGGAGCCGGGTTCCTCGGATCCCACCTCTGCGAACGCCTGCTGGAACAGGAACACGAAGTCATCTGCGCGGACAATCTCTTCACCGGCCGCAAGCAGAACATCGCCCACCTCATGGGCAATCCAAACTTCGAGTTCATGCGGCATGACATCACCCAGCCCATCAACGTGGAAGTCGATCAGATTTACAACCTCGCCTGCCCCGCCTCCCCTCCCCATTATCAATACAACGCCATCAAGACCATCAAGACCTCGGTCATGGGTGCCATCAATGTCCTCGGCCTTGCCCGCCGCCTTCAGGCCCGCGTCTTTCAGGCCTCCACCTCGGAAATCTACGGCGATCCCGAAGTCCACCCGCAGCCCGAAAGCTACTGGGGCCACGTCAACACCATCGGACCCCGCTCCTGCTATGACGAAGGCAAGCGCGTCGCCGAGACCCTCTTCTTCGACTACCACCGCCAGAACGGCGTGGACATCCGCGTCGTACGCATCTTCAACACCTACGGCCCCCGCATGCTGCCGGATGACGGCCGCGTTGTCTCCAACTTCATCGTCCAGGCCCTCAAGGGCAACGACATCACCATCTACGGCGACGGCCAGCAGACCCGCAGCTTCTGCTATGTGGACGACCTCATCAGCGGCTTCGTCAAGTTCATGGAAACCGACGACTTCACCGGCCCCGTCAACATCGGCAATCCAGGCGAATTCACCATGCTCGCCCTCGCCGAGCAGGTCCTCGCCAAAGTCGGCGGCAAATCCAAGATCGTCTTCCGCCCGCTGCCCGCCGATGATCCCAAGCAGCGCCAGCCGGACATCACTCTCGCTAAAACACGCCTCGGCTGGGAGCCTAAAATCCCGTTGTCTGAAGGACTCGACCGCACCATTGCTTACTTCGCCCAGCTCCTTGCAGGCCCGGCGGCCAAGCAGCCCCGCCCGATGAAGGCCCCGTTGAAAAAACTGACCCTTAACTAGTTTACCCGCTCTAAAAACCTTATGAGAATTTGTTGCATCGGTGCCGGCTATGTCGGCGGACCCACCATGGCGATGATCGCCGCCAAATGCCCACACATCCGCGTCGATGTGGTGGACCTCAATGCCGAGCGTATCGCCGCTTGGAACTCCGACGAACTCCCCGTCTATGAGCCCGGACTCGATGACCTCGTGCGTGGCTCCCGTGGGAAAAATCTGTTCTTCTCCACCGAAGTCAAAGCCAGCATCCATGCCGCCGACATCATCTTTGTGAGCGTGAACACGCCCACCAAGACCTTCGGCGTCGGAGCCCACAAAGCCGCAGATCTCCGCTTCATCGAAGCCGTGGCCCGCACCATCGCCGAAGTCGCCGATTCACCGAAAATCATCGTCGAAAAAAGCACCATCCCGGTGCGCACAGCAGAAGCCATCAAAACCATTTTGGCTTCCAGTGAGAAAGGCTTGAAACATCAGGTGCTCTCCAATCCGGAGTTCCTCGCTGAAGGCACCGCAGTCGTTGACCTCACCAGCCCTGACCGCATCCTCATCGGCGGAGAGCAGACTGAAGGAGGCCTCGCCGCCATCGAGGCGCTCGTCAGCGTCTATGCCAACTGGGTTCCCCGTGAGCGCATCCTCACCACCAACCTCTGGTCCTCCGAACTCTCCAAGCTCGTCGCCAACGCCTTCCTCGCCCAGCGCATCTCTTCGATCAACAGCATCTCCGCCCTTTGCGAAAAGACCGGCGCAGATGTGGATGAAGTCGCCCGCGCCATCGGCACAGACTCACGCATCGGCCCCAAGTTCCTCAAGGCCTCCGTCGGCTTCGGCGGTTCCTGCTTCCAGAAAGACGTGCTCAATCTCGTCTATCTCTGCGGTCACTTCGGCCTGCCTGAAGTCGCCGCTTACTGGGATCAGGTCATCGCCATGAACGACTGGCAGAAGCATCGCTTCGCCGAGCGCGTGCTGCGCACTCTCTTCAACACCGTCACCGGCAAACGCATCGGCGTCCTGGGTTTCGCCTTCAAAAAGGACACCAACGACACCCGCGAATCCGCCGCCATCTACGTGTGCAAGGATCTCATCGAGGAGCGCGCCATGCTCTCCATCTATGATCCGAAAGTCGGCTCAGCCCAGATCTGCAAGGACCTCGAAATCGAAAGCAGCCATCCCAATGTCGAGTTCGCCACCAGCGCCGCTCAGGCCGCCGTCGGCGCGCATGCCCTTCTGGTGCTCACCGAGTGGGATGAATTCCGCCAGCTCGACTTCGAGGCCATCTACAAGTCCATGGTGAAGCCCGCCTGGATCTTTGATGGCCGCAGCCTGCTCGATCACGCAAAGCTCCGTCAAATCGGCTTCAAGGTGTACAGCATTGGCAAGGCGCTGCCTCAAGAGGTGACGGCATAAAAAATCGCCGGCCCACCCCGGGCCGGCATCCGCAGCTTCCCGCAGATGGAAGCCACTCTCAGAATGTTGCACTCGCCCAGGCCAGGCCTTCACCTGCCTGCTCTGGGACGCGTGAACAAATCAGCAGGCAGGCCGGACTCTCAGTCAGGTGGCCGTGAATACCCCGCGAGACTTTGATTCCATGAACCAAGTCCTCTCCAAGATTGGCCAGGTCAAGGCCAACATCGACATCTCAGGCGCTTCCACCGCCCGCTCTGCCAGCCTTCTCTGCGAACTCGTCGAGCTGCAGCTCCTTCAGAATCCGAAGTACCAGCTGCCGCAGTCCCTCATGCCCTTCCGCCAGAAAATTTTCTCGCGTTATGGTCAGGACGGCATCCTCGCAGAAATCTTCCGCCGCATCGGTGATGGTGGCCGTCGCTTCGTCGAAATCGGCGTCTCACCGGCGCAGAACAACACCAACCTCCTGCTGCTCAAAGGCTGGCGCGGCCTGTGGATCGATGCCGGCCTCCCGAAGGATGAAAGCCTGCCCGCAAACATCCAAATCCTGCTGCGTGAGGGCAAGTTGAAAATCAGCCGCAAACTCGTGAACCGTGACAACGGCCGCACCCTCCTCTCAAGCCGCGGATTCGTCGAGGATCTCGACCTCATCAGCATCGGCATCGACTACAACACCCATCACATCTTCACGGAGCTCCTCTCGCTGCAGCCACGCGTCTTCAATGTCGCCTACAATGGCATGCTGCCGGCCGATCTTGACTGGGCGGCTCCTTACGATGCGAAGGCCGTATGGGACGGCTCCAGCTTGCACGGTGCCACGCTCGGGACCCTCAGCACCGCCGCCGAGGCGGGCGGTTATTCGCTGGTCGGCTGCGAGCTCTCCGGCACCGATGCCTTCTTCGTGCGTCATGATTTGCTCAAAGGCCGCTTCCTGCGGCCTGGAGACGCCCTGTTCCATTGGGAGCCTCTCCGCATGCATCTTGGCCACATGCAGCGCCATCGCAGCGTGATGCCCCTTCCGGCCTGATCAGAACCGAGACCGTATGAAAATCGTCATAGCATCTCATGTTCAGGCAGCCGCCGTTGGCGGTCTGGCCGCCTATCAGCGTGAGCTAGCCTCAGGCCTGCAAAGTTTCAGCCGCATCAGCGGCGCCCCCCTCAGTGTGCAGCACCTCCAGATCAATGCCGGTGACAGCAGTTGCACGCTGAAGTCATCAGCACTCACGCAGCGGACACAGGCGAACACCCGCGGCCCGCTGCTGCGTATTGCTGACACTCTCCACCGTGTCATGAGCCATCCCCAATCGTGGAAGCTTGCGGTGAACACCGCCGATGTCCTGCACTTCGTCGGCTCCGGCACTGACATCACCGGACATCCCCTGTGGCGTGAGACTCGTGAAACGGAAATCCCCTTCACGGTCTGGCCGTCTCTTCATCCCGAAAACTGCGATGATGAATGCTTCGACCTGCAGCTCTATCAGGATGCCGAAGCCGTGTTCTGCCAGTCTGAGCACGAGCGCGAACACCTCATCTCACGCGGCGTTGCCGCAGACAGGCTGATCCGCTGCGGACTGCCGCCGATGTGTCCGGCAAACGGCAACGGTGCACGCCTGCGGTCCAGGCTCGGCATCGGCATGCGCCCCACTGTGCTGTTTGTGGGGCGGCGTGATGCCGGCAAAGGCTACCCCGCCCTGCTTGAAGCCTGGCCGCTCGTGATGCGCCAATGCCCCGATGCCGTGCTGCTCCTTGCAGGACCTGGCGACGCAGATGAATCCAGGCTCAACAAGATTTCACCCGAGAGCGTTCGCGATCTCGGTAGCCCTTGTGAACAGGACAAAGCAGACGCCTATGCCGCGTGCGACGTCTTCTGCCTGCCTTCAGCCCTTGAATCCTTCGGAATCGTGTACGTGGAGGCCTGGTCTTACGGCAAACCAGTCATTTGCGGCACCGCTCCGGCAAGCCGGGAGCTGGTGGAGCATGACGTCACAGGCGTGTGGGCTGACCAGCAGCCGCAGCCATTGTCTCATGGCCTTCTGCGGCTGCTGATGTACCCGGACCAGCGCCATCGCGTCGGTCTGGCAGGTTTGCGGCATCAGCTCATGAATTTCACCACCGATCACATGGTTGGCCGCCACCTGAAGGCATGGAACATCACCGTGCCAGAACATTGAACATGGAAGCCTCCCCGGAAAACACACAAGCCCCGGTTCAGGGCCTCCGGCTGCCCTTGCTGAAAGGCGTCTGCATGCATCAGGTTCGTCGCGTTGTGGGCCTGATCGCCTCCTATGCATCCCTCAGCCTCCTCAGCCGGGTCGTGCAGATGATCACCGCGTTTCTGGTGGTGCGCTCGCTTGCCAAAACGGAGTACGCCTGGTACTCCCTGGCCAACAATCTCGTCGGCGCGCTCGTCATCTTCACAGTCACCGGCATTGGCTCGGGCCTCATGCCGATCGCAGGTGAGGTGGCGCATGACCCCGTGAAACTGGGCGGCGTTCTGGCCTCCGCGCGCCGCTTCCGTGCCGCCCTGCTGTTCTTCGGCTCGCTCGTGGGTCTGCCGGTGTTCATCCACCTTCTGCTGCGCAGCGGCTGCCCGCCCCTCAGCATCGCGCTGCTGGTGGGCTCCGCCGTTGTCTCGCTCATGGTGAGCATCAGCACCCAGATGATCGCCACGCCCCTGAGCCTGGCGCGCCGCTACAACATCCCTCAATGGGAAAACATCCTGAGCTCGGCTCTGCGGCTGGTGTGCATCGTCTCTCTCGTTTTCGCGGGTTTTGCGGACGCAGTCACGGTGATGCTCATCACTGTGCTCGCTCCGCTCCCCGCTGTGTGTGGCTGGATGCTGCCCAAGGCGCGCGAACACGCCGCCTTCGGGCAGCAGGCAGATCCCGCCGCCACCCAGCGCCTGAAAAAATTCTTCATCATCGGCCTTCCGGCAAACGTCACCCATCTGTTCGAGGCCCAGGTCGCCCTGTTCATCGTGGGCTGGCTGGGAAACATCGACAAAGTCGCAGATCTCGGCGCCATCTGCCGCGTGGCATTGATTCTTCAGATCCCGCTGGCTGTTGCCTCCGGCGTCATGCTGCCACGCATGTCCACGGAGAAAAACATGCAGCGCCTGTGGCGCATGTGGACGGGCAGCAGCCTCCTCGCTGTCGGCATCGGCATCGGCATCGTGGCCTGCGGCTGGCTGCTGCGGCACCAGCTTCTCTTTCTCCTCGGACCTGGATATGCAGGACTGGAGACTGAGCTCGTGCTCTATCTCGGCCTTCAGGCTTTCTCCTTCTTCGCCACCGTCTCCACCATGCCCATTCAGGCGAAAGGCTGGGTCCGCCACTCCTGGCTGCGCCCGGTGGCCGTTTTTGGCTCGCAGGCTCTTGCCGCTTGTGTGCTGGACCTTTCCACCGTCAGCGGTGCCATCGGCCTTATGTGGGCAGGCTCCATCGGCAACATGCTTCTGGACTCGTTTCTCCTGTTCAACGGCTGGCGCGGTCGCGCAACCATCTGAGCCGAAGTTCGCCGGCAAGTTTCATCCCGCAGTTTCATCATGCGCATTGGCTTCAACGCTTCACTCTTTTGCTCTTCCGAGATCCGCGGCTGGACCCGCTACGGCCTCAACCTCGTCAATGCCCTCCGGCGCGAAGGCCACGAGATCTTTCTCTTCGCCCCCATGGCTCTCCATCAGGAGATCCGCTCGCGGCTGGCTCCGGGCATCAACATCGTACCTTCTCAGGACGCACGCTACTGGCGCTGGCTCTCCATGGATCTGCCCAGACTGCTGAAGCGTGAGCGCATTGAGCTTTTCCATACGCCCCATCACTTCGGCCTGCCGTTCAACGCCCCCTGCCCCACGGTCGTGACCATTCATGATGCGATCGCGATGCCGGATCGCAAAATGCGCCTCTCGGATCTCCGCCAGCCCAGGGAACTACCCAACAAGCTGGACCATTGGTTGACGGAAAACGTGGCTCATCAGGTGATCACCGTCAGCCAGTACAGCCATGATCGCATTGTCGAGCAGCGTCCTCACCTGCGCGGCCGCGTGCAGGTCATCCCCAATGCCGCCGATCCTCTCTTCAGCCCCGCATTTTCTCCGCTGCCGCCGCAGATTCAGGAGCAGCTGGATGCAGGCCCCTATTTCTTCTATGTCGGCGGTTTCGAGCCGCGCAAAAATGTGCCCTTCATGCTGAAGGCTTTCGCTGAAGCCGGCCTGGACACCACCCGGCTGGTGCTTGCTGGCGGCCTCGGCGCAAACGGCCCTGCGTTGCGGGCGCAGATCAAGGAGCTCAATCTCGAATCCCGCTGCCTGCTGCTGGGGCGCGTGGATGACGCCTGGCTGCCTGGCCTTTACGCGGACGCTCTGGCGTTTGTTTATCCGAGCCTCTACGAAGGATTCGGCCTGCAGATCTGTGAAGCCTTTGCCATGGGCTGCCCGGTGATCGCGGCTGATGCCACCAGCCTCCCAGAAGTGCTCGGCCCTGGCGGCGAATCCTTCAATCTCGAAACCACCAGCCAGCTCTCCGGCCTGCTGAAGCGCATCGCCAGTGACGAATCCTGCCGTGCTGACCTGAAGCAGCGCGCAGTGGCACGCTCCGCGACTTTTAGCTGGGACGAAACCGCGCGGCTCACAGCCCGAGTCTATTCAAAAATCCTTTCCCAGAACTGATCCATGAAGCTGAAGTATGTCTTTCCTGAGCCGCCGCTGCCCTTTCTCGGCGCCGCCGCACGACTCTCCCATCTCCTTCTTTCAGAGGCCGTCCGCCGTGGGGTCGATGTCGAGGCCTTCATCGAATACTTTGATGAAAAAGACGCCGTCGCGTTGCGTGAAATGTTCACGGCACCCAACTGCAAGCTGCGCCTCTTCTGCGCCAAAACGGTTCCCAAAAATTTCCTCCGCACGGCCCGCAGTTTCTTCTGGCAGGGCGCCTTTCTGTATGACGCAGCCTTCATGGCGGCTCTCGCTGAATCCATGCGGGACCCCGAGGCCGTTTTGCATCTCGAAACCCATTCCGCCTGCTGGCCCGGCCTCAAATATCTCGACCGGACCGTGCTCAATCTCCATTACCTGCTGAACACCGACATGCGTTCAGAAAAGAAGCATGGACTGCGAGTGAAATGGAATCTCCACCGCGAACGCCAGATGCTCAAGACCTTCAAATACATGGCCGCCGTGACACCGGCACTCGCGGGCGAAGTGTCCTTGATAAATCCCTCCGCTCAGCTTCATCCCGTTCAGTTCGGCATGGATCTGGCCGGTTATCCTTTTGCCGCCCCGTCAGCCTCTGAGGGCCGCCCCTTGAACATCGGCATGATCGGCAGCTACGCATGGGCACCCACCCGCGCCGCCGCGCGTCATTTCCTGCAGCTCTGGCCACGCATCAAGCAGGCCGTGAACGACGCCAGGCTCTTTTTGGTAGGTCGTGGTGCCGACCGCATTTTGGGAGACGACGCCAGGGCTGTTGATCCCCAGGCCCGCATCGTGCAAAACGTGCCGGACATCATCCCTTACTTCCGCGAACTCGACTGCATGGTCTATGCCCCGGAGCATGCCTCGGGGATCAAAGTAAAAATCCTCGAAGCCTTTGCACTCGGCGTTCCCGTCGTCACCAACCAACACGGCATCGACGGCATCCCTGTCCGTCATCGCGAACATTGCATTGTCGGCCGCACGGATGCCGAACTCGTCGAAGGCGTGCGCTACCTCACCGAGAACCCTGAGGCAAAGACTCGGATGACACACGCGGCAAGAAAGCTGGTCGAAGAGATCTGCGCGCCAGCGAACGTGTTTGATCAATGGCTGGCGGTCTATGGCAAAATTGGTTTTCGC
>JAFLEI010000063.1 GCA_017301975.1 Verrucomicrobiota bacterium
GCGCATCCACCTTCAGCTCCGGATTCCCTCCCGCAAACGCACCGTTCATCACGCAGTAAACATCGGACGCCGCCTTGAAGCCCTCCACCCAGCCAATGTTGTCGCCGGGGGCCACAGGACCTCCCTCCACGGGCTTCCACTCGCAGTCCACCAGCTCACCCAGCATCCGCGTCGCAAACTTCGTGAAGCCCACCCGCCACAGGTTCGTCTCTCCCTCCACCGGAGCCATCCAGTAGTGCGAGCGCGAATATCGAAAAGTATCAGGAAAACGGGCGGAAAACCGGGCGTGCTTGAAGCGGACGAAATTAAGCATGGGGAAGGGGAGGAGGAAAGCCGGAGGTCAGGAGATGGTCAAGAGGTCAGGTTGAATGACACTCAGTTCAGACGGAGTTTCGTACGTTTTTTTGCGCATTCCTTCGGACCGTGCATTTCGTCCTATTTCTACATGGTTGGACCTGCTCGGCAGGCACTCTGCTTTCGGCTGACGTCTCAGCCCAGCAAAGTAGCCTTGTTCCTGTGGAACAAGGAACGCTCCGCCTCGCCCCAGACGCTTAACAAGGTAGAACCATGGCATTTTCCAAGACTGGTTTCCGGATAGCGGCGCATGGCCACGTGCCCTGCCCGGCGCAGGTAGGGATGGCTGTCCTCAGCCAGCCGCCGTCGAAGCCCATTATCAGCGATCAAGAAACAGCCCGCTAAATGGAAATGATTTTTTGACCCTGCTATAACCCCTCGGTCGCCTTCCGTCCCTTCCACCTCGCCACACATCAGCCCTGAAGGGGCTGCGGAGTCCAGCCCAGGGTCAGCCAGCTTGTCCTTCGAAGCTCGCAGAGCGTAGGAGGAAGCCTCGGCGAGGCGACCCTGGGTGTCAGCCATCAGGCTGGTAAGCAAATCCAGAACTCCGCAACATCCAACACCCACCAGCAGCGTCTGCAAAGAGCCCCGCTGCGCCAAGCCTGCCGCTAAGCTCCAAATCTCACATCAACTCCCTCAACGAAGGGCCATTCATCTCCGGACATCGTATGGGGTCTTGGACAAAAGCAGACACTCCTCACGCCCTCCGCCGCAGCCCCACAAACGCCATCACCACGCCCACCAGGAAATGCACCCCCAGCATGGTCATGGCCAGATCCGGCGTGGCAAACCACGTCTTCACCAGCTTGTCGATCGGCGTGAAGTACGCCGTCTTTTCCAGGGAATCAATAATGCCCGACCACCCATAATGCGCCGTGATAAACGGGTGCACCACATGCCCCAGAATCCTCGGAAAGCCCAGCAGCGCCCCGCACAGCAGCACATTCGCACAGAGCAGCGTCAGCGAGACACTGTGCGCCCGCTCCTTGCTCCCCGAGTTGGCGGAGATCCCCAGACAGAGGGCTGCAAAGGCCGCCCCCGAAAGGACCGGCAGCACCAGCTTCGCCATGCCCGTGCCCGGCAGCACGCCGGAGCCTGAAACAATGTCCAGAAACATCTCCATCCAGATGCCCTGCACCAGGATGATCGGCAGCATGAACAGAAGGGAGCCGATCAGCCATGCCGAGGGTGTCACACCACCGATCCGCTCACGCTCATAAATGGCGCGCCGTTCAGCGATCTCGCGTGCGCCCAGGCGCAGCGCCATGAACATCACCAGCAGGATTTGAATCAGGACGATCATCGACACCGTGTGGGCCGCAGGCCATACCACATCCGGATTGGTGCTACCCGCCCGCATTTCCTTGAGCAGCTTCAAATTGGGCAGCAGCAGCAGCGCCGCGATGGCCGGTCCGCCCACCAGCAGCGAGGCATGCACGACCCACTCACGCGGACTCCGCCGCAGCAGCGACCAGCGCCGCTTCACCAAATGCCGCGCCTGGCTGAGCGTGCCCGGCAGCGGTATGATCGGCCTCACCTCGGCCTCCGCAGGCTTTTTGACCTCCTCCTCATCCCCGCCGCCATTCTGCTTCATCAGGATTGTGCGATCCTCATCGCCCGGGTCTTCCTCGGCCGCAGAAAGCTTCTCCGCCACCCCGCCACCCAGCTTGAACGCCGCATAGTACGCATCGCGGTGCTTCATCCAGGAGTCACCCCAGCGCTGCGCGGGGCGCTTCGCCAGCCGTGCATACACTTCGTCATACGTCGGCACCGTGAAGTAGTGCGGCACGGCGCGCGCAGGACCATGGAAGGCCACATAGCCCTCATGCATCACCACCACCGTGTCATACGCTCCCAGATTCGCCAGCGAGTCCGTCGCGTGAATCACGATGCGGTCAGGCCGGTCGGTCGCCACCAGCCTCAGCAGCGCCTCAAACTCACGCTCACTCCGCACATCCATCCCCACCGTGAAGTCATCGCACAGCACGATCACCGGGTCCGCCACCAGCGCCAGTCCGAGCTTCAGCCGTCTCCTCTGCGGCAGCGCCAGCGCTGCCGTCCGCTCCGTCGCGATGTTCTCCAGCCCCACCGTCACCAGCACATGCGAGACACGGGAGATCGCCTCATCCCGGTTGCGCCCCGCCCCGCGCAGCATCGCCGCGCTGATCAGGTTTTCACGCACCGTCAGGTGCTCGATCAAATTGTCGTCTCCCGCGGGCACCCAGCCCAACTGATTCGCATACAGCGCCTGCTTGATCAGATCCCGCTTTCCAAAGGTGATCGTCCCTGCCTCCGGCTCCGTCAATCCCGCCAGAATCCGCAGCAGCGTAGTCTTGCCGCTGCCAGAGGGCCCGATCAACGCCAGCACATGCCCCCCCGGGGCCATGAAACTGACCTGTTCCAGCACGCGCAGCGGTTCCTTGCCTTTTCCGGGTACAACGTGGGAGAGATTGTTGATTTCGAGCATAATCCCGATCTAACCCGGTATGGCAGAAAGCGCAAAGTTCAAAATTCCGCCTTCCCCTCCGCCAGCCTGCGCTTTATTCCTGCCCCATCATGGCCTCCATCCTCCAAGTCCATCCCTCCGACGACGCCATCGTCGCCCTTTCCGATCTCTCCGCCGGCACCGCCCTCTCCCTGAACGGCCGCTCCTGGACCCTCCGCGAAAAGATCCCCGCCAAGCAGAAATTCGCCGCCCATGACTTCGCCGTCGGCGACATCATCACCATGTACGGCGTCACCGTCGGCAAAGCCACCCAGCCCATCCCCACCGGCGCTCTGATTCACACCCACAACGTCGTCCACGCCACCTCCGCCTTCAGCGGCAAGCAGCGCGACTACACCTGGACGCCACCGGACGTCTCCAAATGGAAGACCCGTACCTTCAACGGCTTCAAACGCTCCGTCGGCCCCGCGGGCACCGCCAACTACTGGCTCGTCATCCCCCTCGTCTTCTGTGAAAACCGCAACCTCGCCTTCATGCGCGAGGCCCTCACCCGCAGCCTCGGCTACGGCAAAACCTCCCCCTACGAGCGCTTCGCCCAGCGCCTCGTCGATCTCCACCGCTCCGGCGCCTCACGCGATCAAATCGAAGCCGCCGCCCTCGAAGCCGAAACCTCCGCCACCGCCGCCCGCGTCTTCAAAAACATCGACGGCGTCAAGTTCCTCGAGCACGGCCTCGGCTGCGGCGGCACCCGTCAGGACGCCCAGGCCCTCTGCCGCCTCCTCGCCGGTTACATCCACAGCTCCAACGTCGCCGGTGCCACCATCCTCAGCCTCGGCTGCCAGCACGCCCAGGTCAGCCTCCTCGAAAGCGAGATGACCGCTCTCTACCCCAAATTGGAAAAACCCCTCCTCATCTACGAGCAGCAGAAGAGCAAATCCGAGCGCGACATGATGGCCAACGCCATCCGCGACACCTTCCTCCACCTCGCCACCGCGAATGAACAAACCCGCGAGCCCTGCTCCCTCAGCAACCTCATCATGGCCGTCGAATGCGGCGGCAGCGATGGCTTCTCCGGCATCTCCGCCAACCCCGCCATCGGTCACACCGCCGATCTCCTCGCCGCCCTCGGCGGTGCCCCCGTCCTCAGCGAATTCCCCGAACTCTGCGGCGTCGAGCAAAGCCTCAGCGACCGCTGCGTCTCCGCCGCCCTCGCCGACAAATTCGTCGGCCTCATGCGCGCCTACGAAGCCACCGCCCAGGCCTGCGGCTCCGGCTTCGATGCCAACCCCAGCCCCGGCAACATCCGCGACGGCCTCGTCACCGACGGCATCAAATCCGCCGGCGCAGCCAAAAAAGGCGGCACCAGCCCCATCGTCGATGTCCTCGACTACGCCGAGCCCATCCGCCAGCACGGCGGCCTCACCCTCTACTGCACCCCCGGCAACGACGTCGAAAGCACCACCGCCCTCGCCGGCGGCGGCTGCAACATGATGCTCTTCACCACCGGCCTAGGCACCCCCACCGGCAACCCCGTCTGCCCCACCCTCAAAATCTCCACCAACAGCGACCTCGCCCGCCGCATGCCCGACCTCATCGACTTCGACACCGGCCCCATCATCTCCGGCGAAAAAACCGTCGAACAAATGGGCGAAGAAATGCTCAACCTCGTCATCGCCACCGCCAGCGGAGAATACACCCCCAAAGCCGTCGCGCTGGGCCAGGATGATTTTCTGCCGTGGAAGCGTGGTGTATCTTTGTGATTCAGCCCTTAACGGCTGGAAAGTATAGCAAGGTCAGTAAAATGACCTGCTTTCGTCCACTTTTGCTGGTGAATGAATAAAGTTGCTTCACGCTTGCCGGGTTTACCTGTGGCGAGAATTCGAGGCCCACTAATCGCGAACTCATTTTTCAGAAAGCACCACGGACGAGCTGTGAGAATCACTATGCGGAATGTTTCTCCTATGCCTTCAACTTCGACAATATCGCCTTGAACAAGGCCAAAGCTCTTTTCAATCTGTTCCCAAGTGCCCTCCTCCAATCTCTTTTGTAAGTCATGCATCAAAGTCTCAAATCTGACACCTATAGTCTGCAATTCCTCAATCAAGGAGCGAATTTCTGGTTCACCTTCAATGCGGGTATCAGCGAGGAGTTCACCAGCGTGAAAGATCAAGCTTGGAAGCGAATATTTGAATTCCTCATACAGAGAACACCTCTGGTCTAGAGCTGTGGCTTCTTGCGGCGTCATGGCGAATGGCTGAGAGAGTATCATTATGCGGTCAATGCAACAATGAAATAATCGTTAGGATGGTGCCTGCTATTGTAAATGCGCCAAGAATGATATTTAGCCACAAAAGCTGAACTGATAGATTGCTGGCTGCTCTTTCATGACGATCAATTGAATCGGCTAGCTGCTTGGAAACTGCTGCGATTAATGCCCCCTTAATTTCCTCATGGAGCTTGGACCCGACTTGTGCATGATCGCAGAGAGCCTTCACTATCTCAGGAACAGGCATATCGATGTAGTGACTATTTTTTGGTTCGCTCATAAACTAGCTGTTTGTTATTCTGAATGTTAGAAGAAAGTTGCTTAGTCGAGCGCATGCTCACTCATAATGAGTCCACATACGCAGCACCTTCACGGCATGCTCGGCCTCATACACCTGATAGACGAGGCGATGCTGGATGTTGATGCGCCTTGAATAGGCACCGTCCAAATCTCCCACCAGCTTCTCGTAAGGCGGTGGCGTTTGAAACGGGTTCTTCGCCAGAACCTCCAGAAGCTTTTGCGTTTGAGATTTCAAATTCGAAGAGGCGATCTTCTTCGCATCCTTTTGCGCCTGCTTGGTATAGACGACAGCCCAGTTCACCAGCCCGGATTTTTGGAAGCTTTCGACAGCGGCTCGCGCATCCCTTTGCGGATCGACTCACGCATGCCCGGAATGGCCAGCAGATGCAGCGTCTCCTGAATGCTGCGCCAGTCATCCTCAGAGATGAGCACCGCATTGCCACTGCGACCGGTGATCTGAATCGGCTCATGCGAATCCGCCGTCTCCATCATCAACTGGCGGAGCTTCGTGCGCGCTTTGGACTCGGGCAGGGAAGTCATGCTGCAAGAGTGCCGGAAAACCACCTTGCCGTCAAGCCCCCGCCGTCTCTCATAGGCCACCCATGCGCTCTACCCTCCTCGTCCTCGCCTTGGCCCTGCCCGCACTGGCCAAAGACATCCCCGTCGCCGATGCCGCCGCTTTCGCAGAGGTTGCCAAAAACATCACCGCAGGCGACACCCTCATCCTCCAGGACGGCACTTGGGCAGATGCCCAGCTCAAACTCTACGCCACCGGCACCGCAGAGCACCCCGTCACCATCAAAGCGCAGACCCCCGGCAAAGTCATCCTCACCGGCACCTCCCGCCTCTCCGTCGGCGGCACCCTCATCATCGTGGACGGCCTCTGGTTTCAAAACCCCACCGCCGATCAAGTCATCGAGCTGCGCCGCGACTCCAAGCAACTCGCCACCGACTCCCGCATCACCAACTGCGCCATCACCAACGACACCCAGCTCACCTCCACCGCCTCCGCCCAGTTCGTCTCCATCTACGGCGCACGCAATCGCGTGGACCACTGCTACATCGCCGGCAAGACCACGCAGGGCACCACCATGGTCGTCTGGCTCTCCAACGAATCCAAAGACCAGGGCCATCATCAGATCGATCACAATCACTTCGGCCCCCGCCAGCGGCTCGGCCAAAACGGCGGCGAAACCATCCGCCTCGGCGACAGCAAGACATCCATGCAAACCGCCGCCTGCATCGTCGAGCACAACCTCTTCGAGAAATGCGATGGCGAAGCCGAGTGCATCTCCAACAAATCCTGCGGCAATCTCTACCGCCACAACACCTTCAAAGCCGTCTCCGGCACCCTCACCCTCCGCCATGGAAACAAGTGCATTGTCTCAGACAATGTTTTTGATGGCACAGGTGCTAAAGGTGCTGGTGGCGTTAGAGTGATCGGCGAATACCACATTGTGGAAGGCAATCACTTCGAGAACCTCACAGGGGACAAGGAACGCAGTGCATTATGCATCATGCTTGGCATTCCTGATTCACCTGCGAACGGTTATTTTCAGGTCAAGCATGCGGAGATTACGCAGAACAGCTTCGTCAATTGTGCGCACAACATCCTCATCGGCATGAGCGGTGACAAAAAGGCCACGCTCCCGCCTGTTGAAACACGGATCACCGACAATTACATCGACACCAGCAAGGGCGAAGCCTTTGAGATCAAGTGCGCTGTCGATGGAGTGACAACGAAGAATAACAGTGACAAAAAAAGCGGCCAGCCAGAGAAGTTCCAGTCCGAACCCACCGGCCCCTCCTGGAAAAAGTAATCATCCCGCAGCGGCAAAACCCCGCGCACACCCAGAGCAAGGCAGGTCGCCCTCTCCCAGTCCGCCCTCGTCAAAGCCCATCGTCAGCGAAGAGCCCCTCGCGTCGAGACATCCCCTCGCGGCGTGGTCCGCACTCTCCGAGTGCGGTCCGGAACTCCGCTAGATCACGCCACCCAGAAGCAACGCGCCTCCGCCTCATCCACTCAGATTCACACTCCTCCGCATGGGAAGTATTTGGCTCTCCCATGATGCCGCATTAATCCTTTCCCCCATGCGCACCAACGTCCTACCTCAAACCCCTCACCTGCTGCTGCCGCAAACCCATGACCGGCTTCTACCGCGACGGCTACTGCCGCACCGGCCCCGGAGACGTCGGCCTCCACACCGTCTGCATCGAGGCCACTGAAGAGTTCCTCAATTTCTCCTATCTCAGCGGCAACGATCTCTCCACCCCCGCTCCCGAGTGGGACTTCCCCGGCCTCAAACCCGGCGACCGCTGGTGCCTCTGCGTCACCCGCTGGAAGGAAGCCCTCGATGCCGGCTGCGCCCCACCCGTCGCCCTCTCCGCCACTCACGAATCCGCCCTCGAATGGGTCGATCTCGATGACCTCAAAGCCCACGCCCTCGACGATCCCGGCGAAGCCATAGAGGATGAATGATCCTACTTCGATAACCTCTCAGGGCGTTCACGAAACGCCTCGGAAAATTTCATCCCTCAGCCTCCGGCATCCGTGTAATCCGTGGTCAACCACTCCGGGAAAACCAGCTTTGGCAGCCAGCAATCGGAACTTACCAAAGTAGAAATAACGAGCCCAGACGCCCATCATCGAAACCAAGACGCATGGCCAAAAAACGCAAAAAAATCAAAACCCCATTCTGACTTTTTGCGCCCCTTTTGAGCCTTTTTGCGGCCAGCTTCCCCCTTCTGATTTTTCCACCTCTTTCCCCCTTTTCGGCCAGCCCGAATTCTCTTCTCACCGGCTCGCCAGAAACTCCTTCACCCCCTGCGCCAGCACCTTGCTGATCCCGGGCACCTCCGCGATCTCCTCCGCCGTCGCCTTCCGCAGCCGGGTCACCGATCCAAAAGCCTTCAGCAGCGCCGCCTTGCGCGCATCACTGATCCCCGGGCAGTCATCCAGCACGCTCTCCGCCACACGTTTCCCCAGCAGCAGTTGGTGGTACCCATTCGCCCACCTGTGCGCCTCATCACGGATCCGCTGCAGCAGCTTCAGCGCCCCGCGCTCATGCGGAATGATCACGGGATAGCTTTCCCCCGGCAGATAAACCTCCTCGTTCTCCTTCGCCAGACCAATGATCGGCAGCTCATGCAGCCCCAGCTTCTGCAGCTCCGCCACCGCCATCCCCAGTTGTCCCTTGCCACCATCCACAATCACCAGGTCCGGCAGCCGCACAAAGGTCGAAGCCTTGCCGCTGGGTGCCACCTCAGCATTCCCCTCATTCGGCATTCCGAATTCGGCATTCGTCATTTCCTCCCTCTCCAGCCTCCGCATCGCCTCCAGTGGCGGCTCCTGTGAAAACTCCGCCTCATCACCCGCCACCTTGCGGCCCTCCAGCAAAATGCGCGAGAAGCGCCGCCGGATCACCTCCGCCATGCTGATGAAATCATTCTGACCGCTCACCGATTTGATCCGGTACCGCCGGTAGTTCGAATTGTCCGGCACCCCGTTTTTAAACCGCACCATGCTCGCCACGCAGTGCGCCGTGCCGATGTTCGCGATGTCAAAGCACTCCATCACCAGCGGCGCCTTCTCCAGGTGCAGCAGCTCCTTCAGTTCCTGCACATCCGCCATCGGGTCGATGCTCCGGATCACCCGCGCCCGCGCCCCGCGCTCAAACGTGCGCGTCGGGATCAGCGTCTTTTTAAAATCCTCCACCATGTCCCGCAGCTCCGCCGCCTTTTCAAAGTCCATCCGTGCCGCCGCGTGCTGCATCTCCTCCTCCAGCGCCGTCACCAGATCCTTCGATTTTCCGTCCAGGAACTCACACGCCTGCTCCACCCGCTTTTTGTAGTCCTCCAGCGAGATGCGCAGGATGCACGGGGCCGAGCAGTTCTTGATGATGTCGTTGGAGCAGTGCTTGTAGTCCGCCTCACCCGGCTTCAGCGGGCGGCACACCCGCAGGCCAAATTTCTTGTTCAGCCAATTGAGAGTCGTGCGCAGCGCCATCCCATGCGGGAAGGGGCCGAAATACCTCGCCCCATCATCCTTCTTCAGCCGCGTCGTGGAAAGCCGCGGGATCGCATCGCCAAAATGCACCCGCACCAAAAAGTAGCGTTTGTCATCGCGAAAAGTCACGTTGTAGCGCGGTCGGAATTCCTTGATCAGCTTGCTTTCCAGCACCAGCGCCTCCGTGTCATTGCGCACCTCATGCAGGTCAAAATCCCAGATGCTCGCGATCAGCGCCCGCGTCTTCCGGTCCGCCAGTTTCGATCTCGCCGGCGTGAAGTAATTCGCCAGCCGCTTCCGCAGATCCCGCGCCTTGCCCACATAGATCACGCTGTTCAGCCGGTCCCTCATCAGGTACACCCCCGGCACATGCGGTACATCACGCAGCTTCGCTAAGAGGTCAGGTCTGGCACGGGGGGAGGGCATGGTAAAATGAATGACAAAGGGGCGGGCTCAAACAGTGGTCCATCAAGTCCATTCAGTCCATCAGGTCCATTCATCATCGCCTCTCTCCCTATACGCCTCCCACCGCCCCCAGGCAGCCCCATTCCTCCAACCACCTCAGCAGGGTCCATCGCGGCGTGGTCCGCACATTCCATGTGCGGTCCGGAAGCCCCCGCGCACGCCCATCCCTCTCGCTCCATCCCAGCCACCATCACTCCAGCATCCAGTATCCAGTATCTAGCCAACCACCCGCCACGGATGCACCGCCTCCGAAATCCCCTTCAGCTGCATCGCCGGCATCGGCTCAGCCTGGATAAAACCCTTCGCATCCGCATACGTCTCATCGTCCATGATGATCTCCCCCGCCTGCGCGATGCTGCACAGCCTTGAGGCCAGGTTCACCCGGTGCCCCAGCACCGTGTAGCTCAGCCGCTGGTCAGATCCCATGCACCCCGCCACCACCGGCCCCGTCGCCAGCCCGATGCCCACCTCCAGCGAGTGCTTGGAAACCCCGTTCAGTTTTTTCCGCACCGCCAGCATGCTCAGCGCGCATTGCACCGCACGCACCGCGTCCTCGCCCGTGCTCTGCGGCGCGCCAAACAGCACCATGATCAGATCCCCCACAAACTTGTCCACGATCCCTCCGTGCTGGTAGGCCACGTCCGTCAGCGCCGTCATGTGCTCGTTCAGCAGGTCGATCACATCCGCCGGCGGCATGTTCTCCGTCAGAGCCGTAAAGCCGCGGATGTCGCAGAACAGCATCGTCACATGCCGCAGCTCACCGCCCAGCGTTCCGCTTTGCGTGATCAGCTGCTCCGCCACTGATCGGTCCGCCACCGCATTCAGCACGCTGCGGTACTTCTCCTGCAGCGCCAGTCCCGCCGCCATTTCATTGAAGGACGCCGCCAGCTTCCCCAGCTCGTTCTTGCTCCGCACCGGCACCCGCACATCATAGTTCCCTTGCTCAATCTGGTGCGTCCCGCTCACGATCTCGCGAATCGGCCCCGACAACCCGCGTGAAATATACAGCACCGCCACCAGCGCGATCAGCAGAGACACCACCCCCAGCCCACCCACATCCCACCGCAGTTCCGCCAGCTCCTTGTCCATCGCTGCCAGCGGGTACAGGTTCACCTGCGCCGCCAGCGGGAAGGGGGAGCCCGGATTCAGCACCCGGTAGTAGATCTGATGCCGCTCGCCGTGGATCCAAACGGTCATGCCTCGCTGCGTCCGGTGCGTGTGGTGGATCGAGTCCGCGATGTGCTCCGCCACCAGTTCCCGTTCCTCCTTGGGAATCGTCGTGCTGACCAGCGCGTCCTCCACCCAGATGCCGCTCATGATCTTGCCCAGCTCGGAATGTTTCGTCTGCTCATACAGCACTTTTTCGGCCAGCACCTGCAGCGGCAGGCCAAAGAGAAATGCCCCCAGAAACTTGCCCGTCTTCGGCTCGCGCAGCGGGGTGATGTAAACCTCCCGCACCTGTTCATTGCGGCCATCTTCGCCAAACTCCACCCGCAGATACCCGACCTCCTGCGCTTTCAGCACGTCCGCCAGCTTGCGCTCTCCCAGCCATTGCAGCTTCCCGGACTTCCGCCGAAATTCCGCACTGTTAGGGCTCTCCTTGGGCAGCATCGGTGGCAGATTCTCCCGACCACCGGATGGATTCTTTTTGGGCGAAAGCAGAAAGCTGCCCTCCGGATCAATGAGCGCGATGTACGGCATCTGCGAAAGCGGCAGCCGCAGTGTCGGCCGGGCCTTCGGTGGATCTTTTTCCTTCTCGTTGCTCCCTCCATGCCCCGCCGCAAGCACCTGCGAAAGGCGCTGTGGCATGCCTCCGCCCGGCCGCAGCGTGTCTCCCGGCAGATCGCTCAGGAGCCGGTCATTCGTCAGTGCCTCCAGTTGCCCTCGCAGCATCTGTCCGGCCGCGGCAAAATCCTTCTTCTGGATCGCAGTCAGCAGTTCCGGCTGCGCCGCGATCTTGTCCAGCACGTCGGAAAGCGAATCGATGCGCTTCTTTTTCGCGGAAGAAAAGCTGCTGATCTGCGAGTCAAACTGCTCCTCAAACAGCTTCCGGTACGACTCCATGAACTTCCACTCCGCCAGCACCAGCGTGGCGATGGTGATCCCCGCCACCACGGGAAATACGGTCAGGATGAGTTTGGCGCGAAAGCTCTGGAACCACTTCATGAAAAAATGTCACCAACGATGACGCGGGATGAACCCCGCATCCGGCCGTTTGGTTGCTCAGCGCACGCGCTTCATCGCATAGGTTCCCTTGTCCATCGAGCACTGGTAGCACGCCTTGAAGTCATCCCCCTTGATGGTCCCTTCATAATGGTATAGGCCACCGGCCCAGTTGGGCATCTTGTGCTCGCCTTTAAAGGTGTAGCTGCCGTCCTTTTGCTTCTGTACGATGTGTGCGGCCTTGTAGCTGCCGCTGAGGATTTTCTTCCAGGTGGCATGGTAGAAGAAAACACGGTCAGCAGGTGCGGGTCCGACATCTTCGCCAGCCGCACCAATCACGATACCACGATGGGTAGGTTTTTCGACCACGCAGCGCAGCGTACCTTGGTGTCCGGTGGCATCACTGAGCCAGGTGCCTTCCCATTTGCCCTCCACCCCGCCGGTATCCGGCACCTTTTTCCACGCAGATCGAAACGCAAATCCGCAGGAGGGCAGCAGGGTGGTCAAAAACAGTCCGACGGCAAAGCGAAGAAGAGAGGCACGTTTCATGAGGGAAATGGTGGTCATACGAACGTCCTCCCAGCCTCTCCTATTTCGCCATTCCTGAATGGATTCAGTCAAAAACCCCAGTTGGCAATTCCCTCAACCGCCCGCCCATCGCGGAGTGGTCCGCACATTCCATGTGCGGCATCGCACGTCCCCCAGCTCCCAAAAAGCCCCCTCCCACTCCACCCTCCGGCCAGTTTACAATTCTCAGTTTTCAGTTCCCAGTTTACAATTTCGCCCCCTACCACCCCCGCCCCCTTTCGCCCTTCCCCATACAACCTTCCTCTTGCCCGCACGCGTATCCACGATACTTACCCCTGAACCTCAACCCCACCCCAAATACCATGGCCTTCACCCTCCCCCCACTGCCGTATCCCACCGACGCTCTTGAGCCTACCATCGACCAGCAGACGATGGAGATCCATCATGGCAAGCATCACAACGCTTACGTCACCAACCTGAACAACGCCATCGCCGGCAAGGCCGACCTCGAAGCGATGTCCATCGAGGACCTCTGCAAAAACATCTCCAAGGTCCCTTCCGATATCCAGGGCGCTGTCCGCAACAACGGCGGCGGTCACTACAACCACTCCCTCTTCTGGACCATCATGGGCCCCAACGCGGGCGGCGCTCCTTCCGGTGCCCTCGGTGACGCCATCACCTCCACCTTCGGCAGCTTTGATTCCTTCAAGGAAGCCTTCAACAAGGCTGGTGCCACTCGTTTCGGCTCCGGCTGGGCTTGGCTCGTCGTGAAGGATGGCAAGCTCGCCATCACCTCCACCCCCAATCAGGACAACCCCCTCATGGACGGCAGCGGCACCCCCATCCTCGGTTGCGACGTCTGGGAGCACGCCTACTACCTCAAGTATCAGAACAAGCGCCCTGACTATCTCGCCGCTTGGTGGAACGCCGTGAACTGGAGCGCCGTCGCTGCCAATTACACCGCCGCCCTCGGCTGATTCCTCGCTTCCTGACCTCTCTCACAAAGCGCGGAACGGCCTGCCCGTCCCGCGCTTTGTTGCTTTCAAATTCATGTCCATGGTCCTCCACCGCCTCCGCTCCGGCCTGATCTATTCGCAGGACTTCGCGGACTACCTGGAGTCCAAGCGCAACGAAGAAGCCATCGGCCATCCGGGCGATGTCCTCCACCTCGACTACGTCCGCTGCTCCCAGGGCGACCTCAGCGGCCAGGAATGGTGTCAGCTCACTTGGATCAGCGGTGCGCAAGCCCCCACCGAGCACCGCCATCAAATCGGCGGAACTGAGGTCTACATCCACAAACAGGCCATCCGCGGCCTCAAAAACCGCCTCCTCCATTTTGATGGTACGAATGTGGTGGTAAAAAGTTAATAACGGATGAAACGCGAATGGCCACCAATGACCGCGAATAACCACGAATCCCAAGCCAGCCCTGAGCTGTTCGTGATCATTCGCGGACATTCGCGCCCATTCGCGTTGGACGCCTTGGGGCATTCATTCATCCTGCGTCCTTCATCCTTCATCCTTCCCCTCTGATGCCCACCCTGGCCGACATCGGAGAAGACAACCTCATCCGCAAGCTCATGCGCGGCGTGAAGCTCGACAGCGATGTCATCGCGGGGGCAGGGGACGACTGCGCCGTCGTTCGCAGCACCAAGGACGAGCACACCCTGCTCAAAACAGACGCCCTTGTGCAGGACGTCCACTTCACTCTCGAAACTCCGCCCAAGCTCATCGGCCGCAAGGCCATCGCCCGCGTCGTCAGCGACTTCGCCGCCATGGGCGGCACCCCGCGCCATGCCATGATCACCCTCGTGGCTCCTCCCACCATGCAGGTCGAGTTCCTTTCCGAGATCTATCGCGGCATGCGCGCCATCGCCAAGGAGTACGGCATCAACATCGTTGGCGGCGAAACCTCTCGCGGGTTGGTCCTCATGCTCTCCATCTCCATGAGCGGCACCGTTCCCTCCAAGCGCTGGCTCTCCCGCAGCGAAGGCAAGGCCGGCGATGTCGTCCTCGTCACTGGCCGCCTCGGCGGCTCCATCAACGGCAAGCACCTCAAATTCCAGCCCCGCCTCGAAGAAGGCCGCTGGCTTTCCGAAAACGCCCATCCCCACGCCATGATGGACATCAGCGACGGCCTCGCCAAAGACCTTCCCCGTCTCGCCCTCGCCAGCGGCACCCACTATCAGGTGAACGTCGCCTCTCTGCCTTGCAATCCCGGCTGCACCTTCGACCAGGCCTGGGGCGATGGCGAAGACTACGAGCTCCTCCTCGCCGTCAATCCCCGCAGCGTGAAGTCCCTGCTCCAGAAATGGCGCCTCGCCTTCCCCAAGCTCCCCCTCACCATCATCGGCAAACTCGTCCTCCCCGGCGAAGGCCGCCCCCCCGACTTCGAAAGCACCGGCTGGGACCACTTCGCGCTAAGTGCAGATGCATGAAGAAATAAAATCGCTGCATCTTCTCCGGCTGCTTGGGCTGATGCTGGTGCTTCAATTTTTCGGAATGGTCGTCGGGAAGACGAATGCTCCCCATCCCCCCAGATGGTACCCGCTCACTGAATATTTGGTTTCGGATTTGTTGTATGGCCTGAGCTTAATTCCCATCCTTGTGGTCTTTCGAAGAGGCGGCACGCTTGCAAAAAGTGTCGCTGTGCTGTTCTGCCTAACGCTGTCTGTTCACATCGTCCGTTCAGTTCATGCAAACGGCCCCAAGTTCCTCCTCGAAGTTTTCGATTCATGACCACTCTTCAGACAGCCGATGACGCTCTCGTTTGGGGCACCCAGCTCGCGCCCACCCTAGCCGCAGGCGATGTCATCGCTCTCTGCGGCACTCTCGGAGCAGGCAAGACCCAGATCACCCGCGGCATCGTTGCCGGCATGAACTCGCATGCCGCCGTCACCAGCCCCACCTTCACCCTCGTCCACGAATACCTCGACGGCCGCCTCCCCATTTTCCATTTCGACTTCTACCGCATGGACTCCGCTGCCGAAGTCATCGGCATCGGCTGGGACGAGTTCCTCACCGAACCCGGCGTCATCATCGTCGAATGGGCCGACATGTTCCCCGACCTCCTCCCACCCCACACCCGCTGGTTCCAAATCGATCCCCAGCCAGACGGCTCCCGCACTGTCACCGATCGCAAAAACCAGGATGAAACTCTCCGTTAGTCATTTGAGCTTCGTCAATCATTCGGCATTCTGAATTCGTCATTCGTCATTCGTCATTATTATGCTCCTCGCACTCGACCTCTCCACCGCCCACGGCAGCATCGCCGTCGTGCGGGGCGATGACGTGCTCTTCCGCTCCACATTCCAGTCCGAGCGCTCTCACAACGCCCAAGTCTTCGCCCCCTTGCGCGAAGCCCTCGCCGCTGCTGGCAATGAACTCACCGGCATCGTCATCGGCAACGGCCCCGGCTCCTACACCGGCGTCCGCATCGCCATCGCCGCCGCCCAAGGCATCGCTCTTTCCCGCAATGTCTGGTGCGTCGGCTGGTCCTCCCTCACCGCCCCGGACCTGGATGCCCCCGCCAGTTACGACATCATCGGAGATGCCCGCCGCCAGAGTTTCTACCTGGCCCGCGTCGAAAACGGCCGCCTGCTGCCCGACCTCGATATCGTTTCCGCCGAAACCGCCCGTGAACGCACCGCTGATTGCGAAATAGTGTACACGTTTGACCCCAAACCTCCGCTCGGTCTGGCCCTCCATTCTGCCAAACCGGACGCTGCCAAGCTCGCCCAAATCGTCCAATCCTTGCCCGCCGACGAACTCGCCACCCTCATCGCCCAGCCTCTCATCCCGCACTACCTTGCCGAGGCTTTCATCACCCTTCCCAAGCGCCCCACACCATGACCCCCGAACCCATCACCAACCACGTTTCCGTCTGGGGCGAAGGCCCCATCTGGCACGGCGACCGCCTCTTGTACGTTGATATTGAGACCCATAAGATCATCGCCTTCACGCCCTCGACCGGCAAAGAGCAGATCTGGGACGTCGGCCAGCGCGTCGGCACCGTGGTGCCCCGCGCCAGCGGCGGCCTCGTCTGGGCAGGCGACAACGGTTTCTTCTTCCTCGACGAAGCCACCGGCATCAGCACCCCCATAGCCGATCCCGAACCGAACCTGCCGGACAACCGCTTCAACGACGGCAAGTGCGACCCCGCTGGCCGCCTCTGGGCGGGCACCATTTGCCTCCAGAAGCGCGCCGATGCCTCCCTTTACTGCCTCCATACCGATCTCCGCGTCGAAAAGAAATTCGGCCCCGTCACCAATTCCAACGGCATCATTTGGAACCGTGCTGCAAACACGATGTACTACATCGATACCCCCAGCAAAAAAATCCGCGCCTTCGACTTCGACAACGCCACTAGTGCCATCACCAACGAGCGCGTGGTATGGGATACCAGCGCCGATCCCTCCTCCCCAGACGGCATGACCATCGACACCGAAGACCGTCTCTGGATCGCCTTCTGCCACGGTGCCAAGGTCGTCTGCTTCAATCCCGCCACGCAGAAAGAGGAAATGCAGATCGACTTCCCCTGCGTCGAAACGACCGCATGTGCCTTCGGAGGCCCAGATTTGCGCGATCTCTACATCACCACCGGCCAGAAGCCCGACCTTGAGGAACCCCTCGCCGGTCGCCTCTTTGTCTGCCGCCCCGGCGCACAGGGAGTCCCCTCCAGTGTATTTGGCGGATGACAGAGCCCCAAGTTGTGACCAGATAGGCGCATGATTCGGCCTTTCCTGTTCTTGCTAGCCCTGCATGCTGCGCATGCGGTGGAAACCCAGAAGGTGGATGTGTGCGTTTATGGAGCCACGCCAGCAGGCATTGTGGCTGCTGTGACAGCGAGGCAGGAGGGATGTTCGGTGCTAATCGTGGAACCCAGCCGCTGGGTGGGCGGCATTCTCGGTGCGGGCATCAAACCGATGCAGGACTGTGCAGCACCGGCGGCGGTGGGCGGGCTGACGACGAGCAGGGTCTTCAAGCTGGGCAACCGGCCGGATGTGATCCGCGAGGCTTTTGCCGCCTGGCTGTCGGAGGAGAAGATTCCGGTGCTGTTTGAGCATCGCGTGCAGAAGGTGGAGAAGATGGAGGCATCCATCAGCAAACTGGTGCTGGAACTCGCACCGCCGGACAAGAACGGCGTGCCTGCGCCCAAGGCCACGCAGAAGGACGCGGCCAGTGTGGAGGCCAGGGTGTTCATCGATGCGAGCTATGAGGGGGATGTGATGGAGGCGGCTGGGGTGCCATACTCGGTGGGCCGGGAAGCCAAAGAGGTGTTCAATGAGGAGCTCGCCGGTGTCGGACCCACAACGAACTGGACCCCAATCGACCCCTATATAGTGCAGGGCGATGCAAAGAGCGGCCTGCTGCCGCTGGTGGATGCAGATCATGGTCTGCCCAAGGGCGCGGCGGATGATTACACGCAGGCTTACAACTACCGTTTCTATGTGACGCGTGACCCTGCGAAGCGGATCGCGTTTGAACCGGCGGCGGATTATGATGTGAGGGATTTCGAACTGGTGGGCCGCTACGTGGAGCATCTGGTGCACAACATTACGGACGAAGGAAAGCTGCTCAAAAAACTGCGGGACATTTTCCCCGGCTGGCTCAACAGCGGCGAGTACAACTACAAGCGCGATTCCCTGGTCACCATCGCGCCGCTGGGAGTGAGCCGGTATTATCAGAATGGCAGCCATGAAGGCAAAACGCGCGTCTGGCGGCAGCACAAGGACTACCTGAGCGGATTGCACCGCTTTCTGAGCACGGATTCGCGAGTGCCGGCGAAGTTTCGCAATGAGACGGCACTGCTCGGCCTGGACAAGACGATGCATGCCGACACCGGCGGCTGGCCGAACCAGCTCTACGTGCGCATCTCCCGCCGCATGCAGGGGCCGTATGAGCTGACGCTGGCGGATGTGTGGAACCAGACGCAGGTGGAGGACAGCGTGGGGCTGGCGCTCTACGGCGTGGACATCTATCCGGTGCGTCGTTACGCCGTGGCAGATCCGGGCACCGGAAAGATGGGCGTGGCAACGGAGGGCAACATGTTTGTCGGCGGCTCGCAGGGCACGGGGCATCCCTATCCCATTCCGTATCGGGCGCTCACGCCGAAGGCCGAATCGTGCGGAAACCTGCTCGTTCCGGTGTGCTTTTCCGCCAGCTACATTGCCTACGCTTCCGCACGCATGGAGCCGGTGTTTTGCGTGATGGGCGAATCCGCCGGCGTGGCTGCCGCGCAGGCCATACGGGAAGGCGTGGCAGTGCAGGGGATTGATTTGGCAAAGCTGCGCAGCAGGCTGCTGGAGCGTGGACAGATTTTGCAATGGACCGGGCCCGTTCTGAAGCCCAAAGCCGGAGTCGTGGAGGCTGGCGAATGGGAATCCAAGGAAGCCTGGAGCGAAGCCAAACCCGGTTGGGAATGGCTGTTTCCCTTCATCGACACCGGCAAGGACGGAAAGATTTCAAGGCAAGAGCACGAGGCGTTTCAGGCTTACAAGAAGCAGCACCCGGACTGGCAGAAGCGGCTCAAGGCGGAACAGTGAAACTGGAGGCACCATCAATGATCACCGGGGCCTTGCGCCGCACGCCGATGTAGACGGGGGAGCGCTGGCGTTCGAGCCAGCGGTGCTTGAAGGGGAGTTCGGTGTTGAGGGCGTGGAAGTGCCAGGGACCGTCGTCAGTGCGGATGGAGTATTGCAGGGCGCGGCCGCCATCCAGAAGAGTGGCGTGCTGGACGCCGAGCTTGCGGGCGATTTCGGTGACTTCGCTGACGGTCATGACGCCGCCATCTCCGGAAAGGACGAAGACGATGGTGCCGTCCTGACGCATGCCGGCGAGGGAGCGGTAGCTGATCTTGGAGCCGTCGAAAAACTCGTCGGGCTTGAGGTCCACATAGGAGAAGGTGGTATGATTCTTCATCACGGAGGGATAGACCTGGCAGCCTTCCTGAATGAGACCGGGGACTTCATTGAGGAGGGACTTGGGCCCGCACCAAGGGCGGCCGTCTTTGACAAAGAAGCAGCCGCTCCAGTCGCCAAAGGGGGGATTGACCTGGCGGCCTTCGTGATAGACCCAGCCCATGGGGCGGCCTTTGGGGTCCCGGAAGTTGGCGGTGATGGTGAACCAAAAGTTGCCATCTTCCATGCGCTCGCGGGCGGTGGTGAGGGCAAACTTGGGCAGGAAGGTGGTCATGAAATCAAAGCGGTCGGCGGAGAGGGTGACGATCTGGACCTCCGCGCCAAAAAGGCGCTGGGCGATGCCGGCCAGCGTGCCGCCCTCGCGCCGGACTTTGAGGGTGACCCAGCGCATGCCGGTCTCGCGGTGGCGCTCGATGAGGGCGGCATCCAGATCCCCGGCGGTCAGGGCGACGGCGGGTTTCCACTCGCCGCGTTTGGTGAGGATTTGGAGCGGCTGTTTGGAGTCGCGCACACTGACCGCGACGACATTGCTGTTCAGATTGAAGAAGACCTCACCGACAAGCCAGACCAGCAGCGCGCCGGCAAGGACGAGCAGCAGAAGCAGTTTCAGGCATCCGCGTTTTCTAGGCATGGGGGTGCGGCAGCATGGAGAACAGTGAGGCACGATCAAGGGCCGATGTCAGCCGGATGAATGAAGATTGATTCGCCGCGATGCCTTTACATGCTTGATGTGCATGAAACTGAAACTGTTCTCCGCATTGTGGCTTCTTATTTCTCTCAATTTGCAGGCGCAGGCGCCTGCGCCGGTGGTCACGATGAAGGCCGGCGCGGATCATCCCGATGCCTTGTACAAGGTGGGCGAGACGGCCACCTTTACAATCGAGGTGCAGCAGGACGGCAAGCCGCTGGCGGATGGAAAAGTGGTGTGCGTGCTTTCCAAGGACGGGGTGCAGCCGCAGCCACCCCAGACACTGAATGTGAAGGACGGCAAGGCGACGATCATTGGGAAGCTGGACGAACCCGGCTTTCTGCTGATGCGCGCCACCAGTGACAAGGTCTCGACCATGGCCGCGGCGGGCTATGATCCGCTGCTGCTCAAGCCCAGCATGCCGGTGCCGGAGGATTTTGATGCCTTCTGGGATGCGCAGAAGGCGGAGCTGGCGAAGGTGCCGGCGAAGGCGGCGCTCACACCGGTGACAACGGCGGTGCCGAAGGGCGTGGAAGCCTTTGATGTGCAGATTGACTGTGCGGGCGGCAAGCCGGTGAGCGGTTATTTTGGCAAGCCACTGCAGGCCAAGGCAAAGTCTCTCCCGGCGATCCTGCATGTACATGGCGCGGGTGTGCGCAGTTCGAACCTCGGCGCAGTGTCCTGGGCGCTGAATGAAGGCGGCATGCTCTCGATGGACATCAACGCACACGGTCTGCCCAACGGGAAGCCGAAGGAGTTTTACGACGCGCTGGCCGCTGGCGAGCTGAAGGACTACCGTTTCGAGCACAATGAAGATCGCGAAAAGATTTACTTCAAAGGCATGTTTCTGCGGCTGATCCGCGCGATCGATTTCCTCACGGCGCAGCCGGAGTGGGATGGCAAGACTCTCATTGTCTATGGTTCCAGTCAGGGCGGATTTCAGGCCTTTGCTGCAGCGGGTCTGGACAACCGGGTTTCATTTATTTGCGCCGGGGTGCCTGCGGGCTGTGACCACACCGGAAGCCAGGCCAACCGCATCAGTGGATGGCCAAAGATTGTGCCCATGGATGCCGAGGGCAAACCGAACGCCGCCGCACTGCAGGCGTCGCGTTACTTTGACAATGTGAACTTTGCGATCCGAGCAAAGTGCCAGGGGGCGATGGTGACCGTGGGGTTCATCGATACGACCTGCCCGCCGACCAGCGTGTACGCGGCCTACAACGCCCTGACGGTTCCCAAAGAAATTCACAATGACATTCTCGCAGGGCATACCAACACACCTGCGGCCAGCAAGTTCATGCAGGCGGCGGCTCTCAAGCATGTGAGGGAGAGCAAGTCCAAGTGACGTTGTGGCGTTACTTGCCACAGTCGCATGCGTTTAAAGATGTGATTTCTTTCAAAGAAAATACGAAAAGTAATGGTGTAAAGATTTGGCTGAGTTAAACTCACCACCTTAGCCAATGACTTCACGACCTACACTCTACAAATCTATTGCGTTTATTGCCAGTCTCAGCCTTCTCGGTGTTTCTGGTCTGCCCTTGAACGGCCAAGAGGCCAAAGCGAAAGGTAAGGCCACTCACAACAAGAAGGGCGCAGCTCCCACACCCTCTTCTCTGGTGAAAGACATGAAGGCGTCTCTCGCCTTCATCGTCAAAAACTCCAAGGACATCAGCCCGAAGTCGAAGCAGGCGGTGCCGTATTATTCAGCCCTGAAATCCACCGCCAAAGGGCTGGATCTGCTGGAGCAAGGTATTCAGGACAAGAGTCCTGAAATGCTGAAAGGTCTGGACACCACAGGAGCGGGTGTGACGCAGCTTGCCACCACGTGGGCCATCATTCGCGGAGCGCACCCAAAGTCCCAAGTGGGCCGTGGTGTAAGATCCCTTGATGCCGCCTATGAGATGTATCTCACTCACTTCGGCCCTTCGGTGGCCGCCCTGAAAAAAGGTGGCAAAAAAGGCAAGCTGACGGACGCAGAACTTGCTGAAATCGAAAAAGCGGGTCCGCAAATGGAGGAACTGATTGGCAACCTGAAGCAGGCTGCCGCCTCAGCGAAACCCAAGTCCTACCAGTCCCGCATGATTGCGGATCTGATCGGTCTGGCTACGAAGATCCTCGGCATCCAGGGCACCGACCGCGGCACTTACGCCAAGTATCAGTACCAGACCGGCCGCCTGAAGAACACCCTCAGCGCTTACGGCAACATTTCGAGGTCCTACTACCCAGAATACTACCAGTCCTCCTGGGGCAAGCTGACGCCGATCGTCAACGTGCTGGGAGCGATCTTTGGTGGCTCAGCCTGGGGCTACTATGATGGCTGGAACTACTATGAGTCTAGCATTGCCAACTACGGCAGCTACTATGAAGTCACTTCCGTCAGCACCTCCATCGAGGTGACGGAAATCTCCACCTATGAGGAAAGCGTCGAGAGCTATGAAGAAGAGTCCGCCACGGAAGAAGACGAGGAAGACGAAGAGGAGATCGACGAAGAGCAGGAGGAGGAAGACGATGAGGACGACGACTCCCTTGCTGACGAAGCTGCCGATTGTGATGATGACGCCGACGGCGACGGCATCGACGATGAAGAAGATGACGATGACGACAACGACGGCATCAGTGACGAGGAAGACACCGATGACGACGGCGACGGCGAGTCCGATGAGGAAGACGGTGACGAAGAGGACGAAGACATGGAAGAAGAAGGCGACGACGACGATGACGACGGCGCTGCTGACTGTGGCTGCGATGGCTGCTGCCAGGAGTAAGTCTTGAGTTTGAGCGTTTCTTTCTGAGACAATTTCAAGCGCATGGTTTCCGGACCATGCGCTTCTTTTTTATGAACGCCGCATGGCTGGAATTGAGAGACGGACTGACGAATGCCGTCAGCGCTGCTTCAGAAGTGGCCCCGAGCTGCCGCCGACGTGCAGGCCGTCTGGCGCTGTCCCCTGGCGGATCATTGCCAGACCGATCGTGGCGCCAGTGGTCGGGTGCATGGCCACGCTGGTGACCTTGCCGACGAGTTTTTCCTGCCAGATTTCGTCCCCCGCATTCAATGGAGTGTCAGATTCGAATGCGAGCATTTCACGCGGCATTTTGCCGGTGGTTTTGATGCGTGAGAGCACCTCCTGGCCGATGTAGCAGCCTTTGGCAAAGTCCATGGCTTTGGTTTCGAGCCCTGCTTCCGGAGGAAAGGTTTCGGCGTTCAATTCGTGGGGCCAGCGGGGGATTTTTTGCAGGATGCGCCAGGTTTCGAGGTCGGCCTCGGTCAGGATGGGGAGTGATTCGAAAGTGGGAGCGTATGCCGCTACGGGAAGCCAGATGTCTAGGCCTGGTGTGCCGAAGCGGGTGGAGTGCAGGAGGTAGTGCGGACGATCTTCCGCGTAAGGAGCGCTTTCGAAGCGGGCAAGAGTGCCCGCATCACCCCAGAGATGCCAGAGCTGCCACTCCTCGCTGACATCAGTCAGTTCCACGTCGTCGGCCACGATGTAGCGCTCCAAGCGCATGCCGAGGGGCTCGCGAAGATCGGGTTCGGCATCGAGCAGGAGTTCTTCATGGTGTGAATGGACAAAGACATCGGCGGCGATGCGGCCCTTCACGTCAGTTACACAAGCGTAGAGCGATTCATCGGGTTTGACCCGGCGCATGTCGTTGGTGACCTGGCCGTTGAGGTAGCGCACGCGGTCGGCTCCGGTAAGGCGAAACTTGGCGCGTGAGGAAAGATTCACGGCGGCCCCGTGTGTGGTGATCTGCTGGAGGAAATCGGCGGTCATGCCTTATGAATGAGCAGACTGTGCGGCGTCGCAAGCTGGCAAAGTCGAGGGATTGTATTGACTCATCCCGGTGGTGCGGCAGTGTCAATGCTCCTCTCATGCGTACTCTTCTACTGCTCCTTTCTACGGTTTCTATTTTCAGTTTTGTCCCGGGGGCCGCTGCGCAAGCTCCGGCTCCGGCTGCTGCGCCCGCAGCCACCAGCCCAACGGCTAAAATCCGCGTCGTCACCCGCAATCTTGAACCCTTTTCGTTCGACAAAGATGGCCGCCGCCTGGGCTATGCTGCGGAGCTGTGGGACCAGCTGGCACGCGAGACGAAGCTGGACTACGAGGTCAAGGTGGTGAACACCGCGGCTGACATCATCGAGGAGCTGAAGAACAAAACGGCGGATGTGGGAGTGGGTGCGATCAGCGTCACGGCCAAGCGTGAAGAGGTCATCGACTTCACGCAGCCCTTCTATGAGTCAGGCCTGCAGGTGCTGGTCAATGGCGGGAGCGGCAGCTTTGCGGACAACATCTTTTCCCTCATCGGCAATCTTTTTAACATCGAGCTCATCGGTGCTTTTGCTCTGCTCATGGTGACGATGCTCATCATCTCCCACCTTGTCTGGCGTTTTGAGCATCCCTTGAACGGCGACCAATGGCCGGAAGATTACAAGAAGGGCATGTTGGAGTCCTTCTGGTGGACGATCAGCACGCTGCTCGTCGGTGGCGCTGACAACAAAGGCCCTATTGGCGTCGGTGGTCGTATCGTGGCCATCGTTTGGATGCTGTTGAGCATCGTGCTGGTCTCCTTGCTCACCGCTTCCTTCACCACCACGCTGACCGTCAACACCCTCAAGGGCGACATCAATGGTCCTGGCGATCTGCCGGGGCGCAAAGTGGCCACCGTCAAGGGGAGCACGACTGAAACCTGGCTCTCCGCCAAGGGAGCGAAAGTGGTGCCCTATGCCACCGTCACCGAGTGCGTGGCCGCCTTGAAGGGTAAAGATGTGGATGCCGTTGTGTACGATGCACCCGTGCTGCAATACGAAGCCGGCAAACTGAACGACGAAAAACTGCAGATGGTCGGCCCCGTGTTTGAGCGCCAGAACTACTCCTTCGCCCTGCAGCAGGACAGCACCATGCGTGAGAAGCTGAATCAAGGCCTCCTGAAGCTCACCGAACAAGGTGTCGGCAATGAGCTGCGGAAGAAGTACTTCGGCGAGGACAAGTAAGGTCTGCTTCGATTTGAATTTGTGAAGAGCGACGGCGTGATGCCGTCGCTCTTTTTTTGTTTGCGGCTCTGGTCGTGGTTGGGTGTGTTTGGCAGGCGGCTTCTCTCGTAAACACCTGGCTATTTCTTTGCCAAAGCGCCCGACTGCGAGGACGTGCGCAAGCTCATGGGTTTGCGGTACGCTCATGGACGGGCGGGCTGTCGCCACACCCATCCTGCTATGAGGGCTCTGTCAAAGGTGTGTTGTTGTTTTCTTTGTCTTTCGTTTTTTTGGGACTTCTGCGGCGAGTGATTCGCCTCGTGTTG
>JAFLEI010000064.1 GCA_017301975.1 Verrucomicrobiota bacterium
GCGGCACTCGTTGAAGAACTCGCAGCTCGCGCAGTGCATCCCCGGTGAAGGAACGAACTGACCGTGCTGAAGTCCGTTGAGGTAGGACTCCATCTGCCGATACAGCCGGGATTCCTGCTGCTGGCTCATGGGTGGCATGGTGGTGATGACGACCTTGGGGTTCTTGAGCTTGACCAGGTGATGGAGCTGCATGCCGTTTTCCTGCTGGCCGGTGTTGTGCCGGTAGAGGATGGCGTAAGCACTGGTTTGGATTTCGGTCGTGTGGATGACCTTGTCGGCGTTGGGCGTGGTGGAGGCCGTCTTGTAGTCGATGATCTCCCCGCGCTGAACGAGGTCGAGGATACCGATGAGTTTAGGCAGACCATGCATGCGCAGGTCCGCCTCCACCGACACCTCGACGGCATCAGGCTTCAACTCAGCGGGAACGTGGGATTCCCGCAGGTAAGTATCGACCAGACGCCAGCCGGTCGTTTTCTCGTCATCTTCCTCGCCAGGCTCCCAGGTGACGGAACCTTCCGAGGTGTCCGCCCACGCGGTGGTGTAGGCGTCATGCGCTTGCTTGAGCGTGAGCGGCTTTTGCAGCCAGCGTGCCTTGTTCCAGGACTTCAGCACGGCATGAACCGAGCTGCCGAGATGGAGCGAGGGTGTCTTGGGCTTGGTAAGGCGGAGCACATAGCGGAAGTAGAACTTCAGACGACACTGCAAAAACAGCCCCAGCCGCGAGGCCGAGACGGTTCGTTGCAGGTCGCTGAGGATTTCCTTCTCGCCTGGCTCCCTGGGGATGGAGCTGGCTTCGGTGTTCATGCGGCTTGGGCGGTGGGGCGTTGCTGCCAGCGTGTCTGGCGTGGAGCAGGCTTGCCCACTTTCACGAGGAGATCCTCGATGAGCTGGCTGGCCTGCATTTTGTTCAGCTCCTTGACGCCGGTGCCAAAGAGCTGCTGGGACAGATCTTCGACCTCCTGCTTCGAGAGCTGATTTTCGTTGATGATGCGCAGGATGAAACCGCGCTGGCCTTCCGTGCAGTTCCAGCGGTCGGCAGCTGGTTTGGCCGGGACACGATGACCGTTGCCGTTGATCGGGTAGGTGCGTCCGTTCTGCGGCGCATGATTGCCATTGGAGCCGTTCGATCCGTTGCCTTCCGGCACGAAACCGGGATGCTGGATTTCCTGGTCAACAGAGTGCTGGAGTAAGCCGTAAAGCCTGGCGATCTCCGCCTCCGCCTGGGTGATGTCGGAGAGTTCCGTCTCGATGGAGGCGGAGAAGCTGTGGCTGCTGTATTGAGGCAGGCCGAGCTTTTTGGAATAATTGGCGCTGAGTTTGATAGCCATGATGGGTGGGTGTTGGGTTGTGGGTATGGACACGAAAAAGCCCACGCGCCGGTGAAGGCACATGGGCTTCCTGTGATGATGGTGGTGGAGTGCTGCTATGCCGCTTGCGCGATCACAGGAGCCGGAGTGTTGGAGGCGGAATCGTCGGTGATTCGCAGGTTGGTGGCCGTCTGCCATCCGGGTGTGCCACGAAGCGCCTGGAGCAGCAGTTCATCCGTGAGGCGAGTCATCGGAATCCTGCGGTGCCTAGCCTCGTGGTAGAGGACGGAGACGACAAACCTGGAGATCACGGGCGAATAGTGGGTAGGCCGTGACATGGTTGAGGTTGATCGTTTGCGGAGGTCTGACGGCACGTTGATATGAACAACGAACCGCCAGCCCATCGAATGTTTATGACACAAAAGGAACGGTCATTGCACTGAGGCCCTCCACGGCCTTCAGGACACTCACGTCGATTTGTCCGCGTGAGAAGCGAAGCTCTTCCTCTTTGAAGTGGGGCTTTTCTTTAGCTGGGAGATCATTATTTGGAGGATTTTAGTGCATTGGTGAGACCCGTTCAATGGGTCAAAGGCACTCATGAATTAATGCTTTCACTGATGGGATGAATGAGCGTGATGCCGTTCACCGGATGACCGTTCACAATGTCTTTTCATGAAACAATAGCTCCGCTTGTGCAGATACGACAGCGCGAACCCATGTGCACGAAGATCGTTTCTAACTACGGACGCTTGTTTTCTGAAAAATCCACACTGCCTAAATTCTGCTTTGTCCAAAGGAGTAGCATACGGTTTTTGAGCGCATTATAATGTCCTAAAATCAACGGACTGAGATCATGTTAAACGAGAACGCCGCCGCAAGTGACTCCCGGCACTTACGGCGGCGCTTATTTCAAGCCAATGAGAGATGGACGTTTCTCAGTTGGCCTTCTTCGCACGACCCAGCACATCATCCTTCGTCGTAAGAGCGACGGCGACGACCTGGTCGATGAGATCCTGGCTGATTTTTAGATCCTTCAGCGTGTTGACGAGGTTTTCGGCGATGGCGTTGAAGTGAACCTCGGTGAGACCCATGCCTTCATGGGCTTTGCGCATGTCCTTACCAGTCCAGGGCAGTGGTCCGCCAAAGGCTGCGGAGAGGAACTCCTTCTGCTTCCGGCGCTGCTTGTCCATGCTCACGTCATCAAAGAAATGCTTCACGCGGTCGTCCGCCAGCACTTTGACGTAGAAGGCATCAATTGCTGCCTCCATGGCGGCTTTGCCGCCGAGCTTCTGATACAGACTGTCCTCGCGTGCCTTCAACCATTTGGTTTTGCAGGCTTCTTTGGCAAAGGACCACTTCCTGCCCTCATACTCCGCCGTGATGGCGGGATCGATGGGCTTGCCGGTGACTGGGCAGACAGTGTTCGTGGCGGCTTCAGTCGCCACAGCCGCCGGATTGGCGGCGAGGGCGGCATTCACGAGCAGCGACATGACAACGGTGATGGTGGCGAGGGAAGAGAGGATCAATTTCATGGTTGGGTGAGGAGCTTTTCTTTGAAGGCGGAATTACGGAACACAATATCCGCAATTTAGCCACTTCATGCTAAACGCCGCGAGCACCCAGGGGGCTTTCGTCATGCCAATCGAGGCTCAGTGCTTGCCAACATATGCACGGGGGGTGTCCGTTGTTGGCCGTTGTTACAGTTGCATCACGAGTGCTGCTTTGATTCTTCAATGTGGTGTGAGTGAGAGTTTATCCAATCATTTTCAAAAGCCAGGAGGTTGTCACCATGTCCGTCAAAGCACCCACCACCACGGAAACCCCGATCTGCTATCACCTTGCGCCTGACCGGAGACTGCTGGATGCGAAGTGCTCGGTGCATAGCTGTCAGCACCGCCACCCTGGCGCTGGTGCCTCCACCACACCGGACATGCCCCCCTGTCTAATGGGTGTCCAGCACCACACCGTGATTCAGGTCGGTGAAGTGAAGCGACTCGCCATCATGGTGACGCCTCAGTGTGGCGGTGAATTCAAAGATGAAGCTTGGGAGGCGCTGGCGACGATCCGCGCCATCCTGCGGCAGCAAAATGAACCAATGGAGGTGACGATGCAGACGGTGTTCCTTCGTGATCGAGACGACGTGCCAATGGCAGAGTTGCTCTTTGCTGCATGTTATGGCGACAAGATGCCATTGACGATCTTTGTCGTGCAGCCTCCATGCGAGGGGCGTGGCATCGCCATCGAAGCGTGGGCGGTGGGCACTCGTCATGCACAGGTGGCCTACCACGGTGAGCA
Organism: Verrucomicrobiota bacterium; assembly: GCA_017301975.1. Classification (GTDB taxonomy): domain Bacteria; phylum Verrucomicrobiota; class Verrucomicrobiia; order Verrucomicrobiales; family Verrucomicrobiaceae; genus Prosthecobacter. The sequence goes on from JAFLEI010000064.1 coordinate 3,603, forward strand.
TCTGGTGACCGTGGATTACGATGGCATGCGCTGGATTTACGCCTCGGCTGGCTCCCTGCACCGCGAGGGCCGCACGGCCTATGAGCAGTCCCTGGAGGTGTTTGAGAGCATGCAGAGCGCTCTGGCGCAGGGCGGTGCTTCATTTGAAGATGTGGTGCGCGTGTGGCTCTATCAGGGTAGCATCACGGAGGAAGTGCATGGGGTGGAGCGTTACCGTGAACTGAACCGTGCCCGCACAGATTTCTTCGCGAACATACCCTTCGACAAGCGCCCCCTGCCCTCGCCTCACAATGGTCATGCCATCTACCCAGCCAGCACGGGCATTGGCACGCGCTGCCACGGCCTCATCACCGCCTGCATGGCGCTGCAAAGCAAGCGAGACGATGTCTCGTTGCTGGGACTTGAGAATCCGCTGCAAATCTCCGCTTTTGATTACCCCAAGGAGTACTCCGTCAAGAGTCCAAAATTTGCCCGAGCGATGGCCGTGCGTGTCGGCAATCATGTGACGACGTGGATCTCCGGCACGGCCAGCATTGTGAACGCTGAGACGGTTCATAAAGGGGATGCAATGAAACAGACGGAGCAGACGCTCACCAACATCGAGAAGCTCATCGCCCCGGAAAACTTCGCCCGTCACGGATGGGCAGACGCGGGAGCCACGCTGGCAGACCTGGCCAAAATACACGTCTATGTGAAGCATCCTGAGGACTTTGATAAAGTGCGCCAGGTCTGCGAACGCCGCCTGGGACGTCTGCCAGCCATTTATGCGGTGGCGGATGTATGCCGCCCGGACCTGCTCGTTGAAATCGAGGGAGTAGCCTTCTCCTCCATTCGCCAAACCAAATCTCTGACCTGATGACGTGCTATGAAAACCATCCTACTCCTGTGGGCACTGACGGTCAGCGCACTGTCGGCTGAGGAGAATAGTGTTTATGAACTAGGACCACCCGTGCCGAAATCCGGCGCGAGTCTCAAGCCTCACGAACGCGTGGACGAGCTGGTCTTCATTCGCCAGGACGAACTGGGCATCAAACGCGCGAACCTCTGCTCAGATGCCGTGTTTGTGAGGCGTGCATTTCTGGCTGTGATCGGCACGCTGCCAACGGAGGCAGAGACGCGGGGCTTTGAAAGCACGAAGGAGTCTGACAAACGTGCGAAACTCATCGAGATCCTCATCCAGCGGCCCGAATTCACGGATTTCTGGGCGATGAAGTGGGGTGATGTGCTGCGCGTGAAAGCGGAGTTTCCCATCAAGCTGTGGCCGAACGCGGTGCAGGCCTACCACCGCTGGATTCACACGAGCGTGCGTGAAAACAAGCCACTGCACATCTTCACGCGGCAACTATTGCTCGCGAACGGCAGCAACTTCCGCGAGGGCGAGGTGAATTTTTACCGCGCCATGCAGGATCGCAGCCCGCAAGGCGTCGCGGCGACGGTGGCGCTGACCTTCATGGGCGAGCGAGCCGACAAATGGCCAAAAAAGAAGCTGGAAGCGATGGCGGGCTTCTTTGCACAAGTGGCCTACAAAGCGACGGCGGAATGGAAGGAGGAGATCGTCTATTTCGACCCTACGGCAGACAAGGAGGGCATCACCAAGCACGCCATTTTCCCAGACGGAACGCCAGCAAACATCAAGACGGGCCTGGACGATCCGCGCGCAGTTTTTTCGGAGTGGCTGCTGCAACCGACCAATCCTTGGTTCAGCCGGAGCATGGCGAACCGCATCTGGTCGTGGTTGATGGGACGGGGCATCGTGCATGAGCCGGATGACTTCCGCGCGGACAACCCGCCGTCGAATCCCGCGCTGCTGGCCTTTTTGGAAAAGGAGTTCGCAGCCTCGAAGTGCGACATGCGGCATCTCTTCCGCGTCATTCTCAATTCGCAAACCTTCCAGCTTTCCTCGATACCCGCGCAGGATACGCCGGAAGCTGCGGCACAGTTTGCACACTACCCCATGCGGCGACTGGAGGCGGAGGTGCTAGTTGATGCGCTGAATCAGATCACCGCGACGAAGGAAACCTACAGCAGCCCGATCCCCGAGCCGTTTACGTTCATCCCCGAGAACGTGCGCGGCATCGCTCTCGCGGACGGCAGCATCACGAGCACGTTTTTGGAGCTGTTTGGCCGCCCGCCGCGTGACACCGGCTTTGAGTCGGAGCGTAATCTGAGCACCAGCCCCGCGCAGCGTCTGCATCTGCTGAACTCGAGCCATGTGCTCGGCAAAATAAAGGCATGCCCGCTGGTGGCAGAGGCGGAAGCCGGAGACCACGATCTGAACAAGCTGGCGGACAAAATTTATCTCACGCTGCTCTCACGCACGCCTACGGCGGATGAGATCACGGCGCTGAAGGCGCACATGACCTCCAGCTACTCCAGCGGGCGAGAGCTGGCCGCCGACATCGTGTGGGCGCTGATCAATCAGCCCGAATTCTATTTCAATCACTGAACCTCAACCCAACTCATCCCATGAACTCCTTTCTTCCTCCCAATGACATGGCACGCGATGTCATGCGCCTCACCCAAAACATGGGCGGCATTCCCTTCTCCCGCCGCGAGGCACTGCGCCGCTGCGTCTATGGTTCCGCCGGGCTTTTGCTGATGGAGCCCTTCAGCATCAACGCCGCGCCGCGTGCTGCCGCCATCGCGAAGGAGGGCAAGGCGAAGTCGGTCATTCAAATCTGGCTGTGGGGCGGCCCCTGCCACATCGACACCTTTGATCCGAAACCTGAAGCGGGACGCGACTACACCGGCGCGCTGGATCAAACGCTCGAAACAAACGTCAGCGGCATGCGCATCGGCCAGTTGCTGCCACAGCTCGCGAAGAACGCGGACAAGTACTCGCTCATCCGCAGCATGACGCATGGAAACAATGGCCACGAAACCGCGGCCTACCTCGTGCAGACTGGCCGCTCATCGGAGCGTGATGTGTTCCCCGGTCTTGGTGCGGTCGTGTCGTATTTCAAAGGCTACGACGCAGGCTACAAGGGCCTTATTCCGCCCTACGTCGTGCTCACAGAGCCGCAGGGCCGCTTCTCCGAGGCCGGCTTCCTTGGCCCACGCTACAAACCCTTCGCCACAGGTGGCGATCCCGCGCGTCAGCCATTCGCCGTGGAAGGAATCGTCACGCCTGGCATCACGGAGGAGCATCAAAAAGAACGGCGCAAACTCCTCGGTAGTCTCAACACACTCGGCGGTGCACTGCCCGGCAATGCGACGCTGAAAACCGTCGTCGATTCCGAACAGCAGGCCTATGAACTCATTCTGGGTGACGCCGGCAAGCTCTTCGATCTCAGCCAGGAGAAGGAGGAAATGCGCGAGCGCTATGGGCGCAATACGTTTGGTCAGTCCTGCCTCATGGCGCGGCGTCTGGTCGAAAAGGGTGTGCCGTTCATCACCATCAACTACAAAGGCTGGGACACCCACAAGCAGCACTTCCAGATCATGAACCGCAAGCTGCCGGAACTCGATCAAGGCCTCGCCGCACTACTGGCGGACCTTGCCGAGCATGGGCTGCTCGAAAGCACCGTCGTGTGGTGCACGGGCGAGTTTGGCCGCACGCCGAAAGTAGCCACCGAGTCGCCGTGGAATGGTGGCAGGCATCATTTTGGCAAAGTTTTCTCCAGCCTGCTCGCAGGCGGCGGATTCAAAGGTGGCCAAGTGCTCGGCAAATCCAACGCCACTGGCGAGGAGGTCGCGGAGCGGCCTGTGTATCCGGCGGATGTCATCGGCAGCATTTACGGTCAGCTCGGCATCCCAGCGGAGGCACCGCTGCCACATCCACAGGGCACACCAACCTTTGTTGTGCCTGGCAAGGACGAGAAAGTGCCCATGGGCGGGCTGTTGACGGAACTTATTTAACTACTGCCACACCATGAAACTCCGTGCCTTCTTGTCATGCCTAAGCGGTCTCGCGGTGGCTGTTTCCAGCCTGGCGCAACCCGCGCCGCGCATTGGTTTTGTGTATCCTGCGGGCGGGCAGATCAGCACCAGCTTTGAGGTCATCATCGGCGGGCAATATCTCGATGAAGAATCGCAGGTCATCGTCTCCGGCGAGGGCATCACGGCTAAAGTGCTCGAACATGACAAAATTCCGGCGGCTCAAGTCGTGGATGACTACCGGGACCGCCTGCGTGATGTGCAGAGCAAGTTCCGCGAAATGAAACGCGGCGACAAACTGCCCGCCGACCAGATTCTGGCCACCATCCGTCGCTTGTTGCGCGAGGCCGACCTCACGGAAAAAAATCTGCGCCTCATGGCCGAGTATGACCGCCGCCGCAACGATCCGAAGCAGCAGCTAAACAACCAGATCGGCGAAAGCGTGCGTGTGAAGATCACCGTGGCCGAGGCAGCCACGCCGGGCATCCGCCATCTGCGCGTGCAGACGCCCTCCGGCCTCAGCAATCCGATGCGCTTCGTCGTCGGCCAGCTTCCCGAGGCTTGTGAGGCCGAGCCTCCGCCCGAGTTCGACCTGGAGCACTATCGCGGCGGCATGGATGCCGTGAAGCAGCATACACTCGTCACCCCGCCAGTATCACTGCCCGTCACGCTCAATGGCCGCATCATGCCCGGCGAGGTGGATGAGTTTACCTTCAAAGCCAACAAGGACCAGCGAGTCGTGCTCGCCATGCATGCGCGCAGCTTGATCCCGTATCTGGCGGATGCGGTGCCTGGGTGGTTTCAGTCCATCGTTTCGCTGCACAATGAAGAAGGCTACGAGGTGGCCTACTCGGACGGTTACCGCTTCGATCCTGATCCCGTGCTGTTCTATAAAATTCCGGCGGATGGACTCTATCGCATCCGCGTGCATGACTCGATCTATCGCGGGCGCGACGATTTCGTCTATCGCATCACCGTGGGCGAACTGCCCTTCCTCACCGGCATTTCACCGCTTGGCGCGACCGCAGGGGAAAAGGTCGAAATCACCTTCCAGGGCGGCAATCTTGGCACCGAGTTCAAGCAGAAGTATGAAGCGCCTGCGCAGGCAGGCATCACGCTGCTGCATGCCACGGTTGGCGGATTGCGCTCAAACTCCATTCCTTTTCACATCGACACCGTGTCGCAGGAGCGTGAGCGTGAGCCCAATGCTGGGCTTGGTTCCGCGCAGGAACTGAAACCGCCGGTCATCGTCAATGGACGCATCGAGACGCCCGGCGACGCGGATTTCTACCGCGTCAAAGGCCGGGGAAATCACGAAATGATCTTCGAGATCTTCGCTCGCCGTCTCGGTTCGCCCGTGGATGCCAGCCTCACGGTCTTTGATAACGACGGCAATCAGATCGCCTTCAACGACGACCATGAAGACCTTGCCTCCGGGCTCACCACGCACCATGCCGACTCACGCATCAGTGTGAAGCTCCCGGCTGACGGCCAAGCCTTTGTCCGCGTGACCGACACGCAGAGCCAGAGCGGCATCACCAACGCCTACCAGCTCAAAGTGCATGTGGCGGAGCCGTTATTCTCGCTGCGCGTCACGCCATCCTCACTCAATGCGAGACCGGGCGGCAGCGCGAAGCTCACCGTGCATGCGTTGCGCAGCGGCGGATTCACCGGTCCCATTACATTGAAGCTCAAGAACGCGCCTGCGGGCTTCGAGATCAAAAACGCCCTCGTGCCTGCCGACAAGGACGTGGCCGACATCGCCATTACCGTACCCTCTGCTGGTGAAACCGAAAAGCCTGTCACCCTCATGCTGGAAGGCACCGCCGAGGATGGCAGCAAAACGATCACCGCCGAGGCCGTTCCTGCCGAGGACATGATGCAGGCCTTTATCTACCGCCACCTCGTGCCTGTGGATTCTTTGCTCGTCGATGTGCGCACACCGCCGCCACCACCGGTCAAACCCACGCCTTAGCTTTAAACAGCCACCTCATGTCCACACCCACGTCCGCCGACTGGCTCTCCCATCGCTCAGAAATCCGCGTGCTCGACTGCACGATCCGCGACGGCGGTTTGATGAACAATCACCACTTCGACGATCACGTCGTGAAGGCAGTCTATGACGCCTGCGTCGCCTCCGGCATTGATTACATGGAGATCGGCTACCGGGCCTCGCGGAAGAACATCAAGCTCGGCGAGCACGGCTGCTGGAAATACTGCCAGGAGGAAGACATCCGCCGCGTCGTCGGCGAAAACGCCACCGCGCTGAAACTTTCCATCATGGCCGACGCGGGCAAGTGCGACTACCGCGAGGACATTCCAGCAAAGCAGGAAAGCGTCATCGATCTCGTTCGCGTCGCCTGCTACGTCCATCAGGTGCCGCTCGCGCTCGACATGCTCAAAGACGCCCGCGACAAAGGTTACGAGACCACCGTGAATCTCATGGCCGTCACCACCGTCGGCGACTGCGAACTGGAAGCCGCACTGGAACTGCTCGCACCCTCCGAGGCGCAGGCGATTTACGTCGTGGACAGCTTTGGCGCTCTTTATCCGCTGCAAACACGCCGCCTCGTGCAGAAGTACCTCCAGTATGCCAAAGCAGGCGGCAAAGAGGTCGGCATCCACGCGCACAACAACCTCCAGCTCGCCTACGCCAACACCATTGAGGCCATCTCTCTCGGCGCGAACTACATCGACGCCACCATGGCTGGTCTAGGCCGTGGCGCGGGGAACTGCCCCATGGAGCTGCTGCTCGGCCTGCTGCGTGATCCTCAGTATCAACTGCGCCCCGTGCTCCAATGTGTTGCCGAAACGATTGAGCCACTGCGTCACGAACTCGGCTGGGGTTTCGACCTGCCCTACATGCTCACCGGCCTCTTCAATCAGCATCCCCGCGCCGCCATCGCCTACAATGCCCAGCCGGAGACTGGAGACATAGGGGCGTTTTTCGACAGCTTTTAGGAGGGCTGCGACGGAAGGAAGCTCAACGTGTATCGCAACACGGGCGCAGCCTTCCGCAAGCCATGCGGGTGCGGTGAAAGTGCTGGCACGTTTCAGTGGGCGAAACTCAACCCATCCCTTCCATGTGCCGCTGCATCACTCTTCTCAAATTCACCGAAAAAGGCTCCAGTCATATCAAGGAGTCCACAGCCAGGGCTCACGCTTTTGACGATCTCGCCGCAAAGTCTGGCGTGAAAGTGGAAGGTCAGTTCTGGACCATCGGCCACTACGACGGCGCATTGGTGCTCAGTGCCGAAAGTGAGGCCAAGATTCTTCACCTGTTGGCCTCTCTGGCCGCGCTCGGGAACGTGCGCACTGAAACCTTGCAGGCTTTCACCGACAAGGAGTTTGAAGCCATCCTGAAGGACTGATCACGGCTCGTGGTAGCTCACGATGTCTTTGCACTTTTGCCCCGACGGCCAGTCTTCCGGGCTGGCTCGGCTTTGAGGCCGCAGAACGGCCCAAGATGCTGTTTTTGCAGGAAGCGCGTCACGTCATCTGCGGCCACGGAAATGGCGTCATGCATCGGACAAGGCGGGCCGTGACCGCACCAGTTTGGACCGAAGGGACACATCGGACGGATGTCCATGCGCTCGAATACCGCCACGATGTCATGCAGCGTAATGTGTCGCGGTGGACGAGCCAGCCGATAGCCACCATGCGGGCCTGTGGTTCCGGTCGTGATGCCGTGCAGTGACAGAGCTGCCAGGATCTTCGCCAAGACAGGCCGGGGAAGCTCGCGTGCGTCCGCGATTTCCATGGCGCTGACACGAGTTCCCTCCTCGTCGTATTTCTGCGCGAGGTAACTGGCGGCTGCGATGCCTTGCTGGGCGAGTTTTCCGATCTTGAGCATGGTTGAGGTAATCCAAACCCCGCAGACCTCATGCCACAAATCCGGCTGCCTGTGGGCTGAAAACAAAATAGGCGCATTGGATGCCATGATGCACACGGCCTTCGATCTTGAGGCTTCGCGTGGGGACCGGCAGTCTTGGAATTACAGAACTTGGTTTCTGTAATTCCAACCCGAACCCGTTGAGTCGCCGTGTTAACCAAACTCCAAGCCAAAGTCTTCTTCCTCGGAGGCACTGCCGTCTTTTTCGGCATCTTCCTGGTGCTATCCATCGACACCCATCTGAAGGTGCCGGACCAGACGAATGAAAAAAATCTGACCCCCGCTGTGATTGCCGGGAAACACATCTGGGAGCAGAACAACTGCATGGGCTGCCACACGCTTTTTGGCGAAGGTGCCTACTACGCCCCTGAACTGACCAAAGTCGTCGAGCGACGCGGCAAGGACTGGATCAAGATCTTCATCAAGAACCCCGAGGCCATGTTCCCTGGGCAGCGCAAAATGGTGAAGTATGACTTCAATGATGAGCAGATTGATCAAGTGATCGCCTTTCTCGAATGGTGCGGAAACGTGGATCTGAATGGCTTCCCTGCGGATCCGCCCCTGCGTGATGCGTTGCAGGCCATGGGCACGCCAAAGCCAGCCGCAACGATAGCCTCGTCAGGACCAGCGCCGCTGAAAAAGCCGGTGCCAGCCATCTTCACCACCGCTTCATGCATTGGCTGCCATCAGATCCAGGGACAAGGTGGTGCCGCCGGTGCGCTCATTGGTGCGCCACCGCTTGATGATGTCTTCCGTCGCTACGACCGCGAGAAGCTCATCACCTGGGTCAAAGATCCGCAGAAGATCAAACCGGGCACAAAAATGCCCAGCCTGTACGGTGTGGCCGTCAATGAGGCGCAGCTCAATGAAATCGCTGACTACCTCATGAGCCTGAATCCCGCTGCGGCAGCTCCGACTGCACCGGCAGCCGTGCCCACGCCTGCTCCAGCACCTGCGGTCCAGCCGAAATAACCTTCTTCACGCTCTCCAATCATGAAATTCCAATCCCAAAAGATCGCTTACTGGTTCTTCGCCTCGGCCATGGGGCTGCTTCTCCTGCAGATTGTCTATGGCTTCATCATGGGCTTTGCCCGTATCGGCATGGACGGCCTCCACGAGTGGATTCCGTTCAACACGGCCCGCGCTGTGCATACCAACTTACTGGTCGTCTGGCTCCTGCTCGGCTTCATGGGCAGCGCCTATTTCATCATCCCGGAGGAGGCGGATCGTGAGCTGGTGTGGCCAAAGATTGCCTGGCTGCAATTGATCTCATTCCTCGTCGTCGGCGTCATCGCTGTGGTGGGCTACCACTTCAATTACTGGGAGGGCCGCAAGTTCCTGGAGATCCCGCGACCGCTCGATTACCTCGTCGTGGTGAACGTGCTCACCTTCCTCGCGAACATCGGACTCACGATCTGGAAAGGGAAGCGCTTCACCACCACCGCCATCGTGCTCTACTTTGGTCTGCTGGCTGCCGCGTTGCTCTACCTGCCGGGTATGATTGATTTCAACAATCAGACGATGGACTCCTTTTATCGCTGGTGGGTGGTGCATCTCTGGGTCGAAGGCGTGTGGGAACTCATCATGGGCGCTCTGCTCTGCTACCTGCTCATCAAGCTCACGGGCGTTGATCGTGAAGTGGTTGAAAAATGGCTCTACATCATCGTCGGCCTCACTTTCCTCTCCGGCATCCTCGGCACGGGTCACCACTACTACTACATCGGTGCGCCGCGCTACTGGCTCATGATTGGTGGCATCTTCTCCGCACTGGAGCCGCTGGCATTCCTCGGCATGGCCATCTACGCGCTTGCCATGGCGAAGAAAGGAGGACGCCGACATCCCAACAAAGCCGCGCTCAACTGGACACTCGGCAGCGCCATCATGTCATTCGTTGGCGCAGGCTTCCTGGGCTTCGCGCACACATTGCCTCAGGTGAACATGTACACGCACGGCACGCTCGTCACCGCTATGCACGGCCACATGGCCTTCTGGGGCGCGTATGCCATGATCAATCTCGCGATGATCGCCTATGTTCTGCCCATCCTCACAGGCCGCAAGCTGTGGGACAACGCCGCTTCCGGCTACGCTTTCTGGCTCAGCAACATCGGCATGGTGGCGATGACCGGTGCCTTCGCTGTCGCCGGCATCACACAAGTGAATCTGGAGCGCCGCATGGGACTCGATTTCCTCGCCGTTCAAAAAGAAATCGAGATCCACTTCGTCGGCCTCATTCTCGCCGCCAGTCTCTTCCTCCTCGGCATCTGCTTCTACGTTTACAACTTCTGGCGCTTCGGTCTGCCCACGGATGAAGCCGCGCAGTCCGACGTGCGTGCAGTTGAGGATCTGCCCCCTGTGCTGTGAGTGCTGATTCCGTCTTCTATCTCGAAACCGGGCGCGAGTCCGAACTCTTTGCCAAAGCATGGGCGGCCAAACTGCCGCTCATGCTCAAAGGTCCCACGGGCTGCGGCAAGACACGCTTCGTTGAATACATGGCCGCCAAACTGGGCCGCAAGCTCATCACCGTGGCCTGCAACGAGGACACCACAGCCACCGATCTTCTCGGACGCCACTTGCTCATCGGAGGAGAGACTCGGTGGACCGACGGACCGGTGACACGCGCCGTGCGTGAAGGCGCGATCTTGTATCTCGATGAAGTGGCTGAGGCTCGTGCGGATGCCATCGTCGTTATTCATTCACTCACCGATCACCGTCGTGAGCTGTTTCTGGATCGCACAGGCGAGACGCTGCACGCACCGCCGGAGTTCATGCTCGTCGTGAGTTACAATCCTGGCTACCAGCGCAGCATGAGAGAATTGAAGCCTTCCACACGCCAGCGCTTCATCGGACTCGGGTTTAGTTATCCAACAGAAGAACTCGAAGCCCGCATCATCACCGGCGAAACAGGCCTTGAAGACAAGCAGGCACGCTCGCTCGTCAGTATCGCCAAGAAGGTCCGCGCACTGACCGAACTCTCTTTGCTCGAAAGCGTTTCCACCCGTCTTCTCATCGACGCCGCAAAACTCATCCAAGCGGGCCTTCCACCGCGCTACGCCGCCACCGTCGCCATCGCCGAACCGCTCACCGATGATCCCGATGCGCTCGCCGCAATCCGCCAGGTCATCGAACTCACTCTCTGATCTCTCTCCATGTTTGAATGGGAGGAAAATGTCTTTCTCGGCCTCAAGGCGCTCTACAAACGCCTCGTTGAAAAACCGCGTGAGCGTGAGGCCGCCGCTGTGCGCGTTGAGTTGAAGCCACGGCGGCAGCAACTCTTTTTGCTGGCCAACATGATCGCCGGAAAGCCTGTGATGGTGCTCGAAACACCCAACGCCGTGCTTTGTGACCACGAACGCATTTTCCTACCGCCAGAGTTTTCGCTCGCCAACTCGCGCGAGGCCAATGAATCCATCTTCCAGCTCAAGACACTGCTCGGAGCACTCGCGATTCGTGATCAAGCGACTAATCTGCATTCCTTGATCGCCAGCTTTCCATCACTCGAAACGCGAGTGATCGAGGCGCAGGCCGCTTTGGGCGAAAGGGACTTCTGGCAGGTCATCGGCAGCCCGGATTTCTCCAAACAGCCCTGCGCAGCCGAAACAAAGCCTTTGGCCGAACCCACCGATACTCCGCAGCAGCCTGAAGGCGTCACCGAGATCGAAGGCAAGGGCCAAACGAACATCACCGTGCTCCAAGGCGAGGATGATCAGCCCATCGAATCTGAAATGCCCATCCACACCTTCGAGAAGGCGGAGACGCTCGAAGAATACAGCGGCCTGAACCGCAAAAACGACGATGACGACGAACTCGACGAACACGCCGAGGCCCTGCGCTCCGTGGACATGAAGCACGTCGTGCGCACACGCGAACGGCCACGCTCCATCTACCGCAGTGACATCGTCATGGATGGCCTCGCCTTTGAAGTCGGTGATGATGCTCCCGCTGCTGGCATTCGATATCCCGAGTGGGATTATAAAAAGCAACAGCACAAGCCCGACTGGTGCTTCATCCGCCAGCAATCACTGCGCGACAGTGATCCTTCCTGGGCTCAGCGCACCGCCACGAAGCATCGCTCTGTCATTCTCGATCTGCGCAAAAAGCTCGCGGCGCTCGCCACGCAGACGCAGCGTGCGAAACGCCAGCCAGACGGGCCAGAACTCGACATCGACGCCGTCGTGGCGGCTCAAGTGGCCTGCTGGTCCGGTCACAGTCCCGATGATCGCCTCTACATCCAGCGCCAGCGAAAACTGCATGATGTCGCCGCGTTGATCCTGATGGATCAGAGCTACTCCACCGATGCGTGGCTCGATGACGCCCGCGTGCTCGACACCATCCGCGAGACGCTTTTCTGCGTCGGCGAGGTCATGGATGAGTTTATCGAAACCTTTGCCGTAGCTGGGTTCAGCTCGAACACGCGCCGTCAGTGCGACTTCCATCTCATCAAAGATTTCGCCGAGTCATGGCATGGCACACGCGCCCGGCTCGGCAGTCTCGAAGCACAGGGCTACACCCGCATCGGCCCCGCGCTGCGGCACGCGCAGGAGTTGCTCATTCGTCAGCCTGCGGAGAAACGCGTCATCTTCCTCATCACCGATGGCCGCCCCTGCGACTATGACCGGTATGAGGGCGAGTACGGCATCCGCGACGTGCGCAAGGCCATCGAAAACGGCAACCGTCATGGCATTATGACGCACGCCTTTGCCATCGAGAAACGCGCCTGCGAGCAGTTCCCGCGCATGTTCAGCCGCCAGCACTACGACATCGTTCCCAACCCACGCGCCCTCGTCGCCAGCATGTGTGGGGCCTTTGCCCGGCTGAAGCTGGCGGTGTGAGATCAAGCCAGAAACACGGCTAGTCCAAGGATGAGTGCCAGAAGACCCGCAAGACCCGCACTCCAGCGGAGAGCTGCGTGTCGCAAGCCCATGAACTGCCACGCGACAAGTGCAAACTTCACACCTGCCACCAGCAGGATGAGGCGACTGGCAGTGACTCTTTCGCCAAGGACAAAACTAAGCCCGGTCAGCAGCATGAGCGCGGCCCAGATGATGGTGTTGGCGCGTGTCATAGCAGGTAAATGACGGGGTAAACCAGCAGCCAGATGAGATCACACATGTGCCAGAAGATGCCGCTGCTCTCGACATCCAGATGCTCTTCACGGTGATAATGCCCGCGACGGATGCCACGCGCCATGAAGGCAAGCAGCACCAAGGCCGCGAGCACATGAACCAAATGGAAACCCGTCAGAGCATAGTAAAACGTGAAGAACACATCCCTGCCGAAGCCGATGCCATGCTGCACTTTTTCCGCATACTCGATGCCCTTGAGCACCGTGAAAACAAGGCCGGTGAGGATCGCGGCTATCACCCAGCGGAGGGACTTGCCTTGATTGCCACATCTCAGAGACCCGAGACCATTCGCCATGCACCAGCCTCCGGTCAAAAGCAGCAGTGTGTTGGCGAAAGCCAGCGGCTGGTTCAGCAGCTCCCGCCCGGCGGCAAACTCCGCCGCATGATCCCGGCCCTGAGCCAGGAAGGTGATAATGCCAGCTCCAAAAGTGATGACCTCCAGGAAGACCAGCAGCCACACGAGCACACCGCCCGGCGGCTCCCATGCTTCGGAAGAGGCGGTTTGATAGGAAGTTTTCATATCGTGGGAAGAGTGCTCCGTGCACTCCACTCTCATAACGCCAGTTCAATGCCATTGGCTATTACGGAACACGGGTTCCGCAATTGCGGCGCATACCTTGCCAGAACGTGCGGAGCAGCCACTTGAGAATGCTACATGATGTCATCGCATGACTGCCGAAGACCCCGTGAAGAAACCCGATCTCCAAGGCCGACCTGAGATCGAAAAGCTCGTGAATACCTTCTATGACCGTGTGCGGGCTGATGCGGTGCTCGGTCACATTTTTGATCAGGTGGCGCAGACGAATTGGGAAACTCATTTGCCAAAGATGTACGCCTTCTGGGAGACGGTGATGTTTCGCAGCGGAGGATTCACTGGCAACCCTCTCGCTGCCCATGCGAAACTGGTAGCTCTCACGGACATGGGCCGTGACAAGTTTGATCATTGGCTCAAGCTCTTTTGCGGAACCGTGGACGACCTTTTTGTCGGCGAACATGCCGATCACATCAAGAACTGCGCCGCTGACATGGCGAACGTGATCTTCTCACGCATTAACCAAGTCCCCGACCCGCGCTTCGACCCCGCCAATCTCACTCCCGAGCAGCGCGAGCGCTACGCCCGCTACAAATCCCAACCACAACCGGCTACACCATGAAAACAACATCGCGACTCCTCCTGATGGGTCTTGTCACCACTCTGCTCACTCAATGCGGAGACAAAGAACTCAGCCCCAACGAAAAAATGTCCCAGGCGACCTTCATCAAGGCGATGGAGTCCTACGACACGCCTCCGGCGGCAGCGTCCGCACCTACAGGCGACGCACTGGCGAATCCCACCAAGCAGCAGGACAAGCCTGTCTCTGGCACGGAAAACGCGGTGCTCACGGATGCACCCAATGTCCCGCCGCCCATCACGCGTGATCATCCCACGAAGGTCACCATCAAGCTCGAAGTCGTCGAACTGGTGAAGCGCATGGCTGATGGCGTGGACTACACGTTCTGGACCTTCGGTGGCAGCGTGCCGGGCAAATTCATCCGCATCCGGCAGAACGATGAGGTGGAGTTTCACCTCATGAATCGTCCGGACAGCAAGATGCCGCACAACATCGACCTTCATGCCGTGACCGGACCGGGAGGCGGGGCTGCGGCCTCCTTCACCGCACCGGGTCACGCCTCCGTGTTTTCGTTCAAGGCGCTGAACCCCGGTTTGTACGTCTATCACTGCGCCACCGCCCCGGTGGGCATGCATGTGGCGAACGGGATGTATGGCCTCATCCTCATCGAACCCATCGGCGGCCTGCCAAAGGTGGACAAAGAGTTCTATGTCTTCCAATCCGAGTTCTACACCAAGGGACCGCATGGTGAGGCAGGATTGCAGCCATTCAGCATGGAGAAGGCGCTCACTGAAACACCGGACTATGTCGTCTTTAACGGATCGGTCGGCGCGATGGCGGGCGACAATGCCGTGCAGGCTGCAGTGGGCGAAAAAGTGCGCCTCTTCGTCGGCAATGGCGGCCCGAATCTCGTGTCGTCCTTCCACGTCATTGGCGAAATTTTTGACAACGTGTATCTCGAAGGCGGCGTGAAGCCTGCGCAACATCAGGTGCAGACCACGATGATTCCGGCCGGCGGATCTGCCATCGTCGAGTTCGGTCTCGAAGTGCCTGGAACCTACATCCTCGTCGATCACTCGATCTTCCGTGCATTTAACAAAGGCGCAGTCGGCATGATCAAGGTCAGCGGCCCCGAGAACAAGCTCGTGTATTCCGGCAAGCAGGACGACCGCATCTATCAGATGGAAGGCAGCACAATCCAGAGCATCGCGCAGGCATCCACTCAGCAGGCTCCGGCCGCGAACAAAGAAGAGCGCATCGCACGCGGTAAAATGCTCTACACCAGCATCTGCATGGCCTGCCATCAGCCGGAAGGTCAGGGCATCCCCAAAGCCTTCCCGCCCATCGCCAAGTCGGATTACCTGAACGCCGATCCGAAGCGTGCCATCGCCACCGTGCTGCATGGCCTCCAGGGCAAAGTCACCGTCAATGGCGAGACGTATGAGAGTATCATGCCGCAGCTCGGACTCAATGACGAGCAGGTCGCCAACGCGCTCACCTATGTTTACAACAACTGGGGCAACAACGGCACTGAAGTGCTTCCCGCGATGGTCAAAGAAGTGCGTGCCACTGTCCCAGCACCCGCCGCAGCTCCTGGCGCGCATTGAGTCATGAGACACGCGCTATTGGTTTTCTTGCTTTTGCCAGGTGTCTTCTTTGCGAAGACGCCTGAGCCACCGCCGGGCATGGTTTTCATCCCCGGCGGTGAGTACAAACCTCTCTACGCCAAAGAGGCCACACCACGCACGGCACCTGCCTTCTTCATGGATGCCGTGCAGGTGACGAATGCGCAGTTCCTCGGCTTCGTGGAGGCGCATACCGAATGGCGGCGGACTCAAGTGCGCAGCGCACAGGCGGACAGCAACTACCTCAAGCACTGGGCAGGAGATCTGGATCTCGGTGCCAAGGCACCGCCAGATGCACCTGTGACTCATGTTTCATGGCATGCGGCGCAGGCCTACTGCCAGTCACAGCACAAACGACTGCCCACGCAGGACGAATGGGAGTTTGCCGCACGCGCTGATGCAAAAAGGATCGATGCCAGCACCGATCAGGCCTTTCTAAAGCTCCTGCTGGAATGGTATTCCAAGCCCGCCACCTCCGCGCTGGAGAGCGTGCAGTCCGGCATTTTAAATGTCCACGGTGTGCGTGGTCTGCACGGCCTCGTGTGGGAATGGGTACATGATTTTAACAGCAGCATGATCGTCGGCGACTCACGCGGCGACGGCTCCATGGAGCGGAAGCTCTTCTGTGGTGCGGGCTCACTTCTCGCGGCGGATGTGAGCAATTACGCCGCCTACATGCGCTTCGCCTTTCGCTCCAGTCTCAACGGAAACTACTGCGTCGGCAGCCTCGGCTTTCGGGGTGCAAAATCGGTCAGCTCCAATGCGAAGGACACCACACGACCTGCCATCTTCAAGACACCTTATGATCTTTCCGGCGAATGGCGCACGCAGACTGACAAGCCGGTCATGCTCGCCAGTCTGCGTGGCAAGGTGCGAGTCGTCACCATGGGCTTCACCCGCTGCAAGTTTGCCTGCCCGCGCATCTTCCATGACATGCAGAAGGTCGAGACCGCGCTCGGAGCAGATGCGGACAAAGTCGGCTTCACCTTCCTCTCCATCGATCCCCAGCATGACACTCCGGCCGCCATGGCCGCCAAAATGGCCGAACTCAAAATGAGCGGCGAACGCTGGACCTTTCTCAGCGCGCCTGATGACACCGTCCAGCAGCTAGCCGTGGCGCTGAACTTCAAATTCCAGCTCGTCGAAGGCTTCTTTGCCCACTCCAACCTCATCGCCGTGCTCGATGAAGACGGGAATGTCATCCACCGCGAGGAATCGCTCGGTGCTGACATCGAACCCACCGTCAGCTCAGTGCGCCAGCTACTAAAGCCATGAAAACTCGACTCATCCTCGCTGCTGCGCTGGCGCTTCAACTATCGACACATGCGCAAACCGCCACCGCGCCGACCCCGCTTTCTTTCGCCGATGGTCGCGTCGTGTTCGGCATCGAAGACCAGACGCGGTTTGAATACCGTGACAACAACTTCGACTTTAACAGCGGTCTGCGGACCATCAATGACGACTCCTGGCTGCTGAACCGCTTTCGGCTCAGCATGCAGTTAAAGCCTGCCGACTGGCTCACGTTTTATGTCCAGGGCCAGGACGCGAGAGAGATCGCCAGTGACCGCGCCGACATCCCCGGCCTGCTCGGCGCGGAGGGCGACAATTCTTTCGATCTGCGTCAGCTCTATGTCGAAATAGGCGATGCCAAGGTTTCCCCGCTCTCGCTCAAAGTTGGCCGCCAAGTGCTGCTCTATGGCGACCAGCGCCTCATCGGCCCATTGGAGTGGAGCAACATTTCCCGCACCTTCGACGCCGTGAAACTGCGCTACACCGGCAAAGACGGCCTGTGGGTCGATGCCTTCATCTCCTCCGTCGTCGTCATCGACCGGTTCGGCATGGACGACAGCGACAAAGACTCGCTCCTCTCCGGCCTTTACGCGCACGTCCCTACTTTCGGCATCCAAGACACGGAGGTTTATGCGCTCTACTTTGATGACACGAATCGCAACGATCACTTCCTCACCCTCGGCACCCATTGGAAGTCCACTCCGGGGAAACTGGGGCCGTGGGACTATGAGACCGAGTTCGTCGTGCAAACCGGGACCGCTGGTGGGCGTGACCTCAGCGCCTTCGCCAGCTATGTGGAGGCCGGTTACACCTTCCAGCAGCCGTGGAAACCACGCCTCGGACTCGAATACAGCTACGGCAGCGGCGACGGCAACGCCGCCGACAACAAGCAGGGAGCCTTTCAGAACCTCTTCCCCACCAATCACCTGCATTATGGCCTCATGGATGTGTTCTCCTGGAGCAACATCCACGACGTCGCTCTCCACCTCAGCGCCAAACCGACCGCCAAACTCACCACCAGCCTCGACTACCACGTTCTCTGGCTCGCCGACACCGCTGACATCTGGCGCCGTGCCAACGCCACCACCGCCGTCCGCCCCGCCAATGCAGCAGCAAGCAACTACGCAGGCAGTGAACTCGACGTTCTCGTCACCTACGCCTCTTCGAGCCATCTCACGCTCACCGCCGGTTACTCGCACTTTTTCGCCGGCGATTATCTGAATGCCACCGGAGCCAGCAGTGATGCCGATTTTGTTTATCTCATGACCAGTATCAAATTTTGATTCGGTAATTGGCAAACTTTTCACCCTGATTAATCTGAACTCCATCAAGTGTAAAAGCGGATGGCATACCGCAATTCCCTGGATGCGCTGAAGGTGAAAGGTCAGAGCCAGGTCAAAGTTAGCATCAGTCCCTTGGAGGTGGTTCAGTTCATCAGCGGTGGTTTTGTGCCGATGAACGAGATGTGAGAGCGTGCCGGAATGAGCGAGCGCCAAATCTTCGACCGGACCAAGGCGGTGTTCGGGTATTTCAACCTACCTTTCGATGTTGCGGAGGCGGAACCTTTATAGGTCCGGGTCATCATCGGTCCAATTCCTGCATGCGATCAATGTGAGCGTCTCAGCTTGCAGATCGGCGCTCCAGGTTTCTACAACCTTCTTTTCCACATAGCCGTTTTTGAATGCTCCTGGATGACGCGTAATGCAGAAGCGGCAACCACAGGGTGTTTTCTCGAATGCGTAACCTCGGTCGCGAATTCTTGCCCTGCTCAGGTAGCTGCCCCCTTTCATGGGCCAATCCTCCTCATGGGATACCCTGCCCAACAGATACTTGAATCGCTGAGGCGGGTCAGCTCCCTGATGCCAGGCCTCGAACTGGTTCATGAGGTCACACTTAATCTTTTGTCGGTAATGGTCGGGGCAGAGTGGCATGCCGTCATACAACTGGAACGCGACATCGCCACTCGTCGCTTCGCAACCAGGACTAGAACAGGATTTTGAGATGGTCATCATCTGGAACTAACGAGAAGCGACAATACGGCAAAGTCACCTCCCGGCCTTGGAATCAAGACAAAGCTTGGGCCGAACCGCCACTAGTAATGGCACTTCGGAACAGCATCACCCACCCGCTTTTAGAATCAAGGCAAAGCCGAACTCTCGTTAGTGCCGAGAGTTCGGTCGGATCACCCCCGGTTTTAGAATCAAGGCAAAGCGATGTGATACTCACATCCTATGGCTTTTCGTCCCATGCAAAGCTTCGCCTACCCCTACGGGCCAGAATACCCAACAGATAGACCTGCTACAGTAAGGGAGGGGGTGAAGGTGACGAAGT
Source organism: Verrucomicrobiota bacterium (assembly GCA_017301975.1). Taxonomy (GTDB): domain Bacteria; phylum Verrucomicrobiota; class Verrucomicrobiia; order Verrucomicrobiales; family Verrucomicrobiaceae; genus Prosthecobacter. The sequence goes on from JAFLEI010000064.1 coordinate 22,852, forward strand.
TTACGCCCAAATAAAATCACGCCAACAGTTCCGCCAGGCGGTCATGATGTGGACGGCGGACGTGGCTGTATGTATCGAGGATGAGGCAAACGATGCTGCGCGAATATGCGCACAGGATGAGCAGCGAGAGTGGTTTCAGACCTTGTGAAACATCATCAGATGTGGTCGAACATGTTCTTACTTTTGTTCTTACTTTGCACATTTTGAAGTGCAAAACCTTGATTTTACAAGGTGGAGGCGAGGGCGGGAATTGAACCCGCGCATACCGGTTTTGCAGACCAGTGCATTACCACTTTGCTACCTCGCCGTTCTCGATGTCGAGAGCCAGGGATG
>JAFLEI010000065.1 GCA_017301975.1 Verrucomicrobiota bacterium
CTGAAGCCTCCGGTCTGATCCGTGCTGCCCGTGAAATCCGTGGTCAAAAATCCGACTCCGTTTTTTGAAGGATCGTTTTTGCGCCCCTTTGCGGCCATCCCCTCCACCTTCCCATCCTCTTCATCAGCGTCATATCAGCGTCCCATCAGCGGTTAAAAAAATCCGGCCTCATCTCTGCGTCCGTCCATCCCCTGCGGTTGACTCAACAAGGCATGAATTCACGCTGCACGTGAACCCCGAGGTCCAACACCGGAATCTCCAACCACGGATCACACCAATGATCACGGATCCCCCCCTGAATCCTCCGATCTGATCCGTGCTGCCCGTGGAATCCGTGGTCAAAAATCCGACTCCGTTTTTTGAAGGATCGTTTTTGCGCCCCTTTGCGGCCATCCCCTCCGCCTTCCCATCCTCTTCATCAGCGTCATATCAGCGTCATATCAGCGTCTCATCAGCGGTTAAAAACCTCCGGAACCGCATGGCTCAGCATTCCCCTTCCCCAACCGGCATCGCCCCCGCACCTCCCCCCAGTCCACTCAACTCAACCTCCGCTCCCTCTGCCTCTCTGCCCCTCTGCGGCAAAAACGAACGTCCCCACGCGTCCTTCGAAGCCTCCGCGAATCACCAAAGCAACGAAATCTTCACAATAACCCGCTCCCCCACGCACCCCACCCCGGCTTCCCTCCCACAAACACCCGCCACGGTCACAAATCCGTCACCCGCCCCAAGCTTCCCAGCAACCACCCTCAACGCCCCACCGCTCATTCACTCCCAGCAAATCATCAATCATAAATCGTAAATCATAAATCCCCTCCGCCGCCCCATGCCCTCCATCCTCCAATCAAGCGCCCGCGCCGCCGGAGTCATGGACACCGACATCCAAGCCGCCCTCAGCACCGCCGCCGCCGGCGGCATCTCCCCCGTCCTCGCCCTCGTTGAAAGCGGCGCAGCCGACGAACGCCTCCTCTCACGTCACCTCGCCGACTCCCTCGGCTGGCCCTGGCTCGAATCCCCACGCCCCGAACCCGCCGACGCCGCCGAACTCAAGCGCCTCATCCCCGCACGCTTCGCCGTCCGCCATCAAGTCTTCCCCGTCGGCTTCGGCCACGGTCGTGTCACAACCACGTCACACCAGCCCGTGGCAGAGTCATCATCACCTCAGAAACGCACCCTCAAACTCGCCTGCCACGACCCCTGCGACCTCCTCGCACGCCAGGCCGTCGCCCGTCAGTCCGAGCTCCCCGTCGAGTGGTGCCTCACCCCGCGCACCGAACTCCTCAGCGCCGTCCAGCAGCTCTACGGCGTCGGCGCAGACACCTTTGACGCCCTCATCGCCGCAGGCGGCGGCTCCTCCGACGACCATCACCTGCGCGACGAAGCCAACGTCATCGACAGCGACGAAGACCAGGACGCCTCCGTCGTCAAATTCGTCAACCAAATCATCCGCGAAGCCCTCGCTCAAAAAGCCACCGACATCCACGTCGAGCCCCAGCCCGACTCCCTCCGCATCCGCTACCGCATCGACGGCTTCCTCCACGAAATCCCCGTCCCCGAAAACATCAAATCCCTCCAGGCCTCCGTCATCGCCCGCATCAAGGTGATGAGCAAACTCGACATCGCCGAAAAGCGCCTCCCCCAGGACGGCCGCATCAACCTCAAGGCCGACGGCCAGTCCATCGACGTCCGCGTCGCCTGCATCCCCAGCGTCGAAGGCGAGTCCATCAGCCTCCGCCTCCTCGGCCAGGAACGCTTCACCCTCGACCGCCTCGGCCTCAGCACCGCGCACCGCGAAAAGATCGAGCTCCTCCTCGCCAAACCCAACGGCATCGTCCTCGTCACCGGCCCCACTGGCTCCGGCAAATCCACCACCCTCTACACCTTCCTCACCCAGCTCAACAGCGTCCACCGCCGCATCGTCACCATCGAAGACCCCGTCGAAAACAAACTCCCCGGCATCGTTCAAATCCCCGTCAAAAACGAAATCGGCCTCACCTTCGCCAGCGGCCTCCGCAGCATTTTGCGGGGTGACCCCAATGTCGTCATGGTCGGCGAAATCCGCGACCTCGAAACCGCCGAGATCGCCGTCCGCGCCTCCCTCACCGGCCACCTCGTCTTCTCCACCCTCCACACCAACGACGCCGTCGCCGGCATCACCCGCCTCATCGAAATGGGCGTCAAGCCCTTCCTCGTCGGCACCGCCGTCCGCGCCTTCATCGCCCAGCGCCTCGTCCGCTGCCTCTGCCCTTCTTGCAAAGAGCCCGCCAACTACACCCGCTCAGACCTCACCAAACTCGGCTTCCCCGAAGTCAAAAAATCCAACACCCTCTACCGCGCCGCCAAAGCCGGCTGCCAGCAATGCCGCAGCACCGGCTACTCAGGCCGAGTCGCCCTCTACGAGATCGCCCTCATGACCCCCGCCATGCAGGCCCTCGTCTCCCAGCGTGCCTCCGAGTCCGACCTCCAAGCCCAGGCCCGCAAAGACGGCTTCGTCCCCATGCGCGACTACGGCCTGCAAAAAGCCCTCGAAGGCATCACCACCCTCGAAGAGGTCGCCCGCGTCACCAGCGAAGAACTCGAATGATGCTGTTCGCCTTCCAAGCCCTCTCCGCCGATGGCACCCCCAAATCCGGCACCCTCGAAGCCGCCGACCGCGGCGATGCTCTCCGCCAATTATCCCGACGCGGCCTCCAACCCCGCTCCATCCAGTCCCAAACCGCCGAAATTGCGAAATCCGACACAAAGTCTGACGCCGAAACAACCCTCGCTCTGACCAAGACCGACGTCATCCGCTTCACCGAAGACATGGGCGACCTCCTCGCCTCCGGCCTGCAAGTCGAGCAAGCCCTGCAAGCCCTCGAAAACCGCAGCGCCTCCAAACTCGGCACGTTGGCGACGCGCGTCCGTGCACTCGTACGCGACGGCGTGCCACTTTCCGCATCACTACGCCAATCCTCGCCCGCCTTCGACGAACTCTACTGCAACATGATCGCCGCCGGCGAAAACAGCGGTGCGCTCGATGACATCATGGACCGCCAGGCCCGCCACCTCCGCCTCATGGAATCCGTCCACGCCAAGGTCGTCGGTGCGCTCATTTACCCAGCCTTTCTCATCAGTGCCGGAGGAGCGCTCGCTTTGGTCATGATTACCTATCTCCTGCCAAAACTTGCCTCCCTGCTCACCGGCTCCGGCAAGGAGCCGCCCTTCATGATCAAGGTCAGCCTCGCGCTCTCTGATGTTCTCAAAAATTACTGGTGGCTGCTCGCCCTTGCACTGGGCTGCCTCATCATGCTGCTCTTTGCCCTGCGCAAAACCCCGTCCTTCCAGTCCGGCTGGCATCGCTTCATGATCCGCATGCCCGGCATCCGCGACATCACCCGCGCGCGCTTTGAGCTGCAGTTTTTTGAAACCCTCGGCAGCCTGCTGCGCGGCGGTGTCCCCTTGCTGCATGCCCTGGAACTTGTGCGCCGTGCCGTCACCAACCTGCACCTGAAACAATCCCTCACCCAGGCCGAGGCGCTTGTGCAAGAGGGCGCATCTTTGAGTCATGCGATGAAAAAAACGCAGGCCCTCGACTCCCAGGCCATCGACGTCATCCGCATCGGCGAAGACACCGGCCATCTCGCCGAGGTGCTGGGCAAGGCCGCCACGCGCATGGACACGCAGCTCACGCGCACCATCGAGCGCGTCACCGCCCTCATCCAGCCCTGCCTCCTCCTCATCATGGCCGCCCTCGTCGGCACCCTCGTGTACACCATGGTGAACATCGTCTTCTCCACCCTCGGCCAGCTCAGACATTAACCCAACCATGAAACACCTCCGCACCTCCTCCAAAAATGGCTTCACCCTGCTAGAAATGATGGTCGTCCTGCTCATCATTGCACTCATCCTCGGAACGGTCGCCTTCATGGTGCAGGGCATCCAGGGCGATGCCGAGCACGTCACCGCCGGTGCCAAGGTCAAGTCCTTGGAAACCGCCCTGACCTCCTACAAGATCAGCAACCTGACTTATCCCACGCAGGAACAGGGGCTTGATGCCCTGGTGACCCGCCCCACCGCCGATCCCAAGCCCAGGCGCTGGACCCAACTCCTCAAACCCGACGGCATCACCGACCCCTGGGGGCGCAAGATGGTGTATCGCAACCCCGGCAAGCACAACGATCGCGGTTATGACGTGCTCTCCCTCGGAGCGGACGGATTGGAGAACACGGAAGATGATATTGGCAACTGGTAGCAACATGAAGGCGTTCACGCTGCTGGAGATGATCGTGGTGCTCGCCATCGCGTCTCTGCTCATCGGCCTGGGTGCGGGCGCGGTGCAGAATCTCACGCAGGAGCATGAGCTGCTGCGCGTGGCGCATGACGCCGAACGCACCCTGATGCAGGCCATGACACGCACGCTCACTACTGTGCAGCCTCAGCGGGTGGACTTGAGCACCCTGAGCCAGAAGGTGAAGCTCACCGTGCGGCATGCCGGCAGCGAGGCATTTGTTTCCACCAGAGATCAGCATTTGATGCTGCGTCCTGGCGGTCTTTGTGAACCGCTGACCCTGCGCTGGCAAAATGGTGCAAACTGGGTCAGCGCCACGCTGGACCCGCTGACCGCCGGGTTCCAGGAACTGGAGGAGAGCCTATGAAGAAACGGCGCGGGTTCACCCTTTTGGAAACGCTGCTGGCACTGATGGTGTTCAGCATGGCGGTGGTGGCGCTGGTGGAGGCGGTGCATCAACTGGGAGAGCACACCCTGCTGCGCCGGCATGAGGCGGCGGTGCAGGAGCGCATGCGGTCGCTGCTGGTGGAACACACTCGCAGGCCGGATGTCATTGAAGAAGTGAAACTGCAGGAGGGTGATGTGAGCTACACCGTGACGCACACGCCGCTGGAGCTGAAGAATCGCGACGACCAGCCGGTGACGGGCTTGTTTGAAGTACGCGTGACCGCTGCATGGATGGAAGGAAAAACACCGCAGCAGGCCAGCGCTGAAACCTGGGTGTATCCGCCGCTGTTCCGCTGATGAAAACGCGGCACAGCCAGACATCCCGGGCGAAGGCATTCACCCTGCTGGAGGTGATCATTGTACTGGCGATCACGGCGCTGGTGCTGGGCGCGGTGTATTCGCTGGCACAGGGGACGCTGACGCTGGCGGATGATGTGCGCCGAGCTGAGCGGCGTGACGCACGGATGCAGGCCTTTACCACGTTTTGCGAGCATCTGCTGGCAGAGCTGCCTGCCACGGCGCTGCTGAACGTCAGCACCACGGAGGAGCACGGACAGTACCTGACACGGCTGGAACTGGAACACGTGCGATCCCCCTTTGATGAAACACCGGACTGCCGGGTGACTTTGTTCACGCAGGGGAAGCCCGGGGGTGGTGTGCGGCTGATGCTGAGCTGTCAGTCTACGGAACGCGAGAGCAGCGTGGTGCTGTTTGAGGAACTGACGCAGTGTGAATGGAGCGTGCTGCAGCCCGCCACGCAGCAGTGGGCACCGTTTTGGTCCGACGGCAGAACCCACCCCAAGCTGATGAAGCTCATGATGGCGCAGGCAGGAGGGGATGCGACGGAGCGGGTGTTTTGGATCGTGCCGGTGGAGCCTGTCACGCAGACGCCGCGCTGAGTTCACTTACGGCGCATGTGGGCGTAGAGCGTGTAAGCGGCGGCGGCCAAGCCGGTCAGCGCGGCCGGGATGTAGAGGGTGTTGTAGGAGAAGACATCGAAGAGCCGAGTGCCGAGCACGCCGCCGAGCATGAAGGAGCCGACGAGAGTGGCGTAGAGCCGGATGCGTTTGGCATCCACGCTGAGGCCGCGCAGCCAGTGGCCGAAGGCGGCGCCGAGATCGGTGAACATGCCGGAGACGTGCGTGGTGCGCAGCACGGCGCCGCTGTAGGTGCTGGCCATGGCGTTCTGCAGGCCGCAGGCGGCGGAGGCAAAGTAGCTGGCGAGGCCGTTGTTTGACCGCATGAGGGACGCGGCGACCATGAGCAGCAGGCTTTCAATCAGGAGCGCCACGCCGTAACGTCGCCCGAGCTTGAGCGCATCTTTCTGCACGATGAAGCCGCTGAGCGCAGCACCGGCCACAAAGGAGAGCAGCACCATGCCGAGATCCGTCAGCGCCGGGAGGTCATGATGCGCGGCGGCGAGGGTGAAGAGCGTGGTGCTGCCGGTCACGTGGGTGACGGCCTGATGGGCGTAGCTTTTCAAACCCACGGCATTGACCATGCCGGCGTTTCCCGCCAGCAGCGCCCCGCCCGCCCATGCCCATTTTTCGAGTTTGTTGATCATTCCTTTTGCGGCCTGCCCTCGCAGCGCAAAACCAGCCGCGTGCAGGCGGCGGCACTCTACACAGGCTGCGCCGACCGTCCGGCGAAAATTTTTGTCTCCGTCGAGAACACAATTCGTCTTCAATATGAGCCTGAGACTTAAATTCGTTCAGGCTGATTACTCTTGACCCTGCACTGATCGACTGACTAAACTTTCCCTAATTACAGTCCAAGCCTTTTTTCCGCCAACCGACAGGCCCATCCGTGACTGCTTCTGCATGAAAACGCCCGCCGCTCTCCGTCTTTGCCTTTTGCTGCCGGTCCTGCTCTCCGGCATCGTGCGTGGCGCTGATCCGGCCAGGGTGGGCGTGCTAGGAAGCGCGGATCGTCTGGTGTTCGAGGGCAATCAGAGCTTCTCCTCCCAGCGCCTCAGCCACGGCCTGTACACGCACGGGGACTGGCTGCTGGCGGCGCATCCGGAGGCGCCGCTGGAGGACTATGTGCGGGCCACCCGGGCGGCGCTGCTGCGCGGGTACCAGCGCGCGGGATTTCCGCAGGTGCAGATCACTGAGACGCGCTGGCTGGCGGATCCGCAACGGCTGCTGTGCGTGATCGCGGAAGGACCGCGCTACATGGCGGGGCCGGTCACCGTGACTGGCGCGCAGGCGGTGTCGGTGGCGCAGATCGTGGCAAAGCTGACCACGAAGGAGAAAAAGCCCGCGGATCATCGCGCACAAAAGAACAAAGCCGAGGAGGGAACGACTTCGTCCACGCCGGCGATAGCCTCAGAGAAGGAGACGGCGAGCCTCATCCTCAAGGGATGGATGGGCGAGCTCCCGACCACAGCCTCGAAGAGCATCGAATGGGAGACGGGCAAGCCCGCACCGCTGGATGCCCGCCGCACCGCCGAGCTGCAGGACCTCGTGGTCAAGCAGCTGGCGCAGGCAGGGCGCATGCAGGCCAGGGCGGAGGTGAAAACGGTGCTGGATGAAACCACGCACACTGCGGGGCTGCATGTGAACATTCTCTCCGAAGGGCCGCCCGCCATGCTGGCGGGCATTGAGTGCCGTGGCCTGAAGCGCGATTCCGAGGCGGCGCTGCTGAAGTACCTCGAGCTGGAGAAAGGCCGGCCCTTTTTGTCCGGGCAGGTGCCGGAGATCGAGGACCGCCTGCTGCGCAGCGCCCGGTACACCTCCTACAAGGTGACGGCCACCCCGCGCCGGACGGACCACCCGGAGATGGACCTGAAGCTGGAACTGGTGGAAATGCCCGAGGCCCCCAGGCTGGGCGAGCCGCTGAACGCCACGTGCGAAACCCTGCTGAAGGCGCGGGACTGGTTCAATGCCCTGATGCGCAGCGGCAGCGAGGACTTGGTGTTCACCCTGGCATTTCAGGAAAGCACCGGCCACAGCGGAGAGCTGAGCGTGGTCTGCAACCCCCAGCGCGGCCTGCTGCTGACGCTGACGTTTTCTGACGATGCCGAGGGCCGAAAAAAACCACCCCGCTGCACGCTGCGCTACACGCCCGGGGAGGTGGCCGCCTTTTTCTCGGCGCATGACGGCGCCGCCGGGCAGTGGCTGCGGCAGCCGGTGGGCAGGGCGTTGATGGCGAATCTGTTCGTGAAGATCGAAACCGACGAACCGACCGACAACGAAACCTCCGGCAAGATCAACTTTGGCGGGTCCTTGAAGTCAAAGGAGGGAAACGGGCTGCTGGATTTCGTCCTGACACTGACGCCCGCGGCCGCGCTGCTGGACAGCCTGAAGTATGCCGCAGAGTGGGAGCACAAGGACGGCCTGCTGGTGATGAAACAGGAAACGGCGGATGGAGAGGGAAAGCCTGGGGCTGTCATCGAGGAGGCGACGGGACGACTGCGTGAGATCGGGAACGGCAAGGGAAGCTGGAACAAGGCGCACACGGAGTTTGCCCGGTTCCGCATCACCACGGCCCAAGGGGCGTGGGACGAGGCCACGCAGGAGCTGGAGGCGCAGACCGCAGGACTGGCAAACAGCTATGAGGCCGGGGAGGGCTTTGCCTCCTGGGCGGGCTGGCTGACGGAGGGATTTCTGAACGCGGGATTTGGCAAGACGGCCGAACTTTCGCAGGAGGAGGTGGCGCGGCGCACGGCTGCAGCGCGGGACCTCGGACGCCAGCTGGACATTTCGATGCCGGAGCTCCTCAATGCCTTCACTGCCGACAGCAGCTTTTACGTGCCAGACACGGCCGACAAGCCGCGCACCACAAACGCCAGTACCACGCTGGTGGCCCAACTGGGCCTGGCCGTGGTGGACAGCCTGGTGAGCGAGGGAAGCTGGCCGTGGCTGCTGGCGCGTGAGGTGTACTACAGCACGGCGGGGCGAAACGAATACACCGGACGCATTTTGGAGCAGGTGCGGCAGGACCCGGAACTGGGGCCCGTGGGCTGTTTCTGTGCGGCCGTGCTGCTGGACTGGACGCTGCCGGCCTCCGCCGGGGAATTCCGCAGTCTGGCGCTGAGCAAGATGACGGCGGCAGATTTTCGCAAGGACTGGGGCCTGCTGGTGCAGAACTGCTCTGCACGCAAGCGCACGGCCATGGCGGACCTTCTGGAGAAGGTGCGCGCGGGCGGGCAAAGCCCGGAGACGGATCTGCTGCGCGAGGTGTTTGGCGGTGCGGAGGCCGGCACCCGGGTGCGCTTTAACGCGCTCATGGACTCGTTTTTGCAGGAGCTGCGCCGTGAGCCGGACCGCGCGCTGGCGGTCGCAACGACGGCGGCGATGGACAAGATGTGGGATGAAACGCTCTCCGGCATGCTGCGTGAGAAGCTGACGCCAAAGGGCGGGGATGGGAAGGCGGTGGATGCGACGCAGGTGGCGGCGATGGTGGGTGGCACGGAGGTCACGCGGAAGGAGGTGGCGCTGGCGCTGGAGGTGTTCCGCAAGAATGCCGCCGCCGCCAAATCTGGAGAGACGGAGGCGGAGCTGGAGCAGGCGGCGCTGAAGGCGCAGATAGAGCTGGCGCTGCTGCATGCGGCCTTCAAAGCGATGGGGAATGCCGTGAAGCCTGAGCAACTGGATGAAGATGTGCGCCAGTTCGTGGCGAAAAATTTCAAGGGCAGCCAGCCGCGCTTTTTGGTGCAACTGGCCAAGGAAGGCTACACGCTGGAGGAGTACCGCATGGCGCGTGAAAAGAGCCTCGTCGCCATACTCATGAAGCAGAAGATCCGCGGGATGGCTCCTGCGCCGACGGAGGAGGAGATAAGCCGGCTGGTGGCGCAGAACAACGCCCCACCGGAGCGGCAGGTGAAGCTGCACACGCTCTCCCTATTGAAAAAAGCCGGGGACCCGGAGGGGGCGCAGCAGCGCAGGCTGGCGGATGACCTGCATGCGAAGCTCAAGGAGGGGCAGAACTTTGAGGATCTGGCGAAGAAACATTCTGCGGACAGCCGTGCGGCAGACGGCGGCGCCATGGACTGGATGAACCCGGAGGCGCTGAGCCCGGCGATCGGCGGCGCACTGGGCAGGATGAAGCCGGGGGACGTGAGCGGGGTGGTGGACCTCGGCACCGTGTGGATCATGGTGAAGCTGGATGAGGAGCGGCTGCTGAGCAAGTCGGCCGCAGAGAAGCGGAAGGAGGCCGAGGCGGTGCTGAAGCAGAAGAAGGCGGCGGAGTTTTACGATGCGTGGCTGAACAATGTGCGGGAGAAGATCAAGGTGCAGATCCTGCCGATGCCGGTGGGCGGAGCTACGGCAAAGTGAGGAGGTGGTCCAGGGCTGGCGGGAGGTGAATCCGGTACGACAGAACTGCAGCACCCATTTGGCGGAGGGGGCAATCTGGTCGTCCGGTATGGGAGCGTTGGGCGAGGGCGGGTGGGTGGCTTGGAAGGAGTGGGACCATCCTGGTCCCAGCTTGGAAGCGCTGGGCGAAGTAACCAAGGGCGCTGGTTAAGGCGGAGTGCTGGATGGAGGCGGAGCGTTGAGGGTTCGGAATGATCCCTCTCCTGTGATGCTTTGGCAGAAAGAGCTTGCGGGGCGGATACTATTTGGTTATTTTGCCAAATACCCAACTTAACCATGCCTGCAAGCAAGACAGTCTCCAGCAAACGAGCGGCCGTGATCAAGGCGCTGGCGCACCCTTCCCGGCTGCTGATCGCCGAGGCGCTGATGGATGGGGAGATGTGCGTGTGCGATCTGAAGGATCTGGTGGGCGCGGACATGTCCACGGTATCCAAGCACCTGAGCATGATGCGCCAGGCGGGGGTGCTGGTGTCTGACAAGCGCGGACTGAACATTTATTATCGGCTGGCCTGCGACTGCCTGGGGGATTTCCTGCGCTGCCTGGACCAGCTGGCGCCGAAGAAGGCCACAACCAAACCCTGCTGCTAACTGCTTTTTCCTACCATGAACATTTCCGAATTTCTCACCTTCCTGAACTCCCATGCGGACAAGCCGCTGCTGTTTGTGCTGCCGGATGGCGGCATGATCCCGGCGCACTATCACGTCACTGAAGTGGGGCACGTGGCGAAGAACTTCATCGACTGCGGCGGCATGCGGCGCACGCTGGAGACCTGCCTGCTGCAAACGTGGGTGCATGATGATGTGGAGCACCGGCTGCTCTGCGGCAAGCTGGCGGCGATCTTTGACCGTGCGGGCGATGTGCTGCCGCACCACAACCTGCCGGTGGAGATTGAATACGAGGACGGCGTGGTGGCGCAGTTTCCGGTGGAGAGCGCGGAGGTGATCGACGGTGCGCTGGCGTTTCATCTGGGGCTGAAACACACGGACTGCCTGGCGCGTGGCATCTGCCTGCCGGGTGAGTGCGCGCCTGCGCCGAAAATCGAGGTGGCTGCGGCGGCTGCTTCCTCCTGCTGCACGCCGGGGTCCAAATGCTGCTGAACTTTTTCCATGAAGAGACAACGCCTTGCTGAATTTCTGGGGACTTTCACGCTCGTGTTTGCGGGCACGGGGGCCATCGTCATCAATGCCGCAAGCCACGGGGCCATCGGCCATGCGGGGATCGCCCTCACCTTCGGGCTGGTGGTCATGGCGATGATTCATACCTTTGGCGATGTCAGCGGGGCGCATTTGAACCCGGCGGTGACGCTGGCCTTTGCGGTGGCGCGGCGCTTTGCGTGGCGTGAGGTGCCGGGTTATATCGGCGCGCAGATAGGCGGGGCGCTGGCTGCCAGCATCCTGCTGAACCGCCTCTATCCGCACGATGCCACGCTGGGGGCCACGCTGCCTGTGGGGTCGGAGACGCAGAGCTTTGTGCTGGAACTGGTGCTCACGGCGATTCTGATGCTGACGATTTTGAGCGTGTCCACGGGAGCAAAGGAAAAGGGCATCACGGCTGGGATCACCATCGGCGGAGTTGTGGCCCTGGAGGCGATGTTTGCGGGGCCGGCCTGCGGTGCCTCGATGAATCCTGCGCGCTCGCTCGCGCCGGCGCTGATCTCCGGGCATACGGAGCATCTGTGGCTTTATCTCGTCGCGCCTGTGCTCGGTGCACTGCTTGTCGTGCCGCTGTGCAAGCACCTCCAGGCCGATGGCTGCTGCGATGGCAGGTGCGGGCCCGAGGCCCAATGATTTTGTCCGTTTTTTTCAAAACCCATTCTTACCCCCATGACACAACCTACCATTCTCATTCTTTGCACCGGCAACTCCTGCCGATCCCACCTTGCTGAAGGCATCCTGCGCCGGGCGCTGGGTGAAGGCTACACCGTGGCCAGCGCGGGGTCGAAGCCTGCGGGCTATGTGCACCCTCTTGGCATCAAGGCGATGGCGGAAATCGGCATCGATATTTCGGGGCATCATTCGAAGCATCTGAGCGAATTTTTGAATCAGGACATCGAGACGGTGATCACGGTGTGCGGCAATGCTGACCAGGCCTGCCCGATGTTTCCGGGGCAGGTGAACCGGCACCACTGGGGCTTTGATGATCCGGCGCATGCGACGGGGACGGAGGAGGAACAGATGGAGGTCTTCCGCCGGGTGCGCGATGAGATCCGTGCGGTGTTTGAGTCCTACGCCTCGGGCCGGCAGAATCAGGCGGCGCTGGCGAAGACGGTGCCTGCACTGGCCGCCCAGGCGTACAGCGACGGGCATCAGGATGAGAACAAGAAGAAGTGAAACGAGGGCACGAAGCCATGAATTTTTTAAGACTTTACGGAGCGGAAGGATCGAGGAGGCACGTGGCTCGCGCCTCCTCGTTTTGTGCTTTTGAATACCACCTTATGGTATTGGTAATGTTTGCCGCTGGCGCGGTTTTTGGGACGCCGACGGGTCTGAACAACATTCCGACGGCGGACACGGTGCCACACCGCACGGTGGCGGCGCAGTACTTCAGCAGCTTTGGCGGGGCGAATCAGTTCGCCACGAGCGGGCCGGGCAAGACTTCGGACTGGGCGGGATTTAAGACGGGGTGGGACTTCAAGCCGCTGCATGTGGAGTGGGGCCTGGACAGCGTGCTGGGGACCGGGTATTCGGGGCCGCTGGTGTTTCAAACGAAGGCGCGGATTCAGCCATGGGAGGACGGGATGTTTGCGCTGGGTGTGGCGGGCGTGGCGCTGACGGACACGAGGCGCGCAGGCGATCCCTTCACGTATGCCATGTTGTGGCATGATTTTCATCTGGTGCGCGTGCATGCGGGCTACGGCTTGCAGACGAAGGGCGACAGCTTCCTCTTTGGCGTGGACCGCACGTGGAGGCTGCTTGAGCGGAATTTGAATCTGAACGCGGACGTGGTGCAGACGCGCAATCAGCACGGGGTCATCGCAGCGGCGGGAGCGAAATATGACCTGAGCCGGCACGTGGTGCTGGAAACGTGGGCGAATTTTCCGGACCGGGACCGTGTGAGCGTGATCGCGAAGATCAACTTTGTGTTCACGTTTTAAGGATGACCTTCGTTTGATTTTGAAACGACCCGAGACAGGGGGTGATCTCAGCATGTGCGTGAGAGAAGCCTGATGAATGGAGAGGACGAGGCGAGGCTTTTCCGCCGCTCTTTCGCGCGCTTTCTTCGGCCACGGCACGGCGACTGATCATGCGCCGGGCCCTGGCACGGCGTGACCACAGTCCAAAGGAGTGGCGCATGCGTCATGCGGAGGGCTGCGGCAAGGACTGATTTTGCGCGCCTTGTGATGGAGCCTGGATGAAACGGCATGCCTGGAAAGCGGGAATCTTTTTTTTGATTTTTTGCACACTGACCCCGTTTTGTGGTCTGCGGAGGCCAGGGGTTTGAACAGGAACATGGGTGACACTCTGACCGGGAACATGGGTTACACTGCCTGCTCCGCATTTTGCGGTTGCTCCCATGAACGACTGAAATCAAGGGGCTTTATTTTGTCAATTATTTGCACACTGACCCCCTTTTGGGTGCTGCGGGGCCTGGTTTGATGCGGGAGTGAGGTCGCGGAGCTAGGGGGGCGGCGGAGGTCGATTTTGAAGGGGGGCCGCAGGGGGCATGGGGAGAGGAGGCTCCAGGTTGCTGACTTTGAATACCGGGGAGGCTGACGAACCTCGGGCGGCGGTCGGGGTGGGCAGGTGCGGCCGTTTGGGAGGGGAGGACGAGGGGGCTTTGGAGGCTGCCATGCGGGCGGCTTCGCCGGCGGCGAGCTGACTCAGGTAGCCGGCGTCGTAGGTGAGGACGGCGTCTTCCGCACCCTGGACGACTTCCACCTGGCACTCGCTGCGATGGCTGGTGAGATGTGCTGATTTCAAGCGCATGCCGCCGGGGGCGGGCTGGTCTTTGCGGAGGAGAGTGCGTTCGTTGGTCTTGGTGTTGACGATCACAACGGTGGGATTGTCCACGGCACCGTAGTGGGCCCCGATGGCAAGATCTCTGGCGAATGAGCCTTGTGCGGCCACGGCTGCCACCGTTTTCAAGGTGAAGGGATTTTTGCTCCACCCGGCTTCATACCGGGCCGCCGGGTAGGCCTGAGGAGGAGTGAACGCGGGGGGCTCTGCACCCGAAAGCAGCCCGCCAGAGGCCAGCAGCAGGCACCACCCCAGTTTCAGGGGCGGGAGGTGAAGGCAGGAACGGGTGCTGGAAGGCGCAGAAAACACGGCAGGTCTTTTACATGATAACGGCCGTTCGAAATGTGACATCTTTTTTCCAACGGGGCTCTTGACAGGCTGCTGAGCGGGGTTCCGCAGCGGGGTGGAGTGCAACCATACTGTAACAGTGATGAACTCGCTGGAGACGAGGCGGGGTGGCATAGCAGGCGTCGTCTGAGTTCGGTTGCATCAAGCATTCCTGCCCTGACACCCCTAACAGCGACATACCACACATCCATGATGACACTCACCAAACGAACCATTCCGGGCTTGATCGCCCTGGTTTGCGGCGCGTTTTGCGCACCAATGGCTCAAGCAGCCTACACCACGGGAGACCTGCTTCTGGCCTTCCGTTCGACAAACGCGACGGCAAACACTTTTGTGGTCGACATCGGTCAGGCCAGCCTGTACCGCGATTCCACCGGCACGATCGACGTGACTGGCAACCTCGGCGCGACGCTTAGCGCGGGTCTGACTTCTGCCTTTGGCGCAGGCTGGGCCAGCGACACGGGTCTCACCATGGGCATCCTTGCAACCGGTTTCCCCCTCCCGGGTGATGGTTCCGGAAGAGCGGTCTATGTGGGTGCATCGGGCACGACCTACGCCCCGCTGGCCACTGGAGACCTGAACGGCCTGTATTCCAACATCACCAGCTTCGCCAATGCTGGAGCCGATGGATCATTCAGCACGTTCGTGGCGAACGGAGCGAATGCATCCAATGTCAGCCTCGGTGGCAATGGCGCGGTGATTTCCACCAGCCTCAGCAACGACTACACGGATTACGCAGCGCTGTCTGCCTACTTTGGCTATCTGCCAGCGGGTGGCAACGAACTGAATGTGGTCAACGGCTTCACCGGAAGCACGCTGGACCTGTACCGGATTCTGGCGAGCACGTCGGGTGCCACCGATGCGCCGACGGCGGCGCGGACCCCTCAGCTTCAGGGCTCCTTCAGCATTTCCAACACCGGTGCCGTCTCTTTCAACGCCGAACCTGCCGCCGTTCCTGAACCATCCCGCGTCATCCTTCTTGGACTCGGCCTTGGTGGTCTCTTCGTGCGCCGTCGCCGCGCCTCCAAATAACGTTCCAGCGACACTCATCTCATCCCAGCTACAAAAACTCATTCAGTTCAGCCAATTCAATTCTCTATGAAGCACTCTCTTTTGAAATCTCTCGCCGCAGCGGCGATTTTTGCCGGCTCGGCCTCCGCAGCCGATGTGGTCATCAACATCACTGGTTCCACCGCTTTCCGTTCCGCAGCCAACGCCGCCATCAAGTCGGCTCTTGGCGCCGGGGTGAAGTTCGCATGGACTGAGGCAACCGCAGGGGACGGCGCCAACAAGGCCACTTACGCCATCTACGCAAACACCGTCGGCGCCGACCGAGTCATCGTGCGTGCTTATTGGGCGGGCTCCATCGAAGGGGTGCAATATCCGAGCGATCGCGCCAGCCGCAATGTCTTCATTCCAGTTCCTGCGGAGCCACCCGTGGGAGGCGACATCGTCATGACCACCGGCAGCGGCACCAACCTGGGCAACACAACCTATACGAACCCGGGCGTTATTGATGCAGGCTTTTCGGATGTTTACAAGGCTTCTGCCGGCTTCCCCAATGCTGACCTTCAGGACAACGTTGTGGGCGTGATCCCTTTCGTGTTTGTGAGCCATTCCAACTCCCCGCTGACCAACATCACCCCCAAGGCGATGCAAATGATCTATCAGCAGGACGCAGCCATCGTCATGAACCTGGTTGACGGATCCACCAGCACCGACGCCGTCTATGGCTGTGGCCGCAACGGCGACTCCGGCACGCGTGTGACGACCCTGGCCGAGACCGGCTACGGCTACACGAACGTGGTGAATCAATACACGGCGTCGGTTGACGCCAGCGGCAATGTGAATGGTGCTTTCAGCTACACTGGCAACAGCGGATTTTCCAGCGGCGGCACGCTGGCCAAAACCCTCCGTGGAACCAGCAGCAGCGCGTTCGGCTGGGGAGTCGCTTACATCGGATTCGGTGACAAGCAGGCAACCAACACGGTGCTGAAATACAATGGCATTGACTATTCCACGGCCAACATCCAGAACGGCAGCTACACCCTCTGGGGCTATGAGCATTGCTTTGTGGCCGCCCAGGTACGTGACGCCACCACCGGCACTGATCTGGTACGTAAAACGTACCTGGCCAACATGGTTGCCAATGTGCAGGCTGACCCATCCGCTTCTGGCGGCATCGTGGAAAGCACCATGCTGGTGAAACGCAGCGGTGACGGCGCCCCAGTCGTCAACAAATAAGACGACGATACCGTCATTCAAAACCACTCATCGGGTGATGAAGCCATGGCTTCATCACCCGTTTGGTTTGTTCCGGACTCCAGCATCTTTTCTGCAAACACACGCAACGGCCGAAGCCTGATCCCTTAGTTCATCCTTCAACTGCTTCCTTGAATGACACTCAACCCTCGAACGATTTTGATTGCGGGAACCCTTGCCAGCATCGCGGCGGCATGGAGCGGTTTTTTGCTTGGCGGCGGGTTTCAGCCTGCCGACATGGGACAGGGCACCCTAGCTGCCAGGAACGAGAAGGCGCAGGCGGAGGGGCCTGCCACATCCATGGCCCCGGCGGCCCGCCACAAGAAATTCAGCCCTGGTTTGACAGTGGACTCGTCTGTACAAGGAGCTGCGCCTGACAACATGAGTTCTGTATCAACGAGCTCAAGCCAGATGGCTCCTGCCGTGCTCCGGATTGACGAGGACGCCGCCCGTGAGGCTGCAAAGACTTCCAGTCTTCGGAGGCGCGCGCATGGCGCAGTGGCCGAAGAAATTCAACCCCGTTACCCGCTGGTGATGATGGACCTGCCGCCTGCAGTCCTGGGCGCTCAAGAGGGCCTTGCGGCGGCGGTTGATCGCTTGCGCGAAAAATTTATTGCTGACATTGGCGGTGACTCGCAAAACCCGGCCGATCCAGCCTATCTTGAACGATGGACGCATGGCGTGGCCAGCAATGACGAACAACTGCGGTCCGCGATTGGCTGGGAGGCTTACAACACGCTGCTTGTTGCTGCGCATGAGGCCCAGAAGGCTGCGCCTTGAACAGCGCGGCAGCGCAGGGGTTTGGTGTCAAAAATGTGACATAACCACTCTTGGGCGTCACATGTTCGCATCCTGCGAGTTTGAGTGTGACGCATTCGTAACAGCGGCAAGCTTGAGCGAGGGCTGGGTCGAACGAAAAGGGAGGCGTCTTGAATACTGCGTCAATGCCGCTCCCAATCCATCCATCGAGTTTCAAATTTAGCACCGCATGCCGGAAGGCTTGCGGGTTTTGTGTGGTGATTTGCGGAGTGGGTTTGAGCGGGATGGGACCTGTGCGGGGCGAGTCTCCTACGGCCGCCAGCAGCACTGAGGCGGCGGCTCCGACGGCGCTTTCGCAGATCGGGAATTTGTATGTGCGGGAGTACCGGGTGCGGGGGAACAAGATCCTGAAGGCGATCGAGATCGAGGAGGCGGTGTATCCGTTCATGGGGCCGGGCCGGAACGAGCAGGACATCGAGGGGGCGCGGGTGGCGCTGGAGAAGGTTTACAAGGCGAAGGGCTACCAGAGCGTGGGGGTGCAGATTCCAGCGCAGACGGGTAATCGTGGTGTGATCTACCTGGAAGTGGTAGAAACGCCGGTGGGACGCCTGCGCGTGAAAGGGGCGCGGTATTTCCTGCCGAGCAAGATCAAGGAGATGGCGCCATCCATGAAGGAGGGCACGGTGCCGAACTTCAACGAGATCAGCAAGGACATCGTGGCGCTGAACCGGTGGCGCGACCGGAAGATCACTCCTGAATTGCGCGCGGGCGTGGTGCCGGGGACGGTGGACATCGACCTGAATGTGGAGGACAAGCTGCCGCTGCACGGGAGCTGGGAGATCAACAACCAGCACAATGCGAACACGGTGCCGCTGCGGCTGAGCGGATCGCTGAGCTACAGCAACCTGTGGCAGATGGGACACACGCTGGGCGCGAGCTTTCAAGTGGCTCCGGAAAAGATGACGGACAGCGCGGTGTATTCGGCGTTTTACCAGGCGCCGATCCACAGCGTGGAAGGGCTGAGCGCGATGCTGACGGGGACGATTCAGGACAGCAACATCGCGGCGCTGGGCGGGACGACGGTGATCGGGAAAGGGCAGATCGTGGGCTTCCGACTGATGAAGACGCTGCCGGCGAAGCAGGGGTATTTCCATTCGATCAGCTTTGGGATGGACTACAAAAACTTTGTCCAGGATGTGACGGCGGGCGGTGCGCTGATCTCCTCCCCCATTGCGTATTATCCTTTCAACCTGGCCTACAGCGCGAGCCGTGTGACGGACCAGACGTACACGGAATTCAATGCGGCGCTGACGTGGCATTTGAGCGGGATGGGAGGATCGCAGACGCAGTTTGCGGCGCGGCGCTTTGCGGCGACGGACAGCTTTTTCTACTTCCGCGGGGATCTTTCCCACACGCATGACATCGCGCAGGGATTCCAGATTTACACTCGCGTGCAGGGGCAGGCGACGCCGGATGCGCTGATCAACACGGAGCAGACTTCGGGCGGCGGGTACAACACGGCGCGTGGTTATTTGATCGCGACGCGGCTGGGGGATTCGGGGATTTTTGGCTCGCTGGAGTTTCGGAGCCCGAACTTCATCGGCTCTGCAAAGGACCGCGAGAACCAGTGGCGTGTGTATGCCTTCCTGGAAGGCGGCAAGCTGTACACGAACAAGACGCTGCCAGCGGAAAAGCGCAGCTATGACCTGGCGAGCGCGGGCTTTGGCACACGCATCCGGTATTTAAACCACATCACCGGATCGGTGGATCTGGCGATGCCGCTGGTCTCGCAGCCGAACGCTCTGGCGCATGACCTCTTCCTGCTCTTCCGCCTGGGAATGGATTTCTAGGCCGACCCCATTTTTTCACTCTCTCAATGCACAGCCCCTCCTCACGCTTCATGTCCCGCACACCACGCTTCCTGAACTCCCTGCTGCTTGCCCTGGCGCTTTCGACTTCTTTTGCCCCTGCCGCTGAAAACTGGTGGGATGCGAAGTGGCCGACGCGCAAGAAGATCGAGATCGACACGACGGGCAAGGGCGTGGGGATCGAGGAGCCGATCGGCACGACGGCGGTGCTGGTGCGTCTGCATGAGGGCGTGTTCAGCTTCATGTCCGCGAAGGAGGACGGGAGCGATCTGCGCTTTGTCTCCGAGGACGGAAAGACGGTGCTGAAGCACCATGTGGAGAAGTGGGACTCTTTGCTGAACGAGGCGTATGTGTGGGTGCAGGTGCCGGACCTGAAACCTGCGAGCGCGACGAGCCTGTGGCTCTACTATGGCAACACGGAGGCGCCCGCGCCGGAGCCGGCGAAGGAGACGTATGATGCGAACACGACGCTGGTGTACCACTTTGCGGATGCGGCGAAGGCGGCCACGGATTCCTCTGCGACGGGAGCGAATGCGGAAGGCACGCCGACACCGGCTGCGGGATCGCTGATTGGCGGCGGGCTGCGGGTGTTTGGACAGACGGCAATCAAGTCCCCTGCCCCGCCGCTGCCTGAATGGGCTCCGGGTGCGCCAATGACGGTGTCGGTGTGGATCAAGCCGAGCGCGCTGCAGCCGAACGCGGTGATCGTGAGCCGGCGCGAGGGTGCGAACAGTTTCATCCTGGGGCTGGACAATGGCATTCCTTTTGTGGAGGTGAACAAGCAGCGCAGCAGCGTGGGGGCACCGATAACCGCAGGCGGCTGGCACCATGTGGCGGCGGTGGCGGATGCGGGAACCATCACGGTGTATCTGGATGGCAAATCGTATGGTGCGCTGACGGCGGCGATGCCGCTGCTGAAGGGGCCGGTGGAGATCGACAAGGACACATCTCCTGCGGCGGCGAACTTTGCGGGCTACACGGGTGAACTGGATGAACTGCAAATTTCGAAGACGGCGCGGCCTGCGGGATTCATCCGCTTTGCGGCGGTGAACCAGGGCGCGACGGCGGACAAGGACAAGCTGGTGAGCGTGGGCGAAGACGAGGCCTCCGACCACGAGGAGGAGGGCGAGATCATGAAGCATCTTTCGCTGATCACGGACATCTCGAAGGATCTGACGTTTGACGGCTGGGTGGTGATTTTCCTCTGCACGCTGCTGGCCATTGTGGGCTGGATCATTGCGGCGGGAAAGGTGATGTATTTGAACACGATTGAGAAGGCGTCCAAGGAGTTCATGAAGCGGTGGGAGACGATTTCGAGCGACCTGACGGCGATCGACACGGAGGATGACGAGAGCATCAAGAACATCGGCGGGAGCATGAGCGGCAAGATGCAGAAGCTGATGAAGCAGTCGCCGCTGTACCAGCTCTACCACCTGGGATCGCAGGAAATCAGCCACCGCATGAAGAGCTTCCGCCAGGTGACTTTCAATCCGCAGGAGAAGAAGGAGGCGAAGGCGATGGGGCTCTCCGGGCGATCCATCCAGGCGATCAAGGCGACGCTGCATGGCGGCATGGTGCGCGAGGTGCAGAAGCTGAACGGGAAGCTGGTATTCCTGACGATTGGCATCGCGGGCGGTCCTTACCTGGGGCTGCTGGGAACGGTGATCGGGGTGATGATCACGTTCGCGGTGATCGCGAAATCCGGCGAGGTGGAGGTGAACTCCATCGCTCCGGGTATTGCAGGCGCGCTGCTGGCGACGGTGGCGGGCCTGGCGGTGGCGATTCCAGCGCTGTTTATCTACAGCTACCTGAGCTCACGCATCAAGGACGTGGTCTCGAACATGGAGACCTTCATCGACGAGTTCGTCACGAAGATGGCGGAACACTACAAGGAATAACATTCTATGCAGGCTGACAGCAAATCTTACGACGACATCAACGTCACGCCCATGGTGGACCTCTACCTGGTGCTGCTGCTGATTTTCATCATCATGACCACCGCCGGGGTGCAGGGGGTGAAGGTGAACCTGCCGCGCGGCGGGCCCTCCACATCCAAGCCCATCGAAGGGCCGAAGATGCAGGCGGTGACGGTGGACAACCAGGGGAACATCAAGCTGAACGCGACGGCGGTGACGATCGATGAGCTGGCCGGGAAGCTGGAGGCGATCAAGGCGGCGATGCCTGAGGCGCCGATCATCGTGCGTGGCGACAGCGGGACGCAGTACCAGGTGGTGATGGATGTGCTGACGGCGATCGGCCGGGCGGGCTTCACGAACATCGGGCTGGCGACCCAGGCCCCTAAAAAATAACCCCGGACTTTTCCACCACAACATGGCATCTCCTCACATCGACGACGACGAGCCCGGATTCTTCCGGCGTTATCTGGTGATGATCATCCTCGGCGGCCTCGTGCTGGCGGGGGGCGGATACTTT
>JAFLEI010000066.1 GCA_017301975.1 Verrucomicrobiota bacterium
TGCACAAGGGCGCGCGCCCGCGTACATACGCGAAGCCGATCCTTGCCAAGCAGCACAGCCGTTGGCAGCGCAACCCCTGTCAGCGCCACAGAAGCCCAAACGACGTGGACTGCTGGTGGATGACGCGACGTGGCTCGCGCACCTCGCTGCGAACCCGGCGTATCAGGCCCTCGACATCCCGGCGGAACTGGGGAAATGCACCGCCTGGTGCGAGCTGAAACAAAAGCGCCTCAGCCGTGCGCGGCTGCTGAACTGGCTGAACAAAGCGGACCCGCGCATCAGCCTCAAAGGCCTGGAGTTTCCCGGCGGCACGGAGCCCCATGTCGGCCGTGGAACCCAGGCGGAGCTGGAGGCCTACGCGGTGCAGATCGGACTGCCGGCCAGCGATGGTGCCTCGATGTTTAACCACTGGGAGGCGAACGGATGGATGAACGGCCAAAATTCGATCAAGGACTGGCGTGCCGGGCTGCGCAAGTGGCGGGATCAAGGCTGGCTGCCTTCGCAGAAGGTGATTCACCGGCCAGCGCCAGCGCCGACGGCACGCAGTGATACCGCGAACCTGCCGGGACGGTATGCGTAGAAAGCGAATCCATGCGCCAAACAAGTCGATCCCACGCGCTTGATTCCCCACCGTTTCCGGGAATCCTTTCCTCATGAAGACCGCCAAGCC
Organism: Verrucomicrobiota bacterium; assembly: GCA_017301975.1. GTDB lineage: Bacteria > Verrucomicrobiota > Verrucomicrobiia > Verrucomicrobiales > Verrucomicrobiaceae > Prosthecobacter. Next base: position 671 of record JAFLEI010000066.1, read on the forward strand.
TCTTTCCATCGCCGAGCAGATGAAGGTGCTGCAATCCCGGGAGGATGTGGCGACGTGGGCGCTGGCGCATCTGGGACTGCCGCCGGAGTGGCGGGACACGAATGAAGAAGGCAACACGGAGCGCTCCCAGGACGCGGTGAACCGGGTCTTCACGCTGACGCGCAAGGACATCGAGGACAGCCTCGCCGCGCAAGGCTTGCAGCCCGAGAAACTGCCGCCGGTGAGCACCGAGGTGGGATCACGAGACGGCAGCTACTTCATTTCCAAACGGCGCGGCGAATGGGAGTTCTACTATCAGGAACGCGGCTTCCCCTGGGCGGGCACCACTTTCGACGACCTCGCCGAAGCGCGGAAGTTCCTCATCAACTACTTCATCCCCGTCTGGCTGGATCACCTCTACGTGCCCTGCCGCACGAAGGACGGGAAGATGATCAAGGAATTGTAGGGCGCGGAGATCGGCATGCTCATGCAGCCGCTTTGGCCTTGAGCCCGAGATAGGTCAGCGTGTCCGCCAAATCTACCAATCCCTCGGCTTCACGCTTTTCCTGATCGGTAAGAAGCTCACCCGAATCCTGCTTGTTCAGCAACGACGTCAGCCGCTCATTCACGCCTGCGGGCAGTTTGAACAGCGCCAGATCGTCCGGTAATTCGAGATCGATGCGAATCGACTGTGACATGTGCGGATTCTATCGTTTTCACCACTGCCACGCAATCTAGAGCCAATCAAAAAATTCATTTCTGAGCACGAGTTTGGAGACACTCGGCGACGCGCTCACCATGCTGCTTTGAAAGTCACAAGCATCTTCGAATCTGCCGCAGAGGGGCGGAGAGGCAGAGGGAGCAGAGAATGAATTCAATCTCTGTCACCTCTGCACCTTTGCCCCTCTGCGGCAAACCGAATGTCGTCACGCTCACCATGCCGGAAATGAGTTTTGAAAATCGCTACAGCTCAATTCCCGCCACAATCCGCCAGCACCACCTTGGCGGCATTGAAGCCGCAGAGGCCGGTGACGTTGCCGCCGGGGTGGGTGGAGCCGCCGCAGAGGTAGAGGCCGGGGATTTCGCTGCGGTAGGTGCCTGCGCCTTGGAAGGGGCGATGGTAGCCGATTTGATCGTTCGCGAAGGAGCCCACGAGCAGATCGCCGCGCATCATGTTGGGCAGCAGGCGTTCGGTATCGAGGGCGCTGCGGGTGAAGGAATCGAGCACGGCCTCGTGCAGATTGGGTGCGTGGTGCTGCCAGAGCGCCAGCATCTCGCGACCATGGGCTTCTTTTTGAGCATCCCAGTTCTGGGCATCGCCATGCAGGGCGTAGGGCAGCTTTTCCCACATGAAGGCGGTGTGAGCTCCGGCGGGAGCCTGTGAGGGATCAAACTGCGTGGGGCAGGCGCCCCACATGACCGTGCGCGGAATCTCGCCACGCTCGTGCGCGGCGACGATGTCATGAAATTGCGCCACGTCATCGAGCCCGAGGATCATCATGAAGGCCTGGCTCAATTCGGGATGCTTTTCCGCTGCGGTGTAGCGGGGTGGCTCGCGCAGGTTGAGGTTCAGTGCGAACAGAGGGGCGAGGAGGTTGTACTCGAATCCTGCGGCGCGTTCACGCAGGTGGGCAGGGGCGACATCTGCCGGGATGAGATCGAGGAAGGTCTGCTGCGGATTCAGCCCGCTGGCGACGAACTGCGTGGCCTCCATGCGGTCTCCCGTGATGGATTCCACGCCGCAGGCACGGCCATTGAGCGTCAGGATGGAGCGCGGCTGCCAGCTCGTGAAAATCTCTCCGCCATGCTCCCGCAAATCTGCGCCCAGGGCCTCGGCGAGCTGGCGCGAACCGCCGAGGCACATCTGCGCCTTGCGCGGGCTGGCGAGCAGCGCGGGGATGGAATGCCCGAAACCCTTCTGCCGCAGATCGACCTCGCGCAGGCCATTGAAGAAGAGCAGGCCGGCGCGCACGGCGGGGTGCTCGAACTCGCGCATGACAAACTCGACGGGTGAGAGGGCCTGCACTTCCAGCAGCGTGCGGCCGAGGGAACTTTGCTGCAGCTTAAGCACACGCTCCGCCGGCGGCAGCGGTGCGCGCTGTGCCTCGGGGATGAGGATCTGCTCCACGATGGGACGGAAGCGCTCCGTCCACTCGCGCAGCCGCTCCGCATCGCGTGGGGAGATGGCGGCGAATGAGGCGAAGGTTTTGTCAAAGTCCGTCCACCATTCCAGCACGCGGTCTTCGGGCAGCAGCATCGCCACATTGAGCTCGGGCTCGATGTAACGCACGCCATGGCGCTCCAACTCCAGCTCGCGATACCATGGCATGGCAGTGATGCCGCGATGGAAGAAGGAATGCGTGTTGTGATTGAAGCCGGAGCCGTGCGGAAACTCCACCGTGGCCAGACCACCGCCGGCAACGGGATTTTTCTCCACCACCGCCACCTTCAGGCCCGCGCGTGCTGCGTAGCAGGCGAGCACCAGCGCATTGTGCCCGGAGCCGAGGATGATGCCGTCGTAGGTCATGGTCACGTCCTAGAACGTGACCACGAGACTGATTTCACATATTAGATCGCCACTTCGGCATCTTCATCACCGGCATCCACCAGCGACTTGGTGATCATGCCGGCAGCGACGGTGTTGTTCGTCTGTTCATCGACGAGGACGAAGCTGCCTGTGGTGCGGTTTTTTCCATACGGGTCGAAGAAGATCGGGGCGGCGCAGCGGATGCGGATGCAGCCGATGTCGTTGAGAGAGAACTCCTTGCTGGCGGTGGTTTTTTCCAGCGTGCTGATGTTCACCTTGTAGAGCACGTCGGTGACGACGGCGCGCACGTCATTGGTGGTGTGGCGCAGGTGGAAGCGGCTGCGGGGCTTGAGCGTTTTCTTGTCGGCAAACCAGCAGATCATGGCATCAAACTCATGGCTCGTCTGCGTGGGCTCGTTGGCCTTCACGATCATGCCGCCACGGCTGGTGTCGATTTCATCGGCCACGGTGATGCTGTAGCTGAGCTGCGGTGTCGTCTCTTGCTGCGGGCCTTCATAGGTGTGAATGCCGGTGATCTTCGACTTCATCTCGGACGGATAGACGAGCACGTCATCGCCCACGCGGAAGGTGCCGCTGGCCATGCGGCCGGCGAAGCCACGGTAGTCATGCAGATTGCCCAGCTTGGCGTCTTCACGGTCAGAGATCGGGCGAATGACCCACTGCACGGCGAAACGCGCTTCATCGGCCGCAGTTTCGCTGTGCACCTGGACGGTTTCGAGATGCTGCAGGAGCGAAGGGCCGGTGTACCACGGCGTGCTCTCGGATTTATCGACCACGTTGTCGCCATTGAGCGCGCTCATTGGGATCGGCGTGACCTGCGGCAACTGGTCGAGGCCTTTGGCGAATGCCTGGAAATCGGCGACGATCTTGTTATAAACGGCCTCATCGAAATCCACGAGGTCCATCTTGTTCACCGCCAGCACGATGTGGCCGATGCGCAGCAGGCTCGCAAGATAGGTGTGGCGCATGGTCTGCTCGATGACACCCAGACGTGCATCGATCAGGATGATCGCGAGATCTGCGGTCGAAGCCCCCGTGACCATGTTGCGCGTGTACTGAATGTGCCCCGGCGTATCGGCGATGATGAACTTGCGCTTGGGCGTGGCGAAGTAGCGATAGGCCACATCAATCGTGATGCCCTGCTCGCGCTCGGCGCGAAGGCCGTCGGTGAGCAACGCAAGATTCACGTGGGCATCGCCACGACGCTTGGAGGATTCTTCGACGGCGAGAAGTTGGTCTTCGAAGATGGATTTGGAATCATACAGCAAGCGGCCGATGAGGGTGCTTTTGCCATCATCGACTGACCCGGCGGTCGTGAAGCGGAGAAGAGAGGATTCGGTGGGGTTAACGAGGACGTCCATGATAAAAAGCTGAGTGTGGGGATCTATGCGGTCTGGTTGCAGAAGTTTTCGATGCAGTCGCGGTAACCTTGAATGAATTCGTGGTCGGGTTCCGAGTCTTGAAGAAGGGTGGCGATGGCAGATTCCGAAGCTGTTCGAATGGCTTCGATCTCAGCGGGTGTGGCCTCGCGCACGATCGCGGTCATGAAGTCCAGTGTGTCGCAGTCCTCATCTGCCGCGTCATCATCGTTGCGACGGACGGAAGCGAGATAAGCCACCGAGTAGGAGAGAGCTTCAGCCAATCTTTTCATCAGAAGTATCCTTCCTTCTTGCGGTCTTCCATGGCGGTCTCGCTGCGCTTGTCGTCCGCACGCGTGCCACGCTCGGTCTGGCGGGCGGCAGCGACTTCGGCGACGATTTCATCAATCGTGCTGGCGGTGGATTCCACAGCGCCGGTGCAGGTGGCGTCTCCTACGGTGCGGAAGCGGATGGTCATTTCCTTCACCTTGGGCTTTTCTTCGTCGAGCAGGGGGATGATGCCGGTGCTGGCGTCGAGGAGCTGGCCGTGGCGCTCAATAATTTTGCGCTGGTGGCTGAAGTAGAGGCTTGGCAGGGGGATGTTTTCCTGGCGGATGTACTGCCAGATGTCCATCTCGGTCCAGTTGCTGAGCGGGAAGACGCGGAAGTGTTCGCCGAAGTGTTTGCGACCGTTGAAGATGTTCCAGAGCTCGGGGCGCTGGTTCTTGGGGTCCCACTGGCCGAACTCATCGCGGTGGCTGAAGAAGCGCTCCTTGGCGCGGGCTTTTTCTTCATCGCGACGACCACCGCCGAGACAGGCGTCGAACTGATTTTCTTCGATGGTATCAAGCAGCGTGACGGTCTGGAGCTTGTTGCGGCTGGCGTTGTGGCCTTTCTCTTCCTGCACGCGGCCATCGTCGATGGATTTCTGCACGAGGCCGACCGTCAGCGTGGCGCCGATCTCCTGCACGAACCAGTCGCGGTATTCCATGGCCTCAGGGAAGTTGTGGCCGGTGTCCACGTGGAGCAACGGGAAGGGCAGCTTGGAAGGGTAGAAGGCTTTGCGTGCGAGCCAGGCCATGACGATGGAGTCTTTGCCACCGGAGAACAGCAGCGCGGGCTTCTGGAACTGCGCGGCCGTTTCGCGCAGGATGTAGATGGCCTCGGATTCGAGGAATTGGAGATGGGTGATCGCGGACATGAGACGGGTTGAATTAAAGGATCTTGAAAATGCGGAGGGAATTGATGACGACGATCAGCACACCCACCAGCACCATGAAGGGCTTGTGAGGGATGCGTTTCGCGGCCCACGCAGCGAGCGGCGCAGCGATGACGCCGCCGATGGCGAGCGCAAGGATGATGTTCCAGTGCGTGAGGCCGATGGTCAGGAAAAAGGTGATGGAAGCGGCGAGCGTGACGAAGAACTCCACGGCATTCACGCTGCCGACGGTGATGCGCGTGTCATTGCCACGGATGATGAGATTGGAGGCGACGATGGGGCCCCAGCCGCCACCGCACATGGCATCGACCAGCGCACCGAAGAATCCCAGCGGGGCGAGGTGGGTGGTGACCTTGCGCGGAGGGATGCGCGTGAAGGCCTTGCCGATGATCACCAGGCCCATGATCACGAGATAGACGGAGATGTAGGGCTTGAGCACCTTGCCGTCGATGGAGGTCAGGATGTAAGCGCCCACCACAGCACCGAGCACGGCGGGAATGAGCAGGCGGCGAAACAAGGTGCGGTCCACATTGCCAAAGGCATGGTGGGAGAGGCCCGAGGCCCCTGTGGTGAAGCACTCCGCCGCATGCACCGTGGCGCTGACCACCTGCGGCGAGACGCCAAAGATGGACAGCAAGGAGGAGGCGCTGACGCCGTAGGCCATGCCGAGTGCGCCGTCGATCAATTGAGCGACGAAGCCGGCCAGCACGTAGAGCGCGAATTCGGAAGTCAGGAATTCCATGAACGCTTACGCTTTGTCGGTGACGAGCTTGGCGTGCAGGCCGCATTCGTGCTTTTCGTCGCCTTTGGCAGGGTCGTAGTAGGTGCGCTCGTTCGGCAGATTGTGCTCAAGCAGGTAGGCGTCCATTTCGACGGGCGTCCACTCGAGGATGGGGTTCACCTTGAGGCAGTTGAATTTGGCATCCCACATGAAGGGCTGCAGCGTGGCGGCACGCTGGGGGTTCTGCTCCTTGCGCAGCGCGGTGATCCAGACTTTCGGGGCCAGTTCGCGCATGCCGCGCTCAAAGGGCTCCAGCTTCATGATGCGGCTGAAGGATTCCACGCGCTCGACTTCATCCGGCATCGGGATCTGGCCGCCATTGAGCGCCAGCCAGTGGGCGGCGGTCATTTTGGGCAGGTAGGGTTTCAAATTGAGGCCCAGCTTCGCCCGGCTCTTTTCGGCGAAGACGTAGGTTTCGGGGAGATTGGTGCCGTGATCCACCCAGAGGATGGGGATTTCCTGGCTCTGCTCGGTCGCCAAATGCAGGATCACCGCCTCATAGGGACGGAAATTGGTTGTCACGATGGCTCCGCCTTCGGCATGAGCGAGCGCGGTTTTGATGATTTCCTGGGGCGACTGGCCACGGGCGGCATCGTTGAGAGCTTGGATTTGGTCGGGATTCATGCGAGGGGCGCGGAGTATTCACCTAATTCCCGATGTGTAAAGTAGGAAATCAGACTTGAGCGCGAAATTTGGGCAAGAAAAAGGGCGCGGAAGTGATCCGCGCCCTGATGAAAATCAACTGTTCGAACGCTTATGCCACGAGGGCAGCAGGAGCAGCCACTGGCTCGATGTTCACGCGACGACCATCCTTGTCGAAGAGGACTTTGCCGTCCACGAGAGCGAAGATGGTGTGGTCACGGCCAAGACCGACGTTGCGGCCTGGAACCCACTTCGTTCCGCGCTGGCGGAGGATGATGTTGCCTGCGATGACGGCTTCACCGCCGAATTTCTTGACGCCAAGACGCTTGCTCTGGCTGTCGCGACCGTTTTTGACGGAACCTTGTCCTTTTTTATGGGCCATAAGAAGTGAGTATTAAAAATTAAGCGTTGATGGCGGTGATCTGCACGAGGGTCAGCGGCTGGCGGTGACCACGGGTCTTGTGGAAGCCCTTGCGCTTGCGGAACTTGAAGGTGGTGGCCTTGTCAGCCTTGTGCTGGCTGAGCACCTTGGCGGAAACGGTGGCACCTGCGACGGTAGGAGCGCCCACTTTGATGCTGCTGCCTTCACCGGCGGCGAGCACCTGGTCGAAAGTGGCGATGTCGCCTTCAGCAGCTTCGAGCTTCTCCACGTCGAACTTGTCGCCCACGGAGACTTTGTACTGCTTGCCGCCTGTTTTGATGATTGCGTATGCCATAACCTGAAAAGTAAGAGATTTGTCCTCCGCCATTTTGGGGCGAGGGGCGCGGAGGTTTCCACACCTAGCACCGTTCGGCAAGGGAAAACTTCCCTCGAACGCTTTAGAATTGTTAAAATTAGGGCGCGGGAGGCGGGGAATTGCCAAAAAAATGGGTCAGCGCCTCCATCATGCCCTCGCTGGCGAAGCGGGTGGCGATGAACCCCCCACGGGAATAAACGATCTGTTTCACCGGTTCGACCGCATTTCCGGGGCAGGCGATCATGCGGGCATGGCGTGGATCCAGCATGCTGAGATCGTTGAAATTGTCACCAGCCGCAAAGCATGCCGAGGCATCCAGACCGAGAAGGCGGGCAAGTTCGCTGAGCGCGGTGCCTTTGCTGTAGCCGCTGTGCGAAAAGCGCAGGTAGATGCCATTGCGATGGTAGCCAATGTCCGGAAATTGCCGTGCGTGCGTGTCGATGTATGCACAGATGCCGTCGAGCTCGTAGTCGCTGGTGCCCACGATGCCCATTTCACCTGCGCCGCCGGTGATGAACGAGGCCTGCGTCTGCGTCTCCACCATCTGACGGATGGCCTGCAGCGATGGCTGGTGGTCTTTGGCGAAGCGCTCCTGGGCGCGACGCGCCTGCCGGTTCCATGAGCCGTAGTCGGTCCAGCGGCTGAAGAAGCCCGGCTTATAAATATCACTCTCCTGAGCGATGATGAAATCCGGCTCCATGTAGATGCCGTGCTGCGCGAGGCCTTCGATCGTCTGGCTCAAACCGCGCCCGGTATTGATCACCCAGGCAGCGCCCTGTTCGCGCAGCAGTTGAATCATCTGCCCGAGCCCCGGATGAAACACGGGATCCCTCTCAGGATGGATGAGAGTGCCGTCGAAGTCGAAGCAGAGAATGAAACGATGTTTGGGGGCGGCCATGAAGGGGGGCGCGCATTCATGCCGCGAAAGAGCCCGGCTGCAAGACCGCGATCACACGCCAGAAGGCCAGAACACAGAGCGCCCACAGCATCGTCTCATAAATCACGAAAACCGGCAGCCGCATTTGGCGACGGCGTGCGCGGTGCACCAGCGATTCGCTGGCCCAGAGCAGGCTGAGAACCAACGGCGGATACAAGGCCAGGTGACGATGCCCCCAGGTCAGCACCGGCATGTCCCAGCCGAAATCAAGCGTGCAGGCCGCAAAGGCCAGGACGCTGAAAAAAGCGAGCGGCGCTGTTTCAGGATGCAGGGCCTGGCCCGCATGTGCAGCACGTGGCGCGACGAACGCGATGATCAAGAGCAGCAGGCAGAGAATGCTGGCCAGAACGATGACAAACACCCCGCGCTCATGCGGCAGTGAATCAAAGCTCCAGGGGAACTGCAGCACCTCGTCCATCATTTTCAGCCCGCCGTGCCAGAAGCGCTCCTGCCTCTGATGAGGCGTATGCGTGGCCAGGTAGTTCGCGTAGGTGGGCAGTTCGTCTGCCGGCACAGCCCGCAAGGCTTCGCGGGTCCGATGGGTCGCAGTCCATTGCTGCATGGCATCCTCATTCTCAAACCAGCGCCAGTGGAAGGGGGTGGCATCGCCCAGTTTCTCCTTCGAATACGCCAGCATGGGCCCCACGGTGATCAGATGACAGGCCACCAGCAGGACCATGCCCAGCCAGTGATTGCGCCACACCCAGAGCGTGGTTCCATCCTCACCTGGCAGGTGGGCCTGAATCCAGCCCCACAGCCAGCGCAGCGTGCTGACGAGGAGGAAAACCAGCACCAGCGTGGTGGTCGTGGCCAGCGTCAGATTTGCCAGGGCCGAGAGCAGGCCGATCAAACCGTAGAGCCAGAGGGAATTGCGCTTCAGCGCCGCCACACAGCACACCCAGGTGAGCAGAAACAGCAGTTGAAACAGCACATCGGGTGAAAACTCCGCCGTGGAGGGAAGCAGCACGCCAAAGCCGATGGTCAGGATGGTGAGAAGCGCCGCTGGGACTGAAAACGCCCGCGCAGCCGCCAGCCCGAGCATCATCAAAAAGCCCAGACTCAGCCCCATGAGCCAGCGTTTGCTGAATCTCAGCACATGCTGGTCCTCAGCACTCAAGGCGCCAGATGAAATCGGCTGCTTCTCGCCGACATTCCATGCGGCCAGCCAGGGCCAGAGCGGACGCACCAAACCATCGGTACGATGAGGCAGCCAGTCGTTCAGCGGCTTTGAAACGCTTTTGGAGAAATCCAGGGTCAGATCACGCCGGGTCTCGATGGCGGCATTCAGATACATCCGTTCGTGCTCCGCGATCACGGCATCCCGGTCATGCCCTAGATGTTGAAAGGCCCGCACATAGTACCAGGCAAAGACGGCCAGACAGGCGAACATCACCACCCAGCGGCCGCCGCGCAGCCATAGCTTCGTTAAATGCAGAAACACGGACTTCACCGGCTTGCGTGCTGCGAGGTTGACGTGCAAGGGGGGTTACTTTTTCGGGCGCACCTTGATTTCCACGCGGCGGTTCATGCCTTGCTGCTCCGGAGTGCCCGCAGTGCTGACAATCGGCTTGGATTTGCCCATGCCCACGGCCTGAATCCGGTCGGTGCCCAAGCCAAGCGATTCGCGCAGCCAGCTGACCACCGCAGTCGCGCGACGGATGCTGAGTTCGAGATTGTAGTCATCACCGCCGAAGCTGTCGGTGTGCCCCTCGATGATGAAGAGCGAATCCGGGTTCTTTTGAATGAGGAAACCCAGCTTCATCAGGCTGAGGCGCGCCGCTTCCGCAAGCTGGTCGCTGCCATACTCAAACAGCAGATCGGTGGGCATCAAAATCGGGGCTGTGCTGCCGCCCATCTTGCCACCGCCACCCAGGAGATCATCGAGATTGCTGAAGCCTTTCACACGGGCGCCTGAAGCGGCCGTGGTGCTCTGGCTTTTGACCGCGTCAAGGAGGCCGCTGTCCATCTTGCCCCCCTCACCGGGGTCTGCGGCACCAGCATCCAGCAGCATTTGTTTTTCGGAGATGGGTTTGGACAAAACATCCCGGCGCACGCTGGCCATCTCTGCGGCGATGTCCGGCCCGTCCATGGTCTGGGGGGCGAGCAGCTTGGCCATTTCGCTGCCTTTGGGAGTGCCCGGGGCGCCGTCGCCGGGGTCGTTGGCGCGGATGAAATTGGTGATCTCCTTCACGTTGGGCGTGAGGTCGATCTCCTGGTTTTTGGGCAGTTCCTGCAGCTTGTCGAAATCATCCAGCTTCGGCTCAAAGGCCTTCATGTCCGGCACATTTCCGGGGGCGATGATTTCCGGGATCTCCTTGATGGCATCCTGCTCCTTCAGCGCCCGCTCATCGATGCGTATCCGTTCCGGCACCTCGCGCGGCTTGGCAGGAACCACGTTTGAGATGCCCAGCGTGTCAAAGCCGACCACGAGCATCATGTGAAACACCACCGAAAGAATGAGCGCGAACATCATCCACCATTTCAGGCTCCAATCGTCGCGAGAACGAAAAGAGGACTGCGGAGTGGTCCATTCAGGGGGATGCGTGACTGCGGCCATAACTAAGCAAAAACTACCACGGTGACAAAAGATTGCACGCAGCACTTTCGCCGTGACATCGGCCCCTCTGAATTCGTATCCTGTGGATTCACCCACACCCCAACACCATGAACCGCCGTCACTTCCTCACCACCAGCACCGCCGCCTTCGCGGGGTCCCTCCTTGTCCCGGCCAGCAGCCACGCGCTGGATCTCACCCAGGCTCCCCTGCCCTACGCTCCGGAAGCCTTGGAGCCCTACATCGACGCCCAGACGATGAACATCCACTTCGGCAAGCATCACACCGCTTACATCGCCAAGCTCGGCGATGCGCTCAAGGCGGCCAACATCAGCAAGACCGACGCCATCGAGCTGGTCTCCGACATCAAGTCGCTCCCTGAAGCCTCCCAGACCGCCATCCGCAACAACGGCGGCGGCCACGTGAACCACACCTGGTTCTGGAAATGGATGGCCCCGGCCGGCAGCGGCCCGAAAGGCCCCGAAGGCAAGCTGGGCGAGGCAATCCAGAGCACCTTCACCAGCATCGACGACTTCAAAAAACTTTTCGCCGAGGCCGGCACCAAGCGCTTCGGCTCCGGCTGGGCCTGGCTCATCGTCAACAAGGACGGCAAGCTCAGGATCACCTCCACGCCGAATCAGGACAATCCGCTGATGAAAGGCATCGTCGATGAGGCCGAACTCGGCACTCCGATCCTCGGCCTGGATGTCTGGGAACATGCCTACTACCTGAAGTATCAAAACAAGCGCCCCGACTACATCAGCGCCTGGTGGAACGTGGTGAACTGGACGGAAGTGGCCAAAGGCTACGCTGCGGCGAAAGCCTGAGTGTCCCGGACCGCGTCACGCTCATGACAGAACTCATCGAGGTCAATCTCACGGAGTTGAACCAGTTGTTCAACTCCCTGGACCCCTCGCCGTTCCATGAGCGTGATCTGGACCACGATGCCGAGGAATTCATTGTGAGCTGGGCGCAGGAGCACCCGCACAAACATGACTTGAAGCTCGTCGTGCATCTGGCGAAACATCCCGCCGATATCGCCGATGCACGGCAGCTCGTCGCTGATTCCATCTCCCACTACTTTGCGTATCGCTCCGAAATGACGCTGCGTGATTTCAAGCGCCTCATGCGTGAAGGCCGTGCCTCCCTGCTGATCGGCCTCCTGTTCCTCGGTGCCTGCCAGTTCGCCGCCACCCTTCTCACCCCCTCCGCCGCCAACTGGCAGTCCGTCGTCCGCGAAGGCCTCACCATCATCGGCTGGGTGGCCATGTGGAAGCCGCTGGAAATCTACCTCTACCGCTGGTGGCCCCTGCTCAGCCTGAGAAAACTTTATCAACGCCTCAGCCGCATGTCCGTCGAAGTTCACTGTGGTGCCACCGTTTAAATATTTGAAACTTTAACCGCCAACCAACCCGTTCCATGAAACACCTCATTCTCTCCCTCCTGCTTCTCCTCCCCTCCCTTATGCTCGCCGCAGACCCCGCCAAACACGTCAAAGCTGACGAAGCCGCCAAGATCATCGCCGACGGCAAAGTCGCCGTCATTGATGTCCGCACTCCGGACGAGTTCAAAGACGGCCACATCAAAGGCGCGAAGAACATCGACATCATGTCTCCAGATTTCGAAGCGCAGCTTGGCAAGCTCGACAAGACCCAGCCCACGCTTGTACACTGCCAGGCCGGCGGCCGCAGTACCCGCGCCCTGCCCATCTTGGAAAAACTCGGCTTCAAGAACGTCATCCATTTGGACGAAGGCTTCGGCGGCTGGCAGGCTGCGGGGAAGCCGGTGGAGAAGTAGCACCTCAGCCCGATGGATGGGTTCTTCATCTCATGGAAGCATTCCCTTACTTTTTCGGCCTCGCCGCCGCCTTCTCCATCTTCAGCTTCGGTCTTCTCTACCGCAAAGTCTGGATGTGGTATCTCGGCTGGATCGTCTTCTACCTCATGGCCTCCTACTTCGGCACTTTTTTCGTCACGGCTCTCTTCGAAGCCACGAATCCGGCGCAGGAGGCCTCTGCATTCGTTTACCTTGCCGGTGGGTTTTTGTGCTGGCTGCCCCTCGTTGTTTGGTGGGCAAATCACCGTAGCTCTTTTGGAATTCGTGATGACCGGCCAAAGTCATTGGCCGGAGATTGATCACGTGATTAGCGCATTCGGCGCTCCTCTCATTCCACGGCCGCCAGCCTCCGCACCACCTCCGCCGCGAGCACAAATCCAAACGTGCCGGTGACGAACGTTGCCGCCCCAAAGCCGGCAGCGCAGTCGAGACGAAGGCCGGTTTCAGCACCGCTTTCGGGCTCCAGAGAGCAGGAGCCGTCCGCCCATGGGAACACAGGTTTCTCGGTGGAGAAGACGCACGGAATGTCCATGGTCACGGGGCGGCCTTGCTCGCTTTTGGCGAAGTTGTAATCGCGGCGCAGGCACTGTCGTGTGCTGCGGAGCAGCGGGTCGGCTCCGGCGTGACCGAGATCGGCGATGCGAATGGCGGTGGGATCGCGTCGCCCGCCAGCGGAACCTGAGGTAATGACGGGAAGGCCGCGCGAGTGGCATTTCGCTATGATGAGCGCCTTGATCGAGGTGCGATCCACGGCATCGACCACGAAATCAAAGTTCGGCGCGAGCAGGCGGTCCACATTCGATTCGGTGAGGAACTCGACGATGCGATTCACCCGGCAGGCGGGGTTGATCTCCGCCACGCGCGCGGCCAGCACATCCACCTTCGAAACGCCGATGGTATGCGCCAGCGCGGGGAGCTGGCGATTCGTGTTCGTGATGCAGACATCGTCCATGTCGATCAACGTCAGTTCACCAATGCCGCTGCGCACCAGAGCTTCGACGATCCATGAACCCACCCCGCCGACACCGACAATGGCGACGTGCGCCGCTTGAAGACGCGGCAGTGCCGCAGCCCCATAAAGCCGCCCGATGCCGCCGAAGCGCTGCGTGTACGATTCATCCATGCGCTCGTTTAATACGCCCGCGACAGAAGATCAAGACGCTGTGGCAGCCGAGGGTTGTGCGATTTTGCCGCAGAGAGGCGGAGGAGCAGAGGTGGCAGAGGTGGCAGAGATTTTGAATCGATCAGAATCTCTGCCACCTCTGCCTCTTTGCCCCTCTGCGGCTAAAAAGAACTTTGCCAAAACTCCTCAGCAATGATGCGCCCCGCGCGTGTTCACGTACAGCGAATACAAACTCTGGCTGGCGGTGATGAACAGGCGGTTCCGTTTGGGGCCGCCAAAGCAGACATTACTGGCGGTTTCGGGGAGCTTGATCATGCCGATGCGCTTGCCCTCGGGGTTGAAAACGTGGACGCCGTCAAAACCCTCGCCTACCCAGCCTGCGCTCGCCCAAAGATTGCCTTCAACATCACAGCGAATGCCGTCGGAGCCACCTTTGGCCGGATTGGCGGGTGTTGGAGCTCCTGACTTGATAAAACCATAGGCAGCGACCTTTGTGTTCGAAAGGATTTCGTCGAGCTTTCCGCTAAAAGCAGATTCAGCGACATCCGGTGTTCCGCCCGCGACACGCATCTCCCATCCTTCAGCGTTACCGGAAAGCCGCCACCCCGCTTTCATCTCGGCAAAAACCTTGCCGTTCTTCACCGTCTTCCCATCCACGTCATAGACGCGGATATTTTTCGGCGAGCCGGTGTCCACGATGTACACCTTCTTGTAGTCCGGTGAAAAACAGATCCCGTTCGGCTTCTCCTGCTCCTCCGTGATCTTGGTGATTTCCCCGCTCGGGTCGATGCGGTACACCGCCTCCTTCAGCAGCAGCTCTCCCTTGTTGCCTTCATAGTCCATCATGCTGCCGTAGCCGGGATCCGTGAACCAGATGGAGCCGTCGGGATGCACCACGCCGTCATTCGGCGCGTTGAGCGGTTTGCCGTCGAATTTGTCGGCCAGCACGGTGATCTTTCCATCAAGCTCATAGCGGACGACGCGGCGCGTGGCGTGCTCGAAGGAGATCTGTCGGCCATGCAGATCGAAGGTGTTGCCGTTGCTGTTGTTGGCGTTGTTCCGCATCACGGAGACGTGGCCGTCCTCGGGCAGGTAGCGCATCTGCGCGTTGTTGGGGATGTCGCTCCACACGAGGTAGTTGCCGCTGCCGTTCCAGGCCGGGCCTTCCGCCCAGAGCATGCCGGTGTGCAGGCGGCGGATGGGCGAGTTTCCCTGAATGAGTTTTTCAAATTCAGGATCGAGCACGATGACATCGGGATCTGGGTAACGCTCGGGCGTCTTGCCGGACCAGTCGCGGGACAGCAAAGTCGTGGTGGCGGCGGAAACGGCGAAACTGGTCAGGAAGGTGCGGCGGCTGGTGTTCATGGCAGGAGGTGGTTGTAGCGAAGAGAACGTGCGATTGGCAAGAGATATGGCGGGTGTTTTGAATAGGCTTGAAGAGACCGCTGAAATCTGAGAGCTCAGCGGAGGGAGGTGGACACTTTTGCCCATTGAGAGCAAAGCCGGCGCTGACCGACAGGCAGGAGTGCCTGTGGTACAACAAAAAAGCCCCGGCTGCATCGCTGCAACCGGGGCTGGAGTGAACCAAGACGGCGAAATTACACGATCTCCACGTTCTGGCGGCCGTGCTCGGCGTAGTCTTTCGGTGCCCAGCCGGGAATGGCGACAGGATACCAGCCTTCAGCATCGGGATGGACCGGGGCTTCGGACTCAGGGGTGATGATGTTGGGCATGTGCTGCACCTTGCTGTTGAGCACATCATCCCATTTCAGCTCCTTGCCGGAGTAGGTGGCCATGCGGCCCATGACGGCGGTCATCGTGGATTCAGCACCGTAGTAGGCGTTGTTGATGGCCTTGTTCTCACGAATGGCGGCCTGCAGGGTGTCGTGCTCGGTCTGATATGGATCGGGATCAAGCCTCTTGGCGCCGCCTTTGCCGCCTTCTGCCAGGTCTTTGCCGCCTGGACGATATTTCCAGATGGTTTCCCCCTTGTGGTTGTTGGCGTAGCAGCGGCCGCTGTTGTCGAGGTAGATCTTGCCCTTGGTGCCGGTGAACTCTTCGCGCACGGCGTTGCTCACGCCGGACTGATGGCGGCACTGGCTGTTGATGCGGACACCGTTGGCATAAGTGAACTCGACGTAGTGGTGGTCGTAGATCTGGCCGAACTTCTTGTCCACACGCTGCTGACGGCCACCCATGCCCTGGGCGCTGATGGGATGGTCCCCGATGAACCAGTTGGCGACATCGATGTTGTGAATGTGCTGCTCGTTGATGTGGTCGCCGCAGAGCCAGGTGAAGAAGTACCAGTTTTGGATTTGGTACATGAGCTCGGACTGGCCAGGAAGGCGGTCACGGAACCAGATGCCGCCGCCGTCCCAATAAACCTGGCCGGAGATGATGTCGCCGATGACACCCTGCTCCTTGACCTGAGCAAGGGCTGCGCGGTAGCAGTTCTGGTAACGACGCTGCAGGCCGCAGACGACCTTGAGATTTTTTTCGTCAGCGACCTTCGCCATTTCGAGCACCTTGCGCACGCCGGGGGCATCCACCGCGACAGGCTTTTCCATGAAGATGTTTTTGCCGGCGTTGACCGCAGCTTCGAAGTGGTAGGGACGGAAGCCGGGAGGCGTGGTGAGGATCACGAGGTCGCAGCAGTCGATGACTTTCTTGTAGGCATCCATGCCGACAAAATTGCGGGAGTCGTCCACCTTGACCTTGTCAGGATTTTTGTCGCGCAGGCCGCTCAGGGCTTTGTCCGTCTTTTCTTTGAAGGCGTCTGCCACGGCGTGCAGCGTGACACCTTGCTGATTCGTGCTGAGGGCCTGGTTCGCAGCGCCGGTGCCACGACCGCCGCAGCCGATGAGGCCGATTTTGATTTCATCGCTGCCGGCAACGTTCGCGGATTGGGCGACCGTAAGGCCGGTGCTGGCTACAGTGGCGGCAGTGGCGCCGATAAACTGGCGGCGGGAGGTGGCCGCTGCTGGGGGTGGGGTCGGTGTGTTCATGGGTTGAATAGGAGAGATTGACGTGGCTTCAAATCAGGCGAGCGCGTTTTTGATCAGCGCGAAGCCTTCGGTGTAAACTTGTTCGGTGTTGGGGAAGAAATCGCGCCAGACGCGGGTGGCGGCGGCGAGGTCTGGCAGGGCGCTGCCAAAGGCCTCGATGGTCATCCAACCGTCATAGCCGATTTTTTTGAGGTGCTTGATCTGCTCAACGATGTTGATGTGGCCGCGGCCGGGGGTGCCACGATCATTTTCGGAAATGTGCACGTGGTTGAGCTTGCCGCTGGCAAACACAGTGTCGATCGCAGCAAAGGGGTTCTTCTCTTCAATGTTGGCGTGAAAGGTGTCGTACATCGTCCCAAAATTCGGGTGATCGACACGCTTCACATAGGCGGCGGCCTGCTCCATGGTGTTGAGCAGATGAGCCTCGAAACGGTTCAGTGCTTCGATGGCGCATTTCACACCGGCTGCTTCAGCGACGGGAGCGATGGCGCGGTGCACCTCTGCAGCGCCTTCCAGTTCAGTTTCCGTCGGGAAGGCTCCGGTAAACTGGCCGAGCACCTGATAGTAGGGGCCGACCAGTGTCTGCACGCCCGCGTTGTGAGCACACTCAATCACACGCTTGAGATGATCGATGGCTCCCTGGCGGTTAGCCGCGACGGGGCTGATGGCGTTGTGGGCTTCATCCGGCAGCACGGTGACGGCAGTGCATTCGAGTCCGTTGTCCTTGAGCACCTGGCCGATGCCTTTGAAATGGGCGGGGTTGCTGACGTCGAAGATCGGAACCTCGACGCCATCGTAGCCAGTGGCCTTGAGTTTTTCGAGGACGGGGTAGTTGGCCTCGGTGATGTGGCCGGAATAGAGAAGGAGATTGAAGCCGATTTTCATGGAGTGGGACGCGAAGCTAGGGAATGGCGGACGAATTGGCAAGGTCTGTATCGGAAGATTTCCCCTCTTCAGGCACAACGCCCCGGCTGCCGCCTCTATTGCGCGAACCTCAGGAAATCGCAGCCGAGGCTCAGCCGCGACAAATTAGGCATTGAAAAGGATGCGCCTAATTTCATTAGTGCGCAGGTCCCTGCCATGCGTGTATGCTGGCTGAAATCACACCTCATCATGACTGCCCTTCGTTTCATCGCGCTGTCCGCCACCTGCCTTGTCCTGGCTTCCTGTGAAAACTTGAACAAATCCGGCGGCACCAGCAGCGATCCTTACGCCTCGAACTATGGCAACGACGGGCACTACAATCCCTACCCGGGGCAGACTGGCTACGCATCGTCCTCCACGCCGAAGTACCAAACTCCGCCTGCGCCGCCCTCCCTGCCCCCGGAGCCTGAGCCCCCGGCCAATCCTTACGCTTTCAGCGGCACGAAAAAGACGACGCCTTCCATCTCGTCCTCCACCCCGAAGAAATCCACGGCCTCCACCAGCTCTGCGAAGAAGAAGTCCCCCGCCAAGAAGACAACGACCAAAAAATCTTCCGGCTCAAGGTACACCGTCGCCAAAGGTGACACCCTTTCCGCCATCGCCCGGAAAAAAGGCACCTCCGTCTCCAAGATCAAGTCTGCCAATGGTCTCAGCAGTGACCTGATCCGGCCGGGGCAGAGCCTGAAAATCCCCTGATTCGAAGCTCCCCACCCTTTTCAGTGCCAAAACATGCTGCGCGCTGAATAATTTCCCAGTCTAGGCCGTCAATCCTCTGCCATCAAAAATCCATGCCTGCCTCAGCCTCGACTGACCCTGGCGAAGTCTCAGACCTCGACTTGGTCAAACGCAGCCAAGCAGGCGACACGCGGGCCTTTGACGTTCTCGTCACACGCTACCGTGGGAGGATCTATGCCATGACCTATCACCTCATCCAGAACGAAACCGAAGCATGGGACCTCGCCCAAGAGGCCTTCATCAAGGCGTGGCGCGCCCTGCCGACGTTCAAGCATGATGCGGGATTTTACACCTGGCTCTACCGCATCGCCCACAACGTCAGCTACGACTGGCTGCGGAAGAAGAAAATCCAGGGCGATGGCGAATTTGATGACGAGCGCACCGAACACCGCGTCGCGGTCGGTGCCGAGGCCGCGCCCAAGGGCGATCTCGCACCCGACACCGCCCTGCGCAACGCCGAGCTCGGCCAGCGCATTCAGGAGGCCATCGCCAAACTTTCGCCCGAACACCGCCAGGTCATCATCCTGCGCGAAGTGGAAGGGCTCGCTTACGAAGAAATCGCCGCCCTCATCCCCTGCTCTCTCGGCACGGTGATGTCCCGCCTGTTTTACGCCCGCAAGAAACTTCAGGAACAACTCCACGACGTTTATGAAACATCCCTCTGAAGAACACGACCTCATCCGCTGGATAGACGGGGAAATGAATGAAGCCGAACGCACCGCGTTTGAGGAACGCCTCAAGCAGGACCCCGCGCTCGCCAAGGAAGCTGAACAAATGCGCGCCCTGAGCGCCAGCCTCCGCACCCATCTCCCCGCCGAAATGCGGGTGCCGCATGCCGATTACTTCAACACGCAGATCGGAGTGCGCATCACCCAGATGGCGCTGGATGAAGCCAGGGCAAAGCAGTCAGGCAGCAGCTGGATCAGCGCGCTTCAATGGCTGCGCCAGCCTTGGTTCGCGCTCGCTGGTGCTGCAGCCCTGGCGCTTCTGGGCTTTTTTCTGCTGGGACCGAATGCCAGTGGCGCCGCTGAAAGCATGATCCTCAGCTCTTACACTCCCAACACCCACGTGCAGGCACGCACCTATCATGACGATGCGGCCGAGGCCACGGTGCTGATGCTTGATGGCCTTGATCCGGTGCCTTCCGAAAAAAAGGTGTCGGGAATCCACGTCTTGCGCAGCGAAGTGGAGCCTGAGCTGGCATCCACCACCATGTATGACAAACAGGGAGCTGCGGTGCTCATGATTTCCCGCGACGCCCTTGGCAATCCCATGATCTCTCCGCGCGGATGAAACCATTCCTGTCAGCGCTGATTCTCGTTTTCTGCGCGGCGCTTGCCCCCGCTCAAGAGGCCACCCCCGTCGTCTCGTCGGTCCATCACGCGACCGAAGGCCATGTCTGGGGCGCGCTCATTTTCGCCACCAACGATGCATCGCAACTGACAGGTGCCCAAGAACCTGTCCACACGGAGCTTCCCAAGCTCAACGAGCGCCTTGCCAAGGTGTTCCCCTTCAAGCACTTCGAAATCCTCGGCCAGCATCGGCAGGACATCTTCCGTGAGTACGAGTCCTGGGTCGTTCCCTCCCGGGATTTGTTCATGAAAATCGACTCCAAAGGCCCTGCCGACAAAGGCGGAGTCAATTTGCACCTGCAGGTCTGGCGTGAGCAGCAGGTTTTAGTGAAAAGTGATGCGGTACTCCGCAAAGACAGCCCCTTGTTCATCGGCGGACCGCCTTGGAAGGAAGGGCGTTTGATTTTTGTGCTGTTCCTGGAGCGGAAATAACGGAGACAGGGACGATTCCCAAAACTGCCAAGCTCCACGTGAGGTGCATTGGATCATTCAGGATTTAAAAAAAAGGACTGCATACAAAGGACCAAGCGAGCCTGGAGGCACCGCCGGCGACGAGCGTGACGACAATTCACGATGCCGTGAAAACTGAGTTTGTCGCTGAGACGGTCAGAGCGCAGCGATCAAGCCGCCAGCCATCGCTCTTTTCTTGGCGGTTGGAGGCAAAAGGTACACGTAAAGTATGACCGTGAGCAGATCGCGGACGCTTTCGGGTCAATTTGGCTGAGGCTGGATTAACCTGCATCGCCATATTGGGCGAGGGGCAGCACGGCATCCGGCATTGACGCTCAGCGACTGTTTTGGAAAAAGCGCAGGCGTGGTGGCAATCACCCTGTGCTGGACGAGGATTTCAAGCACGCGCACCACGCATCCCTGCCATCCGAGGCAAGGCGAGTCGCCGGAGGGCGGGCAGGGAACCGCTGTGCGGGTCCGTCATTTCGGGTCCATGGTGTCGCGGGCTCCTGCAAAGATGCGACGGCCTTGGCCTGTGGAGAGGCATGCAGGAGACGGCGTGTCTGGCACACTTTTTTTTCGGTGTGCCCCCGTGTCACCGCGAGAGCATCGATGCCATGGGCTTCTCGGCCCGTGCTGGATTTTGTGGCCGACGCGCGGGCACACAAA
>JAFLEI010000067.1 GCA_017301975.1 Verrucomicrobiota bacterium
TGTGATGGCTACGCCATCCGATGTGGGGACGCTTCCTGCTTGAGGGGGAAGATGGTGCGCGGAGAGGGATTCGAACCCCCGACCAACTCGGTGTAAACGAGCCGCTCTACCACTGAGCTATCCACGCGCGGGTGAGGGGTGCATGTTTGCAGGCAATGATGCGTTTCGCAAGCGGGCTGTTGCGATGAGGAATGATTTGGGGGCTGGAGGATGAAAACCGCTGTTTGGGCTGCCGCCTTTTTCATTGGGGTGAATGTGCTGGCTGCTTATGCTGGCGAGGGGGGAGGTGCTGCGGCCGCCGGTGGCGAATCTGTCTTGGGAGCATGAGGAGTCGGGGCTGAGGCTGCCGGGTGAATTGGGGGAGATGATGGCGGAGCAGGTGTTTGGGTATGAGAAGGCGGCGCTGGGTTGTTCGGTGCGGGATTCGGACCGTAAGGCGTGGATGCGCGGGAGTGAGGGGGATTGCGGGGGCGCTGATCGACAGACAAGGAGTGTCTGTCGTACTTTGATCCTGAGCGCTGGGTTATTTGTTTCCCTGATCCATGGCCGGGGGTGCTGGCACGATGAGGACGATGTGTCTGACAAAATCAGGGCCAAAAACTGGATGGTGGAAATCGATTTGGATGTGCATTCCAGCGCGGAGAGCCTGAGGGGAGGCATCGGGGGTGCCATGCCAGAATCTGGCCTGCTGGGCATAGACGAAGTGGCGGATTTGCTTTCCGTCGCTCTGCTCAAAAGTGACTGAGCGGGTTGAGTGATCGACATTGGTGACCGTGCCTGTCATGGTGGTGCCGCGTGGCTGAATGGCGGAAGCGGTGATGGGGAGATGCCATGCGGCGAGAAGGAGGAGGAATGCGAGAGGAAGATTTTTCATGAGGATGATGGTTTGAGGATGTGCGGCAGGTGGCGAGGGGCTGTTTGAGAGGCGGGCAAGGGCAGAGGTGTGCAGGGAGGAGATGAAGCCTGGCCGTCGAGAGGCATGGCCAGGGCGCGATCCGCCGCAGGCGGATGGCATCGCGGGAAGAAAGGATCAGCGCCCTGTCTTCAACACTGCAGCAGGGTCTTGCCTGCTTTGAGCTGCACTCCCGGAGACCACACGGGTGCCTGTTGACTGCGAACCATGGGTTCGCGTCTTGGTGCGGCGGGGAGCTTTGCCAGCATGTGCTGCACGGTGGCGGCTGGGATGCTGGTGGCCGCTGAGAGCATGTCGCGCTCTGTGGGACGACCGAGATCTTCTATGGACTGGAAGGCGAGGATGTGGTCGGACTTCTGAGAAGTGGCCGTTTGAGCAAAGACGATCATCAGCGTGGTCAGGCGGCTGTGTACATGCACTTCCTGCGACGCATCCATGCCTTCATGGGAAAGCACCACGCGCAGCTTGCCTTCGGAGGAGCTGCCCACTTTCACGTGATGGCAGCGATCCAAGTTTGCTGCAAGGAGGGTCAAGGCCGGGACAAGTCCATTGGAAGAGAGCAACCAGCCGAGCAGCAAGAACACGTTCACCATCCGGGTCACCGGAGATGAGGTGTGTTCATTTCGTCTGGGGGGCATTGGATGATGGGAAGTTTAAAGCAGCGGACGAGGGGTGCCAGCGTAAAAAATGTGCGGCGGTTGCGCTGCGGGAGGTGAATCTGCCGGCGGAGCTGGTTTCGCTGCGCGGTAGCGGCGCGGTGGGTGGGGGCTGCATGCCGGTGATATGCGGGAGCGCTGGGTGGATAAACGCTTCTCGCATACCTTCGGCATGCGACCTTGATTGAGATGGTGTCTTGGGCTTGGTCCGGTGGTTCTCGCTCGGCAAGCCTCGCTTCACCACCGGCTCATTTCTCTGCTCCCTGCCGGGAGCTCATGGTAGGCAAATGGAAATGCCGGGGGAGGAAGTGGAGGCGTATGAGCAGTAAAATTGCTCCACGAATGCACAGAAGCCGCACACGGAGTGTGCGGACCACTTTGCTGGCGCCTTCGCGACGCCCTGTGGATTATTGCCAGCTTTTGGCTGGCCTTAAGCCGCTTTAAGCGTTGGCGCGGAGCCAGGTGAAGCTGCGTTCGGCGTCGCCTTTTTGGTAGGCGATTTCGGCGACTTTTTTAGCGGGGCCGTCGGGGGCTTTGAAGGAGTCGATTTTTTTGCCGCGCTTGGCCATGTCGAGCCAGGCGTACCGCTACAATTGGGACTGGAAGGGCAGCACGAGCCATTCGGTCAAGCGTTCCCAGAGACCGCGCTTTTCGAAGTTTTCGAGGCGGTAGCGGCGGGACTGCTTGATGTCTCCCTCAAATATTTCGTCCATCTGCTTTGCGAAGTCCTCATCGTAGATCGTGAGATCGATCTCCTCATTGATGGCTGCGGAGCGCGCGTCGAGATTGGAAGTGCCTATGATGGAGAAGAGGCCATCGATGACCATGGTCTTGCAATGGATCATGGTGGGCTCGTACTCGTATATCTCGACGCCGCCCTTGAGGAGATCGCCATAACAGCCGCGACCCGCAGCCTTCGTCCAGGGCTGGTCATTGTGTTTGCCTGGGAGCATCATCCGCACCCGCACGCCACGTTTCACGGCTTCATTGAGCAGGTAGACCTGACCTTCCGTGGGTGTGCAATAGGGGTTGGTGATGCTGATGCTTTTTTCCGCGCTCGCGATGGCCACGGCCTGGATGAGGGGCAGCGCGGCCACGGAGAACTCGGTGGAACTGATCACCTGTGCCTGCAATTTTCCCGCGGGTTCGAGCACGGGGAAATGGGACGGACTGGCGAGGATCTCGCCGGTGGCACCGAGCCAGTGCTGCTGGAAGGCCGCCTGCAGCTTTGCGACGGCCGGGCCTTCGACTTTGCAATGAAGATCGCGCCAATGATCGGGGGCGTCGGCATTGCCCTGCCATTCGTCTGAAAACGCCACCCCGCCTGTGAACCCCACGCGGCCATCAATAACCATCACACGACGGTGGGTGCGGCGATTGAGGCGATCGAGCCGCAGGGCGCGAGTGGGGTGAAAGTAGGCAAACTTGCAGCCACCCTCTTCAAGCCTGCGAACATCCGAGTTTTTGAGAGAGCTGCCCGAACCCACGCCATCAAGCAGCACACGCACCTCCACGCCTGATCTGGCCCTGGCCACGAGCTTCTCGATGAACTGGTCTGCGACGTGACCCGAATGAAAAATGAAGGCTTCGAAATTGATTGTTCGCCGGGCTTCGGTGATGGCCTGGAGCATCTGCGGGAAGGTGCCGTCGCCATTGCGCAGCACAGTGACACGATTCCCACCCAGTGGCACGGGATCGGCCGCCGCATGCGCCGCGCTGAAGAAGGCGGGATCCTTCACAGCAAACTGATGCGAGGGCCGGAAGTCCGGCACCTCCCGACGCACCAGGAACCATCCGCCGACACATAAAGCGGCGAGTGCAGTCCCGCCCAGGATGAGCCAGTGCCGCAGGAGGATGCCGCCATACCTGCGGTTTAACCACGGATGCTTTTTGGACCTCCCGTCATTCGAATGAGCGGAGGATTTTGTGTGTCTGATCCCGCGCCTGGCATTCTCGGCAGCATGCCCGTTCTTGCTGCCCTCCTTGCGCGAGGTACCCCCATGGGCGGTGGAAAGTGCAGCCTTCATGATCGGCAAGGGGGTGGGTGGTGCGATGACATGCGTCTAACTTGATGCCCAAACATGCAAAGGCGCCCTGAGTTCGTTAAAAACCAGGGCGCCTGCATCGAGTCATGGGTTTCTCCAATGAGATGGATGATCATAATAGGACCTGGGGGTGGCAGAAGCGCCTCCCCTGAGGCGGCCTATTTCTTGTCATCACTCTTGTTGCTGTCGTCGCGATCGCGAGAACTGCGTTCTTCACGATCCTTCTTCAACTGGCCGGGGGCATTTTCCTTTCCGCGGGGAGGGTTGGCGTTGCTGTTGCTGTTGGCCGTGCCGGTGGCGGAGGCGTTGCCGCTGCCGGAAACGCTGCCACCTGTGCCTGCGCCTCCGGTGCCGGTGGCCGTGCCGCCGGTTCCAGCGCCGCCCGTGGCGGTGCCGCCATTCGTTGTGCCGCCGGTGGCTGCGCCGCCCGTGGCAGTGCCACCCGTCGTACTGCCGCCGGTGGTGTTGGTGTTGATGGTGGCATGGGGCATGATCTTGGCCTTGCCGTCCAAGGTGATGTTACTGCCGGTGGTGGTCCCGCCGGTAGCAGAGCCGCCGGTTGCCGTGCCGCCGGTGGTAGCGCCGCCCGTGGTGGAGCTGGTGGCCGAGCCGCCGGTGCCGGAGCTCGTTGCAGAGCCGGTGCCACCGGTGCCTGAGGCATCAGCACTGCCTGAGGCTGTGCCGCTGCCGGAGGTGGTGGTTTGAGCATTGAGCGAGAGACTCAGGAGAGCTGCCGCGAGGGTGGTGAGGATAGGTTGGTTCTTCATAGCACACATATTTCGTTACCGGCAAAAGTTCCCGGCGTCAGAGAATAGGATGAGCCCTTGGTAAGGATGAGGTCAGGAGATCGCCGCGTTACACGGGCAGCGCCGGCCGCCGCCGCTACCAGATGATGGTGGGAAGTGGTTTTTTGTTCCCGGTAATGGCTTCACTTGAAGTTTACTTTTACGTCGTGGACTTCGAGAAGCTGGCCGGGGGGGCTCAGTGTGCTGAGCTACGCATTGGCGCGGAGCCAGGTGAAGCTGCGTTCGGCTTCGCCTTTTTGGTAGGCGATTTCGGCGTCTTTTTTGGCGGGGCCGTCGGGGGCTTTGAAGGTGTCGATCTTGTGGCCGCGCTTGGCCATGTCGAGCCAGGCTTTGAACATGGGGGTGTCGCGGTGATTGGGGAAGATGTTCCAGAATTCGTCCTTCTTCCAGGCGAAGGGGCGGGCGAAGCCGGAGATGGTCTCGACCTGGAGGGGGACGCCGGGGGCGAGCTCGGCGAAGCGGTGGGCGTAGGCTTTGAAATCGACGAGGCCTTCGCCGACGGCGGTCCATTGGACGACGGCGCCGTTTTCGTCTTCCCAGAGCATGCTGTCGCGGACGCTGCTGCAGATGGTGAGGGGGCCGAGGGTTTCGAGGTGGAGCATGGGCTCTTCGAGGGCCCAGACGGCGTTGCCGGGGTCGATGTTGGCGCCGACGTAGCCTTTGCCGGCGGCTTCGATGAGGGTTTTGAGTTCGTGGGACTGCATGTCGCCGGCGTGATTTTCGACGGCAATTTTGATGCCTTCGCCTTCGGCTTTGGACTGGCAGGACTTGATGGTTTTGACGATGGATTCGATGTGCTTCTGGATACCGCCGTCTGAGGCGCGGTCTTTTTGATCGCCAAGGTAGCAGCGTGCGACGGGGGAGCCGAGGGTCTTGGCGATGCGGATGGTGAGGGCGAGGTGCTCCTCGGGCGTGCCGTAGGTGTCCTTCCAGCGGCCGGCGGTTTGGCAGACGCAGCCGGTGCCGACGTAGAGTTTGAGTCCGGCGCGGTCGGCCTGTTCTTTGAGGCTTTTGAGGTAGGCTTCTTCGAAGTTTTCAAACACCGGGAGTTCGGAGATGAACATGGTGTCGAGCTTCAGAGAGGCGGCGTAGTCGATGAACTGGGCGGCTTTCCAGCCGGTGGCGCGTACGGCGAAGTGATCGAGGCCGAGGGCGAGCTTGGAGCCGGTGGCGGCCTGAGCCTGTGGGAGGGAGGCTGCTGAGGCGGTGGCGGCGAGGGATTGAGCGAGGAAGGAGCGGCGGTTCATGCGGCGAATGCTAGCGGAGGCGGGGGTGGTGTCGATGGGGAAACGCGGAAGGGTGGAGAGGCGGAGTGGTTCTTGGTTCGCCGTGGAGTTGTGCGGAGGGGAGGTGGACAGGATTTACAGGATTGAGGAATTACAGGATTACTGATGGGTGGTGTGGAGTGGTGGAGTGAGGCAAGGGGGCGAAACGGGTTGCTGCGTGGCCGCGAAGCGAACGCCGAACTACGTACGGAGAGGCGTGAGCAGTTTTAGCTTTGAGCCTGTGGGCTTAAAGCGGACTCATTACTCGAGGACCCATTCTTCGCTGAAGCTACGAAGGCGAGCTGAGTAGGAGGACGACGACGAGACTGTGGAGGGGCGCGTCTTCCGGGAGTAAGAGGAAGAGTAAGAGGAGGAGGAGGAAGATTGTATCGCTCGCTGGGTGTTAGCGGATGATCAATTTGACGGCACCCTGGCCCTGGCGGTCGTCGGAGGAGGAGACGAGGATTTGGGCGAGGTGGTGGCCGGTGCGCCAGGGGGCGCCGTTGATGGGCTTGACCTGGAGGAGGTAGGCGCCGGTGCCGACGTTGCGAAAGGAGGTGATGTTGTTGCTGAAGGGGGCCTGCTGGCCGGGGACTTCGAAGTACTCCATCAGGGTGAAGTGATCTTTGGTGAGATCGGTGACGGGCCAGCCGCTGCTGCTGACGAGGACGAGGATGTTGGCGGGATGGGAGTTGCCATTGGCGGCGGCTCCGGCGGAGGCTTGGGCGGCGATGGTGAGGGCGGGGGTGCCGCCTGCGCCTGTTTTCATGACGAGCTTGGAGGCGGGCGCGGGTGCGGAGGCGGCGGGTTTGGGCTCGGGTGCTTCGAAGACGGGTTTGAAGACGGGAGCGGGCTCGGCTTTTTTGACTGGAGCGGGGGGGGCGGGTTTGGCAGGGGCCTTGGGTTTGACTGCTGCGGCCTTCTTTTTAGGCGGAGCTGCTTTTTTGACGGGGGCCACCGGCTTCTTTTTGGCCACGGCCGGCTTTTTGGATGCTGCTGGTGCAGGCTTTTTAGCAGATGCCTTCTTGGGAGCAGGTTTTTTGGCCATGGTGGTGCTTGGGTCGGAATTGTTGCAATTTCCGCGAGGCTAGCAATACTTCCGGCCCTGTGTCGAGATTCCTCTTGGGATAGAGGCGTAAATATTAAGACGTCGAAAAAAGTCCTGAGGTCGTTTTCAGGGCGTTGTCACCGTCAAGCTGGAGAGCCCGAGGGTTGAAAAGAGGGATCTCGTGCTAGGAAATGCGAGATAGAGCCGAGCTCGATTTGAGGGTATCTCTAACACCTCTAGTTACTCGGATGAACAGTATTGTGAGTAATTATTTAGGAAATGAAAATTCTGAAAATAGGCGATTGCCAAGAATGTGATCTGTCGATTATAAGGAATGGTTAGAATTTTAGGTTTACGGCCTTTCTGTCACGTTTCGGTCACTTGACCACTCTGCAAATCCGTTTTTTTGATGAACGCGCTTTCCACAATCGGTTTCCCTTTGTCGCGATTCTCCCCACGGCCAGTCCGTCGGGAGGGGTCGTTCGTGAGGAAATGGTTTGCTGGGATTTCCAGACTGATTGAATTTTCTCAAGTGGGAGGGTGGGCTTGGTTTGGTGCCGCCGACGCGATGGATGATCTGATGCCCTGGGGGCGTGGCACGCTGGTGACCCGGCAGGGGGGCGGCGGAGGTGGTGAGCCACCCGAACCCGCCCGTAGTGAAGCTGCGGCGAGAAATCTGCCTTTTTATCATGCGCCGGTGCTGCTCGCGGAGGTGGTGGCGCTGCTGGAGCCGGCCCCGGGCAAGCTGTTTTTTGATGGCACGCTCGGCGGCGGGGGGCATTCGGAGGCACTGCTGCAGCATGGAGCGCGGGTGGTGGCGATGGATCAGGATTTGAATGCGCTGAAGCATGCGACGGAACGGCTGAAGCCGTATGCAGCGCAGTTCTGCGCCCTGCGCGGCAACTTCCGCAACTTTCCGCAGATCGTGGATGAGACCGGGGTCTCGGGTTTTGACGGGATGCTGGTGGATATTGGGGTATCGAGCCATCAACTGGATGATGCGGCGCGTGGCTTTTCTTTCATGAGAGACGGGCCGCTGGACCTGCGGATGGACACGGAGTCGCCGCGCACCGCTGCGGATCTGGTGAACACGGAAGATGAGGCGGAGCTCATGCGCATCTTTTTTGAGTATGGCGAGGAGCCCAACGCACGGCGCATTGCGCGGGCGATTGTGAAAGCGCGCACGGCGAAAGCCATCCGCACGACCTTCCAGCTGGCTGAGATCGTTTCCATCGCGGCACCGAAGCGTGGGAAGCGGCATCCGGCGACGCTGGTGTTTCAGGCGCTGCGCATCGCGGTGAATGATGAGCTGGCGGCATTGCATGATTTTTTGGCGGCGGCACCGCGCTGGCTGAAGCCCGGCGGGAGGCTGGCGGTGATCTCCTTTCATTCGCTGGAGGACCGCATCGTCAAACAGACGCTGCAGCACCTTGCAGCGCCGTTCATTGACCGGCCTGAGTGGCCTGAGGCGCGCAAAAACCCGGACTGCGTGCTGAAGCTCATCACGCGCAAGCCGGTGCAGGCGACGGCGCAAGAGATCGAACTGAACCCACGTGCGCGCAGTGCGGTGCTGCGCGTGGCCGAACGACTGCCCACATGAAACCACGCCCGCGCAACCGCTACCGCAACAGCCTTGGTCTGCCAACGATCACGGCGATTTTGATTGTCGTCGCGTCGCTCGCGCTCGTGGGGCTGGGCATTGTGGTGAGCAAGAACCGGGTGCGTGCGCTGGGTGAGGAGCAGCGCAAGGTGGAAGCGGAGATGCGCCTGCTGAATGCTGAGATTCTCGCCCTGAACAACCGCATTGAAACGATGCTGACGCGCGACCGGGTGCAGCCACGCCTGACCAATGCGGGGACGCTGCTGCGGCCGATCACCAAGCATGGCATTCTTCTTCTCAAACCGCTGCCTGAAGCGCCGGTGAAAGCCGCTGCACCGGCCGCGGACCCGTCCGTCGCCCAAAACATGCCCCAGACGCCGTGAGCCAGCCCCTGCCCAATCAAATTCAGCTCCGCCGGGACCGCCCGGTGTGCCGCCGCATGCTGGTGCTGCTGTTTGTGCTGCTGGCGGGTTTTTCGCTGGTGACGTGGCGGCTTGCGGTGATCCAGATCAAGGAATCGCCGCGTCTGGCGGTGCTGGCGGCGCGCAAGTACCAGCGGCACATTGTGCTGCCCGCGCACCGTGGGGCGATCAAGGACCTGAGCGGGGAATACCTGGCGCATGACGAGGATGTGCGTGAGCTATACACGGACCGGACGCATCTGCGTGAGATCATCACAGTTCGGCATCAACTGGCGGCGATCCGCGGGGTAAAGGCTGTGGCGCTGCGTGAGCAGATGGGCGAGGCGGAAACCATTGCCGCGTACCATGAGCATGTGGCGAAGGTGCTGGCGGGCATTCTGCCGCAGACGGAGAAGGAAATCCGGGAGCAGATCGACTCGGACAAGCCGGAAATCGTCCTCGCGAAACAGGTGGATGAGGACACCGCGAAGCAATGGAGCGAACTCTTTAAGAAATCGCACGTGTTTGGGATCTACACGCGTCCGACGGTGGCACGCCGCTTTCCGGCGCAAGACCGGCTGTCGCTGGTGCTTGGCGACACTGACACCAGCAACAAGGGCCGCTGGGGGGTGGAAAAACTCATGGACGCAAGGCTCACCGGGACACCCGGCGAGCAATTGATCGAGCGTGACAAGTCCGGGCACGAGCTTCCTTCTTACCGCAGTCAAGTCGTTGATCCACAGCATGGTAGCGATGCGCACCTCACCATCGACATGCAGTTGCAGGACAATGTGGAGGCGATTTGCGAGCGGGCCTGGAAAGCGCACAATGCGCGCCGGGTGGTGATCGTGGTCACCGAGCCATCTTCAGGGACGGTGCTGGCGATGGCGGCGCGCCCGCATCGGGATCTGAGCAATCCGGATGTCAGCACCTGGACCAACCACGTCATCTCTGAGCCGTATGAACCGGGCTCCATTTTCAAGGTGGTCACGCTCGCCGCAGGGCTCGACAATAAAAAAATCACGCCCGGGGAGATGATCGACTGCGGGAACATGTATTACGAAGACCCGGTGCGTAAGGTGAAACTCAGTGATGACGAACCTTTGGGCATGCAAACAGTCAAGGGAGTGCTGGTGCATTCGAGCAACATTGGCATGTACAAAATCAGCAAACGTGTTGGACAGGACATGATGCTCGATTATGCCACAAGGTTTGGATTTGGTTCTCCCACCGGCATCGGTCTCCTCGGCGAAAAAGCCGGCTACCTCAATACCGGCAAGTGGAGCAACACCACCTATTCACGCATGCCTATTGGATATGAAGTATCAGTCACCCCGCTGCAGATGTGCATGGCCTATGGAGCCATCGCCAACGGCGGCGTGCTCATGAAACCGCGGCTCATCGACCGCATCGTCAAGCCGAATGGCGACACCGAAGTCATGCCGCCGCAGCCTGTGTGGCAGGTTTGCACGGCAAAGACCGCCGCCTCGTTGCGCGATTTCCTGGAAGGGGTTGTTTTGGAAGGCACGGGCAAGCGTGCTGCACTGCCTGAGGTCCGGATTGGTGGCAAAACGGGCACCACGCGGCGTTATGATCCTGAAAAGCGGCGCTACATTGACGGCTCCTACCTCACTTCGTTCGTTGGCATGGCCCCGATCGACAACCCCAAGCTGGTGTGCCTGGTGATGCTGGACGACCCGAAGGCCGAGAGCTCCGCCATGGTGCGCGGGGGCCGTGTTGCAGCTCCTATTTTTGCTGAAGTGGTGCGTGAGACGCTGGATCATCTGGCCATTCGCAACCAGCGCCCTGTCAAGGTGGCAGCTAAAGGAGGCGTTCAATGATACTTCGCGACATTATTCCCTATCTCGACAAGCCGGCGGTTTCCGGCAGTCTCGACACTGACATCACCGGCTTCGCGTACGACTCGCGGCTGGTCGGCCCGGGCATTGCCTTCGTGGCGATTCGTGGCACGCATGTGGATGGTCATGCCTTCATTGGCAAGGCGATCGAACAGGGCGCGGCGGCGATCATTGCCGAGCAGGCTCCGGCGGATGACTGCACGGTGCCGTGGGTGCATGTGCGTCACTCACGCAACGCTCTTGCGCAGGCTGCTGCGACGCTGAACGGCTTCCCAGCCAAAGGACTCACCATTGCCGGGATCACCGGTACGAATGGCAAGACCACCACGGCGTTTCTGCTGCACCATCTGTTCAATTCCGCGCAGATGCGCAGCGGATTGCTGGGCACGGTGTTTTATGACCTCGGTGACGGTGAGCACGTGCCTGCCTCACATACCACGCCCGAATCCCTCGAAATCCAGGGACTGCTGGCAGGGATGCGTGGCAACGGCTGCCGCGCCTGCGTCATGGAAGTGTCTTCCCACGCGCTGGACCAGGACCGCATCCATGGCCTGCCGTTTGCGGCTGCGATTTTCACGAACCTGACGCAGGACCATCTGGACTACCACGGCACGATGGAGAAGTATTTTGAGGCCAAGGTGAAGCTGTTTCAAATCACGGCGGATTCATCGAAGCGCTCGGCGCTGATCATCAACGGTGACGATGCGTGGGGCCGCAAGCTGGTCCAGCGTTTCGAGCATACGGGGCGTGTGGTGAGATTTGGGTTCGGGGTCGGATGTGAGTATCGCGCGATCAATGTGCGCTATGACATGAACGGCACGACCTTTGAGCTTGAAGCCCGGGGACGCAGCTTCCTGGTGCGACTGCCGCTCATTGGCGACTTCAATGTTTACAATGCGCTGGGTGCGCTCGCAGCGGCCCAGGGCGTGGGATTGAACCTGCGCGAGGCGATCAAGAGCCTGCAGAACGCGCCGCAGGTGCCGGGACGCATGGAACGAGTGTCTGAAAATTCACGCTTCCAGGTGTTCGTCGATTACGCGCACACGCCGGACGGTTTGGAAAACGCCCTGCGCACCGCGCGGGCGCTGCGTCCGCGCCGTTTGATCACAGTGTTTGGTTGCGGAGGAGACCGGGACCGTACGAAGCGCCCGAAGATGGCGGCTGCGGCAGAGGCCGGCAGCGACATCTGCGTGCTCACCTCCGACAATCCGCGCACTGAAGATCCGCAGCAGATTTTGAACGATGCGAAGGCCGGATTCGCCCGCCCGCAAAAACACGCCGTCATCGTGGACCGCCGTGAGGCGATCCAGACCGCGCTGCAGAATGCGTGGGACGGCGATCTGGTGCTCATTGCAGGCAAGGGGCACGAGGACTATCAGGACATTCAGGGTAAAAAGCATCCATTCGA
This sequence comes from Verrucomicrobiota bacterium, assembly GCA_017301975.1. Classification (GTDB taxonomy): domain Bacteria; phylum Verrucomicrobiota; class Verrucomicrobiia; order Verrucomicrobiales; family Verrucomicrobiaceae; genus Prosthecobacter. Next base: position 12,002 of record JAFLEI010000067.1, read on the forward strand.
TGATCGCAAAATCGCCCGCTTCTTCCTTCACCAGCTCAAAGCTGAACGTGCTGCCGAGCGCGAAGAAAAAGAGGCTGAACGCGAGGCCATGCGGGGTGGGTTTGACCGACCCGACCGCCCTGGCCCTGACCGACCTGACCGATTCAATCGATGATTCCCCTTTCACTCCAGACGCTTTCCCAATTCGCCGCAGGGACACTGCGCGGTGATGGTGCGCGTCTGGTGACGAATGTGAACACCGACTCACGCAAGATCACCGCCGGCGAGGTTTTCGTGGCGCTGGTGGGAGAGAAGTTTGATGCGCATGATTTCATCCCGCAGGTGGCCGCGTCTGGTGCGGCTGCCGTGGTGGTGAGCAAAGTCAATCCGGCCTGGGGCACGCTGCCCTGCGCGGTGATCGAGGTGGGTGACACGCTGCGGGCCTTGCAAGACATGGCGCGGGGTTACCGCCAGCATCATGCGCCGCTGATCATTGGACTGACGGGCAGCAATGGGAAGACTTCGACGAAGGATCTCGCGGCCATCGTCATGGCGCGCAAATGCCAGACGCGTGCGACCGTCGGCAATCTGAACAATCACATTGGCCTGCCGCTGACGCTGCTTTCGCTGCGCGAAGGGGACCAGTGTTGCGTGACCGAGATGGGGATGAACCATGCGGGCGAGATCAAAGTGCTCACGGACATCGCCAAACCGGATGCGGGCATCATCACCAACGTGGGCATGGCGCACATTGAATACATGGGCACGCAGGATGCGATCGCCTGGGAGAAGGGCACCCTGGCAGCGAATGTGCGCGCGGGCGGCGTGGTGGTGCTGAATGCGAATGACAAGTACAGCGAGGTGATCGCGCGTCACTGCCAGGGCAGTGTTTCGATGGCAGGTGTGGGCTGCGGCGATGTGGCAGCCTCCAATCTGCGCGCGGACGCAACCGGCACGACCTTCACGCTCGACTTTGGCGGTGAAAAGGTGGAGACGCGGCTGCCGATTCTCGGCGAGCACATGGTGGGCAACGCTGCACTGGCCGCCTGCATGGGCTGGAGGCAGGGCATTGCGCCGGCGGACATCGCCGATGCGCTGAACCAGGCGAAGCTGACGGGCGGCCGTGTGGAACCGAAGGTGGTCCACGGCATCCAGTTCATCGATGATTCCTACAATGCGAACCCAGACAGCATGATCGCCGGATTGCGCACTTTGAGTGCCTTGGGCACCGGGCGCCGTGTGGCGGTACTGGGTCGCATGGGCGAGCTGGGGCCGATTGCAGAAGCGGAACATCGCCGGGTGGGCGAGTTTGCCGGTTCGCTGAAGCTGGACGCTGTGTTCAGCGTGGGAGGCAACGAGGCCGCATGGATCACCGAAGCCTCCAAGGCGGTGACTTCCGAACATTTTCCCGATCAAGCCACCTGTGCCGCACGTCTGCGGGAGTGGTTGCGCGAGGGAGACGTGGTCCTGCTGAAAGGCAGCCGATCCGCGCGCATGGAACAGGTTCTCACGCATTTTTCCGCCTCATGATGTACTGGCTTTACGAACTCAGGGAATGGCTCACCGATCATCGCTGGATCAGCGATGACGCCGCTCTGTACAAAATTCTCAACCTTTTCAAGTATCACACGTTCCGTGCGGGTGGCGCTGCGCTGACGGCGTTTGCGCTGTCGCTGATGTATGGGGACCGCCTCATCCGCAAACTGATCTCGCTGAAGATTGGCCAGCCGATCCGCACCGCCGAAGAAGTGCACAAGCTGCATGAACTGCACGGCAAGAAGGCTGGTACGCCAACGATGGGCGGTCTGCTCATTCTCGCGGCGATTGTGAGCTCGACGCTGCTGTGGGCGAAGTGGGACAACCTCATGGTGTGGACGGTGCTGTTCACCACCATCGGGCTGGGTGCCCTGGGCTTCCGCGATGACTACCTCAAAATCAGCAAGAAGAACTCCAAGGGGGTCAGCGCCCGAACCAAGCTCATCTGGCAGACTTCGGTGGCGGTGGTGGCGGGGCTGCTGTTTGCGTATGCGGTGCCGGGAGACAACGGGCTCACGCTGCGTGCGCTGTACATTCCCTTTGTGAAGGATGCGGTGATCTCGGACATGGGGCTCTTTGCGGTCGCGTTTTTTGCCATCATTATCGTGGGTGCCTCCAATGCAGTGAACCTCACGGACGGTCTGGATGGACTTGCCACAGGCTGCTCGGTCACCACCTCGCTGGCGTATGCGGCGTTTGGTTACATCTGCGGCAATGCGAAGTACTCCGAATATCTGGGGGTGGCGCACAACAGCCTGGCCAATGAACTGCCCATCGTGGCGATGGCGATGGCGGGCGCCTGCCTGGGGTTCCTGTGGTTCAATGCGCATCCGGCCAAGATGTTCATGGGAGACACGGGATCTCTGGCGCTAGGCGGCTGCATTGCGGCGCTGGCGATCGGGTGCAAGCAGGAGATCGTGCTGGCGCTCGTGGGCGGTGTGTTTGTGATGGAGGCGATGAGCGTCATTCTGCAGGTGTGGAGCTTCAAGAAGCGCGGCAAGCGCATCTTCCGCATGGCTCCGATCCATCATCACTTTGAACTCGGCGGCTGGCATGAGAACCAGGTCATCGTGCGCTTCTGGGTGCTCTCGCTGCTCTTCGCCATGCTCGGTCTTGCCACGCTCAAGCTTCGATAATTTTCATGCGCTTCGCCTCACAACACATTGCCATACTCGGTGCTGGACGCAGCGGGCTGGGTGCTGCGCGTCTGGCGCGGCTGCATGGCGCGGAGGTGACGATTTTTGATGAGGGCGAGAAGGCGAAGCCGGTGGAAGATTTCAACTGCGTGCTCGGGCAGGCTGCGCGTGATCTGGTGGTCAAGCCCGGTGAGTTTCAGCAGGTGATCATCAGCCCCGGGCTGGATGAACACTGGCCGCTGCCGAAGAAGTTTACTGACGCGGGCGTGCCGCTGGTGGGTGAGACGGAGTTTGCCTTCCATCTGACCGACATGCCGATGGCGGCGATCACGGGCACGAACGGCAAGAGCACCTGCACGGAGCTGATTGCGGCGCTGTTCAACGGCTGCGGCATGAAATCGCTGCCTTGCGGAAATCATGGCGTGTCCCTGAGTGAAGTCGTCGCCAGTGGCGTACGTTACGATGTGCTCGCGCTTGAGATCAGCAGCTTCCAGCTTGAGACGATTCGTGACTTCCGCGCGAAGGCCACGTTGTGGCTCAACTTTGCGCCGGATCATCTGGATCGTTATCCGAACATGGAGGCGTACTTTGCCGCGAAGGCGCGCGTGTTTGAAAACGTCACGGCGGACGATGTGGCCATTGTGCGCGCAGGTGAAAGCGTGTCATCCGGTGCAGCGCAGCGCTGGACGTTTTCCGCCTATGACGAAGAGGCGGGCTACACCTACAACGCGGGCAGTTTTTATCATCTCGGCGAGGAGATCGGCAGTGCGAGCGGATTGAAGCTGCGCGGCAAACACAACATGGAGAATGTGCTCGCGGCGCTGATGACCGGGCGGGTGTTTGGGCTGGAGTATTCCAAGATGCTGAAGGCGATGGAGAGCTATGAGCCGCCACGGCACCGCTGCGAACTGGTGCGCACGCTGCATGACCGTGAGTACATCAATGACTCCAAGGCGACCAACCTGCATGCGCTGGAAGCCTGCCTGCGTTCACAGGAGAGACCGATCGTGCTGATCGCCGGCGGCAAGGACAAGGAGCTGGACTACAGGCCACTGCGCGCGGAGCTCAACGGCCAGGTGCGTGCGATGGTGCTGATCGGCGAGATCGCCGAGCAGCTGAAGCAGACCTTTGGCGATCTGCTGCCCTGCCAGTGCGCCACTGACATGGCGGAGGCGGTGCGTCTGGCCACAGAAGTTTCTCAGGCGGGGGATGCGATCATCCTCAGTCCCGGCACCTCCTCTTTCGACATGTACACCGGCTATGCCCAGCGCGGTGATGTTTTTCGTGAGGCCGTGTACGCCTTGAATTGAATTTAAAGAACCCGAATCCCGACAATCCCAGACCCAAGGTCCTATGAAGATGAAACCCAAGCCCAAAGAAACCAAGCTGCTGCTGAACCTGATGGACGGTGAGCGGCATCGCCACCGAGTGGCGCTCGTGACGGAAGAGGGTGAATGGAACCAGCATGAGCCGAACTCAGGCATGGCGCGCATGTTTGTGGTCATGCTGCTGATCCACGTCGTGCTCATCGGCGGCATCATCATCTATGATTTCATGGGGGATGATACGAAGCCGCAACAGACGGTGACGCAGGCTGCACGTGCGGTGAGCACTGGCAACGGACTGCCGATGGCCTCCCCGGAAGTCGTCACGGCGCAGGCCCAGGCAGCGGCGGACACGCAGCAGTTTGACAACTACGAGATGCGCTCCGGGGACTCGATCAAATCGATTGCCGGCAAATTTGGCACCACGGAGGCGGAGATCACTCGGCTGAACCTGATCGACAAAGGCATCCAGATCGGCCCGGGCACCATGCTGCGCGTGCCGAAACAGGCTGTGCCGAGCGCGATTCCGGTGAATCCGAAAACGCTGAAGCCGATGGCGGTCGTGGAAAACGTGCCCAAGGCCGTGCCCGTGGTGAGAGACCAGCCGCCGGCCACGAAAGTCCCGAGCGAGGCCGTGAAACCTTCCGAAGCGCCAGCAAGTCTGTCTGCCGCGACGATGTCCCCCCTTTCACTGCTGACGCCGGACGAAACGCCTCCCGCCACCGCGTCTCTGGTGGCGGATGCGAACGCGCCTGCCACGGCATCTGCGGTGCCAGCGAGCGGCGCCGTCGCGCTGCCGCCGCCGAGCAAGCCGAATGTGGTTTCGCTGCTGCAGGAGAACGCACCGAAGGTGGAAGCGATCAAGCCTGAGGCTGTGAGACCCCGTGACCGGGACGAGCCCAAGCCGGTGGCCAAAGCGGAAGCCCAGCCGCTGGTGAAGCCGAGCCCCGTGCCGCCGCCCACGCAGATGCTGAAAAAGATCGCTGAGGCGCCTCCGGCAACGAAGAAGGCCGAGCCGACCAAAAAAGTGGCGGCTGATGCTCCACCTAAAACCGTGACCAAGGCTGCGGCAGCCCGCACGCACACGCTCAAGTCCGGCGAGACGCTCTACCGTCTGTCCACCAAGTATGGGGTGTCTGTGGCCGCCATTCAGAAGGCCAACAACATCAAGAATCCCAACACCCTGCGTGACGGGACGAAACTGGTGATTCCGGCGAAGTAACTTCTCGCTTCCGGCACCATGGCCAAATATTCCATCCTCCTGTTCATCCTTGCGGCGCTGTCGCTGATCGCGCTGGGCGTGACGATGCTGGCGAGCACGACGTTTCAGGTCGCGCATGAGGGCGGGGAGGACTATGTGACGCTGTGGCGGCAGCTCGGCTGGCTGGGAGCCGCGACGGTGGTGTGCGTGGTGATGGCGGTGGTGGATTACAACGTGTGGATGCGCTGGCGCTGGCACATTTTGATCGCCGCAGCGGTGCTGCTGGCGTTGTGCTACGTGCCGATGATCGGGGTGAAAATCAATGGGTCGAAGCGCTGGATCGGCCTGCAGGCGCTGGGCGTGGGCGGGTTTCGTGTGCAGCCATCTGAATTTGCGAAGATTGCGCTGGTCATCGCTCTCGCGGGCTGGTTTGGGATGCATCAGGAGCTGACGCGCACTTTTTGGCGCGGTTTTGTGCTGCCGGGGCTGATCTTGCTGGGCATCGTGGCCCTGATCGGGTGCGAATTTGACCTTGGCAGTGCGCTGCTGGCCTCGGCGGTGGGTTTGGGTGTGATGTTTGTGGCGGGCACGAAGATGCGCTATCTGGCGATCATCGTTGTTCTCTGCGGCGGCGGACTCGCGGCGGGGGTTAAGTTTCTGCCGAACCGGTTTGAGCGAATCATGGTGACCTTTGACCTGGAGAACCACAAGGAAGACCTGGGTTTGCAGCAGTGGGTGTCCAAGCTGGCGTTTGGCTCCGGCGGGCTGGAAGGACGGGGACTGGGGGAGGGGCGCATGAAGCTTTCCTACCTGCCTGAGGCCCATACGGACTTCATTTTCCCGATGGTCGGGGAGGAGCTGGGACTGCGCGGGACGGCCGCCGTGGTGCTGGCGTTTGCGGTGCTGGTGATGGCCGGGATGGTGGTTTCTGCGTATGCGCCGAACCGGTTTGGCAAGCTTTTAGGCGCCGGACTGACATTTTTGCTGGGAATGGAAGCGCTCTTGAACATGGGGGTAACCACTGCTTTGCTGCCGAACAAGGGATTGCCGCTGCCTTTCGTAAGTTACGGAGGGTCCAGTCTCGTCGCCGCGATGGTCGCGGTCGGCATCCTGATCAACATCCACCGCCAGGGCGTGCATCTGACCTGGGATCAGCTTCCCGTGATCCGCAGAAAGCGCCGCTGGACTCCACAGCTTTAGCCTTTTGAATCGTAGTGAAACAGAAAAATTCGAAGTCCATCCACGTGCTTATCGCGTGTGGTGGCACCGGGGGGCATTTGTTCCCTGGGATTGCCGTTGGTGAGGTGCTGGCCTCCCGAGGTCACGACGTGACTTTGCTGATCAGCGAAAAGAAGATCGACACCCTGGCCGCCTCGGGGCACCCGGAGCTGCGGTTTGAGAAGATGCCGTTTTTAGCGATGCCGAAGCCGTGGTCGCCGAAAATGTTTGGGTTCCTGAAGGGGCTCTGGAAGGGGACGAAGGCCTGCCGGAAGATCATCCGGGATCATGATGTGGACGTGGTGCTGGGCATGGGCGGATTTACCTCCTTTGCGCCGTTGTATGCCGGGCGCAAAGAGGGCTGCCACACGCTGATTCACGAAAGCAACGCCATTCCCGGAAAGGCGAACCGGCTGAACGCACGCTACAGCGACATCGTGCTGTGCGGCCTCGAGGCCTGCAAGGAGCACTTTCCGAAGCATGGGGATGTGCGCGTGGTGGGCACACCGATCCGCAGCAACATGCGCAAGCCGAACAGCGACGACCCGCATGGATTCTTCAAGCTGGACAAGGACAAGCGCACGCTGCTTGTCATGGGCGGCAGCCAGGGCGCGCGCGGTGTGAACCGTGCGGTGGGCATGGCGCTGGAAGAGTTTGAGAGAATGGGCATCCAGGTGCTGCACATCGCCGGACCGACCGACTACGAGGAAGTGCGTGACGTGTATGCCAAGATCCCGCTGCTCAAGCAGCATGTGGCCGCGTTTTGCCACCGGATGGACCTGGCCTACCGCGTGGCGGATCTGGCGATTGCGCGCTCGGGGGCTTCGTCGATGTCTGAGCTGGCGTACTTTGGCGTGCCGAGCCTGCTGGTGCCGTATCCGCATGCGGCGGAGGACCACCAGACGCGCAATGCGGAGATCTTTGACAAGGCGGGGGCGGCAAGACTGATGCGTGAGAGCGAGCTGAATGCGGACACGCTGGCGGACGCCGTGCGTGAGATCATCAATGACCCGCGCAAGGCGGGTGAGATGAAGAAGGCGGCGCAGAAACTCGCGGTGAAGAATTCGGCGGAGAAGATCGCGGAGCTGCTGGTGAAGACGGCGGCGGGGTGAGGGGGTTGACTTTGAGAGGCAGATGACATACAAATGTCATACCATGCCCGTCCTCACTGTCCGCATTTCTGAAGCCGAGCAGGCGCAACTGACCCGCCGTGCGAAGCAGTCCGGCATCTCTGCCGGGGCGCTGGTCCGGCAGTTGCTGAACGAGCAGCCTTTCAACACGGCAGCGGAACTGCTCAAAGGTCTGGAGCAGCGCATGGGTGACAAAACACTGCGCGTCCGCCGCAAAAAATGAAACGGCACTGTCTGCTGGATTCATCGTTCGTGATCGATCTGCTCAATGAGGTCGCCGACGGCGTTCCGGGACCCGCTTTGGAGTGGCTGAGACAGCATCCGCAGGCCCAGCTTTGGATCAGTGCGGTGACGTATGCAGAGGTGCTGGAAGGCGCGGATGAGGTGGACGTGGTTCGATCCCACCTGCGACGTTACCGCTGGCAGGGGCTGCACCACGCGCAGGCGGATCTGGTGGCACTCTTGCAACAGCGCACTGGAAAACGCATGGGCGAGAATGATGCGTGGCAGGCGGCTGTGGCGCTGCACATGAAAGGCTGTGTGGTGGGGCATGACCCCAAGGCATTTGAGCGTCTCGGCGACTCCTATGTGGACCACAGGCGGCCTTAATGGCTCGGCCTATTTGGTCGCTGCGGCGCTCCACTCGTCGAGCTTTTGCTTCAGGAGTTCTTTGGAGGGCAGGTAGAGGTTGTACTCCTTTGCGTGGATGTTCGTGTCCTTGGGAAGGGTGAGCTCGACGACGGTCTTTTTGGCGGACTTGCAGAGGAGGAGGCCGAGGGTGGGGTTTTCTTCCGGGAGCTTCACCTCGCGGTCGTAGTAGTTCACATACATCTGCATCTGGCCGAGGTCCTGATGCGTGAGCTTGTCGAGCTTGAGGTCGATGATGACGTAGCAGCGGAGGAGGCGGTTGTAGAAGACGAGATCGACGAAGTAGTGGTCTTCATCGAAGGTGAAGCGCTTCTGGCGGGCTTCGAAGAGGAAGCCTTTGCCGAGTTCGAGGAGGAAGTGTTCGAGGCGGTCGATGATGGCCTGTTCGAGGTCGTTTTCGGAGTAGCTGGCTTTGTCATCCAGGCCGAGGAATTCGAGGACGAAGGGCTCCTTCAACAGATCTTCGGGACGGACGATGACCTGGCCTTCGCGGGCGAGCTTACGGATACCTTCCTTGTCCCGGCTGAGAGCGAGGCGTTCGTAGAGGCAGGAGGCTTTCTGGCGCTTGAGTTCGGGGACCGACCAGCCGGAGTTGGTGGCTTCGATCTCGTAGAAGCTGCGTTCGTCGGGGTCTTTGACGGTGAGGAGGGTGACGTAAGTGGGACCAGCTGAGGGTGAAGGGAGATTTTCCAGAAGGCTTCTGGAAAATTTGCATTCGCTCATTCCAGGTCAGAAAAAACGCCTTCATAGACGCCAAGTTGCTCTTCGAAAAACCTCTGCCAAACTCCTCCGTCAGGCGTGTGGATAGCTCTTTGAGCAACTCCGTGCCATACGCGGCGCGTTTTGCGCCTTTTTGCTCGTGTTCGACGATGCGGCGGCCGATTTCGAAGTTGGTCATCACCTGGAAGGCGTCCACGACGGTGGCGATGCTGCGGCGGGCGCCGTGGATGAGCTGGCGGACCTCGGTGAGGAGGGTGGTGAGGCTGTCCGGCTTCGCTTTGGCCGGGGTGCGGGTGCTGCGAATGGCGGATGGCTTTTTCATGAGCTCTTCCCGCCGATGGAGCCTCCGGCTTGTCTCTATATTTCCCCATCCTTGAAGAGGTAGAGCCGTCGCGCTAGCGATGGCCTTGGACTCGGAATGGGAGCAGACACCAGCAGACCGCCCACCGGCTCAGGACTCACGATCCTGAAGT
>JAFLEI010000068.1 GCA_017301975.1 Verrucomicrobiota bacterium
AGGCGAATCACTCGCCGCAGAAGTCCCAAAAAAACGAAAGACAAAGAAAACAACAACACACCTTTGACAGAGCCCTCATAGCAGGATGGGTGTGGCGACAGCCCGCCCGTCCATGAGCGTGCTGCAATGCACCTCGGCGTGCGAACGTCCTCGCAGTCGGGCGGTTTGGCGGAGGGTGCGATGGGTGGATGCGAAGGTCTTCGGTGCCAAACACGACCGACCTACGACATGAGGCCGCGCCGCCCGGCTGCTTGAGAGCTGTCCCGCTGCGGCTGAAATGCAGCGGTGGGTGAACGCGGAGCGTTGAGGGATCAGGATGATCCCTCTCCTGCCGGAGGCGCTGGGTGGTTTGGAAGGAGTGGGACCATCCTGGTCCCTCCCGCTCCGCACACGTCTTCCGTTCCGCGCTGACAAAACGCGGCTTGCTTCCACGCTGACGCGACTGCTTTTGCAAACGCGTTGAGGGATCAGGATGATCCCTCTCCTGCCGGAGGCGCTGGGTGCTTTGGAAGGAGTGGGACCATCCTGGTCCCATGCGCTCCGCTCTCGCCCTTCGTTCCGCGCTGACAAAACGCGGCTTGCTTCCACGCTGACGCGACTGCTTTTGCAAACGCGTTGAGGGATCAGGATGATCCCTCTCCTGCCGGAGGCGCTGGGTGGTTTGGAAGGAGTGGGACCATCCTGGTCCCAGGCGCTCCGCTCTCGCCCTCCCGCTTCGCGCTGGCAAGACGCGGCTGTTTCTTCGCGCACGGTGCTGCATTGGACCCACTCGGTCCCGTCTCAGGAAGAGCGATGGGTGAACGCGGAGCGTTGAGGGATCAGGATGATCCCTCTCCTGCCGGAGGCGCTGGGTGGTTTGGAAGGAGTGGGACCATCCTGGTCCCATGCGCTCCGCTCTCGCCCTTCGTTCCGCGCTGACAAAACGCGGCTTGCTTCATCGCTCACGCCGCTGCCTCCAGCACACGTCAGTTCATGAGGGCGTGTGCCCCGAATCCAGTCTCGCCTGAATCTTCCGCGCCAGCTCTTTCTGCCTGCAATCGTAGCAGCGCTTGGGTTCCTTGTAGGGGGAGGCTTTTGAAATCTCGAAATAATGCTGCTGTGAACCTGCGGACCAAAAATCAGGCCGGCCGCACTCGGTGCAGATGAACTCGATGTCCAGGTAGCAAACAGCCGGGCACCGAAGGTGGGTCGGCATCGTGAGCTCAGGATCAATCGGAATCGCATCGGCAGGAATCTCCGACGCGTTTTTGATCAATCCTCGTTCCAGCAGCATTCGAATCCGTCGTGGCCGGTCATCCAACACCTTGAGGAGGCGTTGCTTTGACTGCGCTCGGCGGGCCTTGTCCATGAGCGTGGCTCTCACTTCGTCAGCGCTTCGTCCAGCACGCGGCCATCCGCATCAGGGAAGGGGACGCCGAGGAGCTTGGCCATCGTCGGTGTCACGTCGATGTTCTTGATTTCATCGAGCACCTTGCCCTTCTGCACACCGGCGCCGCTGATGACGAAGCCGCCATAGAGATTGGGGTCGAGCTGGAAGTGGCCGTGCGCGCCTTTCGGCGGGTCGTTGGGGATGATGACGTTGTTGTCAGCCAGGGAATCGGTGAAGGTGTAGCCGTCAGCTGCGAGCAGCACGAGATCGGGTTCGCGGCCATCTTTGGCGGCGGTGATGTGATGCAGCTTGGCATCGAAATCCTTCGCCTCGACGACGCCCTCCACACCTTCCAGCTTGGCGAGCGTGGGCGTGATCTGCTTCAAAACGCTGTCACGATTGGCATCATCCAACACGTAGACGAAGCAGGCGCCGCCTTCGGCCATGGCGAAAACCTGGGAGTCGGGAGCGAGGCTTTTGCCCAGCACGGCTTTGACGAAGCCATCCTTCCGCAGGGCGGCGTTGGCGTTGATGGATTTGGTGTAGGTGACGAAGCCGTGGTCGGTGGTGATGACGAAGGTGGTCTTGTCGCGGATGCCCGCCTCTTCCGTGGCGCGCACGATGTCGGCCACGCGGTTGTCCGAATCATTCGCGGCCCAGTAGGCCTCCGAGACCTGGCGGCCATGCGCATGCTCAAAGGAGTCCAGGCTCACGAGATGCAGGGCGAGGAAGTTCGGCTTGTGCTTTTTGATGATGTGCTGGGCGAGCTGCGAGTACAGGTAGTCGCGCGGCGCCTTGCCGGGATTGCCCAGCTTGCACCACTCGTTCTGCTTCTCGATGGGTATGCCCGCCTCGCGTGCCTCCTTGAGCAGGGAGGGGGTGCCGTATTTCTCGAACAGCTCCTGATCAAACACATCCGGCACGGTCCAGTCCAGTGTCTTGGCACCGCGAGAGGCGGGCCAGATCACCCCGGCGGTGGTCAAGCCGGCGGCCTTGGCGGCATCGTAGATGGTGGGTGTCTTGACGATCTCGTCCTTGTTGAAGATCGGGTCGGGAATCAGCGGCACCTTCTTGCGGGTGGCGCGGTCGAAGTACTCGTTGGCCAGCACGCCATGCTTCGCCGGATGCACACCGGTGACCAACGTCGTGTGGTTCGTCCACGTCACCGTCGGAAACGAGCACTCCATGCGCTTCGCCCGCACACCCTTGGCCGCCAGCGCCTTCACGGCGGGCATGTGGCACTTGGGATCGTCGAAGTACTGATGCGCCCAGCCGTCGATGCTGATGAGGATGACGTGCTCCGACGGGGCGGCATGTGCGAGAGCGGTGGCGGCGAGGAGGAGGGAGAGTGCGCGGGTGAGCATGAGGTGAGTATGATGAACGGGCCGTGGGCGTCAATCCTGTCAGTCAGGAGGAAGTACGTTGGGGCAACCGTCTCTCGCTTCGGCCCCGGCGTCGCCTTACCCGGCAGGCTGCTGAAAGGAGACATCTGTGAACCCATTGGGGTTTTTCTTTGGAGGCGGATTTGGGGCCAAGGGGCCACTACCTATATATAGGTAGTGGCCCCTTGGCCCCAAGCCTCCAGACAGGGCCATGGTGCCAAATGGCACCGGTTTGGCACCACTGGCCCCTGGCCCTGCTTAATCCTAGGCGGGGCTGGATTTCCCCCCGTCGTGGCGGTCAAAGGGGCTGTTTCATGCTGGTACCCGTTGGGGTGCGTTTCTGCGGTGGGGTTTTGGTATCATGATACCGGTTTGATACCCCTTTGATACCTGATACCAAATCAGCGGCGCGGGCTGAAAGCCGCATCCTCATACCATTCCATGCCACAGGCTCCTGCCGCCGGCAGCGAGAACACACGCTGGGGCTACTTTTTACCCGTTGGTTTATCCCGTTAGTGTCAGGATCACAGGATCAGCACCTATATATAGGTACTGATCCTGTGATCCTGATAGGATCGTGATCCCAATAGGATCACGGTTTGATCCTGATCCTGAAGCGACGCCAACAATGCGATGACATTTCTGCGCTCTCGAGGCTGGCTGGCGATGGGCATAGAACTCGCATGAGAGTCCCATGCCGTGGCTGTGGCGGCGTGGTGGGGGAAGCTGGAAACTTAGGGCCTTGGAGGGAGCGCTGACCGACAGACAAGAGTGTCTGTCGTACTCAAGGCGCTGCGACCACTTTCTTGCCGATGCAGTACAGCTTGTCCTGCGAGCGGATGAAGAGGCAGCCATCACTGACGGCCACGCTGGCGCGCACGCTGGAGGCGTTGCCGTTGGGCTTGGAGCCGTTGCCCATTTCGTTCATGCCGAGCAGCTCAAACTTGTCGGTGTTGGCCTTGGCGACATAGACTTCGCCCCAGAAGTTGATGCAGTAGACTTTGTCGTCCACCACGGTGGGGCTGCTTTCAAACTTGGTCTTGCCGCCGAGTTCGCCGGTCCATACGACTTTGCCGGTCTTGGGCTCCAGGCAGCTCAGGATCTTCTTGCCGCCGTCGAGGACGTAGAATTTGCCTTTGTAAAAGGCGGGCGTGGGCACGTCGCTGGTGACGCCCTTGGGCTCGGTCTGCCAGACGGGCTGGGTCTCGCCTTTGGAATCGAGGGGCATGGCGAAGATGGGAGAGTTCTTCGGCGCGCAGACGATGGCCATGCCTTCGCCCACGACGGGGGAGGGGACGAGACGGAAGAACTTGTTGTAGCCTTCGCCGGGGGGGTTCCAGGTGGCGATGCGGGAGATCTCTTTGCCGGTGGCGGCGTCGTGGATGGTCAGGGTGTCACCGCCGGAGATGAGCATGAGGCGCTGGCCCTTGTAGGTGGTGAAAATGGGGCTGCTGAAGGCTTCCAGCGATTCGGTGGAGGCGAGGCTGGGGCGGATGTGCTTCCAGAGGTCCTTGCCGGTGGCGGGGTCGATGGCGAGGATGTAGCTGCTCATGTCCTTGCCGGCGGTGCCTTTTTCAAACTTGTCCTGGAATTTGAAGGCCTCGTTGCGTTGCAGCACCTGGATGTAGAGCTTGCCACCGTCGAGCGCGGGGCTGCTGCCGTAGGTCCACTGCGTGGCGAAGGCGCCGTGCGTTTCTTTGAAGTCACGCTTCCAGACGATCTTGCCGTTGAAATCACACGCGGCGGCGATGGCGTTGGCGAAGAGGAAATAAACGTGGTCGCCATCGGTCACGGCGGAGGGGCTGGCGAGGTTGCTCTTGTCATCCCACTGGATCTCCGAGCCTTCGCTGATGGTGGTGCGCCATTTCTCACGGCCGGTCTGTTTGTCGTAGCAGAGGCCCACGAGTTTTTTTTCCGCATCGATGGGGGCGGTGATGAAGACATTGTCCCCCCAGATCACGGGGACGGAGGCGGAGAGTCCCGGCACGTCGGCGGCCCATTTCACGCCTTCCGTGGGGCTGAATTTGGCGGGCAGGCCGGTTTCGCCCGAGGAGCCGTCCTGATTGGGGCCGCGCCAGCTCGGCCAGTTTTCGGCGAGAGCAGCAGAAGAGAAGGACAAGCAGGCGAGCAGGAGGGCGGCGGGTGATTTCATGGCGAAAGGGAGAGAAGCGAATACGCACTGGCATGTCGAGATGTTTTCGCGAATTGATCAACCGCTTTGAATCTCACCCACTGGCAGACCACCGCGCTCGCCCTCCTCGGCTTTGCCGCCGGGCTGGTGCTGCACCTGCGCTGGCATCCGCTGCGCAGGCATTTGTCAGACGCCTGGGACTGCCTGCGGCTGCGGCCGGCCCTGATCCTGCTGACCGCCGGAGCCATGCTGCTGTCCTGGGTTTTTGGCGGGGCATCGCACCGGCCTTATTCATGGTCCCAAGTGGTGGACTGGCGGGGAATCCTCCCGCCGCTGGCGCGTGATGCGCTGGCTCACATGGCCGCGCTGCCGCATGCGCTGCTGCCGCCGTGGCCGCTGGCCTGCGGGGTGCCGCTGGTGCTGGTGTTTCTGACCGTGCGCATCTGGCGCTGGCCCTACCGCTATGGGGAGCGCAGGCCCGGCCCGGAGCAGAAGTTTGGCCTGCTGGCCGTGACATTGGTGGGCTTTGTCTGGCTGGGGCTGGAGGGCTCCAGCGCCCGGCACATGCTGGCCGAAGGCGCGGAAACAGTGAAACTGGGGCTGCGTTACATTTTCACCGCCCTGGCTGCGGCGGGGGTGCAGGTGTGGCTGGTACGCTTTGTCATGGCCTGGGAGAAGCCGCAGGCCACGGAGCCCGGTGGCGATGCCGCCGCCGCGCTGGAGCATGCCTTTGCGCGCTGGCAGGGCGTGGCATGTCTCGCGGGGTTTAACCTGCTGTGGATGAGCTGGCGCTGGTGGCAGATGAATACACCGCAAAGCATCGGCGCGTGGTGGTGGGTGGAGCTGCTCGTGCTCTTTGCCGCGCTGCCGGTCGCGGTGGCGGCGGTGCCGGGACCCTTCTGGCAGCAGGGGGCGGCGGCTTTGCGCATCCTATGGCGTGCCGCCGTGCCTTTGTTCATGCTCGCGATCACGGCGCTCTTCCTTTTTATTCTCGCGCTGTATGCGGTGGAAATGGGGCGGGCAGGCTGCGCGGAATCGCCCGTTTGGCGCATGATCGAGCAACCCCTCAGTGCTTTGGTGCTTGCCATGCTCGATTGCTGGCTATTGCTAACGGCCCTACTTCTCATGCTGCGCTTTGGCTTTTCACGTTCCCCTTCCGCATGACCAGCGGCACGCTTTCTCCAGAACAGATCGTGCGGCGGGCGAAGTCGAACCTCGCTTTCGCGCTCGCCTGCCTTCCCAAGGAACGCCGCCGGGACATGATCGCGTTTTACGCCTTCTGCCGCGTGGTGGACGACATCGCGGATGATCCGAATGTCAGCGAAGCGGACAAGGAGAAGGAGCTGGGCCACTGGAAGCACTGCGTGGAGACGGGCAATCCCCCGGGACATCCCGTGCTGGATGAAATGCTGCTGCTGCCCGAAAAATACGGCTTCCCCCGCGCCTGGCTGGGCGAGATCATCGACGGCGTCGCCAGCGACATCACCAAGACGCGCTACGAGACCTTTGAGGAACTGCTGGGCTACTGCTACAAAGTCGCCAGCGTGGTCGGCCTCGTGAGCATCGAAATCTTCGGCCATCAAAACCCCGCCACCAAGGACTACGCCATCAATCTCGGCTACGCGCTGCAGTTCACCAACATCATCCGCGACGTGGGCCAGGATGCGCGCGACACCGGCCGCATCTACCTCCCCCAGGCCGAGCTGCGAAAGTTCGGCGTGCTGGAGAGCGAGATCCTCGATGCCCGCCCCAGCGATCGCTTCATCAAGATGATGGACTTCCAGTATGCCCGTGCGCGCAGCTACTACGACGCCGCCGAGAAGTGCCTGCCCCCCGAGGACCGCAAAAACATGGTCGCCTCCGAGATCATGGGGGCGATCTACTCGCGTATCTTGGAAAAGCTAAAGCGCGAGCGTTACCCCGTCTTTACCAAACGTGCGAGGCTGAGCAAGCTGCACAAGGTGTGGATCCTTGGCAGTCATTTGGTGAAGGCACGATTCGGGAAATGAGGCGTCTCCGGCAGGAGTGGGACCATCCTGGTCCCTCAACGCTCCGCCGCGCCCCATGTAGGATTCATTTGCGCACGCTTTGGCCGTAGGTCGGCTGTGTTTGGCGTCCAAGGCACTCCCATGCTTCATCGCTCACCCCGCCAAACCGCCCGACTGCGAGGACGTTCGCACGCCATGGAGCTTGCGACACGCGGATGGACGGGCGGGCTTGCGCCACACCCATTCTACGACCGAGCCTGCGCCTACTGGTCAGCCTTGACCTTTGCTGCTGCGTCCGTCACCTCCTTCAGGGAAACCGCTGCAAACCAGGCGGTGCCGCTGACGGTGGCGCTGAAATACCCGAGGCGGCATTCGAAGAGCATCTCGGTCTCGTCCTGCGATTTGAATTCCTTGCTGACTTCCATCCAGGTGTCGCTGTTGACGAAGCTGGTAGTGGTGCCGTATTTCCCTGTGATGCAGAGGCAGGCCCCGCGTTTCGCGGAAGTCCCGCCATTGGCGTCTTTGATGTCCTCCGTCTTGATCCATCCGGAGATGAGATAGCGCGTGTTGGGCTTCACCTTCACCTTCTGGGCGATGTGCGTGTCCGTCACTCCGGGATTGGTGACACGGAGGGTGGGCTGGTCGTGAAAGAGGACTTTTTTGTCCACCGCCTCCTTGACCTCCACCGAACGGTCGTGCGTGGACAATTCCCACATTTTCATGCCGTTTTTAAAAGTGGGGTTGGCGAGGAGATTGCCGCCTGCGCCTTGCTCTGGGTCCAGAGGGGTGGCAGCCGATGGCGCGGGGGCGTCTGCCAGCGCTTCACGGAGCTGCTTGATCTGCAGGGCAGCAGCGACCTCCTGGGCCTTGGTCAACTCGTTCTGCACATTCTCCAGGCCTTTGTCGTAACGCCGTTTGGCATCCGCCAGACTGGCCTTTTGGGCGGACTCCAGCTTGTCGAGCTCCAGCTTGTAGGCGATGTAGGTGTGCTTGAGGGGCTCGGGCGGTGCCTCCGTTTCGGCGGTCAGCACCTCATTTTTTTCCAGGCGCTCCAGGTCCGACTTGATGCGGGCGAGCGTGTTCAGGTCCGTACGCTGCGCAGCGGCGGCGCTCTCGCGCTCCAGCACCGGCTTCACGCGCTCATTGAGTGTCTTAAGTCCGGTTTCGTAGGGGATGGTACTGTTGTTCAGCACAAAGGTCTCATAACCGGTTTTCAGCAGGTCCAGGCGCTGCTGCACCTCCGGTGTGAAGGGGGAATCTGCCGCAGGCAACAGTCTCGCCAACATCAAGAATGTGACCCCCACCACGCCAGTGAATGTTTTACGAAGGAATGCCATGACAGCGAGGTTTTGGTTCGCGCCCCGACAAAGTCAACCACTCTTTGGCGGTTTCAGATCGCATCTTTATTTTCTCAGGATTTAAGAGGGGAATGAGGCTTCCTGCCTCTCCCTTTCCTCCTATACTTTTCTGATAGAAACCCCGCTTTTTGTGCGGCTACTGCTTTCCCTTTCTTCTCCATGCGTTCTCTAGCACTCCTGCTCCTCCTTGCCGTCTCCTCTGCCTACGCTGAAACCAAGCCGCTCAAGGCCCTCCTCGTGGCCGGGGGCTGCTGCCATGACTATGCGAAGCAGCACCTCATTCTGAGCCATGGCATCCAGGCGCGGGCGAATGTGCAGGTGGATGTGGTGTGGACGGACGACAAATCCGTGACGCCGCCGCTGCCGCTCTATGACAATCCGGACTGGGCCAAGGGCTACGACATCATCATCCATGACGAATGCGCCGCCGGCGTGAAGGACATGGCGCTGGTGAAGCGCATCCTGGACGTGCACCAGACCATCCCCGCGGTGCATCTGCACTGCGCCATGCACAGCTTTCGCACCGGCACGGATGCGTGGTTCAAGCACCTCGGCATCCAGTCCGCCTCGCACGGGCCGCAGGAGCCGATCGCGATCACCTTTGTGGACAAGGAGCACCCGATCACCAAGCCGCTCGCGGATTGGACCACCATTAAAGAGGAGCTCTACAACAACGTGAACATCTTCGACGGCCATCCGCTCGCCATGGGCAAGCAGGTCGTCAAAGGCAAGGACGTGGACTACGTGGTGGCCTGGACGAATGAGAAGGTGGGCGCGCGCAGCTTCAGCACCACCATCGGCCACAACAACGACACCGTCGCGGATGCGCGCTACTTGGACCTCGTGACGCGCGGCCTGCTCTGGGCCATGGACAAGCTGACGCCGGAATACCTGACGCCGTTCAAGGGTGAGAACAAGATCACCTTCGTCGCCGCCAAGCCCGTCGAGGCACCGAAGCCGCCCGTGCTGCCGAAAGACGGCCTGCCGGTGAAAGCCAGCGCCAGCAGCGAAGAGACCGGCAAGGGCAACTACGCCTGGAAAGCCGTGGATGGCGATGAGGGCACCCGCTGGTGCGCCGCAAATCCCAATTACCCGCAGTGGCTCCAGCTTGAACTCGAAAAGCCGCAGGCTCTCACCGGCATCAAGACCACCTGGGAAAACGGCGGTGTGTATCAGTTCAAAGTCGAAGGCAGCACCGATGGCAAAACGTGGAGCACGCTCGTCGATGGCAGCACCAACACGGTGAACGCGCCCTACTCCAACGACTTCGCCAAGGTGGAAGGCATCCGCTTCGTGAAGATCCATGCGCTTGGCAAAGTGGGTGGCGGCTGGGCGAGCATCCGTGAGGTGCGGCTCCAAGGCCCCAACATCAAAGGCGTGGCCCCCAAGCTCAGCGAGGCGCAGAAGAAGGAATACGACAAGGCGAGCGATCCGCTCAAGGACGCAGGCAACGTGGCTCCGAAGATCGTGAAGCTCACGCCCGAGCAAGAGGCCGCCATCTTGAAGGATGTGAAGGTGCAGGAAGGTTTCGAGGTCTCGCTCTTCGCGCCGCCGCAGTCGGCGAACTACCCGGTCTTCATCGCCGCTGCACCGGATGGCACGCTCTACGTCAGCAGCGACGGCAACGGCTCGCTCGGTCGCAATCCGCACCGTGGCCGCATTCTGCGCCTGAAGGATCATGATGGCGATGGCCGGGCCGATGAAGTGAAGGAATTCGTCAAAGACGTGGACGCCCCGCGCGGCCTCGTCTGGGACAAAGACCGCCTCTACCTCGTGCATCCGCCGCACCTCAGCGCCTACATTGACAAGGACGGCGACGGCGTGGCCGAAGAGGAAAAGGTGCTCGTCAAAAACATCGCCTTTGGTTACAAAGACCGCCCCGCCGACCACACCACCAACGGCCTCAGCCTCGGCATTGATGGCTGGCTCTACATCGCCGGTGGCGACTTCGGTTTCATGGATGCCGAAGGCACCGACGGGCGGCATTTGCAACATCGCGGCGGCGGCGTCATCCGCGTGCGTCCTGACGGCACCGGTTTGGAAGTTTACTCCACCGGCACGCGCAACATCCTCGAAGTCGCCATCAGCCCGCTGATGGACATCTTCGCCCGCGACAACACCAACGACGGCGGCGGTTGGAACGTGCGCTTCCACCACTTCACCGGCCTCGACAACCACGGCTACCCGCGCCTCTACAAAAACTTCCCCGACGAATGCATCGCCCCCCTCGCCGACTACGGCGGCGGCAGCGGCTGCGGTGCCGTTTACATCGACGAGCCCGGCTTTGGCAAATGGAACAACGCCCCCTTCACCTGCGACTGGGGCACCGGCGCCGTCTGGCACCATCAGGTGAAACCCAAAGGCGCGACCTTTGAGGAAACCCGCAAGCCCGAGCCTTTCATCAAAATGACACGCCCCACCGATGCGGATGTCGATGGCAACAGCCGCGTCTATTGCGCCAGCTGGAAAGGCGCGACCTTCAACTGGGAAGGGCCTGATGTGGGCTACATCGTGCAGGTGCGCCCCAAGGGATTCAAGGCGGAGCCGCTGCCGGATTTCGCGAAGGCGAGCGATGCAGAGCTGGTGAAGTTTCTCGATTTGAATGCGCCGCAGAGCTACCGCCGTCGTATCGAAGCCCAGCGCGAACTGCTGCGTCGTGGCAACAAGCAGTCTGACAGCTATCTGGCTCAGTATTCGACGCTTCGGAGCGCCGATCGCAATCTCGTCGCCGCTCTCAAAAACAAAGCCTCCGATGCAGAAGTGATCGCTGCCATCTCTCATGCGGATCCGGTTATCTCTCATACAGCCATTCGCGCCACGGCTGCCCGCGCTCTCAAGCAGCCCGCCTTCAGCGCACTGGATGCGGCTAAAGGCAATGTTGCCGGTGTATGCCGTGCCCTCGCCATGATGCACACCCCCGAAGTCGTCACCGGCCTCATTGAGCGTCTTGGCAAAGCCACCGAACCCGAACTCCGCCAGGGCATTCTCTCCGCCCTCTGCCGTCTCCACTTCCACGAAGGCGAATGGAAGGGCGATTCCTGGGGCACTCGCCCGGACACACGTGGGCCGTATTACCAGCCAGAGGCGTGGAGTGAGACGCTGAAGATCGCGGCTGCGCTGAAGGACGCGCTGGCGAAGGCGTCGCCGGAAGAGGCGGCATTTTTGGTGAAGGAGATGAACCGCAATCGCATTCAGTCGAGCGATGCGCTGGAGCGCATCCTCGTGCTGGCGAAGCTGGATGCGAAGGTGATCCCGGATGCGGTGGCGCAGCTCGCCACGGCGGAGACGATTCCTGCCGATGGCATCCCGCTGCTGATTGCTGCGGCGAACAGCAAGGACCTCGATCCGCAAAGCGCTGCGGCGACTTTGGCGAACACACTCACGGCCATTGCCAAGACAGACAACGCGGAGGCGTGGATGGCCGCGCTGAATGCGCTGGTGGCGCTGGATGCACAGCAGGGCTCCGGCAAGGAACAGGAGGCCGGCAGGACGGCCTTCCTCAATGCGCCGAAACTGGAAAACGTGCATCAGGCCTTTGAAGCCGAAGCCGCCAAGGCCGGTACTCCCGCCAGTGCATGGGCGGATGCCGCGCTGCTGAGCCTCGCTGCTCGCAAGAGCGGTAGCCCCGAGGCGCGTGAGATGTCGCAGAAGGCGCTGGATGCTGGATGGGTGGATGACAAGCGCCGCGTGCAGATCATCAACGCCGCCGTGAAGACCAAGAGCCATGTTGTGGATGAAAAAATCCTGGGCGCGACCAGCGATTCCGACAAGCAGGTGGCGAAGGCCGCGCAGAACGCGGTGAAGAGCCTCAAAATTGAAGCCAAAGGCGAGGACAAGACGCCCAAGATCGGCTCCCTGAAGCCCGAAGACGCCCTCGCTGCTGTGATCAAAACCAAAGGCAGCATCGCCATCGGCGAGCAGATTTTCACTAAGGCCACCTGCATCGCCTGCCATACCACTAAGGAGTCCGAAGCGCAGAAAGGGCCGTATCTCGGCAACATCGCGCAGACCTACAAACGCACCGAGTTGGCGCAGAACATCCTCGATCCGAACAAGACCATTGCGCAGGGTTTTGCCAGTGAGGTCATCACAATGAACGATGGCACGCAGCAGATGGGCTTCATCACCCTGGAGTCCGCCGACAATGTGAAGCTCCGTAACGTCGCCGCGCAGGAGTTCACCTTTGCTGTGAAGAACATCAAGAGCCGCCAGCGTCTGCCGATTTCCATCATGCCCCCCGGATTGATGACGAACTTCAGCGTGCATGAATTCGCCAGCCTGCTCGATTTCCTGGAGTCGCTGGCGAAGAAGTAGAGCGAAGCGTTTTCCAAAAGGCCATGCGCAGAGAACACCGGCCGTAGGTCCGTCGTGTTTGGCGTGCAGTGCATTCGCAATCACACGCACGCCTCTTCGCCAGACCGCCCGACTGCGAGGGTGTTCGCCCACGATGGCGCTTGCGATACGCTGAGAGACGGGCGGGCTCACGCCACGACCGTCCTACGGCCAGGCATCCGGCAAAGCCCAGAGGGGAGATCGAATGTTCAGGGTTCATCGCTTCCACATTACTTAATATCATCTAGGTCATTGGTGGTATGGTCTCGATATATTTTTGCTTCAGGTCTGGAATTGATTCTGCTGGTGAGCTTGCCATTCTTCCGAGCCATGCACCTCCGAATCCTTCCCATTCTCGCCCTGCTGGGCCTTGCCCAGTGTAACAAAAGCGCTGCGCCTGCGGCTGTTGAGACAGGTTCTGGGGTGACGCTCGTCACGGAAGGGAGTTCGCCGCATTTCCAGGCCGTTGCGTCCAAGCTGGATGTGGGCGGGGCTTCGTTCACGTATGCCGAGGAAGAAAATGTGATGGGGCTGCTGGGCGGCTTTTTTGAGGAGATCTTCAAGAACATGCCTGAGAAGGAAAAGGCCAAGCTGCCGCCGAATTTTTCCTTCAAGAAGATGATGGGCATGACCGGGCTGGACTCGATCAAGGCCACGGGGACGAGCTCGCGAAAGGTGTCCACGGGCATGAATCACCACCGCAGCTTTGCCTACACGCCCGAAGGCCGGAAAGGCTTGCTCACCTTGACCGGAGGACCGGCGGAGCCCCTGCTGGCACCCGCCTTCGCCCCTCAGGACACGGATCTCGCGTTGGAGTTTCCGCTGCATTTGAAGGATCTCGTGGCGGAGGCCTGGCCGGTGATTCTGGAATCCTCCCCGAAGGAGCAGCGGGCCATGATGGAGGCGATGGCCTCCGCTCCGCAGCCGATGCTGGGCATGTCTTACCGCGAGATGGCGGAAAAGCTTTCGGTTCGTGTGGCCCTCTTTGCGACAATGATGCCGGAGCAGAGCCTGTCCGCGCCGGGTTCAGCCGTGAGCTTTCCGGGAGTGAACGCCGCCATCGTGATCGACAAGCTCGGCTGGATCAAAGACGTGCTGAAGAAGCAGGTGCTGCCCATGCTGCAGGCACCGGGCTCGCCGGTGGAAGTGCAGGACGTCAACGGCGCCATCGTGGGCCGCTTTCGCGGACCCATGGGGCCGCCGCCGATGGATTTTCAGCCGGTCTTCATGCTGGATGCGGCAGGCGACTGCCTGATCATCGCGACACGTCCGGGCTACTATGATGCCGTGATGGCGAAGGATAGAAAGCTCAGCAGCCAGCCCGATTTTGCCGGCGTGTGGAAGGGGATGCCTGCGGAGGGCAACGGCTGCCTGTTTCTCTCCCAGCGTCTGATGACGGCCGTGTTCGATGGCATCAAGGCCGAGGGCACTGCCGCCGCTGCCAAGGCCACGGGCAAGGACAAGGCGAGCAACGAAATGGCGATGACCCTGATCAACATGATCTCCAGCCACGCGCGCCACCCGCAGGCATTTTTCTTTGCCAATCAGCCGGATGGCATCTTGAGCGTGAGTAACAGCAGCATCCCCACGATGAACCCCGGGTCATTTTCCAGCATCACCACCCTGGCGGTGCTGTCGTCCCTGGCCGTCCCGGCGTTTACCACCGTGCAGCAGCGCGGCACGCAGGTGAAAACGCTCAGCAATGGCCGTCAGGTGCTCATCGCCGTGAAATCGTATGCCGCAGACAACGGAGGCAAATACCCGGCGAAGCTGCAGGAGTTGATCGACACCGGCGCCCTCACCAAAGCGGAACTGCTGACCGTGGCCGCCCAGCCGGGGGCGGAGCCCCAGCCCTGGCTGTACGACAGCACTTTGACGCCCCAGTCCCCGGGGATCAGCATCGTGCTGGCCGCTCCTGAGGTGACCAAAGGTTCCGGCGGCAAGCAGACACGCGTGGTCATTCGCAACGACGGCCGCGCCGAGGCGCTGCCTGAAGAAGATTTTCAGCGCGTCAAAGACTACTACCTGCGCTGATCTCCGCAGGGGAGGGGCGGCTTTCCATGTTCTAAGCGATCACCTGCCTCACCACGTGCCCATGCACATCGGTGAGGCGGAAGTCGCGGCCCTCCGCCCGATACGTCAGGCGCTCGTGATCCATGCCCAGCAGGTGCAGCAGCGTGGCATTCAGATCATGCACGTGCATGGGATCGCGGGCCACGTTGAAGCAGAAGTCGTCTGTCTCGCCGAACTGCATACCAGGCTTCACGCCGCCGCCGGCCAGCCACATGGTGAAGCAGCGGCCGTGGTGATCACGGCCATGGTTGGCGGGCTCCAGCACGCCCTGTGAGTAGGTGGTGCGGCCAAACTCGCCGCCCCAGACAATGAGCGTATCATCCAGCAGACCGCGCTGTTTCAGATCGCTGATCAGGGCGGCGCAGGGCTGGTCGATGTCGCCGCACTGGAGGCGCAGGTCGCTGGGGAGATTGTAGTGCTGGTCCCAGCCGCGATGGTAGAGCTGGATGAAACGCACGCCGCTCTCCGCCATGCGGCGCGCGAGGAGGCAGTTCGCGGCAAAGCTGCCGGGCACGCGTGACTGCGGGCCGTAGGCCTCAAAGGTGGCGGCGCTCTCATCCTTGAGGCTGATCAAATCCGGCACGCTGGTCTGCATGCGATACGCCATTTCATACTGCGTGATGCGCGTCTCGATCTCGGGATCGAGCTGCTGTGCGAGCTGCCTGCGATTGAGCGCCTGGATGACATCCAGCTCATCCCGTCGCGCAGTCGCGCTGATGCCGGGAGGATTGGAGAGATATAAAACGGGATCGCCACTGCTGCGGAAGCTCACGCCCTGATGGTTCGAAGGCAGGAAGCCCGAGCCCCAGAGCCGCGCATACAGCGGGTCCGCCGGGCGGGCCGCACTGCCGCGTGAAATGAGCACCACGAAAGCGGGGAGACTGGCATTCTCACTGCCGAGCCCATAGCTGGCCCAGGCACCGAAGCTGGGGCGTCCCGGCTGCTGATGCCCCGTCTGCAGCAGCGTGACGCCGGGGTCGTGATTGATCGCCTCCGTGTTCATGGAGCGGATGATGCACATCTCATCCGCCACACGGCCCATGTTTGGCAGCAGCTCGCTCATCCACGCGCCGGACTGGCCGTACTGCTGAAAATTGAAGAGCGATGACGTGATCGGCTTGCTCTTCTGCCCGCTGGTCATGCCCGTGAGGCGCTGATCTCCCAGCACCGAAGGCGGCATCTCCTGGCCGTGGAGTTTTTTCAAGCCGGGCTTGTGATCAAACAGATCCAGCTGTGACGGCCCGCCGTGCATGAAGAGGTAGATCACCCGTTTGGCCTTCGGCGCAAAGTGCGGCGCGGCGAAGCCCTGGCCTTCGCCCAGCAGCGAGGCCAGCGCGGCGGTGCCAATGCCTGCGGAGGCACGACCCAAAAGCTGTCTGCGTGTCAAAGCGGCGTTCATCGGCGGGTGATGGTTTCGTCGAGATTGAAAAGCGTGTGAAGCGTGAGCGTCCACGCAGCCAGTTCGACGGGATTGAGATCTTTGCCGTGAGTGGATGCGCCAGCGGCGATGAGCTTCGCTGCGGCATCGGGCTCGGATGCAAAGCGTGTGCGCTGGCGGCTTAGCAGGCCACTCAGCAGCCGGAGTTCCTCAGCATCCGGCATGCGGGATGTCACACGTCGGAATGCGAACGCAAGCTTTCCAGATTCGGAACCTTTTTGTGCCTGCACCCAGGCAGCGAGGACACGTGCCGCCTCGAAGTAGGTCTCGTCATTGAGCAGCACAAGCGACTGCAGTGGCGTGTTGGTACGCGCACGGCGCGCGGTGCATTTTTCGCGGGTGGGGCCGTCAAAGGTGAGCAGGGCAGGGGGCGGTGACTGCCGTTTCCAAAAGGTGTAGAGACTGCGCCGCCACAGTCCCGCGTCCGCGTCGGGCACATAGGTTTCCTCGCCATTGTAGGACACGGCTTCCCACAGTCCGGGCGGCTGGTAAGGCTTCACGCTGGGGCCGCCGATCTTCGGCACCAGCAGGCCGGAGACAGCCAGCGCCTGATCCCGCACCATCTCCGCGCTCATGCGGAAGGAGGGGCCGCGTGCCAGCAGGCGGTTGGAAGGATCGCGCGCGGAATACTGCGAGCTTTGCCGATACGTCGCGCTCATCACCATCAGCTTGAGCATTGCTTTCACATCCCAGCCGCTCTGCATGAAGCGCAGCGCCAGCCAGTCGAGCAGTTCCGGGTGGCTGGGGGCCTCGCCCTGCGATCCGAAATCGTTCACCGTACGCACGAGTCCTTCACCAAAGCATTGCATCCAGAGGCGGTTGACCGCCACGCGCGCGGTCAGCGGGTTCTCCTTCGACACAAGCCACCTGGCAAAGCCCAGTCGATTGCGCGGTGCTTCCTGCGGCCACCTGGAAAGCGAGGCAGGCACTCCGGGCAGCACCTCCTCGGCAGGATGATCATACTGCCCGCGTGTGAGCAGGTGTGCGGCGCGCGGCTTGGGAAGCTCCTCCATCACCAGCGTGGTGGGAATGCTTTCACGCAGGCGGGCTTCGGCGGCTTTGGCTTCACGCACTCGCTTGTGGGCAGCGAGCGTCTGCGGGCTGGCATGATGCTCCACAAACCAGTCTTGCAGCAGCGTCATGTCTGCGGCGCTGCGCTTGGCCGCAGGTCTGGCGGCGATTCCGCGCAGGCGCTCGCTCCAGAACCATGAATCGGCCTCCTGCGCCGTCACGTGGCGTTGCAGCAGGCGCAGTTCATCAAGCTGGCCGTAGAAGCCCAGGCCCGTGTCCCGCCTGCCGATGCGCAGGGGCTCGCTGGTGGCGGTGGAGCCCTTCAGCGTATCATTCATGGTTTTCGTCACCGCAGGCTGGCCGTCGATGAAGACGCGTACGCCCTCAGCGCGGCGTGTGCCGTCGTGGCTGACTACCAGATGATGCCATTTTTTGCCTGATGCCGGTTCCTGCGTGACGAGTTCGATGGCATCCGTGCCCCATTGGCTGACCAGATTGATCTGAAAGCGACCCTTCTGCCAGATCACCTCCAAGCCCCGGCGTCTGCCCTCGGGCTCGATTTTGGAGAAGACACCGCTGAGCGATGTGTCTGCCGTGAGCCAGAGGCCGACCGTCCATGCAGCGTCGGTGTCGAAAGCTCCCGTCCACTCCGCATGCTGCGTCGCATCATACTTGGCCGCCTGCGCCAGGATGCCGTCTTGAAATACGTCGCTGGTGCCGAAGTGCCTGGCATCGATCTGGCCGTCAAAAGAGAAGTGCGCTTTGAGCTGATCGGAGGGAGATGGGGCCAGGGAAGTCGCGGCTGTTTTTTCCCATTCGGCGATCTGCTGCCGCAAAGCCGTCGTGAAGGGCTGAAGCTCCCGCTCGGCCTGTTGCGTGGCTGCGGAGAGGCGTTTCAGTTCCTGCTCTTGCTGTGCCGAGGGCACGCTGAGCACCGGCGGCGGATTGTCCGCTTTGATCAGCCCGGACTCGGGCACGTTGTTGAAGAAGGCAAAGAGCTGGTAGAACTCCCGCTGCGTGATGGGATCGTACTTGTGATCATGACAGCGCGCGCAGCCGATGGTGAGTCCCAGCCAGGTGGTGCCCGTGGTTTCCAGTCGGTCCGCCACGTATTCCACGCGGTATTCTTCATCAATGATGCCGCTCTCGTTGTTGGCCATGTGGTTGCGATTGAAACCGGTCGCGATGCGCTGGGCTGTGGTGGCGTTTGGCAGCAAATCTCCCGCAAGCTGCTCGATGGTGAATTGATCAAACTGCAGGTTGCGGTTGTAGGCGTCGATCACCCAGTCCCGCCACGGCCACAGGCTGCGCGTCTTGTCGCCAAAGTAGCCGTTCGTGTCCGCGTAGCGCGCCGCGTCCAGCCACTCCACCGCCATGCGTTCACCGAAGTGTTTGGAGGCCAGCAGGCGATCCACAGCGCGTTCGTAGGCTTCCGCACTTGGCTCTGCATCCATCTCCTGCAGCGTGGGCGGCAGGCCGGTGAGATCAAAGCTGACTCGACGAAGCAGGGTTTCGTGGGAGGCCTCCGGGCTTGGCGTCATGCCTTCCTTCTCAAGGTGTTCGAGAACGAAGCGGTCGATTTTATTGCGCGGCCAGCCCCCCTTTTTAACTTCCGGCGGGTTGACGCTTTTGGGCGGGATCAAGGACCAGTGCGCCTCGTATTCGGCTCCTTCCGCAATCCAGCGCCGAAGCACGTTCTTCTCCTCATCGCTGAGCGAGAGCTTCGAATCCGGCGGCGGCATGAGGTCATCGCTGTCGCTTGTCGTGATGCGCTGCAACAGCGCGCTCTGCTCCGGCTTACCGGGCACGATGGCCTGTGTGCCTTCATGAGTGGCGATGGCATCCTCGCGCTGGTCCAGACGCAGATCCCCCTTGCGCCCCTTTTCATCAAAGCCATGGCAGCGGAAGCACTTGTTGGACAAGATCGGGCGGATGTCCCG
Organism: Verrucomicrobiota bacterium; assembly: GCA_017301975.1. Classification (GTDB taxonomy): domain Bacteria; phylum Verrucomicrobiota; class Verrucomicrobiia; order Verrucomicrobiales; family Verrucomicrobiaceae; genus Prosthecobacter. The sequence continues at coordinate 19,023 of JAFLEI010000068.1, forward strand.
GTTGAAGTGCAGCTTCGTTTCTTCCGCGTCGGCCACGCTCATGCCGCAGAGCAGCAGGATGAGGCAAGCAGGACGGATGTGGCGGATGCACATGAGAGAAACACGCCTCCCGGCTGCCGATTTATCAGAGCCAGTGGCTTACGCGATCACTTCCCTCACCACATGCCCGTGCACGTCCGTGAGGCGGAAATCGCGGCCAGCGTGGCGGAAGGTGAGCTTTTCGTGATCAAGGCCGAGCTGGTGCAGGATCGTGGCGTGCAGGTCGTGCATGTGGACTTTGTCCTCCACGGCCATGTGGCCGATGTCATCGGTGACACCGTGGGCGTAGCCGGATTTGAAGCCGCCGCCTGCCACCCAGACGGTGAAGCCGAGGGGGTTGTGGTCGCGTCCCGTGCCATTTTTCTCGGCGTAGGGGGTGCGGCCAAATTCGCCGCCCCACCAGACGATGGTGTCTTCGAGCAGGCCGCGTTGTTTGAGATCCGCGAGCAGGCCGGCGATGGGTTTGTCCACAGCGGCGGCGTGGTCGCCATGCTTGGGCAGGTTGGAGTGCTGGTCCCAGGCGGGGTTGTTGGAGTTGTCGCCGTAATTGACCTGAATGTAGCGCACACCCTGCTCGGCCATGCGGCGGGCCATCAGGCACTGGCGGCCGAAGTTGTCGGTGGTCTTTTCGTTGATGCCGTAAAGCTTGAGCGTGGCTTCCGATTCATCGCCGATGTCCATGGCGCCCGGCGCTTTGTTTTGCATGCGCCAGGCGAGTTCGTAGCTGCGGATCACGGCATCGATGTCTGTGTCTCCGGGCATGGCATGCGCGGCCTGTTCGGCATTCAGGGCGCTGAGCAGTCCATACTGCTTGCGCTGCTGCTCGGGCGTCCAGATGGCATTGGTGATGTTTTTGATGGTGGACTCCTTCGCGGGCATGCCGCTACGCCCCACGGGCGTGCCTTGGAAAACGGCTGGCAGGAAGGCATTGCCGTAATTGCGCGGACCGCCGTTGCCGAGGCTCGGGCTGATGGTCATGAAGCCGGGCAGGTTTTCGTTTTCCGCGCCGAGACCATACATCACCCAGGAGCCCATGCTCGGACGGATGTTGCTGGTGGTGCCGGTGTGCATGAACAGTGTGGCGGGGCCGTGCGCGACGCCCTCCGTGTGCATGCCGTGCAGGAAGCAGAGGTCATCCACATGCTGGTTGATGTGCGGGAAGAGATTGGAGGCCCAGCGGCCGGTTTCGCCATGCTGCTTGAAGTCCCAAAGCGGCTTCATCACGCGCTGCAGCGCGCCTTTGCCGGTCTTGGCGATGGCGCGGGAATCCGCCACGTCGATGATCTTGCCGTCGTCTTTAAAAAGGCGGGGCTTGTAGTCGTAGGAGTCCACATGGCTTACGCCGCCCTGCATGAAGAGGAAGATGACGCGCTTCTTCAACGATCTCGGCTTCGACGTGACCGCCATCAAAGGTTTCCGCTGCCCCACTGCAATTGCAATTGCAAATGTGTCACAGGATGAACTTCGCAACGCGCTCATCGA
>JAFLEI010000069.1 GCA_017301975.1 Verrucomicrobiota bacterium
CACCATTTTTTTGAGCCGCTTTTTGAGCGGCTCCCACCATGCAAAGCGTTGTGTTTTCATCGGTTTTCTCTCATGCCACAAACACGCTCCCTGGGCAATTGGGAGGTTTTCAAACACTGCCTAGCACGTCGGGGCCGGCGGATGACTTGCGCGTGTCGGCGGCGCCGTCTTCCAGATGACCGCCGGTGAAGGGCGAGCGGGTGGGTTTGGCGGGATCATAGACATAGGAGTCGGACGCGGGCTCTATCGCTGCGGGCGGTGAGGTGTTCAGCACGCCGTCGCCGCTGATGGAGTTCGCATGGCCGCCGCTGTGGAGGTAATACTTGGTCCAGCGTGTCTGAGGGAGCGGCCAGTCCTGCTCGGCGGACCATTGGTTGCGGCCCATGACGAAGACATGCACCGGCGCGTCGTCCATCACGCTGTTGTCGATGCCTTTGAGCCAGTGATCGAACCAGCGGCAGACATAGCCGTCCCAGTCGATGACCGCCAGCTCGCCGTAGTCGAAGGCGCCGAGCTTGCGGCTGGAGTTGATGATGTGCTGCCAGGGGCCGATCACCATGCGTGGGCGGCGGGCATCAGGGGTCGCGCCATGCTGCTTCATGGCGAGGTAGTTCATCGGCGCGCCGGGGAAGTCGGCGTCAAACCAGCCGGTGGCCGCGAGTGATGGCACCGTGACTTTCGCATACTCTTCCGGCTTCTGATAAGCGATGCCCTGCCAGTAGGGATCTGATGAGGTGTTGCCGCGAATCCACTTCTCAAACCATGGCGCATCGAGCGCGCCGCGTAGTTCATTCAGCTTCAGGTAGGGCAGTTGCATGTAGTCCGTGAGGCGGCGCTCTTCTGAGGCAAAGCCACCATACGGCCCCGGGCCCATGTTTTGGCCGACACGGCCCGCATTGGCACCACCCCAGTCGAGCATCCAGGAAACCAGCACGCCGTTTTGATACGGGGCGTTGAACATGGCATCCGGCGGCGCGACCTCCGGCACGATGGCTTTCAGGGAAGGCGGAGTCTGCGTGGCCGTCCACCACTGGGCCCAGCCCATGAAGGACAGGCCCATCATGCCGACTTTGCCATCACACCACGGGCGCGAGGCCAGCCACTCGACCAGATCATAGCCATCGGTCTTGTGCTTTGGATCAAACGGGTCCCAGGTGCCCTCGGAATCAAAGCGGCCCCGCGAATCCGTCACGGCGACGATGTAACCACGTTTCGCAAACCATGCGGCGCGTTTCTGAAAGCCGGGATTGTTGCTGTAAGGCGTGATGATCAGGATCGCGGGGAAGCGGCCTTCGGCTTTCGGCTGCGCGACATCCACCGACAGCTTCACGCCATCACGCATGGCGGCCTTGTGGCCCCGGGTGGCTTTGACCTCGAACTTTTCGGCGGAGTATTGGCCGGGATTAGGAGCTTCGGCATGAAGTGTGACGAGTGCCGCCAGCAGGATGGCGGTGAGAAAGAGGAGCGGCTTCATGAGGATCAAAGGGCGGACCGCATGAGCTGTGTTTCGATGTCCATGCCGACGCGCTCGCTCCAGGCCGACTGCATGGTGTTGAACCAGAGGCCGGGTTTGCCAGTGCCGATGGGGATGTTGTTGATTTTGGTACAGGGGGCGAGGCAGTAGGGCGTGGTGGTGAGCCAGGCTTCGTCGGCGTTGATCACATCGTAGGGCTGGAAGTCTTTTTCGATGAACTGCATGCCGATGCCTGCGGCGAGTTCCTTCACGGTTTGCAGGCTGACACCCCAGAGGATGTTGCGCGTCGTGGGGGAGATGATGGTGCTGTCTTTGATGATGACGAAGTTTGAGCCGGCGCATTCGGTGACATTGCCATCGAGATCGAGCAGCAGTGTGATGGCGCGCGGATCGACGGCCTGGGACTGCTTGTCGGCGAGGAACCAGTGCAGGCGGCTGCGGTTCTTCATCTTGGGCTCGACGCATTGCGGCGGAATGTGGCGGATGGATGGCGTGACGACGTGCGCGCCTTCAACGAAGAGATGCCGCCACATGCTGAAGCGCAGCGGGAAGGAGTGAATGCAGATCGTCGGTGTCATGGGACCCGCAGCGCCCGCAGAGCCGGCATAAAGTGCGTTTTCTCCAGGTGTGACGAAATGGACGATGCCGAGGTCCTCGTCCGGCCGCAGCAGGCGGCAGTTCGTTTCGGCAAGCTCGTTCGTTTTTTCCAGCATCTCCTCCGGTGACAGGGGCAGCGCGATACCCGCATACTTCAGCGAGCGATAGAGCCGCGCCACATGATCCATGGCGCGATACGGCTGATGCCGGAATGTGCGGGTCATCTCCGTGAGCGTGGCACCCAGGACGATGCCGAGATCATAGATGTTCAGCTTGGCCTGGGAGGCCGGCAGAAAGCCGGTGTTCAGATAGACGACGGGTTCGTTCATGGTGTTTTAAACAAGTTTGCCCAAACGGGGCTCTACACATACTTCACATGGGCCTCCAGTTTCTCGATCTTCAGGGCGGATTTCCCGGAAGAGAAGCGGACTTCCACATCATTCACGCCCTGCCTCCATGCGCTGACAGGCACGGCGCAATCGAGCCGCAGCAGGCGTTGTTTCGGATCCACGGGACGCGGTTTGTAGCCTGAGGTGGGCTGGGGTTTGGGCGAGAAAATCTGAGCGTCCTTCCATTCAGGATCACGCGTCGTCACGGACAGCAGCGTGCCGTTGCAGCGAAGCTCGATCACATCCGTCTCGCCGGCCTGAAACAGAATGCAGCGCAGGGTGAGGCTGGCCTTCACACCGCTGGCGGGCGGCGCATCGCTGATGTGCAGGGTGAACTTTGCGGAGCGAGCCTCATCGGTGAATGGATGGGGCAGGGGGGCTGTGTCATTGCGGTTGAAGAAGCCGTCGGCCCAGGGATAGCCGCCGCGCCGTTCGACGGCGAAGAACTTGTCCTTGCCAGCCATCGTTTGCAGCGTGCCCGCCTCATGGTAGGCGGTCTGATGTGATGGTGGGTCGGGATCTGAGCCGGTGATGAGGCCGGCGGCGGAGGTGCCGATGGACCAGTTGAAGGTGGTCACGCTGTCGGCGCCGCGTTGCAGGTGGTTGGCAAATACGCCGCGCAAATACTCGATGGATCCGTAGCGATAGCCATCGGTGGCGTGGTGATCATCCACGCAGGGCTGAAGCTGCACGCCTTGGCCGACGGCCACGCGAATGCCTTCCACATCGACATCCATCGTCCGTGAGCCGAGCGTGAGGACATCGACGAGATGCTGGTCCGCCCAGGCCTTCACATCGAAGCCGTCGGCGTGGCAGCCGGCGAGCGTTTGCGGCACCTTCGCGGCAAGCAGGAGCGGACGCCCGCGATGCTGCGCGACCTCCAGCAGCATCACTCGGACACTGTGCATGAATTCCGTGACGTGCCCGCGCAGCTCCCACTGATGGCCGACAGGCAGGCAGGGAATGTGACGGGAGAAATCAATCTGAATGCCGTCGAGGTCATAGTGCGTGACCAATTCGCGCAGGATTTTCACCTTGTGTTCGCGCAGTCCGGCGGCGGTGAGATTCCACATGCCCTGCGGCCACCATGAGGCGGGAACGACCCAGTCGGGATGTGCGATCTTGAGCGGATGCGGTTCCTTCGAGAGGCCGCCTTCGGGCAGGCATTCGACCTCGCTGATGCGGTGATTCCAGAAGACCTCCAGCTTGCGGCGGCGGGTTTCATTGATGAGCTGTTCGACCCAGTCCACGCCGTCACGCAGCCACTGCTTTAACAGAGGATGGTCCACCGGTGGCTCGATCTTGCTGGGGTAGGAACAGCCCAGCGGGCTGCCGCCGATGTCCCACCAGATGGCATCAATCTGGCTGCCCGGTTCGTCTGCATATGAGAATACGGCATCGTGAAAGCGAGGGAAGGAGGTGTCGCCATTGCGGTTGTGCTTCCAGTAGCTCCACATCGTGTCATTGGCATCATACTGCACCACGATGCGGCGGCGGCGCTGCTGCATCAGCTCGCGATGAGCGGCGGGCAATTCGACCGTCTGCGTGTTTGCGGGGGCGGACTGGAGCAGTCCGGTGCTGAGCAAGGCGCTGGTACTGGTGTGGAGAAACGCGCGGCGGTTCAGCGAGGAAGACGCGGCTGGGTGTTGATTGGGGAAAGGCATGGGAAAAATTGCTTCCGGGGTGTCGGTTTCTTCACTGCAGGCGGTTCATGACACAGTTTTCTTTGAAGCCTGACCGATGGGCAACAGGCTGGCAAGGCTGCCGCAGACCACCCCCGCTGCAAACGATCCAGGCATGATCCACATGATGCTGACGGGGGGCAGACCCAGAGGGCCCGCATAAGCGATGCAGACCGCCGTGGCGACGCTGGCCAGTGCGGCCACCAGTGCGCCGAATGTCGTGGCCCGGCGGACGAACATAGCCATGAAAAAGAGAACGAACAGCGGCGCGGTGAGCAGGTTCACGGCGCGGTAGCAGACATCAAGGAGATTGCCTTCGATGCGGCTGACGAGCAGGCTGATGAGGATCACGGCGATGCCGATGCTGGCGGAAATCCAGCGCGCCAGCCGCATGCGGCCGGCATCAGTGAGCGGCGACGAACGGAAGCGCACGATGAAGTCTTCGGTGATGACCAGGGAGGAGGAGTTCATGCCGGACGACAGGCTGGACATGGCAGCGGCGAGCACTGCGGCGATGATCAGGCCGGTCATGCCTGCAGGGAGGCCGACCATGACGAAGCGCGGGAACAACCGGTCAGCGCCTGTGACGAGGCTGGCGGATTCGGTGAACAATGCGGGATGCCGGGTGAAATACCCCACCAGTGAGAGGCCGACCAGCCCGAGCAGGATGCCCACCAAGGCTTCCGAAGCCAGCGTGGTGAAGAGGGATCGGCGGGCCGCCCGCGCATCGCGCGTGGAGAGCCAACGCTGGATCGCCATCTGATCCGAGCCGAAGGTGCAGACAAACCACGCGAATGAAGACATGATCATGCCCAGGAAGGTCATACGCGTGGTCGAATCGAACCCAAAGCGCGGTTCATCCCAATGCGCCGCCCATTGATGCGGCCACCACGCGGAGACACCGCCGAGATCCACCGTGACAATCACGATCACCGCCACCGCGCCGCCGAGCATGATCAATGACTGAACCGCATCGGTGACGACGACGGCGCGCAGCCCGCCTTCCGCCGTGTAGATGAGCGTGATGACGCACATGACCACGCTGGCGAGGACCGTTGCCTGCGGGCCAAGGCCGAGCATGGGAGCCAGGACTTTGTCAGAAGTGGCATACAGGATCGTTGCCATCCAGCCCAGCCGCATTGCCAGGAACATGGATGCGCCAAGCAAACGCACACTTGGCCCGAAGCGCTGCTCCAGCATCTCATAGGCACTGGCGGCTTGCTGCCGCATGATGAAAGGGATGAGCCCCCATCCGACAACGATGCCGATCAGTGGAAACACCGCATACTGCGCCAGCTGCATCGGCCCGTGTTTGATCATTTCACCAGGCACCGCCAGGTAGGAGAGGGCACTCGTCAGCGTGGCGAAGAGCGACAGGCCCACCGCAAAGGGGCTCATGCGCCGGCCACCTAGCATGTAGTCATCGGTGGTCTTGTTTCGCCGCGCAAAGTACTGGCCGATGGCCAGCATGCCGACGGCGTAACCTGCGATGACAAGCCAGTCCAAGGTTCTCATGCGATGTGGGAAAAAGCTTTGGCCTTCATGACGAGACCTGGGTTTGAGCGAGATCGCGAGGAAACAAGAACCTGATGCCGATGATCAGGGATGCGCCTGCCACGAGGTAGGCGAGGGCTGTGATGGAGAGCATGCGGTCGATGCCGAGCGTCTGCTTCCACAGGCCGCCAAAGAGCGTGGCGAAGCCTGAGGTGAGGGCGCCAAAAAAATTGAGCATGCCCACGGCGGTGGCGCGGGCGCTGGAGGAGACGACATCAAAGGTGGCGGGGAAGATGTTGGCGATGAAGAGCCCGCTGAACAGGCCGAAGCCTGTGGCGGCGAGGCGTGTGGCGAGCAGCGTGTCGCTGTTTCCAAGCGCGTGAATGCAGGGCGCGGCGAGCACGAGGCCGCAGACCATGAGCCAGAAGCGCGCGGTTTTGATGCGATGGTAAAGCGCATCGGCGAGCATGCCGCCGCCGATGACGCCGGCAAAGGTCGCGGTTTGCAGGAAGACGGTGGCGTTGAAGGCGGCGTCGGCTTGGTTGAGGCGGAACTTGTCGTGCAGGAAGGCGGGGAGCCAGCCATAGAGCAGCCAGAGACCAAAGACGAACACGGGGAACACCAGGCAGAGCAGCAGGAAAGTGCGGGAGCGCGCGAGGGCCCCGAAGGTGATGCCCGCCGTGGTAGTGCTCTGGTCTGCCTGAGGCTCCTCGACACGGCGCAGGAAGGCGAAGTAAGGAATCGCATAAAGGACGCCGACCGCGCCGAGAGCAAAGAAGGCCCCGCGCCACTGGCCGCGATCCGCCATCCAGCCGCCGAACCAGCTGCCCGCCACGGTGCCGGCGATCTGACCGGTCATGAGCACGGAAACCGCGCGTGAGCGCCGCGCGGCGGGATACGCGCCTGCTGTGAGCGCCACCGCACTCGACATGTAGAGCGACTCAGAGACGCCCATGGCGGCGCGCATGACGAGCAGCGTAGCACCGGAGGCGACGAGCCCGGTGCCGATGGTGATGAGACTCCACACGACGAGGCTGAGCACGACGAGCAGGCGTTTGGAGAAGCGATCACCAAGGTAGCCGGAGATGGGGCAGCCGATGGCATAGACCCAGAGAAATACGGTGCCGACCAGACCGAGCTGCCGGTCGCTCATGCTTAGGCCGGTCTTTAGCGAAGGAAACATCGCGAACACGGCCTGGCGGTCGCAGTAGTTCAAGAAATATGCGAACCACATGAAGGCGACGAGCGCCATGGCGGTTGTCGCTGCTTTCGGCGGAGCGGAGGCGGAGTTCATGCGCGCAGCACTTCGCGTTCGCTGACTTGCCGGGCGATCACCGCCACGCAGTCGCCCTGCGCAGTGAGACAGGGGGCGCGGATGGTGATGAGATAACCTGTGCTTTGTGCGATGATTGGTTCCGGCGCACGGTCCGGCCGCTCCAAATGATGAATGTGGCCGACGGTCTGGCCTTTCTTGATCTTCGCGCCGAGATCGGCGGTGATCTCAAAGATGCCGGACTCCGGCGCGAGGATGTAGTCCTCACGGTTGGTGGCCTGCGTGATGATGGCGGGTGCTTTGCGGGGCTGCTCACGGCCTTTGAGCGCCCCGACGTGGATGAGCACGTTCTTCAATCCACTTTGGGTGATGCGGTGCACGCTGGCGGGAACGCACTCGCCGCCGCCGAGTTCGGTGGTGATGACGAGCTTGCCCTGGTTTTCGGCTTCCACCGGCAGCAGGCCCGTGCCGGCGATGTCCGCGTAAATGAAGCAGAAATCCGTGCCCCAGGCGAGCATGGCGGCAAACATCTTTGCGCGCTGCTCATGGTCCGGCACGAGGTGCATGTGCGAGCAGGGCACGAACTCCATGCTGCGGCCGCCGGAGTGCATGTCGATAACGACATCGCTGAGCGGAAACAGCACGGTGCGCAAATAATACGCGATCTGGCTGGTGACGGGCCCTTCGGCATCGCCGGGAAAGGCGCGGTTCATGTTCATGCCATCGAGCGGGGAGAGACGTGTCGCCGCGCGGGCGGCGGGCAGGTTCAGCGAAGGGATGAGGATGATGCGGCCTGTGACTTTATCTGGTGTCAGTTCGCGCGCGAGTTTCATGGCGGCGATCTGGCCCTGATATTCGTCACCATGATTGCCACCGAGTACGAGAACGGTGGGCCCCTTGCCACGGGCAACGATGGTGATCGGTATCATCACATTGGCCCAGCCGCCGAGGTTGTGGGAGTAGGGGACCTGCAGGAAGCCCTGCTGCCTGCCCGGTTTGCCGAAGTCGAGGGAGGTGATGACCATTTCTCCTCTACGGAGCCAGCAGGCGTGACCTCACGGACTAAATTAAAGACCGGCTTTTCTCCTCAATCCTTGCCGCCGTTCTTGCAAGGAAAGCGGCAGATGACGCTGACGCCACCGCGGGGACGGGTTTTGATGGAGAGACTGCCATCAATGAGGTTGGCGCGGTAGTCCATGACACGGAGGCCGATGCCGGTGTGCTCGGGGGTGCGTTTGCCAAGGCCCGAGCCATTGTCTTCAATCTTGAGCACGGCTTCGTGTTTTCCCATGCGCTGGAGAGAGAGATGAATGCTGGAGGGGTGGCCATGGCGCAGGGCGTTGTTGGCCGCCTCCTGGGCGATGCGGTAGATGTGCGTCTCCTTTTCCTGATCGTCGATTTTGATGTCAGGATTGACTTCGCAGGTGCAGGTGGTGCGGTGATTGGTGCGGATGGTTTCGGCCAGGAGATGGAGCGCGCCGCCGAGACCGCGATTTTTCACGGATGCGGGTGACATGCTGTGGGACATGTGACGCACCTCCTGAATGGCGTCCTGCATGAGGTGGTGGATGCGCGCGGCGCTCTTCTTCTGATCTCCGCTGAGCTCGCATTCCAGCGCCTCGATCAGGCTGGCAACTCCCGTCATTGTCTGCCCGACGCCGTCGTGCAGGTTGTGACCGATGCGCGCCTGCTCCTGCTCGGAGATTTTGAGGATTTCTTTTTGGAGCCGGTTGCGCTCTGTCAGGTCAGTGCCAGTGACGATGATGCGGTCCACAGCGCCTTCGGGGGTGCGGGTGATGATGCTGGAAAGCGCGACGAGGTGGCGCTTGCGATCCTTGCCGATGAGGGTGACCTCATGAGAGGCGATGTTTTTGCCGGCCAGCATTTCCTTGAAGCGCTTCTGTGAGCGAAGCTTTTCGGCGGCGTCCATGAAGTCAGACTTCCATGGCGGAGGTTTGCCGATGAGATCCTTCCGTTTATAACCGAGCATTTGCAGGGTGGCCTCATTGGCATGGATGAGGTGGCCGTGACGGTCCAGCATGATGATGATGGCCGAGGTGTGACTGGCCAGAATTTCATTGAAGCCGAGCTCCCGGCGGTAGTTTGCCTCCGCCAGCTTGCGGCTGGTGATGTCCTCCACCATGACGAGCAGCTGGTTGGGGCGGCCGCTCATGGTGCTGAGGAGGGAGGCATTGAGATTCACCCAGACCACGGTTCCATCCGGACGGACATAGCACTGCTCCACTTGAAACTCGGAGGACCTGGCGGCTTTGAGCTGCTTATGCAGATGGTGGTTTTTGGTGCGATCGTCGGGGTGCGCGATGGCATCAAAGGCAGTCTTCAGCATCTCTTTGCGGGATCTGCCGGTGATGGTGCAAAAGCGCCGGTTTACATCCACGAAGCGGCCTGTGGTGAAATCCACAAGGCCGACACCCACGACGGCCTGCTCGAAGACTGTGCGGAAACGCACCTCGCTTTCGGTCAAGGCCCGCTCGGCCTGCTTGTGCTCGGTGATGTCCTGAAAGGTGCCGATCAGCTGGACGGTTTTGCCGTTCTTTCGAATGGCGAAACCCTGGGTGCGCGCCCAGAAACGACGGCCTTTTGAGGTGAGGACCGGAAGTTCCAGATCGTAGGCGGTGCCGTGCTCAATGGCTGCTTGCACGGCTGCGCGAATGACCGGCCGCTCCTTCGGGGCGTAGAACTGGATTGCTTGTTTCAGTGAGGGAGCTGTTTTGGATTCGATCTCAAACAGCCGGCAGGTTTCGAGCGACCAGAACAGCTTCTGTGAGCCAATATCAAGCTCCCAGCCGCCGATTTTGGCCATTTGTCCGGTTCGCTCCAGCATCTGGGTCGTCCGGGCCAGGGACTGCTCCACCAGTTTGCGTTCCGTAATGTCCTGCATGATGGCGATGTGCCGCGATGGGGGCTCGCCTTTTTTCCACATGGGGGAGACCGTGAGGTCGATCCAGGTGATGCTGCCATCCGCATGAAGGTGGCGTTTCTCCATTGTGAAGGTCTGAATCTTGCCGGCCTTCAGCTTTTCCATTTGTTCCTGGTTTGCCTGAACATCGTCCGGATGGGCGATGTGCATGAAGGTGGTGGCCATCATCTGCCTGCGTGTCAGCCGGGCGATGTCACAGGCCCGTTGATTGACGTTGAGGAAACGGCAGGTGTTGCTGTCGATCAATGCGACACCGACGGCGGCCTGCTCAAAGATGGCACGGAACTGCGCATTGGTCTCCTGCATGGCGGCCTCGGCGGCCCGGCGTGCGGAAATGTCAGTCAGCAGCGCCATCGCCCCCACATAGACCCCTTTGTTGTTGGTGATGGGATTGGTGGAGACAAACGCCCAGAGGGGCGTGCCGTCTTTGCGCATATATTTGAATTCAAACTGCGCGGAGATTCCTTTCTTCCGGTTCTTGATATGGGTGGCCAGAAGAGACTTTCCTTCGGCATCAAGGAAGTCGCTGATGGGGCGTCCAATCATTTCCTCGGCCTTGTACCCCATCATCTTCGCCATCTTGGGATTGACGTAGTCGGTGAGCGAGCGGGCATCGATGGTCCAGATGCCTTCTTCGGCGGTTTGCACGATGCGGCGGTAGAGCTCCTCGCTTTCATGCAGGGCCAGCTCTGAATTGCGGCGTTTGGTGATGTCATTGATGCTGCCAGAGAGGTGAGTCACACGGCCCCTGACATCGATGATTGGAGTCACGGAAATCTTACCGTGTTTGATGCCTGATGGATGGGCGTAGGATTCAGCCCAACGGACTGTTTGACGGTTGCGGATCGCCTCGCGGCAATGCTTCAACACGAGCGCGCAGGACGGCGGCGGGATGACTTGTTCGATCCGTCTGCCGAGGATCTGCGGTGAACGCAGCCCTGCGGCGGAGAGAAAACGGCGATTGGCAAAATGGAAGGTGAGCTGCTGTCCCGGTCCCACGGCGAGGCTGAAGAGAGCGGCATCGACGTGGTTGTAAAACTGGGCGAGCTGCGCGGGGGTGGCGGCAGATTCACCAGTCTGAGGGAGTGGTGGAGAAGCCGCCCTGGCTTTGCGTCTGGCCGCTGTCTTGGGAGATTTCTTCATGCAAAAAGAAGCAGTCGCCGGTTCTGGAAAGCCAGATCTTATCCAAGACGCAGGGGCTAAGCAAGCAGGATGGAAGGGGGCTCAAACCACGACGACGCTGGCGGCAATCTCCGCAGCGAGGCCTGGAATCTTTGCGAGCGTCCTGGCTGGAGTGTCGCGGAGGGCTGGTACATGCAGGGTGTTTTCGCCGAGGCTGTGGAGCAGGCGATCAAGGGCCTGGCCAAATGCGGTGACGGCGGCGCTCTCCTCATCGGCGTCATGGCGAAGACCGTTGAGCAGCGCCACGTGCTCATAGCGCTGCAGCCATTCACTGGCGCGGGGACGGTAGCGCTCAATGATGAGCCGCATGAGGCTCTCTGCGGAGCGGGGTTCCGCTTCGCGAAGAACCTGAAACATCAGGCAGCGTGCGACATCCGCCGCAGCGGTGATCAGGCCGGGTTCATTCACGCCGATCTGGTCATGGGCAAGACTGCGATGGCGGTGCTCAAAATGAAAACCGAGATCCACCTGGCATAGCTGCTCAGCAGGCAGATGGCGAAAGGCTTCACTGAGAATGGCAATTTCCAAGCCCCAGCCGCCGGGAAGGCTGAAGTTTTCCAGCGACTGCATGTCGGCGGCAAATTCACCTGAAAGGGGGTAACGGAAGCTGTCGAGATGTTCGAGCAGCGGCTTCGAACCCAGCACGTCCCGGCAGGCCTGAATCAGGGGAAAGATCAGCAGGCGGGTCACCCGGCCATACAGGCGGTCCGACACACGGCTGTAGTAGCCTTTGGCGAAACGATAGCCCATGCGAGGGTGGAGGAGCGGGTAGCAGAGCCGCCAGAGAAGATCGCGGCTATAGTTCAGGATGTCCGTGTCATGGCTTACGATGACGCCGTTAAAACCGCGGGCATGCAGATAGGCGATGCCCATCCAGATGTTGGAGCCTTTTCCTGCGTGCGGTCCGGCGAGACCGGCCTGGTCCATGCGGTGATAGGCGTGTGTGAGCTGGGGGCCGTCATTCCAGAGCACGTGGGCGGTTTTGCCGCGCAGATTTTTGCGGATCAGCATGAGGGCGCGCTCGTGTTCGGCGGCGTCCATGCCGTTCATGCTGAGAACCACCTCGGAGATATGTCCAGCCTGGGACACTTCCTCAAGGATGCGGGGCAGGGCAGGGCGCTCGCACTCGGCATACAGAGCGGGCAGCAGGAGGGCGACAGGTTTGTCACGCGCCCAATCCTGCATCTCGGATTCCCGTTCGGAACTGTCCGCATGGGCCAAGTGGTGGAGGGTGGGCACGCGCGCGTGCTGATAGAAATCTGCCATGGAGGTTGGAGGAACCCTCAATTACACAGGCACGGCGCGGCGTGAAACAAAAATGTTCAAATCTGGGGCGAGGTGTCGCCAACCGATTGTGGCGGTGACTGCTGCTGATTCCGGGTCTCGTCATCCTCAAGGCCATTGAGGGCGAGTGTTTCCATCTCGGGGTCGATCTCAACCGTTTCAGCCTCGATCTCGATTTCCTGGCGCCATTTGCGCGACACCCAGGGGCGTACGAGGCCATACATGAGGTAGCTCACAAAAAGCACGGCAGGCATCCAATGCCAGTTCATGACGGTGAAGGCGATGACGAAGATGGTGACGAGCACCCAGTGGAAGGAGCGCTTGGTGCGCCAGTTCACGGCCTTGAAGCTGGGGTATTCCAGATTGCTGACCATCAGGTAGGAGAGGAGAGCCATCAGTCCTGCAAGCGCATACTTCCAGTTGCCGATCTCGCGCTCGGTGCTGTCCAGCCAGATAATGAGCAGGGTCAGCGAGGAGATGACGCCAGCTGCTGCCGGGATGGGGCAGCCGCGGAAGCCCTTCATGCTGCTTTTGACATCCGCCGCCGCAAGGCAGTTGAACCGAGCCAGCCGCATGGCTCCACAGACGAGATAAACGCATGAAATCAGCCACCCGAGGCCCTTGGGAGTGTCGATCTCCTTCAGCACGATGTCGTGCACCAGCAGCGCCGGTGCGACGCCGAAGGAGACAATGTCCGCGAGGGAATCGAGCTCCCGCCCAAAGGGGCTCTCTGTGCCGCCCATGCGAGCGACGCGGCCGTCCAGCGCATCGAACAGACAGGCGAGGAGGATGAAAACGATGGCGTAGTGGTAGTGCTGGTAATTGTTGAGATCCACCGCCGTGGTCATGGCCAGATGGCGGCCGTCAAAAATCTCCAGAATGGCGACGAAACCGCAGAGAATGTTTCCTGCCGTCATCAATGTGGGCAGGACCGGGATGCGTGGCTCGTGTTCTGGAGACATGGCGGGCAAGGTGAATGCAGAATGAGGAATGTCGAGCCGAGAGAATGACAGCGAGAGACTGAGGAGTCAGTCGTTGAGGTTTGACCATGCTGGGACAGGCATGCAAAAAGCTATCGGACAGGTGAGTCATTGTGGTTCTATTGTCCTTCCGTTGGGGGTGCACACGGGCCTCTGCTTGCATTGAGTGGTTTTGCCGTTATGGCATGATTTCCCACCATGCCCACCGCTGAACTTCCGCCGCTGACCGGCGACATGACCATGAGCCAGGTGCTCCAGGCCTACCCTGGGGCGCAGCGGGCTTTGTTTGCGCGCTACCACATCGGCGGCTGCCGGAGCTGCGGCTTTCAGCCGGGGGAGACGCTGGCGCAGGTGTGCGAGCGGAATGAGAACATCCCGGTGGCCGAAGCCGTGGCTCATATTCAGGAGAGCCATCAGGGCGATGCCTCGCTGCAAATATCCCCCCAGGAACTGGAAGTGCTGCTGCGCAACAAACCTGACCTCATTCTGCTGGATGTGCGCACGCGGGAAGAGCATGAGGCGGTTAAGCTGCCCGGCGCGCGGCTGCTGACGCAGGAGCTGGTGCAGGAAATCTTCACCAGCGGTGACAAAGCGCAGACGGTGGTGCTCTATGACCACACCGGCTCGCGCTCGCTGGATGCGGCGGCTTATTTCATCGGTCATGGGTTTGGCGAAACGAAATGCCTCACCGGGGGGATCGATGCCTACAGCAGTGAGGTTGATCCAAGCCTGCCGCGCTATCGTATCGAAATTGAAGATTGAATCACGACCATGGACGAAGCCGCACTCCAGCAAGCCCTGACGGATACCCAGAACCTGGGCGAAATGCCCGACGCTGACGCCGTAGGCACCGTGGGAAGCCCCGACTGCGGTGACATGGTGCGCCTGTGGATCAAATACAAGGAGAAGGATGGCAGGAAGGTCATCGACAAAGCGAGCTTTCAGAGCTTCGGCTGCCAGACGGCGATCGCCGTGGCCAGCATCGCCACCGAACTGATTCGTGGTAAAACGAAGGAGGAGGCGCTGTCCATGTCCGCCGAGGATCTCAGCAAGCCGCTCGGTCCGCTGCCGCCCATGAAGATCCACTGCGGACAGATGGTGGAAGGCGCGCTGCGTGCCGCGCTGGAGGCTGAAAGCAAGCCTGCGGCGACTTCTGCTGCGCCCATCGTTTCTGATCAAAGCGGCACCCTCGCTGACGCCCTGACCGCTGCTGGCAAGACGCAGGGCAAAATCAAAATCGTTCTCACGAGCTAGTCTCCACACTTTTCAATACTCATTTCCTTTCCCCATGCACTCCTCTCTTGAACTCAAACGTGAAGTCGATGCTGTCCAGATCCCCAGTGGTGATCTGATCAAACTGCCGCTCGGCATGAAGGTCATTATCACGCAGTCACTTGGCGGCACTTACACGGTGGCCACGGACTTCGGACTTGCCCGCATTCAGGCGGGAGATGTGGATGCCCTGGGCATTGATCCTGAAGCGAGCAAGAAGGAGCAGGACAGCAGCTCTTCGAACATTCCTGCCGATGTTAGCGATCTCGAAGGGCAGGTGTGGAACCAGCTCAAAAATGTCTATGACCCGGAAATTCCGGTCAACATCGTCGATCTGGGACTCGTGTATGACTGCAAGGTGGAAGCGGATGCCGATGGCAAAAACAAAGCCGTTGTGAAGATGACGCTCACGGCACCAGGCTGCGGCATGGGGCCGACGATTGCAGCGGATGCTCAGAGCCGCATCATGACCATCGAGGACATGGATGATGCCGCCGTCGAACTGGTGTGGGACCCTGCTTGGAACCAGGGGATGATCAGCGTCGAGGGGAAGATGAAGCTGGGGATGATCTGAGGTGCGGGTTCGAACCGCATTCATCTGACTGAGCCGGCTGCCGATTCCAAGACGCAGCGAAAGCCATCGCAGCGCCAGCGGCGCGTGGAGGGCTGGTTGCCGCGAAAAGAGGAGAGCAGTGGCTGTGGTGCGCTGCTGCCCCAGGATGCCCCACGCAATACGTGATCTTTTTTGGAGGCATTGAACCAGTCTTCACACCATTCCCATACGTTTCCGCCGAGGTCGTAAATACCCAGTTCATTGGGTGGAAAGCTCATGACGGGGGAGGTCAACGGAAACCCGTCTGCGTAGCCGGCGATGATTTTTTCCGCAGGGATTTGTTTTTGGCATTCCATGTCGGCGTAATTGCCGGCGTTTTGGGTTGGCGGCCACTGGCTGCCCCAAGGATAGACACCTTTGATCTTGCCGCTCAGGTTTTCAGGAGTGCCATCGGCGTCCTTTTCCTGGGCACCGATGCCGACGGCAAGACTCCACTCACGATCGGTTGGCAGCCGGTAGGTGCGGCCCTCCTTCTGGCTGAGCCATGCGCAGAACGCCTTGGCATCATCCCAGCTCACATTCACCACCGGATGGTCGGGGGCAACGGTGGCGGAAAGGCTGTCGAGCTTTGGATCCTTCCATGAGGCATCGGCTTCAGGATGGGTATCCACATAACTGGAGTAGTCAGCACGACGTGTCTCATGCATGCACATCAGGATATGTGTGCCGGGCAGGGGGACAAATTTCATGCCAAGGCTGTTGATGAAAGGTTTCACTTTCAAGGCGATGACATGTCTAGGCAGCGCACCGGGGACGTTTTTGAAATCGAAGTCTGGAACGGCTTCGGCAGCGAGGGTGGAGATGCGGTGATGGAGCTGATAGACCGCAGGGCGGGTGTCTTTGGAAGCGTCCACGTAGCGGTTGCAGAGGAAGATCACGAAGGTTCTGGAAAAGGGATCGATCCAGAGCATCTGACCGGTCCAGCCGGTGTGACCGTAGCCGCCGATGGGGAAGAGGGCGCCGCGTGACAGAGAATAGTCGTGCGGCGGAGTGCGGTAGGGGGTGTCGATGTCCCAGCCGAGGGCGCGGCGCACGGGCAGGTTTTTGGCATCGGGACTCGTCAGGTCGGCGGGGCTTTGCACGCTGGTCATCAGCCTGACGGTTTCGGGTTTGAGGACGCGTACGCCATCGAGTTCGCCGAGATTCAGCATCATGCGGGCAAAGCGGGCCATGTCGGCTGTGGTGGTGAAGAGGGAGGCATGCGCCGAGACGCCGCCGGCGAGCCGAGCTACGGTGTCGTCCACCAGTCCGCGCTCCGGCGCACTGGAAGGGGCGACACGTTTCAACTGCTCACCGCCCGGGCGAAAGACGGTGTCGTTCATGCGCAGGGGGCGAAAGATTTCTGTGGTGCAGAACTCGTCAAACTTCCTGCCTGTCACGCGTTCGATCACGCCACCAAGAAGCATGGTGCCCACGCTGCTGTAGGCAAATTGGGAGCCGGGCTCAAACAGCAGCTTCGTGTGGCAGATCTGTGCTATGGCTTCGTCGTGAGTGGTGAAGGGCTGAGTTTTGGGAATGAGATTGACCGGCAGCCCGGAAGTGTGGAGCAGCAGGTGGCGGAGGGTGATTTTCTCACGTCCTACGCCGGTAAACTCCGGCAGGTGCTGCGACACGGGGTCATCGAGCTTGAACAAGCCTCGCTCGATGCAGAGCATCGCCGCGCTGGCACCTGCCATGACTTTGGTGATGGAGGCCACATCAAAGAGAGTCTCCTCGGTCATCTCCTCGGCCACCGGTTTCAGGGCGCGCTGGCCAAAGGCTTTGTGATAGGAAACACCATGGCTCTCCACCCATAGGGAGGCGCCGAGAATCATTGAATCACGCACGGCCTGCCCGATGGTGGCATCCAGTTCATTGAGTTTTTCACCACGCAGCGCGGTTTTGGGAAGTTCTTCCGCAACTGTAGAGACGGCTGCCCCAAGGACGGCGAGAGGGAGGGCGATGAGTGTCAGGAGGTGTTTCATTTCGCTTTCGACGGCAGCAGCTTGAGGACCGCGGCGGCGACTTGCGCACCCTGCATGGCCCTGCCTTCCGGCTTGTAGTGCAGCCCATCGGAGCAGCACTCGGGGTGTGGCAGCATGAGTGAGTAAAGATCGTCCACAGGGATGCCTTCCTTGGTCATCAGTTCGGCGGCGATCCGGTTCCGCTCTTTCACATTTTCGTTGCGTGCGTCGAGCTGCTCGAATTTGCCATTCACATGCGAGGGGGTGCTGCTGGCCCAAATGAGCTTCGCCTTTGGCGCGAGCTTGCGGAGGTGAGCGAGCATCTGCGGCAGAAACTCGGCATACTCCTTCTCGCTGACCGGACCGACGCCGTGCAGGCCGTTGTTGAAGTGAATTACGTCAAAGGTTTCCGCGCCGAGCACGGCGGCGATCTCGGCATTCAGAACGGGATCTCCAACACAGCGCGAGGTGGCGATGCGCGCGACGTAGGCCTTGCCGGTGAGCTGCTTCTCAACGTCGGGGCCGTAGCCCTGGGTCACGGAGTCGCCGATGAGCAGGACGCGCGGCAGGTCGTGCTTGTCGGCGTTCGGCATCCAGATATTGCACCACTCGGTGCCTTCGCGCGGCACGACGCGGTCGGCGGCCGGGGTGAAGGTGGCCAGCGTGAGGAAAAGCAGGGCGAGTTTCATGAATTAGACTCCGGCGATGATCTTGTTGAGGCGGTCGTTGAATTCGGGCAGGGGCAGGCCGTTGTCTTCCACCGTGATCCAGCCGTTGTAATCTACATCGTCGAGGGCCTGACGCATTTTCGGCCAGTCGATGCTGCCATCCCGCGGATGCACGAACTTGCCGCTGTGGTTGTCCGGCGCGAGCGCGTAGTCCTTGATATGGATCTTCTTGATGAGGCCGCCCAGTGTGTGGATCCAGTCATGCACGGGGACGAGATACTTCACATGGTTGCCAACGTCGTAGTAGGCCTTTACAAAGGGGTGGTTGAAGGATGCGACGAAGTTTTTGTACAGGTCCGGACGCACCCAGAGGTTGTTCCAGACGTTCTCGAGGCCGATGATGACGTTGAGCTTCTCGGCCAGCGGGATGAGCTTCGTCACCTGCTCCTTCGATCCGTCGGTCGATTTGTTTTGCAGCGCGATGTAGCGCTCGAACGGCGTGTTGTCGCCCTTCACCACGCGGCTGACGTGGCCGGTCTTCTCGTCGAACTCGATGTCAAATTCCCATGGCTGCGGCATCTTCACGGTCGGCCCGCCAACTCGGCAAGGGACGAGCAGGATCGTCTCGGCTCCGAGCCAGCTGGCCGTGCGCAGGGCTTTCTCCGTCACCTCGTAGCTTGCAGCGACCTGCCCCGGATCATCGCTGTTGAACTCCGCCCATCCGCGCAGCACTGAATGCACCTTCAAACCGGTGCCTTCGACAAGCTCGCGCGCCTTTTTGGCCTCCGTTTCGTCATCAAACAGATGCGAAACCTCCACGCCGTCGAAGCCGGCCTCTTTGAGCTCACGCAGCGCTTTTTCCTCCGGCTTGCCGATGATCTTGGCTTTCTGGAGCGTCGTTTTAAACGTCGCCGCGTGCGATGAGGAAAGGAATGACAGCGAGGCGGCGCCAGCAGTGGCAAGGAATTGACGACGGGACGGAGAGAAAGCGGTTGGTTTCATCGGAGAGCCAAACGAGTCTGAAGCGCGACATGTTGCCGTGCTTGCAGCAGGAAAGCGCAACTGCCGGGAGCACCGGAATTCAAGAAACGAGTGCGGTGAGGGGGTTTTTAGCCCACGATCCTCATGAAACGTCTCATTTCGCTCAATTTTTGAGCGGAGGAGTCGATGAGATTTTGACCTTCCTTGCGTGGCAGAGGCCAGGGGACCGACCGTCCTTCGCTCTGAGGAGGCATTCTTCGTCTGTTAAGTTGACGAAGAATGGCGGACAGGGAGGGATTCGAACCCTCGGTACCGATTAAGGTACACACGCTTTCCAGGCGTGCTCGTTAGACCACTCTGACACCTGTCCAAATTCTTGCTCCGGTAAAAGGAGAGCGCGGAGTGTG
>JAFLEI010000070.1 GCA_017301975.1 Verrucomicrobiota bacterium
GGGTGAGGTTTTTTTGGGGTGGCGAGCTTGGGGACGTTCGGTTTGCCGCAGAGGGGCAAAGGGGCAGAGGTGGCGGAGGCAGGGGAATGAATCGGAGCGTGGATGGGGTGGGTTGGGTTGGGTATCTCTGCGCCCGTTCGTTCTGTGGGGTTCAATCATGAGGGGAGGTTAACCGCAGAGGATGGACGGACGCAGAGAGCAGAAGGAGCTTGGGATTCGTGGGAATTCGCGGCTGTTCGTGCCCATTCGCTTTGGGTTCCGGCCCTGATTTTTGAACGCGAATGGAAGAGGAATGACCGCGAATTTTCGCGAATGGAAGACGGAGGTGGTGGGTGTGAATGGTGGCAATCGGCGTTCGACAATCGGGGGGTGGGTGCTAGCGTTTGGGTTCTTAACCAACCCCCAACTACCCACATTCCATGTCCGACATCGCTCTTGCCAAAGGTGAAAAATTTCTCGAAGACAACGCCAAGAAGGAAGGCGTGACGGTGACCGCGAGCGGTCTGCAGTACAAGGTGATCACGCCGGGAACGGGCAAGAGCCCGAAGGCGACGGATACGGTGGAAGTGCACTACGAGGGGACGCTCATCGATGGCACGGTGTTTGACAGCAGCTACCGTCGCAAGGAGTCGATCGAGTTTCCTCTCAATCGTGTGATCGCGGGGTGGACGGAAGGTGTGCAGCTGATGCAGGAGGGAGCGAAGTATCGCTTCTACATTCCTTCGAAGCTGGCTTATGGCCCGCGTGGCGCGGGGCGGGACATCGGGCCGAATGAGGCGCTGATTTTCGACGTGGAGCTGATCAAGGTGAAGTGAGGCCAGGGCGCCTGTTCTTGGTTTTTTTTGCTGGGCGGCGCTGTGGTGCCGCCCAGTTTTTTTTGGGGGGGCGGTGGGCGCGCGGAAAAGGACGGAAGGGACGGATGGGACGATGGGACGGATGGGACGATGGGACGGATGGGACGATGGGACGTTCGTTTTTGCCGCAGAGGGGCAGCGAGGCAGAGGGGGCAGAGACAGAGTGGATCAACCACGGAGCCGAGCGAAGCGAACCGGAGCGCAGCGGAGATAGCCGAAGGCAAACAGACGACTGAAAGAAGCCCGGAGGGGGGAGCGAAGCGAATCAATACACTGAATACACGGAAGCCGAACCAAGTGAGGCGAGCTGAGGAAGAGGCTGCTAGGAAGGGAGTGTGGCTGCGTTATGGGGGGATGTGGATTCGATTTGCTGCTTTTTCGTTTTTCTTGGCGTGGGTGAGCTGCGGTTTGGCGGGGCAGCCGAATATTGTGCTGATTGTGAGTGATGATCAGGGGTATCCGGATCTGGGGTGCACGGGGACGAAGCCGCTGATCACGCCGAATCTGGACAGGCTGGCGACGGAGGGGGTGCGGGGGACGAATTTTTATGTGACGTGGTCGGCGTGCACGCCTTCGCGGGGGAGCATCCTGACGGGGCGGTATCCGCAGCGGAACGGGCTCTACGACATGGTGCGGAATGATTTGGTGAATTATGGGTATCGCTATGATGCGGAGGAGTATGCGGTGTCGCCGGAGATGACGCTGGGGCTGGATGTGCGGGAGGTGACGCTGGGGGACATGCTGCGGAAGGCGGGGTATGCGACGGGTTGCGTGGGGAAGTGGGACATGGGGCAGGCGCGGCGTTTTCTGCCGCTGCAACGGGGCTTTGATTTTTTCTACGGGCACGGGAACAACGGGATCGACTACTACACGCACGAGCGGTACGGGGTGCCTTCGCTGTTCCGGGGGAATGTGCGGACGGAGGAGGACAAGGGGAAGTATGTGACGGGGGTGTTTGAGCGGGAGGCGCTGTATTTCCTGAACGAGCACGCGGGGCGGAAGCCGTTCTTTTTATACCTGGCCTTCAACGCGCCGCATGGGGCGTCGAGCTTTGGGGAGGGGACGAAGGAGGGGGGGAAGAAGCTGAGCGAGGGGGTGCAGGCGCCGGAGAAGTACGTGGCGATGTACCGGGGGAAGGTGAAGGACGAGAAACTGGCGCGCTACTGCGGGGCGGTGACGTGCATGGATGAGGCGATCGGCGCGGTGATGGAGGCGGTGGAGAAGGCGGGGCAGACGGAGAACACGATCTTTGTGTTTTTGTCTGACAACGGGGGCAGCGGGAACGGAGGGAATGAGCCGCTGCGGGGGCACAAGAGCACGATGTGGGAGGGCGGGCTGCGGGTGCCCTTCATCGTGCGCTGGCCGGGGAAGGTGCCAGCGGGGAAGGTGACGGATGAGTTCATTACCTCGCTGGAGCTGGTGCCGACCTTAT
This sequence comes from Verrucomicrobiota bacterium, assembly GCA_017301975.1. Taxonomy (GTDB): domain Bacteria; phylum Verrucomicrobiota; class Verrucomicrobiia; order Verrucomicrobiales; family Verrucomicrobiaceae; genus Prosthecobacter. The sequence goes on from JAFLEI010000070.1 coordinate 2,287, forward strand.
TGGCGGCCACTGGCGGGACGCATTCGGAGCGCTTCGCGCTCGGGGGCGCTGGTGAGGGGAAGCTGAGCTATGATGGGAAGATTTTAGACGGATTCGACATGCTGCCGGTGCTGCGGGGTGAGATGAAGTCGCCGAGGACGGAGATGTTCTGGCAGCGGCGCGGGGACAAGGCGGCGCGGGTGGGGAACTGGAAGTGGATCGAGTCGGAGAAGGCGAAGGGGCTCTATGATTTGAGCGCGGACATCGGGGAGACGAAGGATCTGAGCAGGGAGAAGCCGGAGGTGGTGGAGATGATGCGGGAGAGATTTGCGAAGTGGCGGGCGGAGATGGATGCGACGGAGCCGAGGGGGCCGTTTCGGGATTATTGAGGGAGTGGCGGGATGATGGAGGGAGTGGCGGGATGATGGAGGGATGGAGTGGAGGAGTGGAGGAGTGGAGGAGTGGAGGAGTGGAGGAGTGGAGGAGTGGAGGAGTGGAGGAGTGGAGGAGTGGAGGAGTGGAGGAGTGGAGGAGTGGAGACTGGCCCGAATGGTTTTAACGCGATCTCCATTTGGTGGTTTGCTGGATTGACCGATGGGCTGCACACGCTTCACTGGGCGGGCATGACTCCCCTACACCACCTTCGCGCTGGCATTATCGGCACTGGATTTATCGGCCCTGTTCATATCGAGGCGCTGAAGCGGCTGGGGGTGACGGTGAACGGGATCTGCGGCTCGACGAAGAGCGCGCGACAGGTGGGGAACCAGTGGGGCATTTCGGAGATCTACGGGGACTATGATCATGAGGCGATGTATGCGAGCCCGAACATCGACGTGGTGCATATCACGTCGCCCAACAAGGTGCATGTGGAGCAGTGCCTGCAGGCGCTGGAGATGGGCAAGCATGTGATTTGCGAGAAGCCGCTGGGAATGACGGCGAAGGACACGCAGCTGGTGGTGGATGCGGTGCGCAAGGGCGGGAAGAAGGGCCCGGTGTTTGCGGTGAACTACATGTGCCGCTTTTTCCCGGCGATTTTGCAGATGAGGGCGATGGTGGCGCGCGGGGACCTGGGGAAGATCATCCATGTGCAGGGGCATTTTTTCCAGGACTGGCTGCTGCATGAGACGGACTACAACTGGCGCATCCTGGCAAGCGAAGGCGGGAAGCTGCGCGCGGTGGGGGATGTGGGGACACACTGGATCGATGCGGTGAGCTTTGTGCTGGGCGCGAAGGCTCAAAGTGTGTTTGCGCATGTGGAGACGTTTTACAAGACGCGCAAGCGGCCGAAGGGCGAGGTGAAGACCTTTGCGAAGGTGGACCCGAAGAAGATGGTGGACTACAAGGTGGACACCGAAGATTTTGGAAGTGTGCTGCTCAAATTTGGCAAGGCGAAGCATGGCTTTGCAGACGGGGTGCATGCGAATGCGAGCATCTCGCAGGTGGCGGCGGGGTGGAAGTGCAGCCTGAGCTTTGGGATTTACGGAACGAAGGGCAGCGTGCGCTGGGACCTGCAGCAGCCGAATGAGATCACGGTGGGACGGCGTGATGAGCCGAACCAGATTTTGCAGCGCGGGACGCCGGGATTTCTGGAAGATGTGGCGAACTACACGGACTATCCGCCGGGGCATGCGGAGGGCTTTAGTGATGCGCACAAGATGCACTATCGCGCGGTGTATGAGCACATCGCGAGCGGGAAGCAGACGCCGGTGTTGTTTGCGACGGCGGAGGACGGGCACCACGAGATCAAGCTGTGCGAGGCGATGCTGGAGAGTACGGAGAAGGGGGCGTGGGTGAAGGTGTAGGGGATCACCGGAACTCTCTCCTCAATCCTGACATGCACAGAGCGTTCCATTTCATCGGCTACCTTCTACTTGTTGCGACGCTGCCTGCAGTCGTGGAAAACATGTGGGAGGTGTACTGGCTGACGATTACGACGGGGCCGCAGATGGTTGGTTTTGTGCTCGCCCATTCAGATCCCGATTCAAGCTGGGTGCGTGTGATTCGCTATTCTGGCTTTGCAGGCATCGCCTATCATCTCCTTGGCGTTGTTATCGTTGCTCGAATGCTTTTGGGACTTCAACCGAACCGGCACCTGAAGCTGTTTTCATGGATGTTTTTGATCTTCACGGTTCATGGTCTGATCGCGGCGCTCTATTCTTTCTGGTCGCCATGGTTTGAACGCACGTGAGCGAAGGGGGATGTGGCGGAGACTCGATTTTTGGAAAAGATCGTTCATTCATGCTTCATGAACTGGCTGGCGCATCTTTATTTGTCGGGGGCGGAGGTGGAGTTTCGGGTGGGTAATTTGCTGCCGGACTGGGTGGGGCCGTGGGAGATGGTGGGGCTGCCGGAGGGGTTTCTCGAAATCTCCCGGAATGGCCACAAGGCCCGGCTCGAGCTTGATGAAAGCTTCCGCGTTACTCCCGGTCCTGATCTGCGTCGTGCGCTGACAGTCTGGCTGTGACTCACTCCAGCGGCACGGGCACCTTTTCGCCGAGAAACTTCGGCCGGGTGCCGAGCAGGTTCACGTCCAGCACCGCTTTGACGCAGGCCAGCTTCTCCCGGAGAAAGGTCTTCACAGAAAGAGCCACCGGCACGTCCTTCGCATCCAGGCCATAGGCTTCGATTCCAAACGCCTGCGCCAGATAAATGGCGCGCGCATTGTGAAATCGCTGTGAAACAAAAATCACGTGTTGCTGGCCAAACACCTCCTTGGCCCGCACCACGGAGTCCAGGGTGCGAAATCCGGCGTAGTCGCATACGATCTTTTCCACCGGCACTCCCATCTGCATCAGCGCGCGCTTCATGTCGGTAGGCTCATCGTAGCCTTGCGTACCGTTGTCACCGCTCACGATCAGCGCCTTCACCTTTCCTGCTTTGAAGAGCGCCGCCGCAGCCTCCATGCGTGGGAGAAAGAAGAGATTGGCCCTGCCGTCAGCAAGTCTTGCTGATGTGCCCAACACCACCGCCACGGGAGCTTCTGGCAATGAATTCACCTCATCAAAACACCGGCCTTCCGCTCTCTTTGCGACCCACCATTCGCTGCCAAAGACAATGCCAGAACCCAGCAGGATCAAAACGGCTGCGCGCAGCCACCAGCGCTTGAGGATTGTCTTCATTTCAAACTCCTCCCGCCACTTCACACAGCCTGCAAGCGGGTGATTCTATCATTTTGCCAAAACCCCATTCACGGCACACTGTCAGGAAACACATGCGCCCCAACCGTCCCGAACAACCCACCACCGCCCGACAGAACCGCCACTCCCGTTCTGACAACCACGTGCGTGTCTATGAAGAAGGAGACATCCCCGCGATTCTCGAAGGCAAGGAAAGCCCGCTCGTCCTGATCCTCGACTGCGTTCAGGACCCGCACAATCTCGGTGCCTGCCTGCGCACCGCCGATGCCGCAGGTGTCTGCGCCGTGATCATGCCCAAGGACAAAACCGCGCCCATCACTGAGACCGTTGTCCGAGTGGCCTGTGGTGGTGCGGAAAACATCCCGCTCATCCGTGTCACCAATCTTGTCCGCGCCATGGACAAGCTCAAAGAGCTTGGCATCTGGCTCGTCGGCACCGCCGATGAGGCGACGAAGAGCCTGTACGATCTCGATCTCAAAGGCGGCATCGGCATCGTCATGGGCGCCGAAGGCCCCGGCATGCGCCGCCTCACTGGCGAGCATTGCGACTTCCTGGTGAAGATCCCCATGGGTGGGAAAGTGGAGTGTCTTAACGTCTCCGTGGCCACCGGCGTCTGTTTGTTTGAATGCGTCCGGCAGCGGCAGCCAAAAAAATGAGTGCGGAGCGAAACATCGTCGTGCTCACCGGCGCGGGCATGTCCGCCGAATCCGGCGTGCCGACGTTTCGCGGTGAAGACGGGCTCTGGGAGGGGCACCACATCGAGATGGTGGCCTCGCCGGAGGGTTTTGCCCGTGATCCTAAGCTGGTGCAGCGTTTCTACAATTTGCGCCGAGCCGCGTTGAAAACAGTCGAGCCAAATGCTGGCCATCTTGCGCTGGCGCGTCTGGAGCGTGAGTGGCGTGGCGATTTTCTGCTGGTCACTCAAAACGTGGATGACCTGCATGAACGCGCAGGTAGCGAGAAGCTTCTTCACATGCACGGCGAACTGCTCAAGGCGCGCTGCAGAAACTGTGGTGAAGTTTGTTCGTGGAGCGAAGACTTGTCGTCCGACACGCGTTGCGCTGCCTGTGGAAAAACCGGCGAAATGCGCCCGCACATCGTCTGGTTTGGTGAAATGCCCTTTGAGTTGGAGACCATCACGAACGCTTTGAAGAGCGCAGATATTTTTCTCTGCATCGGCACCTCCGGAGTGGTGTATCCCGCCGCCGGCTTTGCCCGGACAGCTGCGCAAAACTCGTCGTGCCGCCTCGTCGAATTCAACATCGAAAACACCGCGATCTCACGCCAGTTCCGTGAGCGCGTGATCGGCCCTGTGTCGGTGGAACTGCCCAAGTTCGTTGAGCAGCTTCTGTCAGACACGCACAGGCAGGCCTGGTTAGAACGGTGATGGGCCCAGGACCAGATCTTGGATGTCCTGATCACCCACTGCCGCGCTGTCACGCCGGCGCGGAGGTGGTCCGCCCGGACCTCCGGGACCACGACCGCGTTGATCCGGCTCTTCGGGCGTGTGACCAATCACAATGTCCCAGGTGGCGGCGAGCTCTTTACTCCCGGCGCTCATGGGTTTGAATTCGCGAATGACCGAGAGACGCTGCTGCTCCGTGCCCATGCTGCGCAGGATGCCGTCGCGGTCATTCTGCGGTATGCCCGCGATGAAGAGCTGCGTGGTCAGCATGCTTTTTTCGTTCTGCTTCACACGTATGTGGTAGTGCAGCGTGCGTCCCGTGTACAGGCCGGGAAGGATCGTGCGGAAGCGGTACTCGCCTTTCGCATTGGTTTCGATTTTGCCATAACCCTGAAACTGCGGGTCGCGCTCCTTGCCTTGCTGCGTTCCCCGGCTGTGGATGTAGCAGCCATTGTTGTCGGACTGCCAGAGCTCGATCACGGCATCTTGAATTGGCTTGCCATCCACATTCAGCAGTCGGCCGCCGAACTCCGTCACCACTCCGCTCGCAGGAGCTTTCCCGCCGATGATCATGGTGAGATCATTGTCCTGATCCAACGGCAGATGATCGGGATAGTAAGGGCCTTCCGTCGCCCGTGGCGTCAGCGTGAGCGCCTCGGCATACACACTGCCGGTGATGATCCCGCCGGTGGTCAGGAGCAGGCTGTGCAGCAATCTGCGACGGCTGAGCGGGATGTGAAATGGATTGATCGTGGTGTTCATGAACGGTTTGATGCCAGTCAAACCCAGACACGTACGATTGGTTGCGCATGAAAATGAGGATCAGTTCGAGCCAGTCGCCGCGAGCTCCTGAATGACGATGTCCTTGCCCAGATTTTCCTTCACCGGACCCTTCGTGATGATCTCACACTGGCTGGCCTTGGCACCAATGATGACCGGCATGGTCGTTTCATTCCGCAGCATGAGGCCGCGCGTGTCCTTGACCGAAAACGAAGCCATGTTTTCTCCCATTCCAGGAGGGCCGTAGCCAACGAAGATCGGCAGCGCATGCACGCGCTTTCCACTCGCAGTAAGAGTGACCTTGTTGCCCGTGCCATAGATGGCCGCGGTGGCATGCACAGTCACTTTGTCGGCCTCGGAGGGGAGCAGCTTCACGTCCACCTTCGCATTGTCCCCTTCGACATACAGCAGCGGCCCAAACTGTGTGTCGCCTTCGCATTTCGTGACCACGGCACCCGTCGAAACCCAGAACGCGCGTTCACAGCCGGTGGCGGTGCAGCCCTCCACACGCGGTGCAGTTTTGGTGCGCAGTTCAAAACCACCGCGCATGTTTTTCGCGGTACAGTTCTTAAAGCTCAGATTCCTGTGCGTGCCGTAGGTGCGGAAGCCGTCCTCGCTCAGCGCCTTCATGTAGCCGGGCAGGATGCGCGCCTCGCCGCTGCGGTTCTTCATCTCCGTGCGGAACTTGCGGTCAAAGGCCATGCCGGAAGTCTCGGCCAGAACTTCATCCGTGCGCCGCATCACACCTTCTGCGTAACAATCTTCGAACGAGCAGTCCGCGCAGTCTTCCTGAAGATAAAAAGCATGGCCAAAGGCGCGGGTATAGACTTTGCAACCGATGACACGCGTGCCGTTGCCTGTGATGTGCATGCCGCTGTGCTTGTGACCACCCTTGCCGAACAGGTCACCGTAACCGTAAGGCGCGGAGCCTTGGACCCGGATCGTGCAGTCACGCAGCGTGTTCCCTTTGCCGACCACACCGACCACCGCGTCACCCATCACCATGCCGTTGCCGATGTTTGTGATCGTCAAACCCTTGAGCGTATTGTTGCTGCCCTTGAGCAGAAATTCATCCGTGTGAATCGGCGCATGCAGCGCACTGCGCAGCGCCGTGTCGAACTCAATCGTCACCCCGGTGAGGTCAAAGGTGTTGTCGTTCCCGGTGAAATGAAGAAACTGCCATTCCTCACGCTTCTGCCGGGCCTTGATGGAGCTGAGCGGAATGAAATCAATCATCCGATACACCCCCGGTTTCATTTTCACGCTCTGTCCGCTCTGTGCCGCCGCCTGGGCCAGTTCAGCGAGGCTTGAGATCTCGGTGGCGGCCCGGAGGTCGCAGGCCGTCAGCAATGCCAGGAGTGTCAGCAGAGATCGAAGAATCATGAGATGAAAGGGGTGTGTTAAACGATGCCGAGTTTCTTTTCGATGTCCTCCAGTGGAACGCCTTTCGTCTCCGGCACCATGAGGTGTACCCACATGAGCTGCAGCACCATCATTCCGCAGAAGAAGACAAACACCCAGCCCGGTGCGAAGGCGGAAACCATCTTCGGGAAAAACGTCGTCAGCAGCGCCGCGAAAATCCAGTGCGTGAAGCTGCCCAGCGACTGCCCTTCGGCCCGGTATTTGTCCGGGAAGATCTCCGCAATGAACACCCAGATGACTGCTCCCTGGCCGATGGCATGCGCGGCGATGAAGGTGAAGATGCACACCGGCACGATGGCAAAATGCTCCGTGAAAAACGCCCACGCGCACAATCCCAGGGAGCCGATGTAGCCCAACGAGCCGACATACAGCAGCGTGCGCCGCCCAAGGCGGTCAATGAGCCACAGACCCACGAAGGTGAAGACCAGATTGGTGACGCCGATGCCGATGGACTGCAGCAGGGCCGCCTTGGCGCCGAGGCCGGTCAGTTCAAAGATGCGCGGCGCAAAGTAGAGGATGGCATTGATGCCGGAGAGCTGATTGAAAAAGGCGATGAAGAACGCCAGTAGAATGGGTGCCCGCAGCCGTCGGCTCCAAAAGCCGTGAGTGCTTTGATTGCCCGCTGCTGATGCGGCCACGATGTGATCCGCGGTGGCTTGGATTTGGGCTTCACTCGCGTCGGACTGGATCAGTTTTAGCACCGCGACACCTCGTGCCCGGTCATTCTTCCGCGTGAGCAGCCAGCGCGGGCTTTCTGGAATGCTAAAGCAAAGAAGTGTGTAAAGCAGCGCAGGGATCGCCTCCACACCGAGCATCCAGCGCCAGGCATTGGCACCGATGCCGCCCAGCAAATAGTTCGACAGGAAAGCGACGAGAATACCCAGGACGATGTTGAATTGAAACATGCCCGCAAGCCGCCCACGGCGGTCTGGCGGTGAAATCTCGGCGATATAGAGAGGTGCGGCGACGGTGGATATGCCGACGCCGAGTCCACCGATGAAACGCGCGATGATGAGCGACCAAACTTCAGGCGCCAGTCCGGACCACACTGCCGAAACGGAGTACAGCGCACCCACCCAGATGAGCGTCAACCTGCGGCCCCAGCGATCCGTCGGCCAGCCACCGATGACTGAGCCGATCACGGTGCCATACAGCGCCGAGGCCATCGTGACACCATGCAGCGCATCGCTCAGTCCCCACAGCGTCTGGATGGTCTTCTCCGCACCCGAAATGACCACCGTGTCGAAGCCAAACAAAAAGCCTGCCAGTGAGGAGACCAGCGACCAGAAGAAGATGTGTGAGGTGTTCGATTTCATGGCCGGTGAAGTGATGCGGGAAGGAACGCCACGAAGCAAGGCCCGATCTTCACCAGTCCGGCCTGGCAATCACCGGTTTGTGGCCTGTCGCCTGCACCTCATACCAGCCCGGAAATCCGCGCCATTTCACCCTGCCTTTGGCATTCGTTTTCAAAGTGACTTCCGTGTGCCACCTGCGGCCAATCCATTCCTCAAGCACTTCGCCACGCTTGCGGATGCTCCAGTCCTTGTTCCAGGACGCGGCCTCGGGTTTCCAGTGTGAGCCTTCCCAAAAGCCCCACAGCAGAAAGCTGCTGTAAGCTGGATGACTGAACACGGCGATGAGCACATCGCGTGTGTAGTCTGCCGCAAGTTCTTCGTCCTCGGTGGTCACAATGTCATATTCAGTGATGCACTGATGCGGCACCACCTCGGCAAAGCGGTCCGTCACACCGAGCAGATGCTCCGGAGATGGCAGGTAGCTCTCATCAAAGTGCGCCTGATTGCCAAGTCCATACACGGTGAGCCCCGCCTTGTTCAGTGCCTCAATATAAGTGAAAGTGTCATCACATTGCGGCCCGGGACGGAAAACCTGGTCCTCGTTCACGCAGAATGGCAGGGAAGTCAGCGATCTCGCCAGCTTGAAAACGTCACGATCAAGCTGCTCCAGGCCGGGACGCTTGTTCAGCATGTCCGCACCATTCCACGCGATGGGATGGTTGATCACATCCCACTCGATGACGCGGTCTTTCACAAACTCCAGCCGTTCTTTCACACTGGCAAGCGTCCGCTCACGAATGACCGCGCTGTCTTTGATGTCATGCAGATTGAACGGCGTGGCGACCTGCATCAGGTAATGTCCCCGCACAGGAATGTGGCGCTCCGCCAGCCAGGAAAAAGCCCGGTCCAGTTCTGCATTCCGTTGAGCTTTGCGCTTCTCATCAAGATCTGGTGACCAGTTGCCATCCTTCAAATCATTCTCAAAGACCACGATGCTGAAGAGACGGTCAATGATTTCGCGGTAGCGCCTGTCATCCTCGGTTTCACTGCTGAATCGTTTGGCCACCACGGCTGAGCCAAACTCGAAGGCATGGCGATGCAGCGTGAGTTTCACCTCCGTGTTGGCCGCCGGTTGGCCGTCATCTCCGGTGACAGTCATGGATAGATCTGCCTTGCGATGCTGCTCAATGCGTTCCAGCGCCGCCTTGCGCCAGGGCGCATCTGGTTCACGGCCAGGGTAGGTCCGCTTGGCCATCTTGGCCCGTGGAAAGCTGCTGACATCCGTTGTAGCCGGATATTTAAGCACCCGAATGCTTTCGACTTCAATGGTCTGCTCTTTCTGTCCGCACAGCAGTACGACGCTAGCTGTGTGAGCCGGGATGTCGTCGCTGGCGACGAAGTTCACCGGTTGCTCCGTCCACTCACGATGAATGTCCACGCGGACACTGTCTCCAAACGAAGTGTAGGGCGCTGTCCTCAGCTGGAGTTTTGCCAAGACCTCGCCTGCTGCCGCACTGCCGACAACCCGTGCTTTGATGATCGCCAGCACCCGCTCGTTCTTCGCGATGCCCGCAGTCACTAAAGCCGTGAACTGCGCTGAGTAAGCCGTGCCAGAATCTGCCCGGGTGATGGTGATGCGTCTCCCGAGTTTCGTGTCTTCTGCCTTCCCGACAGCCTTGGCTGCCCATGCTTCCAAGGTCGCCTCCCCACCCACATCCGCCCCTCCGGGCGGAATCTCCAGCGCATTCAGCCGGCAGAGCGTGGTGAAAAAGAGGACGGTCAGGAAGCTCAGGCGTTTCATGGTGGAGGCGCATCTACCCTCGCTTCTACAAGATTCAAGCAGGAGCAGGCTGCGCTGGCTCACGGCGTCATCGCAATGAACCTCAGCATTCGATGAGCAGTTGCTCGCGTCTGTTACTTTCCGGATTTCTTGTGCTGCGGTGTGATGGCCCCATCCTTGCCCTCCGGCCAGTCGGCGCCTTCAGTGATCCACTGACGGATGAGGTTTGCTTCATCCTTTGGAATGCGATGCCCGGTAGCTGGCATGGCCTTCTTGTCTTTCGGCGGCAGCGTCAGCACGAGATAGAGCATGCTCTTATCCGCATGCTTCGGCACGATCACCGGTCCGGCTTTGCGTTTGCCGAAAGCGAGCGCACGCGTTTGCAGGTTGAGTTCGCCAAGCAGCGTCTCGGAGTTGTGGCACTCGACACAGCGGTCGGCGAGGATCGGTTTGATCTGTTTCACGAAATCCACCGGCGGATCGCCGGCGGCTGGGAGCAAGGTGGCGAAGGAGAGGCAGGCGACGAGGGTGGCGATAGGTTTCATATTCGTGATTGAAGCATCCTTGATACGCGCATGGACGTCAATCTTTCCCTTGGGACACACTATGCGCATCTTGTCGCCTTCCCGGTTGCTCCTGCGTGCGCGTGCCTGCATCATGCTGCATGAGCATTGAACAAATCACCGCCCGAATCTGTGCGTTTCGTGACGCCCGGGACTGGATGCAGTTTCACAGTCCGAAGGAGCTTGCCATCGCCATCACGGCGGAGGCGGGGGAGCTTCTTCAACACTTTGTCTGGCAGCAGCCAGAGCAGATCGAGCAGCGCGTTCAGGACAAAATGCCGGAACTGAAGGACGAAATGGCTGATGTGGCCATCCTGCTCTTTGAACTGGCTCACAATCTCGGCGTGGATCTCGGTCAGGCGATGCTCGACAAGATCGAGCGCAATGAAACACGCTATCCCGTGGCAAAGGCACGCGGATCGAACGCCAAATACAACGAGCTGTGAGCGAAGCCGAAGTTCCCACACCGCACCGTCGTCGTCCGCGTTATTCTGGCAAGAATCCGCGACGATTTGAAGACAAGTACAAGGAGCTCAATCCTGAGCGCTACGCGGAGACCATTGCCAAGGTGCGTGCCTCAGGCAAAACGCCCGCAGGTCAGCATGTGCCCATCCTGCTGAACGAGATCATGCGCATCCTTGGACCACAGCCCGGCGAACGCGCCGTGGACTGCACGCTGGGCTACGGTGGCCATGCCGGTGCTTTGCTCAAGGCCGTGCAACCAGGCGGTACCTTGCTCGCGCTTGATCAAGATCCTTTGGAAATCGTACGCACGGAGGCGCGCTTGCGTGCCGGCGGTTGCGAAGAATCGGCCCTCGTCGTGAAGCGCATGAACTTCGCCGGGCTGCCGCGTGCCCTTGGCGAACTCGGCTGGAGCGATGGCGCGGACGTGCTGCTTGCCGATCTGGGCTGCTCTTCCATGCAGTTCGACAATCCCGCCCGTGGGTTCAGCTTCAAGCACGACGGCCCGCTCGACATGCGCATGAATCCGCAGCGCGGTGTCTCTGCGCGCGAATTGCTGCAAAAACTCAACGCTGAGAAATTGACTGCCATTCTCAACGACAATTCGGATGAGCCACACGCCAAACTGCTGGCCCAGGCGCTGGCTGAAACGGATCAGGCCACCACTCGTTCACTGGCGGAAGCGGTGCGCCGTGCGTTGCCGCACCGGGTGAATGAGGAAGATCGAGACGCTACGGTGCGCCGAGTTTTCCAGGCCCTGCGCATTGCCGTGAATGAGGAGTTTACCGCGCTTGACACTTTTTTGCGTCAATTGCCCTCCTGTTTGCGCTCCGGTGCCCGTGTATGCATCCTCACCTTCCACTCGGGTGAAGACCGTCGTGTGAAGCATCTCTTCCGCGAAGGGATGCGCAGCGGCCTTTTCAGCGCCACGAACGACGAAGTCATCCGGCCTACCTCGCAGGAGACGCGTGACAATCCGCGCGCGGCTCCGGCGAAACTGAGGTGGGCGGTGAAGGCGTGAATTGAACTGCTCTCGTTGTGCGTATGAGTGAGCCATGATCTCACCCGTTCGCTTCATCTTTGTATGCCTGTTGTGCTTTCCGTGGGCCACGCGTGCCGCGCTGCAAGAAACTTGGGAGACAGGTTACGCCAAAGAAGATGCGACCGGACCTCATGTGCTGGGACATTGGAAATTTGATGAAGATTCCAAGGACGTGGCGCTGCATGGGGCAGTCTTGAATCCGAAGGGCAAATTTGGCGGTGCTTTGGAATCGTTTCCGGGGTTTCCGGTGGAGGACAAACGGCATGCGGCGGTGGTGGCGGTAAAGCCGGTGAAGGGGGCGTTCACACTGGAGATGTGGATCAAGCCGAAGGCTGCGTTTGAACCGAGGCTGCGCTGCTTCCTGCTGGACAAGAAGTATGTCGATCACACGGACTACCAGTGGCAGATTGGGGACGCAGATAAAGGCGGATTGCGGCGAATGTGGGTAACGCTTGGATTTGGGGCGGAATCGAAGACGATTTACTCGCTGCCGTTCAAGCTGGAGACGGACGTGTGGCAGCATGTGGCCTTTACGTATGATGGGGCGGGTGAGGGGAAGTTTTACCGGAATGGGGTGGCGGCGGGTGGTTCAAAGCTGGCAGGTTACGGCGTCGTGACGCCGGGCGCGAAGACGCTGAGCATTGGCGACCGTTTGGGCAGCAATTATGGCGGCTTTCCGGGCTTGATCGATGAGGTGCGCATCTGCGACGGCGTGCTGAGTTTTGAGCGTGTGTCGATGCTGATCATGGCAGGGCGCAGCGTCTGGCGGCGCATGGAGACGGCGAAGCCGGTCGAGATCATCGTCACGAACCTCAAGCGCGAGATGATGAAAGGCACCGCGCTGAAGGTGAGCTTCGGTGGCAAGACCGAGGACTTCATCGTGCCGGATCTGGCAGCCGGGAAAAGTTTCACCGCGAAGTACGTGATTAACACGGCGCTCAAAGCCGCCGACTACGAGCTGCGCACCCGGTTTGAGTCGGGCGATTACGCCACGGAGCAGTCCATCACGCTGAAAATTGTGCCACGCATCCCAGAGCGCATGCCGGTGATCATGTGGGGGGCGAATGGTGAGGAGATGGAGCGGGTGAAGGATCTTGGGTTCACGCACTTTATCGGGCTGGGGGCCGATTACTCGGAGATGTGGCATCAGAAGAAGATCGTGCCGCCGGCGAAGCCGGAGGTGATCGCGAAAAACCGGGCGATGCTGGATGGGGCGCTGGAAAATGGGCTGGAGGTCATTGCGAGTTTGTCGCCGGCGCATGCGCTGGAGTCGGAGGAGAAGAATTTGCGGGTGGGGCGTGATGGGAAGGCTTATGCGCGGCAGGACATCTGTGCGTCGCTACCGGACTTTGCTTCCTTTTTTCAAGTGGTGGGGATGAGCGTGGCGAAGGCGTATGGGGATCATCCTGCATTCACGACGGCGTTGATTGATTCGGAGGTGAGGGACAACACGCAGGTGAGTTTTAATTCGGTGGATGTGGAGGCGTACAAGAAGTTCGCGGGTGCGGAGATTCCTGCGGAGGTGTCGGCGAAGTGGGGGGTGGACTGGACGAAGATGAAGGATTTTCCGGCGGACCGGGTGATCGCGGATGATCATCCGATTTTGAAATACCTGCGCTGGTTCTGGACTGTTGGGGATGGTTGGAATGGGCTGCATACGGCGCTGCACAAGGGGGTGAAGAACAGCAAGGTGTGGACGTTCTTTGATCCGGCGGTGCGGCAGCCGAGCATCGGTGGCGCGGGTGGTGGTGTGGATGTGATCTCGCACTGGACGTACACGTATCCTGATCCGCTGAAGATTGGGATGTGTGCGGACCAGCTCTTTGCGATGAGTGCGGCGACGGGGAGGAATCAGCGGGTGATGAAGATGACGCAGTTGATCTGGTATCGCTCACAAACGGCACCGATTGGAAGCAAGGCGCCGGGTGAGGTGGTGGCGTGGCAGGATCACGATCCGGAGGCGGCGTATATCACGATCGCGCCGATGCATTTGAAGGAGGCGCTGTGGACGAAGATCTCGCGGCCGATCCAGGGGATCATGTACCATGGCTGGCAGTCGCTGGTGGAGACGGGCAGTCCTGGGGGGTATCGGTTTACGAATTCAAACACGGCGCCGGTGCTGAAGCAGTTGCTGCATGAGGTGATTGAGCCGCTGGGGCCGTCGCTGATGGCGATTCCGGATGAGCGGAGTGAGGTGGCTTTTTTGGAGAGTTTTACGTCGCAGATGTTTGCGCATCGCGGCAGCTACGGAAACAACACGGACTGGGCGGCGGATGTGTGGCTGGCGCTGCAGCATGCGCATGTGCAGACGGACATCGTGTACGAGGAGACACTGCTCAAGAATGGGCTGAGCGGTCGCAAGGTGCTTGTCATGCCGTATTGCGATGTGCTGACGAAGGCCTTGGTGACGCGGATTCAGGACTGGCAGAAGAAGGGCGGCAAGATCGTGGCGGATGAGTTTCTGTGTCCGGCGCTGAAGGCGGATTTCCTATTGCCGAGTTTCAAGAGGGTGAAGAAGGCGGATGAGGACAAGGCGAAGGTGCTGGAAATGGCGGGGACCGTGGGTGGTTTCGGGCTGCCGCAGAAGGCAATGTGCGACAATCCAGAGATCATTGTGCGGACGCGGAAGTTTGGGGATGCGACGTATGTGTTTGTGGTGAACGACAAGCGAGAGTTCGGCAGCTACGTGGGCCAGCATGGCTTGGTGATGGAGAACGGGGTGCCATCGAGCGGGGTGGTGAGTTTGAAGGTGGAATCGGCGAATGTGTATGAGCTGACGGGGACGCAGTTCATTGTGCCGAAGCGTGGGGCTGATGGTGTGATGAGCTGGCCGGTGGATCTGGGGCCGTGTGACGGGCGCATCTTCATGGTGATGCCGAAGCCGTTGCTGGGCTTGAAACTGGAGGTGCCGGAGAACGCGGTGGTGGGGAACAGCGCGAAGATCGCGGTGAGCATCACTACTACTCAAGAAGCGCCGACCAAGGCGGTGATTCCGGTGAGGGTGGACATCCGTGATGCGAATGGGAAAGCTGCGGAGGGGAGCGGGTTTTATGCGGCGGAGAACGGGATCGTTGAGATCAAGCTGGACCTTGCGCCGAATGAGGATCCGGGCAGTTGGGAAGTGCGGGTGAAGGAACTTGCGAGCGGGATGGAGGCGCGGAAGTGGATGAGGGTGACCTTGAAATGAGCCATCGAAAGATGGCGCGAACCCCCGACCAACTCGGTGTAAACGAGCCGCTTCACTGAACTATCCAGCGGTCAAGTCAGAGAAGAATCAAGTCCCTCCAGATCCTTGGATAGAGAATCACGCAGTTCGTTAACGCGCTGGATGAACCCATCTAAAAGAGTCAACTCATCCCTGAGATAAGTTGATGCAAGGTCGGTATAGTTTCCAAGGCGTTCACGCATTCGAAGCATTCCTTCGACGACTCTCAAATCCGGGCAGCCTTCGAGGCTCGAAGTCGCTTCGATCAACTCTGAAGTGTGTTTGTTGGCGACCCGATAGGCGGCATCTGCAAGTTCTCTTTCAATTAAGCGGCGCGCGACTCGGTCAATTTCGACAATTCTATTCATTGCCTCTTCGATCACGGGTTGGCCCTTTGAAGAGCCGCGAAAATTACTGATGTCCCAAAAACGGGGTGAGTCAGGGTTTAAGTAGGACAGCGTCTCAAAAATCGGCTGGAAATCCTCAAGCCCGAGGACATGTACTCCGCGTGGAAAGTCGCGCCTTGCCTTCCACAGACGAAGAATCGTGTCGAAACAGCTCTTTTGAGCCTGCTCACGCTCTTCTCCAAATGTCGTATCGGCAGCTGTCATTTGCTCTGCCAAGTAATGAGACATCCAGTGGCAAGCAGGGCTCACTTCGTGTTTCTCGCCGAGTGAAGCGACCAGAATCTCACCCAATCTGATAATCTGTTCTTTCGTCTCTGAGGTGGCCATCGGATGATAGGATAAATACTTTTTGTGATGCAGGTATAGTCCATTGATCAATACCATCATCTCTTGAACTGTGCCTAATTCTTCTGTGGATGGAGACCGTGATAAGCAAGTCACGCTTGGCTCGATCACACAATTGTTTCAGGAAAGGAATGGATACGAAAAGGCGGGTTCCGGCCCGCCGCTCCTGTTGTTCATCTCGTGTTGCAGGATCGCACCACGACTCGGAAACAATCTGAGGGGTGGTCTCGGTGGGATCCGTCCAGTAGCGTTCATCTGCGTCACATTGAAGGTTGAAGTCGTTTTTTACCCAATCCGCGATTTTAAGTCCAGGATACCTCAAATCATGCGAGTATCTATCAAGTGTATCGATACCTGAAGAGTCTGAACTGATGTGATCCAGCACCCAATAAACAAGATCAAAAGGCTCCGTCAGAGGGGGCTCACTATCCCGTCCAAGCGAAAACGCTTTTATTCCACATGTGTAGCGGTGGCCGCAAGACCTAATAGCGTTCGCGAGTGAAGCGGTCATCTCAGGGCGAACCAAGACACATTCGATTGTCACATCTTCGGCATTTCCAGATTGGGTGTCGTTCCAGTCGCCAGCCACACAAAGACTGTTTGATATTGGTGCTTGCTTCACCATGAGTTCAAAAAAATCTTCTGCTTTGACTTTCCATCGCCAATCCCCGGAATTATCATAGGAATTTGTGAACACGCGAGACGGTAGCGTTGGATCTCGCCTGTCGCTGAGCCAGCGCTTATCTGCCCTAGGCAGTGTTTGAAAACCTCCCAATTGCCCAGGGAGCGTGTTTGTGGCATGAGAGAAAACCGATGAAAACACAACGCTTTGCATGGTGGGAGCCGCTCAAAAAGCGGCTCAAAAAAATGGTGTC
>JAFLEI010000007.1 GCA_017301975.1 Verrucomicrobiota bacterium
CGGCGGCTACGGTGGCAAAGGCGGCGGCGGCGGTGGCCGTGGCGGCTACGGTGGTGGCGGCGGCGGTGGCGGTCGCTACTAAGCGCCCCCTCTGACACTCCAAGTCTCCCAAGAAAATTCACGGCGGCATCCTGGCAACAGGATGCCGCTTTTTCGTGCCGTTAGGCGCTGCAGAGTGATGCACCTCTTAGCGGCCCGACCCCAGCGCCATCAGCAGTCCCATCACAGTGCCGTAGATGGCGCCGCGCCACCATGTCGAGGTAAGCGGGCAGGTGCCCGAACTGCACTGGCCAAAGTAACCCAATGCCGAGCCAATGACCGCACCTATGGCGATGGGAATGATAAAGCGTGACATGGGATATGAAGTCTAGGACTCAGCAGCACTTGCCGCCTCCGCAGCAGCCACCGCCTTTGCCATTGCCACCTTTGCCACAGGTGCTGATGCCCAGGGGCGCATACAGCGGGCAGAAACGCACGAAGGCAGTGAGCAGCGGCACGGCACCGAGGGCTCCGAGCCAGGTGTGGTTGACGATGCCGTAGGCGATGATGCCGAGTCCAGCGATGATGCGCAGCGCGCGGTCCACGGTTCCGATGTTGGGTTTCATATTCGTTTAGTGTTTGGGTTCTGGGTGAGAATGCTTGTTGGCCATGAAGTAGAGGACGGGCACGGCCATTCGGCTGATGAAGAGGCTGGCGATTTCCCCGGCCATGAGCGCGATGGCGAGGCCCTGGAAAATGGGGTCAGCGAGAATCACCGCCGCACCAACAACCACGGCCATGGCGGTCAGCAGCATGGGGCGGAAGCGCACGGCTCCCGCGTCGATCACGGCCTCACTCAGCGGCATGCCTTCCTGAATGCGCAGCTCGATGAAATCGACGAGGATGATGGAGTTTCGCACCACGATACCACCTCCTGCCATGAAGCCGATCATGCTGGTGGCGGTGAAGAAGGCGTCCATCAGACCGTGCGCGGGCAGAATGCCAACCAGTGAGAATGGAATGGCGATCATCACGATGGCAGGCGTGATGAAACTGCGAAACCAGCCGACCATGAGCACATAGATAAGGATCAGACACGCGCCGAAGGCTGCGCCGAGATCGCGGAAGACCTCGATGGTGATGTGCCACTCGCCATCCCATTTGAGCGCAGGTTCGGCATCGCTGAATGGCATGGAGGCATTGAGGATCTGAAGTTCCTCGCCGCTGCCGCCGAACTCGCGTGTATCGAGTTTCTTGAGCGCCTCGTTCATCTGGAAGATGGCGTACACGGGGCTTTCGACCACGCCAGCCACATCGCCGATGACGTAAGTGACAGGCATCAGGTTCTTGTGATAGCGGCTCTTCTCCACGGTGACATGCTCCACTTTTACCAACTCGCGCAGCGGCACCAGCGGCGAACCGGACGCGCCGGGTTCAGGTAGCGCATTGGCATCTCCGGAGCGCACGCGCAGCGCGAGCAGTTCCTCGGGCGTTGTCTTCGCGGAGCGTGGCAGTTCGAGGCGGATGTTCACGTCCTCCTTCTCCTCAGGCTGGTGGAGCAGATCGACCGTCTCGCCATCCACGGCGATCTTGAGCGTCTGTGAAATCGTGGCGGCGCTGATGCCGTGGAGCGCGGCCTTTTCCTTGTCGATGACGAAGCGCGCCTTCTGCTGGTCGGCCTCGATGTACCAATCGACATCCACCACACCGGGCGTGGACTTGAAAATGGTCTTCACCTTTTCAGCGAGTTTCAGGCGGTCCGCTTCATTCGGACCGTAAATCTCGGCCACGAGGGTTTGCAGCACCGGCGGGCCTGGAGGGACTTCGGCAATGGCGACACGTGCGCCGTAGCGTGCCGCGATGGCAGCGACGGCCGGGCGCACCCGTTTGGCGATGTCATGGCTCTGCGCCTTGCGCTCATGCTTGCCGACGAGGTTCACCTGGATGTCCGCCACATTCGCACCACGGCGCATGAAGTAGTGACGCACCAGGCCGTTGAAATTGTAGGGCGAGGCGATGCCGGCATAGATCTGGTAATCGGTGACTTCGGGCTCGGTGCGGATCGCCGCAGCCATTTCACGCGCCACGGCAGTCGTCTGCTCCAGTGAAGTGCCTTCAGGCATGTTCAGGATGACCTGAAACTCGCTCTTGTTGTCAAACGGCAGCATCTTCACCTTCACCCAGCCAAGGCCGACCGTCGCCATCGCGCCGAGCAGCAGCACCGTGATGCCGATGAGGAACATCCAGCGCCAGCCGGTGTGATGAATCAGCGGGCCCATCATGCGGCGGTACAGTTTGGTGAAGAAGTCCTCGGCGTGCTCAGACGCGAGATGCTTGTGGCCGTCATCCACCGCGACGCCTGCCGTCAGTTTCGAATACTTGCCACCCCAGCGCAGAATGCGGATGGAAGCCCAGGGTGTGACGATGAACGCGATAAGCAAAGACCAGAACATCGCAGCGCTGGCACCGATCGGAATCGGGCGCATGTAGGGCCCCATGAGGCCACCGACAAAGGCCATCGGCAGCACGGCGGCGATCACGGCAAACGTGGCCAGGATGGTGGGATTCCCCACTTCGCCCACGGCTTCGACGGCAATCTTTGACCAGTCCCGCCCCTTGTTCTGCGGCAGGTGGAAATGCCGCACAATGTTTTCCACCACGACGATCGCGTCATCCACGAGGATGCCAATGCTGAAGATCAGCGCGAAGAGAGTGATGCGGTTCAGCGTGAAGCCGTAGAGATAAAAAATGAGCAGCGTGAGCGCCAGCGTGGCCGGAATGGCCACGGCGACGATGCCGCTCTCCCGCCAGCCGAGCGTCAGCCAGATCAGGATGGCCACGCTGAACACAGCGATGCCCATGTGCAGCAGCAGTTCGTTCGATTTCTCAGCTGCGGTCTCGCCATAGTTGCGCGTGACGCTCACGGTGACATCGGCGGGAATGATCGAGCCTTTCAGCAGGTCCACCTTGCGGATCACTTCGTCCGCCACGGAGATTGCATTCGCTCCGGGACGTTTGGCGATGCTGAGCGTGACGGCTGGTTCTTCGTCCGTCTTGGTGCCGTGGAGGACATACTGCACGGCCTCCTCGCCGCCATCATGGATCTCAGCGACTTCACGCAGATACACCGGCCTGCCGCCGAACACGCCCACGACCACGTCGCCCACATCATGCGCGGTTTTCAAGAAGGCCCCGGTTTCCACAAGCACCTCGTTGTTGCCGGTGGTGAGGCCGCCCGCACGAAACTGCCGGTTGGCCTGCTGCAGCATCGGCACCAGACCCGCAGGGCTGAGATTGCGCGAGGCCAGCTTCACGGGGTCAAGCATCACCCGCACCGCACGGCGCGCGCCGCCCAGCAGGTTCGTCTCCGCCACGAGCGGCACCTGCTTGACGGATTCGTCCACCTGGGCCGCCAGCCGGCGCAGCGTGAGGTGATCGTAGCGTGCGCTGTGGAAGGTGAGCGAGAGGATCGGCACATCATCAATGCTCTTCGGCTTGATGAGCGGCGGCGTGACTCCCATCGGGATGCGGTCGAAATTTGCGCGCAGTTTCTCCGTGATCTTCACCAGGCTGCGTTCGGGGTCCTCACCCACCTTGAAGCGCACGATGACCAGGCTCTCGCTGTCGCGTGAGGTGCTGTAGAGGTACTCCACGCCAGCCACCTCCCATAGCAGCTTCTCCATGGGCCGCGTGGCACGTTCTTCGATCTCCTTCGCAGATGATCCGGGCATGGACACCATGACATCGACCATCGGCACCTTGATCTGCGGCTCCTCCTCGCGTGGCAGCAGCACAACTGCCGCCGCACCGAGAATGACGGAGGCTATGACAACGAGCGGCGTCAGTTTGGAATCAATGAACATCGCGGCGATGCGGCCAGCGACGCCCAAGTTCTCAGAATGATGGGATGGCTCGCTCATGGCTGGATCGTCACGGGTTGGCCATCGGCGAGTTTGCTGACATCACTGATCACGACCTGCTCGCCTTCTTCGAGGCCGGAAAGCACTTCGGTGCTGCCATTGACCGCCTTGCCCGTTTTCACCAGGCGCAGGTTGGCATGGCCTTCTTTGACCACGAAAATCAGTTCCATCTGACCACGCTTGATCACGCTGTCTTTGGGCACCATCAGCAGTTGCATTTCCGCCATTGGCACCGCCACACGGCCAAACTGACCGGTGCGCACCCCCTCCGCAGCAGGAAGATCCAGCTTCACCTGAAACGTGCGGCTCACGGGATCGGCCACAGGCGCGATCTCGCTCACCGTGGCCTCCAGCGGCTTTGGCACGGAGGCGATCTTCACCTGCATCTTGGCCCCCATGGTGATGCGATCGAGAATGGCTTCCGGCAGATCGGCTTCAAAGCGCAGCGCTGTGGGTGCTTCCATTTCGAGCAGGTGCCTGCCGGGCATCGCGAGATCACCCACGTCAGCGAGCTTGCGGGTCACCACGCCGTCAAACGGAGCGGTGACGCGGGCATAGCTCATCATCGTTTCGGCTTCATTGACACCTGCAGTCGCCACTTTGACGCGGGCATCGGCGGCATCGAAATCCTGCCGCGTCGTCGCGTTTGCGGCGACGAGTTCCTTCTGCCGGGCAAAGTCGCGCTGGGCCTGGTCGAGCAGCGCCTTGGCCTGATCCACCTTCGCCTGAATCTCCTGGTTTTCCAGGCGGGCGAGCATGTCCCCCGCCTTCACGGCAGCGCCGGGTGTGGCGGTGTATTCCAGCACACGACCGCTGATCTTGGCCTCCACCTGGGCACGCAGCTTGGAGCGCACCGTGCCCACGACCTCCTCGGCCGCCACGTGCGGCTGCCATCTGGCCACTTGCACTTTGACGGCTAGGCTGGGCAGAGATGTCGTGGCCGGAGGGACGGCCTCATGCCTGCCACAGGCAGCAAGGGCGAGCAGTGCGCTGAAGGAGATAAATTGTTTCATGACGGTCATAGGAAGGCGGGACTGATCTTGGTCAGGCTAGCAGAAGCTGGCTGTGCTGCGCTCCTCCGATTTAGTGTTTTCCACAGCAAGAACCGCCGATGCCGAGTTTCCTAAGAATCGTTTCCGCAGGGCAGAAGCCGGTGAAGGCGGACTGCAGCAGGTTCGCTCCCACAAAGGCGGTGAGCCAGAGCCAGTTCGGATGCACATAGTGGCTGAGGGCCAGGCTGACGAGGATCATGGTACCGGCGAGGGCGCGGATGGCGTTTTCGAGTTTCATGAGGATGGAGGGATTTGAGATTGACGTATCTGACTTCTGAAGGATAATCCTTCACAACTGTATGAGTCTATACGCATATAGTAAATGCTTGCAAACCCTTTTTGAAATCATGCCCGCCGCACGCAAAAAATCCCTGCCGCCGGTCTCCGAGGAGGCCCTCGTTTTGATCGCCTCCTGGTTCCGCACGCTCTCCGAACCCAGCCGCTTGAAGATCCTGCGCGCGCTGGAGGAGGGCGAGAAGAACATCACCGAACTCGTCGCCGCCACCGGCCTGACGCAGGCGAATGTCTCCCGCCACGTGCAGTCGCTCGTGGATGCGGGGATGGTGGGCCGCCGCCGTGAAGGCCTGACCGCGATCTGCTTCATCGCCGATCCCAGCATCACCGAACTGTGCGACAACGTCTGCAACAACCTCCTCAAACGTCTCTCTCAACAGGTGAAAAAACTCGGTGGTGCCTGAGCTGCCTGCTGCATCCCGAAATGCTTCTTCGAAATATGATCTGGACCTTTGTCATTCTCGTCGCAGTCATCCTGGGCTGGTATTGGTATGAAGGAGACTGGGACCGCCGTCTCTTCAAAGCGCCGCCCGGCTCCGTATGTGCGAACTTAAATCCTGGCCAGGCCAATGCATGGCTGCGCGACCACCCGGAAACACAGGTGCTGGATGTACGCTCCTCGGGTGAATTTGAAGGCGGCGCGCTGCCCCATGCTGTGAACATCTCCATCGGCGACGCAGCCTTCGAGACCAAAGTGGCCGCGCTCAACAAGGACAAGCCCGTGCTGGTGTATTGCGCGGGTGGCTTCCGCAGCCGCAAGGCGGTGATCGTTTTGAAACAGCTCGGCTTCCGCAACATCCAGCACATCCACCGCGGCTACATGTCGTGGTCGCCCGATTCCCAACCATGAAACACCTGCTCTACACCCTCCTCGCCCTCACCGTCTCCATCTCTGCCGCCGAACCGGAAGTCATTCCGATCCAGGTGCGCGAGAATTTGCGCATCGTCTATCAAGTGACCGATGACGTGGCCCACGATGGCGTGAACAAGGGCCTGTTTTACGCCCGCAAGCTCATCAACACTTACGCGAAGCAGGGCATCGCCGCCGATCAGGTGCATCTGCACCTCGTCTATCACGGCACCGGCATTGCCGCCGTGGTTAATGATGCGGCCCGCAAACGCCTCGGCGTGGACGCCGCCAATCCAAACGGCGAGATCCTCGCGGAGCTCATCAAGCGCGGCGTGCAGGTGGAGCTGTGTGAAAACACGATGCAGCAGAAAGGCGTGAAGCCCACCGAACTGCTGCCCGGTGTCAAACTCGTCGTCGGTGCCTTCCCGCGTCTGATCGATCTGCAACTGCAAGGCTTCGCCTACATCAAGTTTGAGTAACCCACGGCTCCCCCCACCCACCAT
Organism: Verrucomicrobiota bacterium; assembly: GCA_017301975.1. Lineage (GTDB taxonomy): Bacteria > Verrucomicrobiota > Verrucomicrobiia > Verrucomicrobiales > Verrucomicrobiaceae > Prosthecobacter. Next base: position 6,599 of record JAFLEI010000007.1, read on the forward strand.
GAAAACACCCCGCTGGAATCCCTACCTCGTTGGCGCGCTGATCGGCGTGCTGAGCATCCTCACCTTTTCGCTGGCAGACAAGCCCATCGGCATCTCCACCGGCATCGCGCAGGCCTCTGGCGCGTGTTCTGTGCCCATGCTGGGTGCGGATGGCGTGGCGGCCAACACTTACTGGGCCAAAAAAGCGGTGCCTGCCTGGGACTACGGCAGCCTGTTTGTGCTTGGCACTTTCTTCGGCGCCCTGGTCAGCTCACTGGGGAGCGGCAGTTTTAAGCTGGAAAGCGTGCCGGCGCTGTGGCGCGAGCGTTTTGGCCCGTCCGTCGGCAAACGATTCCTCGCCGCATTCATCGGCGGTGTGGTCATCATCTTTGGCGCACGGCTGGCGGATGGCTGCACCAGCGGTCACGGCATCAGTGGTTCGCTGCAGCTGGCCGTCAGCAGCTGGACCTTCTTCATCGTCATGTTCATCAGCGGCATCGTCACCGCCTTCATCCTCTTCCGCGGCACCTCCCAATCCTGATCTCATGCACACACCTCTCGCCTTCATCACCGGCTCCAATCTGCTCTGGGCCGGGCTGCTCTTTGGTTTCATCTTTGGCGTGCTGCTGCATCGCGGCGGCGTCACGGACTTCAATGTCATCGTGAAGCAGTTTCTGTTTCGTGACTTCACCGTGCTCAAGGTCATGTTCACCGCCATCGTCGTCGGTGGTGTGGGCCTGTTCATCCTGCATGGGCAGGAGCTTTCCAACTGGCACATCAAACCGGCCACCATGCTCGCCGTCATCCTCGGCGCGCTGCTCTTCGGCATCGGCATGGTGATCTACGGCTACTGCCCCGGCACCGGCATTGCGGCCATCGCTGCGGGCAAGCTGGATGCCCTTGTGGGCTTTCTGGGGATGCTCGTCGGGGCTGCGGCCTATGCGTTGTGCTACGACTGGATCGCCGCGAACATCCTGCCGGTGGCGGATCTCGGCAAAAAGCGCCTGCCTGAGCTCAGCACACTTCCGGAATGGGTGTGGTATGCTGGGCTGGTGGCGCTGGCAGCGATTGTCTTTGCGCTCGTCGCACGTGTTGAAAAAGCGCGGTTCCCGGCCTCATGACGCACGAGGGTAGGTTCATGGCGTGGGCGGCATGCACCGCAAGATTGGTCCATCATTGCACCGCGACGGAAAGACTCCGTCCCGCATCTTTATGGGGTCATCCACCCGCAGTGGAGCAGAGACATCCACCGCATGCATCATACCACGACCACCGCCACCATCGAACACGCCGGGGACAAACTGGGTCATGCTCCTTGGAGCAGCGAGCCTGCGACCGCCCACCATGAAGATGCAGGCAGCCCTACCGGCTGGCCACGCTTGCACGCCGTGACCGAGCCCGAGGACATCCAGGCGCATCGCGAGCGCATCATGCAGGCTCTGCGTGCGCTCAATGACGCCCTGCAGTCGCCGCTACGCTGAATGAGAAGATGCGAGAGATCAAGGATCCGCTGAAGGAGAACCACTTCGTGAAGTTCCGCCTGAAGGAGACCGGCGCCCATGAAATCCACCATGTTCAAAGACCTCTCATGGATGACCCTGCAGTTGGTTCTGCTGGCGGCACTGTTGTGGATGCCTGCATTCGGGCTTCTTCCGTTTCTTGTGCCTATCCGCGCGCTGGGACTGCTTGTGTGCAGCGCAGGGCTGGTTTTGTCCGCCGCCGCGAGCTGGCAATTGCAGGCGGGGCGCTCGCTGACACCGATGCCTTCACCACGCAGGGGAGCCGCGCTGATCACGAGGGGCTTGTACCGCCGCGTCAGGCATCCGGTTTACAGCGGTTTGCTTATCTGGGCCTTCGGCATCGCCATTGCGACTGCGAGCGTCCTGCATTTCGTGCTGTTCGGACTGCTTGGGGCCTTCTTTAACGCAAAAGCCGCGCATGAAGAACGGTTGCTCACTCAAAAATTCAGCGACTACCCTGAGTATGTGGCTCACACGCCGCGTTTTCTTCCTTCACCCACCCAGTCCAGATGAAGCACACTTCCCAATGTTGCGTCCTACCACGGGTCATTGCATCTGCCATTTCATCGCCCTGACATGAGCCGGGGTCCTCTCAACTTGCTCATCGACGTGCTGGCAGCCGCCTGCCTGCTGACCATGCTGGCCACAGGCTATGTGCTGCGCTTTCCGCTGCCACCGGCGACGAACCGCACACATGAGTTATGGGGCCTCTCGCGGCATGAGTGGGGGAGCATTCATGCCTGGGCCAGCCTTGGTCTGCTGCTGGTTCTTGCCATCCATCTGGCGCTTCACTGGGACTGGATCGTGACAATGATCCGCCATCGCTTCACTTGTTTTCAAGGCGGTGCCAACGGCGGACGGCATGCCGGACTGGTGACTCTGGCGGTGCTGACCACCCTTGCCGGTTTGTTTGCCCTGGCGACCCACCTCGGCGTGCGGGAAAGAGATGTGCCGCTGCATCTTCTCAATGAGCCGCCGGACCCTGCTGCCTTCAGCACCGCTCCCCCCCGCAAGCGCAAGGTGGATTTCTGGAAGGAAATCATGCCCGTGTTTCAAGCGTCCTGCCTCAAGTGCCATGGTCCAACGAGGCAGACCTCCGGCTTCCGCGCGGACCAGCGTGAAGATTTCTTTTCATCTCGAAATGGGGCGCCTCTGGTGGTGCCGGGTAATGCTGCGGCAAGCCGTCTCCTGGACATCATCTCCGGCAGGCAACCGGGCATGAAAGCCTCTGCGGCTCACCAACTTGCACCCGTTGAGATCCAGTTATTGAAGACCTGGATCGAGTCAGGAGCCGACTGGCCCGCCAGACAGCCAAAGCCCGCCCTCGAATAATCATGAAACACTCCTTCCTCCGCCGCATGCTGCCATGGCTTGCGCTCATCGCAGCCTCAGGCTTTGCGTTTTACAAGATCAAGCTGGCGCCGCCGCCGGTCGTGACACACAAGCTGAGTCTTGGCATCATCACGGGTGAGGTGATGGGAACAGGAACGCTGGAAGCACGGGTGAAGACGACGGTGAGCGCACGCATCCAGGAGCGGCTCATGGCGGTGCTGGTGGATCAAGGCGACACGGTGAAGCAGGGGCAGCTCCTCGCGCGGCTGGATGATGGGGAGATCAGGCAGCAGGTGGCCATCGCGGAGGCGACGCTGGCGGCGGCGAAACAGACCGCGCTGCGCGTCGAGGCGGATCTGGCCCGCTCGGAGGCGGTGCTGGCGCAGGCGCGGCGCGATAACGAGCGGCTCAGAGGCCTGGCGGCGTCGCAGGCCGTCTCGCAGTCGGAAGCGGACAAAGCTGGCGAGGCGCTGATGGTGGCGGAGGCAGATTTGAAGCGCTCGAACGCGGCCATCGCCGAGGCGCAGGGCCAGGTGCTGGTGGCGGAAAAGACGCTGCTGCACCGAAAGGAACAGATGGCCTTCACGCAGATTAACGCGCCGTATGACGGCCTCATCATCCGGCGTGATCGCGATCCGGGCGACATGCTGGTGCCTGGCGGAGCACTGATGGAGATGATCTCACTCGATGAAATTTGGGTCAGTGCCTGGGTGGATGAAACGGCGATTTCCAAAGTCGCTGCGGGACAAATGGCGCGCATTGTTTTCCGCTCGGAGAGCGACAAGAACTATCCCGGTGTGGTTTCGCGCATCGGGCGCGAGACGGACCGAGAGACACGCGAGTTCATCGTCGATGTGCGCGTGAACGAGCTGCCAAAGAACTGGACCATCGGCCAGCGGGCGGAAGTTTACATCCAGACGGAGCAGGTACGGCCATGAACCTCGCCGTCCGCGACATCCGGCACAACGCGGGCCGTTTTGTGTTCACCACGGTGGGCATTGGGCTGCTGCTCATGATGGTGATGGGCATGGGCGGAATCTATCGCGGACTCATTCATGAAGCCACGCTCCTGGTGGATCGCGTGGGCGCGGATCTGTGGGTCGTGCAGGGCAGCACGCGCGGGCCGTTTGCGGAGATCTCGCGGATTTCTGCCAGCCTGGAGGACCGTGTGCGCGCGGTGCCGGGCGTGGCGAGAGCGCGGCGTTTCGTGTCGCACACCATCCAGCGGATGCATAGGGGCAGACCGCTGCGCATGGTGGTGCAGGGGCTTTCGTGGCCGGACGACAGTGGCGGGTGGATTCCGCTCGTGGCGGGGCGCGCGCTGCGGCAGGCGCATTATGAAATGATCGCCGATGTGTCGCTGCGGCTTCCGCTGGGTGAAAGAATCACCCTGGGCAAGGACGCGTATCAAGTCGTGGGCCACACACAGGGCATGGTGGGCTCCAGCGGCGATGGACTGGCGTTTTTCACCGTGAGCGACGCGCTGGCGATTCAATTCGATGTGCCCGGCGAGGCCGTGCGGCTGGAGCGCGCGGCGCGGCGTGCGCGATTGGAAAACATCGAGACCGGCCGCCTGCAACCGCTGCTGCTCGACCGCGCAGCCGGTCCTTCAAGCAGCATCCCCGCTTTCTCAAAACCACAGGTCAGCGCCGTGCTCGTCACCTTGCAACCTGGCGCGGATGCCGCCGCCGTGCGCCGCACGCTGGGCACCTGGCCGGACATCACGGTGTATTCCACGCAGGAGCAAAAGGACCTGCTGCTCTCCGGCATGGTGGACAAGGCGAAGCGCCAGCTGGGGCTCTTTCGCGTGCTGCTTATTATCATCTCCACCATCATCATTGCGCTCATCATTTACACGCTCACGCTCGACAAGATCCGCGACATCGCGCTGCTGAAGCTCATCGGCGCGCGCAACCGCGTCATCGGCGGCCTCATTCTCCAGCAATCGCTGCTCATGGGCGCTTTTGGTTACGCCCTGGCGTGGTGGATCGGCCAGTTCGCCTTCCCTCGCTTTCCACGCCTCGTCGTTATCGAGACGGCGGACCTGATTTCGCTCGGCTTCATCGTCCTCGTCATCTCCACCCTCGCCAGCATGCTCGGCATTTGGAAAGCCATGCGCGTCGAGCCCAACACCGTCCTCTCCGCATGAGCTCGCCCGCCGTCGAAGTCCAGAACCTGCGCAAAGTGTATGGCAGCGGCCACACCGAAGTCATCGCCGTGCGCGATGCCTCGCTCAGCATCGCGCGGGGCGAGGTCGTCGGCATGCTCGGCCCCAGCGGCAGCGGAAAGTCCACCATCCTCACCGCGATGGCGCTGATCAATCCGCCCACAAGTGGGCGTGTGAGCATCAACGGCACGCCCGTGCTCGATGGCCCGAAGGCGCTCGTCGATCTCCGCGCCTTTCGCCGCCAGCACCTCGGCTTCGTGTTTCAAAAAGCGAACCTCATCCCCTTCCTCACCGCTTTGGAGAATGTGCAGATCGCCCTCGAAGTGAACGACACCGCTCCACGCGAGGCCAAACGCCGTGCGATGGAACTGCTCGACTACCTCGGTGTCGGCGAACGTGCGAACAATCTCCCCGTCGCGCTCTCCGGCGGCGAGCAGCAGCGCGTCGCCGTGGCCCGTGCGCTCGCCAATGAGCCCAGCCTGCTCCTCGCTGACGAACCCACCGCCGCGCTCGACAGCCAGCGGGGGCGGCAGGTCATGGAACTCTTCGCCAAAGTCTCCCACGAGCGAAACGCAGGCGTCCTCGTTGTCACCCACGATCACCGCACACTCGACGTCTTCGACCGCATTCTTGAGGTGGAAGATGGCAGCATCGCCGAACGTGTTTTGACCCGTCCCCAAACCACACCATGAAACACACCAGCATACTCCTTTGTCTTCTCGTCACGACCAGCTTCGCACAAGACGCGAGTGTTAAGCCCGGCATCAATGACAAGTTCCTCGATCCCAAGCTCAAGGTCGGGGAGTGGACGCAAAAGTTCGAGACCGAGAGCCGCGAGATCTTTCATCAGCGCGAAAAAATCGTCGCCGCCGTGGGATTGAAGCCCGGCATGGCTATGGCGGACATCGGCGCGGGCACAGGACTGTTCACGCTGCCGTTTTCAGAGGCGGTCGGCGAGAGCGGCAAAGTGTATGCGGTTGATATCGCGAAGAACTTCCTCGAACACATCCAGGCCCGTGCCACCAAGGCGCATGCGGCGAATGTGCAGACGATCCAGTGCACAGGGCGCAGCGTCGAACTCCCGGAGGCCAGCGTGGATCTCGCCTTCATCTGCGATGTGTATCACCATTTTGAATTCCCGCAGGCCAGCCTCGCCACGCTGCACAAGGCTCTAAAACCCGGCGGTGTTCTGGTGCTGATAGACTTCAAACGCATCCCCGGCGAAAGCAGCGACTTTGTCATGGGCCACGTCCGCGCCGGGCAGGAAGTCTTCGAGTCCGAGATCACCACCGCCGGCTTCGAGAAAATCGACGAGGTTAAGGACGTGCTGAAGGAGAACTACTTCGTGAAGTTTCGGCGGAAGTGAACGCCGGGCCTCTTACTTCAACCGGGCTTCCAAATCGGCACGTTTTTGCATTGGCTTGCCGTTGTATTTTTCCCGCCAGCCTTTGATCTGATCGGCGGTGACGGCCGGGGCGCTGTTGCCGAAGCTGCTGCGTACATAGGTCAGCACCTCGGCCATTTGAGCGTCGGTCATCGCCGGGCCGAGGGGAGCCATGATGCCAACGAATTTGGCGTCCTGCTTCTCGATGCCGGTGAATACGATGGAAGCCATCACCTCGCCATCGCCAAAGGCGGCCAGCTTCGAACCGGCGAGTGCGGGAGCCATCGGCGTGGGGGTGCCGGCCCCCATTCCTTTCCCATCCATGCCGTGGCAGGCCATGCAAAGCATGAAGGAGGCGGGCGCAGGTGTCTGAGCCTGAGAGGCAGCGGCGGAAAGAAGGGTCGTGATGACGAGGAAGGATGCTGTGAGTTTTTTCATAACACGTCACGCTCACCTGCTTCACTGGAGAGTCACTGCGGCAAAATGCCGCATCGAATGGACAGACGGCCAGGCGCATCCACATTCCTCGGATGAGTTCACATGCATCACACCCTTCCACTCCGATGCCGCGCTGGCAGCGCTGGCTCGGTCTCAGCGAGGTGTGGGCAGGCGGGGCACTCTCGTCTCGGGTGCTCGTGCTGCTGCGCTGGCTGGCAGCGACCGGCCAGGCCATGACCCTGCTTGTGGTGTGGTGGCTGGGGGTGCAGGTGCCTCTGTGGGCGTGTGGCGGAGCCGTGGGCGCGACGCTCCTCACCAATGCGCTGCTCCAATGGTGGCTGCGGCAGATCCGATGGGAGATGAAGGATGGCTTCTTCCACGTGCTGCTCTTCGATGCGCTGACTCTCACCTTCCTGCTGCACTGGACAGGAGGTCTGGAAAATCCCTTTGCGCTGTTCTATCTGGTGCAACTGACGCTGGCAGCGGTGGCACTGCGAGCTTCAGCGGTGATTTCCCTGGGGCTGCTGATGTGTTGCGGGCTGCTCTGGCTCTGGATTCAGGCGGTTCCCCTGAAGATGGCCGATGGCGCGGCTGTGCCCGCTGACCTGATCACACAGGGCTTTCTCACAGCGCTGGTCCTTGCGGGAGGCTTTGTGGCGACGCTGCTTCTGGCGCTGCGCCGGCGTTCACACCGCCTGCAAAGAGAGCGTGCACGCCTGCGCGAGGAACTGGACTCCCGTGAGCGGTTTCTCTCCGTGGCGGCGCTCGCGACCGGGTTCGCGCACGAATTAGGCACACCGCTGGGAACCATCGCCATCGCAGCCGAGGAAATGCGGCTGCATCCGGATGCAGAGACGGCAGCCATCATCGCCCGTGAAACCGAACGTTGCCAGAAAGTGCTGCAACGCCTGCGAGAACTCGGCCAGGAGGCCACGGGGCTGTCTTCAGCTCCATGTGCGGCGGGACGGGTGGTCGAGGCCGCACTCAATGAACTGCCGCAGAGCCAGCGCACGCGCGTGCGCACCGATTTACGGGCTCCAGACGCACCAGTGGCCTGCGCCGGACTGCGGGAGGCCTTGCTCGTGCTTATGCGCAATGCATTGCTTGCTTCTGAAGACGATCAGCCGGTGGAACTGCGCGTGCAAACAACAGGAAAGAATCTGCGGTTCACGGTGCTCGATCACGGGCCTGGATTCAGCGCGGAGATGCTGCGCCATTGGGGTGAGCCCTTTCGCAGCACGCGGGATCCCGGCTCAGGAATGGGGCTGGGGTTGTTTTTCGTCCGCCGTCTGGCTGCATCGATGCACGGCAACGTTGAAGTACAAAACCGGAACGAAGGCGGCGCGAGTGTGACGCTGACCCTGCCGCTGCATGCCCCCGCCCAATCACTGACCTGAATGAATGTGCTCCTCATTGAAGACGACGAAGGATTCCGCACGACGCTGGCCCTGGCGCTGAAGAGGCGCGGCTGCGATGTGCTGCAGGCGGCGGGCCAACACGAGGCGCTGGGCCTGGCTGAGAGTGAAAACATCGACGGCATGGTGCTCGACATGCGACTCGGCGCGGTGGACGGGATGAGTTTGATCCCGGAACTGCTGCGTCACCAGCCCAAGGCGAGGCTGATCATTCTCACTGGCTATGGCAGCATCCCCAGTGCGTTGGAAGCGGTGCGGCTTGGCGCGCACGACTACCTGCTGAAGCCCGCCAGCGCAGATCAAGTTCTCGCGGCGCTCCAAGGTTTCTCGACCGCCTCGCCGCGTCCTGCCGTCTCCGACCTGCCGAGTCTTGCGCGCCTGGAGTGGGAGCACATTCAGCGGGTGCTGCATGAGCACGGCGGAAACATTTCCCACACCGCCGAAGCCCTCGGCATTGACCGTAGGACGCTGCAACGCAAGCTCGCGAAGATGCCACCGGAGGAGTAGCGGGCTGCTGCGGCATCTTGCCACATTTTCAAAACCTGACGCGGATCGAGCATCACCGCGTCATGGACTTCCCCTCCTTTTATCTTGATCACCTCGCAGGTGGCCGCCTGATCATCGGCCTCATCGCCAGTCTGCATGTGCTGATCAATCATCCGCTCGCCGTTGGAGCGTATCCACTGCTCACCTGGATGGAATGGTGGGCGCACAAAAACAACCGTCCGGACGTCGATCTCCTCGCCTACAGGATCACCTTCGTCGTGTTCATCGTCACCACCACCGTGGGTGCCATGACCGGCGTCGGCATCTGGCTTTCCACCTCGCTCTTCGCGCCATTCGCCATCGGCTCACTGCTGCGCGTGTTTTTCTGGGGCTGGTTCGCGGAGTGGCTGGTCTTCATCAGCGAGGTGGCCTTGATCATGTGGTGGTTTTTGACCTGGAAGAAGGCGGACACCCACGAAAAGAAACGCAAGCACATCCGGATCGGCGTGGCGCTGAGCATCATGTCCTGGCTCACGATGGCGCTCATCGTCGCCGTGCTGGGATTCATGATGAAGCCCGGAGAGTGGAACCAAACCCGCGCCTTCTGGGACGCGATGACCAATCCGCTTTACCTGCCGCAGCTTGGTTTCCGCACCTTCTTTGCCCTGATGACAGGCTCGGTCTTCCTGTGGTTCGCCAGCTTCTTTTTCACGAAGACAAAAAGCGCGTTCAATCCCGAGCCCCGGCGGCTGAGGGAGTGGATCGTCTATCGCCTCTCGCATGTGGTGCTGATCTCGCTGCTGGGCACCTTCTTATTCGGCACCTGGTACTGGAGCGCCGTGCCCGAGACCATGAAGGCGAACAGCTCCGTGGCGCTGCTCACGCAGGAGTTCATGAGCTGGCATGGGCAGTTTCAGACGCTGCTCAGCTGGACCATCATCGCCTTCCTGGTGGTCGGCATCGGCGGGCTCGGCAGCAGCTTCATGATCCCGCGCTGGGCGCTGCTCATCCCCAGCTTCATGGGCATCTGGCTGCTCGGGCACTTCGAGCGGGCGCGTGAGTTCATGCGCAAGCCCTGGGTCATCGGCGAATACATGTATTCGAACGGCGTCCACAAAGACGAGCTCGCCTTCCTGCAAAGCGAGGGGCTCCTCAAACACGCCACGTATGTGAAGCACCGCGAGATCACCGAGGCCAACAAGGCCGAATGCGGCCAGGACATCTTCATGCTCGCCTGCTCCCGCTGCCACAGCACCACGGGACTCAATGGCGTGATCGAAAAATTCACCGCCATGTATGGCGCGGACGGGCCCTGGGACAGCGCTGGCATGCAGCTCTTCATCAAAGGCATGCATCAGACCCGCACCTTCATGCCGCCCTTTCCCGGCACCGATGCCGAGGCTGGAGCGCTCGTCGCCTACCTCCAGCAGCTACGGGCCAGCCCGCAGACACTGCCTGGAGCCCAGAGCGCCGGCATTGTGATCGCGCCTGAAGCACCCAAGCCAGCCATGTCGGCAGCAGCCCAACCTAAACCCTGATTTCTTTGCCATGAACGCCCTCCTCGCCAGCACCCCCGTCCCGCGTGATCTTCCTCTGCCGCTGCCTGTGCCGGAATGGCTGCTCGTGGTCTGCCTCGTCGCCTTTTTTCTCGTTCACATCCTATTTGTCAATCTCATGGTCGGCGGTTCGGTGCTCGTCGTCATCGCAGAGTGGATGGGCTTGAAAAACAAACGCTGGGATGCGCTTGCGCATGAAATCGCTCAGACGGTGACTGTTAACAAAAGTCTCGCGGTCGTGATGGGCATCGGGCCGCTGCTGTGCATCAACCTGCTCTACACGATGCAGTGGTATTCCGCCAATGCGCTTACCGGCCACGCGTGGCTGCTCATCGTTCCGCTCGTCATCGTGGCCTTCCTGCTCACCTACCTGCATAAATACACCTGGGACAAGTGGAGCAGCGGCGGCAGGAAGACACTGCACCTGCTCATCGGCATCACGGCGATGCTGCTGTTCTTCTTCATCCCGCTGATCTTTCTCGCGAATGTGAACCTCATGCTCTTTCCAAGCGAGTGGGAGAAGGTGCGGGGCTTCTTCTCCAGCCTGAGCATCGGCAATGTGCTGCCGCGCTACCTGCACTTCATGGCCGCCAGCATCGCCATGACGGGCCTCTTCCTGGCCGGATGGTTCGGCCGTAAAAACGCCGACCTCGCGCACCTCGGTGACTTCACGCGCCCGGAACTGCGCCGCCTGTTTTACCAAGTGTGCGCCTATGTCACGCTCGGCCAGTTCGTGCTCGGCCCGCTGCTGCTTTTCACACTGCCCCCCGCCGGCATCACGACGCAGGTTTATCTCATCATCTTCTCCGGCGCTGCGGTCGGGCTTCTGACGCTGTGGATGCTGTTTGGCGAGTTGAAGCGCGACGACACGCGTATCGGCAGCCGCTACGGGCTCATCGTGGCTCTCTTCTCCATCGTCGTGCTGGGCATGGGAAGCGGACGTCACGTGTACCGGGAAGCAGCGCTCGCCGGCCACAAAGCCGCGATCAAAGACCGCACCGAGCGCTACGCCGCCGCGCTGGCCGAGTTCAACAAGAACCTTGCCGCAGCACCCGCACCCGCAGAGCAAACGGCGGAGCAGCTTTTCATCAACTGCGCCGCCTGCCACGCGCCAAATGTGAAGCTGGTCGGCCCGCCGCTCACCGAGATCGCGCAGCTCTACGCGGGCAATCCTGATGGCATCGTTACCTGGGCCAAAGCACCCGGCAAAAAACGCCCCGAACTGCCCCAGATGCCCCCCATGATCCATCTCGGCGAAGCAAACCTCCGCAAGATCGCCGAACTCATGCTGGAGAAAGGCGCCGCGGCACAATGACGGGGCTTAACTCTGCCGCATCCAGGCCAGCAGGCGGTCCGCTGGCTGGAAGCCACTGGTTTGCGCCACGAGTTTGCCGTTTCGCAGCAGTGCAAAGGCGGGGATGCCCTGAACGCGGAACTGGCTGGCGATGTCCTGCCGCTCGTCGGTGTTCACTTTGACGAGTATGGCAGAGCCTGCGGCCTTGGCGGCGGCTTTGGCAAACTCCGGAGCCATCATCTGGCAGGGACCGCACCATGGGGCCCAGAAGTCGATGACCACCGGCAGCGTGCTCTGGGTGACGAGCGCGGCGAAGTCGGATGCGCTGGTGATTTCGACCGGTTCGGCCACATGAGGCAGTTCGGCCTTGCAGGAGCCGCAGCGGCCCTGCTGGGCGGCTTTGGCGTAGGCGATGCGGTTGGCGGTGCCGCAGGCGGGACAGGGCAGGATGATGCCGCGTTCATCGGCGGTCAGGTGTGGGCTCATAAATGACAAGATTGAGGCGGGATTAATTATTGTATATACGCATACACGCATATAGAAGATACTGCAACACAACCTTCCAATCCTCCATGAGCAAGCACCTTCTTATTCTCGGCGGCGGCACGGCCGGCACCATCATGGCCAACAACCTGCGCCGGCGACTGCCCGCGTCCGAGTGGAGCATGACGGTGGTGGACCGCTCAGAAAAGCACCTCTACCAGCCGGGGCTGCTCTTCCTGCCCTTCGGCAAATATGAGGAAAGCGAAATCATCCGGCAGACCCGCGATTTCATTCCGGGCGGCGTCGAGTTCATTCAGGCGGAGGTGGATCAAATCATTCCCGAAGACCATGCCGTCACGATCAAGGACGGGCGCACGCTGAAATACGACCTGCTGATTGTGGCCACGGGCTGCCGCACAGCGCCGGAGGAGACGGCGGGCATGCTGGGGCCCAAGTGGCGGGTGAACGTGCATGATTTCTATACCTTGGACGGTGCACGCGCGCTGCGTGAGACGCTCAAAACCTTCAGCGGCGGGCGTGTGGTGGTGCACATCAACGAGATGCCGATCAAGTGTCCGGTAGCCCCGCTGGAGTTCACCTTCCTGGCCGATTCGTTCTTCCGCGAGCAGGGCATCCGTGACAAAGTAACCCTGACCTATGTGACCCCGCTCTCCGGTGCGTTTACCAAGCCGAAGTCCTCGAAAAAACTGGGTCACCTGCTCGGAGACAAAGGCATCGAACTCGTGACCGAGTTCGTGGCGGAGAAGGTGGATCAGGAAAACAACAAGCTGGTGTGCTTCGATGGGCGCGAGGTGCCCTATGACCTGCTTGTCACCATCCCGACGAACATGGGAGATACCACGGTTCGGCGCTCCGCCCTGGGAGATGATCTGGATTTCATCGCCACGCAAAAGCACACGCTGCAGTCCGTCGAGTACAAGGATGTCTTTGTCATCGGCGATGCCACGAATCTGCCCGCGTCCAAAGCGGGCTCCGTGGCTCACTTTGAAAGCGAAACTCTCGCAGACAACATCCTGCGCTACATCGCAGGTCAGCCGCTCAAGGAGGAATTCGACGGGCACTCCAACTGCTTCATCGAGTCCGGCAACGGCAAGGCGCTGCTGATCGACTTCAATTACGAGTACGAGCCGCACGAAGGCCCCTTCCCCTTCGCCTTCGGCCCCATGCGCCTGCTGGAGGAGAGCCGCGTGAACCACTGGGGCAAGCTGGCCTTCCGCCACATCTACTGGAACGTCCTTCTTCGCGGCCTGCCTCTGCCAGGCATCAGCCGCCAGAAAAAGAAGCCGGCTGAAGCGTAATGATCAACCCAACCCAACCATCATGAAAAAAACCATCGCAGGAACTGAAGTGGACGTGAACGAGGAGGGCTACCTCACCGACGCGTCCCAATGGAACGAAGCCATCGCCGCAGCCATCGCCACGGAAGAAGGCATCGGAGCGCTGACCGACGCCCACATGAAAGTGGTGCGCTACCTGCGCGAGCAACAGGCCAAAGGCGCGGCCCTGACCATCCGAAGCATGGGCAAGAGCGGCGTGGTGACGACCAAGGAACTTTACGATCTCTTTCCCGGCGGCCCGCTGAAGAAGTCCTCCAAAATTGCCGGCATTCCCAAGCCCGTCGGCTGCATTTAATCCCCCACCCTTCACGACCATGAGCACTCCAGACGACAAACAACCCGTGAAAAAAATTTCCATCATCGTGAGCAAAGGCTCGCTGGATGGCATTTACCCAGCCCTGATCATGGCCAACGGCGCACGCATGGAGGGCATCGAGGCCTCGCTGTTTTTCACCTTCTTCGGCCTGAACGCGCTGGCCAACAAGACACTGGACCACCTGAAGGTCTCCACGGTGGGCAATGCCGCGCTGAACATGGCCATGCCCATGCTCGGCCTGCCCATCACGATGCCCTTCCCCACGGTGATGGGCGCCATCCCGGGCGTGTCCGCCTTTGCCACGCACCTCATGAACAAGGAGATGGAGAAGCTGGACATCCCGCCGGTGCGCGAATTCCTCGAACTCATCTCCGACTCCGGCGGCAAGATTTTCGCCTGCAAGCTGGCGATGGACATGTTCAAGCTGAAGAAGGAAGACCTGATGGACCGCGTGGATGACGTGCTGACCGTGGGCCAGTTCTATGAGGAGTCAGCGGGCGCGGGCACGCACATCCTTTTCACCTGATCGCCCCCATGAGCGGCGCTCGTTTGCCGTTGCCTGAGCGACTTAACTTGGATGAATTCCGCTTCAATTGAACCCGGCTCACTTACCAGTCTCGTATGGATGCATAGTCTTTGACCTTCTTGTCATACTCCAGCCTTAAATAATCCCGCAAGCTGTCTCGATCCTTAAATGAGAAGTCTTTTTTTAGCGTGCGCAGCGCAGCCTCCGGCAGCTTCTCATTTTTGGCAAACACGGCATCAAAGCCGCGCTTCTCCACCATTTCCCACAATACACACCTCAACATATTTAAGTATCTGGTGGTATTCAATGGCATCATGTACCGATCATGTTGCAGCCTGACAAGGACCTCGTCCTGCGGAGGGGTCATCAATTGACGTGCAAATGCCGCGGGAATTTCAATTTTCATCCTGGCATCAGTCCATTTTCTGGCCAGAACACGGTCCAGAGTGGCGGCCAGCTCTCCGCTGAATTCATGGACTTGATCCAATGGCAGAGATTTTACCGATTTTTTATCAGCAAACATCACGCTAAGTTTGACCATCAGCGACACACAGGAAAAATAGTCGTTAGTCCAACCGTCACCGAGAATTTTCTCTTCCTGGAGCAGCAGCAAGGACATTTTCAAGCCCGCTGAAGGATCCTTAACATAAGCCACTTCTTCCAGAGCATCGACAAGATCGCTTTCAAAAGAGCGTGATTCCGCAAGTCCCCTCCACTCCTCGGCATCGACACATCGTCCGCTCATAAGGGCCGACTCGACCGGGTTTTCCCTTTGCTGTCCTTGGGCGCGAGTCCATGGAGATACAAAGCATAAAACAAGAATCATCACACTGTTGAGGCCATGGGGAGGTCTGCAAATCATGATGATAAGTTCAGTGACGGTTGTTGAGCCCGAGGATTCTTTTGCCCGCAGGATAGGATGACATGCTCAATGAGGCGAGCCAAAACCACGAATCGCATGGAAGGCAACACGCCACCTGATCACCACTGCAGCGTTGACACATCCACCCGCGTCTCGTTGCGGCTTTCCTTGACGATGTGGCCGTCGGAGAGGTGCAGGACGCGGTCGGCCATGGCGGACATGGCGGCGTTGTGAGTGATGACGACGGTGAGGGTGCCGAGCTCGCGGTTGATGCGCTCGATGGCTTCCAGCACGGTGATGCCGGTGGTCACATCGAGAGCGCCGGTGGGCTCGTCACAGAGCAGAACCTCGGGTTTTTTGGCGATGGCACGCGCAATGGCCACGCGTTGCTGCTCGCCGCCGCTGAGCTGGGATGGGAAATGATCCAGCCGGTGGCTCAGACCCACACGTTCCAGAGCATCCTCCGGCTTCATCGGGTCCGGGGCGATGTCGGTAATGAGAGCCACGTTTTCACGGGCGGTGAGGCTGGGGATGAGGTTGTAGAATTGAAACACGAAGCCCACGCAGTTGCGGCGGAATTGGGTCAATGTGCGCTCGCCCCCCCCGGAGAGGTCCCAGCCTTTGTATCGCAGGGTGCCGGAGGTGGGGATGTCCAGCCCGCCGAGGATGTTGAGCAGCGTGGATTTGCCGCTGCCGGAGGCGCCCAGCAGCACCACCAGCTCACCGGGGTGGAAATCGAGATCGACCCCCTGCAGGGCCACCACATTGAGGTCTCCTGTGTGGTACACTTTGCGCAGCCCACGGGCCGCAAAGATCGGCTGCTGGCCCCCCGCCAGTGACTGACGGGGATTCGGGGTGCTGGACTGCTGGGGGAGTGGCATCCCCCCACCTTGCATGGCGAAAGGGAATGTGCCAACACGATGATCGGTGGTTGCGTCCGGCTCTCATCGCGCAAGATTAACCGATGCCCATTTTGGCCAGCGACGATACACCAGACATTCGCACGACGAGGGTGAAACTCCCCACACGTGAACGCAGCGGCGGACGTACTCTGGTCATCGGCGACATCCACGGCTGCTCGACCGCGCTGGATCTCATGCTGCAGGAGCTGTCCCCCCGGAGCGAAGACACCCTTGTGACCTTGGGCGATTACGTGGATCGCGGACCGGACAGCCGCGGTGTGGTGCAGCGCCTGCTGGACCTGGAGAAGCAGGTTCAGCTCGTCCCGCTGATCGGCAATCATGAAATCCTTATGCTCGATGCCCGCAGCCAGCTGCTGGATTCCGGCTCTTGGTATGGCGTCGGCGGCAGGCAGACCATGCAGTCCTACGGCGCCATGGACATCCCCGACTGGAACGCCATCCCGCAGGAGCACTGGGACTTCCTGAGCCAGCGCCTCCGCCGCTGGCATGAGACCGACACGCATCTCTTTGCCCACGCGAATTTGAACGCCATGCTACCCATGGATGATCAGAGCGACGACTGGCTTTTCTGGCGGCGCTTTGATGATTCCCACCCGCATTTCTCCGGCAAGACGCTGATCTGCGGCCACACGGCGCAGAAAAACGGGCTGCCCCTCATCCTTCCCGGTCGCATCTGCCTCGACACCTGGGCCTACGGAGAGGGCTGGCTCACAGCACTCGACACGGGCACCCAGACCCTGCTGCAGACCAATCAGCGTGGGGAGGCACGGCGCTACAGTTTCGACGAGGTGCGCATGCTCACCGAAAAAGCGTGACCTCCCCCGCCATGACTCGCGCGCGCTGGCTCCTTTCTGCTGCATCTCTCTCCGCGCTGTGGCTCCTTGGTGCCTTGGTTTGGCTGCCGCATCTGTCGCGGGATCTCAAGGCGGCGGCCCAGGATGTGCTCTCGCAGCAGCCCGCCTTGCAAAACCGGCTGGGCGGACTGAATCTTGAATTCGACGGCCGGCAGGCCCGACTTTCCGGCAGTGTGCGCACGCTGGAGGACCGCCGCATGGCGGAAAACGCCGTGCGCGAAGGGGTGCGCCTGCCTGCACCCCTGTCCGCCGGACTCGGGCGTCATCTCAATCCGGTCAGCGATGTGCTGAGCGAGGTCGAAGTCATCCCCAGCCCTCCCGGCTGGATGCTGCTGGCCGCGGACGGTGCGCATGCACGCCTGCTGGGCACTGCCGCCAATTCTTATGAGGCGCGTGATCTGGCGCGCAGCGTGCAGGAGGCCTGGAACCTGCATGGCGGCATGAGCGAAGGCATGCCGGGAATCGACGCTGAAAATCACGACGAAGCCGCCAGCGTCTCCACCACCCTGCGCACCGTGCCCGCCCCGCAGTCCAGCGTGCAGGCTTGTCTGGTCCGCATCGGCCAGGCATGGAAAGAGCTGACGCTGAACCGGTCTGACGCCGAACTGCAAACGGAGGCATACGCCATGGGAGTCACTCAGAAGGAGTGGCGGGAGCAGGTGCGCCCGGCCTTGCATGAACTGCGCGCCACCCTGCAACGCCAGCGCCAGGCACAGGAGGAAGGCGAGCGCCTGGCCCGGCTGCCACCGGGTTATCTTTTCATCGCGGTGCGGGATCAGCAGATCATTCTGCGTGGGGAAGTCGGGACGGAGGCTATGAAGCGCGGAATTCTTGAAGACGCCCTGGCCACCTTCGCCCCGCGTCGCCTGCATGATGAAATCCGCGTCAGCGCCCAGAGCCGCCCCAGTGGTGATTTCGGCCCGATCACCACCGCCCTGCTGCCGCAGAAGGGCAAGGATGGGGGAAAATCCTGCTTTCTTGGCTTCAGCGGCGGCGCTTGGAAACGCGTGGACTGGCAGATCACACCGCGTGAGCAGTCTTGGAAGAGCGATCTGCCATCCGGCCTCGATGCCCGGCTGGTGCAAAATGACGGCGCCATGCTCAGCAACTGGCTGCAGGGAGATGAAGCGCAGTCACCCGCTCCATCCCAGCGGGCCGATCCGGCCTTCATCACTCTGGCTCTTTTCGGCACCAAGGCCATCCTTTCAGGGCAGGTTGCTGAAGAGGCCGTGCGCACCCAGCTCATCGCCGCCGTGCGGCAGGCTTACAGTCCGCGTTTCTTCATCAGCAGCGACGATGTTCATGTGCGTGGAGACTGCGAGCCCTCCAGTGGCATCCTCAACACTCTCAAGAGCCTGCCCCCGCCGCCTGCGGCCGACAGCGCCGGGATGTTCGCCATTGCGAAACCCGGCGGCGCCTGGACGCTCATCCCCGTGACACGCGAACTCGTCGAGGCGGGAGGGCTGGCCAAGTCCTCCCTGCTGCCAGCCGGCATTCCCGCCGGCGCGGTTGAAGAACTCTCTGCCGAGGCCATCGAGCAGCTTCGCCTGCACCTGGCCCATCCTGCTTTTCCCTGATGTCCTCCTTCCTTTGGCTGCTGCTCTACCTCGCTCCCCTGCTCGGCCTCACCGCCGCTCTGTTCGCATGGTTCGGCTGGTCCTGGCGTGGCAACGACCTGCAGAAGCGCATCGACTCGCTCACCGCGCAGCTTGACTCAGCACAGGCAGCCTTGACTCAGGCCAAAGCCGAAGCTGCGGCGGCCAATACCGCCCCGCAAGACCCGACGGACGGTGAACTCCAAAAGCTGCGGGATGAATTGAAATCCGCGCAGAGCGCCGTGCGACTGCACCAGGATGAGACTGCGAAAGCACGCGAAGCCGCGCTGGCGCTCGAAACGGAAACGACCCGCCTCCTCGCTGATCTTGAAAATGTGCGCGCTGCGCATGCCTCCGCCCAGGAGGAGCTGGCCAGCCTGCGGAGCGCTGCGCCAGCGGCACCGCCTGCCGTAGAAGAGGCCGCCCCTGCCAAGCCCAAACGCAAACGCAGCCCGACGGCAAAGCTCAAGGCGCCAGGCTCAGCGCCCTCCGCCACGCTCCGCGAAAAAATCACCGATCTCGAAAGCCGGCTTAACGCGCAGCAGGCCGGCCTCGGCACCCTGACGCAGGAGCGCGAGGAGTGGCAGCTCCGCATCGCCCAACTCGAAGAACAGAAGCCCGCTGATCCCGCCGCTGTCAGCCTCGCCCGCCGTAGCTTGAGCGACAGTGACAAGCGCCTTGCCGCAGCGAAGACGGAAATTGAGCGACTGCAGAATCAAACGCGGGTGCTGCAGCGCGTGGAGGAAGCAGCCGCCGGGCTCACGGACCAGCCTGAGGACGATCTCACACAGATTAAGGGCATCAAGAAAATCACCAGCGAGCAGCTCCGTGCGCATGGCATTCGCACCTGGAGGCAGATTGCCGAATGGAATGAACAAGAGCTGCAGGCCTACAGCGAACTCCTGGCCTTCAAAAACCGCGCCACCCGTGAGCAATGGCAGCAGCAGGCCCGCGCGCTGCACGAAGCCGCTCATGGAGCTCTGTCCTGATTTTTTCCGCTGCATGTTTACCGTTTCGCGCCTCATCTCATTGCTTCTCGCAGTTTGCCTCGCCGTTTGCCTCACCATGTGCGTCCATCCCGGCACGCCGGCCGAGCGACAGGAAAAAGCCCGGCGGCTCAGCCGCGACCTCCAGCAGCTCTCCCCGACCGTGAGCGCGAGCGAAGCCGACCGACTCGCGACCACGGCGATCGAGGAAACCGCCAGGCTATCCGCGGACTTCAGGCCCTTCATGCACCCGTGGTTGAACAACGGCCTGGTCAACACCGGCCTGCGCAAACGCGGCCTCTGCTACCAGTGGCGGGATGATTTGTTTCCCCACCTGTTCCGCCTTCATCTCAAGACGCTGGAGCTGCATCTGACTTCTTCCAAGCGGGCCACCTGGCAGGAGCACCACGGCATCATCGTCACCGCGAAAGGCCAGCCGTTTGAAGACGGCCTCGTGATCGACCCCTGGCGCGACGGCGGCCGCCTCTGGTGGGGCCTGCGAAAGAATGACAAAGGCCACCCATGGGTGCCTCTGCCGCGCGAGCTCACGCCCATGGTGCTGCGCCCGCTGCTGATGCCGGAGCTTTATCCTGCAAACAGTGTGTTTCCTCCGACGCGATGAGACTCAAGCGGCGGCGATTTACCTTTCCTCAACAAGCGCCACCAGCGCAGGTTCGTCACACACGCACCTTGGAAGTGGCCACGGCGTAGGATCGTGAAACGAAATTCCAGTTCACCACATTCCACCACGCCTCGATGTATTTTCGGCGCTCGTTCCGATACTTCAGGTAGTAGGAGTGCTCCCAGAGATCGAGACACAGAATGAAGCGGCCCTGCACATCCGGCTTCACGAAGTCGCTCATGAGCGGATTGTCCTCGTTCTTCATCGTGGTGATGACCAGCCTGCCGTCCGGGCGGTAAACCAGAAACGCCCAGCCAGAGCCGAAGTGCTTCATGGCGGCCTCCGTGAAAGCAGTTTTGAATTCGTTGACGCCGCCGAACTCACGAACAATCGCCGCAGCCACCTTGCCCTCGGGGCCTGCGGGTCCCGTTCCGGCCGGGGTCAGGAAACGCCAGAACGCGGTGTGATTGATGTGCGCCCCGCCGTAGTGACGCAGATCACGCTGATTTTCTGGCGAGAGCGTTTCAGGCGGCCCGCCCATCCGCACCACCGTCTTGCGCGGGTTCACCGGCAGCACCAGACTGCGGATCTTCGGCATCAAGGCCGAGACATTCCCCACATTCAAATTCATCGGCTGGAGGGTTCCTTTGAGCTTCTCAAGAATCTCGATGTGATGCCTGCCGTGGTGCAGCTTCAAGGTGGCCGCGTCCAGATAGGGCTCCAAGGCGTCAAATTCAAACGTCAGCGGCTCCTGCCACAGGGGCACTCCCAGCGGGGCGACCACCTCCTCTTCCGCGGCGAAGAATGCCCCCGACACGGCGGCACAGCCGGTCGAGATAAAAGCACGTCGCGTTACTGCGTTTTTCTTCATGACGAAATAAAGAATTACTTCATTTACGTCTGTTTTGGCAAGCATGAATCGCGCCCGATTCCGCCTGAGCTCACGGTTTCTTTTTCTTCGCCGCAGGTGGCGGCATCACCTTGATCCCAGCCGCTTCCATGACGAGATGCTGAAAGGCGTCCTTGGCCTTGCCGCTGTCTGGCACCAGCACGTTTTGCACCAGATACACGGTGACGATCTTGCTCTGGGGATCAATGCAGCCGTTCGTGGCGAAAGCACCGCCGTGGCCAAAGCTGCCCACCGGCATCTGCGAGTTCACGCGCTGCGTTTCCGTGTTCACCTGCCAGCCGCAGGCGTAGTTGAGCTGCTTGCCTCCGGCGGTCACGGGGGTGGTCATGTCCTTCACGGATTTTTCACTGATGATGCGCACACCATCGAGCTCGCCGCCATTGGCGATCATCGCGTAAAAGCGCCCCATGTCCGCAGCGGTGGAAAAGAGGCCGCCCGCAGGCTCCACCATGTGCGTGACGCTGGCATCGCTGGTGACGAAGGGATTGTAACCGGGCACGAGTTCGTGACTTTCGTCATCCATCTTGTAGGTGCGGGCGATGCGTGCGCGGTGGGCGTCATCGGGATTGAACATGGTGTCCTTCATCCCCAGCGGCGTGAAGATTTTCGACTTCAAAAATTCGTCATACTTCATGCCCGAAACGAGCTCGATGATGCGTCCGGATACCGTGGGTCCGAAGCCGTATTCGTAGGCGCTGCCCGGCTGGAAGGCGAGCGGAGTCTTGAGCAGCGAAGCCACGTAGGCCTTCAACGAGATCGCACCATCCGACGGCGCACGACGTGGAAAGGCGATGCCTGCGGTGTGGCTGAGCAGCATGCGCAGCGTGATGAGTTTCTCCGGTGCGCTGCCATCCGCCAGCTTCACTTTGGCGAGTTCCGGCAGCCACTTGGAAGCAGGCTCATCGAGCGAGAGTTTGCCTTCATCGACGAGCACCATCACGGCGGTGGCGTTGATCGACTTCGTCATCGAGGCGATCCAGAACAGCGCGTCCGTTTTCATCGGCTGCTGTTTGCCGATGTCCGCCATGCCTGCGGCATCTTGATGCACGACCTTTCCTTTTTCCATCACCAGCGTGACGATGCCCGCCGCCTGCTTGGCCTTCACCGCCGCCTCCATGGCGGGATGGATGGCCGCCAGCTTTGCTTCATCGAGCGCCTGGAGAAAGGTGGGAAACAGAATGAGGGCTGAGAATGCGGCGCGGGCGAGAAATTTCATCCGCAGCAAACGCATCACCTCCGCTGCATCTAGCGGCGTCTGCGATTGCCCAGAAAAAACAGGCCGCCAAACAGCAGCAGCACAACCCCGGCGGGCTCGGGCACGAGGGCGAAATCGGTGCCCAGCACATAGTTCGCCACGTTCGCGCCGATGGCCTGTCCATCGGTCACAGAGGTCTGAAACTGCGTGCCGCCATAGACGCCCGCCATTCCGGCCTCGTCCGCCGCCTGGCTGAAGCTGGTGAAGTTGCGCGTCAGGTCGATGCTGCCATCCCCGTTGATGTCGCTCCCCAGGCTGAAGGCAACATTGTCGCCAAGGTAGGAGGCCAGCACGACGGCTGCGGCCTCGCTGATCGTGGCGCCCAGCGAGACGTATTCCGGCAGCGAGGGTGAGGCGATCAGCGGTGCCCAGAATGAATCCACATCCGTGCTGGCATTGCCATCGATGTCGCCATTCGCGATGGCCGTTTCCGGACGCCAGAACTGCTGATCATAGATCGTGGCCATGGCGGCGGTGCTGGCATCCGCCATCGCCACATTCAGGGTGGCCAGCAGGTGCGCCGTCTCGGCGGTGGTCAGGCCCGCATTGGTGGCCACGGTGGTGGCGATCTGATTCCACATGCCGGTCATTTTCACCGTACCGTCTCCGGCCGCCCAGAAGTAGGCCTGGCTGGTCTGGTCTGAGGTGCGCGTGGCGCTGAAGTTTGACCCCAGATCCTTCACCTGGGCGTAATCCGCCGCATACTGGCTGGACTGCAAATACGAGGTGACCGTGCCACCCGGCAGCGTGGTCATATAGGAGCCGGTGCCGGGGATGGAAAAGGTGCCCACACTGCCCCAGCCCGGCAGCAGCGCGCCTGCGGCAGAGGTTTGCTGCCAGTAGCCGATGGTGCCCACAGGCGTGTAGGGCGTGGTGGAAGCGTCGGCAGAGCCGTCCGCCGAACGGGCGCTCAGCAGGTTGTTGGCGATGGTGACTCCCCACGCGATGCCGTCCGTCTTGGCCTGGCTGTCGGCAATGCCGCTGAGCTGGGAATTGTAGAGCGAGGTGGCATCGCTGCTCGACCCCGAATAGAGGTACTGCATCACCGTATTGGCCGCCGCGATCATCGCTGCCTGGGAATCGGCTCCCACTGGGCCTGAACCGGGCGCCGGGTAAGCGCCGTAGCCGTAGGTGCTGTAGGTGCCTTCGATGCTCTGATCCGCATTGTACATGGACGCCGCCAGGATGGCCAGATCATGCGCCACCACCGGGTCCGCCGTGGTCGTCATGGACGACAAAGCCAGCGCATTCCAATCCGAAACGATGTCCGCATGCACCGCCGTGGCTGCGGTCAGCAGCAGGGCGGCACTCGCGAAAAGGCCGGAAAAATGGGGGTAAAAGCGCAACATCGACTGATAAAACATCTAAGTTTACAATAATTACCATATTAAACAACGAGTTTCTGAGCTTTTCCTAGACGTCTCATTACCGGTACTTGGGCGGCGTTGGCCCGGTCTGGCATGTTCTGCCCCCGCCTCCCTTCCCCTCCCCCTTTTTGCGCCTCTTTGCGGCCAACCTCCCCTCCATCAACTCCCCGCCCACTTCCCCTTGACCTTCGCGTCGTCGCCCCGACTATCCACCCACATCACGACAGGGGCGTCCCACCGCAGGGACTGAGACGGATCTTCCTCGATCCGAACCCTCCGAACCTGATGCGGGTCATGCCGCCGAAGGGAGTTCGCTCGGAGGTTTCTCGGTCCATGCGCTCACAGCGCACCATCCAATATCTAGTATCGAGAATCCAGCATCTAGCCCCCTTTTTTTTATGATCGCCGATCCCACGTCCTCCTTCGAGCCCCACTCCTCCGAGCAACTCCCCGCCTCCGCCCGCGTGTATGTGCAGGGCCAGATCCACCCGGAGGTGCAGGTGCCCATGCGCGAGATCACCCTCTCCCCCACCAAGGACTTCAATGGCCGCATCATCCAGAATGAACCCGTGCGCGTCTATGACACCTCCGGCCCTTGGGGCGACCCGGATTACAAGGGCACCGTGGAAGAAGGCCTGCCCGGCCTGCGCAAGGCCTGGATCCTCGCCCGCAATGACGTGGAAGCCTACGAAGGCCGCGCCATCGAGCCCCGTGACAACGGCTACCTCACCGCGAACCACGCCGAATACGCCGCTGCCAAGCGCGAGGGCATCCTCAGCCCGCTGAAGGCCCCCATCAATGCGCAGCGCCAGCCCTTGAAGGCCAAGCCCGGCAAGGTGGTCACCCAGCTCGCCTACGCCCGCGCCGGCATCATCACCCCGGAGATGGAGTTCATCGCCATCCGCGAAAACATGAAGCGCGCGAAGATTGCCGACTTCACCACCGACATCGTCCGCAACGACCTCGACAAGCAGCACGTGGGCTCCTCCCAGGTGCAGAGCGAGTACACCCCCGGCATCTTCAAGCGCTTCCCCCAGCGCATCCCCAATGAGATCACGCCCGAGTTTGTGCGCAGCGAAGTGGCCGCCGGACGCGCCATCATTCCCGCCAACATCAACCACCCCGAACTGGAGCCGATGATCATCGGCCGCAATTTCCTGGTGAAGATCAATGCCAACATCGGCAACAGCGCCGTGGCATCCAGCATCGAGGAAGAGGTGGAGAAAATGCGCTGGGCCACCAAGTGGGGCGGCGACACCGTGATGGACCTTTCCACCGGCAAGAACATCCACGCCACGCGCGAGTGGATCCTGCGCAACAGCCCCGTGCCCATCGGCACCGTGCCCATCTATCAGGCCCTGGAAAAAGTGAACGGCAAGGCCGAAGACCTCACCTGGGAGCTCTTCCGCGACACGCTCATCGAGCAGGCGGAGCAGGGCGTCGATTACTTCACCATCCACGCCGGCGTGCTCCTGCGCTTTGTGCCCATGACGGCCTCCCGCATGACCGGCATCGTCTCCCGTGGCGGCAGCATCATGGCCAAGTGGTGCCTCGCCCATCACAAAGAAAACTTCCTCTACACCCACTGGGATGACATCTGCGACATCATGGCCGCCTACGACGTCTCCTTCTCCATCGGCGACGGCCTCCGCCCCGGCTCCATCGCGGATGCCAATGACAAGGCGCAGTTTGGCGAGCTCGAAGTGCAGGGCGAGCTCACCACCCGCGCCTGGGCCAAGGGCGTGCAGGTCATGAACGAAGGCCCCGGCCACGTGCCCATGCACATGATCGAGGAAAACATGGCCAAGCAGCTCGAGTGGTGCCACGAGGCCCCCTTCTACACCCTCGGGCCTCTCACCACCGACATCGCCCCCGGCTACGACCACATCACCAGCGGCATCGGTGCCGCCATGATCGGCTGGTACGGCTGCGCCATGCTCTGCTACGTGACGCCCAAGGAACACCTCGGCCTGCCCAACAAGGAAGACGTCAAAGTCGGCGTCATCACTTATAAACTCGCCGCCCACGCCGCCGACCTCGCCAAAGGCCACCCCGGCGCGCAGTACCGCGACAACGCCCTCAGCAAAGCCCGCTTCGAGTTCCGCTGGGAAGATCAGTTCAATCTGTCCCTCGACCCCGTCACCGCCCGCTCCTTCCACGACGAAACCCTCCCCCAGGACGGTGCCAAATCCGCCCACTTCTGCAGCATGTGCGGCCCGCACTTCTGCAGCATGAAGATCACCGAAGACGTCCGCAAGTACGCGGCGGAGCAGGCGATCTCGGAAGAGGAAGCTCTGCAAAAAGGCATGGCCGAAAAATCCAAGGAGTTCGTGGAAACCGGTGCCGAAGTGTACACCACGGCCCAATAGGAGTCGCATGAGCCGGATCAAGAAGTCCCTCGCCCGCCTGCTCGAAGGTCGCTCAGATGCGAACTTCGATTTCAGCGATCTGTGCCATATTCTGGATCGCGGCGGCTTCACCCTTCGTCCCGGCAAGGGCAGCCATCACATCTATTTCAAGGAAGGCGTGAACGAAATCCTCAACTTGCAACCTCGCGGCTCGCAGGCGAAACCTTATCAGGTCAAACAAGTCCGCGACATCATCCTCAAATACCAACTGGAGATCGACTGACATGCGCTACGAATTCATCATCTACTGGAGCAAGGCAGACGAGAGCTTCATCGTCGAGGTTCCCGAACTCCCCGGCTGCATGGCCGACGGAACCACCTACGAAGAGGCCATCGCCAACGCGCAGTCCGTCGTTCAAGAATGGATCGACACCGCCCGCTCCCTCGGGCGTCCCATTCCCGAACCCAAAGGAAAACTGGCGTATGCCTGAGCCTTGCCTGTGCTGACATGAGCACCGTCGTCGAATCCGAACAAGAGCTGACCGAGGAAGCCATTGGCATCCTCCGCAGAAACCTTCCTCCGCACAAGGTGGCGCGCCTGCTTTCCATCTGGCAGATTGGCCGTGGAGACTACGTGAAAGAATGCGACGCCCTGTTTGAAGGCGAGACAGTGAATTCGCTCTTCGAACAAGCGTCCGCCTACCAGGCGAAGTGAGAGCTGGCGGAGTCCATGGAGGGCACCCTCTCAAGGGCGCAGGTTGAGCCATCGAAGGGAGCCAACTGCCGAGCCTCGAAACCGGCGCACCCATCTTTGCCCCCCCTCCGCGCGCCTGAGACACAGGCACATCGGCTGGACAAGCGCATTGTCATTCAATGCTTTAAGTCGCCCAAGCCGTCCTGAATGCCTTGCATCTTTTTCTTAAGGGCCACGCTTAACGACGCAGATTCATCCTTATGCCATCAGAACCTCCGAAGACGTGCGCAAGTACGCGGCGGAGCAGGCCATCTGTCTGGAGAAGGCACTGCAAAAGCCATTGCAGACAAGTACAAGAAATTCGTGGAAGCGGGTTAAGACGTGCACGCGAAGGCCTGATGCTGCACACGAGAGCTTGCAATTCGGAGAAGGCCTGGAGGTATCGCGTTAGTTCTGACAAAGCGTAGCCCACACCTTCAAATAAGAATATAAAATGTTGGCTGGAGCACATTTCTGCTGACATTCCTAACAGATGATTAAACTAGTTGGTTGGTCTAGGTCAATCATCACCCCCCCCTCATGGCAAAGTTTAAACTCGCGGTTCCTCTCAACAACGCGAACGGGCGCCTTTTCCGCGAAACGTTTGACCATCCCTCAAAAAAAATAGACCCTATAAATCTTCTGCGAAGTGCAGACATCGTTTCCCTAGATGATGTGGACAAATCGGACTACATCGTTCTAAAGTTTGCTTATGCACTTTACGATCCAAAAAAGAAACGGGTTGGGTTGTTTTCGCGAACCCAAGGCCGTCATTCACAGCTGGTCTCCCCCCATTCGGTTCTGGTGTCCAGCGGCATAGAGTCGCATCTCGCAGCACATAGATCTGGCGGCGACCTTCTCACTAACTCCTTTTATCCACTTACGATGAAACTGGGAGTATACGCCAACGATTTTCACCTCCCTGCCATTCGGTTCAAGGAGTTCGATCACCCGTCTCGTTTTTATGCGTTTATTGCCCGACATATCGCGGGCAGATACTATGGCTTTTTTCTTCACGTGGCTTTGCTGCTTCCAGGAACTCGATTCCCGCAAGGTAGTTTTCCTCTCCGCTACGACAGCACACTTGTTGACCAGCCAGCAGATGAATTTCAGGGGTTCTTTGACATTAAAGAAGCGGACAAACTTATTACTGACACTAACCTATCCGTCGATCGGTACGCTCTCGCATTACTTAGTAACTCTCACAAAGAATTTCAAGCTGACGGCGTTCAGAGCTTCCTTTTTTCACCCAGATTCCTTTTGTCAAGTGTGCCTGGAATTATTGGCCGTTCTTTGCTCTTACGCCCATCTTTTTGCGGCATGGGAATTGACTTGAAGGAACTTTTCAAGCAATAGCCTCTTTCGATGCATTCATAGTGTGATCACAAAATACTCCAGCCATGAATGGCATGCAGATTCGCCGACCAACGAAGCATCGATATCAACTCAGCGACACATAAGATTCAACAACCTTCTTCATGCTAAGATTGAGTGAAAGCCCACCATCATCAATAACCAGTGCCTTTTCAATCAACGCCATGAGTGATTCATCGAAAGTAAATACATTCTGGCAAAAATGATTTTTGAGGGTCTCGCGTGAAACAGCCTTAGTGCCCCAATAGTGTTTTCTGTACAAGCATAGTAAGATATGTCTTGCGCTAATATCCAAATCGATCTTTCGAACAAATCCAGCAATTGAAGCATCGAGGGATTCAAGAACGGAGTCTTGGCTTTCAATTCCGAAGTAATGGCTGTGAGTCCTCCGGACTGTGGATACCTCGGAAGAGCCAATTAAAACAACTTCGAAACCTTCCTCAGATGGGAAATTTTTCTCATTCTCGACATATGCTCGAATTGCATCGTCAGGGCTTCTCCCAACTATGTCCCAACTAACGAACGAACCACTGTTCCAGTCGAATACGATAATCCAATTGTTCAATCCTTTCCCGATGTTTGCTTCTTTTTCGATGAGAGTCTTGATTATCCCCTCGTTCACATAGCTATCCAACACCTGGTGCCGTTCAGATTGCTCAATAATTTTCAACGCATTCACTCGAAGCCCGTCAATTTCAAGTTTTGCGGAGGAAGGTAGCTGACGACCACCTTCAATATCATAGAAGGCATCAGACAGTCTTTTAAAGTACTGAATAACATTAGGATCGCCTTCACTTTCCTTGAGGTGGTATCCATAAATAACGGAAGTACGCTCAATAAACTCTGCCCAGTAATGTTGTACACCACTTCGAATCTGCAGTTCAAGCGAGAATCCATCACGTTTTAGAATCATGTGCAACGCACGATACCCAGTATCGTCACGTCCTTTTTCCCGATAGTCAGTGATTCTCTCAACTTGGAAAGCGCCATGCTTTGCAACTTGCTCTTCAATGAATATTTGGAGCCGATCAACGTCCCTATTCTTCGCGACGATAATACGACAACCTCCTATATCTTGAAGTTGCGTGAGTCTGACCTTTAATCTTCGAAGCTTCCGCGCAATCTGTGGTTTCCGTTTCAACCTCTGAGCGATGTAGTAAGATGAACTATAGTCGGCGAGCCATCGCTGAAGCTCAAGTGTGGTCTCTGACAATGGCTGCAAATGCCCTTTTCGGTACTCATCAAAAACATCTTCCAATTCAAACAACTCTTCCTCGTTGCGGAAATGGTCAGTGGCCATGGCATTTCCAGCTCGATCAATTTTGGTTTTTGAGGCAGTCATAATTTATAAACACGGTAGAAATGCCCAGAACTCAATTAGTTTTAAAAAAAAGCCCGCATCCCCTCTAGCCCTCCACCCACATTCTCCACCACTGCCCAGTGAACCTAAACCCCGGAGCGCGGACCTCCGAGTCCGCAGCACACCGCAAGCACCCACGGCTCCGAATCGTCCCTGCTGCCATCGCTCTTTCGTAGCCGGTGTCCTCGTGCTTCCGCTGTTTTGCAGGCAGCCACACCCGCTGCGTGAAATCGACCCGCTGCGGACTCGGAGGTCCGCGCTCCATGGGCGCAGTGGCTGCGGCGGGCTCCAGGTTCATTTCAGGTTCACCGTTGGGTCAGGTTCAGGTTCACAGGGTCACGACCTATATATAGGTCGTGACCCTGTGAACCTGTGACCCTAAGGGTCAAAATCCGTTTTGACCCTGGTTTGACCCTGGTTTGACCCTGTGACCCTGGCTCACCACGTGCGCAGGTGGAGCATGGGCTTTGGCGAGAAGTGCGCAAAGGTGGGGGCTGCCCCGAGGTATGGTGGCGGTGGCTGCGGTGGGTTCAGAGGATCATTCAGGATCACCCGTTGGGTCTGGGATCAGGATCCTGATTTGATCCTCGTTTGATCCTGATCCTGGCTCCTCACCTGCGCAGGTCGCACGCGGCGGAGTTGGGCAAAGTCGCCCTCGCCTTTTCGACAATGCGCTGACAAACCACCGCGCGCCGTGCGTTCCCTCTCCCCCATAAACCTCCGCTTCCTCACCCTGGCCTGCCTTCTCACCGCCTCCACCTTCGCTGCTGGTGCGCCGAAGCTGCCTGCCGTTGCCGCTGCCAAAGAGAAGCAGATGAGCGGCGAGCTTCGCAAGCCCGCTGAGCCGACGGCGAAGAAGAAGGAGCTGCTCTTCTCCGATGACTTTGAGCGGGCGGAGCTGGGCAAGGACAAGGGCTGGGCCATTGGGGTGCCGACGTTTTAGGTGGAGAACGGCGCGAGGACTCTCTCCGCACTGCGGAGACAATTCACCTTTCCCGAAGCCGCCTGACTGCGCTACTCTGACGGAGCCATGCCCGCCAAGCCCAAGCCTCGCACGCTCGCTCCCAAACCCGCCGCCCCTGCCGCGCCGCTGCTTGCGGATCTGCGCGATCTCATCCTCACGGCCCGCGAAGCCGTTGCCCGGACCGTCAACGCTGGTCTGACGCTCTTGTATTGGGAGATCGGCACTCGCATTCGCCTGGACATTCTCCAAGAGAAACGCGCAGGCTATGGGGACGAAATTTTGCAGTCACTGTCTGCAAAATTGGAAGCGGAGTTTGGCCGTGGATTTGGTGAGCGGAACCTGGCGCGGATGGTGAAGTTTGCAGTGGCTTTTCCCGATCCGAACATTTTGACCGCACTGCGGACAAAATTGGGCTGGACGCATTTCCGTCAGATCATCTACCTCGACGACCCGCTTCAACGCGACTTCTACGCCGAGATGTGCCGCATGGAAAACTGGAGCACGCGCACGCTGGAGCAGAAGATCAAGAGCATGCTCTACGAGCGCACGGCGATCTCGAAGAAGCCGGACAAGCTCATCAGGCAGGAACTCGCCGCCCTGCGCAGCGAGGACAAGCTCACGCCCGACCTCGTCTTTCGCGATCCCTACATCCTCGACTTCCTCGGGCTGAAGGACACCTATGCCGAGAAGGACGTGGAGACGGCGATCTTGCGCGAGGTGGAGAGCTTCATCCTCGAACTCGGTATCGGCTTTGCCTTCCTGGAGCGGCAGAAGCGGATGCAGATTGATGCCAAGGACTACTATCTCGATCTTTTGTTCTACCATCGGAAACTCAAGCGGCTCGTGGCGATTGAGTTGAAACTCGGCGACTTCGAGGCGGCGGACAAAGGGCAGATGGAGCTGTATCTTGGCTGGCTGAAACGCCACGCCGTCGAGCCGGGCGAAGAAGCGCCGCTGGGAATGATCCTCTGCGCGGGCAAGAACGATGAGCACGTCGAGCTGCTCGAACTCGCCAGCAGCGGCATCCACGTGGCGACTTACTGGACCCAACTGCTGCCGAAGAAACAGCTCGAACGAAAGCTCCACCAAGCCGTCGTCCGCGCCCGGCAGCGACTCACTTTGAGTGATGGCAAAGCTGGGAAGAAGACGGCCAGCAAGGCTCAATAAGCTGACAAACCACCGCGTGCCGTGCGTTCCCTCTCCCCATGAATCTCCGCTTCCTCACCCTGGCCAGCCTTCTCACCGTCTCCTCCTTCGCTGCCGACGCGCCGAAGCTGCCTGCCATTCCTGCGGAGCCGACGGCGAAGAAGAAGGAGCTGCTTTTCTCCGACGACTTTGAGCGCGCCGAGCTGGGCAAGGACAAGGGCTGGGCCATCGTGGTGCCGACCTTCTCGCTGGAAAACGGTGAGCTGAAGGGCACGCAAATGCGCTTTGATGCACCGGCGAAGGATGGCAAGCCGCCTGTGAAGGGGCACCAGGCGGTGATCGGCAATGACATCCCGACGAAGGACAGCGTGATCGAGTTCCGCTTCCGGCTGGGCGGAGCGCAGTCGGTGACGGCGGAGTTTGATGACCGGAAGTTCAACGGTTCGCACTACGGACACCTGTGCATGGCACGGATCGCGGCGGACAAGATCATCCTCGTGGATCAGAAGGGCCTGGCCGTGGCCCGCCCCGAAGGCGCCACCGGCGAGCCGCCGACACCGAAAGGCCGCAAGAACGTCTCCTTCCCCCTCAGCCTCGATCCCCAGGCCTGGCACAGCTTCACCCTCGAAACCGTGGGCGATACCATGCGCGCCTCCATCGACGGCAAGCCCGTGGCCTTCCTGCAGTCCCCCGGCATCGCCCACGCGACGAAGTCGAAGGTGGAATTTGGCTGCATGGGCCAGGGCGGGTTCTTCGACGACCTCAAGATCTGGAGCGCGGAGCCGGTGAAGTAGAAGGGGGGGCCTCCTCGACACGTTTTCGAATAGCGCAGCGCTCAGGCCGTAGGTTGGGCGTGTTTGGCTTCCATGGGCTTCCCGCGCCTAGCCGCTCCCTTCGCCAAACCACCCGACTTCGAGGACGTTCGCGGGCCATGGCGTTTGCGGCACGCTGATGGACGGGCGGGCTGTCGCCACGACCGTCCTACGGGGGAGCACGGCGCTCAGGCCGTAGGTTGGGTGTGTTTGGCGTCCATGGGCTTCCCGCGCCTAGCCGCTCCCTTCGCCAAACCACCCGACTTCGAGGACGTTCGCGGGCCATGGCGTTGGCGACACGCTCGCAGACGGGCGGGCTGTCGCCACGACCGTCCTACGGGGGAGCGCGGCGCTCTGGCCGTAGATTGGGTGTGTTTGGCGTCCATGGGCTTCCCGCGCCTAGCCGCTCCCTTCGCCAAACCACCCGACTTCGAGGACGTTCGCAGGCCATGGCGTTGGCGACACACGCTCGCAGACGGGCGGGCTGTCGCCACACCCATCCCACGGGGGAGCATGCGCGCCTCCATCGACGGCAAGCCCGTGGCCTTTATGCAATCCCCCGGCATCGCCCACCCGACGAAGTCGAAGGTGGAATTTGGCTGCATGGGCAAGGACGGCTTCTTTGATGATCTGAAAATCCCGGTGCGATGATGGGAATG
Organism: Verrucomicrobiota bacterium; assembly: GCA_017301975.1. GTDB lineage: Bacteria > Verrucomicrobiota > Verrucomicrobiia > Verrucomicrobiales > Verrucomicrobiaceae > Prosthecobacter. The sequence continues at coordinate 39,623 of JAFLEI010000007.1, forward strand.
TCCACAACGCGAATGGGCGCGAAAATCCGCGCATTTGGAGGAAGCATGACTTCTGAATTCGCGAAAGTTCGCGACCAATCGCGGGGCATCGCGTTCAAGGAATCGTCGCTAGGCATCTGTCCCATTATGGAATCCATTGCCGTTCCTTAATCACTGATTGATAGTCACCTGTGCAACTCTGTCCTTGTGCAGCGCGTGTTCCATGCTTGTTAACCGCCCCCCCGCCATGAATGGACCCCACCCTCAACCTCCGACGGAATACTTTTTCGAAAGGTATCCGTGGAATGACAGGCGGGTGCTGTTTTGCATCGCGCTGCTGATGTCGTGCAGCGACTTCCTGGCGGGGCCCATTGTCTTCTTTCCCTTCCTGTTCGTGATCCCGGTCGCGCTGATGGCGTGGAACTGCGGCCTGCGCACGGCGATGTGGCTGGGGGCCCTTCTGTGTCTCATCCGGTTCTGCATCCAGTATGGCTGGGGCATCCCGTACACCCTGCCTGTGGCCATCACCAATGCCGTCATCCGGCTCGCGCTCCTGTTCTTCATCACGTTTCTGTGCGGCAAGCTCTCTGAGCAAACCAAGGCCCTGCGCGCCCGCGTGCGCACGCTGGAGGGGCTGCTGCCGACCTGCGCCTACTGCAAGGACATCCGGGACGAAACGGGACACTGGCAGCAGATGGAGGAATACGTCGCTTCAAGGTCCGAGGCCCGGTTCACCCACGGCATCTGCCCGAAATGCGTGACCAAGCATTTCGGCGAGGTCCTGACCCGGCAGCCGAAGGGGAAAGACGCAGGAGCGGACACTTGATGGGCATTCCTTGATCCTGTGGAGGAGTAGACTGCGGGCTCATGGCCATCCTCCATCGAGGCATTCCCTGCGTGTGTCGCGGGAGGGGCGTCGCATCAGGGATTAGCGGCCTGTCCCCGCTGCCTCCCCGCAGGAAAAAACGTGCATCAAGGGCCCTGCCAGTCTACAGCACGCACCGCACCGATCCGCTCCTCACGCCCACCTGCACTCTCCCCCATGACGCCTTCTGCGGCCCCCGCCAGCCCCTCATCTTTCGGATACCGGCCTGATGTGGACGGCCTGCGGGCGCTGGCGGTGCTGCCGGTGCTGCTGTTTCATGCCGGACTGGGCTGCACTGGCGGTTTTGTGGGAGTGGATGTCTTTTTTGTCATTTCGGGCTATGTGATCTCCTGCCTCATCCTGCGGGAGATTGCAGCGGGCACCTTCAGCATGGTGCAGTTTTGGGAGCGGCGAATCCGGCGGATCATGCCCGCGCTCACCTGCATGGTGGTGGCGGTGCTCGCGGCAGCCTGGCTGTTTTCACTGCCGGGAGACTTCCAGCTTGTGGGGAAATCCGTCCTGGCCCAGGCCGTGATGGGCGCGAACTTTTACTTCTGGAAAGACGGCAACTATTTCGATGCGGGGGCTGAAACCAAGCCGCTGCTGCACACCTGGTCGCTCGCGGTGGAGGAACAGTTTTACCTGCTCTTTCCTCTGCTGCTGACGTTTCTGGTGCGCCGCAAGCCGCAGTCATGGCAGCGGTGGATCTGGGGCATCGCCTTGGGCTCCCTCGTGATCGGCATCGCCCTCACTTACTCTTCGCACAACCAGCGTGCGGCTTTCTACCTGCTGCCTGCGCGTGCGTGGGAGCTGCTGATCGGCGTGCTGCTGGCCATGCATCGCGGGCGTTTCTCCATGAGCCGGGGCGCGCAGGAGGCCTCCGGACTGGCGGGGCTGGCGCTCATCGGGTGGGCGGTGTTCGCGTATGATGACAGCACACGCTTTCCCGGGGTGGCGGCGCTGGCGCCCTGCCTCGGCGCGGGGCTCATCATTGCCTCCAGCGATGCACAGCTCTCGTTCGTGGGAAGGGCGCTGTCGCTCAGGCCTCTGGTCTTCATCGGGCTGGTGTCCTATCCGCTCTATCTCTGGCACTGGCCTCTGCTGGTGTTTGCGAAGTACCTTTCCGCCTTTGAACTCACCACCGCCACGCGCATCGGGCTGCTGCTGGCCAGCTTCGCACTCGCCGTGCTGTCCTGGAAGCTGGTGGAGACGCCTTTCCGCCAGCGCCTCTGGCTCAGCAGCCGCCGGCAGATCTTCACCTTTGCCGGCGTCGTCACCGGCGTGTTCATCGCCTTCGCGCTCACGGTGGCGGCGTTCCAAGGCATCCCCGCACGCTTCCCCGCCAGCGCGCTTGCGTATGCCGCCAGCCGGGACAGCCATGGCTTCCGCGAGGTGATCAGCCCAGACAATGCCCTGGCGGGCAATTTCACCGAACTCGGCTCTGCCAAGAGCACGCAGCCCATCCGCGTCCTCGTCTGGGGAGACAGCCACGCCATGGCCATCGCCCCCGCGATCGACACCCTCTGCCGGGAGCACTCGCAGCGCGGCGTGCTGGCCGCCTTTCACTCCACCGCCCCGGTGCAGCACTACGTCAGCGCAGGCCCGCATGGCCTCGGCAGCGTGTCGCCGAAGGTCGCTGACAGCGTGGTGGCCTTCATCGCCCGGCAGCACATCCCGCACGTGATCATGACGGCCAAGTGGGATGCCTTTGCCGCCTCGGCGGAGTTCCGTGCCGATCTCATCGCCACCGTGCGCGCCCTCATGCAGTCCGGAGCTCGGGTGCTGGTGCTCAAGGACGTGCCCGCCCCCGGCTTTGACGTGCCGCGCATCGCCGCCCTCACCGCCCTGCGCCGCGGCGACCTTGAAGCCCTCGGCCTCGCCAAAGAGCAGCACCAGCAGGCCAATGCCGCCCTGGAGACCACCTTTGCCGAACTCGCTCAGATGGGTGCCACCGTCGTCGATCCCGCCGAACTCTTCCTCAACTCACGCGGCCTCTACGGAGTCCTGAAAAAAGACCAGGTCCTCTACTACGACAGCCATCACCTCACTCGCGAAGGCGCGGAACTGCTGAGCCCGCTTTTTAAGCCGGTGTTTCAGACGAAGTAACACCGCTGGAGGTGGCGACAGCCTCCGCTCGGCCTTGTGGGCAGGAGCGGACCTTTGACCGGGCAGGGCCCGGGCATCGGCAGCCGGCCACCCGGATGTAATGGTGTCCCTGACCCCGCTTTCGGGGGGGCTTCAGAAGGTCGTTCCCGGGGTCTGGCGCGATCCCTTTGAGTCAATGATTAGAAACGAGTGTCAAAACTTGCATCTCAAAAACTCACCACCACCCACCACCATGAAACGTCACCTTATGCTACTCGCTTTCGCCGGCATGGCAGCCAGCCTCCCCTCCTGCGCGAATTCGTCCAAGGTCCAGATGGTCCAGACCGGCACGATCCTGGAGTCCGCCCCAGGCGTCAAAGGCCCCCTCATCATGAACAATGGCGTGGCCCTGCAGCAGTACAGCCCGGATCTCTACACCCCTTTCGAGTACGATCACCAGAGCATCGCCGGCAACAACTTCTACCACGCCCAGGCCGTGCGGCACTCCGGCGGGAGCAAGGGCTCCGTGCATGTGGGCCAGATGCAAGTGTCCGGGGAATGACCCTCGGTGCACCTGCTTCAGCACCCCGGAATCCCGCGCGCTGGCAGGTCTGGACGAACCACGCATCAGAGCCTAGGCCCGCCACGCCGCCTTCTCCACCTTGCCATTCCACGCATGCGCCTTCTCATGCGTCAGCGTGGTGAACTCCGCGCCTTGATCGCTGAGCTGGGCCATCGTCCAGCCGGTGGTGCTGGCGGTGGGATTGGCGACGTAGGAGGTGGCCGGGGTGTTGAGAATGTGAATGCCGCGATGCTGGAAGTGATCGCGGTGATGGATGTGGCCGTGAATGTAAGCCTTCACCTGCGGGCGTGAGACGAGGAGTTCCCACAGGGGCTCGGAGTCTTCCAACCCGCCGGGGAAGTGCTTCTCTTCGCCGCCGAGACGGGGATTGTGATGGGCGAAGATGAGGGCGGGCTTGTCGGCATGAGCATCGAGCATGCGGCCCAGCCAGGCGAGCTGCTCCGGACCGAGCAGGCCCTGCGCGACGACTCGGCTGTCCAGCGTTTTGAGCGAATCGAGCAGGAAGAGATTGGCCCGTGGCAGGGAGATGACGCCGACATGGCGCGAGACCACGGGCGGCTCCGCCGATTTCTCCGCCTGCAGCACCTGATAAAAGACCTCGCGGTCATCGTGATTCCCCAGGGTGAGGTGCACGGGCATGCCGGCCTCCCGCAGCGGGGCGATGAGCCGCGCGAAGTGCGCGTAGTCGCCGGGGCGGCCATTGCTCAGGGCGAGATCCCCGTTGATGACCACGGCAGCGGGCCGCCTCTCCTGCGCGATCAGCCAGGCCACCGTCTCGCGCAGGTGCGTGGGGATGGGCGCATTGGCCGTATGTCCGGCGGCGATGTGCGTGTCATTGAGAATGGCGATGCGATCTGCATCCACCCGCTCCGCCGCTGCGGCATGAAACGCTGGAGCGCAGACGACCGCGCCACTGAGCTGAGTGAGGAACTTGCGCCGGGACGGAGTGGTGAGGTGAATGGGCATGATGGGTGCAAGAGTATCGGAAACGAGAGAAGGTGGCGAGGGTAAAGTGGAGCTGCAGCTACGTGCGAAAGGAGTCGCGCCTTGCGGAGACGCGCATGTTCTCCTGATGGGCATTCGCAGGCTCGTTGCCACTCTTTGCGAAATGATGCCCCCTATGGGCGCAGGGCCTCGGCGTGGAGGATGAGGTGGTTTGCCAGGGTGCCACCCATCCGTGCGGGAATCCAGACGCGATGATCTGGAAACCCACCCACCCTTCCGCCACGCCCATGACCACCAGCCCCACCCAGAGCGAGAATCTGCACATGTACGTCAATGACACCGCCGCGATGGCCAAGCACATCGAGAATGCCTTTGCCCAGCAGTGCAAGGACGCGGACGTGCGCAGCCACATCGCCGCGCATCAGTTGATCGAAAAAATGCACAGCACGCTGGCGGCGCAGCGGGCGGAGATGGAGCGCCAGGCGCACGCGCTGAGCAGCGGCGTGGGCGCGGCCCTGAAAGAGGCCGTAACAAACCTCACCGGGGCGCTGGCCGGGCTGTACGGGCAGGTGCGCAAGCACCCCATCTCACGCATCCTGCGGGACAACTACACCGCCCTGTCCCTGGCCTGCGTGTCTTATGAGATGCTGCACACCACCGCGCTGGGTCTGGGTGAAAAGACCGTGGCAGACGTCGCCCTGCGCCACCTGGGCGAGCTCACGCCGTATATCATGGCCCTCACGAACATCATCCCCGAGGTGGTGCTGGTAGAACTGGCGAAGGATGATCCCGCCATTGATGTCTCCGTGGCCAAGAAGGCGGTGGAAAACACCCTCGGCGCCTGGTGCCAATGAGTCGCGGCGGCTTGGATTCAAGCCTCCACCAGCAGGTGTTGGATAGACTCGGAGACATGTTTGATTTATCAGCGTCGGCTGCAACACACCGCCCCCCTTTCCATCACAACAACCCATGAATAAAATCACTCCGTTCCTGTCATTTGACGGTCGCGCCGAAGAGGCCGCGCAGTTCTACGTCTCGCTGCTGCCGGATTCGCGCATTGAACGCATCACACGCTCGCCCATGGACACGCCCGGCGGGCCGGCGGGCACGGTGCTGCTGGTGGAGTTCACGCTGGCGGGCACGCGTTACTATGCGCTGAACACGCCAAACTTTGCCTTCACCGAGGCGGTGTCATTCATGATCCATTGCGATGACCAGGCCGAGACGGACCGTCTCTGGGAGGCACTGACCACCCAGGGCGGCGAGGAGGTGGCCTGCGGCTGGCTGAAGGATCGGTTTGGTCTGTTTTGGCAAATCACGCCCCGGCGAATGCTGGAGCTGCTCAATGATCCGGACCCCGCCCGCGCCCACCGCGCCATGGAAGCGATGACGAAGATGATCAAGATCGACATCGCCGAGGTGGAACGTGCCGCCGATGGTGCCTAGACAGGCCGAAAAACATCTCCCGCTCCCCGTCCAGCGGAGCCAACGAAACCGGGGTTTCGGTGGTTTCGGTGGTTCATTTTAAAAGGGGGAGTATTTTTTTTACCGTCCAGCTTGTGGCAGGCTTGTGATTCCGGAGCATCCCTTCTCCGACGTCACTGACAGAACTGACACAACCGGGTTCTGTCGGTTGTGTCAGTTTTGTCAGTGCTTTTTAAAAGGGGGAGTATTTTTTTTCAGCCATCCTGGGAGGCGTAGAAGGGAGGTTTTGGTGGTTTCGGCGGTTCGTTTGGAGAGGAGAAATTATTTTCCTGCCCTGCTGGGTGGCGTTGGGATAACAGGGGAGAGTTGTTTCTGTGGAACAAGAAACACCCCGCCTCACAGTCATGGCCAGCATTTTCAAATGCTCTGGCAGCCAGCCACCCATGGACTACTCTCAGCCCCATGATCTGGGAGAAACTGAAGGTGCTGCTGGGTATCGAGACAAAGGAGCCCGTGGTGTTCCATGAGGAATGGATCGGCATCCTGAGGCAGCATGTACCTCTTTACGCACACCTGCCGGAGGAGCTGCGGCTGCGGCTTCACGAGAGGATCGCGCAATTCATCGCCACCATCCGTTTTGAAGGCTGTGGCGGGCTGGAGCTGACGGAGGCCATGATCCTCACCGTGGCGGCGCAGGCCTGCCTGCTGGTGGTGCAGCGCACGGGGAAACCCTACCCCAAGCTGAGCGCGGTGTACCTCTACCCCACCACCTTCAGCTCGGTAAGCGCTAGCAGGGATGCGCAGGGCATCGTCACTGAGGGAGAGGTGCACCGGCTGGGGGAATCCTCCCACTGGGGCACCGTGGTGCTGGCCTGGGATTCCGTGACTCATGGAGCACGCTTCATGGATGATGGCGACAACGTGACCTTCCATGAGTTTGCCCACCAACTGGACCACGAGGACGGCCCGACCGACGGTGCCCCTGCCCTGCCCAGCAGCGGGGCCTACCGCAGGTGGTCCCACGTCTTTCATGACAACTACGCCGACTTCCTTCAGCGCACGGAGGAGGGCACCGAGAAGGTGCTGGATGCCTACGGCGCCACCAATCCTGCGGAGTTCTTCGCCGTCGCCACCGAGACCTTCTTCGAGAAACCGCAGAAGCTCTACGACGAGCGTCCGGAGATGTACACAGAACTGGCCAGATACTACCGTCTGGATCCACGGGAGTGGATGGAGTGAAGGTGCATCCAAAGTACTTACAGTGATTCTGAATAGCACCGAGTGGTATTTACAAGCATGTCATTGATCAGCCCGCTCATGGCGTCCCCCCTTGAGTCCTTCCACCCCGTGAATCCCGACGTGAAAAAAACACTCCCCCTTTTAAAATGAACCAACAAAACCAACAAAACCAACAAAACCCTCAAAACCCCCAGCCCACCTCCATCTGAGATGGCAGAAAAACACTCCCCCTTTCAAAACGAACCATCAAAACCCTCAAAACCTCCCCCGGGATGGCTGAAAAAAATATTCCCCCCCTGCAAAACACACCGACGAAACTGACGAAACCCCACGGGTGGGTCGGCCAGAGGCATGCCTGCCACCCTCCACAGAGCCTGCAAAATATTCGTCCCCCTTTTAAAAGGCACTGACAAAACTGACACAACTGACAGAACCTCCCCCAAAGCGGGTTGGTGAGATGTCACTCAACCTGCGGCACTCATCCCTCCCTTCACCCGCTTGCAGCCCCCTGCAGCACCGCGCATCTCGGTTGCGCATGGGCCATTTCCCGCCCACATCTTCCGCCACCACGGGGCCAGTCCCAATCGAGGCCCTGCACCACCCTACCCAACGCAGTCACCATGAAACGCTCTTCATTGTCCGTCTCCCTGTCCGCCGCACTCCTGCTTCTTATGACCAGCTGCGAAAGCAGCAAGAAGTCCGAGCCCGCTTCCCCCTCCGCCGCCACTCCGGCCATCAGCGGCACGCCGTCGACTGATGGCATGATCTCCACCCCGAGCGGGCTGCGCTACAAGGTGCTGGCGTCCGGGCCTGCAGGCGGGCGCTCCCCCTCGCTCTATGACTCCGCCACGGTGCACTACAAGGGCACGCTGACCAATGGCACGGTGTTTGACAGCTCCTACGAGCGCGGCGCCCCCGCCACCTTTGGCGTGAACCAGGTGATCCCTGGCTGGACGGAAGCACTGCAGCTCATGAAGCCCGGCGATCAATGGCTGCTCTACATCCCCGCCAATCTCGGCTACGGCCCCCAGTCCATGGGCGCCATCCCGGCCAACAGCGACCTCATCTTCCAGGTGCATCTGATTCAGGTGCACGGTGCCGGCGCGTAGTGATGCCGGACCTCGCGCGGCTCCCGTTGCGCTGCAGCGGGAGCTTGCCCGGGCTCGCTTCAATGCAGCGAAACTACTTCCCTTCCCACAGCCGGATGGAATCGATCTGGCAGGTGCCGAAATCCACGGCTTTGAAGTCGATCTGCGCCTGGCCGGCCATGTCGATGTTTTTGCTTTCGAAGAGGTGCTTCCTGCCATCGATCTTGAGGAGGATCGCGCCTTTCTTCAGCTCGATGACCACGTCATGCCACTGATTCAGCGCAAAGAGCGGCTCCGCCACGGGCAGGATCTCCACGTTCTTTTTGATCGCCAGCGTGGTGGCCTTTTCGCTGAAGCTCAGGGTGTGAATGTGATGGCCTAAATCGAAAAGCGGAAATCCTTTCTCGTAGGTCGTGGCATCATAGCGCACCCGCATGGTGCAGACGAAATTTTCCGGCACCTTGCGCAGCCAGATGACGGGCTTCAGCCCCGCATGGGAGGGATCGGCGCTGGCTTTCTTCTTGTCCTGAAACTCTTTAGACGACGGGCTGCCGCTGAGCACGCCGTCCTTCACCGCCCAGGTGGTGTTTTGCCGCACCTCCCAGAACTCCGTGTTCAGAGCGCCATCGAAGTCATCCGAATAAACCAGCTTCAGGCTTTGAAACAGCTCCGGCTTGTACTCCGCGTCCGCCGCATGCGCGGGAAGGGTGCAGAAAATGGCAAGAGCGAGGACGGCGAGACGGCAGGGAGTGATCATGGCGGTGCTGAAACGCCGGTCGTCGCGTCAAATTGCATCCGGATCACGCGCTTGACAGATTAGGACATTTGTCCTAATTCGGCGCGCATCACGCCCGAATGAGCGCCCCGACCACACGAGACCGGATCATCGAGACCGCAGACCGTCTGTTTTACCAGAAGGGCTTCGAGTACACGTCCGTCGCAGACATCGCGTCGGCGGTGCAGATCACGCGCGGAAATCTCACCTTCCACTTCAAGACGAGGGACGATATTCTGGAAGCCGTGATCGACCTCCGGCTGCGGCGCACGCGCGGCATGCTGGAGCAGTGGGAGGCCGAGGGCTGCACGGCGGCGGAACGCATCCGCTGCTTCATCAACATCCTCATCATGAACCGCGCGAAGATCCTGCTCCACGGCTGCCCGGTGGGCACGCTCTGCACGGAACTGGCCAAGCTGGAGCACGCGGCGCTCGCGCAGGCGAACAAGATCTTCAGCCTCTTCCGCGACTGGTTGAAACGCCAGTTTGAGCAGCTCGGCTGCGGCGGCGAATCCAGGGCGCATGCCATGCACCTGCTGGCCTGGAGCCAGGGCACCGCCACACTTGCGCAGGCCTTTCACGACGAGTCTTTCATCCGCGCGGAGGTGCTGCGCGTGCAGGAGTGGCTCGCGGGTCTGAGCCCCAGCCCTGCACGCCGCGCCCGGCGCTGATCTTTTCATCCACCCACCCTCATGTTCATCATCTTTCTCCGTTTCACCGAAAGCAAAACACAAGCCGGCCAGTTCATGGACGGTCACAAGGCCTGGCTCAAACGCGGCTTTGCCGAAGGCGTCTTCCTGCTCGCAGGCGGTCTTGAGCCCGGTCTCGGTGGCGGCATCCTCGCGCACCAGACCACGCACGCCGCACTTCAGCAGCGCGTGAACGAAGATCCCTTTGTCGCCGAGGGCATCGTGACGGCTGAGATCCACGAGCTTGATCCCGGCATGGCGGATGAACGCCTGCAATTCCTCGTTTCCTGAAAAGCCATGAGCCTGACCCACCTCTCCGAAGACGGCAAAGAACGCTGCCACTGGTGCGCCTCCGCGCCGGAGTTCCCCGCCTACCATGACACTGAATGGGGCTTTCCCGTGGCGGACGATCACCGCTTGTTTGAAAAGCTCAGCCTTGAGGGTTTTCAGTCCGGGCTGAGCTGGCGCACCATCCTCGCGAAACGCGAAAATTTCCGCCAAGCCTTCCATGGCTTTGATTTCGACCGCATTGCGCGCTTCAAGGAGAAGGACGTGGCTCGCCTGCTTCAAGACGCCGGCATCATCCGCCATCGCGGCAAGATTGAGGCTGTCATCAACAACGCGCAGCGCGCGCAGGAGCTGGTGAAACAGGAAGGTTCCCTCGCCGCTTTTGTCTGGAGCTACGAGCCTGATCCCCGCACACTCGGGGAACCGCAGACCGCATCCACCTCAGCGGAGTCCGTCGCGCTTTCCAAGGAGCTGAAGAAACGCGGCTGGAAATTCGTCGGCCCGACGACGGTGTATGCCTTCATGCAGGCGATGGGCCTCATCAATGACCACGCGAACGGCTGCTTCATCCGCGCCAGGGTGGAAAAAGCTCGCAAAAAAATTCAGCGCCCCCATAGCTGACGCGTCATGGCTTACGACACCTCGCTTGCGGATCGTATCACCGATCTGCTGACCTCCCGGCGCATTCGCTTTACCACCAAGGCGATGATGGGCGGGCTGTGCTTCATGGTGAATGACAAGATGTGCATGGGCGTGACGCAGCAGCGCCTCATGGTGCGTCTGGACCCCGCCGAGGAAGCCGAGTCGCTGAAACGCCCTGGCTGCGGGCCGATGGACTTCACTGGAAGACCGATGAAGGGCTACGTCTTTGTGCAGCCGGAAGGCCATGACTCCGAGCAGGACCTGCGGCATTGGGTGGACCTTGCGCTCGCCTTCAATCCCAAGGCCAAGGCCTCGAAAAAACGCGCCTCATCATCGAAATGAGCAGCCGCGCCATCATCGCACGCTCCCTGCCCGACCTCTCTCACGCTGAGCTGAGCGCTTGGATGCAAAACAACGGTTTCAACACGGCGCACGCGTCGCGCGTCATTCGCAGCCTGCTCTCTGCACAGCCGCCGAAAGACCGCGCCGATTTCCTCCTGCCAGAAAAGCTCGAAGCGCAGCTTCAGTCCGAATTTCCCACCACCTCCGCGAGCCTCGCCATGCGGCAGGTGTCTGAAGACGGCACCACCAAGCTGCTGCTGCGCCTCCACGATGGCCGCACCGTGGAGTCCGTGCTGATGCCGGACTTTCACCCGGAGCGTGCAGCGGGCTGCATTTCCAGCCAGGTGGGCTGCGCCATGGGCTGTGATTTCTGCGCCACCACGCAGACGGGCTTTGAGCGCAACCTCACCTCCGGCGAGATCGTGGAGCAGTTCATCCATCTGCGCCGCGAGGCACGCGCCGCCGGCCGCACGCTGCGCACCATCGTCTTCATGGGCATGGGCGAGCCGATGCTGAATCTCAAAAACGTGCTCGCCGCCGTGCAGCGCATCGCCGCCCCCACGCTCGGCGCTTTTGGTTGGCGGCAGATCACCATCTCCACCGTGGGCATCGTGCCCGGCATTGATGAACTGCGTGAGGCGGATCTCGGCGTACATCTCGCGCTGTCTCTGCACGCGCCGGATGATGCCACGCGTGCCGACTTGCTGCCCATGGGCAAACGCTTTGATGTGCAGGACGTGCTCGCCGCCGTGGATCGTTACCAGGCCAGCAGCGGACGCATCACCACCATCCAGTACTGCCTGCTCGATGGCGTGAACGATTCCCTCGCGCAGGCGCGCGATCTGTCGCGACTGCTGGAAGGACGGCGCATGCATGTGAATCTGCTGCGCTACAATGCCACCGGCCTCAGCCTGCGTGGCCGCACCTACGCACCGAGCAGCCTGGAGCAAACGGAAGCCTTCCTCGCCGAACTCCGCGCGCATGGCACCGTGGCCCATCTGCGCCGTGCACGTGGGCCGGACATCGATGCCGCCTGCGGCCAGTTGCGGAAGCGCGAAGCGGCGCATAGTTCTGCAACTCCATGAACCCCGCGCAAGGCTTCCATCTCATCACGCCCGATGATCTCACCTGGCGTCTGTCGAATCTCATGCGCATCCCGAACGCCGATTTTCTGGAGCGCACCGGCAGCGAAAACATGGGCGCACGCCTCTGGCGCATGCCGCCCATGAGCGCGAACACGCTGCACAAGCACATCCGCGCCGAGGAGTTTTATTTCGTGCTCGAAGGCACGGGCCGCATCCGCGTGGGAGATGAAACACTCACCGTGCCGAAACACGGCGGCGTGCATGTGGGCCCGGATCAACTGCGGCAGGTGTTCAACGACACCGCCGAAGAAGTGCTCTGGCTCATCATCGGCGCACCTGAAGAAACCGAATTTCTTCCCGGTGCCACGACCAAGCCCGACCTCTCGCTCATTTATCCCACCGATCCCAAGCAGCTGCCCCAGGAACTCGCGGGCGTGCAGTGGCCGCCGAAAGACTGAGGTGCCTTGACTTTTCGCACATAATTTCACATAAACTCACATAGGATCATGTGACCATGGATTGGAAGGCCTTCAGTTTGACGACGCGGCTGAACCTCAAAAGCTCCACGACATGAAAAAGCTGGAGCGGCTTGGCGCGGGGCAGGCCACCCGCTATCGCATTCTGCCATGATGCTGGTTTGAACCCGAAAAACTAACCAAGCCTGCTGACACCGCCTGCCGACTCTGATTGCCTCACGATGCATCCTGCGGCAGGAGTGAGACAGTGATTATTCCCCCCGCCCCACGTCCAGCCTCCCCATCCGTCACATGGATGACTCCCGCCCAGTGCAAAACGATTGAAGCCGCAGGCACCAATGCGCACCGGCTTGCCTCAGGCCCCGGCGGCTGGGTGGAGCGGCTGGGCGATGATGTGATCCTTTCCTACAAGAGCGATACCGCGCGCGATGAACTCGCGGCTGGACTCACCCAATGGTGCACGAATTCCGGCTGGCAGCCCGTGCGTGTGTTCCACCGCTTCCTGCCGCTCAAGAACGCCGACCGCATCTCTCCCGTGCTGCACAGCGGCGATGCCTCGCTGCCACTCACCACGGTGGTCACGGAAGCCGGCATTCGCTACGGTCTGGACATCGGTGCCAGCTACAGCCACGGGCTGTTCCTGGACCAGCGACTGAACCGCGCCAAGCTGCACGCGCTGAAGCCGAAGCGCGTGCTGAACACCTTTGCCTACACTTGCAGCTTCTCGCTGGTGGCCGCGCTCGCGGGCGCGGAGACGCTGAGCGTGGATCTCTCCCGCAAGTCTCTGGATCGTGGCAGGCACAATCTCACGCTCAATGGCATCCCGGAAGCCAAGCACCGCTTTGAGGTGGATGACGCCGCCGAACTGCTGCCGCAGCTCTCCGCGCGCGGAGAGCGCTTTGACGCCATCATCCTCGATCCGCCCACCTTCTCCCGCAGCAAGAACGGCCGCCGCTGGCAGGTGGAGGATCACTTTGAAGATCTGCTCAGCGCCGCGCTGGAGGTGGCTGCGCCGAAATGCGCCATCCTGCTTTCCACCAACTGCACCAAGCTTGACCCCGCCAGGCTGGAGCGCAGCGCCCGCTGGTGCGCGAAGGGCAAGCGCCGCACCGCTGATTATCTCAAGCTCGGCACGCCGGTGGATTTCCCGCCCGGCCACGGCTCCAGCACGCTGTGGATGATGCTGCGGTAAATCAGGGCATTGACGTGGTTTAAAGCGGCTGTCTATAATGACGACCAACTCTACTGCGCACGTCATGAATCACCGAACCGCTTTCTGGCTGATGCTGGCCATGGTTTTGTCCCCAGCCTTGGTACCGCTTTCCGCCAACGAGGCCGATGACCAGCCGCACATGCGCACGGCCATCGGTCATCTCGAAGCCGCACGGACAGCCAAAGATCCCCTCACAAGCCTGCGCGCCGCCCGAAAGGCCTTGGTCAAAGCGAAACCAAACAAAGAAGGGCAGCGCAAGGATGCCATCGGCTACGTGGATGAGGCCATCGCCTTTGCGACCACCGGCGACAAAGCGAAGATGCAGGAAAAGATCACCAAGGCCATTTCCAACGTGAAGTCCGGCATCGCGCGGGCCAAGTGAGCCCCTACCAGCCCAGCGCTTTCAACTTCTCCCCCATCACCTTCGCGATGGCATCATTCCCGGCACCATCGGGATGCACGCCATCTTTGAGCAGGGATGAATCCGGCACGACACCGAAGAGGCTGACAAACTCATACTTCGTTTCAGCCGCAAGTTTCTCAAACGCAGCGCCGAGTTCACGCAGCTTGGCCTCGCGTTCGTTGGCGATAGGCTTCGTCGGCCCCAGCGCGGCTTTGTTGATGTTGGAAGGCCCCACGAGCAGCACCGGCAGTTTCGCGCCATAAGCCGCACGCGCTTTCCCAATCATCGCCCGCACATTCGCCACCGCCTTGGGAATGCACTGCGGTGTGATGTCGCGTGAATCATTCATGCCAAGCGCGATGACGAGCGCATCTGCCTTCGCATGGCGTGTGAGCATCGCCTCAAACTCCGCGAGCGAGTTCGTCGGACGCCCGCCTTTGCCTTCATTGATCAGCGTCAGCGCGCCATCTGACTGCTGCTGCACCTGCGTCACCCAGAGATGATCTCGCTGCTCCTTGGGCAAAGCACCGCCTGCGGTGATGGAATCGCCGAACACGATCACGGTGCGAGGCATAGGACTCTGAGCGAAGACTCCGAAGCTCAGGCAAAAAAGGATGAGGAGGAAACGTGGCATGGGGTCTTCACTTTAAACCGTCCGCGCGAAATACTGCCCGAAATAACAAAAAGCTCCCACGGCCAGATGAGAGCCGCAGATGGAGTAAAACGTGCCCGGTGCATCCGCACGCCGGACGATGCCACTGCGCCCCAACGTCGTCCCGCTGAACAAGCCCAGCGCGCCTACGGCGAGCATGAAGAGGCCAAAGTTTGCCGCCATCTGGACGTTCTCAGGATTTGCCATGCGGTACGATCACCGCAGCCCCCGTGAACTGGCAACAGGAAATTCCATCTGGAGCCCATCCAGCGCGGCGCATGCCAGACAGGAGAGGGATCATCTTGATCCCTCCACGCTTCAGTTTCACCCATCACTCCCAAAACGGGGAGCATGATGCCTCTTTCCTTGCGGCGCCTTACTCTCCAGCGGCGGTCTGGTCGGCAGGCTTTTCGGCGGGAGCGTCAGCTTTGGCCGGACGCACCACCGGCTTGGGCGTGGAGAAGAAGGCCTTGGGCTCGCGCACACCCGACCACCGGTCGTTCTTGGTCTTGAAAGGGCGTGGGGCTCGGTTGCTGATCTTCTGGCTGCGCATGGTGTTCGTTATAATTAAAAAAGCCCGATTTGCAAAGGGTGCTTCGCGTCTTCTCACACGCAGGCGTTTCTTGAAGATCTCCGCGCTTCATGCTTTGCTCCTTTCATGCCCCTTCCCTACCCCACGATCATTCCCGGACTGCGCAGCCCCTACGATCAAGTGAACGGCCTTGTCTATTTCGGCCGCATGCTGGACAAGATTCGCCTGATGGCCGCAGGGAAACTGCCCGAAGGCTGGCAGTCCATGCGCGGTGCGGTGAAGGGCAGCTTTGACTGGCGCTGCTGCGAGTTCCTCAAATTTGACTACTCCGCGCTTGAGGCCGAAACCCTCAAAGGCGGCAGCGATGAAAGCCTGCTGGCTTGGGCCTATGCGACAGGTCTCCAGCCCACCGAGCAGGAGATCGAAGTCTGGAATGCCTTCATGACCAAGCGCGGCTGGCGCGATAACGGCACCCAGCGCCTGAACGAACGCCTCGAAGAAATCGGCCTGCCACCCGGCACGGTGCAGACCATGTTTGAATACCTCGACCTTGATGAAGGTCGGCTGACTCCGGAAGTGAAGAAGCCATAGCACTGACCTCACGCCACCGCGATCACCGCGCTCTGCGCCGTGGGTGGCAGCGGATGAAACTCCGCGTCGCGGAAGCCTGCCGCCGTGAGCATCTGCTGATACTCGGCGAAGGTGTAGGCATCGCCCTCCGGCGTGGTGCCGAGCATGACGAGGCTGAAACTCGCGGCGGGCGGCGGGCTGACGCGGTCTGCATTCGGCACGAATTCCACGATCACCACTTTTCCACCCGGACGCAGCGCGGCATGCGCCCGCTTCAGGAAGCGCGTGCAGTCCTCGATGTTGAAGTGATGCAGGAAATTCGGCACCAGCACGGCGTCGTAGCCGCTGCCGAGATCCACGGTAAAGGCATCACCGGTGATCTTGCTGAAGCGGTCCGCAATGCCTGCTGCCTGCGCGTTTTCTGTGGTGACAGCGAGCACGGCTTCCCAGTCCAATGCCACGAGATGCGCGCGTGGATTCTTTTTCGCAAAGGCAATACCATAGGCCCCATGGCTCGCGGAGATGTCCAGCACGCGGGTGTCGCGGGCTGGGTCCAGCGGCACCAGCTCCGCCGCCCCCTGCGAAGTGGGCGCCATCATCGGTCCCATGGCGCGGGCAAATTCCACCCAGGCCGGATGATCCGCCGCCGTGGTACCCTCCTCCGTCGTGTGCAGACGCCCGCGACGAATGGTGGAGGCGAGATCGTCAAAGGCTTCCGTCAAGCCGGGAGCATGCAGAAACTTCACCGCATTTCCCATGTAGGCCGGCGAGCTTGGCACCAGAAAGACCGCCGATGAAGGCGTGAGCGCATAGGACGCGCCCTCCTTGGTGAGGAAGCCCAGGATCGTGAGATTATCCGCCAGGATGCGGATGCCGCGCTGCGGGCACTGGCAGAGCGTCGCGATCTCTGCGGCCGTCGCGGGAGTGCCTCCGATGGCGGTGAACAAACCCAGATCAATCGCGGCCTTCAATGCCGCCGATTTCTGAAAGGCATTGATCGTTTCAAAGAAGAGCTGGGGGGAAGGTGCGGCGGTTGATTCAGACATAATAAAAAACAATAAACGAGTAGACTCATGGACGCCACCTTAACGCCTTTTTGAAATGAATACCCGACCGCTAAATAAAGATTTAGTGGTCATGTGTGGCACGCGCTCGCATGGTTCCTGCTGATCGGAATCGAGTTCTATTCAGGCTCAATCGCATCCCCATATCCCCGCCAACATGGAATCCCCCGCCCCTGAAAGCCAGACCAAGCCGCCGGTAAGCCGCCACGTCCTGTTCTGCCTTTTGCCACACTCTCTTTTTATCATGCTGGCACTGGGTGTCTGGGGCGGCGGCTGGTGGCTGCTGCTGCCGATTGTCTTTTTGCAGGTCGCGCTGCCGATGCTGGACTGGGTCACCGGCTGGCAGGATGACGCTCATTTTGACAAGTCCGACTTCTCCGCCGGCCAACTGGCCGTGCTGCACTGGAACACACGCCTGTACGCTATTTTCTACATGGCCTCGGTGGTCTGGCTGGCCATGTCTCTCGACCGTTTCAATGCCATGGAAATTGGCATCCTGATCGCCTCCGCCAGTCTTCTGGGCGGCATCGGTTTTGGCGCGGCGCATGAACTGCTGCATGGAAAGGACGCGCTCGATCAAATCACGCAGAGGCTGCTCACCACCTTCTTGTTCTACCCGCACTACAAGCTCATTCACATCCGCAGTCATCACGTCCACGCCGGAACGGATCAGGATGAAAACACCGCCTGGCTGAACGAAAGCATCTACTCCTACATCTTCCGCACCATTCCCGGCAGCATGATCCGCTGCTGGAAAATGGAGGCACGGCGCTGCAATGGCGAGGGTCTGCTGAAGAACAAAATGTTCATCTACGCATTGGGTCAGGTGGCGCTGCTGACAGGCTTGTTTCTGGTTTCAGGTCCGAATGGAACGCTGTTTTATCTGGCTCACATTCTTGGTGCTCACATTGTCCTGGAGTCGGTCAATTACATCCAGCACTACGGCCTCATGCGGCAAAAAACGAACGGTGAATATGAAAAGACCGGCGCGGAGCATTCCTGGGACACCTATCACTTTTTCTCCAGCTACATCACCTACCGCGTCGGGCACCATTCCTACCACCACATCGCTGTGAAGCCCTACTACCTTCTGGACCCCGAGCCCGAGGCCCCCAAGCTTCCGGTGGGTTACTTCTGGGCCATCGCCATGGTGCTTCTGCCCCCATGGTGGCGCCATGTGATCAATCCCAAGCTGAATACGGCTGCTGCTCCGGTCGCTTAACTAACGACCTTCTTCACAAAGCAGGCCTTCAGGCCGATGGCCATGCCGTCCATTTTGCAGGAGATTTCGTGGTCGCCATCCACCAGACGGATGGGCTTGGATTTGGTGCCCACCTTGAGCACGTCATTGGAGCCCTTGAGCTTCAGGTCCTTGATCATCGCCACGATGTCACCATCCGCGAGCACCGCGCCGTAGGCGTCTTTCACCACGCGCTCTGCATCCGGCTCGTCTGCCGCAGCCTCCTTCGGCCACTCGTGACCGCAGGTCATGCATTCATAGCGGTCGGCGTGGTCCAGGACATCATTCATCTCGCACATCGGGCAGGCAGGTTGGCTCATAGGAAATGACCAGACACTTCGCAGGCAGGAAACTCAAGTGCTGACTTAAGTTCGGCAATTTCCGCGCATGAACTCACCAAATATACTCGTTACCTTGCGCCCATGAACATCCGCTCCCTCCTTGCGCCTTTCCTCCTCATCAGCGCCGCCTCCTTTGCCGCTGACCTTCCCAAGATCCCCTCCAAGCCCATCGCTGAAAAGAAGGAACTGCTCTTCTCCGATGACATGAACGGCAGCGACCACGACAAGCGCTGGCACCGCGTGGTGGACACCTTCGTCTTTGAAAACAACGCGCTCAAAGGCACGCAGACCCGTGTGAAGGACCAGCCCTCCAAAGACGGCAAATCCGTCATCACCGCGCATGCAGCGGTCTATGGCCTGGAAGTCCCCACCAAAGACAGCGTCGTCGAAGTGAAAATCCGCTTTGAAGGCGCAACGATGATCGACGTCGAATTCGACGACCGCAAATACACCGCCGCCCACTACGGCCATCTCTGCCGCGCCCAGGTGCGGCTCGACAAGGTCACCATCATGGATGAGCGCGAAGGTAGTCAGAACATGATCATCAAGGAACTGCGCAAAGACCCGGCCAAGAAGGACGAAGTGAACAAGCTGATGGCTGGCAAAAGCGCCACCTTCCCGGTGAAGCTCGAAGCCAACAAAGACTACACGCTGCTCGTCGAGACCGTGGGCGATGAAATGCGCGTCAGCATCGATGGCAAAGCCGTCGCCTTCCTCAAGTCCCCTGGCATTGGCCACGCGACCAAGTCCAAGATCGAACTCGGCGTCGCCGGTCAGAGCGGCTGGTTTGACGACATCAAGGTCTGGAACGCCGCCCCTGCAAAAAAGTAAGCGGGCCTCAAAAATCTCACGAAGCGCGGGGTGCAGCACCCCGCGCTTTTTTTTATGCCTTGTTCAAGCAGGCTTGGTGAGGTTCGCGAGCGGAGCTGCCTGATGCCACGCTCAGGATGCGGACCGACGCCAGAGAGCGGGACCTGCTGCTTTTATGCCAGCGTTTCTGCGTCGCGGTGCGATCCGCTGACATCCCCCCATAACAAATATGACTCACCTTGCCTCATTTTTCCCGCCCACCACCACACGCGTAGAATCGAACACCTGCGCGGCCGTCAACAAGGCCATCCACGAAGCGATGGTGCAGCGCATCGGCCGCATCGCGGCAGGAGGCCCGGCAGCCATTGATCGGCGGCTTCAGGAACTCAACCATGAATGGGATATCGAACGCTCCTTGGAGACCGGAGCCGCATCGCTCTCCCTGACCACGCTCACACTGGCAGCCACCGTGGACCGCCGCTGGGCCGGGGTCACGGCGGCCGTGGCGGCCTTTTTGCTGCTGCACGCCTTGCAGGGCTGGTGCCCGCCGTTGGTGGTGTTCCGACGCCTCGGAGTCCGCACCGCACATGAGATCAATGTGGAGCGGCTGGCATTGCGCCTGCTGCGGGATGACTTTCGTGTGGAGACCCGCGCACCTGCTGCGGCCGTGAGCATTGCCGACAGCGGTTCTCCGACGGCGGCTCTTTGATGACAGCTGGCCTTGCAGTTGGCAGATCTCAACCAGTGGCGGAGCGGCCTCGCGCTTTTTTAATGCTCGCCACCACACGCCAGCCCAGCAGCACAGCCAGCACCACCGCGAAGAAAAACGGATACGTCACATCCGACTTCACAATGATCCAGTAGTGCAGCACACCACCGATGGTGATGTAATAGGTGAGGCGATGAAGCTGCGCCCAGCGCGGACCGCCGAGCTTCTTGATCATCGCGTTGGTGGAGGTGACCGCCAGCGGCACCATCAACAGAAAGCTGAACATGCCGATGGCGATGAAGGGCCGCTTGGACACATCTCCCACCACAGTTCCAAGCTCCCAGTCGCGATCATAGGCCAGATAAGTGAACAGGTGCGCGAGGCCATAAAAGAACGCATACAGTCCCAGCAGGCGGCGCTGTTTGAGCAGCCAGTTCCAGCCATAGATCTTGCGCAGCGGTGTCACCAGCAGCGTGAGCATGAGGAAGACCAGCGTCAGCACACCCGTGGCACGCGTGACAAACTCCACAGGATTCGCCCCCAGCCTGCCGCGCCAGCCATCGATCAGGATGAGCACGGCGGGCAGCAGCCCATTGAAGACAAAAAGCTGCCGGTGAAATCGTGTGTCTGCGCTGAAGGTCATACAGGTCAAAAATCCGCGCTAAGGTCCATGCCTTTGTAAAGGTGAGCCACTTGATCGGCATAACCATTGAACATCAGCGTGGGCCGGGAGCCCATCTCGCCGATGCGCCGCTCATGCGCCTGCGACCAGCGCGGGTGGTCCACCTTGGGATTCACATTCGAGTAGAAGCCGTACTCTCCCGGATTCGCGAGACTCCAGGTGGTGGGTGGCTCGCGGTCCATCAGCGTGATCTTGACCACGGACTTGATGCTCTTGAAGCCATACTTCCACGGCACCACCAGTCGCACCGGCGCCCCGTTTTGATTCGGCAGCGTCTTGCCATACAGGCCGGTGGCCAGCAGCGTCAGCGGATGCATCGCCTCATCCAGCCGCAGGCCCTCCACATAGGGAAGATCAATGCCGGCATAGCGTGAGTCAGGCATCTGCTTGATGTCGTAGTAAGTCTCAAACGCCACATGCGTCGCCGCGCTCATCGGTTCCACCTGGTTCAATAATTTGGACAGTGGAAATCCCACCCATGGGATGACCATCGACCATCCCTCCACGCAGCGAAAACGGTAGATGCGCTCCACGGATTCAAACTTCATCAGGTCCGCCAGATCAAAGGTACGCGGCTTATGCACCAGCCCGCCCACCTGCACGCTCCACGGATCAGTCACAAAATGCTTCGCCTTCGCAGCCACCTCGGATTTGTCAGTCGAAAACTCGTAGTAGTTGTTATAGCCCGCGATGTCGGTGAACGAGTTTACCTTCTCATCCGCCGCCAGAGCCGTCTGCAACTCAGGCTCCGCCACCGTGGCGATGGCGGCTCCCGTGTTCGCCACCTCGGGCCGTGGACTGAAGGTGCGGTACAGCCCCGCCGTGGCCAGCGTGGAGCCCGCCCAGATGGCGGACTTCATGAAGAAGCGCCGGTTGAGAAAGGTCTCCTCAGGTGTGACCTCGCTGGAGGGAATGTGGGAGCGGTCTTTCATGACGGACAAAGCATGCAGTTCCAGATATGACGCGCAGGCGGCGGTTCTATTCCCGCACAACGAATGCCAACTGGCAAGTTGCATCCGCCACCATCATCTCGCAGGCTTTGCCCTTCCATGTCCCTCCTCGAACGCCTCTTCTCCATCGGCCCCGTCCGCAAAGCCATCTGGCAGCTGTGGTATCCCTACCTCACACGGCGGCTGCGCGGCGAAGAAGTGCTGTTTTTAAATTACGCCTTTGAAACGGATCCGCCCGTGGGCTTGAAGCTCGACCCCGCAGACGAACCCAACCGCGCCTGCATCCAGCTCTACCACCACGTGGCCACGCAGGTCGATCTGCAGGGCAAGAACGTGCTGGAAGTGAGCTGCGGCCATGGCGGCGGCGCCTCCTGGCTCACACGCACGCTGCATCCCGCCAGCTACACAGGTCTGGATCTCAATCCCACCGGCATCGCCTTCTGTAAAAAGCGCCATCAGGTCAGCGGACTCCGCTTTGTGCAGGGCGATGCGCAGTCGCTCCCCTTCCCGCCGCAAACGTTTGATGCGGTGATCAATGTTGAAGCCTCACACTGCTACCCCGACTTCCCCGGATTCCTGACCAAGGTTGCACGCGTGTTGAAAACGGGCGGTCATTTCCTCTACGCCGACTTTCGCTTCCGCGACCAGTGGGCCGAGTGGGAGAAGGCCATTGCCCAAGCACCGCTCGACATCGTGCAGACCCGCGACATCCGCCCTGAGGTGCTGCGTGGCATGGAGACCAATGCCGCACGCAGCGAGGCTCTCATCTGCCAGCGCCTGCCCAAGTTTCTGCACTCCCTGGGCCGCGACTTCGCCGGACTGCCGGGCGCACGTGTGTATGAGGCGCTGAAGTCTGGCGAGCTCTCCTACCGCTCCTGGTGCTTTCGAAAGCCGTGATCAGGCCCCGATGGCCAGCCAGTTGAACTCCACGGAAAAAACCCGCGAAGCATCCCAGGTGGAGATGACCGCCTGGAAGCCGAACTCCGTGACGTTCTCCGCTTTCAGTGTGATGCGCGAGCTTTCCCGCCGGTCCATGTCGAATCCTGTGAGGCCGAGATGCACCACAGGGATGGTCGAAAAGGGTGAATCAAAGACGACATCCCAAATGAAACTCCTCGGCTCCGCAATATCCGGATAAACCACATCCAGCGTCCAGCCTGGGGTGAGGATTCCGACACCGACATTGGACGACAGGACTTTCCAGGGGACAGCGGATGAGTACATGCGCCCAAAGTAGAGCAGCATCCGGGCCGGGCACCACCCTCATTGTTGTCATATCACGAGCCATTAAAAACAGGTCTGTGTGCTGGGCGCATCGGGCTCATGTCGTAGGTCGGTCGTGTTTGGCGTCGAGCGCGTGTCCATCGACTACCGTCCCCTGCGCCAAACCGCCCGACTACGAGGACGTTCCTACGCCGGGGTGCGTCGCCATACGCTCACAGACGGGCGGGCTTCGCCACGACCGTCCTACGCCATCATACCCACCTCTTCTCGCGAAGGGAGGTTGACTTCAGGACTCGTTTTCAACTGTGGGTGGTATCACATCAAAAATCAGGCCTCACGCCACCACTTCCAGCAGCGCTTTCTGGATGTTGTTCTTCCCCGACTTCGGAAACGGCCGCGGCATCGGCTGAGCATGGCCGTTTTCATCAATCGTGCGGCAGCGCAGCTCATACTTTCCAGGCGCAAGTTTGACCGGCTTGGCCGTCCAGCGGCACAGCGTGTGCCGCAGCGGCCACTGGCGCGGCTTACGCGTCTCCGGATCAAACTGCACCGGATGCAGCGGCGCGCCTTTGAAGCCCGCAATGCCGCTGCCATCAAAAGGCACGATCTGCGCCTCCTGCCACGGTGCCTGGGTGAAGTGTGGATCATTCGCAGGCAGCGGTGTGCGCACATCACGCAGCCAGAACTGCACCTGCTTGAGACCTGAGATGCCCACCTGCGCATTGCCATGCAGCGTCAGTTCATCCTTCGCGTTGAGCTTGTCCGGCAGATCGCCAAAGCGTGCGAAGGTCTTGAGCCACGAGTTGATGTCGTTGTTGCCGTTCGCGTAAGTGTCGTCGGACTGATGGGCATTGGTGAAGCCAATGCGCTGCAGCCACTTCACCGATTTGAAGCCGTAGGCCTCCGGCACGATCATGCGCACCGGGCCGCCGCGCTCGCCCGTGAGAAATTCACCGTTGAGCTTGTAGCAGAGCATCACCGGCAGTTCGCCGGGCGGATCTTCAAACACGCGGTTCATCGGCAGGTAGCATTTGAAGATCTGCTTCGGGTCCTCGTTGTGGTGGCCGTGATACCAGACATGGCGGAGGTTTTCCACCGGCCCGCACTGCCACAGCACATCGCGCAGCGGCACGCCTTCCCACAGGCCATGTCCCAGAGGATCGGAGAGGTTGTTGCAGGTGATGACCTTCAAATAACTGACCGCCTTCGTCTTCGCGATCTCCATGAGCTTTTCAAACGTCAGCGCCGAGCCATTGCTGCGCAGCATCGGCCGCTCGATCTTCGCGTTGCTCGCCGCATCAGCGATGACTTCAAGCTGCCACGTCTCGCGCACCATGCCGATCTCCCGTTGCTTCTCGATGGGCAGCTTGTACGGCAGCGGATTGCCGCGCTCCACATTGTAAAAATCTCCCGAAGGCGTGATGCAGCAGCCGCCCTCTTCGCACACAGGGCCTGCCTTTTTCCCAGCCGCCTGCAGTTCCGCGTGACTCGTCAGCAGCGCAGCGCCTGCAGTACCGATTTTGAACAGGTCGCGGCGAGAAATTGATTTCGACTTCATACGCACCCTTCAAACGTGCGCGCCCAGGTTTACTTAGCTTTGAAAAAGCCGCGCTGCTTCTCACTGATGGGCAGGCCCAGCTTCTCCATGACCTTGAGCATGTCCTCCCACACGGCGCGCTTGGCGCGAATGCCGTCGCCCGTTTGCTCTTCCCGCAGCAGGTAGGACGGATGGTAGGTGACCATGGTCGGAATGCCGCCGGTGCTGTGAAACTTTCCGCGCAGACCACCGACCGTGCCCGGAATGCCGAGCCCTTCCGCCGCCGTGGCTCCCAGGGCCACGATGACCAGCGGCTTGATGAGATCAATCTCCGTGAGGACGAAGGGCACGCAGGCCCGCATCTCCTCGGCGGTGGGCTTGCGGTTGCCACTGCCCTGGTTGTCCATGGCAGGACGAAATTTGCAGATGTTGCTGATGTACACCTTCCGGCGTTCGAGACCCATGGCCTTGATGATGGCGGTAAGTTTCTGCCCCGCCGGCCCCACGAAAGGCTCGCCCAGCTTTTCTTCCTCCGCCCCTGGTGCTTCACCGACAAACATCAGCGATGCCAGCGGACTCCCCACGGCAAAGACCATGGTCTTGCGCAGGCTGCTCATGGAGAGCGCAGGCTCCCACGTCTCCGCCATCGCGCGCAATGCCGCGAGCTTTTCTTCAATCGTCGCCCCTGCCACTTCGAGCAGTTCCGTCTTCTTCGTTTCCGGCGGCGGCGGAGCCTCGCTCAGGATGCGCGCGGCAGGCGCTGACGCAGATGCAGATGCCCCGGCAAAAGATCGGGACGGCTCCGGCGCGGGAGCCGCACGCACCACGGGCGCACGCACCACTCCGGTCAGTTTGTCCATCGTCCCCGGACGCAGCGCCACGTGCGTCTTCCCCAGCATCTGGCGCTGCTGAAGGTGCTGTTTGAGGAGTTGAGAGGCGGCGGACATGGGAAGAAAGAATGGCGAAGGACGAATGAATGTCGAACACAGAGATTCTTCACCCACGCAAATGCGGAATCACGGCTCGATAATCTCCAACTCCGGAAACCAAGGGCGGAAATCCCCTGGATTGCGAGTGATGATACCTTGAAAGCGCATGGCAAACCCACCGATTTGAATGTCGGCAATGGGACGCTTCAATATTCGACCGGCCCGTTTCGCCTTCACATAAGCGGCCCAGCCGTTGGCTGCTGCTTCAGTATCTGCTTCGATCCAGTCGATATGGCATTGAATGCCTGACTGCTTCAGAAAGTGCCTCACCTGGGCCAGTTGACCGCCAAACTGCGGTACGATTTCAATCTGACTGACCGGGCAGGCGACCACACCGTCTGCCAGCCTAGAGGCAACGCACCTTGCTGATGCCTCGCCAAATTGAATATCCGCGAGGGCGATGTCCAGCAGGATGCAACTGTCAACAACCCAGGCCATCAGTCATCATCCCCCGCGCGCAGTTCACGCATCGCCTCATCCGTGCCAGGCACGGCACCCTCATGAAACTGGCGGGCATATCCGATCATCGCCACCGGTCCAGGCACGGCCGCAGGCATCTCATCCATGATCTCCACGCGAAACTCATGATCGGAAAGCTGGGAACAGCGCAAATGGTTGACAGCCTCCGGCTTGAGCCATTTCAGCAGGCTGGCGGGAATGGTTGCAGGCGCGTTCATGCATTAAAGTCTCACGCCTCCTGGACAAGTCAAAGAGGGTTTCTTCTCGCATCAGTCCCCCCCCTGGGTCATTCCTTCGCCTCACGCCCGGCGGCTCAGCCGCATGTCCATCCACACCGCAAGAATCAGCACCACGCCGCGCGCGATGAACTTCCGCTCAGGCGGCACCGACATCAGCGTCATGCCATTCAGCAGGCAGGCGATGATGAGAGCCCCCAGCAGGACCCCCAGAACATCGCCACGCCCGCCGCGCAAGCTGACGCCACCGATCACACAGGCCGCGACGGCATCGAGCTCCATCAAATCCCCCACGGTTGTCGTGGATGAGCCCGCATAGGCCGTCTGCATGAAACCCGTGAGGGCCACAATGGCCCCCATGCCGCTGTAGGCGGCGATCACGCTGCGTTTCATCGGCACCCCGGAAATCAGGGCCGCCTCCGCACTGCCGCCGATGGCGTACAGGTGCCGCCCCAACGCCGTGTGCTGCGTCACCGCATACACCATCAGCGTGACACAGCCAAGAATGAGCGAGGGCAGCGGAATGCCCCGAAACTGCCCCGTGACGAGCACAAACAGCGCGATGGCCTGAGCGGTGATGAACAGGCGCATGAACGCCATTTCCTTGTCCTCCACCGCAAAGCCATGCTCCAGGCGGCGTTTGCGCGCACTCAGCGTGGTGAATATCAGCGCGAGCACGAGCCCTGCAGCCAGCAGCCAGCCCAGCTGCACCGGCAGATAGTAGGTGGTGAGCAGCGAGTAGAGATTGCTCTGCCCACCGGGTGCGACCGGCACGGTGGCATTGTCGATCACCAGCCAGAAGAGCCCTTTGAAAATCAGCAGCGCCCCCAGTGTCACAATGAACGCAGGCATGCGCTCGCACACGATGAAGGCCCCCATGGCCATCCAGATCAAAACCCCGCACAGAAATCCCACCCCCAGTGCCGCAGGCGCCGGCAGGTGATAATGAAACACCAGCACACTCGCGATTCCCCCGAGCAATCCGACCCCGCTGCCTGCGGACAGATCAATGTGCCCCGGCAGCAGAATGAGCAGCATGCCCATGGCCAGCGTGGCGGTGATCGAAAGCTCCGTCACGAGCATCGACAAATTGCGCGCTCCGAGAAACGCCGGCTCCTTGATGGCAAAGAACGCACAGATCGCGAGCAGCGCGATGGCGATGGGCAGTTCTCGAAAGCGGAAGCTCTGAATCATCGGATGCAATGCTGGATGTCCCTTTTACGGGGAGAGCTGCTGGCACGCCGCAGCCAGTTCCTTGGGAGTTGTCGCCAGCGGCGTAGTTGTTTTGGCATTGTTGCGGATGGCCACATCACGCAAGGTTCTGAGCTTGTCCACGGAAGCATTCACCGGCCCCTTGCCGGACAGCTTGACGACAAAATCAGAGCCCGCATTCAGCTTGAAACGCAGGAGCACCGTTTCTTTTTTGTACGCATCAATGATCTTCATCGCTTCAGCTGGCTCACCAAAAACACCCAGCAATGTGGCAAGGTGATCGACTGGCGGAGGCGCACTTTCGGTAAATCGCCCGCTCCCGAGAGTGAAGCTTTCCAGCTTGTCACCGTCACAAGAGATGGAGGCCTGATTGTAAGCGCATCTCAATTCACCTTTGATCGTAAAGTGCCGGTCAGAGGCGTCCACACGATACACTTTCCTCAGCGCCTGCACATTCATCCCCGCCTGGAGTTCGAAAAGTTCCGGACATATCCAGCGGGACAGTTCTTTCGCCGCCAGCAGGGAGGATTTGAATCCAAAGACCACTCCATCTTTAGGCTGAGGCGTGACCTGAAATGAGGGATGGCCGATCAACAACGGCTCAAAGGCCAGCGCCCGCACTTTTTCCTTGGTGACTTGATCGGTAAATTCAGTCGAAGACGTCCGTGTCCCCACCACCTGCCTGCCATCACTTTTGGTCACAGTGACAAAGGCGCTTGCGTTATAAATGTCAAAATCCTTGGGCATCTGCACCAAAAGCCGGCGGAAACCTTGAACCGCACTGTAGCCAGTCGTGTTATACCCTTCACAGCGAAAAGTTCCCTGGATTGTCCTGCCGTCTGCAGAATGGATCAGCATCACTTCCTTGTCAGCCAGAGTGAAGCTGGGATTGTAGGGGTAGACAGGCACCGGAATTCCATTGGGAATGATCGGACAGTAGCTGATGTTCATGGGGCACATCAGTTTGTCCAGTTCCAGCTGCCAGCCGTCATGCTGGCCGAAGCGTGACAAAGCGTAGCTGGGTTTTTTGCCGGACTTCGAGATCTTCGTGTCGATCTTGCGGTCAACGACCGCGATGATCCGTTCCCCCATCTGAATGGCGTAACCTGTGGAGCCCTCGGTGGCACTGGTTGGACTGCGATCCCAGCTCAAGGTTGCAGGCGGAGTCTGCGCCCCGCATAACGTGGAAAAAATCAGGGAGACGGATAAAAGGAGTTTTTTCAAGCTCATGTCCAGAGTGGTTTTACTTGCCGTCTCGTGGCTCGTTGAAGTCAGTTCTGCGAAGACATGAAGATGCCAAGAATGATCAGGGCGATGATGACCGCGATGGTAATCTTCACCCAGCTCAGCGGGTATTCGCCACCGATCTTGCCGGTGGCTCCATTCACGGTGACCTGATACGTCTTCGTGCCATAGGTATAAGTCAGCAGCCAGACCGGCAGCAGCACATGCTTGAAGGTTTGCGCGCTGTAGTCCGGGGATATTTGCAGATTGCGGCTGGTATCTCCGGGAATCTGCTCGGTGCACTGGCTGCGCAGGATGTTATCCATGCGGTTGCGTGAATCCTGCGCCGCCTGCACGAGGTCGATCTGATACTGCTCCACCACCCAGCCGGAGAGATAGCCCGGGTCATAAGGCAGCAGGTCCGTGGTGGTGGGAAAGGGCTGCAGCTTTTCGAGCAAGGCCGTGTGCACTCCTTTCGAGGCGGGCACCAGCACGTCATCGAAGTCGCTGCTCACATGGCCGGACGCATACTCCCAGCGTGTATGTCGCGTGCGGTTCCCTTTGCTGTCGGTCGTATAATAATAGTAGCCAGCCTCCGCCTCCCAGGGGCATTCCGCATGTGCGTCAAAGGTCCAGTAGGGCAGATACATGCCATGCAGTGTATCTGTCATCGCCTTTTGCCCGAGGGCGTTTGGGGCCCAGAAGTGGCTGGAGTACCAGCGCCGGATGTCCTCCCGCACCTGGCTTTCGGAAATCTTGAACGGCAGCTGGCTGCCCGGCCGGATCGGCGTGCCGACATCGTCCATGGCGATGATGGCCGGTGAGCCGCAGAAGTCGCAGTTCTGTGCCACCCGCTTTTCATCGAAGACGGAAATGGCATGGCAGCTCTGGCACTTCACCGTCTTGCGCACCGCCGCCCAGCCGCGCTGGTCATCGGGAATAGCCCGCAGCATGGCCACGAGATCATTTTCCTCCACCAAGGTGCCATCGTTCTTCAATTCCGCAGGAGACACCGTGCCGCAGTAAGGGCACACCAGCGCATGCTTGGCAGGGGTCCAGACTGCCTCAGCACCGCAGGCCGGACAGGCAAACTTGGAAATGGCGGTAACTTCAGGCATAAGAGCAGGTGGGGGAAGCTGGCACGATTAACCGGAGAAAACCGAAGCCTGTCCATTCCAAAAACCAGCGCGGAACATTTTGGCTGGTCAGGCGTTGAACGGCCTGTACACAGCCACTCCATGCGCCCTCTCCTCCTCTTGCTTGCCCTGGCAGCCTCCTCAACCCTCGCCGCCACGGTGAAAGACCGCGAAGGCGCGGTACGCGGCGACAAAGCCCGGCTGGAAAACGACCCCCGCTGGAACTGGAATGACGTCGATGGCGGCTTCCGTCTGGCCAAGACCACCGGCAAGCCCCTGCTCGTCGTGCTGCGCTGCCTGCCCTGCATGGCCTGCGCCGGCATTGACGCCAGCGTCCTGGAAGAGCAGGAACTCGTGCCCTTGCTCGATCAATTTGTCTGCGTGCGCATCATCAATGCCAACGCACTCGACCTCTCACGCTTCCAGTTTGACTACGATCTCTCCTTCTCCGCCATCCTCTTCAATGGCGACGGCACCATCTACGGCCGCTATGGGTCCTGGCTGCATCAGAAAGATCCGCTGAACAAAACCACGGCCAGCTTCAAAAAAGCGCTCGAAGCAGGTCTGGTCATCCATCAAGGCTATCCCGCCAACAAAGCCGCGCTGAGCGGCAAGCAGGGCGGACCCACGCCCTACCAAACGCCCATCGAGTTTCCGACACTCGCCAGCAAGTACCCGAGCAAGCTCGACTGGAACGGCAAAGTCATGGCCAGTTGCGTCCATTGCCACATGGTTGGCGATGCCTTTCGGGCCTACTACCGCAGCCAGAACAAACCCGTGCCGGTGGAGTGGATTTACCCGCAGCCGTCCATCGAGACCCTCGGCATCACCTTGGCCACCGACGAAATCGCCAAAGTCGAGGCCGTGGCAGACGGCTCCGCCGCCAATGCCGCCGGAATTCAGGCCGGGGACGTTTTCACCCGCCTCAACGGCCAGCCGCTCGTTTCCATCGCCGATGTAAGCTGGGTGCTGCATCGCTCGCCCGACTCAGGTTCCCTGCCCGCCACGGTCCTCCGTAGCGGCAAGGAAACCGCCGTCCCCCTCGATCTCCCCGCCGGCTGGCGCTTGAAGTCAGACATCGGCAAGCGCGTCGGCACCTGGCCCATGCGGGCCATGGCATTTGGCGGCATGAAAATGGACGACCTCCCCGATGAGGAGCGCACCGCCCTCGGCCTGGACAAGACCCAGATGGCCCTGCGCGTCTTCCATGTGGGCGAGTTCGGCCCGCATGCCGCAGCCAAAAAGGCAGGTTTCAAAAAGAACGACATTATCATCCAAATCGGCGATCAGAAACAGCGCCTTACGGAAAGCGCCCTCATCGGCGATTTGCTCCTGCACCACCTTCCCGGAGAGAAAATGCCCGCCGTCGTGCTGCGGGGCCAGGAGCGGCTGGAGCTGAATCTGCCGCAGCAGTAGCCAGAACAGGCCCTTTCCCGGGCTTTTACGCCCCCTTTCCCCCTGAAAATTCCCGGTTGCATTCTAAAGACCGGCTTCCATACTCCCCGCCCCCTGCGAGTCGTCATCCATTCGCCGTTGGTCTCCGCGCCTGCCTCTCTTCGAGATGTGCAGGGTTCTCGCCCGGAGGTAACCCGGCCGTTAGTGTTAACACAAATCCTATGTCAGTACGTCTTGCCCGATTCGAGATGCCTTCCCGCCTTGTGAAAAACGAGGCCACGGCAACCGAAACATACGCCCAGTTCACTGCCGAACCTTTCGACAAAGGTTACGGTCACACGATTGGGAACTCCCTCCGCCGCGTCCTCCTTTCCTCCCTTGAAGGCGCATCCATCACTTCCGTGAAAATCCGCGGTGCGGAACACGAATTCACAACCCTTCCGGGCGTGCTCGAAGACGTCGTTCAGATCATCCTGAACCTCAAGAAGGTCCGCTTCAAGCATCACAGCGATGCCAAGGAGCCCCGCCTGCTGTCCATCGTGGCTGACAAGGAAGGCGCCGTGACCGCCGGTGATATCAAGGACGACAACCACTACGAAGTCATCAACAAGGACCTCGTGATCTGCACGCTGGACCGCAAAACGAAGTTCGAATGCGAATTCGAAGTGCGCGTGGGCCGTGGTTTCTCCACCTGGGAGGAAAACAAGCGCGTTGACACCCCCATCGGCGTCATCCCGATCGACTCCATCTACAGCCCCGTCACCCGCGTGAAGTACGGCGTGGAAAACACCCGCGTCGGTCAGAACACTGACTATGACAAGCTGGTGCTCGACATCTGGACGGACGGCCGCATCACCCCGCAGGACGCCCTCCTGCAGTCTGCCGCCATCCTGCGCCATCACCTCGACGTCTTCGTCAACTATGACGACAAGGCCATCGAATTCGAGGCCGCCCCGGAAGCGCAGAGCGAAGAAAACAGCGAGCTGCGCAAGCTCCTGAACATGAGCGTCAACGAGATCGAACTCTCCGTCCGCGCCGCCAACTGCCTCAACAACGCCAACATCACGAGCGTCGGCCAGCTGGCCATGAAGACCGAAGGCGAAATGCTTCGTTACCGCAACTTCGGCAAGAAGTCCCTCACCGAGATCAAGGAAAAGCTCGCAGAGCTTGGTCTGTCTCTCGGCATGAAGTTCGATCCAGCGCTGCTTGAGGCCACCCCTGGCGGTGTCTCCCTCCTCGCCCGCAGCAGCATGATCGGCGACGACGATGAAGAAGCCGACTCCCTCGACTTCACCAAGCTCGTGGACAGCCATCTGCCAGACGCAGACGACGAAGACGAGTAATCAATCACAGACAGAATTTTAGACAGACCCATTTAGGACATGAAACACGGAAGAAAAATCGTCAAACTTCAGCGCAAGCAGGATCACCGCGACGCGCTGCTCATGAATCTCACCTGCTCCCTCATCGAGCACCGCCGGATTCGCACCACGCTGGCCAAGGCCAAAGCCCTCCGCCCATACGCAGAGAAGCTCGTCACCCTCGGCAAACGCGGCACCCTGCATGCACGCCGCACCGCCCTCTCCTCGCTCCGTCACAAAGACATGGTGAAGAAGCTCTTCGAAGAGATCGCCGTGGCCTCCAAGGACCGCGTCGGTGGCTACACCCGCATCACCAAGCTCGGCCAGCGCCGCAGCGACTCCGCTCCGATGGCCTACATCGAGTGGGTGGACGCCTACGTGCCAAAAGCCGCCCCGGCCGCTGAGCCTGAAGCCGCAGCTGAACCTGCCGCCGAAGAAGCAGCGCCAGCCAAAAAGGCTCCTGCCAAGAAGAAGGCCGCTCCGAAGAAGAAAGCTGCTGAAGCAGCCGCCGCTGAATAAGCAGGCGTCTCTACAGAGAAACCATTCGACGCGGGAGTCGCAAGACTCCCGCGTTTTTTCGTACTGTCCTTGAGCGCCTCCGGCTCACCAAAGGATGCGAACCCGGCATTCGTGTATCAACCAGAGCTGTTGCATGCCGCCAGTCTTCGCGTTCCATGCACGACCATGGAATCCACCATCAAGATCGCCCTCGTTGGCGCCGGCATGTTCGGCGGAGATGTTCACGCGCGTGCTTACGCGGACCTGCAGCGCTTCGGCATCGCCGGACAGCTTGCCCGTGTCGGGCTCGACAAATACTCCCGCGAACTCGCCGGGGTCAAATTTGACCTCGTCGCCGTCGCCACGCGCAGCGAAAAGTCCGCACTGAAAGCCGCAGCAGCCTTCAAGGACCTCACCGGCCACGAGCCGCGTGCCTTCCACGGTGACGCCCCTTGGGACGACATCCTGGCCGCCTTTCCAGACCTCGATGTGATGGCCGTGGCGACCCCGGACCATCTGCACACGCAGCCCATTCTCGCCGCGCTGGCGAAAGGCGTGCACGTCTTGACCGAAAAACCCATGTGCCTGTCCATTCAGGAATCGGACGAGATCATCGCCGCAGCCAAGGTCAGGAACCTCATCGTCGCCGTGGACATGCACAAGCGCTACGATCCCGACCACCTGCGCATCCGCGATGACATTCAGAACCGCATCGGCGCGCCGCTCTATGGCACCGCCTATCTCGAAGAACCGCTCGAAGTCAGCACCAGCACCTTCAAGTGGGTGGAAAGCAGCGACCCCTTCAGCTACGTCGGCCCGCATTGGACAGATCTGATCTGGAGCTACTACCACAGCAAGCCCGTCTCATTGACCGCTGTGGGCCAGAAAAAGCGCCTGATCCGCGATGGCATCAATGCCTTCGACGCCGTGCAGGTGCGCGTGGATTTCGACAACGGCATGTCGATCAGCTTTAACAACAACTGGGTGACCCCCGCCGATTTCGAAGGCCCCGTGAACCAAGGGCATGAAATCGTCGGTGCAGACGGCAAAGTCGAAAGTGACCAGCAGTACCGTGGCTTCCGCTGGTGGAACCAGGGCGGCGGCTCGCGCACGAGCAACAACCATTTCACCCGTGAAGTAACCCGGCCTGATGGCAGCAAAGGCTACATAGGCTATGGCGTCGATAGTCTGACTGTGGGCTTGGTGGCCGTCTGCCGCGTCAAGTTTGCCAAGGAATCCCGCGACGACGTGGCCGGAATCTATCCTACCGCCGAAGACGCCCGCATTACCTGTGCGATCGTGGATGCCGCCGCGCGCGTGCGGGACCTCAATTGGAAATACATGCAGGAAGGCAAAGGCGCGACAGTAACGGCACGCTTTGACCAAAACGGCATAACTATCATAGACCCAAATGCCGCCGAAGTATTCCAAAGCATCTATGATCAGGCGCTTTAACTGCAAACTAGGGTATAGGCTTAGAGTTCAAAGCTTGACTTTAGGCTAAGTTTTTTATAAACAACGTATTGTACCCCTGAAAATAAAACAAATGACCTTATCTTCCTCCCAACTTCGCCGCGCCGCTGCGCTTCAAGAAAAAATCGAAGGCTTCCAGCAGGAGCTGGCACAGCTTCTTGGCGGCTCCTCCAAATCCTCCGCTGCATCGATCCCTGCCGGTGAAAAACCAGCCAAAAAGAAGCGCGTCATGTCCGCTGCCGCCCGCAAAAAGATCGCGGATGCTCAGCGCAAGCGCTGGGCCAAGCAGAAGGGGGAAACGCCCGCTGCTGCTGAAAAGAAGGCCAAGTGAGAATCTAGTTCACGGATAACACCACAACAGTAAGGCCCCAGTTTTTGCAAACTGGGACCTTCGTTTTTGAAGCTGCCGCTTAAGTAAAGACTTACTTAACAAACATCGGATCATCTGGATTACCCTTGCTCAGCAGATAAGCCATAAGATCCAGAATGTCGTCTTCCTTGAGCATGAAGAGCAGCCCGGGCGGCATCATGCTAATCTTGCTCTCTTCAGTTTTCACAACTTTGCGGGCATCCACATTGGTGAAGTTATTAGGGTCCATCATATTGGTGCATACCATCATGTTATTCTCCTTCATGTTGGCAATGCGTCCGATGACCGTGCTGCCGTCCTGCAAGGTGAAGACCGTGCTGCCATACTGGTCGCTGATTTCCTTGCTGGGCTCCAGAATATGCTCCAGCAGGTCACGTGGGCTGTACTTGCCGGCCACACTGGTAAGGTCTGGACCCACAGCGCCGCCTTCGTTGTTAAAACGGTGGCAGGCGAAGCAGGTCGCCGCGCCAAACATGTTGCGACCATTCGCAAAGTTACGGTTGCCCTCCAGGCCGACACCCAGCGACTTGCTAAGTTCATCGAGCGTCCAGGCTTTGACAAACTGTATCGGCTTCGCCGTGAAACTCGGCGCTTTGGCCTCCGGCTTCGCATCCAGCACATCCTTGATCGCCAGCTTCTCCTCCTCAGTCATCGTGGAAAGAGCGTTCTGCTTGATCTCACCAATGAACAGGTCAAACGACGCCCCCCCTTTGTAATTCGCGGCGCGCAGGAACCAGCTGAAGTAGTCGGCGCGCAGTTCCTTGGTCCAGCCGGTCTTCGCGAAGCGCAGGATACGGGCGTAGTCGATCTGCTCCTCCTGTGTGGGCGAGCCATTCACCAGCGGCTCCGCTTTGGCAACGATGTCGGGGTCCCCGAGATAGACCAGCACCTCGCACAGATCACGGTTCAGGGCTGGATCATTTGTGGGAAACAGCGGGCCGAGGTGTTTGATCAGCGCTTCCTTGGTCGCCACATCCGGCTCTCCCATGCGTGTGAAGGCGAGCATGTAATCGCGGATCAGCGTCACGCGGTCGATGCCCTTGAGCGCCTTGAAGTCGATCTTGTTGAGCGCGGCCAGAATGGGCTGCTGCAACGCTTTGTCCCCGCCACTGCTCCGGGCCAGTGCCATGAGCGCCGTCAGTGCGGCGCGCGGATATGTTTCATTAAGCGCCTTGTCTTTCCAGGAGCTGATGGGCTGGTGCTCAAGTGCAATTCGAGCGGCGAAGCGGATGTTGCGGTCTGTGTGACCCAGGAAACGCCAACATAAATCCACATTCAATTTCGATTTCTTAATTGCGTCTGCCATCTGATCAGTATGAAGCAGTTCAAGAATGCCTCGTTCTTCTAATGCATCGTCAATCATAAGGCCGAAGTCGGTGGGCTTGGCCGGATCCGTCTTCTCCGTTCCAATGTAACTCACCCGATACAATCCCGACTGCACTTTCCGCCCACCCACGCTCACATACATCGCGCCATCCTTCTTTGAGACTTCGATGTCCGTCAGCGGCAGCGGCGCGGCGCTCATGAATTCCTCAGCCACTCCGCTGTAACCACCGCCGTTTGGCGAGAGATGCACCGCATACATTTTGCCATAGCTCCAGTCGCAGATGAAGAGCGCCTCCTGATACTTCGCCGGGAACTTAGCACCATAGCCAAAGGCCACGCCCGTGGGGGAGCCTGGGCCAATGTCCACCACGGGCGGCAGGCTGTCCTCCCAGCGCTCCGGAAATTTCTTGCTGCACGTGCGCCAGCCAAAGTCGCCACCGCTTTGCATGAAGCAGACACGCGTGGGGCGGTACCACGGCATGCCGGTGTCCCACTCCATGTCCGCATCGAAGCCAAAAATGTCGCCGTTGTGATTCATGGCAATGTCGTAGGTGTTGCGGGTGCCGATGTTCACCAGTTCCCACTTTTTGCCATCAAGGTCGGCCTTCGCCATCCAGCCGCCGGGGGCCAGCACATCACGCATGAAGCCACGTCCGGTCAGCATCGGGTAGAGCTGGTCTTCCGCCCAATGGCGTGGCACCAGGCTGGTTTCGCAGCTTGGCTCAGGCGTCTGGTTGCCACACATCACATACAGGCTTTTTCCATCCGGTGAGGCAATCACGCCATGAGGGCCATGCTCCCCGGCCTTGCCAGGAAAGGAGCGCAGCAACTCCACGGCGTCGAATTGATCATCCCCGTTCGTGTCCTTACAGCGGTAAAGACCGCGGCCCTGATACGCTTCGTCGTTGACCACGCCATAAAGAGCTCCGGCATGATACAGCAGCCCCTGGCAGTGACCGAAGTCGATGCTGAGCTTCTCCACCTTCGTCTCACCGGGGCTGCCACTCAGCGCAGGCGGCGTGATGCGGTAGAGCGCGCCATACTGGTCGCTGCAAATCATCCGCCCTTGGTCGTCCTGAGTCATGGACACCCAAGAGCCTTCCTGCTCCTTCGGCACCGAGTAGAGCAGCTCCACTTTGAAGCCTTTGGCGATCTTGACCTTGTCAGCCGGGGTCGCTTGATCTGCCAGATCAGCGAACGACGCAGTCGCACAGAGCAGAAGAGGAATGAGGATGTTTTTCATGATTGGATGATGACGAAACGGATGACTTTGCTGCGAACTACTTCATGAGCTCCTTGACCTTGCCTTCGATGGCGTCAGCCCACATCTGATAGCCTTGAGCACTCAGGTGCAGCAGGTCAGGCATGATTTCCTTGGGCAGAGTGCCATCGGGTTTCAGGAAGCTGTTGCCGATGTCCATGTAGAAAACACGTTTGTTGTCGGCGAAACCGGAAATGAGATTGTTGGTGGCGATGTTTTGCTTGCGCTTGTCGTCGTCCTTGGTGGCTCCGCGTGGAAAGATGCCCTGCAGGAGCACTTTCGTTTCCGGCAGTTTTTTGCCCAGCACATCCAGGATCATCTTCACTCCCTCGGCGGTCTGTTCAGCGCTGCTGGCATACGCCACACCGCCATGCTCCGGCGCAGGGCGCCCTTGGTGGCCGGTGTTGTTCGTGCCGATCATGAGCACCACCAGCTTCGGCTTGATGCCGTCAAAGTTGCCATGCTGAAGACGCCAGATGACGTGCTCGGTGCGGTCACCGCCAATGCCAAAATTCGCCGCCTTGTAGGGTGCCCATGTTCTGGCCCAGACATCCTTGCCATTTTTTTCCCAGCCCGCCGTGATTGAGTCTCCCAAGAACACAAGCTGCGCCTCGCCCTTCTTGGAAATGGCGTTGAAGCCCTCATGCCGCTTCATCCACCCGGCATCACGCGGCTTGGGATCAATGGCGAGATTTTTGGCCGTTTCAGCAAAGCTGGTGGCGGCGGCACAGAACGAGACGAGCAGGAGGGTATGCAGTTTCATGGTCAGAGACGGCGATGATGCCGGGAAGCCATGAAACTGGCAAGACACGAATGTTATTTCACGCCTTCAGCGCCCAGTCGAGCAGCGCCTGCGCATCACGCCAGACACCGTCGTGGCTGTCATTGAGGATCACCACTATGCGGCGGCGGCCATTGCGCTGTCCGGTGGCCACGAGGCAATAGCCCGCCGCTTCGGTGTAGCCGGTCTTCATGCCGTCGCAGTAGCTGGCGTTGCGCAGCACGCGGTTGGTGTTGGCCAGCTCGATGAATTTCCCATCAGGCTTCATGAACTTGAAACTCTGCATCTTCACGATCGCACGAATGTCGGGCAGTTTGTCAGCCTCCTTGGCGATCATCGCCAGATCCCGCGCCGTGGAGTAAGGGTCTTCATCCGTGAGCGAGGGCAGGCCGTGCGGATTGACAAAGTGCGTGTTTTTCAGGCCAAGCGCCTGCGCACGTGCGTCCATCTTTTCGGCAAAGGCGGCCACGCTGCCGGCATTGTCCCGTGCCAGCGCCTGGGCGATGTCATTGGAGCTTTTCACCAGCATGGCGGTCAGCAGCTGGCGGCGGGTGTATTTTTCACCCACCTTCAGGCCGATGCGCACCGGCGCACACTGCGTATCCGCCAGTTCCACGGTCACCACTTTGTCGAGGTCCCCCGCTTCCACCACCAGCAGGCCGGTCATGATTTTCGTCGTGCTGGCAATGGCTCCGCGCAGGTCCGGATTCTTTTCAAAGAGCACATCATCGTTCTCAGGATCAATGATGATGCAGCGCCCCGCGCTGATCTGTGGAATGGAGCCCCTGAGGTTTTTGATCTCAATCTCCCGCCGCACCTTCTTGGTTTTCTCGATCTCATCGGCAAGCTGCGTCTCCAGCTTTTTCTTGAGCTGCTGCACAGAGGCCTCGCGGGCGGCGATGTCAGCCCGCGCCTGCGCGATCATCTGCTTTTCGGCGGCAAAATCCTGCTCCCGTTTCGCGATGGCGGCGGCCTTCGCCTCCACCTCCTCTTCCCGCCACTGCAGCTGCTGCTCGCGCTTGGGATCGCCGCAGCCCGAGATGGAAACGCAGAGAAGACTGGCCAGGACGGCACGGCGGAGGGAGTAAGACTGACAGGGGGTGATCATTTCAAAGTTCAGCGAGGAGTTCTTTCAGGCGGGCGACGGGCCACTGCCCAGGAGCATTCGAAGCACCAATAAAGCCGTAATTCAACAAGCTGCCACATTTTGCCAGCACCAGGCGTGAAACCCGTCCCCATGGCCCCATGCCCATGACGGAAAGCCGCAGACGGTGCGTCTCCCCTGCCAGCTTCATCAGGCTCATCAAATCCCCCTGCGTGTTCAGGTAGGTGGCTATTTTCACCGCGTCCAGCCCTGCCTGCTGCGCGAAATTCACCGCCCCGCGCAGCACCTCCTCCGTCGGCGTCGCCTGGAAATCATGGAAGGACCCCACCACCGGCACGCCTGCGGCACGTGCCTTTTGGATCGTGCCTTGCATCTGGGCCGCGCTGCGCAGTTCGAGGTCGATCAGCGTGGCAAGATCCAGCAGGGGCTCGATCATCGCCGCACGGGCTGCCGGGTCTTCAGGCCCCTGCCCGCCTTCCGCCGGATGCCGCGCCGTAAGGAGCAGCGGCAGGGTGTTGCCAGCCAGTTGGTCGCGCAACTCCGCCGCAGGCAGCTTCAACTGGTCCAGCCGAAGTTCAGCCACATCACAAAGGTTGGCACGGGCGGCTGCATCGAGCGATGTAAAGTGCTCAAGCGCAGCGAGATCAGCCACCACCCCCACCGCGAGGGGCTTGGTGGAGAAGAGGAGGTTTTTGGAGGAAACAAGTTGTGCCATTGGCTAGGCGGAGTATAATTTTAATAAATGTAAATAAGATTCACCATCTTACTCGTCACTATGCTAGGCCGGAAGCAAGAAATCAATTTGCAGCTCACCGAACTGCTCGACAGCGCGCTCCTGGCGTTCTGCCTGTGGTTTGGGCATTTCCTGCGTGCTGATTTGGTGCCGGTCTTTTTCCCGGAGGCTGTTGAGATTCCGCCCATGGAGAAGTTTTACTGGGTCATCGCGGTCGTGGCCCCGTTTACGCCTATCGTTTTGGAGGCACGCGGGTTTTACTCCAATATCTACAACAAGACGCCTGGCCGCTCGATACGCCAGTTGCTGGAGGCGCTGGCCGTCATCGGCATGTTCATTGCCTTTTGCATCGTGTTCTTCAAGTGGTCGGTCGAAAGCCGTGCCGTGGTCGTTTTTTCCGTGGCTCTGGGCGCGCTCTCGCTGCTGCTGCGCGAGGCCTGGCAGCGTGAAATCCTGCGCAGGCAGATGGCCTCGGGCAAAGGCCGTGAGCGTGTGATCATCGCCGGTGCCCAGGCAGATCTGGCGGCCTTTATGGCCAACATGACGCCCGAGCAGCGCGCCGAGATCGAGGTCGTGGGCCAGATCGACATCATGCAGAGCCCGATCTCCGACCTCGTCGACTCCTTGCATGAGCACTCCATCAGCCGCGTGCTCTTTGCCGCGCAGCACGTGCATTTCAGCAAAATCGAGGAAGCGGTGCAGGCATGCGAAACCGAAGGCGTGGAGGCCTGGATCGCCGCAGACTTCTTCCAGACCGCCATCGCCCGCCCGACCTTTGACGTGCTCGGCGGACGGCTGATGCTGGTGTTCCATTCCACACCGCAGGCCTCCTGGGAGCTGTTGTTCAAAGCCATCGTGGACCGTGTGGGCGCGCTCGTCCTGCTCCTCTTCTCCCTGCCTCTGTGGCTCATCGCGATCATTGGCATTCGTTTCGGTTCGCGCGGTCCGGTTTTCTTCAAGCAGGAACGCGCCGGTCATTACGGCAAGCCCTTCACCATGTGGAAGTTCCGCACCATGCACGTGGGCGCAGAGGCTCAGCGTCAGGAACTGGAAGCTCACAATGAAATGGACGGCCCGGTGTTCAAGATCACCAACGATCCGCGCATCTTCGCCTTTGGCCGCTGGCTGCGCCGCACCAGCATCGATGAACTGCCCCAGCTCATCAACGTGCTGCGCGGGGAGATGAGCCTCGTCGGCCCCCGTCCCCTGCCCGTCTATGAAATTCAGCGCATCGAAAAACATGCGCAGCGCCGCCGCCTCAGCGTCAAACCCGGCCTGACCTGCCTGTGGCAGGTCACCGGCCGCAACGGCATCAAGAACTTCGAGGAATGGGTCGCGCTGGATCTCAAGTACATCGACAACTGGTCCTTCTGGCTTGATTTGAAGATCCTGGTGCAGACCCTGCCGGCGGTGATCCGCGGCCTCGGTGCGAGTTGAGTATCAGGATTCGTTCCTTTCGCACAGCATGTGGCTGAAACCTGCCGTCCATGGCCCCCGTAATGGACTGATGCGCCACGCTCTCTTATTCTTCGCCGCCTGTGCCTCCCTGCACGCCGCCACTCCTGCCAAGCTCGATTTCGGCTCCGTCCGTGAAGAGCACCTCATGATCCCGATGCGAGATGGCAAGCGCCTCTCCGCCTATGTCTTCTTCCCGCCGGGCGAGGGCAAATTCCCCGCCATCTTTGAGCAACGCTATGCGGACATCAGCAGCGCGGGATCACGCAAGGCCGCGGCCAAATTCGCTGAAGGCGGCTTTGTCATCGCTCTCGTAAACTATCGTGGCACGCATGAGAGCGAAGGCGTTTACCGCGGCTACCGTGGGCTGCAATGGGGACCGCTGCGCGATGGCTACGATGTGTGCGAATGGCTGGCCGCACAGCCCTGGTGTACCGGCAAGATCGGCACCTATGGCGGCTCGCAGGCGGGTTACGCGCAGAACTACCTCGCCGTCACCCAGCCACCGCATCTTGTGGCTCAGTACATGACTGACACGGGTCTAAGCTTGTATCAGGAAGGCTACCGCATCGGCGGGGCCACCAAGCCGCAACGCTTCATCAAAGGCGGCTCTGTGGCACGCGACATCAAGGACAACGAAGCCATGCTGCGCGAATGGGACCAGCACCCGGACTATGACGATTTCTGGAAGGACGAAGACGCCTCCCTGCATTTCGACAAGATGAACTACCCCTGCTTCACCATCGGCAGCTGGTTTGATTTCATGTGCCAGGGCAGCGTGGCCAGCTTCATCGGGCGCAATCAGCATGGCGGCCCGAACTCACGCGGACAGCAGCAGCTCATCATCGGCCCCTGGCTGCACGGTGGCTATCCGAAGTCCAACAAGATCGGCGATCTCCTCTTCCCCGAGAACGCCAAGTTTGACGTCTATGCGCACATGACAAGGTGGTTCAATCATTACCTCAAAGGCGAGGACAATGGCGTCGAGAAAGACACCACCGTGAAATACTACGTCATGGGCGCAGTCGGTGAAGAAGGCGCTCCCGGCAATGTGTGGCGCGAAGAAAAAGACTTCCCACCAGCCAGCAAAGCCGCCGACTGGTTCCTGCAGCCCGATGGCAAGCTGGCCCCCGCCAAGCCGTCTGCTGCCAAATCCAGCACCTCGTATCTGAGCGATCCCGTTCATCCGATGAGCCTGCCCTATGCTGGATTCCCCGGGGCCAAAGATGCGCGCGGCTTTGAAGAGCAGGCCGAGGTGCGCACCTGGACGACCGAGGTGCTGAGCCAGCCGCTGGAGGTCACCGGCCGCATCAAAGGTGAGGTATTCGTTTCTTCCACCGCCAAGGATACCGACTTCTTCCTGCGCGTGACGGATGTGTACCCCGACGGCCGGTCCATCCTGCTGGTGGACTACCCGCTGCGTGCCCGCTATCACGAAGGCTTTGACCACCAGAAGCTGCTTGTACCGGGAGAGGTGACCAAGCTCTCATGGGACATCGGCTGGGTCAGCATCATCTTCAACAAAGGGCACCGCATCCGCATCACCATCGCCAGCACCGGCGCGCCCTACTATGAACCAAATCCGCAGACCGGCGCCCCCATCAGCCACTTCATCACCGAACCCGGCGTGCCCGCGATCAACACCATCTGGCATGATGCCGCGCATGCCTCGCGCGTGATTCTCCCGGTCCTCCCATAATTTCACTCTTCTCATGCAATCCCACCTCTCATCCATTTCACGCCGTTCCTTTCTGACCACCGCCATCGCCGCCGGCGCGGCTTTTTCGGTTCAGGCCAAGGACACAGCCCCGCTGATCGCCTACGTCGGCACCTTCACTTCGCCCCTGCAAAACATGAAGGCCACTCAGGTGGATCTGCCGCCTGGAAATGGCCAGGGCATCCATCTGTTTGAAGTAAACCGCAGCACCGGTGCCATGACCCCCTGTGGCCTGTATCAATCTGGCATGAGTCCGAACTGCCTCACCTTCAACGCCACGAAGACCGTTCTGTATTCCACCAATGAAACCGACCACCAGGGCGACAACGAGGCGGGCTCAGTCAGTGCCTTTGCCATCAATCCCAAGGACGGGCAGCTCACGCTGATGAACACCGTCAGCTCCGGCGGCAAAGGCCCCACCTATGTGAGCCTGCATCCCTCGGGACGCTTCCTGCTGGTGGCCAATTACTTTGGCGGCTCGATGTCGGTACTGCCGATCAAGGCCGACGGCAGCCTCGGAAAAGCCACGGACTTCAAGCAGGATGCCGGCACCATCGGGCCCAAGAAAGCCACCAACGCGCCTCCCGGCAGCTTCGCTTTCAGCGGTCACGATGGAACGCATTCGCACATGATCGCGTCCGATGCCTCGGGGCGCTTTGTGCTTTCGGTGGATCTCGGCCTGGACCAGATCCTCGTGTGGAAATTTGATGACCAAAAAGGCACCCTGACGCCGAATGATCCTCCCCATGTCTCCTTTCCTCCAGGAGATGGCCCACGCCACTTTGCCTTTCACCCCAATCACAAGTGGCTCTACTCCCTGCAGGAGGAAGGCTCCAACATCGTGCTGCTTGATTACGACCCTGAAAAAGGCCGCCTAACTTCTCGTCAGACGATCTCCAGCCTTCCGCCCGGATTTGCCGGCAGCAATTTCTGCTCCGAGATCCTCGTCTCTGACGACGGCCGCTTCGTGTACGCCGGCAATCGTTTGCACGACAGCATTGGCATTTTTGCCGTTGGCAAAGACGGCAGCCTCACCTTCGTCACCGAGGAGTGGACCCACGGCGACTACCCGCGCAGCTTCAACTTCGACCCCACCGGCGAGTTCTTCTATAGCCTCAACCAGCGCGGCGACAACGTCGCGATTTTCCGCGTCGATCGCAAATCAGGCATCCTCAACTTCACCGGCCACTACGCAGCCGTCGGCAATCCTTCGAGCATCGTGTTTCTGGATCTGGCGAAAGGCAGGTAACCCAGGTCGAGCCCGCAGCACGGCTGCGGGCTCGGAAACCTCTCATCCTCAGGCAAGTGATGGCACGCCAATGCTGACGTCCACCTCGGCATTGTAGTCCACGCCTTCGAGACCAAAGCCGAAGAGGCGCAGGAAACTGGTCTGGTAGCCTTCGAAATCACCCAGCTCCGCGAGGTTCTCGGTGTTCACCTCTGCCCAGCGTTTGCCCACGAGTTCCTGCAGCGCGGGCTTCATTTCCCAGTCGTCCACACGGATGCGTCCGGCTTCATCGGGCTGCGGATTGCCGTTATAGAGACGC
Source organism: Verrucomicrobiota bacterium (assembly GCA_017301975.1). Lineage (GTDB taxonomy): Bacteria > Verrucomicrobiota > Verrucomicrobiia > Verrucomicrobiales > Verrucomicrobiaceae > Prosthecobacter. Next base: position 84,334 of record JAFLEI010000007.1, read on the forward strand.
TCGCGGAAGAGGCGGTCCATCTGCTCGATGCAATCCTCATGCGTGCCTTCGGCCTTCATCGCCTTGTAAAGCAGCGAGATGTACAGCGGCACCACAGGGATCGCGGAACTGGCCTGGGTGACCAGGGCCTTGTTCACGGAAACCCAGGCCTTGCCCTTCAGGGAGGCCAGCTTGCCGTCCAGCACACGCTGCACGCGCTCCAGGTCTTCCTTGGCGCGGCCGATGGTGCCGTTCTTGTAGATCGGCCAGGTCACTTCCGGCCCGATGTAGCTGTAGGCCACGGTTTGCACGCCTTCAGCGAGCACCCCGGCGCTCTGCAGCGCATCGATCCACATTTCCCAGTCTTCACCGCCCATGACGGCCACGGTCTGCGCGATCTCGTCTTCGTTCGCGGGATCGATGGTCACTTCATTGACCACGCCGTTGCCGGTGTTGAGGTTCTTGTTGGTGTAGGATGCAGAGCCGATGGGCTTGAGCACGGATTTGAAAACTTCGCCCGTTTTTGGATGGGTGCGGCGCGGAGACGCAAGGCTGTAAATGACGCAGTCCACCTGGCCCAGATCCGACTTGATCGCCTCGATCACCGTGGTCTTCATCGCATCGGAGAAGGCGTCGCCATTGAAGGAGCGGGCGTACAATCCGGCAGCCTTGGCTTCGTTCTCAAACGCGGCGGAGTTGTACCAGCCTGCGGTGCCGCAGCGCTCAGCTTCGCCGGGCTTCTCAAAAAACACCCCCATGGTGGCTGCACCCGAGCCAAACGCCGCCGCAATGCGGGAGGACAGGCCGTAGCCGGTTGAGGAACCTACAACCAGCACTTTCTTCGGGCCGTTGGCGATGGGGCCGCGCGACTTAACGACGGCGATCTGGTCAGCGATGTGTTTGGCACAGCCGGTTGGATGTGCGGTGGTGCAGATGAATCCGCGAATTTTAGGGGCGACGATCATAGGTGGGTAAGTTCAGCGTTAGCAGTCGCGGGGGGGCTGGCAACTGGTTTTCCCCATCCGAAATCTCCCACCGTGCCCAAGAGGAGTGGAAATGAGTTCGTGTAATGAGGAGGTCGAAATGATAATTTGTCCGCTAAACCGCCGGTCCAACCCATCGCCATGATGAAAACCACGCTCCTTCTGTCTCTCACTCTTGGCCTGTGTGCCGCAGCCTCTCTCCGCGCCGCAACAGCATCCCCGCCACGGATCGCCCCCGGCCTCGTTGTCGCGGAATATCCACGCAATGCTTTGCAGGCAAATGAAAAGGACAACTTCTATCTGCCTCTGGAAAAGCTCGGAGAGCCGATCGGAGACAAATACATCGCCGAGTCCCTCTCACCTTGGAAATGGGAACCTGAACGCAATGCCGTGGCCAGCGGCTTTTTGGAAATCGAGGCCGATGGCGATTACAGTTTCACCACGCACAGCTTCTACGACCGCAATCTGCTCATGATCCAAGGGGAAGTCGTCTGCGCTTTCCGGGATGGTGACGACACGGTGGTAACAATCCCGCTGAAAAAAGGCCGCGTGAACATCCTTTCGGCCGGTTTTGTGGGAGGAAGGGGGGCGGATGGGGCTTTTGTGCGGTGGAAACCGCCGGGACAGGCTGAACTCAGCCCGATTCCGACGCGTTTGCTGTCGCACGTCGATGATGGGAGCGTGAAGCCAAAGGTTGTGGAGAAAGAGGTGAAGCGGAGCAGTGGCCTGCTGGCCACGCATCTTGTCACTGTAACGGATGACTTTGTTGTGGAAGCTTATAAAAACGGCGTGCGCATCCCGGCAGGGCAGCGCACGCTGGTGAATGAAATCTTTGGCGCCACGGTGGAGCGCATGGCGGTGGACGTGCGTCCGGGCGACTGGCTGGTGTTTCATGTGGTGAACAATCAGCTCCGCTGGGGTGGCTCGAAGTATTTCGCCGTGGCCGGAATGCTGGGGACAAATGACTTCGGCTTTGTGTCGGATCCCGCAAGTGAGGCGTGGTCGGTGTGTGATGATCCTGATCACGTGCGTGATTTCATCCGCCGCCGGGATGAGGGCACTGACATCCGCGCCAGCGCCATCGCCAAACCCTGGGAGGAAGGTGACGAGCACATGCGCCAAAACGCCGGGGCTGGATTTCCGGGCAAACCGCTGTGGGGCGGCGGAGCTTCGACGTGGATCAAATTCGTCGCACGGAAAAACCATCCCAAGCCCCCGCCGCTCCCGGTCAAAGAAGTCACCCACACCGCCCCAAAGGCCATGCTCAACCAGACGCGCTGGCCGGTGCAGATCTTGTACGGCATGTATGGCAGCGGTGACAAGAACGCGGATGTCACGCTGCGCTTGAAGGATTACGTGGAGATTAAGAAAGAATGGTTTGCCGTGACGCCGGCTTCTCTCGGCGTTGATCCCATTCCCTACTGGAACAAGAGCCTTTGGATCGCCTATGTGAAGGACGGCGTGCGGCACGAGGTGCGGCGCTATGAAAACGAGCATGTGCTGCCGGAGAGCTTCTACGGGCCGCAGGACGCTCCCGAACTCACGAAGTGGCTTCCCGAAACACGCTGGCATGCCGAGAAGGGCGAGCTGCAATTTCATGCCGATCACACCGCCACTGGTTATGGCTTTGAAGGTCTGCCGCAATGGGAGGCTCTGGCGAACAACAAGATGCGCATCACCTGGGCTGATGGTCGCAAAGCCGAATACTTTTTCGATTATACCTGGGGCAGTTTCCGCGAGGAGGGAGCCGGAAAGGCGCTGTTCCACGTAGTGAAGTAAGCACCATGTCCTCCCCCTCGTCCGCACCCGAACAGCGCTTCTCCGACCGTGTGGAGAACTATGTGCGCTACCGCCCGAGCTATCCGCAGGAAATCATCCCGCTTTTGCAGCGTGAGACAGGACTGATTCCTCAGCATGTGATTGCCGATGTGGGCTCAGGCACCGGTATTTCCGCCGAGCTTTTTCTGCGCGCTGGCAATGCCGTTTATGCGGTGGAGCCGAACCGTGAGATGCGTGAGGCGGCCGAGCGGCTGCTTGCGCATTTCCCCAACTTCCACAGCATCAACGCCAGCGCGCGGGACACCACGCTGGCAGATCAAAGTGTGGACTTCGTCGTCGCCGCGCAGGCTTTCCATTGGTTCAACACACCGGAGACGCGCGCGGAGTTCACCAGGATCCTCAAACCGGGCGCCCACATCGTGCTTATTTGGAATGAACGCCGGCTCGATTCCACGCCCTTTCTCCAGGCGTTCGAACAACTGCTCGTCACCTTCGGCACGGACTATACGAAGGTCCGTCACGAAAACGTCAACAAGGCTGCGCTCGGTGCATTCTTCCGGGGTGACTACATCACACACACTTTTGCCTATGAGCAGCGGTTTGATTTTGAAGGGCTCAAAGGCCGACTGCTCTCCAGCTCCTACGCACCGGCTGAGGGCCAGCCAGGGCATGATGAGATGATCGCCGAACTGCGGCGCATCTTTGATGTGTATCAGGCATCAGGCCAGGTCTGCTTTGAGTATGACACGCGGGTGCACTTAGGGCGGTGATCACTTCACGCCGCGCACTTCGAAGCCTTCCGCCTCCAGCACCGCGCGCACCTTGGCGGCCTGGTCGCCTTGAATCTCGATGCGTTTGTCACGCACCGTGCCGCCACAGCCGCAGGCGGCGCGAACGCGCTTGGCGATCGTTTCGATGACGGAAAGCGGCAGATGCGTGGCGAAGTCCTTGATCACAATGACCGTCTTGCCCCCGCGATGCGCGGTTTCACGCTGAAGCACGACGCGCCCCATTTTCCAGAGGCGCTGCGGGGAGGTGGGGTCGGGATTGGTGGGCATGCTAGAATAGGCTGAGCAGGATACGCTTGCTGTATCCCCTAATGCTGCCCTTTGCCACCTCGCAGATTTGGCGCATCTCAAAATTCATTTTCCTTTGGCAACTCACAACACCGATCCTTTTCAAGGAGTTCATGGACCCCGACGACGACGGGCTGGGGGCAAGCCGCCGTCGAGCTTCTCCACGCGTGCTTTCGGCAAATCAGTTGTGGCATTCAGAATGATGCGCAAAGGCGGCTTCTGGACAAATGTATCCCGTTGGATACACTTGATATGACAGCAGATACTCCTGTTCTCAGCCACGAAGTCACTCCCTTGGCCGGACGTGTATGGGAGCTCAGGAGTCAGATGAACCGCCAGATCTGGAAGCCGCTCTCCTCGAAGGCATTCGTTCACTTCATCAGGCTTGCGATGCTTCGACTTGGGGCTGGATTCGTCAGGACTCATGCGCATGAGTCTGCTGGTGGTCATTCCTCTCCAATCAGGAATAAATTCGAATGACTTCACCTAGGCGTCCGACGCAGCGTTTGCAAAAGCATCAATAATGTCATTTTAATTACACTTGCGTAACATCAAGAGCTTTCGTATTAAGACAATAATGAACACTCAACAATGGGTAGGGATGGGCTTCGCTATTGCCTTGGTTATCTTTGCGATTGTAGCATTCAACCGAAAGGGAAAATTGGAAGCCCATCAGTGGCAAATACTCCGGTTTCTATTGGCTCTCTGCGCAGGATTTGCAGGAGGCCTGATCACAGGTGAAGCTCTTTTTAAGATCGTCCAAAAGTGGGGTGTGCAGAATGAATTCGCGGCCTCCGGCACGGCAGGCTTCGCCCTGTTCCTAACTGTATGGTTCACCTTTCGTTTTGTTGCTGGACGCCCCGGCGACGATTTTGCCTTCAGCCTCCCAGAAGGTTGGACGTTCGAGGCTGCGGCATCTGCGTTGGCAAGACATGATGGATCGATAGTGGAACTTTCAGCGTTCACTCCAGACGAACAAAATGTGCAGCTAAATTCGGCTGAACTCAGAACGGGATCAGTTCTCAAAGCGCTACAATCGTTAGCACGCCTCGCACCAGTTGGGAAAATTAGACCGTACAACGTCATATACGATTCGCCGGTTTACAAGTTTCACGTCGTCTAAGCTCCGACTTCCATGCCAAATAAGAACACCTGTAATTGCCCGGTACCGCCAGGCGGTCGTGCCGTTTGCGAGGCCACTCAACTTGCTATTTGTCGCATCATCGACGGCCAACCCGTCTCCGAGTGTATTGCGCCCCCTCTCGACGTTGAAGACGCAAGCAAAAACACCCAAATATGGCAGTCTGGTTTGGGAGTTCAGATATTCGGCCAGCAAGTTGTTAATTGGCTTCTTGCGAAAATTTACAACGTCAATCGCAACGCATTTCAATCGCTTACGATCGGAGACAAACATGTCTTAGATGCAGGCTTCACCGATTATCCTGTTTCTGGATGGCGATTTCATTATGCGCCTGGAACTATAATTTTTCCCGCTCTACGAGCCTTTAAAACCGAACTCAACAACGTTGCAATGGAGGTTTTTTTGCGGGGTGCCGAATGGACTGCAGAAGTTGACGCCAAAGCGCATATGGTTGGGGTTGACACAATTGGAATCTATGGCCGCCGCTTTTCCATCAACTTAGCCAGAGTATTTTCACCAGGGATTGAAGTCCGTGAAGATCTCGACGAAGACAATTTCGTCACTGTTTAGTTCTGACTAAATCATCTCCGGGGCAGCTAGTGCTAGCGATGACGCAGCATCGCTTCTTGTAATGAGCGACACCCTTGATCAAGCGAGCGCCGATTGTGGTGAGCTGAACTAAATGAGGTTCTGCGCTCTTGGAATCGTAGCGGAATGCAGTGGATGCGGAGTCCTCACCCCGCGCTGACGTCCTTGTTGTAAAACACTTTCACGTATTTCATGCCCTTGTCGTCGTCGAAACCGCGTTCGAGCTGCGGATCGTTTTCGCTCTTGCCGGGCTTGAAGTGAATTTCGACGCCGGTGTCGAGCTTGAGGACGGCGGCGATGCGTTTCTTGGCCTTGGTGAGGTCCTTCTTGGAAATCTCGAAGTTGGTTTCCAGGGGCTGGCCCTGCTCCTCCTCCATGCGGGCGCGGTGCTCGTCGAACTTGGCGATGACTTCGGGATTTTTGAGGACGGTCTGGCCGAACTCTTCGAGGTCGAAGTTCTCGCGGTCTTCGAAGTATTCGAGGGCGTCCTTGGCGGCGGTGGCGGTTTCCCAGGGCGGTGTGTCGTCATCGGCAGGCTGCTGCTCTTCGAGGAAGGAGACCGCCATCTTGGCATAGGTATTGGTGAGGAAAGCGGCGTCTGGCACGGCCTCCACGCCGAGGAACTCGCGCACCCAGAAGCGGGTGTCGCCACCGCTGCGGTCAAAGGTGAGGACGTAGTAGCCTTTCTCGGCCCAGAAATTGAGGATGAGGCAGCCTTTGTCGATCTTGTCGGGATTGATGCCGTGCTCGGTGTGGAGCTGGAGGTCGCCGTTGCGCGGGGTGATGGTGAGGAAGGGCACGACGCTGTCGCTCTTCAGAATGCAGAGGCCGTTGACGAGCTCGCCTTCGATGTGGATTTCCTTGAGCAGGGAGATGCAGAGATCGCCGGCCTTGATGTTGGGATGGTTGGATTTGGCGTAGAGGCGCTGGGCGATTTCGACGCCCTTGGCCAGCAGCTGGTCCTCGTCTTCAAAGATGGCCTTGGCGCAGTTGTTCACCTCATGCTGCTTGAGGGAGGCATGATGGGTGAAGCGATGGGCGATGCAGGCCTTGAAAGGTTTCAGGAACAGCGCGGTGAGCGCCTCCTGATCGCCCTCGGCGATCTGAAACACCTCCTTGGAGGTTTGCAGCGGCTCCTCACGCAGAGGATTGCCGATCTTGGCGAGGACGACTTTGGTGGCGGTGGCGGTGTTGAGGCGGAGTTTGACGGACATGCGGGGCGCGGAGAGTAGAAAGGGAATGCGTTTGGCAAAGGATGAATGCGTTTAGCCCACGATTAAAGAAACCTGCAGTTGAAGTTTGACGCGGCTGCAAGTCTGAAAAAACGACACCGTCCGGCCGTGACAGAAACGTGAGGGTTTCCCTGATGCCACGAGCAGGGCAGAGCCGATTGCGTGGAAGAACGAAACGTTCAGAATGCAGCTAACGCGCCAGACTGCATTTCATCATTCCCAACTCTCCATTGCCATGAATGCTGCTGTATATTCCACCCCCTGCGAAACCTCCAATTCGGGGCCGCACCCTTCCGACAAAGAAATAGCGCTGCTTGCCTTCAAAAACTGGAAAAAGGAGGGCTGCTCGCATCTGCGCCCCGAACACTGGCTCAAAGCCGAAAAAGAGCTGGTGGCAAACTATGCCGCCCAAGGCCCGGCGGCATCGCCGGTGGATTCCGAGCGCCTGGAGGAATTTTGGGAACAGGAGATGGAAGCCATCTCCTGCTACACCATGGATAGCGAACTCTCACTTGCAACGAAAGGCTGGTCATGAACACATCATTCACACTCTCAGAAATAACACTCGATCCCGCCCGCGCGGAACTGGCATCCATCACCCATGACTTCGACACCTCGAGCCCAACGCGGCAGCAGGAAAGCCGCAGAATGTCGAGGGCGGAGCTGGCACAGAAAGTCCTCAAGCTGACCGGCAGCGTGCGCCTGGCCTCCAGGTCCGCCTACCACTGGCACCACTGCGGCATCAACGAGTAAGGCTCTCCCTTCAATTTCAGGAGGCATGCATGAGCCAATCTCTTCGAGCAGCCCATCCGCTGGATGGAGTCACTCCCACCGGCACGCCGGTGTCCGGCCTGCTGAGGCATGATGCCCGCCCGCAGGAACCGCGGCCCGCTCTCAGACGGGCGAAGAGTTCCGCTGCCAATGGCGGCGCCGAGACCCAGCTCCAGATTGAAGAGCCCCTGCGCTTTCACCGGGCGCGCTATGAGCGGCTGACGTGCTGCCTGCATGGGAAGTGCAATCTGGCGGCAACGCTGCTGACCGGCCTGGTTTTGGTCATGCTGGGATGGAGGGCGGAGAGCGGGGAGACGATTTCACCGGAGCGATGGCTATGCGGCCTCTTGTCAGGCTGGTTCATCGTGGGCATGGCGCGGCTGGCGTTGTTCACGTGTCTGGCGGCACCACGCAGCATCTGCTATGCGGATGGCAGACTGCGCATTTCCGGCCTGGGCGTTCTGCGGGCCGGGCAGGTCCAGGATTGGTCGATCCAACGAGGGGTACCCATCAGCTCTCATGGCAAACCGGGGGCGCGGTTGCAGATCTGGTGCCGCTGGTGCGGGTGCGAACGGCACTGGACGATGTTGATGGAGGAAGGGCCGCAGGTTGAGCGATTGCAAAGCGTGCTGGAAACGCATCTTCCCCGGAGCCCCCATGCGGCCCGCGCGCCGCTTTTGAACCGTACGATTGAGATTGAAGCCGGAATCCTGACTCAGTAGGATTCGTCCATGCCTCGCACGTCCACCCGACGGTCCAGGCCGGCAGACTCCTCAGGAGCTGAACGCCGGAGTGCACCCCCGTCTACTGGTGGCAAGACCCGATCTGAACACGCTGACAAGGCGGACAAAGCGCCACGCAAGCGCCGCAGCCCACCGGTGACGGCGCAGACCTCCCTGCGGCTACAGAGGGCAAGGCCCACACGGACGCAGTTGGAGGCGCAAAACGAATCGCTGACTGCAAGCGAACTGCGCTTCCGCCTGATCATGGACAGTGCGCCGGTACTGGTCTGGGTCAGCGATACGGAGAAGCAGTTCATCTGGTTCAACAAGCCGTGGCTGGAATTCACAGGCCGGACCACCGAGCAGGAAACGGGCGAAGGCTGGGCGGAAAATGTGCATCCTGACGACCTGGAACGCTGCATGACCCTTTATGCCTCCTCCTTTGAAAAGCGGGTGCCGTTTGAGATGACCTACCGGCTGCGCCGTCATGATGGAGAGTATCGCTGGCTGCTGGACAAAGGCATCCCGCTGCATGGCCTCAGGGAGGAGTTCGCGGGCTACATCGGGAGCTGCGTGGACATCACCGAACAGCGGCAGACGCAGAACGAGCTGGAGCGGCGCGTGGCCGAACGCACGACGGAGCTGCTGGAGGCGAACGCGGAACTGACGGCGCAGATGGAGGAAAGGAACCGCCTCGAGAACGCCCTGCTCCACATCTCCGAGCAGGAGCAGCGCCGCCTTGGCCAGGATCTGCATGACGGGCTGTGCCAGTCGCTTTCGGGGCTGGCCTTCATGGCGCGGTCGCTCACGAAAACCTTGGAGGCGCAGGCGCTGGGGGCCGTGGCGGCCGTGGCGGCCGAGGCGGGGCGGCTGGCGGAACTGCTTCACCGATCCGTGGAGCACTCCCGCGACATCGCGAAAGGACTGCACCCCGTGGTCATGGATGCGGAGGGACTGGTGTCCGCCCTGCATGAACTGGCCGCGCGCAGCAGCGGCGGCATTTCCTGCCGGCTGCGCTGCGAACGCATGGTGCCCATCACAGACAATGGCGTGGCGCTGCACCTTTACCGGATCGCCCAGGAGGCGGTGACCAATGCGCTGAAGCATTCGGGAGCGCGCAGCATCACCGTAAGCCTGCGCCTGCGGCAGAATCAGCTGAGCCTGAGCGTCGCAGATGACGGCTGCGGCATGCCGGAAGTCATTCGTGCAGCCGATGGGATGGGGGTGAGACTGATGAAGTACCGGGCGGATGTGATCGGCGCGGATTTTGCCATCGGGAAACGCAAGAAGCATGGCACCCGGATGACCTGCCTGCTGCAGATGCCCGCCGGCGCCCCGTCTCAGCCCTCCGGCATTTCATGATCTTGAGCCCCAAAACGACGATGAAAATTCCCACCCTTGCCCAGCAGCGCATTCTCATCGTGGATGACCATCCGATCTTCCGCAAAGGCATCGCCATGCTTCTGGAGCATGAGCCGGACATCCTGATCTGCGGCGAAGCAGAAACCGCCGCCCAGGCCCTGGGGCTGGTGGAGCACCAGAACTTTGACCTGGTGATCGCAGACATCTCGCTGAAGGACATCAACGGCATCGAGCTGGTGAAATCACTCAGGGCGATCAAGCCTCATCTCCCGGTGCTGGTCCTCTCCATGCACGATGAATCCTTGTATGCCGAACGAGCCCTGCGTGCGGGCGCACGCGGCTACCTGATGAAGCAGGCGCCGCCGGATCAGGTGGTGTCCGCCATCCGGCAGGTGCTGCGCGGGGACCTCTATCTGAGCGCCGCAGCCAACCTGCTGCTGCTCAACACCTTCGTGGCGGGAAAAGGCCATGACGAGAGCGGCAAGAGTTCGGTGGAAAAACTCAGCGACCGCGAGCTGGAAATTTTCGAACTGCTCGGGATGGGCCGGGGCACCAGCACGATCGCGCACGATTTGCGCCTGAGCGTCAAGACCATCGAAGCCCACCGTTCCCACATCAAAACCAAGCTGGGCATCCACACCGCCCCGGAACTGGTGCGTGCAGCCGTCGAGTGGGTGACACAGCACTCCGGAGCGGGCGAGTGAGCCCGCGGCCCCGCCCAAGCCGCACGCCTCTGCTTGCAGAGGGAGCAATGCAGAGCGAGTGCAGGAGTGCATGACCGACAGCGAAACGACCGCCCCTTCTCCAACATTCCGCCCCTGGCTGGTGCGCATTCCCGAGATTTTCGAAGGAATCGCGGACTCCGTCCTGCAGCAGATGGGCGCGACTGCCAGCACGCGGCTGGGGCAGGATTATTATCTCATCAAGACCGCGACACCCGCAGCGATCCGCCAGTCTGAGGCCGCGAAGTTTGCCCGCTGGAATCTGCCGATGGACCACACCTGGCCGTGCAATGCGCAGAAGATGGACGGCTTCATCGAGAAGGCGGCGCAGACACTGCTGAAGAAGTTTGGCGAACGCAAACCGCAGGGGATTTTCATCGGCACGCTGCAGCCCACCTCCCCTGACAAGTATTACAAGGGGCTGGCCTCGAATCTACGCGGCAGGGTGCTGCAATTGTTTCCCAAGCTGGCAGCCGCGACGGTGGAGGAGCAGGACCCGGAGGTCGAGACCCTGTTTTGCCTCGTGGGAAAAGAGGGCTTGTTTTGCGGCATGCAGAGTCCGCGTGCCTCGAACGGCCTGTATGCCGGAGGCAGCAAGTACATTGATCAGGACGCACCGGACACGATCAGCCGCGCGGGTGCCAAGATCGCGGAGGCGCTGCATTACCTGCTCCTGTACCGGCCGCCGATGAAGGAGGGAGCGCACTGGATCGAACTGGGCGCCTGCCCGGGCGGCATGACCTCGGAACTGCTCGCGCGCAACCAACGCGTGACGGCGATTGATCGTGCGCCGCTGGACAAACGACTCGATGGCCGGCCCGGACTGAAGTTTTTCCTGGAGGACGTGGCCGCCTATGAGCCCAGAGCGGGGACGGTCTATGACGCGCTTCTGTGCGACATGAACGGACCGCCGGAGGAATCCATCGAGCAGGTGATCCGCCTCTCCCGGTCGCTGAAGAAGGGCGGTCTGGTGGTGTTCACGCTCAAAGTGCCGCGTGTCGATTCGCTGGAAGAGCCGAATGAGCTGTTCCGGCTCATTGTAGCGATGTCCAAGGCTGCGGGTCTGCGTTTGTTTGCGCAGACGCACCTGACGTACAACCGGCACGAATTTACTCTGTTCTTTGAGACGGTGTGAAGCTTAAGGAATGAAGGTCAGGAGCCAGGTGGCAGCTTTTTGGTTTTTAAAATTTGGGGCGGCCATCAGTTCGGTCAGCTTCAGGCGGCATTGTTCCGGCTCTGCCTTGGCCAGCATGATGAGGCTGCTCTGCAGACCATCGTTGTCATGGCCTTCGGAGGCGCCTGCTTCAAGGGCTTCTAGGAGGTCTGCCAGACAGTCTGAGCCGCCCGTTTTCGCCACCAGTTCGCCGATGAGCTCCCGCGACCAGAAATGATTGTCAGGCGACTTCAGCGCATCCCGCAGCAATGGGAGATCGGTGGTGCTGACCACGTCCCGGAGGCGGGCGTGAGCTTCCAGCACCGCATCCGCATCACCGCCGCTGGCACCATCGAGGATGCAGCGGAGGTCAGCGGCAATGCTCTGGCTGATGACCCTTTCAAGCTCGGCGGAGAATTCTTCCTCGTCGTCCTCGTCCTCAGCTGGCACTGCGGCAGAGAGATCCTCCGGTTTCAGCAGCACGGCTCCTTTGAGCAGGCGGCAGAACTCCTTCTTGGTGACTTTGTGCAGCGTTCCCTGCTTGGAGACGGGGTCTTTCATGACCTTGTATTCGATGGACAGGCGCGCCCATTCCACGATGCGGATGTAATTCTCGCCCTGTTTCCAAATCTGACCTTGTTCCAACTTCATCGGCTTCATTAGCCGTGAGACCGGCCAAAGCCATGAGATTTTGCAGTTATGGCAGGTGTGGTGGAAAAAGAAGAGGCTGGAGGTTGTGCCATGGAGCGCGCCGATGATTAGGAGGGGACGCCAAGGACGCGCGCCCAGAGCCGACAAAACGTCGGCGCTCCCAGTATAGAGGCAAAAAGATGAGCCTTCCCTACAGAGGTGGAAGAGCCGGAGCCGGAGCCGGAGCCGGAGCGATGGGTGTGGGGCGGGGCGGGGCGTTTGGGCTGGAGACAGTTCTGGGACGAAGGATTCTACGGACGCGCACAGCGCGTCCCTACCAGCCCTTCGGCGTCATTGTGCGGTGAGGCAGACCGGGCATCGTCGGGACTGGGCTCCAGGAAATGAGTTCTGGAGGATCGCTCAGCAGGGTGTGGCCCGGCTATGAGGCGGGTCGGTTTTAACTGCTCTTGGCATTGGCCTTAAGCATGCAGGGACAGTGGGCGCGCGAGGGAGTGAATCGCGGATGACGGACCGGGAGGGCTGGACCGGAGGCTTGAGAGGCTTCGGCGTCTTTGAGATGGCAGATGGAGGGACCAAACAGTCAGGATTTCCAAATAAATCTGAATTCATGCTTGTTTGCTGGCTTTGCTGTTATTATAATTATAATATATCTGATACATCTGACAATAGGTTCCAATTCTCATTCCTCCAGAGCGAGCCCTTCCCCACGCAACCCACTTCGATTTCCTGCCGCTACACCGCCCAAACACCCGAGATGAAAAAGCCCTCCACCCTCCCCAGACTCCTCTGCCTCGCCGTGGCGCTGGCGTGGACCCATGGCGCCCAGGCCAGCACGGTCTTTTGGGGCAGCGAGTTCAATGACAATCTGTTCGACAGTTCCGGCAACATTCTCGATGCCACGTATTCGTTTGAAATCGGGACTTTTACGGGCGGCTTCACACCCACCTACCAGAATGTGGACCAGTGGCAGGCCAACTGGCATGTGATCGACAGCGTCTTCGCTCCGGACAGCAACGGCTGGAATCCACTGCCGATTCCAGATGGTCAGTTTTTTGCAGGGAGCCTGGACTTCAACACGGATGGCACCTCGAACTCCACCGATGCCAATCCAGCCGATGTCTTCACCATGGGGGACACGGTCTATCTCTGGGCCTTCAATTCCAAAGACATCGTGCCGAGCAGCGAATGGGCGCTGGTGACCGACGGCTCACCTGTGGGAGATGTGGCTGACGACTGGCTCATCCCCGACCCATTGGACACGGTCAACTCTTTCAACTGGCAGCTGACCGATGCCAACACTTCCATCATTGGCGGCGCCAATGGAGTGCAGGGTCCGGGAACCTACTCCACGACCCCCGGGGTTTTCAGCCTGCAAACAGCCGTGGTGCCTGAACCCGGCTCCGCATTCCTGCTGCTCGCCGCGGCAGCCGCGCACCTGACACGCCGCACACGGCGCCCGACCCGCACCCGCATGTCCCTGCTCTGAAGTCACCCCCATGAGGGAAAACGCATCACGATTATCCGATCTGACGTGTCGCCTGACCGCGACACGTTTCGTCATTTCAATGTGCTGCGCCCTGCTGGCAGCCGCTACGGCAGCCAGCGCAGCGACGGACTACAGCGACTATTCCGGATTCGGCACCGCCACCAGCACGACCAATTCACGGCTCAAGATTGGCTCCCTCACGGACAGTGAAACGGTCCTCACCGCCAATGCCAGTGCGACGGGAGATGACAACACCGGCAGCGACGATGAAGACGGCGTCACGGTGCCCGCGAGCATCGTCGCAGGCACCTCCGGCAGCCTCACGGTGAACGTCACGAACACCTTTGGATCGAGCTGTTTCCTCAATGTGTGGATCGATTTCAACCGCAACGGAGTGCTCACGGACAGTGGAGAGCAGATCGCCACCAATACGGTGATCGCCAACTACACAAATGGTTCCAACAAGACGGTCAATTTCACGGTGCCAGCCGGGGCATCCCTCGGCACAGCGGGCGTGCGTGTGCGCCTGACCAGCACCAGCAGTCCAGGCTCAACCGGATCAAGCGGGTATGGCGAAGTGGAGGACTACGTCACGACGATTGTCTGCCCCAACATCAGTCTGACCACGTCCTCCCTGCCAAACGGTGCCGTGAGCTGGCCCTACTCGCAGGCGCTGGGAGCCAGCGGCGGCAATGGCAGCTACACCTGGGCGCTGACCGCAGGGACTTTGCCTGCGGGCCTGAGTTTGAATTCATCGACCGGGGTGATTTCCGGCACGCCGACGCAGAGCAATCCTGACGGGGTCAACCTTACCTTCACCGCCACGGATGCCTCCGGCTGCCAGGGGTCTGCCACACTGCTGCTGCAGGTTCTCAATTTCATCTCCATCACTCCCACAACGCTGCCCCCACCGACGGTGGGCACCGCTTACTCTCAGACGATGACCGGGCTGGAGTCTGGCTTCGACGTTCAGCAGGCGTTTTCATCGACCTCGGTGGGCACTCTCGCCGCAGCGGATGCCGTTCTGGCGGGAACAAACCGGATCAGCAACTGGACCGGCACCGCCTCAACCATCGCCTACAACGGCAGCAGTGCGGGCGGAGGGCACGTCACAGACTCGGCTTTCCCCGGAGGCTCTGGTGATAATTTTGCCCTGAAAGCCACCGGGATCATCACCATCCCGACTGCGGGCACATGGACCTTTCTCACGAACTCCGATGACGGTGCCCGCGTGAAAATCGACGGAGTGGCTGTGATCAACGACGACACGCTGCACGCAACCTCTGACAGATTGGGCACTGTCACCCTCACGGCAGGAACCCACGTGATTGAACTGGTTTTCTTCGAACTGGGCGGTGGGGAGGCCATTGAACTATTCGCAGCCCCCGGCACGCTGAGCTCCTACAGCTCCGCCTTCAAACTGATCGGAGCCGATGACGGCCTCAGTGTCGCACGCACAGCGCCCACCTTCACGTGGAGCGTGGTCAGCGGCTCCCTGCCTGCGGGGCTCACGCTGAATGCCAGCACGGGTGTGATCAGCGGTACGCCCACGAGTTCAACGACCTCCAACTTCACGCTCCGCGCCACTGACAACCTGGGCTACTATGGCACCCAGGCGTACACCGTGACGACTTGCGCAGCCATGAGTTTGAGCCCGTCCACTCTGACGGCCAGCATGGTGAACTCGGCCTACAGCCAGACATTCAGCGCGACGGGCGGCACGCAGCCCTATGGATTTGCGGTGATCAGCGGCACTTTGCCGGCAGGGCTGAGTTTGGACGCGGACGCCGGGACTCTGACCGGCAGGCCCACCGCGACCACGGCGGCCTCGTTTACCATCGCCGTGACCGATGCCAACGGGTGCTCGGCCACTCGCGCTTACACGATGACTCCGGCATCTCCCACGGACTACGGCGACTATTCAGGCCTAGGAAGCGCGAGCAGCGCGGTGCTCTCCACCTTGAAGATCGGGGCGCTGACCGATGCCGAAGCCTCGGCCACGACGAACAGCACCGCAAGTGGTGACGACAGCACCGACCTCGCGGATGAAGACGGTGTCACCGTCCCTGCTTACCTGATCCAAGGTGTGGCGAGTTCGATGACGGTGAACGTCACCAACACCACGGGAGCCTCGGCCTTCCTCAATGTGTGGATCGACTACAATGGCAACGGCGTCCTGACGGACAGCGGAGAGCAGGTGGCGGCCAACACGGTGATCGCCGCCGGGACGAGCAACTCCAACCGGACGGTGAGCTTCACCGTGCCGGCAACAGCGAAAAGCGGAGTGGCCGGCGTGCGAGTGCGGCTGACATCCACCAGCAGCCCGGGCCCCACCGGAGCGAGCGGCAACGGCGAAGTGGAGGACAATGTGGTGAGCATTCTGCCGCCATCCGACTTTGGCGACTACTCAGGCTTCGACATTGCAGGCAGCAGCACTTCGACCACGATCAAGATGGGCGCCCAGGTGGACGGAGAGGGTTCAACGCTCGCGAACGCCACCGCGACCGGTGATGATGCCAATGGTGTGGACGATGAAGACGGCGTGACTCTGCCAGCGACGGTGATTCAAGGCCAGTCAGGCGTCAGCGTGACGGTGAACGTCACCAACACGAGCGGGGCGGACGCCTTCCTCAACGGCTGGATCGACTTCAACAACAATGGAGTGCTCACGGACACGGGAGAGCAGATCGTCATCAATGACATCGTCGCCACCGGCACGAGCGGCAGCAACCGCTCCTACACCTTCACCGTGCCCAGCTCTGCGGCCATCGGGGTGATCGGGACGCGCTTCAGGCTGACTTCCACGGCCGCGCCGGGAGACTCAGGAATCGCCGGCAGCGGGGAGGTGGAGGACAACACACTCACGGTGCTGCCCGCCTCCGATCACGGCGACTTTTCACGCTTCGCGGATGCCAGCAGCTACAATTCAAGCGCCCTTGCCATGGGGGATCTGGAGGACACGGAATACAGCGCGGTGACGAACCTCGCGGCGACGGGAGATGACATCACCAACATCAATGATGAAGACGGCGTCACCTTGCAGGCCGTTCTTGTGCAGGGGCAGGCCGGTGTCGCGGTGACCGTCAAGCTCACCAATACCAGCGGAGCGCCAGCCTACCTGAACGGCTGGGTGGACTTCAACAACAACGGAGCGATCACGGACTCGGGCGAGCAGGTGGTCGCCGACATCTTGGTGCCAGACGGCACGTCCGGTGACTTCCAGACCTTTTACTTCGATGTGCCCAGCACGGCGTCCGTTGCCAACGTTGGGGCACGCTTTCGCCTGACCTCGACAGCGAGCCCCGGCCCGACGGGAGCGAGCGGATACGGCGAGGTGGAGGACTACACCACCACCATCGTGGCCCCTTCGTCGAACTTCAGAGATTATTTCTACACGATCCGCTCCGTGGGGACCCACTTCTATCTGGATGAGATCTCCGTTTACAATCCCAACTCCGCCACGCCGACGGTGTCCATCACTCCGGGCATCCTGGATCTGAACACGGCTTCCCCAGGTTTCAACACCGGCGCATCCGATGCGGCCATGAACGGACTGGCGCTGGACTGGCTCAACCGGCGGTTCTACTGGGCCGCCACCTCCAGCACGTCCAACGGGTACAACTTCAGCTTGTACACGGCGGCTTACAACAACGTCACCAAGACATGGAGCTACCAGCAGGTCACCGGCTCGGCGCTGTCCAACATCCTGCTTAACACAGGCACGCCGAATTCGTCTTCTGCCAGCGCGGGTGCGTTCCCTCGTGCGGCCTTTTATAACGGGGAATATTACGCCGGCGGCCAGCTCAACAACAACGTGGCGGTCTGGCATCTGAACGCCAACGGCGTGGGGCTGGTCTCGCCCGCCATCACGGACTACACGAACTTCTTCCACCTGAGCCAGACATTCAACGGCGGTGACTTCGTGATCCGCCCGCAGGACGGCCTGCTGGTGACGTCCACGGTGATCAGCAGTTCCAACACGATGTTCAACCAATACATCAGCAACGGTTTCAATGCCTCCGGTCCTGCGGCCTCCACGGTGAACATCAACACGCAGATCCCCTACTCCAGCAACAGCTCCGTGCAGATCGCGGGCGTGGGTGGAGTTACCCGGCTTTATGCCCTTGGCTCCGCTGGCTCCAATCTGTATCGCATCGATAGTTATGACACCGCCTCTCCTAAAGCGGTGAAGGTCGGGCCGCTGCCCACCGCGTCCTATGCTGACTTGTCTGAGGGTATCTCCACCTCGGTGACATCGCTCGGCGTCAAAGGCATTGTGTACAATGACAGCAACGGTCTGGCAGACGGGCTCATCAGCGGCACGGGCACCAATGCTGGCGGCACCCTCTATGCCATGCTGGTGGACAGCTCGGGCAAGCTCGTGGACTCCTTCCCCGTCAAGAGCGACGGCACATTCATCCTCGGCGGTGCTTCGGCGAGCACTTCCTACCGCGTTGTGCTGAGCACTTCGTACGGAAGCCTGGGCTCCACGGCACCTGCGGCCGACCTGCCCAACGGCTGGCTCAATGCCGGTGAGTTTCTCGGTTCCGGGTCCGGGAGTGACGGCACGATCGATGGCAGTCTGGCCGTGAGCATCGGCAGTGTCGGGGTCGTGAACGCCACCTTTGGTCTCTCCCAAACTTTAAGCATTGGTGACCTCGTCTGGAACGATGCCGACAACGACGGCCTGCATGATTCGGGTGAGAGCGGCATTGGCGGCGTCAGCGTGCAGCTCTGGACGCCCGGCACGGACAACGCCATCGGCGGGACCGGTTCTGCGGCGGATACTCAGATCGCCACCACCACCACCGATGGCACAGGTGCTTACAGTTTCACCGGACTCAGCGCTGGAAAGTACTTTGTCACCGTCACTCCTCCGGCACTTTACTCCGTGGTCAGCGGCACCGCCGCCGGAGACAACGGAGTGGATGACGACAACAACGGCACGCAGCCCGGAGGCCGCGCCACCACGGTTTATGGTCCGGTGGTGACACTGGCGCAGAACACGGAACCGGGAAATCTCGCCAGCGGCGGAGGCAACATTGATGGCTCCATCGACTTTGGCCTGCAGACGGCGGTGGATTATGGAGACTACTCCGCGTTTGGCAGTGCCGGCAGCGCCTTGCAGTCCACTCTGTATCTCGGGAATCTGATCGACTCAGAGTACTCGGCCGTCACCAATTCAAGCGCGACAGGCGATGACCTCAATGGTCTGGCGGATGAAGACGGCGTGGCCGTACCGGCCAGCCTGTTCGTCGGCGCCTCGGGCTCACTGACCGTCACGACGACCAACACCAGCGGTGCATCCGCGTTCCTGCATGTGTGGATCGACTTCAACCGCAACGGTGTGCTGACCGACGCCGGAGAGCAGGTCGCGAGCAATGTGGTGATCCCCAATGGCACGTCCAAGTCCAACCGCACCGTCAACTACACGGTGCCCGGTACGGCCTCTCTGGGCGCCGCGGGCGTGCGCGTGCGCCTGACTTCCGTGAGCACTCCGGGATCAACGGGCACCAGCGGCAACGGTGAGGTCGAAGATTACGTGGCGACCATCGCATGCCCGGTGGTCTCGATTGCGGCGCTGCCCGCAGGCACGGTGTCCAGCAGCTACTCCCAAACTCTCATCGCCAGCGGTGGCACGGTGCCCTACACCTGGGCGTTGATTTCGGGCACGCTGCCTGCAGGCCTGACCTTCAACAGCAGCACGGCCGTCATCTCCGGCACGCCCACCACGGGCAATGGAGCCGGGACGAATCTATCCTTCCGTGTCACGGATGCCAACGGCTGTCAGGCCACAATCCCGGTACGCGTGCAGGTCTGCCCGGTGGTCACCATCAGCACCTCCACCCTGCCTGCGGCGATCCAGGGCGCCCCGTACAGTCAGACCATTTCCTCCACCAGCGGGGCATCCCCTTATTCTTATGCACTGGCCAGCGGCGCGCTGCCCACGGGGCTGACAATCAGCACAGCAGGTGTGATCAGCGGCACGCCCACCACCACCGGGACAGTGAGCTTCACCCTGCAGTCCACGGATGCCAACGGCTGCCCCGGAACGCGTACGCTGTCCATCACCACGAATCCGCCGGTGACGGATTTTGGTGACTATCCCGGCTTTCCCTCAGCCTCCCAAACAGCGAGCAGTGAAATCCGGATCGGCACTGCGGCGACAGACGTGGAGCCCGTCAATCCAGCCACAGGCAACGCCAACACCGACGACACCACCGGCACCGATGACGAAGACCTGGTGATCCCCTCCGTGGTTTCCGGGGGTGAATTGAAGCTGGACATTCCAGTGACGCTCAGCGGCAGTGTCACGCTCGGCCGCGTTGCCGTCTGGGCGGATTGGAACGGGGATGGCGACGTGGCGGACACCAACGAATCCGTCACGCTCTCCGGTTCCGGCGTCATCGGCGGAAGCAACATCGTCACTGCCACCTTCAGCCCGCCAGCAGGCACGGCCGTGGGGACCAAGTATCTCCGCATCATCGTGGTGGAAGGCACCACAGCACCGGGCTTCAGCGGCGCATCCGCCCTCAAAGGCGAAGTCGAAGACTACGCGATCAATGTCACCGCGCCGACGCTGGATTACGGCGATCTGCCGGACCCCATCATCGGCACTTCCGCCAGCAACTACCAGACGCTGACCAACGACAACGGCCCTGCGCACACCGCCAACAACAATCTCCGGCTGGGCACCGGTGTGAATGCCGAAGGCAACGGCCAGCCCAACAGCACTGCCACCGGCGACTTGTTTGATGACGGTGTGGCCGTACTGCCAACGCTCACCCAGAACCTGCCCGCCACGCTCACCATCACCGCCACCAACACTTTCGGTTCCGCCGGCTTCCTCAAGGCATGGATCGACTGGAACAACGACGGCAATCTCAGCGCCGATGAAGAACTCGGCAGCGAGATCAGCGTGCCAAACGGCACCAGCAACGGCAGCTTCAGCTTCAACTTCACTGTGCCAAGCCATGCCGTGATCGGGGCCGATCTCGGACTGCGCATCCGTCTCGCCAGCACGACGATCCCGGCTTCCAACGGCGTTGTCGGCACCGGCGAAGTCGAGGATTATCTCGTCGCGGTGAACACCTCCACGGTGGACTTCGGCGACTATCCGAACTTTGCCGCAGCCTCTCGCGTGGCCAGCACGCTGATCAAAATTGGCACGGCGGCGACCGACGTGGAGACCCTCAACCCCACCTCCGGCAATGCCACGGCGGACGACATCACCGGCACGGATGATGAAGACCTGACCATGCCGACGCTGCAGGTGGGCAACAACGGTACGCTGTCCATTCCGGTCACGCTCACCAGCCCGGTGACCGCCGGGAAGATCGCCGTCTTTGCCGACTGGAACGGAGACAACGATGTGCTCGACACCAATGAAACCGTCACGCTGAGCAGCTCCAACCTTGTCGCCGGAACGAACACGATCACCGCCACGCTGACCCCGCCCACAGGCACCATCGGCGGCACCAAATTCCTGCGCATCATCGTCACGGAGGGTGCCACCGTCCCCGCCTTCAGCGGCAGCTCCTCCCTGCGCGGGGAAGTGGAGGATTATGCCGTCACGGTCAATGCATCCATCCTCGATTTCGGCGATCTTCCTGACACGGGCACAGGGACAGGCACGGGGAATTATCAGACGCTGAACAGCGACGGCGGCCCCTCCCACACCGCCACCGCCACCACACTGCGCCTCGGCGCCACGGTGGACACAGAAATTGACGGCCAGCCAAACTCCACCGCCACGGGTGACGGCGGGGATGAAGACGGCATCAGCAGCATGCCGGTGTTCAACCGCGGCCAGGCCTACACGATTCCGGTCTCTGTCTTCAACAATACCGGCGGCACCGCGCGCATCTTCGGCTTCATCGACTGGAACAATGACGGTGATTTCGCAGACGCGGGTGAAGCCCTCACCGCCGTGGCGGTCAGTTCCTCGGCCAGCCAGCAGACGGTCAACATCACCGGCACCACGCCCGGCACGGCGGTGATCGGCACCTATGGCGCGCGCTTCCGTCTTGCCACCGCGACCACGCTGACCTCCACCGGCACCACCGGCAATGGAGAAGTGGAGGACTACATCGTCACGGGCGCCTGCCCCACGATCGCCATCACGCCCTCGACACTTCCGGCGACGAGCCAGTATTCCAGCTACAACCAGACGCTGACCGCGACCAGCGGCACGGCGCCCTACACCTGGACGATCACCACGGGCGCGCTCCCTGGCGGTGTCACCATGAGCAGCGCCGGTGTCTTCAGCGGCACGGTGACCAGCGCCAGCGGCGCCTATGTTTTCACCGCGAAAGTCACGGATGCGAACGGCTGCTTCGCCACCCAGAGCTACACGATCAGCGTCGGTTCCGGCGGCATGAGCGTGGGCAACCTTGTCTTCCTGGATGAGAACAACAACGGGCTCAAAGATGCCGGTGAACGCGGCATCCCCAATGTGCCGGTGGAAATCTGGAGCGCCGGTGCGGACGGCCGCGTGAACTCCGCCGATGACCAACCGGTGACGAATGGCAATGCCTCCGTGCTCAGCGCAGGCGGCATGCTGACCGCCGGCACCTACGGCACCATCGCCTCTGGTTTCTCCACCCTGACCGCCCGCACCGACTGGAACGGCCTCTATCAGTTCACGGAACTGCCCACGGGCGTGTACTACCTCAAGATCACCCCGCCGAACAAAGCCGTGTTCTCCAGCAAGTACGGCAGCGGCTCGACCACCTACAGCCTCAATCTCGACTTCCCGTTGGCGAGCGCGACTTCGGTGCTCCTCGACAACGGCATCGACAATGACAACAATGGCGTGCAAACCGCCGGTTCCTTTGTCAGCAGTGCTGATGCAGCCGTCGCCGGGGTTGGCGCGGCGGTGTTCAGCATGCCGTTCACGCTCGCCACGGCCACCGAGCCCGGCACGTCCAACCTCGGCAGCGATGAATACACCCTCGACTTCGGCCTGCGCCCCTGCCCTGCCATTGGCATCTCGCCGCTCACGGTTCCAGCCGTCAGTTCCGGGGTGGCCTACAGCACCACTTTGACCGCGTCCGGCGGCACGGGGCCCTACACGTATGCCATCACGCAGGGCACGCTGCCTTCCGGGCTGAGCATGAGCAGCGCAGGCGTCATCTCCGGGACCACCTCCACCGCCGGCACCAGTGCCATCACCGTGCGCGCCACCGATGCACGCGGATGCCAGGGCTTCACGACAATCCAGCTCAGCGTGACCACGGCCATGAGCATCACGACCACGTCCCTGCCCAACGGCACAGAAGGCACGGCCTACACCTCCACCACGCTGGCAGCCACCGGTGGCAGCAGTCCTTACCAAAACTGGCGTGTCAGCAGCGGGGCGCTGCCGACGGGTCTCACGATCAACAGCAGCACGGGCGTGCTCTCCGGCACACCGACCGCCCCGGGCACCTACGTCGTCACCTTCGCGGTGGATGACGCCCTTGTCACTCCCGCCAGTGTCACGGTGACCAATGGCTCGGTGGAAACGGATGCCTGGAGCGCCCTGACCTTCACACCGCGCACCAGCATTACCGGCTGGACGCTGGGCAACAGCGCGCTCTCCGGCACCACCACGGCGGCGCAGATCTACGGCGTCAACAACGGCAACGCCAACAACGCGCTGCTGGGACAAACCCCCGCAGGCTCGCAGTACCTGGCCTCTCCGTTTGTGGACAGCTGGGCCTCGCAGACGGTGAGCGGCTTCACCGTGGGCCGTCCCTACACACTGCGGGTGCGCTATGCGATGCGCGGCGCGTTGGCCAATCCGAGCACCACGGAGGCACAGCCGCCGTTTTACAGCAATGCGCTGTGGATCGCCGGATACAATGGCTCCGCCGCCAGCCTGTTTGGACCGGCGAGCGTGAACTTCCCCGAGCCGAACGCCGCGAACTATGACAACTGGGCCACGTTCGACATGCCATTCGTGCCGCAGACCTCCAGCATGGTGTTTTCGTACGGGCTGGACGGCATGGCCATTGATGACGTGCAGTTCATTCCCACCGTGGCCGCGACCAGCACCGCCACCAAACAGTTCACATTCGTCATCGCCGGCAATCGTGACTGGGGTGATCTTCCCGACACCGGCATCGGCACCGGCACGGCGAACTACCAGACGACCAACAGCGACAGCGGCCCCTCCCATTATCGCAACAGCAACCTGCGTCTTGGCGCGACGCTCGACATCGACTCAGACGGCCAGCCCGATGCCACAGCGACGGGGGATGACCTCAATGGCACGGACGATGAAGACGCCATCACCACGCTGCCAGTCTTCGCGCGCGGCCAGAGCTTCACCATCCCCGTCTCGGTGTTCAACAACACCGGGAGCAACGCCAATGTCTTTGCGTTCATCGACTGGAACAACGACGGCGACTTCCTGGATCCGTCCGAGGCTCTCAGCTCCAGCTCGGTCAGTTCCAGCGCATCGCAGCAGAGCGTCAATGTCACGGGCACAGTGCCGGGCAATGCGGTGCTGGCGCAGACCGGCCTGCGCGTGCGTCTGACCACGGCGGGTTCGCTGGGCGCTTTTGGTATCGCGACCAATGGTGAGGTCGAAGATTATTTCATCACCCCCACCTGCCCTGCGGTGGCCTTGAGTCCTGCTTCGCTGGCCGCCGGCATCCTCAGCAACGCGTACTCACAAACCGTCACGGCCAGCGGCGGCACCGCGCCTTACACCTATGCGCTGAGTTCAGGCACGCTGCCTTCGGGCGTCACCCTGAATGTCTCCACGGGTGTTCTCAGCGGCACGCCGAACGCGGCAGGCACCTTCAACTTCACGCTCAGCGCCACGGATGCCAACGGCTGCGTGGGAACCAGGACCTATGCGGTGGTGATGACCTGCCCGACACTCGCCATCACGCCGACCACGCTCACGACCGGCACGGTGGGCACCGCCTTCTCTCAGACCCTGAGCGCCAGTGGTGGTGCTTCCCCTTATGGGTCCTGGACGGTGACCAGCGGCACGCTGCCGGCAGGGCTCACGCTTAGCTCCGCAGGCGTGATCAGCGGCACCCCAACGGCCAGCAACGGCGCAGGCGCCTCCTTCACGGTGCGGACCACGGATGCCAACGGCTGCCTGGGCTCACAGGTCATCACGCTGAAGATTTGTCCGGTGATCACTGTGAACCCCGCCACGCTCACCACGCCGGTGGTGAACAGCGCCTACTCGCAGACCCTCACGGCCTCCGGTGGCGCATCGGCCTACACCTACACAGTGAGCAGCGGCACGCTGCCCGCAGGGCTGAGCCTGAGCAGCGCGGGCGTCCTGAGCGGCACATCCACCAGCACCACCAGCCGCACCTTCACGGTCACCGCCACGGATGCCAACGGCTGCCCTGGCTCACGTTCCTACACCCTTGCTCCTTCCTGTGCCGCCATCGCGGTCACGCCAGTCACCGCCACACGCGCCACGGCGGGCGCTGCCTACACACAAACCTTGAGCGCCAGTGGTGGCCTGGCTCCGTATGGTTCATGGACGGTGACCAGCGGCACGCTGCCCACAGGACTCTCTCTGAATGCGAGCACCGGCGTCATCAGCGGTACTCCCACGGCGGCGAATGGCGCGGGTGCCAGCGTCACATTCCGCGTGACGGATGCGAACGGCTGCACCGGCACCCAGGCCGTGACGCTGCAGGTCTGCCCCGTCATCACGATGTCACCGGCCAGCCTGCCCAATGGCACGATCAACACGGCGTATTCACAAACCATCACCGCCTCCGGCGGTGCAGCCCCCTACACCTATGCGGTGAGCATCGGCAGCCTGCCGACCGGTTTGACGCTCAGCTCCGCAGGTGTTCTTTCCGGCACTCCTACGAGCACCAACTCCGCCAGCTTCACTGTGACTGCCACAGATGCGAACGGCTGCAGCGGCACGCTCTCCTGCACGATCACTCCGGCGCCGGACTCGGATTACGGCGACTACAGCCTGTTCTCCAACGCCAGCAGCCGCATGAACGCCACGCTGCGCATCGGTGCCCTCACCGATGTGGAAGCCACCGCCACCACAAACGCCACCGCCACGGGGGACGACACCACCGGCAGTGATGATGAAGACGGCGTGACGCTGCCCGCCAGCATCACGCAGGGCGGGGCAGGCTCCTTCACGGTGAACATCACCAACACCAGCGGAGCCACGGCCTTCCTCAATGCATGGATCGACTTCAATCAGAATGGATCGCTTTCGGATCCGGGCGAGCAGGTCGCCACGAACACGCTCGTCGTCACCGGCACATCCAATTCCAACCGCACTGTTTCATTCACCGCGCCGGCCAATGCGGTGCTGGGCACGGCGGGCGTGCGCGTGCGGCTCACTTCGACCTCCTCACCCGGACCAACGGGAGC
The DNA here is from genome assembly GCA_017301975.1 of Verrucomicrobiota bacterium. Classification (GTDB taxonomy): domain Bacteria; phylum Verrucomicrobiota; class Verrucomicrobiia; order Verrucomicrobiales; family Verrucomicrobiaceae; genus Prosthecobacter. The sequence continues at coordinate 110,342 of JAFLEI010000007.1, forward strand.
CAGCGGCAACGGCGAAGTGGAGGACAACGTCGTCTCCATCGTCGCGCCGACGACGGACTACGGGGACTTCGCGCTGTTCGCGGACGCCTACAGCACGGGCAATTCGAATCTGAAGATGGGTGCGCTGGTCGATCTGGAAGGCAGCGCCACCAAGGACGCCAGCGCCCAGGGGGATGACACCACCGGCAGCGATGACGAAGACGGCGTGACCTTCCCCTCCATGACCGCCGGCCAGCCGATGACGCTGCCGGTCAAAGTGACCAACCTGACGGGCTCCACGGCGTATCTGAACGCCTGGATCGACTACAACAACAACGGCGTGCTGACGGATGCGGGAGAGCAGATCGCCTCCAACGTCAACATCACCACCGGGACCAGCGGCGGCACGGTGAATCTCGACTTCAATGTGCCGACCAATGCCGTCACCGCCGCCGCCCTCATCGGCGCACGTTTCCGCATCACCAATGTCCCCACACCTGGCTCCACGGGCGGTGTCGGCATCGGTGAAGTGGAAGACCATACCGTCGTCATCCTGGCCCCGCTCACCGATTTCGGCGACTTCAGCGGAGCGCCCAGCGTCTCCAACACTGCCAGCACCAACCTGCGCCTCGGTGCGCTGGTGGACACGGAATACGCGGCCACCACCGATGCGACCGCCACGGGCGATGACCTCAATGGTGTGGATGACGAGGACGGAGTCACCCTGCCCTCCATGACCGCAGGCGCGCCGACCACGATCCCGGTCGTTGTCACCAACAACACGGGAGCGCCGGGCTATCTGAACGCCTGGATCGACTACAACAACAACGGCGTCTTCACCGATGCGGGCGAGCAGATCGCCGTGAACACCGCGGTGGCAAACGGCACCACCAACAGCACCCTCAATCTGAACATCACCGTCCCAGCCGGCGCGGTGACGGGCACCGATGTGGGCGTGCGCGTGCGCCTCTCCAATGACGCCTCTCCGGGCTCCACCGGGTCCGGCGGCGTCGGAGAAGTGGAAGACTATGTGGTCAACATCAACAACGCGACGACCGACTTTGGTGACTATTCGCTCTTCAGCATCGTCAGCAGCACCAGCAACACCCGGCTGCGCCTGGGCGCGCTGGTGGACACCGAATACAACGCCACCACCAATGCCACCGCGACTGGGGACGACATCACCGGCAGCGACGACGAAGACGGCGTGAATTTCCCCGACATGATCGCCGGCGCTCCCGCCACCGTTTCGGCCATCGTGACAAACACGACCGGGGCCACGGCGTATCTGAACGCCTGGATTGATTTCAATGGCAACGGCGTGCTGACAGATCCAGGTGAACAGATCGCCGTGAATGCCGCCATTGCCACGGGCACCAGCAACGCAGCCGTCGGCGGCAGCATCACCATCCCGGCCACCACCCTGACCGGGGTGGATCTGGGTGCGCGTGTAATGATCACCCAAGCTGCATCCCCTCCACTGAGCGGCAATGTCGGCACCGGTGAAATCGAGGACTACGTGGTCAAAATCACCGCGCCGACGACAGACTTTGGCGACTTCAGCGGCTTTGCCGACGCATCCCAAGGCGTGAGCCCGAGCCTGCGCATGGGCGCCAGCGTGGATGCGGAATACGTCTCCACGAGAAACGCCACCGCCACAGGCGATGACATCACCGGCAGCAATGACGAAGATGGTGTGACGCTGCCCTCCATGATCGCAGGCCAGAGGCTGACGATCCCCGTGGTGGCGACCAACTCCAGCGGCGCCATGGGGTATCTCAACGCCTGGATCGACTACAACAACGACGGCACGCTAGGCTCAGGCGAGCAGATCGCCTCCAACGTCAATGTTCCCGATGGCAGCAGCGACACCACATTCAACATCACCCTGACCGTGCCGAGCAGCACGGTGACGGGAACCAATCTTGGCGTACGCTTCCGCCTTTCCGCCCCGACTTCCCCCGGACCGACGGGGGCCAATGCCGCCATCGGTGAAGTGGAAGATTACATCGTCAAAATCACAGCGCCGACGCTTGATTACAGTGACTTCAACGGCTTCGACACCGCCGCCAGCACGGCCAACAGCAAACTGCGCCTGGGAACGCTGGTGGACACCGAGCCCGATGCCACGACCAACAGCAACGCCAAGGGCGATGACCTCACCGGCAGCGATGACGAAGACGGCGTGACGATTGCCTCCCTCACGGCAGGTCTGGCGGGCAGCATCACCGCGAAAGTGACGAACAGCAGCGGCTCCTCGGGCTACCTCAACGCCTGGATCGACTACAACGACAACGGCGATCTGACCGATGCTGGAGAACAAGTCGCCTCGAACGTCGTCATCTCCACCGGCACCTCCAACGTCAACAAAAAAGTCAGTTTCACCGTGCCCGTCAATGTCGTGGCAGGCACGCCTGTGGGGGTGCGCGTCCGGCTGACCTCCGTCTCCTCGCCCGGCCCCACCGGCACCGTGGGCACCGGCGAAGTGGAGGACAACGTCGTCACCATCAACGGCCCCACCAGTGATTTCGGTGACTGGAGCGGCGTTGCCGATGCCTCCAACACGGTGGCCTCCAGCCTGCGCCTTGGATCGCTGATCGATGCGGAATTCAGCGCCACGAAGAACGCCACCGCCACCGGGGATGACACCACGAACCTGGCTGACGAAGACGGTGTGACCCTGCCGGCCATGACCGCCGGCGGCACCTACTCCATCCCTGTCATCGTGACCAACACCAGCGGCTCGGCGGCTTTCCTGAACGCCTGGGCGGACTTCAACAACAACGGCTCCTTCGATGACGCCGGCGAACAATTCGCCAGCAATGTCAGCATCCCGGATGGTTCCAGCAGCTCGACGCTCAATCAAGGCATCACCGTGCCTGCAACCGCTGTCACCGGCACCAATGTGGGCATGCGTTTCCGCCTTACCGCAGCCAGCAGCCCGGGCTCCACCGGCTCTGATGGCGGCAACGGCGAAGTGGAAGACTATGTGACCAGCTTCGCCGTGCCGACGACGGACTTTGGCGACTTCAGCCGGTTTGGCAGCGCATCGAGCACCGCCAATACCAATCTGCGAATCGGCGCTCTGGTGGACACCGAGTTCAACGCCACCAACGACCTCACCGCCACGGGAGACAATCTCACCGGCAGCAATGACGAAGATGGCGTGGCGCTTCCTTCCATGACCGCGGGCGCTCCTGCCATCATCCCGGTGACGGTGACGAACAACTCGGGCTCGGCCGCCTACCTCAACGCGTGGATCGACTTCAACAACAACGGCGTGCTCACGGATGCGGGCGAGCAGATCGCCACGAACGTCAGCATTCCTACGGGCACCAGTGGCAGCGCGCAGAACCTTAACATCACCGTTCCTGCGGGCGCGGTGACCGGCACCAATCTGGGTGTGCGTGTGCGTTTGACCTCGGTTTCCTCACCGGGCGCCATCGGCGCAGCAGGCACGGGCGAAGTGGAAGATTACGTCGTGTCTCTCATCAGTCCGCCGCTTGACTACGGGGACTGGAGCGGCATCGCCGATGCGGCTTCCACGGCCAACAGCTCCCTGCGTCTCGGTGCGCTGGTGGACACCGAATATGCTTCCGCCCTCAATGCCTCCGCCACGGGTGATGACGTCACGGGCGTGGATGACGAAGACGGCGTGACGCTGCCCTCCATGACCGCAGGTGCTCCAGCCATCATTCCGGTGCTCGTGACGAACACGACCGGAGCGACCGCCTATCTCAACGTCTGGATCGACTACAACAACAACGGCGTGCTCACGGATGCGGGCGAGCAGATCGCCACAAATGTCAGCATCCCCACGGGCATCAGCGGCACGCAGAACCTCAGCATCACGGTTCCCGCAGGGGCGGTGACGGGCTCGAACCTCGGGGTGCGCGTGCGCCTCACCAGCGTGGTCTCTCCGGGTGTCACTGGCACGGCGGGCAGCGGCGAAGTCGAAGATTATGTGACCTCGATCGCCGTGCCGACAACGGACTTCGGCGACTGGAGCGGTGCGGCGGATGCATCGAGCCTCGCGAGTTCCAATCTGCGCATGGGAGCCCTGGCGGACACGGAATATGTCTCGACCCTCAACGCCACGGCGACGGGAGATGACATCACCGGCAGCGATGACGAAGACGGCGTGACGATTCTCAGCCAGGTGCCTGGCACGGCCGGCAGCGCGAGCGTGGTGGTGACGAACAACAGCGGCGCGGCGGGCTACCTCAATGCGTGGATTGATTTCAACAACAACGGCTCCTTCGCCGATGAGGGCGAGCAGATCGCCACGAACACCGTCATTGCCACCGGCACCAACGGGGTGACGCAGACGGTGAACTTCATCGTGCCAGTGACGGCGGTGCCGGGGCAGCGCGGGGCACGCTTCCGCCTCACCAGCACGCAGAGCCCCACCTCCGTCGGTGCCAGCGGCATGGGCGAAGTGGAAGACAATCTCGTCACCCTCACCTGTCTGCCGATCGTCGTTTCACCCACGACGCTCAACACACCGACGGTGGGCACGGCCTTCTCGCAGACGGTCACCGCGTCGGGTGGTCTTGCGCCTTACACATACAGCGTCGGCAGCGGCACGCTGCCTGCAGGGCTCACACTGAGCAGCGCGGGCGTGCTCTCCGGCACACCGACCAGCAGCAGCGCCACCACCTTTGGCATCAAGGCCACGGATTCCTATGGCTGCACCGGCACCCGCAGCTACACCGTCACGCCAGTGTGCCCCACGATCACAGTGAACCCAAGCACGCTGGCCAGCGGCAGCGTCGGCACGGCCTATTCGCAGACGCTCAGCGCCAGCGGCGGCACGGCAGGCTACACATTCGCAGTGAGCAGCGGCACCCTGCCGGCCGGGCTTTCTTTGAATGCCAGCACGGGTGTTCTTAGCGGCACGCCGACCACGAGCAACGCCAGCGGCGTCAGCCTCACCTTCCGCGCCACCGATGCCAACGGCTGCAGCGGCACACGCATCATCAATCTGATCATCTGCCCCGTCATCACGCTCACGCCGGCGACGCTGCCCGCGCCCGTGGTGGGCACGGCCTACTCCCAGACACTGGCGGGCTCCGGTGGTGCGGCACCTTACAGCTTCGCACTCGCCAGCGGCTCTCTGCCAGCCTGGGCCACGCTGAGCTCCGCAGGCGTGCTGAGCGGCACGCCCACCAGCACCACTGCGGCCACCTTCACCGTGCGCGCCACCGATGCCAACGGCTGCAGCGGCACGCTGAGCTACACAATCACGCCGGTCTGCCCGACGATCACCATCACGCCTGCGGCGCTCGCTCAAGGCACGGTGGGCGCGGCTTATTCGCAGACGCTTTCCGCCACGGGCGGCACGGCGCCTTACAGCACCTGGACGATCACCGGCGGCACGCTGCCAGCGGGGCTTTCTCTCAATGCCAGCACAGGCGTCATCAGCGGAACACCGACGGCCACGGCCAGCCCCGCCACCACGATCACCGTGCGGGTGAATGACACCTATGGCTGCCAGGGCACGCGCTCCGTGACGCTGCAAGTCTGTCCGGTCATCACGCTGTCACCGGCCACGCTGAACACTCCGGTGATCGGCGTCGCGTATTCCCAGTCTCTCAGCGCTTCAAGCGGCACTTCGCCTTACAGCTTCGCGCTTGCCAGCGGATCACTGCCGGCCTGGGCCAGCCTGAGCACTGCAGGGGTGATCACGGGCACGCCGACCACCGGCACCGCCGCCACTTTCACCGTGCGCGCCACGGATGCCAACGGCTGCTCCGGCACGATGAGCTGCACGCTCGCGCCGAACTGCCCGACGATCAGCATCACGCCGACCACGCCTCCGCAGGCCACGGTGGGCAGCGCCTACTCGCAGACGCTCACCGCAACCGGCGGCACGGCGCCTTACAGCACCTGGACGGTCACCAGCGGCACACTGCCAGCGGGTCTCTCTCTCGATGCCAGCACGGGCGTCATCTCCGGCACGCCGACCACTACCAATGACACCGGCGTGAGCGTTTCCATCCGCGCCACGGATGCAAATGGCTGCCAGGGCACGCAAGCCATCACGCTGCAGATCTGCCCGGTCATCACACTGGCCCCCACCACGCCGGCCACGCCGACGGTGAGCACCGCCTATTCGCAGGCCTTTACCGCCACGGGCGGCGCGGGCTCCTACACCTACTCGGTGGCCAGCGGCGCACTGCCCACCTGGGCCACGCTGAGCTCCGCAGGCGTGCTCAGCGGCATGCCGGACAGCCCGAACACCGCCACCTTCACAATCAAAGCCACCGACGCCAACGGCTGCAGCGGCACGCAGAGCTGCACCCTCACGCCGGTCTGCCCTGCCATGGCCATCGCGCCGCTGACTGCGGCCACCGGCACGGTGGGCTCCAGCTATTCTCAAACCCTCACCGGCAGCGGTGGCACCGCGCCGTATGCTGCATGGACGGTGACCAGCGGAACACTTCCCGCCGGGCTTTCTATGAATGCCAGCACGGGAGTCATTTCCGGCACGCCTACGGCCTCCACCGGAGCCGCCACCAGCGTGACGGTGCGCAGCACCGATGCACGCGGCTGCCAGGTCTCCGCCGTCATCGCGATCAAGGTCTGCCCGGTCATCACCCTCAGCCCCGCCACGCTGGCCGCCAGCACCGCAGGCACCAGCTACTCGCAGGCCATCACGGGCTCCGGCGGCGTGGCTCCGTATGTGTACACGGTTTCCAGCGGCACGCTGCCAGCAGGGCTGACTCTCAGCTCCGCAGGCACGCTGGCAGGCACGCCCACAAGCACCGCCCCCACCACCTTCACCCTCACCGCCACGGATGCCAATGGATGCACCGGCACGCGCAATTATTCGCTGACTCCGGCCTGCCCGACCATCACCGTCAGCCCCGCCACGCTGCCCAATGGCATGGTCAACAGCGCCTACTCGCAGACCATCACATCCAGCGGCGGTGTGGGCTCCGTGACCTACTCCATCAGCAGCGGCAGCCTGCCTGCGGGCCTGAGCTTGAACGCCACCTCGGGCGTCATCTCCGGCACGCCGACCAGCACCACGGCAGCCAGCTTCAGCGTGCGCGCCACGGATTCCAACAACTGCACCGGAACCACGAGCTATACCATCACTCCGGCATGTCCTACCATCACGGTCACACCCGCCACACTTACCCCTGGCACGGTCGGAGCCGCCTATAGCCAGGCGCTCAGCGGCGCGGGCGGCATCGCTCCATATGCGGCGTGGACGGTCACCAGCGGCAGCCTGCCTGCGGGCCTCACGCTGAATGCCACCACGGGCGTCATCAGCGGCACGCCGACCACTTCCAATGGCACCGGCGTGAACGTCACCGTCCGCACCACGGATGCGAACGGCTGCCAGGGCAGCTCGGTGATCTCGCTCAAGATCTGCCCGGTGATCTCGCAGTCGCCGGCCACGCTGGCCACGCCGGTGATCGGCGTGGCCTACTCGCAGGCCATCACACCTTCCGGCGGCCTCACTCCTTATACCTTCACGCTGGCGAGCGGCTCGCTGCCAAGCGGCATGACGCTGAGCAGCAGCGGCACGATCAGTGGAACCACCACCAGCGTTTCCTCCACCACCTTCACAATCAAGGCGACGGCTTCAGACGGCTGCTCCGGCACCGCCAGTTACACACTCGCCCCCGTCTGCCCGACGCTGAGCCTTTCTCCCTCCAATGCCGCACTGCCGGTCGCCTATCTTGGCGCTGCCTACTCGCAGGCGCTCACCGCCTCGGGCGGCACCGGGCCTTACACCTATGCTCTGCAGAGCGGGGATCTGCCCGGCGGCGTGCTCATCTCCTCCTCGGGCAGCCTTAGCGGCACGCCGACGGCCAAGGGCTCCTTCCCAGTCACCATCCGTGTCACGGATGCCAACGCCTGCGCGCAGTCCTTCAATCTCACGCTGCAGGTGCACACCCTCTCCCTCGGCAACCTCGTCTTTGAAGACTCCAACAACAACGGCCTCAAGGACACTGGTGAGCCCGGCGTGGCCGGAGCCACCGTCCAGCTCTTCACCACCGGCGATGACAATGCCATCGGCGGCAGCGGCACGGCGGCGGACGTGCAGGTGGGCACCGACTTCACCACCACCTCCACCGGGGCCTATCTCTTCAGCTTCCTGCCCGCCGGCAATTTCTACGTGAAGGTCACGCCTCCTGTGGATTACGTGCTCACCGGCGGAACGGTGTCCACCAGCGACGACAACGTGGACAGCAACAACGACGGCGCGCAGCCCGGCGGCGAGGGCACACCGCTCTTCAGCCCCGTCATCACTCTCTCCGGCGGTGCGGAATCTGTCACCGATGGCGACACCGATCCTGACTCCAATCTCAGCGTGGACTTCGGCCTCTGGTCCAGCGTGGCCGTGGGCAACTTCATCTTCCTCGACATCAACGGCGACGGCCGCCGCAATGAGGGCGAAAGCCTCGGCAACATCTACGTGGAACTGTATGCCCAGGGCGCGACTCCCGGCGTGGATGATCCCGTCACCGTCGGCACCTCCGGCTGCAGTTGCAAAGGCCGTTACTATCTTGAAGGCCTGAATCCCGGCAGCTACTTCCTGCACATTCCTGCGTCCCAGTTCACCACGGGCTCGCCGCTGGAAGGACTCTTCCCCATGTCCTCCGTGGTGGCGGGTGATGACGATGTGGGCCAGGACCTCCTCTTCAACAACAACCCCGCCGTGAATGGCGCCAGCACCGGCCTCTTCACCCTGCGCCCCGGCTCCTGCCCTGCAGGCGCCGCCGAGTCCGGCGCGGAAGGCAGCACGGATGACGACATCGACGCCCGTGTCGATCTCACCCGCGATCTCGGCATCGTCGCCCCTGCGGGCACCGGCTTCGCCGCCAGCACGGCCATCCGCCGTTACATCGTCACCGGAGGCTTCACCGCCAGCGTGCTCCCTGGAGCCAGCACCTTCGCCACCTGGAGCAAGGACAGCGACATCGGCGGAGCCACCGCAGATCCGGATGAAGACGGCATCGCCAACCTGCTGGAATACGCGCTGGGCACGGACCCCGCCAGCCCGCTGCAGCCGAACCGCTTTGCCCTGACGCATGACGCCGCCACCGGCACGCTCGTCGCCCTGCTGACGCTGCCCACCGCCACGCATGACGATCTCATCATCAGCCTCGAAACCCTGACGGATCTCAGCAAGGCGGCCGATGCCAGCGCATGGAAGAAGCTGAGCATGGCGGCCACCACCACGATCAATGCCGACGGCACTCTCACACGCTCGTATTCGAACCTCGAAAAACTTCTGGTCTTCAAGGGCCTTGATGCCGGCTATGTCCGCCTGCACGTCGATCTGGATGCCAACCGCGACGGCGTGCCCGAAGCCACCGTCACCTCCGCCATTCAGGGCTGGGGCCGCCAGTCCTTCGTCACCGGCTCGCGCACCTTCAGCATGCCGCTGCTCAATGCCGCCTTCTTCACGGGCCGCGCCGTCTCAGTCAGCGCCAATGAGATCATGCTGCCCGCCATCGTGACGCTGCCCGCCGGATCGTTCTACCTTGAAGCCATCGACGGCCCGCTGGCCGGACAGCGCTTCGAGATCGACGCCACCAGCAGCTCCGGCAACACCATCGTGCTGCAAAATACCAGCCAGTCCTATGCCGGGCTCGCCAATGCACGCCTGAGCATCCGCCAGCACCACACGCTGGGTGAGCTGCTCCCCTCCACCGCCTTCAGCAGCGAAGACCGCGTGCTCTTCTTCGACCCTGCCGCCAGCAACTACACCACCCTCACCAACAGCAACGGCTACTGGCTCAGCGACGTGCTCAGCATGAACGCCCGCCCCTTCGCCGCCCATGAGGCCGCCATGGTGCAGGTGCGCGGTGCAGGCAGCGTGCTCATGTTCACAGGCGAGGTGCGCCTGACGAGCTACGTCACTCCGGTTGTCGCCGGCACTCAGCTCATCGCCCCCGGCTGGCCTGTAACCACCCCAGCCCCGGTCAACGGTCTCACCTCCGGTCTGACGCCCGATGCGGCCGACCGCTTCCGCCTCTGGGATGGCGACACCACGCCAGACGCCAGCAGCTACACCGGCTACTATCTCGACGGCAGCACCACGCCGCCTGCGTGGATGCCGCAGACCACGCCTGCTCCCGCCGCCGCTGTACAGCCCTTCCATGGATTCTTCCTGATTCGGAATGCGCCGGTGCAGTTGAATCAGAGTGCGCCTTGGTGAGGTGTCGAATTATGGGATCAGCGTGGCGAGAGACTGCTCGTCCATGAACGGATTGAGCTCCGTGGCGAGCGCACGGCACGTCCTCCCAGTCAGGTGGTTTGGAAGGAATGGGACCATCCTGGTCCCTGGCTTGGAAGAACGCTGGGCGCGGCGGAGCGTTGAGGGATCAGGATGATCCCTCTCCTGACGGAGGCGCTCGCTCGTTTGGCGTGCCAGAGGGCGCTGGGTGGTTTGCAAGGAGCGGGACCATCCTGGTCCCTCACGCTCCGCACACCCGCCCCCGTTCCGCGCTAACAAAACGTGGCTTGGTTTTTCGCTGACGCCGCTGCCTCCGCCAGCGCATGGAGGGATCAGGATGATCCCTCTCCTGGAGTCGCCCATTGGCGGGAGAGGGCATCCTCCCAGATGGAATAGGCTTCTGGCGGCATGTGTGCTTTGATGGGATTGCGACGGATGTAGCGCACGCAGCGGACGAAGCGGTCTTCATCGCGAACGAGGCGATCAAAATAATCTTCCTGCCAGAAAGGGCCACTGAGACCGAGCAGATCGTTCAATCGCTTCGCAGTGTAGCTTTTCCAGCTTGAGAGAACTTTGCCGAGCTGCTCGGACTCGTGAAGCGACAGCAGCACATGGACGTGATTGGGCATGATGACCCACGAGTGAAGATGGTACCGCTTTGCGTCGAAGAACTGGAATGCACCTGCGATGATTTCCCGGCATGCAGGCTGGCGCAAAACGCAGGAGCCATGAGCGGCATCCAGCCAGCGTTCGATGCGCGCGGTGAACTTCTCCTGGTACTCGCCGGTTTCCTCAGGCGAGTGTGGTTGGGGGGTGGGCTTCGAGCCATTGCTCCCGTTCCGCCATCCATTCGCTGCGCAGCTTTGCGGGAATAGAGTCCGCCATGCGAAGGGTGACGAAATAACATCTGCCCGGCTGCTCCCAATGGGGAAGATGGTGAACGGTCTTTTCCACGTCGATGAGGCGGTTTAAAAACATGGGAGTGTTCATGGCCATGATTCTGACGAGGGATCTGAGCGAAAAGCGTAACGATGGGTATTTTGGTCCCTGGCTTGGAAGAACGCTGGGTGAACGCGGAGCGTTGAGGGATCAGGATGATCCCTCTCCTACCGGAGGCTCTGGGTCGTATGGCGTGCCAGAGGGCGCTGGGCGGTTTGGAAGGAATGGGACCATCCTGGTCCCTCACGCTCCGCACACGCGCTCTGCTCCGCGCTGACAAAACGTGGCTTGTTCTTCGCTCACGCCGCTGCCTCCGCCAGCGCACGAAGGATCAGGATGATCCCTCTCCTGACGGAGGCGCTGGGTGGTTTGGTGTGCCGGAGGTGCTGCGGGCGCAAGGGCCTGCGTAGGTCCTCGAAGCCGGTTGCCGCGCCTTTTTTTTCGGTTGCCGATGGCAAGGGGGGAAACTGCACCGGATTGCCACCCTCTGCCTCCCGTTTGCCATTTCCTGCATGCTCCTGCGCTCTCCAGCACGCCCTTCAGCCCCTCGGTTGCCAGTTGCCCACCCTAGGCACGAGGGTTTGGAAACCGGCAACCTAGCCCCCTGGCGGCGGGTCCTGAAGCGCCGGACTTGGCGCACACGGATGAACAGGGGGCATTCACCCCATGGCAGGCTCAGGGCACTCCGTGTATTTTGAGACGGTCACTGCACGGTCCACAGACGATGAATGCAGGAACCATCATCCCCCACCCCATGAATACCGACACCAACACCCTCGCTTACGACCAGCATTCTCAGGCCGCCAAAGACTACGCCCAGGATGCCGCCAGCAAGGCCCGAGAGGCGGCCCAGCAAGCTGGCTACGCCGCCAAAGACATGGCCCAAAACGCCACGCACACCGTCAAGGATGCAGCGCAGCAGGCCGCGCAGGCCGCCAGAGACGCCGCCCAGCGCGGGCTCACCGCCACCAAGGATGCGGCCCAGCAGGCCGGTCAGGCCGCGAAGGATCTCTATCAGTCCGCCGCCAGCCGTGCGGAAGACGTTTATCACACCGCCGCGCACCGGGCCGAAGACCTTTACAAAACTGCCGCCGCACGCGCCGAAGACAGCCTGGCGCAGTCCAAGCAGTACGTGCGCGAGAACCCCCTGCCCACCGTGCTCGGTGCCTTCGCGATCGGCATCACCCTCGGCTGCCTCATGGGCCTTTCCCACCATCGCGAGCCCACGCTGCGGGAGCGCTTCCGCTGGTAGGCAAGCCCTGCGGCTCCGCCCGCTGATGGAACGGAGCCGCGCGTGGAAGGAGTGAAACGCTGGAAACGGAAAACGCCCTTTTTCGTTTCCACGTTTCCGTGCCCCTGCAAAGGTCCATTTCCGCGACGTCTCTGAATCGCTTATGGTCCGGTGGGATTCAGGGACGGTGGCTTCGTTGGCTGACCGTGCACTAGAGACCCTTCCCGCTACTAGGTTCAACGACGTCGGCTGGCAAGACCCAGGATGCGTTGGAGCCTGTAATCAATGAGCCGGTTCCTCTCAAGACGCATCAAGACAGCGATGCTCTCCATGGTCAGAGCATGGGGCATAAACCGGCTCATCCTCCCGCTTCTTGGCAGCCGCAGATCGTCCTGTTTGCGGCGGTCTGCGTGAGGAGTTCGCGTACAGCGCGGGCCACCTGCTGCGGAATAAATTCCGCGCTCCGAAGAGCTGGGCTTGCGCTGCCTTTGTGATAGATTGGCATTCCGGGTGGAGCGCTCTGGGCGAGCTTCAAGGGGCGCTGCCAGCAGGCGCTCTCGGTGAGAGCTCCCACTGGGTGCTGCCACGCACGCATTACTGCGCCAGAAACTCGTCCAGCGCGGCTTTGGTGATGCGGAACTGGGTGCCTATTTTCTTGGCTTTGATCTGGCCGCCTTCGATGCTGGCGAGGACGTCCGCCTCGGTGACGCCGAGGGTCTGGGCCACCTGGGCGGGGGTGAGGATGTCGACGGAAGGGGCGGCGGCCGGAGCGGGCGCTACGCCTGGAGCGGCGGCACCCGCGGAGGGGTTCATGTTGAAGGCGCCCTGTGACATCATGTTCTGCGCCATGCCAAAACCCATCGCGAGCTCGGCGGCGGAGCCGGCAGGACTGCTGCCGCCTTTGCCCATGCCTTCGGCCATTTGGAATTTCACGTAGTCGTTGAGGTTGCCGATCGCGCCCATGCTGCTGCGCTTGTCGATGGCGGCCTCGACTTCCGGCGGCACGCTGGCGTTTTCGAGGATGAAGCTGGTGATCTCGATGCCGTACTTGCCCATCATTGTGGGATTGATGATGGGCAGCAGCGCTTCGCCGAGCTCAGAGTAGCGGGTGGCGAGATCGAGCACGGGCACCTTGGCGGTGGCGAGGGCATCGGTGAAAACGCTGACGATGCGGCTGCGCATGGTGTCGGCAAATTCATCCAGGCGGAAATGGTTGTCCGTGCCGGCCACTTCCTTGAGGAAGAGCTTGGGCTCGCTGATCCTGAAATCAAAGGTGCCGAAGGCGCGCACACGCACGATGCCGAAGTCCGCATCCCGCATCATGATGGGATTGCTGGTGCCCCATTTGTTGCCGGTGAAGAGGCGGGTGGTGACGTAGTAAACGTCCGCCTTGAACGGGGACTCAAAGCCGTACTTCCAGCCTTTGAGCGTGGAGAGGATGGGGATGTTTTCCGTGCTCAGCGTGTGCTTGCCGGGGCCGAAGGTGTCGCCGTATTCCCCGAGATACACAAACTGGGCGATCTGCGATTCGCGCACGATGAGCTGAGCGCCGCGCTTGATTTCCTTGTCCTCGTCCGGAAAGCGCCATGAGAGCGTGTCGCGTGAGTCGTCCGTCCATTGGATGATTTCCAAGAACTGTCCTTTGAGGTAATCCATCAGGCCCATGATCGTATGAAAGGTGAGTGTTTGCGGTGTGTCTGGCAGGGAACGAGGACGATACTAAAGAGCGTCTTTCCTTTTGGCGAGTGCAATTCTGCGCCTCCGTTTGTAAAGCTCGCCTTCCGAACGTCTGACAGAAACCGTTTCGTTGGCCGCCGGTGCGGCGGCTCGCCGCAGCGTCTCATCATCCATCCACAACCTTAAGATCGATTTTCTCGCCATCTGGATCATCGCGAATCTGCCGCGCCAGGTCTGCATGAAAGCGAATGACCTGGTCGGCATGCACAGGCTTCAGTGAAGTGCCTGCACCGGACTCCTTGAAAACAAAGGGTGGATATGCCAGCAACAGCTGGCCGGGCTGCATGGCATGCTCCAAACCGATGTTGAGAAATCCCTCAATATCCTCACCGATCCGCTCAAAAAAATCATCGAGGCTGTCTGCGAGCAGTTCCACGTCTCCGGTCTCCGCCGACAATCTAAAAACCCTCTCCTCCCGAAGCAGAAACTGGTCTCCGAGCTGATCCTCCGCAAATGGGATGTCCGTGACACGAACGACCTCATAAAGAGTATGAAACGCATTTGGTCCATCCATTGCCTCCCGAAACGAATGCCACCCGGGCTTAAACACAGCGCCTCGCACGTGAAGCGCGCCGTTGTGAAGAATAAAGCCGTTGCTTTCAGTGAGAACACGTAAAAGAGCCGGAGGCAGTTCTCCCAAGATCTCCTCATCGTCCACGTTTTCGCCTCGGTAAGTGATGCCAGAAATGTTCATGCGCTCAAAAGTTACCTGACAGGTATATCGAAAAAGTAAAGCATCCCTCATTGCTCGCTGAGCGCTTTGCCGATTGATTCCTTAAATCACTGGTTCAAATTGATATTTCATATGTCCCTTGCCGATCAACTCCAAGCCGCCGCCTCTTCCGGGCAACTCCTCGCCGCCAGCTATGACAACATCCGCGCCTTGCTCGCGGCCAGCGATAATCCGCTCTACCGCGCCAGCATCGAGGAACTCGCCACCGCAGGCCAGTGGGCGGAGCTGAACGACCGTTTCTTCCAGGCGCTCAAATTTGGCACCGGCGGTCTGCGCGGCCGCACGGTGGGCAAGATCGTCACGAAGGCGGAGCGCGGCAGCGCCCCTGAAGACCAGCGCCCGGAGCACCCCTGCGTGGGCACGAACGCGATGAACTTCTACAACGTCAGCCGCGCCACCCGCGGGCTGGTGACCTACCTGAAAAACTTCCGCGCCAATGCGAAGCTCAGCGGCAAGCCGAGCCTGGTCTTTGCGCACGACACCCGCCACTTCTCGGCGGAGTTCGCGAAGTTCTGCGCGCAGATCGCCATGGATCATGGGGCGAATGTGTACCTCTTTGACTACTGCCGCGCCACCCCTGAGATGTCCTTTGCCGTGCGTCAGCTCCGTGCGGATGCCGGGGTGATGATCACTGCCTCGCACAACCCGGCGCATGACAACGGCTACAAGGTGAATTTCAACGACGGCGCCGGCATCGTGGAGCCCCACGCCACCGGCATCATCAAAGAAGTGAACGCCATCAAGGGCGAGGAATACACCGCGCTGCCGGAGGCCGAGCGCGGCACGCTCACCACCCTGGCCGATGACATGGACCAGCAGTATCTCGCCCGCGTGGAAACCATGATGCTGCAGCCCGAACTGCTGAAGAAGGAGGAGGCGAAGAAGCTCAAAATCGTCTTCACCGCCCTGCACGGCGCTGGTGGCGTCCTCGTCCCCGTGCTGCTGAAAAAGCTGGGCTTCAATTTCCTCACCGTGCCCGAGCAGGACGTGCGGGACGGCCGCTTCCCCACCGTGAAGTCCCCGAATCCGGAAAACGCCTCCGCCCTGCAGATGGCGGTGGATCTGGCGAACAAGGAAGGCGCGGACATCATCATCGGCACGGACCCCGACTGCGACCGCATGGGCGTGGGTGTGCGCAATGCCGCTGGCGAAATGGTGCTGCTCACTGGCAATCAGGTCGGCTCCCTCATGGCCTGGTACCGCACCAAGACGATGTTTGACCTCGGCATCCTCACCGCTGAAAACAAGAGCCATGCCGTGCTGCTGAAGACCTTCGTCACCAGCCCGCTGCAGGACGCGATCGCCGCGAAGTTTGGCATCAACTGCGTCAACACGCTCACCGGTTTCAAATGGATCAGCGCCAAGCTTTCCAAATACGAAGCCGCGCTGCCTGCGGACATCCAGGCCCGCTACCGCGACCTGAACAACGTGGAGAGCCGCAACGCACGCCTGAAGCACAGCAAGTTCCTCGTCTTCGGCGGGGAGGAAAGCTACGGCTACATGGGCGATGACTTCAGCCGCGACAAAGACGGCAACGGCGCCGTGGTCATGTTTGCCGAACTCGCCGCCTACGCCGCCAGCCTGGGTCTCACCGTCGCCGGTTTGCTGGACCAGGTGTACTGCGAAGTGGGCTACTTCCTGGAGCGCAACGAGAGCAAGGTCTTCGAAGGCGCCAGCGGTGCCGCGCAGATCGCCAAGCTGGCCGACAGCTACGGCAGCAATCCGCCGAAGGAGGTGGATGGCTCCGCCGTCATCAAGGTGCGCGATTTCCGCAAGGATGAGATCACCGACGAAGAAGGCGACGTGGTGCTGAAGGAGAAGATGCTCTTTGTGGACCTGGCCGATGGCCGCAGCTTTGCCGTGCGCCCCTCCGGCACGGAGCCGAAGATCAAGTACTACATGTTTGGCCGCAGCGTCCCTGCTGCAGGCCAGACTCTCAGCGCCGAAGAACTCACCGCTGCGAAGGCCAAGGTCACCGCAGGCCTCGCCAGCATGTGGTCCTGGCTGGACAAGGACATCGACGCGCGTCTGGCCTCATAAAGGGCGGAGTGCACGACAGATTCGAAGAAATGGCAATGCGGCTGAACAAACTTCAGCCGCATTCGTCTATCCAGTTGCGATCTCATTCCAGAGAGATGGAGGGCCGGAAATTGCGGCTTGAAGTTCTCAGGAAGTTAAGAACTATTAATGATTATGAATTCTCGAACCACTCACAGGGGGCTTCTCCACTCATTTGGATTGGGCTGGTATGCCGCCATCGTCATTGTTTCGACGGCTTCAGCGCAGGCGCAGCAGCAGCGCTACTATCCGCCTCCTCAGGGTTACCCGCAGCCGCAGGGTGGTTATCCGCAGCAGTATTCTGCTCCGCAGGGCTACCAGCAGGCACCGCAGGGCTATGGCTATCCACAGCAGCAGCCCCAGCCGCAGTATGAAAGCCCGCTGCAGTTTCTGCCGAAGTTTGGCCAGCGCATGAGTGAGATGGCCCGCCGCCTTTTCTACGGCAAGGACCCCACGGGCTACGACAACCCACCGCAGGGCTACGGTCAAAACGGAGGCGGCTACAGCCTGGACTCCACGCCGCGCCCGCAGGCAGCTCCCACGTACCCGCAGCAGTCTCCGCAGGGCTACCCGATGCCTGGCTCGGGCTATGCCCAGCCGCAGCCCGGCTATCAATACCCTCCGCAGCAGCAGCAACAGCCCCAGAGCCAGCCGCGCTACAACTACCCACCGCAGCAGACCGCCCCGCAGGGCACGCAGCAGCCAGCGCCTGCGCCTTCCAGCAAAGGCAAGACTCCCGCGCCGCAGCCGCAGAGCAAATCCTCCGGCAGCACGCACAAATACACCCCGCCCAAGGTCGAGGATTCTCCTCCGTCTCCGAAGAAGTCGTCCAAGACCGCCACGGTGACGCCCAAAAAGGAATCCAAGCCGGACGCACCGCCGCCCACGCAGGCGCCGACCACCCGGCGGTCTGAAACCACGCCCAAGGAATTTCCCAGCACCACCTCCAGCAGCAGCGGCGCATCGGGGTCGTTTCTGAAAGGCAAGAAAACTGCCAAGCCCGGGCGTGTGATCAGTCCGTATCCGCCGTACAAGGAGCTCGACATCACCGGGCTCGAAAGCGGCTCGCTGGCGCTGGATCCCACCACCCAGAAGGTCTTCGAAGTACCTTGAGGTTTTAAGGCGCTTCCCCGGCTGCTCCTGGAAATCCCGGTAACAACCGGGATTTCTGTTTCTATGCCAGCAGCGGCTCTTTTGCCGATTTTGAAAATAAATGGCATGATGGCCTGATGTTTGCTTGCTAAAAGGTATGGACGGCGCTTGGCTGTCTTCCAACCATTCATGGCCGACCACGGACTCCAGCAGTTACAGACTCAAAAGCTCGCCATCGGGCCTCAGATGCAGCAGAGCTTGCAGATCTTGCAAGCCCCCACCCTGGAGCTGAGGCAGATCATCCAGCAGGAGGTCGAAATCAACCCGGTGCTCGAACTCGAAGCGCCGGAGACTTCCCTCCAGGACGCCATCCCGGATGATCCCGACGACCGCAGCGTGGATGACAGCGACATCGACGCCCTGACCCAGATGGACGACGAATGGCGCGAGTACTGGCAGCAGAGCCGCCAGCAGACCGCCACCCGCCGCAGCGACGACCAGGAGCGCTGGCAGTTCCTCATGGACTCCATCGTGGCGCCCACCACGCTGCAGGAGCATCTGCTCTCCCAGCTTCACACCTCAGACGCCAAGGCCTCCCTCGCCCCGCAGGTGGAGTTCCTCATTGGCAATCTGGATGATCGCGGCTTTCTCAACACCCGCATCGATGATCTGAGCCTGAACCATGGCATCCCCATCGACACCCTGATCACCGCCAAAAAGCTGCTGCAGAGCTTTGACCCCGTGGGCGTCGGCTCAGAAGACCTGCGCGAATGCCTGCTGGTGCAGCTCGAGCGCCTTGGCAAAAAGCAGAGCCTCGCATGGCGGCTGGTCGATCAATACATCGACGACCTCGCCAACAAGCGTTACCCCATTCTCGCCCGCAAGCTCGGCGTGCCGCTGGAGCAGATCTCACGCGCCGCAGACTTCATCAGCACGCTCGATCCGCGCCCCGCGCAACGCTTTGCCGTTTCCTCCAACAACTACGTCACGCCGGATGTCGTGGTCGAACGCCAGGGCCGCGAATGGGTGGCCGTCATGACCAATGACGACCTGCCGCACCTGCGCATCAGCAACACCTACAAGGACCTGCTCAGCGCGCCCGGCAACAACGGCGAGGTGCGCAACTACGTGCGCGACAAGATCCGCAGCGGCAAGTTCCTCATCCGCTCCATCCACCAGCGCCAGCAGACGATCCACCGCATCGCCACGCAGATCCTCAAGTATCAGCGCGAGTTTTTGGAGAAGGGCACCAACTTCCTGCGCCCGCTCAACATGGCCACCGTGGCGGATGAAGTCGGGGTGCACGAGACCACCGTCAGCCGCGCCATCGCCGGCAAGTACATCGCCACGCCGCATGGCGTGTTTGACATGAAGTTCTTCTTCTCCCACGGCGTGAAGACCGAGTCCGGTGATGACCTCAGCAACACCAGCGTCAAGAACGCCATCGCCGAACTCGTGAAAAACGAGCCCAAGCACAAGCCGCTGAGCGACGACAAACTAGCCAAGCTCCTCGACGGCCAGGGCATCAAGGTGGCACGGAGAACGGTGGCGAAATACCGCGAAGCGCTGAACATCCTGCCAAGCCATTTGCGGAAGTCGTTTTCGTGAGCCGCTGCGCTCCACCGCTAACAAACCTGGCACCAAGGACCTCTCGCCGTCCCACCCTTTATCGATGGCGGAGCCATCCCAGCCTGTAGCGAGGGGTTGAGCGAAGCGACACCCCTCGTAAGCACGCAGATCAATCCCTCTCAGGCCCATGCATCGCGTAGCGATGCCAGCACTTGCGTCCCAATCCCGCCCTTCTCCATCTGTGGCGAAAGCTTGAGCACACGATGCGTCCATGTATCCTTTTCGGAACCACCACGGAGGCGGCACGCCATGCCCAACACCTACACCAGCCTGCATTACCACATCGTGTTCTCAACGAAAAACCGTACGCCGTGGATCTCGCGCGAATGGCGGCCGCGTTTGTTTGAATACCTCGGCGGCACCTTGCGCGGCTTGGACGCGCATTCACACGAAGTTGGCGGAATGGCGGACCATGTGCATCTCGTCGTTTCGCTCAAGCCCACGCACACAATTTCCAAAGTGCTCCAGGAGTTGAAGAAGTCCTCCTCCGTATGGGCGCACGAAGAAATGCGTGTGCCGGACTTTGCCTGGCAGGACGGCTACGCGGCCTTCACGGTCAGCGCCTCGGTGCTCCCGGAGGTGATCGCATATGTGCATGATCAAGAAGAGCACCACCGTACGCGCAGCTTCCGGGAGGAGCTGGAAATCATGCTCAAAAAGTCCGACGTGAGTTTCGATCCAAAGTACTTGGATTGATGCGACGCTCAGAGCATGCAGGGGTTTGCGAACTGCGGGCCGTCATGGAGCGTTGGTATGCTTGTGCTGGCATCGCTACGCGATGCGAGGTATGAGGGGGATTTGTGCACGCTTACGAGGGGTGTCGCTTCGCTCAACCCCTCGCTACAAGCTGTGATGGCTAACGCCATCGACCAGTGATCACTGCATAATCCACCGCGAAAGCACGATGCGCTGATCCCTGACCGCTCAGTGCGACCTTCACCTTCGGCTCCTGCCCAAGGCACCGTCACCTTCCCTTTCCTCACACAAACCGCCGAGCGATCTCCGTGTAAAGCGCCAGCGCTTTTTCCACCTCGGCGCAGTCGACGTACTCCACTGCCGCGTGCGCTTGATCGATGCTGCCGGGGCCGAACAAAATCGTCGGGATGCCGAGGCGTGAGAACTTGCTGGCATCGCTGCCGAAGGGGACGCCGCTGACGCCGTTCTCGCGGCCCATCTCGTCGAGCAGGGTGCGGGCGAGCTGGACCACGGGCGCGTTTTCGTCCGTTTGAAACGGCCAGTCCTGCAGCATCGGCGTTTCCATTTCAGCGAGCACATCGGGGTGCCGCTTCATCAGCGCATCCAGCAGCACCTGATAATGCGCCAGCACGTCCGGCACCTCCTCGCCGGGGAGCAGGCGGCGGTCGATCTCGATGACTGCTTCATCGGGAACAAAATTCACCTGCACGCCGCCGTGGATCACGCCCACATTGCAGGTGCCAGGCCCGAGCAGCGGATGCGTCACCGCCTGCATGCGCTCATGGTCTTCGTTCAAGGCCAGCACGATGCGTGACATGGCGGTGATCGCATTGATTCCCAGATGCGGCTTGGAGCTGTGCGCCGCCTTGCCCTTGGTGCGGATGCGCCAGCGCAGCACGCCCTTGCTCGCGATCACGCATTTGAACTCCGTCGGCTCAGCCACCACGGCGGCGTCGGCCTTAAGCTCTTCGCAGAGTTTGACGACGCCGCGAAACGAATACTCCTCGTCCACCACCGCCGCCAGCCACACCTCGCAGGGGGGGCGGTCACCACTGGCGTGAATGTCCGCCACTGCATGCATCATCGCCGCCAGCCCCGCCTTGTCATCCACCGAGCCGCGCCCATGCAGCCTGCCGTCCTTCACCACCGGATCAAAAGGATCAATCGTCATGCCCTTGATCGAGACGGTGTCCATGTGAGCTTCAAAGACGATCCGCCGCGAGGAGTCGCGCCCCGGCACGCGGGCGATCACATTGTTGCGCCCTGGAAACACCTCCTGTTCCCACACTTCCATGCCACGCTGTTCAAAGAAACGCCGCACGTAGGCCGCCACCTCCGCCTCGCCGGGACCGCCCTCATAGGAGGTGTTGATGCTGTTGATGCGGACGAGGTCGGCCAAGGTTTGCAGAACGGGAGACATCCCCCAAACTAGACGACTTCAATCCCACGGCAAGAAGGGCCGTCTTCTGGCCGTACTTTTGCTGTCTCATGAAGCCCTCCCTTTCCATCGCCCTGGCCTTGGCGCTGCACACCGGCAGCGTGGCGCTGGCCGCGCCTGCGGATGACGCCAAGCTGGCCTTCTTCGAAAAGAACGTCCGCCCCATCCTCATCAAGCGCTGCTACGAGTGCCACTCGGTCGAGTCCGGCAAGGGCAAGGGCGGCCTTTTCATCGACTCACGCGACGCCATCCTCAAAGGCGGCGACAGCGGTCCGGCCCTCGTCGCGGGCAATCCCGACAAGAGCCACATCATCGAGTCCATCCGTTATCAAAACCAGGACCTGCAGATGCCGCCCAAAGGGGCCATGCCTGCGGCGGAAGTGAAGACGCTGGAAGAGTGGGTCAAAATGGGCGCGCCTGATCCACGTGAGGCCGTCGCCACTGGAAAGCCAAGCGCACCGCGCGTTATTGATCTCAAAGAAGGCGCCAAGCACTGGGCCTTTCGCCCGATCTCCAATCCTGCCGTCCCCAAGGCGGACGCCGCCAATCCCATCGACGCTTTTATCAGCGAAAAACTCGCTGAAAAAGGACTCAAGCTCGCGGCACCCGCTGACAAACGCACGCTGATCCGCCGTGCCACCTTCGATCTCACCGGCCTGCCGCCGAGCCCGCAGGAAGTGGACGCCTTCCTCGCAGACAACTCTCCTGATGCGTTTGCCAAAGTGGTGGACCGCCTGCTGCGCTCGCCGCAATACGGTGAAAAATGGGGACGCCACTGGCTGGACGTCGCCCGTTATTCAGACTCGAACGGCCTCGATGAAAACATCGCGCTGGGCACCGCCTGGCGTTACCGCGACTACGTGGTGCAGTCCATCAATGCCGACAAGCCCTTCGATCAATTCCTCACCGAGCAGATCGCAGGCGATCTGCTGGAGGCGAAGGACCTGGCCACGCGCAAAGAACAGGTCACCGCCACCGCCTTCCTCAATCTCGGCGCCAAGGTCCTTGCCGAGCCGGACAAGGAGAAGCTCGCCATGGATGTCATCGATGAGCAGATTGACGTCATGGGTCGCGCCTTCATGGGCCTCACTCTTGGCTGCGCACGCTGTCATGATCACAAGTTCGACCCCGTCCCGACCGCTGACTACTACTCACTCGCCGCCATCTTCAAGAGCACGCAAAGCTTCAGCGTGGACCGCATCGGCGCGCTGAGCACGGCGTATGAAGCGCCCATGGGCTCGCTGGAAGATTTTGCCGCCGTCAAATCCTCCGAGCGCATCCTTAAAGAGCAAAGAGCCGCCGTCTCCAAGGCTGAGAGCAGCGCCATCACCGCGCTGCGCAAGGAGGTGCGCGAGCATGCGGTCGATTACCTCATGGCCGCAGCCAGGCTGCCCGCGACGCCTACCTTGAGCCAGGTGCGCCCGGTGGCAGAGCCTCTCGGGCTGCGTGCGCATGTGCTGCTCAATTGCCGTGTGTATCTCGCCGCGAATGAAACCCTGCCCTTCTTCAAGCCCTGGCAGGATGCGCTGAAAAGCACAGGAGATGTGCAGCCGCTGCGTGGCTACTACAGCGCCATCTTCGCCGCTGCGGAAAAGATCAAGCCGGCTCCTCCAGCCAAATCCAAGGCGAAGGCCAAAGCCGGGCCCGTGGATGAATCCGAAGACTCGCTGCTGCATCAGGCGCGTGCCGCCCTGGATGCGCCCGCAGGCTTCCTGGCCCTGCCGCCGGAGCCCATGGTCCTCTTCCCCAAAGACGTCGCCGAAAAAGTGCGCGCCTTGAAGGACACCATGATGACCACGGAGAGCAATCTCCCCGACCTGCCCACCACGCTTGCCGTGGCTGAAGCACCGAAGATCATCAAGGAACTGCCCATCCACATTCGCGGCAGCCACCTCGCGCTCGGCAAGCCCGTGCCACGCGGCTTCATCCAGGTCGCGCAGCAGGCATCGCTCAAATCCAAGCCGGAGTTCCCGGCGAATCAAAGCGGCCGCTTGGAGCTTGCCCGCTGGCTGGCCAGCGCGGATCATCCGCTCACCTCGCGCGTCATGGTGAACCGCATCTGGTCCTGGCATTTCCGCCAGGGCATCGTCCCCACGACGGACAACTTCGGGCTCCTCGGCCAGCAGCCCACGCATCCTGAGCTGCTCGACTGGCTGGCCCGCTGGTTCACCAGCAACGGCTGGAGCCTCAAGGACATGCACCGCCTCATCATGGGCTCGCGCACCTATCAGCAGAGCTCCGCCACCTCCGCCCAAGCTTACGCAGCTGATCCCGAAGACCTCCTGCTGCACCACTTCCCCGTGCGTCGGCTGGAAGCCGAAGAAATCCGCGATGCGCTGCTCAGCGTCGCCGGCAGCCTCGACAACACCATCGGCGGCAAGACCATTCCACGCCGCAATCGCGAGTTCGTCTTCAATCACACGTCCAAGGACTTTACTTCCTACGGCAGCACTCGGCGGGCGCTGTACATGCCCATCATTCGCAACAATCTCTACGACCTCTTCCAGCAGTTCGACTATCCCGATCCCTCCACCAGCACCGGCCTGCGTTACAGCTCCGTCGTCTCGCCGCAGGCCCTGCTTCTGATGAACAGCGACCTCGCCACCAGCGCCGCACACGACTTCGCCGCCCGCGTGTTCAAGCTCTCCGCCGACAAGGAAGCGCGCCTCCGCGCCGCCTACCGCCTCGCCTTCGCCCGCGAAGCCACTGCGGAAGATCTGCGCCGCGCCGAGAACTATCTCACCGCTGCCGATGCCTCCCTCAATTCCAGCCAGCAGGACTCCACCAAACGCGAGCTGCAGGCCTGGACGCTGCTCTGCCAGGCGCTGATGATGAGCAACGAGTTCATCTATTTGAGGTAGTTTGCAGAAGTCGTCGCTTGACCACCCGCCGCTTTCGGGGACTAGCTTATGGCTGCCGTGGACCTCAAGCTCATCAACCGCGAAATCCTGCTCTCCTTCTGGAAGGTGCATGTGCTGCACCATGCGGCCGAGGGCGAGGTGATCGGCCAGTGGATGCTCAGGGAACTCAGCCACCACGGCTACGAGGTCAGTCCCGGCACGCTCTATCCCCTGCTCAAGCGCATGGAAAAAAACGGCTGGCTCACCTCCAAGGCGGACACCTCGCGCGGCCCCAAGGCCCCTCGCTCCTACACCATCACCAAGGATGGCCGCGCCGTGCTCAAGATCGTGCGCAAGCAGCTCAAGGAACTGGGCGTGGAAGTGGGCAGGCACTGACGTCTTCGGGCATGGACCACTTCGCCTGCAATCTCAGCCTGAGGGAATGCTGCAAAAATTGATCGCGCAGCCCGCGTCTGCCATCGTATAGACCGCCCCGTCGGCAGGCGCCGTCTGGCATGCGGCGTGCTATCTTCCGCCCCCTTCTCAGCATCACCCTCCCACCCGCATCAGCGCATCATGTACGTCGGCAAAGACTTCCGTTTGATCCACCTCTGGCACTTCGCACGTGCAAACTTCATCGAGTCCCTCTTCATCAGCGCCCTCGCGGTGGTTCTCTACCGTTTCGCCGGCCTGCACTGGATTGCCATTCCCTTCCTGCCCATCGGGACCATCGGCACCGCCGTGGCGTTCTTTGTCGGCTTCAAGAACAATCAGGCCTTCGACCGCCTGTGGGAGGCCCGCCGCCTGTGGGGTGGCATCACCAATGCCTCCCGCAGCTTCGTCGCCCATCTGAAGGCCAGCCTTCCCGCCGAATCCGAGGTGCGCGAGGCAGCCTACCGGCACCTTGCCTTCATCAACATTCTCCGTCTGCAGCTCCGCCGCACCATCCCCTGGGCCACCAGCAAACAAAACCTCCACAAGACCTTCGCTGGAGAGCGCCATGAACTGGAGGAGTTTGAGAAAGGTCTCGGGCGCATCCTCGGGGAGCACGACAAGATGCAATATTTCGACCACCTCAAGAGCCTCAATAATCCCGCCTGCATGCTGCTGAAGGTACATGCCGAGCACCTTGCCCGGCTGAAGCGCGAGGGCGCGCTTGACGCCTTCGAGCACATCGAACTCATGCGCCTCGTCAATGAGTTCCACAATCTCCAGGGCGGGTGCGAGCGCATCAAGTCCACCCCGCTCTTCCGCCAGTACAGCATCTTCAGCCGCATCTTTGTGCAGATCTTCATCCTGCTGCTGCCTTTTGGCCTGCTGAAGGATCTCAGCGCCATCGTCGGCGGCCCCGGCGTCTGGCTCACCATTCCCTTTTCGGTCCTCATTTCCTGGATCTTCTACACCATGGAGCAGACCGGCGAGTTCAGCGAAAACCCCTTCGACAACTCCATCAACGACACCCCCATTTCCACCATCTGCCGCAACATCGAGATCGATGTCCGCGAGATCCTTGGAGAGAAAAAGCTGCCTCCGAAGCTGCAGCCCGAGAAACACGTCCTTCTCTGACGGCCGGAGCGGCAAAACTGGACACACCGCCCACTCTTCAAACTCCCCCCCCCGGTCCGCGCAAGCGCCATCGGCGGGAGAACGCCAGCTCATGGCGGCACCGCAGCCCACCGTCCGCGATGTTGAGGGAGGCCGCGTGGCCTGATGGTTAAAAATGCGCTTTTTTAGGGAAAGAAGTTGTCCGACCTCCGTTTACGGTGCCCGTAATCGCCAGCCGAACTCATCTGTCATTCTCACCCCCCGCATGTCCCTCGCCCGCTTCGCCCTCCGCCATCCCTGGTCTGTTTTGGTTGCCGTGGTGGCGGTCTGCCTCGGGGCCTGGCTCGGACTCCAGCGCATGACGCGCGACATCTTCCCGCCGCTGGGCATTCCGACGATCTACGTGGCGCAGCCCTTTGGCGGCATGGACCCGCTGCAGATGGAAGGCTACCTGACCTACCGCTACGAGTACCACTTTCTCTACATCTCCAACATCGAGCACGTGGAGTCGAAGTCCATCCAGGGCGCCTCCATCATGAAACTGCAGTTTCATCCCGGCACGGACATGAGCCAGGCGATGTCCGAAACCGTGGCGCAGGTGAACCGCGCGCGCGCCTTCATGCCTCCGGGCACAGTTGCCCCCTTCATCATGCGCTTTGATGCCGGCAGCGTGGCCGTGGGGCATCTGGTCTTCTCCACGGATGATCCCAACATCACGCTGAACCAGATGCAGGATCAGGCGCTGAACAAGGTGCGCCCGGCCTTCGCCACGCTCCCCGGCGTGTCCGCGCCGCCACCCTTCGGCGGCAGCTCACGCGCCATCGTGGTGAATGTGAACCCGGACCGCATGCGCAGCTACGGACTCTCCCCGGATGAGATCGTGGGCGCCATCGCCCGTGGCAATCCCATCAGCCCCTCGGGCAACATGAACCTCGACGGCAAGTATCCCATCGTGCCGACCAACGCGATCGTGACGAACATCAAGGATCTCGAAGCCATCCCGCTGCGCCGAACGGACAAGGGCGCCGTCTTCATCCGCGATGTCGCAGCCGTTTCCGACTCCGCCGATGTGACCACCTCCTACGCGCTCGCGAACGGCATCCGCACGGTTTACCTGCCCGTCACCAAACGCGCGGAGGCCTCCACGCTCGAAGTTGTCAAAACCGTGCGTGCAGCCATCCCGGAGTTCCAAAAACTGCTGCCCGAAGGAATCAAGGTAAGCTTTGAATTCGACCAGACGCCCGTGGTCAATCGCAGCATTCGAGATCTGCTCAAGGAAGGCGGCCTGGGCGCCGTGCTGACTGGTCTCATGGTGCTGCTCTTCCTGCGGGATCTGCGCACCGC
This sequence comes from Verrucomicrobiota bacterium, assembly GCA_017301975.1. Lineage (GTDB taxonomy): Bacteria > Verrucomicrobiota > Verrucomicrobiia > Verrucomicrobiales > Verrucomicrobiaceae > Prosthecobacter. The sequence continues at coordinate 137,804 of JAFLEI010000007.1, forward strand.
CTTCATCGTCGTCATCAACATCCCGCTCTCGCTGCTGGCCTCTGCCTTCGGCTTGTGGATCACCGGAGAAAACATTCACCTCATGACCCTCGGCGGAATGGCTCTCTCGGTCGGCATCCTTGTCGATGAAGCCACCGTGACGGTGGAGAACATCCACACCCATCTCGCCCGTGGCAAACCGCTGGCCCGTGCGGCGCTGGACGGCACGCTGGAAACGACACTGCCGCGACTGCTGGCGATGCTCTGCATCCTCGCCGTGTTCATCCCCGCCTTCTTCATGGTCGGCGCAGCCAAGGCTCTCTTCGTGCCGCTCGCGCTGGCGGTTGGCTTTGCGATGTTCGCCTCCTTCATCCTCTCCAGCACGCTCGTGCCAGTGCTCTCGGTGTGGCTGCTGCCGAAGAAGCAGACGCTGCATGAGGAGAAGCCCGGCGTCTTTGCCCGCAGCTATCAGGGGCTTGTCAAAGCCGCGGTGACCATGCGCTTCATTCTCGTCCCCGCCTATCTCGGCGGTGCGGCATTGATCATCCTCACCTTTGGCCCCTTCCTCGGCTCTGAGATCTTCCCCGCGACAGACTCCGGGCAGTTCGCGCTGCGTTTCCGAGCCCCCAGCGGCACGCAGGTCGCGCGCACCGAGGCCATCGCCCAGCGCATCCTGAAAATCATTGGCGAGGAAGCGGGCATTGAGTTTTCCATCGGCATGGTTGGCGTTCATAATTCCAGCTTCCCGGTCAATCTGGTCCATCTCTGGAATGGCGGCCCGGAGGAAGGCTGGCTGGCCGTTCAGCTCCGCCCCGGCTGGGACAGCGTGGAGACATTGCAGGAAAAGCTGCGCGATATCATCGGACGCGAGCTTCCCGAAGTGCGCCTGTCCTTTGAGCCCAATGACATCGTCAGCCGCGTGATGAGCTTTGGCTCTTCCACACCGCTGGAGATTGTCGTCAGCGGCCCCAGCCTGCCGGACAGCAAGGCGCATGCGGAAAAGCTGCTCGCCAAATTCGGCGAACTCAAGTTCCTGCGCGATGCCCAGATTTCCCAGACGCTTGATGCGCCGGCGGTCAATGTGCAGATCGACCGCGAGCGCGCCGGACTGCTGGGTGTGGATGTCGAGGACGTCACACGCAGCCTTGTGACCGCGACCACGTCGAGCAAATTCACCACACCGGTCTATTGGGCCGACCCCAAGACAGGCATCAGCTTCAACATCGCCGTGCAGATTCCCGAAGACCGCACGCAGACCCTTGAAGACCTGGGCAACATCCCCGTCGCCAGCAAGAACGGCGGTGCGGTGCTGATGCGCAACCTCGCCAAGATCGAGAAAGGCACCACCATCGGCACTTACGAGCGCTACAACCTCGTCCGCGTCGTCAGCATCACCGCGAACATTCACGACATCGACTTCGGCAGCGCCATCGCGAAAATCCGCCAAGTCATCGCCGAAGTAGGCCCCGCAGCGGATGGCAAAACGAAGGTGGATGTGCGCGGGCAGGTCGTGCCATTTGAGCAGCTCTACTCCGGCTTCAGCAGTGGCCTCCTCATCGCCATGATCGTCATCTTCCTGCTGCTGTGTGCGAACTTCCAGTCGCTGCGCCTCGCAATCGCCGTCATCTCCACGATGCCTGCGGTCATTGCGGGCGTGGTGCTCGCGCTGTTCTTCACCGGCACCACCATCAACATCCAGTCCGCCATGGGAGCCATCATGGCAGTTGGGGTCGCTGTCGCAAATGCCATCCTGCTCGTCACCTTTGCCGATCGCGCACGTCTGAGCAGCGGCGGAGACCGTCGCGCAGCCGCCATCACAGGCTCAGTCAGCCGCCTGCGTCCCATCGTGATGACCAGCTTCGCCATGATCGCCGGCATGCTGCCACTCGCGCTGGGTTCAGGCCAGACGGCACCGCTTGGCACCGCCGTCGTCGGCGGCCTGGCGCTCGCCACAGTCGCCACCCTGTTCTTCCTGCCCGCCGTTTTCGCCCTGCTGGCCAGCACCAAAGCCACCTCGGCCTCGCTTGATCCTGATGACGATCAAAGCGCACTGTTTGAACCTTCCCGCTGATATCCGCCATGACCAAGCCCTTGCTCCTCATTCTCTGCCTGAGCACTTTCGCGAGTGCGCTCGACCTTCCCGCCACGAAGCCGCAAACGGGCACCATCCACCGCTGGATCAGCCTGCCAGCGGGCTTTGCGCCCTGGCAGCAGGTGGAGCTGAAAGCGCGTGTGGCAGGCTACATTCAGAAGATCACCGTGGACAAGGGAGACCTCGTCACGGCAGGCCAGAAGCTCATCGAAATCGCCGTGCCAGAGCTCGAAGCCGACCTCATCGGCCATCGCGCCCAGATCAACGCCGCGCAGGTCGAAGTGAAGCGCCTGCACGAAGCCCGATCCAAATCCCCCGACCTCATCCTGCCGCAGTCCGTCGATGATGCCGAGGCCAAGCTCGCCATCGCCAAGGCCGGGATGGAGCGCGCCAACGCACTGCTACAATTTGCGCAGATCACCTCCCCCTTCTCCGGCACCATCACTGACCGCCGCGTGGATCCGGGCGGCTTCGCAGCAGCGGGTGGCGGCACCTTGCTGCAGCTCACCGATGTCAGCACGCTGCGCCTGCAGGTGCCGGTCATCGAAATCGAGACCTCCTTTCTCAAAGTCGGCCAGCAGGTGGAGGCGAAAGTCGATGCGCTCGGCGGTGCCGTGGTCAAAGGCACGATCTCCCGCATCACCGGCACGCTAGATCCCGCCACGCGCACCATGCTCATCGAGGCCGATTTCAAAAACGACGACGGCAAACTTCGCCCCGGCATGTTTGCTACCGCACGCATCGCCGTCGAACAGCATGACAACGCCACGGTCATCCCCGTCGCCGGACTCGTGATGGAAAAGACCAATGCCTTCGTCTTCAAGCATGTCGACGGCAAAGCCATGAAGACCGCCGTGAAACTCGGCTTTAATGACGGCACGAAGGTCGAGATACCCGAACTCAAAGCCGACGACGTGATCCTGCTTCCAGGGACGACGCCCCTCGCGGACAAGCAGCCGGTCACGGTGAAATGACAAACCACGAACTCCTTCTCCCGCACGCCATGATTTCCTGCATCCGTCATTCCGCATTCGTCCTTCTCCTCGCGAGCTCCCTCCTCTGCGCCGCCGAGCCCGCCTACGTCGATCTGCGCACCGTCATGCGCCTCGCAGGCGCGAACAACGACGAGATCCAGCTCGCACGCACGAAGCATGATGAAGCGATCGCGGAATCCAAACAGGCATGGCAGCGCTTCTGGCCCTCCCTGAGTCTCGGAGCGGGTTATCGCGGTCATGAAGGCCGCTTGCAGGACATTGCAGGCAACGTCTTCAACGCGAACAAGCAGCAGTACACAGTCGGCACCACCGTGATGATCGACTGGTCCCCGGGGGACATTTATTATTCCGCGCTGGCCGCGAAGCAGCGTGCGCTCGCCGCCGAACACCTCGCTGAAAAGGCGCGCATCGACATCGTGACTCAGTCCGTGGAACGCTACTACGATCTCCTCGCTGCCGAGGCGATGCTCACCATCATCGAAGACGATCTGCAGCTCACGGAAGATTATGGCAAACAGCTCAATGGGGCCGTCACCGCAGGTACCGCCTTCCGCGCCGACCTGCTTCGCGTGAAGTCCCAGATCAGCCGCGCCAAGCTAGCGATTCGCCAGGGAGAGGAGCAGCGCGATCTCGCCGTGGCCCGTCTCGCTGAAATCCTCCGCCTCACACCCGATGCCGTACTGCGCCCCGCGAAGGCAGATCTTGTTCCCGTGAAAATGATGTCCGGCAGAGGAGTCGCCACGATGATTTCACTCGCGCAGCAGCACCGGCCGGAGATCCACGCCGCGCAGGCCATCCACAGTTCCATGGATGCCGAAAAGGACCGCGCCCATGTCGCGCCCTTGATCCCCAGTGTGCAGGCCGGCTACACCGCCGGTGGCCTGGGCGGTGGTCGCAACGTGGGCAATCAATGGGGCAACTTCGGCAGCCAGCAGGATTACTACCTCGGCGTGGGTTGGAAGATCGGCCCCGGCGGGTTGTTTGACCGCCAGCGTCAAAAGCTGGCGGATGCCCGTGAAGAAAGCGCCTCGCTGCAAACCAGTCAGGTCAAGGCCGCCGTCGGTCGCGAAGTGGTCGAAGCCGCCACCCGTTCACAGTCCGCCAACGACCAGATCAAGATCAACGACGAAGCCGTGGCTGCCGCCGAAGAAATGACCAAGCTGGCCAAGGAACGTCAGGCCAGCCAGGTGGGCGTGGTGCTGGAGTACCTGCTCGCCCGCGAAGAACTCACTCGCGCCCGCCAGAGTCGCGTCGTCGCCGTCACCGATTTCAACAAGGCTCAGCATGCGTTGAAACGAGCGGTGGGAAAATAGTGTCCGAACCTCATTACATACCATTCCATGCACCTGCGACATTTCCTTCAGCTTGCCGGAGCAACCGCCATCGCAAGCTGCTCAACTTCATCGCCGGACAAAAAAACAGCTCCGCAACCCTTTGCCTCATTGCCGGAAACAGATCAGGAAGTGTATGACGCCGTTTTTCGTTACCAAATTTCTCGATGGGCGGGCTCTTCGTACAAACAATGGTACTTGAAGCTATTGGGAGATGATGCCCCACAGGACCTCATCCAGCGCTATAGGGCCGAGGGCCTGGAGGTGTATCCCCGCTCTTCATACATCGAGGGGAATGGAGTTGTCTTTAGCATCAGTCGCATCGTCTCGCTCACCACATCGCACGCTGAACTAGCCGGAGGATATGCCTACGGCTCACTTGCCGCTGCATTCGGAAAATATCATCTCGTTAAAAAGCAAGGCCGCTGGATTGTGGCGTCATTCACAGTCGAGATATGCGCCTAAATTGAATGCATCGAAGCGGTGAGTCCGGCACCGAAGCGAGCGGTGGGAAAATAGCCCAGCCTCAGTCTCGCAGCACTTCGTCCGGCAGTTCGTTGACATCGCTTTTCAGACGGGGAAAATGGGCTGCAAGCGCCTGCCCGATGTCTTCAATCAGACGCACGAGCGACGCGGTGTAATCCCCCGCCTTGAAGCCTTCGGACAACTGATGGGCGAGTTGGTTCCAGAACGCTTCTTTGCAGAAGCGATGAATGCCCTCATCGGCCACGATCGCAAACTTGCGCGCCTGGGGGGCCACGAAGATGAGCACGGCATTGCGCTGAGAGGTGTCCTGCATCTTCAGACGGGCGAAGGTTTTCCATGCCTCTGAAATGGAATCCTCGACCGGTTTGTCCGTCACAAAGACGCGCAGTTCTCCACTGGAGCGCGCTTCCACAGATTGGATCGCCCGGGTCACCTGCTCATCCACAATCGTGGCGATGAATTGGTTCGCGTTCATGGTTACCACCCTCCGCTGGCGCCTCCTCCGCCTGTGCTGCCACCGCCACCGGAGAAAGAAGAACCGCCACCTCCCCCGCCTCCACCGCTCCATCCTCCGCCTCCGCTGGTCCAGCTACCGCTGCTGCTCCAGCTCCTGTTGAACCAAGGCTGGCCGCCCGTCACGCGGCGCCGGCCCTTCGCATCATAGAGATGGTCGCCCCGGAGTTTATAATATAATTGAAGCCCAACGGTGAACAGGATGAAAATAAAGAAAAGGATCATCACCCACGCCTGTGGATCGACATGCGACTCGGCCAAGGTCTTGCCGGTGCCTTGGTATTCGCCCTTTGTCGCCTCGATCATTGCGGCCACCGCGAAGCTGGCTCCGCCTGTGTAGTCTTTGGCTCGAAAAAACGGCTTCATGCCCTCGATGATGCGAAAGCACTCCGCATCCGTCAGGCTGGCCTCCAAGCCGTAGCCGGTCTGAATGCGCATCTTGTGATCTTCAATGAAGACGAAGAGCACCGCGCCATTGTCACGATCGGCACGACCCACGCCCCATTTTTCAAAAGCACGCGTGCAGTAGTCCTCCAGACTCGAATCTGAGAGCATGTGGGAATAAAAGACCACCACCAGCTGGTTCGAGCTTTCACGCTCATAGGCCGCCAGGCGTTCGTTCAGGCTGTCTCCCACCTCACGAGTCACGACACCCGTGTAATCATTGAAAAATCGCGCGGGCTTTTCCGGAAGCTGCTCAGCCGCCAGCACCGCCGTGACGGCAAGCGCCAGCATGAAGGGCACCAGCCGCAGCGAGCCGAAGCAGGATGAGACGCGTGCACTCACGGCTGTTTGGGGGCAGCGCTGCCACCAAAGTTAAAATCCACTTTGGGCGGCTCCTCAGCTCCCGGCTTTGCCTGAAAGTAGGGACGCTCCTTGAAGCCGAGTGCCGAGGCATAAAACACGGCGGGAATGCTTTTGATCTTTGTGTTGTAGCCCTGCACCACTTCATTGAAGCGCCCGCGCTCGACCGAGATGCGGTTCTCCGTGCCTTCCAGCTGAGACTGCAGAGCCAGGAAACCCGCATTCGCCTTGAGGTCCGGATAGCGCTCCGCCACCACGAGCAGACGACTCAGCGCGCCGCTGAGGGCGCCCTGGGCTTTTTCGAACGCTTCAAACTGCGCCGGGTCGGAGGGGGCGTTGTTGAACTGAACCTTGCCAACCGATGCACGGGCCTCGGTGATCTCCGTGAGGGTGCTCTTCTCAAAATTTGCCGCGCCTTCCACTGTTTTCACCAAATTCGGAATGAGGTCGGCCCGGCGCTGATACACGTTCTGCACCTGCGCCCACTGTGCCTCGACAGCTTGGCTGCGCGAAACAAGACCGTTGTAACCGGTCATGACCGTCAGGACGATGACCGCAACAACACCAAGACCAATCAGGAGTGATTTCATAAGTCCGACGATAGGGATCAGTCTATCGAAACGCGATGAATAAATGGCCGCTTTTTTGTAAAGCACCTGAACCTGCATTCACCTGGCAAAATCTTTGATGCCAATACGACGCCTTCTGCCACAATCGCACGAACTCATCACATCCATGCACCCCACCCCTGATCACATCCTGCATACTGGCCTCGCCTTCTGGAGCTCCAAGACGCTGCTCAGCGCCGTCGAGATGGAAATCTTCACCGAACTGGCGAAACACCCGGGCGATCTCGCCACGCTGCAAGGCCGTTTGGGCCTGCACCCACGCGGTGCGCGGGACTTCCTTGATGCCCTGGTGGCGCTGGGATTTCTCGTTCGCGGAGATGACGGCATTTACCGCAACACCCCGGACTCCGAGGTCTTTCTGGACAAGGCCAAGCCCTCCTACATCGGCGGCATCCTGGAGATGGCGAATCACCGGCTCTATCCCTTCTGGGGCAGCCTGACGGCAGCCGTGCGCACGGGTGAATCCCAAAACGAATCCAAGGGCGGGCTGGATCCCTTTGCAGCTCTTTACGCAGACCCTGCGAAACTGAAAGAGTTCCTGCGTGCCATGTCAGGCGTGAGCCGTGGGGCCAACATGGCCATCGCGCAGAAGTTCCCCTGGGGTGAATATCGGAGCTGTGCAGACATCGGCACCGCTCAGGGAGATCTGGTGACGCAGATCACTCTCGCGCAGCCGCATCTCCAAGGCATTGGTTTTGATCTGCCTGAAGTGGGGCCCATCTTTGAAGATTATATCTTATCCAACGGTCTGGATTCCCGCGTGCGCTTTGCAGGCGGCAGCTTCTTCACCGATGAACTGCCTCAGGCCGATGTGCTGCTCTTCGGCCACATCCTGCATGACTGGGATCTGGAAACCAAGCGCATGCTGCTCCGCAAGGCCTATGCCGCGCTGCCCACCGGAGGTGCCGTGGTGGTGTATGATTCGATCATCGACGATGCGCGCAAAGAAAATGCCTTTGGCCTGCTCATGAGCCTGAACATGCTCATCGAAACCCCGGGCGGATTTGACTACACCGGCGCAGACTGCATCGGCTGGATGCAGGAAGCCGGATTTACCAATTGCCGCGTGGAGCACTTGGTGGGCCCGGATTCGATGGTAATCGGCATCAAGTGAGCCCCCGCAGCTCAGCGCTCCAGCAAGCCTCTTTTACGCGGCACAAACACCCAGGGCTGTAAAAAGCCCGCGGGATTGTCGGGCCAGTAGGCGCCGTCTTCGATCCATTCATAGAGGATGTCCACCTCTGAGCCCGAAAGCATCGGGCCGCCGTGGTTTCCTGGGTGGCTGCCGCCTTGGGCCACCGAGGTCAGCAGCCTGCTGGCGCCGGGATCTCCAGGAACGACGAACGCACGCCCGTACCTCCGTGGCGCATACAGACTGCTGCGCTGCACCAGCGAAAGTCCCGCAGGAGGATGGCTGCCCTGATGGCAGGGCAGGCAGTGCGTTTCGAGCACCGGCTTGACGTACTGCATGAAGTACCCGTGGCCCGCCACAGCCTCAAACGGATGCTCAGGATCTGTCTTGTGGGTGCAGGCAGCCATCCATGCAAGACTCAGGATAAGGCATAAAAGGATAACAAGGCGATTCATCGCGCAATGCTAGCCCTGTGCCTGAGATCTGTGACGTCGAATATGCCTCAGAAATGCTGGTCCAGCCGCTCAGTTCTTAATAAACCGGGCCTTTGACCGCCCAGCGCTTCAGAACAAAACCCGGACCTTTGGCACGCCATTTGGCCACATGCGGAGTGGTGTAATGCTGGTCAAACGCAGCCTGGTCCACATAGCTCTCGCTAAGCGCAAAGAGATTGGACTGTTCATTGTCCCGGCTGACTTCAAAGCGAAGGCATCCCGACTCCAGACGAGAAGCAGCGGCGTTTTCGAGGATGACTTCAAGAAATTCATCGATCTTCTGCGGATCGATCTCGAGGATGACAATGACGTTGACCATGACATCAAGAGAGAGGCGATTTTTGCTGAACATGCAACCTGCGTTCTACGTATCATGGCCTTAACATTTCCCCAGCCATGAAACTTCGACTCGTCCTCCCCACGCTGATCGCCTTCAGTCTTCACGCCCAAGACACCAAGCCAGCAACAGCCCCTGCGCCGGCAGCGACGACACCTCCCGCGGCAGCCCCCAAGGCCGAGACGAAACCCGCCCCCGCAGCTCCAGCCAAGGTGGAACCGAAACCAGCGTCAGCACCGGTCACACCTCCGACCAAAACGGATGCCAAACCCACGCCCGCCCCTGCCAAGCCCGCAACTCCTGCTCCGGCCCCCGCCAAGCCTGTGACTGCGCCTGCGAAGCCTGCAACTCCGGCGCCAGCCCCCGCCAAACCGACCCCGCCTCCGGCAAAGCCTGCGACATCTCCGGCCAAGCCAGCAACTCCTACCCCAGCAGCGGCCAAACCAGCGCCGCCGAAGCCTGTGGCTATTTTCCCTGACAAGGCGCTGGAGGCAGCGGTGCGCAAGCAGGTGTTCGCGAAGCGCGACACTCAGGAGGTGATCACGGCAGAAGATGTCGCGACCGTTTCCATCATCGAAGGCAAAAAGGCGGGCATCAAGGACCTGACCGGTCTTGAGAAATGCAAATCCCTGGCTTCCCTGACGCTGCCGGAAAATCAGATCACCAACCTCGCGCCGATCAAAGGTCTGGAGCGCCTGCAGTTCCTCGATGTCTCCAACAACCAGATCAGCGACATCACGCCTCTGGCCGCGTGCAAGGCGCTGCAGTACGTCGAACTCACGGGCAACAAGGTGACGGATGTCTCCGCGCTTGGCGGGATTCAGGCCCTCACCTCGCTCTATCTGGCCAACAATCAGATTAAAGACGCCACGCCGCTGTTCAAGCTGCCCAAGGTGTGGACGCTGTATCTTGAAGGCAATCAGGTGACTGACATCACGGGCATCGGCGGGATGAAGTGGCTTTCCATGCTTTCGCTCAAAAGCAATGGAGTGAAGGACATCTCACCCTTGGAGCCCCTCACGGAGCTGCAGTTCCTCTTCCTCGAAAACAACCAGATCACGGATCTCTCACCCTTGCACCGCATGTGGAAAAAGGACAATGATGGTCCGCGCGAATGGGCTCCTTACTGCCAGATTTTCATCGAAGGGAATGCCATCGACGAGGCTTCCAAGAAATTCGTGGAGGAGATGAAGAAGGCCGGGGCGCGCATTACGCCGTAAGGCTTGCCGGTCCCAGCATGCAAAGTGCTTGCCGTCACCTTGGCGTGCGGCTTAGCATGGGGCATGCCCACGTTCCTTCGTTACCTCGCCCTCGGCCTGCTGCTCTCCGGAGTGCAGGCTGCTGAACCGCCACGCCAGTGGACTTCCAGCGATGGCAAATCGAAGTTCATGGGCAACTTGATCGAGTTCACTGACAAGGAGGTCAAAATTCGTCGCAGCACCGACTTCAACCAGTACCGTCTGGCGCTGGACAAGCTCTCCAAGGAAGATCAGGACTATATCCGCGGCCTGCTGCGCGAGAAGCACCGCGATGCGGGGCTCAAGGAAGGCGTGTACGCAGCGAAGATCACCGGGCAGTTTGTCAAAGGCGTGTCCAAGCAGGGCCTGAACTACCAGCTTTGGGGAAGTCCCTCCATGGATGGAACCCAGCGTTATCCTCTGGTCATCTGGCTGCATGGTTCCGGCCAGAGCGGCACCGACAACGAATCGCAGCTCGGCGGAGCACCGAAAATCTGGACGAACGAAGAGAACCTGGCCAAGCAGCCCTGCTTTCTGCTGGCTCCGCAGTGCCCATCTGCAGACATCGGCTGGAAGAATCAGGTGGCGGACAACCTGCTCGCCCTCATTGCCGATCTCACGGAGCATCTGCCCATCGACCAAAACCGCTTGTACCTCACAGGATCATCCATGGGCGGCTTTGGCACTTTCAGCATCGCCGCCAAATATCCACAGGTGTTTGCAGCCTGCGTGCCGCTCTGCGGCGGGGGCGATGTCAAAAATGCGGAGATCCTCAAGCCCATTCCGTTCTGGGTCTTTCATGGCGACAAAGATGACATGGTTCCCGTGGAGCGATCACGCGCCATTGTGGCGGCAGTCAAGCAGGCGGGTGGCGAACGCATGAAATACACCGAACTGGAAGGGGCAGGCCACGGCATCACAGGCATCGTATATCCTCGTGCCGACCTGCATGAATGGTTGTTTCAGCAGAAAAAACAGTCCATGTCAGCCCTTAAACAGCACCCAAGCCCCCGCGATGCTCCACCACCACCATTCCGCCACCTGCCAGCATCATGATGCAGACTCTGCACGCGAACTGGCGGCCACAATGATGGAGCGCGCGCGTGAAGCCGGTCTGCGGCGCACCAAGGCGCTGGAGAACGTCCTTTCCATTCTCGTTCATTCCCACCAGCCACTCTCACTGGCGGACATCGCGGAATCGCCCGATCTCACCAGCGGCGCAGACAAGGCGACGGTTTACCGTGTGCTGGTCAAGCTGGAGGAACTGGGACTGATCCGGCGGCTGGGGCTGCATGACCGCAGCGCGTATTACACCCTCCTGCAGCCCGGGCATCATGATGACTACCTTATCTGCACGCAATGCGGCCGCATTCAGCGGCTGGATATTGCGTGCCCGGCGGAGACCTTGGAAAAGCAGATCGAAAGAGAGTCCGGCTTCCAGAAGCTCTACCATGAGCTGGAGTTCTACGGCCTGTGCCCGAAGTGCGTGGCCAAAGCCTGACCACGACCCATGGTCTGACGGCGGTTCTTCAAGCAGCGCCCGAGCATAAAAAATCCCGCACCGGAAGCTCCAGTGCGGGATTGAGATGAATCCAGACTCGAATTACGGCGATGTGGCAGCTGTGCTGATCGTGTTGGTCACGTTGGCGCTTGTCGAGCCGTTGCCGCTCGGCGAAGGCGAGCTGCCGCCAGCGAGGTTGCCATCGCCGTTTGTGGTGGTGGTGTTGGTCGTGCTGGTGGTCGTGTTAGTGCCGTCAGCCGTGGTGGTGGTGTTGCCGTTGGCATCCGTTGAGGTCTGATTCACCGTGGTGGTGGTGGTGCCATCGGGTGCCTTGGTTTCAGTGACAGCGGTTGTGACGACGGTTCCAGTGGTTGTATCCACGGTCCGAGACTCGCTGGTGGTCACCACCGTACCATCAGACTGCGTGGTGACAGTCACAGTTGAAGTACCGGTGGTGGTGGTCGAACTGATGGGGGTGGCACCAGGGGCTGTCGGATCAACGCCCGCCGCAAAGGTCTGGGTGACGACCACGGTGGTGTCACTGCTGGTGGCTGTGCCTTGGGCAATCATCTGGCCGGCATTCTCCGGGGTCACATTGCTGGTGGCCGCACCAGCGCCATGTGCATCACCCACGGTCACGGTCACCACGGTCTTCGTGCCATCGGCGTTGGTGACGATCACGGTGTTGGTCGTAACGATGTTGACCACATTACCTTCTGCCGCGCCCGTGCATTGGAAATCCGGTGGATTGAACTCCGGCTCCCAGCGCAGCGCCAAGTAGCGCGTCTTGACCGCCTTGGCGGGCTTGGCTTTCAGAGTCCCCGTGCCCCGCGTATCTTCAGCCACGGCGACCGGTGCCACGTTGCCAAAGTCACTTGGGTCAAAGGCCATGCGACCGCGCCAGTCTTCTTTTTCCGGAAGATTGTCGAAGGCGAACACTTCAAAGCGCACCGGCCGGGGTGAGTGAACCGAGGCGAACTCGTTCAGAATGCGCAGCTGACCGAAGTCATAGATGATGGTACGATATTTTTCGTCAGACTCGGGGAAGGCAAATTTGTTGTAGGTGATGGCGGTATCGAGGCCGTTGGCAGGTTTTGGTGCCGCATACACCACGCGTGCTCCACCCAGACCGTTGATGAGATCGGCAGGCTTGCCACCTTTGCCATCCGCAGACTGCTTCACCGCATATCCCTTGTCGGTCGCTGCACCAAAGAACTGCAGGGACCGAATGATGCCGCCCTTGGACAGCGCCAGCTCGAGCTTGACGAATTTGGCCTGCATCCCGGCAAACTTAAATTCCACCGTGCGATCCGCCGCGGAAAAGACTTTTTCTTCGAGAACCGCCCAGCCGTTTTTGTCCGCGCTGGCAGAGAGCGTTGCGCGCCCTTCGATGCCGTCATTCACAAACGAGGAGGACGAGATGAGCACAGGCTTGCCCAAGTTGATGAGAACAAAGCTCTTCCCGGCGGAAACCGTGGAGGACGCCGTGATGTCGCTCGAAAGAATGGAATCAGCGCGACCAATGCCTGAAGAACTGTCGAGCAAAGCATTGCTGGCAGGACCACTGATCGTGTTCACCGGCTTTTCCTTGATGATAGGAATTCGCGACCATTTGGCCTGGATGGAACCGGCAGTCAACAGACTGCCGAGAATGACGATGGTAGGGGCGAGCTTCATGATCAGTTGATGGAAAATTGAGCGTTGAATTCGGAGTTTGAAAGCCGGAAAAAATCAGCGTTCGTTTTTTTATTATTGAATCAACTTCTAGTTACACCACAAAGGGCCACCTGTGTAAACATTTTTTCTGTGTCAGGACTGATGAAAAAGGACTTGATTAATTGTAGTTTCCATATATTTTATAAACATGAAATGTCCACGCTGCCAAGCAAGCGTAAGGGCGGAGCAGACCTCCTGCTCTGCCTGCGGATTTTCTGCGACATTGCTGCATAATTACCTTGGAAATCAATGGGTTAGACTGGAGAGGATCACCGATGCCGCCCACTGTCTCCGATTGGAGGACGCACGCCGTCTTGAGATCATTCTCGACGATTTTGAACGCACCTATCCACAAGCTTTTTTTGCGGTTTACTTAGGCACTCTACCCACTAACTTGAACGTTGCGGAGCTGGGCTTCTGGTTGCTCAATCAAGGGGCCTTCAACACTCACTCGGTCAGCCGCCGCAATGATTTTGGCATTGTTTTGGTCGTGGATCCCTCGACGAAAACGGCCTGCATCACTCTGGGCTACGCCATCGAGAACTGTTTCCCCCCCAAAATCATCAACCGCATGATGCAGGCCGTGGGCGGCCATCTGCGCAAGGGTGCCTTTGGCATGGCGATGGAAGCCTGCTGCATCCGCGTCGGCGAGGTGCTGCGAAAACACGCCCGCCACATGCAATGGCAGCCCGATTCACCTGCCATCGCTGACTCCATTTCAGATATCGGCCTGCAGCCTCTCCGGGGCGGGCACCGCTCCGCCTCCCGGCCCTTGGCAGAATTCCCCGTTCCCAAAACATGAACAGGCCTTCCTCAAGATCCATGGCAGCCAGAGAGCAGAAGGCCAGAGGGGCTCCACTGGTGCTGCTTTTTGCACTGTTCTTCGCGGGGGGAGCGTCGGCCGAGGTTGGCCACCCTGCTGATGCCGAGGAACCTGGACTGCCGCTGCCGCGCTGGAGTGAGCAGGAGCTCAAACGATTTCGCGACAGCCTGCCGGGGGGCGGCAGCCCCGGAGTGCTTCCGCCAAAAAGTGGCGGGTCAGCGTCTGACATCAACGAACTTATCAATACCCCCTTGTCCAGCGGCCCGCGGCTGGATCAATTTTTCAACAAATCCGAACCCACTCTCCCCTCGCGGCTGCAGGCCGAGGACATGCGCCTCTTTCTACCGGAGGCGATTCTAGGACTGCCATCGCAAGGCGAGCCCAGCCCGGTGCAGCTGCCCACGCCGCTCGCTTCTCTCAAGGAGGTGTCTCCGGAGTTCCTCGCCGCCTGCGCGCAGAGTCTGCCCAAGGAGTACCTCATTGATCCAGACCAGCTTGTTCCTGAAATTCAAAATCATGACATGACGCGCCTTCTTGGCTTTCACGCCCAGGACGCACGCATCAAGCTGTATGTTTTGATGCTCGGCCACGACCAGAAGCTCCCTGGAAGCGCTGACCTGGAGAAAATCGCTTCCGGCAGCCTGCTGCAATCCGATGCCTGCCTGGTGGTTTACCCTCTGGGAGAGCCTTGGCGGACCCGCTTGTTTGTCAGCCGGTCCGTCCACAACCAAATCTCCACTGATTTCCTCAGTGAGACGATCCAGGCATGCTTGAACGAAGCTCTCCAAACCAGCAATGTGCACGATCAGCTGCGCCGCTACACCATCCACCTTTCGACACGGCTTTTCTGGGTGCAAAAAGCACTGGTCCCGGACCGCGAGGACCTCACGGTCAAAGGCCATGCGCTGGCGGAATTCAGCTCCGAATCGAAAGCGCCAACCGTCGTTTCACCCCTCCCCACCCTCACCTCTACCCTGATTTGGGGATCAGGGAGCCTGCTAGTGCTGGGGCTGGCGGGCATCTCCTGTCGGCGAATGGTCCGCCACCTGAAGCATCAAAAGCGCCGTCGTGTGTGGATGCTGGCCGAGGCAGAAACGGTCCCCCGGCTAGGCGGAGCTTTTACGGGAGGCGGCGGAGGAATGATCCGATATGGCTGATTTTCAAGGATTCGGTTCCATTAAGATGTCAGACAGTTTTCCAACTTCAATTTGTCAAAACCAATCCTTGAATGATAATTAATGAAATTGGCCATAATAATTTAATGTAATGAACCCGGACACGATCCAGTTCCAATGCGGCTTCTGCCGCACAATCCTGACGGTACCTGCGCAGATGGCGGGCGTCACAGGTCCGTGCCCGAGTTGCGGACAAACCGTCACTTCACCAACCCCTGCACCCGCAGAGTCACCGCTACAGTCTTGGTCTCCGCCCCCTGCGCCAGCCCAGGCACCTGGTCCCGCCTGGCCTCCAGCACCGCAGTCGTCCATGCTCGGCGAGATGCCAGGGGCTGGCATACCTGCCGCAAACTTCAACACGGGGCTGAACCTAAACACCGGTCTCCCACCGAAGCGCGCTCCGGGACAGCCGCCCCTCAGCAGCACGCTCAATGTCCCGGCCGGCCAGCCCCCGTGGGCGTCACCTCCCGCATCCCCACCGCCGATGTCACCTCTGGCTTCGCCTGAGATGCCAGCCGGGTTTCCCGGGAATGGACTGCCCAATCAATCACGCTTCATTCCTGGCTCACCAGCTCTGCCAAACATGACACCCATGGGCGGAGGAGGTGCGGGCGGCATGCCGGGCATGCTGCACAACCTGCAAGGCTCATCACTTCTCGGCAGAGACGTTTCCCCTGCGCCATCATCCCCCGTCACCCAGCCCCTGCATCCCGTTGGCTCCCCTTCGCTCAGCTTGGGCGGGCATGAAACGGCCTCAGCGTCACCCATGGCACCGCTTCCAGCAGGAAGGAACATCGCCAGTCTGAGAGCGCCGCGCGGAACGAATTTCATCAGGCTCGCATTCGCAGCCCTCTTTCTTCTCGGGTTCCTTGGTCTCGTTGGCTACCTGCTGAAAGACTACTTCCCAGGCCTGATTCCCAGCCTGACTGGCCATGATGGAATCGAAGAAAGCTCCAA
The DNA here is from genome assembly GCA_017301975.1 of Verrucomicrobiota bacterium. Classification (GTDB taxonomy): domain Bacteria; phylum Verrucomicrobiota; class Verrucomicrobiia; order Verrucomicrobiales; family Verrucomicrobiaceae; genus Prosthecobacter. The sequence goes on from JAFLEI010000007.1 coordinate 154,006, forward strand.
GGAAGATCCCGGGATTCCGCAGCTTCCTTCCACTCCCGGCACGGGAACGCCTTCCAAACCCGCCGACGCAATCGCGGATAAGACAGATCCGCTTCCTTCTTCATCCTCAGAAAGCCGGCCCAAAACGCCCTCCGTCACGGTCGGATTTGATCCTCAGGAGCCAACGCCCCCGAAGCCGGACTCAAGCGCTGCCAAGGAGCATGTCGTCACGGCACTCGCACCCAGCCCGCCTGCGGCTGCAAACGCAGGCCCCATGGCCGCCCCGCCCGTGCCCCCTGCCCCGCAGGCATCAAGCACGCTTCTCGAAGTGCCCGGCAAGACCATGAACGCGGAGTCCGTCGGCGCCCCGGCTGCCTCGCCATCCAGTCTTTCACAACCTCACGCCATCGAGGAAGATGACGTGCCGGCCGCGGCCAAGCCTGCTGTCGAGGCGCTCAAAAAATTCCTTCTCGCCAATTCCCTCGAAGAACGGCTCAAATACACCCTCGGAGCCGAGATGATGAAGCCCCACATGGAGCGCTATTACACGCATGCGCCGGACGGCCCCATCTTGGTGGACCGCATTCAGTTTGTCCGCATGGATCCCAATCCCGAGCTCGGCTCCGGCAAACACTGCATCCTGAGCCTGGAAAACAAAACCTGGGAGTATTCAGTTCCGGTGATGCTGGAGGAGAAGAATGACGGCTTCAAGGTGGACTGGGTCGCCTTTGTGGAATTCAAGGACCGCATGCTGGAGAAATTCTTTCAAACGTACATGACCGGCAAGGCATGCTTCCATGTGGGAATCATCCGCCAGCATTTCTTCGAAGACGGCGTGCCCAACCTGGAGCGCAAAGATGCGTTCCGCGTCAGCCCTGCCCCGCCCAATTCCTTCCAAGCCTCGGTCTTCCTCGACAAAGATTCGCCTCTCGCCCAGGAACTGCGCACCCGCATGCCATGGGAAACCCATGTGTGGGCGGTCGTGGAACTGGAATGGAAAAAGCTCGGCTCACAGCAGTGGGTTGAGCTCAGCGCTGTCCCGCAGATGCACTGGTACTCCCTGCCCATGGTGCCCAAAGCCAGTCCACCGCCGCCAAAAACCGCTGAGGCAGATGAACTGCCGCCGGGCATTTCTAAAAATGGCAGCCGTGGCAAATCCATCACTCAACCCGGCAGCAACATCCCGCCGCCAGGCATTCGCAAATCCGCCCCCGCCCTGCCCGACACGATCAGACGGCCCACGCTTCCCGCAGGGCGCTGAACTTAGCTGACTTCCAGCTTGCCGGTGCTGTCTCCCACCTTTTCTGCAGGCACGCCGAGGCGGTCCAGCAGGGAAAGATAAAGATTTGTCATCGGAGTTTCCCCCGGCAGCACCATGCGCCGGCCCGGTGTCAGCGTACCACCCGCACGCCCTGCCAGCAGGATGGGCAGATTGTCGTGGTTGTGGCGGTTGCCATCGCCGATGCCACCGCCAAACACGATCATCGAATTGTCCAGCAGCGTGCTGTCGCCTTCCTTCACCGATTTCATCTTGTCGAGGAAATAGCCGAACTGGCGCAGATAGAACTGGTCGATCTTGGCAATCTTGGCCAGCTTTTGCGGATCGCTCTGGTGGTGGGACAGGGAATGATGCGCGTCCGGCACCCCCAGCTCTGGGAAGCTGCGATTGCTGCCGTCATGCGCGAGCATGAAGGTCGAGAGGCGCGTCGTGTCAGTCTGGAACGCCAGCACCATCAGGTCAAACATGGTGCGGATGTGCTCCTCGTAGGAATCCGGAATGCCCTCCGGAATTTTCACATCCGGCATCTGTGAGGAAAACTTCTCCGCACGCTCGATGCGCAGCTCAATATCCCGCACGGCTGAAAAATATTCGTCGAGCTTGCGGCGGTCTCCCGCATTCACCTTGCCCTGCAGGCTTTTCGCCTCATCCAGCACCGTGTCGAGAATGCTTTTCTGCATCCGCTTGGCACGTGCGGCTTCCGGCCCCTTGCCCGCAGTGGCACCGAGGCCAAACATGCGCTCAAACACCAGACGCGGGTCCATCTCAGGAGCCATCGGCATCGTCTCATTTTTCCATGCCAGATTGAACTGATAGGCGCAGGAATAGCCTGAGTCACACTTGCCCGAGCTGCGCTGCCCATCGGTGCTCAGTTCCAGCGAGGGCAGCCGCGTGAGATGGCCGATTTTTTGCGCCGCGATCTGGTCCACCGAGATGCCCAGATGGATGTCCGCACCCGCCGTTTTTTTCGGCATGCATCCCGTGAGGAAAGTGGCCGTCGCGCGCGCATGGTCACCGCCGCCATTGCCGTGGCTGCGTGCGAAATCCTGCATCAGCCCCGAAACCACCATGAAATCATTGCGATGCTGCTCGATCTGCTTCAGCGAAGGCGAAAGCTGGTAGTTCACTCCTTCGCCCGTGGGCATCCATTCGTTCACGTTCACCCCGTTGGGAATGTACATCCATGCGGCACGGATGGGCTTGGCCGCCGGTTTGGATGCAGCAAAGGCACGTGCCCCGAACGATTCTAGCAAGGGCAGTGAAATCATCGATCCCAGCCCCCGCAGAACCTGGCGGCGGCTGAGCGAATGGGCGGCTAGGGACGTTTCGCGAAACTCGTTCATATACATGGTACTTACGCCTGAGGCGGCAGAAACTATCGTGCCACAGTGCCGCGCATTCCAGCCCGAACTGCCACGAAAGTAGTTGAAATTCCGCGACGACAAGGCCCGATTAAGCTTTCCCCGCCAATTCCCCCCAAAAAAAACATGAAGCACACCCGCCTCCTACTCCTTGCCGTCACCACCTTCGCGCTCTCCGGCCTCGCCCAGGACGCCAGCGTCGCCACCATCGAACTCAAGCCGGACTCCAAGAATCCGCTTGGGTATGACAAAACCGAGCTCAGCGTCACCGCAGGTCAGAAAGTGAAGCTCACGCTGAACAACACCGGAAGCATCGCCCCGCAGCCGCACAACTTTCTTTTGCTGAAGCCCGGCAAACTGGATGCTGTCGGTGCACTGGCGAACGCCATGCTGGCAGATCCTCAGGGCATGGCCAAAAGCTACATTCCAGATGCAGCCAAGCCTGACATCGTGGCCAACACGAAGCTCGTCATGCCGAACCAGAGCGAAACCATCGAGTTCACCGCGCCCGCCGAAGCAGGTGACTATCCCTACATGTGCACCTTCCCCGGCCACTGGATGCTGATGCGCGGTGTGATGCACGTCACCAAGTAATTTTTAGTCTCCACCAGCCACACTCATGAAGTACCTCCTCATCCCCACGTTCATCGCCCTGATCTCACTCACTTCCGTCGTTCGTGGCGAGGAGGGCAAGCTCGAAGTCAACGGGCTCACCTTCAAGTTCGCCTCACCTTGGGCGGAAATCCAAAGCACCGGCATGTTTCGCGCAGGCACGCTGGCTGCCAAAGTGGACGGCGCCGAAAAGCCTGTTGAAGCCGTGTTTTACAGCTTCCCAGGCCCCGGCGGCGGTGGCGACACCGAAGCCAACGTCAAACGCTGGCTGGGGCAGTTTCAGGGCACTCCTGAGTCCAAGCGTGAAGAACTCGCTGCTGGAGACAAAAAGATCACCCTGGTGACAGCCACCGGCACCTACAACGACGGCCCTCCCATGGGAGCCAAAACGCCACGTGAGAACTACAGCCTCATCGCAGCGATTGTCCCAGCCGGAGAATCGAACATCTTTGTGAAACTTACCGGGCCCAAAGATGCCATCGCCAAGCTGGCGGACGATTTCAAAAAAATCGTCCTCAGCCCCTTCGCCAAGTAACCGGGACTTCGGAAACAGATTATTTCTCACACCAAGAGCGGACGGGACATCCCGTCCGCTTTTTTGTGCCCGTTTCCCTCGTGAAACACCTGCTGCCATCGGCCTATTTCACAGCAGCGGAGACCGCTACCCAGCGGAAACTATGCCAGAGTTGGCACGCGCAATGCTGAGCACTCGGATCGGAGTTCAATCCAATCACCGACTTATGCTCAAACACACACCCACACGAATCTGGAGCGGTCTTGCCATCACGGCAATGGCTGCCGTCACCTCACTCGCATTCAGCCTCGGCGAAGTCCGTGCTCAGGATGCTGCACCACCGGCTCCGGCCCCTGCCGCAGCAGCACCGGCTCCCGCTCCGGCACCGGCCCCTGCCGCAGCAGCACCGGCTGCAGCCGCGGAGGCCGCCCCAGCTGCTCCAGCCGGCCCATCGGTGGAACTCTTCACCACCAACAACCTTTGGATGATGATCGCCGCCGCCCTGGTGTTTATCATGCATCTTGGTTTCGCCTGTGTTGAGTCCGGCCTGACCCAGTCCAAGAACACGGTGAACATCCTGTTCAAGAACACGTTGATCCCCTGCATCGGCCTCCTCACCTACGCGCTGTGCGGCTTCAATCTCATGTATCCTGGATTCGCAGACGGGGACGCCCAGTTCTGGTTTAAGTTTTCCGGCTTCGGCATCGTCCCCGGCGAAGGCGGCCTCACCTCCGCCTACAACGTGGGCTACACCTATTGGACGGACTTCCTCTTCCAGGCCATGTTCGCCGCGACTGCCGCCACCATCGTCTCCGGCGCTGTGGCCGAGCGTGTGAAACTCAGCACCTTCATGGTGTTCTCCGTTCTTTTCGTGGCGATTGCCTACCCGATCGCAGGCAGCTGGAAGTGGGGCAATGGCTGGTTGAACCGCCTCGAAACTCCTTTCTATGACTTCGCAGGCTCCACCCTCGTCCACTCCGTGGGCGGCTGGGGTGCGCTCGCTGGCATTCTGCTCCTCGGGCCACGTCTCGGCAAATACCTCCCTGGTGGCAAAACCAAGCCTATCCTTGGTCACAGCATGCCCCTGGCCACCATCGGTGTGTTCCTTCTCTGGCTCGGCTGGTTCGGGTTCAACGGCGGTTCTGTCCTTTCGGCGGATCCAGCCCTCGTTTCCCTGACCTTGGTGACCACCTGCCTCGCCGCTGCTGCTGGCGGCGTTTCCGCCGCCCTTGCCTCGGTCATCTTGCTCAAGAAGCCTGACCTCTCCATGGCCCTCAACGGCATCCTCGCCGGCCTCGTCGGCATCACCGCTGGCGCAGACCAGATGGCCGCCGCCAGCTCCATCTACATCGGCGCGATCGCCGGTGTGCTTGTGGTGGTCTCGGTTCTGTTCTTTGACAAGATCAAGATCGACGATCCAGTGGGCGCCGTGTCCGTGCACCTTGTCTGCGGCATCTGGGGCACTCTGGCTGTCGGCATCTTCGGCGCCAAGGCTGGCATGCCTCAGCTGATGAGCCAGCTCAAAGGTGTCGCCGCCTACGGCGTGTTCACCTTCGTGTTCGCCTTCGTCCTGCTCCTGATCCTGAAGATCATCATGGGACTTCGCGTCAGCCCTGAAGAAGAAACCGAAGGTCTCGACATTGGGGAACACGGCAACGTGGCCTACCCGGACTTCCAGGCCAATCACTAATCCTGGGCCCGCCCAGAACGGTCAAATCAACTCCCAAGCTCCCCGGCACGCTTTGCGGCCGGGGAGTTTTTTTTGATATTGGCACAGCATTTGCTTAGCTCCTTTTACCCACTCTAAAGCAACCGCTAGTCGGAGCCCAAAACGGGTAAATCACCACCAACCAAACTCTAATCCATGACTCGACACCTGTCCTCCTGGCGCACCCTTATGTGCGGCCTTCTCGCTTCATCTGTTCTTTGCGGCGGAGATCTCACCGCCCAGGAAACCACGCCTGCTCCGGCCGCTGCTGCGGCTGCGCCCGCCCCGGCCGCACCAGCCGGACCGACCATGGAACAACGTGTGTTTGACCTTGAGAAATATGTCACCAACGGCAAACCCGGCGTGGATGGCGACAAGGAATGGAAATCAGCCATCGCGGGCCCTGGCCCAGGTCACAATGCCTGGCAGATGGTCAGCACGGCACTCGTGATCTTCATGACACTGCCGGGTCTTGCCCTGTTCTACGGCGGCCTGGTCCGCAAAAAAAATGTGCTCTCCGTGATCGCCCAGTGCATGGGCATCGCCGGTCTCGTCACCATTCTGTGGTGGGCCTGCGGTTACAGCCTGTCTTTTGGCGCTGGCAATGCCTTCATTGGAGATCGTTCCATGATGATGCTCGAAGGCGTGTCTCCTTACGCCTCAGGCGCCGGCTTCTGGTGGATCTCTGACGCCATGTGGTGCATGTTCCAGCTCAGCTTCGCCATCATCACTCCTGCGCTGATTGTCGGTGCCATCGCCGAACGCATGAAGTTCATCGCCGTGCTGATCTTCGTCACCCTCTGGATGTTCGCGGTTTACTTCCCCTTCGCCCACATGGTGTGGAGCGGCACTGGCTTCATGTCCGGGATCCTCAACACCGCCGGCACTGGCGCCACCATCAAGGCCATCGACTTCGCCGGTGGCACGGTTGTTCACATGACCTCCGGCTGGAGCGCACTGGTGCTTTGCATCCTGCTTGGCAAACGCAAGGGCCACGGCAAAGAACCCATGTCTCCGCACAGCATGGTGCTTTGCGCCGTTGGCACCGGCATGCTCTGGGTCGGCTGGTATGGTTTCAATGCCGGTTCCGCTCTTGGTGCTGACGGCATTGCCTCCAACGCCTTTATGACCACCACGCTGGCTGCCGCCACCGCCGGTTTCGTCTGGGCCGTCACTGAATGGCTCCTCAAAGGCAAGCCTTCCGTCCTCGGTTTCTGCTCTGGCATTGTTGCCGGCTTGGTCGTCATCACCCCGGCTGCAGGTTTCGTCACCGCCAATTCGGCCATGATCATGGGTGTGGCTGCCGGCATCGTTCCCTTCCTTGCAGTCGCCTACCTGAAGAACATGATCGGCTATGACGACGCTCTCGACACCTTTGGTGTCCACGGCGTCGGCGGCACAATGGGGGCCATTCTCACAGGCGTGTTTGCCAGCAAGGAAGCCAATCCTGGCATCGAAGGCCTGCTTCCGGGCCTGCTCGGTGAGCAGCTCAAGGCCGTCGGCCTCACCATCGTCTGGAGCGTCGCCGCCACTCTGGTGATCACCATCATCGTCAAGCTGGTCGTGGGTCTTCGTCCTGAAGCTGAGGTGGAAAGCCTGGGTCTTGACCTCGCCGAACATGGCGAAGCAGGCTACGAACATTGATCAAAGGCAGGACGAGCTCCTGTTTTCTGTTTTACCCAAACCGGGCTGAGCAATCAGCCCGGTTTTTTTGTGCCTGTTGCCACCGCCCGATTTGATCTCACCACAGCAGCAGCATCGCCACGCACATAAGGCCGTTGTTCAGCGCATGTGCCGTCATCGGCGCGATCAAGCTCTGCCGCCACAGGCGCAGAAGACAGAAGGTGCCCGCCAGCACCATGATAGCCGGCACACCCGCCCAGCCTTGCGGATGGATCACGGCAAACACAAACGCGCTCAGCACCATACCGCCCACCCAGCGTGCCCACGCGGACAATCCGGGAAAGAGCAGTCCGCGAAACATCATCTCTTCCGAGATCGGCGCCCAGACGACCGCCAGCAGGATCGCACCCAATTTCGCCCAGCCGTTGCCCGCAAAAACCTCCACAATCGGATGAGACGGAAATTCTCCTGTGAGCTTCATGATCCACGATGCCGCGATCATTCCCAGCACCAGCAGCGGCAGCGAGGCCAGCCAGCCCAGCACGCCCGCCCCCATCTCGCGCCACAGCCCCCGCCCACGATGGAGGCCCAGCGCCTCACGCCACTGCGGCCGCTGCATGCCACGCAGCAGCGGCCACGTCAGGCCGATGAACAGAGCGATCAAGGCGGGCCCATAAGCAGCCCAGCCCGGCAACAGAACTGACATCTGCCGCAGCAGCCAGGGGGGAAACAAAAACAACGCCAGAAAAATCGCAAATCCCTCCAGCATCAGCCCTCCCTCCGCACGACTGCGCAGAGACAGGCTCAGGTATAGTTTTCCTCTGCGCCAGCGCATGATGCCCAAAATTAAGACGACCAGGCCGCCCACTGCCGCACACATCCCCAGGAAGCTAACGCCGATCAAAACCACCGCTGTCTTCATGCCCTGCTGCGCCACGGCCTGCCTCGCCCCTTCATTTGATGTTTGCGCAAGGGCGAGCTCGGCGATCCAGCCATGCCGTGCACGGAATTTGTTCCAGGCCTCTGCGTGCACCTCGCCGTGCATCGCCTTCAGCTGGCGCAGCGTCGCCACATCCTCCTGCAGGCCCGCATTTTTTGCCTCCATGGCATCGAGTTCTGCCTCAGCAGGCCATGCATCCGTCAGCCATCCCTTCAAAACCAACAGCCGCAGCGCGTCCTCGTCCGTGCGGGAAAACTTGGCCATGTCCTGCTGCACCGTCTGCATCAGCGCTGCATCCGGTTGCTTCGTGCTCCGCAGCAGCTCCTTCACCCCTACGGTATAGCGTGCCATCAGCTCCAGCATGCGATTCGGACGCACCTCCGCGCCACCACCCGGTCGATGTGCCGACTGCATGTGCAGGACAAACACCACGCAGAGCACGATCACACACACCGCCAGCACTGCCCCCATGAGCGAAAAACGTGGGGACAGCACCGGCTTCGATGCAGGCAGCGGCAGCGGGACGTCTGTGGGGTGGTTCATAATTCGGTGATCAAACATCGCCTTCCCGGCAATGGCACGCATAATTCGGTGCTCCCGCCTCGTTCTGTCTTCTCCAACCATGCGCACCACCCTGTTTTTTCTGCTCGCCGCCTCCGCCCTGGCTCAGACTCCACGTCCCGGAGTGAACTATGACGAAGCCAAAGTCGGCAACGATCCGCTGCCAGATTTGAAGCTGACCACCGCCGAAGACTGGGCTCAAAAACGCCGGCCCGAGATTCTCAAGCTCTTTGAAGATCACGTCTATGGCAAAACACCCGCCGGCCTCGGCACGCCCAAGTTTGAAGTCACCGCAACGAAAGCGGATGCGCTCGGCGGCCTCGCCACGCGTAAATTCATCCACATCTCCCTGCCCAGCCATCCCGCATGGCCCGGCATGGATGTGATGCTTTACACTCCCAATGCCGTCAAGTCAGCCCCCTGCTTTGTCGGGCTCAGCTTCGGCGGCAATCATGCCGTCAGCACGGAGGCTGATGTCCCGCTCAGCACCCGCTGGATGCGCGAGAGCAAGGAGAAGAACATCGTCGATCATCACGCCACCGAGGCCACCCGCGGCACCGAAAGCAGCCGCTGGCCGCTGGAAATGATTCTCAAACGCGGATTCGCCGTCGCCACCGCCTATTACGGCGACATCGAACCCGACCACGCCGAAGGCTGGAAGGAGGGGCTACGCGCCGCCGTCAGCAAAGATGGGGCGAAAACTGTCTGGAAAGACGGCGAATGGGGTGCCATCGGCGCTTGGTCCTGGGGACTGAGTCGCATTGCCGACTACCTCCAGACGGACTCGCAAGTGGATGGCAAACACCTCGCGGTGATCGGACACTCACGCCTCGGCAAGACCTCCCTTTGGGCTGGTGCGCAGGATGAACGCTTCGGCATCGTCATTTCCAATGATTCCGGTGAAGGCGGCGCCGCCCTCATGCGACGCGACTTCGGCGAAACCACCGCCATCATCACGAAAGCTTTTCCGCACTGGTTCACGCCCAACTATAAAAACTACGCCGGCAACGCCGTCGCCTGCCCGGTGGACATGCACATGCTCATCGCCCTTGCCGCGCCACGGCCCATCTACATCGCCAGCGCCGCTGAAGACCACTGGGCCGATCAAAAAGGCGAGTTCCTCTCCGGCAAATTTGCCAGCCCCGTGTATGCCCTCTTCGGCAAACGCGGTGTCGTTGTGGATGAACATCCGGCCATCGACACCCCTGTCGGAGATTTCATCGGCTACCACCTCCGCACCGGCAAACATGACGTCACCGATTTCGACTGGACGCAGTACCTCAATTTTGCCGCAAGGCATTGGGCAAAGTAAGAGGACTCACGATCACATTGTCACTTGCTGCTTCCGAAAGTCCGTGTGTCTTGGGACAGTCATTCCCACGCCATGCCCGCCAAAAAAGCGAAAACCAAATCCGCGCCCAAGCAGCCGACCAAAAAACTTCGCACCCTGCCCTTCTGGATCGGCTTTGATCTCGGCGGCACGAAGATGATGGCATCCGTTCTGGATGCGAACTACAATGTTCTTGGCTCCGCGCGAAAATCCACCAACGGCTCCGACGGCGCCGCCAAAGGACGCAACAAGATCATCAAAGCCATTCAGGAGGCCATCATAGAGGCCGGCGTCGATCCCAAAGGCCTGCAAGGCATTGGCATCGGCTGCCCCGGCCTGGTGAATCCCGAGAAAGGCATTCTCATCTTCGCACCGAATCTGGGCTGGACGAACATGGCGCTGCGCAAACTGCTGCAAAACCAGTTCAAATGCCCCATCGTGGTGCTGAATGATGTCGATGCCGGGACCTACGGCGAGTATGTCCTCGGCGCGGGCAAAGGGGCACGCTCGCTGCTGGGCGTTTTCCCCGGCACCGGCGTGGGCTCCGGATTCGTCTATAACGGCCAGCTGGTCATGGGCCGCGCCATCTCGGCCATGGAGCTGGGCAATCTGCTGCTGCCCGGCACCCACATCGGCAGCCCCGTGTTTGGCACGGTGACACTCGAAGACCTCACCAGCCGCCTCGCGCTCGCCTCACAGGCGGGGCTGGCCTGCTATCGCGGCCAGCTTGCCGACCTTGATAAGAAAACTCAGGGCTCTCTGCGCAACATCCGCAGCAAAGCGCTCGCCAATGCATTCCGCAGCGGCGAAAACGCGGCCATGGTGATGTTTCGCAATTCCATCCGCTATCTCGGCATGGGCGTCGCCACAGTCGTCAACCTGCTGGCCCCTGACCGCATCACGCTCGGAGGTGGTCTGGTCGAAGAGCTGCCGGACCTCTACTTGAACCTGCTCAAAGAGGAGGTCGAACATTACGCCATTCCAGAGCTTGCCCGCGGAATCCGATATTCTCTCGCCAAACTTGGCGGACAGGCCGTGGCGGCCGGCGCGGTGGCATGGATGCGGAATGCAGGAAAATAACATCGGCGGCATGCTTCATCACGTATCCATTTCATGAGTGACGAGACCCCACCTGTCCCGCCCAAACTGCCCCCGGAGCACGCCGTCATTTACGTTGGCGCGGCTTCGGTTTCTCTCGTCATCGGCAGGAAGGATGACAAGGGCCAGTTCATCAGCATCGAAAGCCTGGACCGCCCCCTTCCCGTCGCCCGCGATATTTTCCGCGCCCGCAGCATCTCACGCAACACCGTCGATCAAGCAGCGTCCATTCTCCGCGATTACCTTCAGACGATGCGCGAGTATGGCATTCCGTCCTCACAGTTGCGGCTGTTCACCTCCAACATCCTTGCGGAGGCCGTCAATCACGAGATTTTCCTCAACCGCCTGCAGGTTCACAGTGGTGTCGTCCCAAGCCTCATCGATGACGGCAACATGACGCGGCTCGTCTATCAGATCGCCCAGCGCATGCTGCTGAAGAATCCGCTGCTCGCCAAGGGCAACACCTTTGTCTCCCACATCGGCCCCGGGAACACCCGCGCGATCTATTTCCAGCAAGGCCGCCTCGCCGCCTACAGCAACTACCGCCTCGGCATCTTCCGCGCGCGCGAAGCCATCGCCTCCCCCGATGACGAGGCCCGCCAGCAGATGGTGCATCTGGAGGAGCATATCCGTGGCGTCGTAGATCACCTCGCGCAGGACTATTCCGACGTGAAAATCGACCATCACGTCGCCATCGGCGCGGAGATTCAAAGCGTCGCCCCACGCCTCGGCAAGGCGCGCCATGGCGCCCATCGCGTGCTGGAGAACGATCTCGCACGCCTCACCGACAAACTCGCACGCCTCAATCCTGATGAACTGGTGCGTGAGCTTCATGTGCACTACACCGGCGGCGAAGGCATCATCCCGGCGCTGCAGACCAATCTCGCGCTCGCCCGTCGTTTTGGCGATGACTCGCTCTGGGTGCCTGAAGGAGACTTCCAGCTCGAACTCATGCTCGACCTGATGACCTCGGGCTCGCGCACCGCGATTTTCCAGGAGGAAGTGATGCAGGCGGCCTGTGAAATCGGCCTGCGTTACAAGACGGATCGCAAGCACGCCGACCACGTGGCCAATTTCTCCCGCCAGCTCTTCCGTGAGCTGCAGCATCTGCATGGCCTGGACGCCAAATATGAACTCGTGCTCCGCATCGCCGCCACGCTGCATGAGGTCGGCATGTTCATCAGCCCGCGCGAGCATCACAAGCACAGCCTCTACATCCTCATGCACACGGAGATCTTCGGTCTCAGTTCGCATGACCGCGTGATGGTCGCTCTGCTGGCCCGCTATCATCGTCGTTACAATCCGGAGCCCAATCACCCGCACTTCTCCGATCTCTCGCGCGAAGAACGCATGATCGTGCTCAAGCTCGCCGCGCTGCTGCGTCTCGCGGACGCCCTGGATCGCAGCCATGCGCAGCGCATCAAATCCATCCAGCTCCGCCCCGAAGGCACCCGGCTCACCGTCATGACTCAGGGAGCGGACGACACCACAGTTGAACAGATCGCCATTGACATGAAATGCGATCTCTTCCGCGAAATCTACGGTTATGACATCATCCTCGCCAAATCCTGAATCACCACCCGCACCGCCGCAGCTGCGCCTGACCGAGGATCATTTCATCAACCGCGAGCTGAGCTGGCTCGCCTTCAATTCGCGTGTTCTGGACGAAGTGGCACGCGCTGACCTGCCCGTACTCGAGCGCGTGAAGTTTCTCGCCATCACCGCCTCGAACCTCGATGAATTCTTCATGGTCCGCATCGGCGCCCTGCAGTTTCTGCGCGAGCAGGGCCTGCGCGTGCGCGACAACGCCGGCCTCACCCCCACGCAGCAATGGGAGCAGGTGCATCAGCAGGCCGCCGTCTTTGTGGCTCGGCAGTATGACATCCTCCAGCAGCAGCTCGTTCCCTTGATGAAGGAGAAGGGCATCCGCCGCCTCCATAATACCGACCTCACCCCCGCCCAGCGCACCCTGCTGCGCGAATACTTCGACGAGCACATTTTTCCGGTTCTGTCTCCGGTCGTGGTCGATGACACCGGGGCCCGCGCAGCCATCCCGGCGCTCAACATCATCCTGCTCTGCACCGTGTCCGGCGGTGACACGGGTCACATGGAAAAGCGCCATGTCCTGCTGCCGCTTCCCGCCAATCTGCCGCGCCATGTTCTCGTGCCTGATCCCGAAGGCGGCCAGCATCTCTATGTGAACCTGGAAGATGTCGTCGCGCTGTTCATCGGCGAGTTTTTCCCGGCGGAGAAAGTCTCCGCCCCGGCGCGCTTTCGCGTCAGCCGCAACACGGACATCACGGTCGACGACGAGGGTGCCTTCGACCTCGCCAGCGAGATGGAGCAGGTGCTCGAAAAGCGTTTGAAGAGCCCCGCCATCCGCATCGAAATCGAAGCCGGTGCCTCGCGTGAGCACACACGCATCATCCGCGATCTTTGCGGCGCACGCACCGCGCAGATCTATGACATCCCAGGAGAGCTCGACCTGCGCGCCTATTTTCAAATCGCCGGCATCTCAGGATTCGAAGAGCTGAAGGTGGATCCCTGGGACAGCGTCCCCACCACGGCCATCACTCCCGGGGAAAGCATCTTTGATGCGATCAAACGCGGGGACATTCTGCTGCATCATCCGTATGAGAGCTTCGATCCCATCCTCTCGCTGGTGGAAGAGGCCGCGGCTGATCCGAACGTCATCGCCATCAAGCAGATCCTCTACCGCACCGCCAAGAACAGCCGCATCATCTCCGCCCTCATCCGCGCCGCGCAGGCCGGCAAGCACGTCACCGTGCTCGTGGAGCTCAAGGCCCGCTTCGATGAAGCCCGCAATCTTGAACGTGCCGCCGACCTCATCAATGCAGGCGCGCAGATCATTTACGGCGTCGCCGGCTTGAAGACGCATGCCAAGGTCTGCCTCGTCATGCGCCGCGAATCCGGCCACATGACGCGCTACATGCACTTCGGCACCGGCAATTACAATGAGGCCACCTCCAAGCTCTACACCGACATCAGCCTGCTCACCTGCCGCGCTGATTTTGGCGCTGACGCCTCCGCGTTTTTCAACACCGTCACCGGCCGTTCACGTTTCGTGCATTTCAGCAAGCTCAGCATGGCACCCTACGGCCTGCGCGAGCGACTGGTCTCCATGATCCGCAGCGAAACCGAACGTGCCCGCCAGGGCGAAGCCGCCGAGATCATGCTCAAGATGAACGCCCTCGAAGACCGCCAGATGATCGCAGCGCTCTACGAAGCCTCCCAGGCGGGCGTTAAGATCCGTCTCAACGTGCGTGGCATCTGCTGCCTTCGCCCGGGGATCAAGGGCATCAGTGAAAACATCAGCGTCATCAGCATCATCGACCGCTATCTGGAGCACGCCCGCATCTTCTGGTTCCGCCAAGGTGGCAAGCCCGCCGTCTTCATCGCCAGCGCGGACTTCATGAACCGCAACCTTTCCAAGCGCGTCGAGCTCCTTACCCCCGTCGAAGACCGGGAGGCGCGCAAACGCCTGCAGCATATCCTCGAAGTCCACTTCGCCGACACCGCCCGTGGCCGCGTCCTCAAGGCCGACGGGACCTGGCACCTGCCCCAAATCACCGCCGCCAAGGCGCGCCGCTCCCAGGAGCAGTTTGCCCGCGAAATGACCAAGCGTGCACGACAGGCCAATGAATCACCCGACGTGCTCGTGCCGCATACGCCGAAGTGATTTTCTGAGTTATGCATTCTGCGGCGTAAAATCATCGGGCTCGAGCATGGCGGGGACATCAATCGCGGTCATGTCGCCATCAAGTGTCACAAGAATATTGCCTCCATGCGTATCTGCGCAGATCACGCGGTCAGCCTCTCGAAACCAGACACTTTTGCCATGCCAGGTGCAGTGCTGAAAGCTTCGCTGGCTGAAAAACAATTCAATTTCTTCAATCTCGGCAGGTCTTCCTTGGATTGCCTGCTGTGATGTAATGACTCGCATCAATGCAAAGCTCGGCTCGATGTCATCCCCAAAAATTTGGTTCTGCAGCCTCAGTCGATCAAGATAGCCGACGGGGGTTGCTTCAGTGCCATTAGGCAAGACCCCGAATGAATTGTCGTAAGTCGCCTTCAGCACACGCGGGTTCTCATCTCTCGAATTGGAAAACCACACCTCGTGTTCGTAGCCAAACGCGTCTGGAGGTCTGCTCAGATTTTCAAAGCGACGGGTGACTCCGCAGCTTTCAGCCCATCGTCGGAGGGCCTCCATTTCGGCTGCAAGGCGTGTCGCTGCAAATAAACCTCCACCACGGAGAATTGCTTCAGCGCCTCTTCGCGTGTTTTCAAGGGCGACTTCAAGCGTGCTTGGCGCATCTGTTCTGCAAATTGCTTCGGGGTCATTGTGCATCCTCCGATGGATTGCTTGAAAATTAACTGAGCCAATCTCGAGTGCAAGCTCCTATGAACGCATTACGCCGCCCACAGCGCCTTGTATACCAGCGCTCCGAAGATCCCGCCGATGATCGGACCCACGACGGGAATCCACGAATAGCCCCAGTCGGAACCGCCCTTGCCGGGAATCGGCAGAATGAAATGTGCGAGGCGGGGGCCCAGATCCCGCGCTGGATTGATCGCATAGCCCGTGGGACCGCCAAGAGAGAGACCGATCGCACCCACGAGCATCCCGACGATCGCGGGGGCGAATCCTTTGTCCCAGCCAGAGTTGGGCAGCAGATTGGCGGGAGACAAAATCGCTAGCAATCCGAACATCAGCATGGCGGTGCCAAGGGCCTCACAGATCAGATTGCTAACGGTATGCCGGATCGCGGGGCCGGTGCTGAAGACACCCAGTTTGTCGCCTGCCGAAGTCGTGACTGGCCAGTGCGGCAAATAGGTCAGATAGACCAGCACGCCCCCGAGAAATCCGCCCGCCATCTGTGCCGCGATGTATCCCGGCACCAGTCCCCATCCGAATTTACCGATGGAGGCCAGTCCCAGCGTCACGGCGGGATTGAGATGCGCCCCGCTGATGGCATTCGTGCAGTACACGGCGATCGCCACCGCAAGCCCCCACCCTGCAGTGATGACAATCCAGCCTCCATTGTTCCCTTTCGTTTGTTTCAGAAGGACGTTCGCCACGACGCCATCGCCGAGGAAGACCAGGATCATTGTACCGAGAAGTTCTGCGAGATAGGCTGACATGGCGGTGGTTGGATTAGTTGAATTTCCGCGCAGGCTATCGGGCAGGGCCAAAAAGAGCAAGCTTGGAGATTTTGCCCCAGCGCCTCCCTCACGATGCCGAGCCCATCGGCGACACATAGTTCAGCGCGATTGTCAGGAAAAAATTCGAAACCAGCATCGTCAGTGAAGAGTACACCACCGAACGTGTGGTGCCTTTCCCAACACCCACGGCGCCATCCTCCGCCATGAGTCCCTGATGGCAGCTGATCAGCGTGATGATGATGCCAAACACCAGGCCCTTGAACATGCCGATGCCCACGTCCAGCACCTCCGTATGGTCCAAGGTATGCTGCCAGAACCAACCGCCCGGCACGCCAAAGCCATAGACGATAAGCGCATAGGAAGCCATCAAACCAAAGGCGATGCTTTCCGCCACCAGCAGCGGCATGGACACGCACATCGCCAGAAAGCGTGGCAACACCAGATAGTCGACCGGATGCACCCCCATGACTCGCAGGGCATCGATCTGCTCGGTGACTTTCATCGTGCCAATGTCCGCCGCCATGGCGGCACCGACACGTCCGGACACCATCAATCCCGCCAGCACCGGCCCCAGCTCACGGCAGAGCGCCACCGAGACTATGGCCCCCACCGTGGATTCAATTCCAAACTCCTTGAACTTCGCATACGACTGAAACGCAAACACCGCGCCGGTGAAGGCCCCGGTCACCACCACGACAAGCTGTGATCCGTAACCAATCGCCAAGATCTGGTGCGCCACCAGTTTCAGCCGCCACCTTCCGCTCTTCAGTCCGATCATCAGCTCGCCAGTCAATGCGGCGATCTGCCCCAGCCACGACAGCACGCCAAGAAAACTCCGACCCACAAAGGCCAGCCAGTCCATGCATCGCAGTGATTCCATGCCCTCATGCATGCCGAATCCGCAGGCATCGTGAAGCCACGCCCTTGTGCCTTTTTCGTCACGCACTTGCCTGCATCAAACCATCCCCGGTGACACCTTTTGAAATGACACAGGCCAGCAGGCGTTATAACGGTCTCAACCCATGCTGCACTCAGCAAAGTGAGTGACCAAAAACAAACACCCGGCCTGCCCTTATGAAAACGATTCCCGCGCTCATCCTTTTCTTGTCATCCATGCATGCGCTTGCTGCCATCCATGCACAAGAGGCTCAGGAGAAAGTGGTGCCGGAATTAGTGCCTCTCCAGGCGGATTATGATTCGAAATCAAAAGCACAGATCATGCAGCCTTATGAAAATGCGATGGCTGATTTGAACGCCAAGTATTTGGCGACCCTGGAAAACTCACGTGCTTCAGCCCAGAAGACAGGGAAACTGGATGATGCACTTGCCTATAAGGCGGAAATCGAATCCGTCGTCGCCTCGAAGTCCGTGCCCTCGACGGATGATGCTGACACTCAGGACGGCTTGAAAAAACTGCGTTCGGCTTATCGCACAGCGGCGGGGAAACTGTCTCAGGAAAAAGGTCGAAAGCTGCAGCCATTGAAAGATGCTTATTCCAGGGTTTTGGACCCGCTGGTAATTCGGCTGACCAAAGAAGGCCGTCTTGAGGAGGCTCAGATTGTCAAAGCCAGGCAGGACCGTCTCAAGCCGCTTCCTTCTGGCCCGCTCAAGATCGTTGGCAAATGGAACACCACGCAAAGCAACGACCTCAAAATGGAAATGACCTTCAACAAGGACTACACCTACAACTACTGGAAAGACACGGGCAAATTCAGCTACAAAGGCGGCAAATACCTTCTCGTTCACACCTGGGATTGGGAGATCAAACTGACGGATGATGACACTTTCGATGGAGTATGCACCCGCGGTGAAGTCGGAGTGAAAATCCACGGAGAACGAATGCCTTGATAGCGTGCGAGTGCCCTCGCACGGTTGTCAGAATGACGCTCACTACTCCACCCGCGCCGTCTTCAACCGCTCGTCATCCAGATCGAGCCGATACATGATCTGGTTGTAGTCATAGCGCGGCGTTGCAACGAGATTGCCGGAAAACGTTTCGGCGTAAGTGCCTTGAAAATAGATCAGGCGTCCCTCCTGCTGGTCAAAAAACGCATGATGGCTGGGATTGTAGAAACTGTACTTCGGATGCGTGGCGATCTTCACCGCCTTGCGCCAGGGGCCTTCAATCTGCTTCGCCTCCACGTACCAGACCTCCCCGAGATAAGAGACTCCACCACCTTCCTGCACCGCGATCATGACCCACCGTTCGCGTTGTTTGTTCCAGTGCACACTGCCTGCATGCAGATGCACCGGCTTGCCCGTCTGCGCATCCACCACCTGCATGCGCGCTTTGTCCTCAGGCATCTTCTTTTCAGCGATGAGGCTTCTCTCATCCTTCTGCGTTGTCGGAGGCCGTGCCTTCTGCCAAACATGCTCGCCATGCTCCTCCGACCATGCCAGGGACTCATAGGCCGAAGTGTTCAGCACCGATTCATAAGCCGCTTTCACCCGGGTGCGACAGAAGGGCGTGGAAAAGTAAATCCAGTCCCCGTCCGCTCCTTTGACCCGCACGGCATTGCCCTGAGGATGCTGCCAGTCAAACTCATCTCCCAGAACCGTGGTACGCTGAAAGCGTCCGCTTGATTCATCCAGCTCGGCCAGCCCATGCTCCAGCCGTTTGCCCAGATCTCGCCAGCGTGAATAATGCGCCATGAGATGCTCCTTGTTTGCGGCATCCATCACGGTGTGCATGCCAAACAACCACACTGCACCCGGCTCCTCCACCGGCAGCATCTTGGCCACCGCCCCGTTTTCATCGGTGATGTATTCAAAGTGAATGCCGTGCTCGGGATCGAGGCCGCCTTTGTCCGGCGTATCGCTCCATGCTGCCGTGGAATGAAAATTGCCCAATGGGTAGTTAGGGCGGTTCGTATCTCCAAAAATCCAGAAATAGCGCCCTTTCCACGGCACCACCTGCACCGAGTCCTGCCCCATGACATCCGCAAACAAGTTCGGGCTCGGCAAAGGTGGCTCATGCCCCAGCAAGGTGCTGTCGCGATAAATCCCCTGCCCTGTCAGCCGGCACAAACGCTCCGCAATGTTGGTGCGCAGCACCTTCACCTCCACCGACTTCCCTGCCACGGGTTTCAGCCTCACACCGACAAAACCAAATCCATCCTTTGGCAGCGAATAGCCCGGACACTCCACGCCAAAATACACCTGGCGGTTCATCAATCCCGGCTCGTTGAAGGCGATCCAGCCCGCGCTGTCCGTCGTCAGCGCGATGTGGTTGGTTGTTTTCAGTGTGACCAGCGGCACACCGCGCCCCGTGCTTTCATCGATCACATGGATGCCGAAATACTCTTCCGGCGCAGCACCCAGCAGCGCTGGCAGACATGCCAAAACCAGAAGCAGCCGGCGGAAAAACATGTGCAGGTTTACCATGAATGGGCCGCGTCAGGAAAGGACTAATTCCCGACGCTTGACACCCGGTTCACAGATGCGAAGTCGCCGGGCATGTTTTTCGACACGCACACCCACCTTGGCAGCAAACAATTTGACGGCGACCTGCCCGCCGTGCTGGCACGTGCGCGTGCTGCCGGCGTCACACGCATGGTGGCGCCCGCCACGGATCTCGAAAACGCCCGCAAACTCCTCGCCATCGCCGAAAACGAATCGGATGTGCGTGTGGCGGTGGGCATACATCCGTGCGATTCGGATTCGGTCACCGGAGATGATTGGATCCACGAACTGCGGGATCTGGCGCGGCATCCCAAGGTCTGCGCCATCGGCGAGATCGGTCTCGATTACTTCCATGCTCCACCGGAGGGTTTCTCCCTTGCAGACTGGAAGGCCCATCAGGCCAGGGTGCTTACGGCACAGCTTGAACTCGCGGCCGAGTTGAAGCTGAACGTGATCCTGCACAATCGCGAAAGCTGGGAAGATCTCACCGCGCTCGTCCTGCCGTTCAGTGACCGGCTTCGCGGCGTTTTCCACTGCTTCACCGGAACATTGGAGCAGGCACAGCCGCTACTGGAGCACGGCCACCTCATTTCCTTCACCGGCATCGTGAGTTTCAAAAACGCCGGCATCATTGCCAAAACGGCGCGCCTGGTGCCTGCGGGCAGCTACATGATCGAGACCGATGCCCCCTACCTCGCGCCGGTGCCGCATCGCGGCAAACGCTGCGAAGCCGCCTATGTGGCAGACACCGCTCGCGCCATCGCCGCCCTGCGCGGGGAAGCCGTTGAAAAAGTCGCCGCCGACACGACCCAGACCGCGCTTCAATTCTTCCGCGGCTGGGATTGATCTCCGCCGAAAGCATTCCAATCTCTCCCACGTTCACTGCCACAACCATGAAACTGCTACTCGCCGCATCACTCCTGCTCGCATCCCTTGCCAGCGCCGCCCAATTCACCGTCGAAAAAACTGCCTCGGGCGGTGCCATCGTGAAAGTCGATGGTCAGGTCTTCGCCGAATACATCGTGGATCAGGCCAACAAGCCCTATCTCGCACCGGTCTTTGGCCCCACGGGCAAACAGATGACGCGCAACTACCCGATGAAGACCATCGAAGGTGAACAGCATGATCATCCCCACCATCGTGGCATCTGTTTTGGCAGCGAAGGCATCAACGGCGTGGAATCCTGGGCCGAACGGCTCACCTTCGGCGACTCGCCCAAGAGTGCCGAGCGCACCACCCACCTTGGCAGCGAAAAACACCGCGAGTACAAGACCCTGGAGGCCAAGCCTGACTCTGCGGTCATTGTCTCCATCATTGATTACCTTGATCCTGCTGGAAAAAAATATCTCGAAGAAGAGCGCACCATGATCTTCCGCGCCGGCCAAGACAGCCGCAGCATCGAGATGAAGCAGATCCTCACCGCCACCGAAGGACTGGCTCATTTCGAAGACAAAAAAGACGCCGGCCTCAGCATCCGAGTTCCCACTGAGATGGCTGTCGAGATGGGTAAGAATCAAAAAGGCAGCGGCCACATCATCACCAGCGAAGGCCTCACTGATGCTGCAGCCTGGGGCAAACGCGCCAAATGGTGTGACTACTACGGCGTCGTCGGTGGTGAGCACGTCGGCGTTGCCATGCTGAATCATCCTTCCAGCTTCCGCTTTCCCACACCATGGCATGTCCGCACCTATGGCCTCTTCACCGCCAATCCTTTCGGCACCAAGTCACTCGACAAGGATGCACCTGATGGCGCTTACGATCTCAAGAAGGGTGAATACACCTTCCTGCGCCACCTCTTCCTCTTCCACAAGGGCGATGAAAAGGAAGGCAAGGTCGCTGAAGCCTACGAGGCATTCGCGAAAGAATAAGCAACTCGGATAGACCGCACGCGGGGCGAAAAAAGGATGCAAGGTGACCTCACCTGCTCTTTTTTCGCCCCATGTCTTTTTATCGCTCGATCCTTTTTCTCGGCCTTGCCGCCTCTCTCCCCGCCGCTGAATTTGACCTCGTCATTTACGGTGGAACTCCTGCTGGATTGAGCGCTGGTATCGTCGCCGCGCGTGAAGGTG
This sequence comes from Verrucomicrobiota bacterium, assembly GCA_017301975.1. Classification (GTDB taxonomy): domain Bacteria; phylum Verrucomicrobiota; class Verrucomicrobiia; order Verrucomicrobiales; family Verrucomicrobiaceae; genus Prosthecobacter. Next base: position 175,666 of record JAFLEI010000007.1, read on the forward strand.
CATCCGTGGTGGTCATCGAGCCCACAAAATGGATCGGCGGCATGGTCACGGGTGGCCTCTGCCGCTCGGATGTGGGCAAGGAGGAGACCATCGGCGGCTTCCCGCGTGAGTTCTTCGCCCGCGCCGCCGCCGCAAAGCCGGACACGCCGATGTGGTATGCGGAGCCACGTGAAAACATGGCCGCCTTTCAGGCCATGCTCAAGGAGGCAGGCGTGAAAGTAGTCACGGCCCAGGCGCTCAAGAAGATCACGAAAAAAGGAGCGCGCCTCACCAGCCTGACCACAAGCGACGGCACCAGCTACGGCGGCAAGGAATTCATCGACGCCACCTATGAAGGTGATCTCATGGCGGCCGCAAAGGTCAGCTACATCGTCGGCCGTGAAAGCACCGCGCAGTATGGCGAACCGCTCGCCGGCTACCACCCCATGCCCATCCGTCCTCGCACCATCGAAGTGATGGAGAGCGATTGCCCCAGCATCGGCGGCACAGGCCCAAGCTACATTCACGGTACGCCCTCGAGCATTTCCGGAGTGGATGCCCAGGGCAAACCCATCTTCGGCGTCTTTCCTGATCCCAAACTCGCCCCCGGCAGCGCGGACAAACTCACCCAGAGCTACAACTTCCGCATCTGCGTCACGCAGCGCAAAGACATCTTTGTTCCCTTCCCCAAGCCCGCAAACTACGACGCCACCAAATACGAACTGCTGCTCCGCCTGATCCAGGCCTTCCCGGGCATTCGCTTCGGCCGCTTGTTCCACCTTGGCAATATCGCCAATGGCAAATATGACCTCAATGCCCAGGGCCTTTTTTCCACGGACTACCCCGGCGCAAACTTCGACTACCCCGATGGCGATGCAGCCACACGCGCACGCATCTGGCAGGATCACACCGACTTCATCCAGGGCATGCTTTGGTTCCTCGGTCATGATGAACGCGTGCCGCAAAGCCTGCGCGAACAGACGAATTCCTGGGGCCTTTGCAAAGACGAGTTCGCCGACAACGCCCACTGGCCCTATGCGCTGTATGTGCGCGAAGGCCGCCGCATGATCGGCGAATACGTCATGGTGCAGAAGGATCTGCAGACCGATATTTTCAAGGACGACTCCATCGGCATGGGCTCCTTCCTCATCGATTGCCACATCGTCCAGCGCATCCTCGCGGATGACGGCACCGTGCGCGACGAGGGCAGCTTTCAAGACACCCCGGCGCTTCCTTATCAGATCCCCTATCGCAGCCTGACCCCCAAACGCGCCGAGTGCGAAAACCTGCTCGTGCCTGTCTGCCTCTCCGCCAGCCACATCGCCTGCTGCTCGCTGCGAATGGAGCCCGTGTACATGGCTCTTGGCCATGCCTCCGGCCTTGCCGCAGTGATGGCGATCCATGCGAAAACCCCGGTGCAAAACATCGACGTGTCCGCCTTGCGGAAAAAGCTGCTCGAACAAAAAGCCGTGCTCGAACTCGCCGCGCTCGCCCACATGGTGCGCTCCGCCAAACTGCCCGGCATTGTCATGAGCGAGCAGGAAGCCGAGCAAACCGGTCACTGGACGGGCAGCTCGTATGGCAGCCCGGTGGACGGCTCCAGCATCCATGACGCAAACGCCGACAAAGGCTCCAAGAGCGTCATCTATCGGATGAAAATTCCGGCCTCAGGCAAATACGAAGTCCGCGTGTCCTATGCCGCCGCACCGAACCGTGCCAGCAATGTACCTGTGACCATTCAAGGTGCTGAAGGCACGCAGACGGTTCTCGTGAATCAACGCAAGGCTCCGCCCATCGATCAGCTCTTTGTCAGCCTCGGTGTTTTTGCCTTCACTTCGGACAAACCTGCCGTCATCACCATCAGCAATAAAAACACAGACGGCATCGTCGGGGCCGATGCCGTCCAGTTGATCCAGTCCAAATAAGCGGGACCATACAACCGCGGAGCGGATTCAGCCGATTTATGGGATAGAAAGCCTCTATTCCAATGAAAACAATTCTTCAGTTGATCGGTCTTGGTCTGTTTGTCGCAACATTGTCCAGCTGCTCCGTCGGTGGTGCTGGCTACGTGGGCGCAGGCCCTTCATACGGTCATTATCACAACGGAAATTACCCGAACGGATACAACAACACCCGGCACTACAGCCGCAATCAGCCGCCGCATCATCCCGGCCATTACTCCCGGAATGCTGGAGCCAATGCACGCGTGAATGCTCGTGTGGCACCTTTGAATGTCTCCAGTTCCACGGGGCTCCGCCTCTTCTGATTTTCCTGGCCATTGGCACGTGGCGGATGACTCGCTCATCCGCCACGTAATTTTTTCAGGGGATAATTTTTTGCTTTATGCCCCCAGCAGTTGTCGAGCCTCCGCCTGCCCGGGCGCCGGACGCCCGAACTCGCTCGCAGTCACACGCGCAAGCGCCGTCAACTGGCGCCAGCGGAAAGCAGGCCGTGTGCGGTGAAATTCGTCCCAGGTGGTCTGGAAATACTTCTCCGCATGCAGAGCGCCATCTTCGCTGACGGCATAGTGCAGCAAGGTCTTGAACACGGCCTCCGGATCCATTCCCAGCATGCCGCAGCGGTGCACCACACCCGCCGCATGGGCTTGGAGATTCTGCCGGATGTGTCCGTCGAGTTCCGTGAGCAGTTTTGCCTGGTCCGTTCCCTGGCTGATGTATCTCTTCAGCGGCATGGGCTCCCATTCGAGGAAATGCTGGCCGGTGGCCGCCCCCCGATCATGCGCGACCTGCCAGGCACCGAGAATGAGGCAGGCAAAGACGTTACGGCCCCGGCTGACCTGTGAGAGATTGCGCCATGCATGCACCGAGTCACTGGCATGCACGCCCACAGAGTCACCGTGCACGCTGCCAGGCGGCTTGCCGGGGGCTTCCCACTCCGGCGGGCGGCCATGATCACGCAGTACGATCTGATTGGCTGCCAGCGAGATCGCCTCGCCGATTTCATGCGGATCAAATCCTTCCGCCAAAGCGGCAGCCACAGCACCAGCGGCGTCTGACGGCGTGCCGCTGAAAATGGTCATGCTGAGCTTTTCCACCGCGCTGTCTTCCATGGATCTGGTCCCGGGGGCACGCCCCATGAGCTTGTGCTCATCCATCAGCCGTGTCAGCGCCTTGCTGTTCTCATCCCACTCTGGCCTGCGATAATTTTCCGAGTTCAGGCAGTAGCGCAGCGACATGCGCAACAATGTCGTCGCATGCTCGCTGCCCACGACATCCAGCAAATCCCACGCGCGGTACGGCAGCACGGTACGGTGCACCTCCGGATTGTCCTGCACACATTCGAGCAGCGCATTAAAACCGTCCTCCGCGCTGTTTTGCATCATCGTGGCAAAGGTTTTTTCCGCCCCCGCCGTGTCCTTGCGTTTCACCATCTCGTGCAACTGCGCTGCTGCCGGCTTGTCCGCGCCAGCGGCCACTGGATGCAGCACCTCTTCACTGCGACCACCGTTTTCCTGCATGCGGTTGGTGTTGCGATAGAGCACCTTGAACACCGGCAGCGCCTGCTGCTGATCCGGCATGGAGCCGGACATTTTCAGTGCCGGGCTCAGGGCCATGAGCGTGTGAAAGCCGATGTAGTCCTCACCACCGAAGGTTCGTGCGTTTGCCAGCACACCCGCGGCCACAAGCTCCTTCAATGACACACCTGCCTTGAGCTTCGCGGCAAGCGCAGGCTGCAGTTTCGACACAGGAGTCTCCTGCATGAAGCAGACCAGCGCCTCCATGTCACCAAAGTTCAGGGCGGCGGGAGCTTCCTCCGCGCAGGCGGAGGTGATGCCAAACTCAGCTGCGAGCGCAGGACCGATGGTGGCTAACAACGTTCCTTTGCTCACATCGGCAAGGAACTCACGGCGGGATTGCGGTTCATTCATAATGACCTCCTGGTTGGGATTGGATGGAGTCTCCTGATTTGCAGGAACAAGGTCAATGCCCGAGTTGGAGTCATTTGAAAGATCACGGTCTGCGGACCTTCATCTCTGCAAACTCCGCCCAGCACGTTCGCGTCGGCGCCCATGAGGCGTCACCACCACCATGAAAGGTTTCAAAGTAGAAACCGTCCACGCCAAAGCTGTTCACCGTCCGCCATTCCATGTCGTTGCGCTCCACCATGAGCTTTTCATCAATCCATACGCGCAACGAGCCATCGCGTTTGCCCACGGTGTTCATGTCCACGCAGATCCTCACCTGGATGGGCGTCTCCGTGGGAAAATGGAAATCAGCAGGAAAGGCAAAGCTGTCTCCATAGTCACCCTTTTGGTTCTTGTGGTACACATAGGCCTCCCCGCGTCCTTCTCTGCGCCACATCAGTCGAGCTGAGAAGCCGTTCGTCCCAGTGGCCCGGCGGCCACCACTGACATTGTCCGGCCCGCCGCACAGTCCGGGCAGCTTGCCGCCTTTGACGAAATCGAAATTCTCACTGAAGCGCAGCACGTAGCTCAGCTCCGCCGCCTCATTTTTGCCAATCGGCATGCGCCATCCCGCACCGCCTTCTTCGGGGCCGATCTTCCCGACGGCAAAGTTCACGCGCAGCCATTTCAATGCATCGCTTTCCACGATGGCGACACGCCCCGGCGCGACGCCTCCTTCAAATTCACAGCCCGGCCAGTCATTCTTCCACCTCTTGAGCGTGTATGGCCCGGCCTCGCCCGCCAGAGAGATGCGGAGCGGCACCTCAGCCGCACCGGCGGAGACAAGCGCACCCAGCATCCCGAGGAATGTGAAGTAACGGAAAAGCTGCATGCCCAGAATTAAACTCAGGACGGGGCACCCTTCACGGAGATAATTTCACCGTCGGCGGTGCCGGAGTGGCGGCTGCTCCTCCCAAAGAAAGACCCAAATTCCATGAGCTCTGGAGTTCGCCGCCGCCCTGAATCCCTAAAAGTTTCCGGCTGAGGGCAAAACAAACTTGCGCGAAGCCCAGACACGATTAAAACTCCCTCCCTTCCAACGCTGTTTGGTTTCAAACATGCCTCCGTAGCTCAGTTGGTAGAGCAGTTGACTCTTAATCAATTTGTCGTAGGTTCGAATCCTACCGGGGGTACCATTCTCAGGATGGTTGCGGGCGCTCTAGAACTCCGCATTCACCACCGGCCGCACGCTTTTAAAAGCCTCGGCATACCTGGCCCCGCAGGCCAGGCCTCGATAGCGGGAAAGCACGCTTTTCGTTTCCATGGCCGCATCCGTTTTGGTCGGGTCATAGTTCTCTTTGCGCACATAGGCCATCAGGCGGCCCAGCCACTCGCTCGCGGCGGGCCATTCAGAGGAAACATCGACATAGGTGTCAGGCTCGAAGCCAATCGTATGCCCCGGGCCGTTGTCATACCAATAAACACGCGAGGGTGTCTTCACCTCTTCACGCCCTAGCAGGCGTGCGGGCTGGTACAAGGCGGCATGGCAGATGGCGCTGGCGGCTTCATGGTCAGGGTGGCGATCGCGCGGCCAGAGCATGAAGGCCGTGTCGGGCTTCACATCGGCCACCACTTCCGCCACAGCACGCTTGGTTTCGAGGGTCGGCTCAAAGCCCAGGCTCTTGAACGGCAGAAACCGCATTTCGATGCCGCGTTCGGCAGCCAGCTGTTTTGACAGCTCCAGCAGCCCCTGCTCACGCCCCTTGACCGGCGGCCAGTTGGTGTAATCACCGATCAGGCTCAAAATCACAACACGCTGATGTTTCTGCACCGCCCGTAAAAGCGTTCCGGGGATGCCGAAAGGACAGTCGTCATAATGCGCGCCGATGGCAAGGATGCTGCGTGTCATGGGACATGTATGGCCATGGGCAGCCCTCAGAGCAAGCGCCCATCCCTATTGATTGCTGAGAGCCAGTGGTTCAGAAGAAAACATCTTTATTTCGAAAACAACATTAGCTGTTCAAACCGTGTTTTTCAAATCTATCCCTAGAATATATAATTTCCATTGCATAAATGAGTCTCAATGATCATATTCAAGAACATGATCCCGCTCGCCGACTGTTTACTAAATTTTCCATATTCCCCCGCCTGAGTTATGATTGAAGGGCCTCAACTCCTTGGATCCCTCTCCTTGGCCAGCCAGCGCAACGGCTCGCCAATCAAACTGCCGCGTGCCCAGGACGAAGTAGTCATGCTGGCGTTCGATCAGCGAAACAGCCGTTTGGTGGAACTTCATATCTGCACCGGGAAAGCGGCACCGGCTCCGCCTCAAGAGCCTCCCGCACCCATGAGACGCTGGGTCAAGCCGATGAGCCGGCAGTCACGCCAAAAGTGGGGCCCTTCGCGGCGTGGCCGACCCAAATCCTCGCCCGGCGGCCGGCAACCTCTTCGAAAAGCGCGTGTTCAATCCAAGTACCTCCATCGCTTTTACGAGCCCAAATTAACTTCGGAGCCCAGGGTGGCGACTCCAGAACTCGTCGATGAAGATCTCCAGTTCCGAACCTGCGAACTGCTGCGAGGAGCGACAGCGCTGCGCGGCCACTCCTTCATGACCATTCTGGAGGTTGGCGTGGACGACGGCCTCGCCTACTACGTCACCCACCTCAATGACGGGGAGTTCGTCCAGCAGTATGTGCAGAGGCGCGGAGCCGTACCCACCGTCACAGCACTTGCCTTGGTGCATCAGCTTCTTCAGGATCTGGGCAGAGCCGAGGAACAAGGACAGCTACCTTCAACGGTGAGTCTGGAACGCGTGCTCGTTTCATCCCAGGAGGAGGAATATTTGCAGCTCCGTCTGTTTGACTATGGGCTGTCGCAGCCAAAGTCCGAAGCCTTCGGCCAGCACAGCTCCCGTCTTGTGCGCGAGGCCTGCTGCCTGCTGTTTTTGCTGATGACAGGCCAGTCCTATTCGGGCGGGAATCCTGACGACTCCGTCGTGATCGCTGAACTGCCGGCCAACCTTCGTTTCCTGATCAAATCAGCCCTGACCAGCCCGGCCGTTGATTCGATTTCAAGAAAGGCTCTGCGTGATGAAGTGCGCGAGGCAATGTGCTCGTACGTCACTTTGGTTCAGGCACGGAATCCAAAGATGCTTCTGGTGGCCGAACCTTCCACCCTGCCCGTCTCCCATCTGCAGACGCTGCTGCTGGGAGACATCCCGCTGGAGACCCTGTTTGGAACAAGCTTCCGCATCCAAAATCCGGAACTTTCCGGCTGCCATCCATTCGCCATTTCAGCAGTCAATGCATCCGCTGAAATGCCGGTCACGCTGCATCTTCTGCCTCCTGAACGCATCATCCGGCAGTCCGGCTTCACGACCTTTCCCCCGCAGGTATGGCGACAGGATCCGGCGAAGCAGGCCAACATCCTGCACCTGATGAGTCTGTGGAATGGCCCTGATTGGGCCTTCCTTTCCGAGGCGCGTGAACCTGGCATGGCCCTCAGCGCCCTCATGGCGAAACGCGGCACTCTCAATCCGGGAGAGGTGGTCACTCTGCTGAGGCAGATCCATGCCGGCGTGGAACAGGCGGCTGAAACCGGCATGCAGCGGGTGGATCTCGACCCGGCAAACATTCAGCTCTGTGTCGGTTATGACGGCCCCGTCCTGCCTCGTGACCTGGAGCGTCTGCACCAGAAGCGGCTGGATGCCTGGCCCAAATTTGTGGTGAAGCTCCGTCTTCACAAAACGATGCGCAGCCTGTGCAAGCCGCGCCTGATCGATCTGAGCCCATGGGGCCGCCTCCCCCATGAAGAAACGACCGGGAGCGCCGCCCGTGAGGAGTGCAATCGCTCCTTCATCTGTCTGGCGATCTATCTCATCACCGGAGTTGGTCAGATGAGCCAGATTACCGGCGTTCCCACCAGCATGCCTGAACTGGCGGCAGGCTACCTGCATGAATGCCTGCAGCAGGTGCTGTGCGGCGCCCCCGTTCCCTGCCCGCCCGAATTCACCGAAAAGCTTTCCTATCTCCTCACCGCAGCCAGCGCGGAGATGGACTCCATCGAGGACCCGCTTGCCTCACAGGAAATGGAAAGCGCAGGCTTCATCTCTGATTTTGAGGAAGACCGGGCCCCGGAGGAGCCCTCCATGGAACTGGCGCGAAAAACTCTCCTCCTCGCGCCGGTCAGCGCCGATCTCCAATCACTCGACCTCCATCGTTCCGCCCCCCCCCGGTTTGCCTTTCCCTGGCTCGCCCTTGCAGCCACGGCCGCCCTCCTCGGGGCGCTGGCTTGGATGATCTTTGGTGAAATGCCCGAAGCCCCCTCGCCGGTCCTCACGGAGGCTCCAAAATCATCGAAACACGAAGCAGCGCTCTTGCCGAAGGAGATCGCAGGGACCACTCCCGACACTGCGGTCAATCGACCCGCGCAGCCGCTGCCGCAGCCCATCATTCATAAAACCCCCGCACGGGTGGTCGAACCCCTCGCCCAGCCCTCACAGCCTCTCTTGGTGGCCGAAGTGACGGCACCCGCTTTGCAGAAGGACGCCCTCTCAAGCTCCATGCCAGCGGCTCCTGAAACGGCAGACTTCACACCGGCCCTCAGTGCGCCGTCCCCATCCACCGAAAAAATGGCGGAGCCCCGCCTGCCAGAACCTCCGTTGATCTTGGCCGAAAAAACTGCGGCCAGCATGCCCGCACCCGAGCCAGAACCCGTCATCCGCCGCGCCATCCTCGCGACGCCGGAAGTCGCCCAGTCTTCTCCACTCCCTCCAAAAGAGGTCGCCACCCTTCCCGCTCCGCCACAGACTCAACCTGCCCAGGCCGAGCCACCGGCACCCCAGCCTGCCGTAGCATCCATTGCCACCCCGCCGGCCCATGTCGCGAAATTGGAGGCAGTCACCATCCGCCACGCGATCGTCATGACACCCGAAGAAATCAACGAGGCACTCCGTGCACAAGCCAAAGCGCGGAAACGAAGCTCGAAAAGACGCTGAGTCTTCGGAGCGGCGTTTCACCATGCCGGCTCATTCATCGGTTGCATGCAACGGTGTGATTCGGCACGCTCATGGCCGCAACGCATCCGTTCCAACCCGAACAGATCATTCAGCGACTGAGCCATGAAACTTCACACCGCAGGAATCCTCCGTCATCTTTGCAGATCCCTCCTCCTCGGAGCAGCCGCCGCGATTGCCGTACGCGCAGCTCCTCCGGAGCAACTGGCGGCAATCAAGCAGCTTCAGATCACGGCCGGAAAAATCGTGCTCGCCGAGGAAATCAGCGCCAGTGCCGACAAAAAGTTACCGCCACACACGGTGGTGCAGCTCATTCTTAACCCGGCCAAAGATTCCAACATCAACGTGGAAATTTGGCTGCCGGAAGCATCCGCATGGAACCACCGTTTCATCGGCTTGGGCAACGGTGGCGCGGCCGGTCGCATCAATTCAGGGAGCCTCGCGGGCCCCATGGCTCGCGGCTATGCCGTGGCCACCACCGACATGGGCACCTCTCCGAACTCGGATTCCGGCATCGGCAAACCGGATGTCTGGAAGGATTTTGGCTATCGCGCCACTCATCTCATGACCCTCTGCGCCAAGCAGGTCATCACCGCCTATTACGGCGCTTCCCCCGAATACTCCTACTTCAACGGCGGTTCCACCGGAGGCCAGCAGGCGCTTCAGGAAGCCCAGCGCTATCCCGAAGATTACGACGGCATCGTGGCCAATGTCCCCGCTCACTGCCGCACACCTCTGCACGCTTATTTCCTCTGGAACGAGCAAATCTTCCACCAATGCCCATTCACCGCCACGCAGGAGGAAAACATCATCGCCGCCGGCAACGAATACATGGCCTCACGAGAAATCCCGCAAACCGCCGGCAAGATGGTCTCCGATCCACGCTGCGTCGATTACGACATCGAAGCCGTCATCGCCATTGCGCAGAAGAAGGACCCGACGCTGACGGAGAAGCATGCCGAAGCGCTGCGGAAACTTTTCGGCGGCCCCAACCACGCGATCACCGGAGAACGCATCTTCGACGGCATCCCCTTCGGCAGTTCCTTCAAGATCGCCCACGGCCACCTCTATCTTTTCCAGTGGGTCTTCGGGAAGGACAAGGACCTCCAAAGCCTCGACTTCGGCAAGGACATCGACACCTACACCGCTGCACTCGGCCCCTATCTCAACGCTGAAAACCCCGACCTCACCCCGTTCGAAAAACGCGGCGGCAAACTGATCATGATCTCCGGCTCCGCCGACTCCTGCGTGCCTTATCACGCGACACTCGACTACTACGAACGCGTCATCGAGCACTTCGGCTCTTTGGAAAAGGCCGCATCATTTTGCAAATTCTACATCGTTCCCGGCATGAGTCACGGCCCCGGCCCCGGCATCAACAAACTGCCCGACATGCTGAACTTGGTCATGAACTGGCGCGAAAAAGGCGACGCTCCTCACACCCTCAGCGCACAACGCATCGTTGATGGCAAAACCGAACTGGACATGCCACTGTATCCCTACCCGGAGAAAACGACCTGGGACTCCGGTGCCTTCAAGCCCGTGACCGGACCACGCGGTGGCGTGGACCGCGTCGCCGAACGTTTCCGGCCTCAGGCCGCTGAGTAATCGATTGTTGCTTAGGCAGCCACCAGATCATACCCGCGCCACTCCTTCACGGTCACATCCGCAAAGCTGCCCACGGGCAGCTTCTTGCTGACAAACACCGTCGTGTCGATGTCAGGCGCATCCATTTCGCTGCGGGCGACTCCGGGCTCCTCAACAAGCACACGCATTTTGCGTCCGACCTGCGTCGTATTGAAGCCTTCAATGCTGCGCTGGATGGCGCGCATGGCCTCGTTCCAGCGAGCCTTGCGGGTCATGTGGTGGATCTGATCCTCCATCTTCGCCGCACGGGTGTCCTCCTCGCGGGAGTAGTTGAAGACGCCGGCACGTTCAAACTTGGTGTCCTGGATGAACTGCAGGAGCTCGTTGAAGTCGGCCTCGGTTTCGCCGGGGAAGCCCACGATGAAGGTGGTGCGGATGGCGATGCCGGGAATGCCTGAGCGGATGCGCTTGATGAGGTCGCGGATGTAAGCGCCATCGGTCTCGCGCTTCATGAGGCCCAGCATGCGGTCGCTGATGTGCTGGAGCGGCATGTCGATGTAACGCGCCACCTTCGGGCTTTCGGCAATCGCCTGGATGAGATCATCGCTCCAATGCGCGGGATGCGTATAAAGAAGACGGATCCAGAAGTCACCTTCGATCTTGTTCAGCTCGCGGATGAGGGAGGAAAGGGATTCGCCCTTGGTGGAGTCCACACCACTGCGCGGCTTCGGGCGCTCTTCCGTCCACTTGTCCATGCCGAAGTAGGTGGTGTCCTGGGAGATGAGGTTGATCTCCTTCACCCCGCTGGCGATGAGCTGCTGCGCCTCTTTGACGATGCTTTCCTGCGTGCGACTGCGGTGGCGCCCACGGATGCGTGGGATGATGCAGAAGGAGCAGGGATGATTGCAGCCTTCAGCGATCTTGATGTACGCCATGTGCTGCGGCGTGAGGCGGAAGCGCGGCGTGTCGTAATCCGGAATGTACTGCGGCTGGCGGGTCACCAGATTTTCCTGCTCGTGCTCCTTGGTGCCGACGAGCTTTTGGATGATGGGCGCCACCTGCGTGATCTGATCCAGTCCGATGAAGGCATCCACCTCGGGCATGAGGCCCGGAAGCTCCGTGGAAAAACGCTGCGAGAGGCAGCCGGCAACGATGATCTTCTGCCGTGCGCGCTTTTTCGAGCCTGCTCTTTGGTCCACGGCGTCATGCACCGCGCCGACGCTTTCCTTCTTGGCCATGTCGATGAACGAGCATGTGTTCACGATGAGTACATCCGCGAGATCCGGCTCAGGCGTCATGACCATGCCCGCCTGCTGGAGGTGGCCGATCATGATTTCCGAGTCGATGAGATTCTTCGCGCAACCGAGAGAGACGAGGCCGACTTTAATCATGGGGCGCGGATGGTAGCGCCTTTGCGGCAATCGAAAAGGGGAAAGATGGTCGTCAGCAGCCGGTTTCTCCAGATCCGATCCCGCGGTCCTCAAGAAACGAGCACTGCGGGCTGCTGGGGCGTCCGGCTGCCGGTGAGCTCATAAGCAGGAGCCTCCCCCTGCGGTTTCTGCACGGCTTTGGCCAGCGCCTTGCTCAGCCCGTCCAGAGAGTAGGGTTTGAGCATGATGTCCACAGGGGGGGTCCGGCCCTGGCTGAGAAGGGTAAATTCATCAGGGTCGATAACAAAACCACTGCAAACCACCACCGGCACATCGTTGCCGACAGCGCGCAGTTCCTTGAACGTGTCGCGACCGGAAAGCTTGGGCATGTAGATGTCGAGCAGGACGGCGTCCACCTTCTCCTGGGTGCGCAGGAGAATGTCGAGCGCCTGCTGGCCGTCACAGGCCTCAAGCGTACGGTAGCCGAGGAATCCGAGCATGTTCATGGCGATGGAGCGCACCGGGGCCTCGTCATCCACCACCAGAATCGTGGTCTGGCCTCCCACAGGGGCCGTAATCGCAGGCCCATTCTGGATGGGAGCCTCTTCCTCGGTCTGTTCTGGATTGAGCAGACGTGGGAGGAACACGCGGAATTCGCTGCCGCGGCCCACTTCGCTGTCGAATTCGATCCAGCCTCCATGCTCACGCACGATGTCCTGCGCCGTGGAGAGGCCGAGGCCCGTTCCCTTGCTGCCGGCCTTCGTCGTGAAGAAGGGTTCAAAGATGCGCTGGCGGTGCTCTTCAGAGATGCCGTGGCCGTTGTCACGCACCACGAGCATGACGAAGTCCGCCGACTCATTGCTCTCGTCTATTTTCGACGGCACGCGGTGCGTCACGTTTTCAACGGCGATTTCGATCACCCCTTTGTCCGCAGGCAGGGCATCGCGGGCGTTGAGGCAGAGATTGAGCATGACCTGCTCGATCTGCGTGGCGTCCCCGGTCGCGTAGGAGGCGTCCATGCCTCCGCGCATTTGAATGGTGACACGCGGATCGACGCTGTGCTTGAGAAGGTTCTGCACATCGGCCAAAAGGCGCTTGAGATTGGTGGACTTGCGCACGGCGACACCGGTGCTGCGGCGTGAGTAGCCGAGCAGGGATTTGACGAGTTCCGCCGCACGTGTGGTGGCGTGGTTGGCGTTTTGCAGCTTGTCACGCACTCCGGCCTGGTTGGAAGCCGGGGTAAGCTCGGCCAGCGTCAGATTGCCACGGATGGCCGTGAGCAGGTTGTTGAAGTCATGGGCGATGCCGCCTGCCAGCTGGCCGATGGTGCCCATCTTCTGCGATTCGCGCAGCTGATTTTCCAGCACTCGCATTTCGGAGCGGTCCTTGACGATCCAGATCCGTCCGATCACCTCACCGGCGTCCGTGCGCATCGGGCTGGAGCGCAGCGAGAAAACACGATTGTCAGTGGAGACGAGCGGCGGCGTTTCACTCTGCCCTTCGAGATTGGTGGAGGTTTTTTCAATCCAGGCGGTGATCACGGCTTTCTCTTCAAAGCGCTCAATCAGTGCCTTGAGGACGCGCGTGGACTCACGTCCGGCCACTTCTTCCACCGGCTTGCCGAGGAAATCATCCAGCCGGGCGTTCGAGGCGATGATGGAGCCCTGGGCATCCACCACGAGCACGCCCTCATCACTAGCCGCAAACAGGCCCTGCAGGGCGGTGAATGCCTCACGCAGCAGGCGTTCTGCATTGAGCAGACGCTGTGCTGTCTGGCAGGCATGCTGCTCGGCGGCGTTCAGCGCCTGGCGCTGCTTGGCAAAGATCATGTTGATGTCACAGCGCAGCTTCCAGAAGTCTGCGGGCAGCCATTCGGCAGACTGGGCATCGGGGGGAACTCCGCGCAGCACCGCCGTGGTGCCTTTCATCACCGCAGTCGTGGGTTTCAGCAGCCAGCCGGAAATCAGGTAGGAGGCAAGGAAGACACCGCCGCCCAGAAGGACGCCTGTGATGCCGAAGAACCATTCGAGCGGCTGCCCCATCATGCGGGTGGCTCCGATGGCCGGAAAAATGCCGAATAGCCACAGAGGAAACAGAATGCGAAGTCTCAGGGAGTTCATAAAGGATGAGATCGAATATTGGGGAGAGGGCGATCAGTTGACGGGACGGTTCGCAGCAGATTGAGTGCGGTTGATGATCTGATTCATGCAGTGCTCGACGGCTGCATTGAGATGGTTTTCCAGCCAGGTTTCGATTTCGCCACGCAATGCGGCGATGCCAGCCTGCGCCGACTGCCCTGCCTGAGGAAGCCGCTGCTCCATTCGGTCCAGCCGGTCATTCAAGGCGCTCGTATTCATGGCGATGCCGAAGATGTCGTTGCGCAGTTGTTCGATCTGGGCCGGCAGATCTTGTGCTGGAGCAGATCCCGGTGTGACTGGGTGGTGAGCCGTGGGAGGAGGTACGGCAGCTGTCAATTGCAGGTCAGCAGCCCGGACGGGCTCCTGCCTGGAGGCGAATGGCAGACCCGCTGAATTCACTGCGCCCTGAGGTCGGAAATGGGACATGGCGCGTGGCGCTTCCAAGGCAGGAGCAGCGAAGATGCCTCCTTGATTTCCCTGCAAGGGCTCGGTGCTCACAAGCCCCGGCGCATGATTCATCACCTTCTCAGCAATAGCCATGGCAATGGCTTCTGCGGGACTTTCGGCCTCAGAGCTTTGGCGTTGGGTAGAGAATGAAAATGGTAAAGGCATGCTTGGAATCAGGCAGTCCGGGGAATTTTATCAATATTAACAATAAAATCCATAATTATTTTAAATTAATTTGAACACAATACCCACTATTCTTGAAGCGCTCCGCCGCCTCTTTGACGAGCATTGCGCACTCTGAAAAATCATTCCACTCTTTGATTTTCAACGTTTTATCACGAGGCCAAGAAGCGGTGAACGCGTCTCTGCAGCGCGTTTTGACCCTAAATGATTCACCCCTTGGTCTTCTTCTTCAAAAAAAGCCCTGCCTTGCGCGATCCTCCGCCATGGCTACCCTCTCTGCCACATGGACGAACGCATCACTCAACGCTTGGAGAAACATCTGGCCAGTCAAGGACTGCGCCGTACCAAGCAGCGGGATGTCATCGTGGAGGCTGCCTTTGCCACCGATGACCACTTTAAAGCAGAGGAACTGCTGGAGAAGGCGCGCAAACTCGACAGCACCGTTTCCCGGGCCACCGTTTACCGCACCCTGACCTTGCTGGTAGAATGCGGCCTGCTCCGCGAAGTCGATCTGGGCCGCGACCAGACTTATTACGATCCCAATTTCCTCGACAAACCCCAGCACAACCACCTGATCTGCCTCGACTGCGACCGGGTGGTGGAGTTTGAGGACGATCACACCGCGCTGCTCCATGACTGCATCACGCGTCGTCTCGGATTCCAGCCCAGCATGAAAAGCATGCGCATCGAAGCCCACTGCGATGAGCTTCGGCGGCTGGGCAAATGCAGCTACCGCGATGCCAGGCTCGCGGTAGCCGGTTGATCAGGGCCTACACCCGGCGCCAGCGCTGGAACGTCTCAATGGCCTCATACTCGGCCAGGCCCAGCGCATCATAGAGCCGCGCATTTTCACGGTTGGTCTCCGGCGCCTCTTTTTCCAGGGAGGACAGAGCTCCGTAGCGTGACAGGGCATTGGCCTTGCGCTCAATCTGCAGCGGACTCATCGGAATCGCCATGTCGATCTCATGCGGCTCCAGCGGACGCTCTTTGCCACGATACAGCCACACGCTGCAGGAACCCGCGAACTCCTCCCCCGCGCACGACTGCAAAGCGGCCACCAGCAGGCGGAAACAAATGCCCGCCACGCTCGATGGATCAGCGGCGTCACCCGTGATGTAGATCTGATGGGGTTTGTGCTCCTGCAGCAGGCGCACCAGAGCCTTGTGATCTTCATCGGTGCTGTTGAAGCGACGGTAGCGGCCCTGCTCATAAAAAGGCAGATCCACAAAGGTGACACGGTCGTTGGCCAGCCCCACGGTGTGGGCCGCATCACGCAGCTCGCCGCGCAGAATGAGGCCCTTGAGCTGCCGCAGCAGCGGTGGATCCTCGCCAAACTCACCCTTGGCTTCCAGCAGGGTCAAAGCTTCACGTGCATAAGAGACCTGGGCCGCCCATGTGGCTGGATTGGACGCATTGGAGGCCAGTTCCAGCAGCGTCTCGGCAAATTTATCCGCCTCGCTGTCCGGCACTCGCAGACTCCCGGAAGTGAGGGCGATCAGGCGCACGTCATGCCCCTGTTCAACCATGCGATCAATGGTGCCTCCCATTCCGGTGATGGCATCCTGGGGCTCCGGACTGAAAACGAGACAGCGCTTCGGATAGGGCCGCGCACGCTCAGGGCGGTACGTGTCGTCCTCATCGGGCTTGCCGCCGGGCCAGCCGGTGATGGTATGCTGAAGCTGATTGAAGATGCGGATGTTCAACTGATAAGCCGGCCCCTGTTCGGAAAGCAGATCGGAAAGGCCGTTTTCATTGTAATGCTCGTCCACCAGCTTCAAAATCGGGCGATTGATCTTGAAGGCCTGCCACACCATCGCGCGGCGGGTCTCACGCGGTGTCCAGGACGCCGGGCCGACGAGCCAGGGCAGCTTGATACGGGTGAGTTCACGTGAGGCACCGTGATCGATGAAAAACCGCGCATCCGGGTGATCTTGCAGGAACGAGGCCGAAATCGCTTCCGTCATCGGACCTTCGACGGCCTTGGCCACCATGACAGCTTTGTTTTCGCCCCAGGCCATCAGCACCAGCTTTTTCGCCCGCAGAATCGAACCCACCCCCATCGTGATCGCAAAGTGCGGCACGTTCTGCTCTCCGCGGAAGTCGCTCGCAGCATCCTGGCGCGTCACGCGGTCCAGCGTGATGCGGCGCGTCATCGAGTCACGGCTGGAACCGGGCTCATTGAAGCCGATGTGGCCTGTTCGACCGATGCCGAGAATCTGCAGATCAATGCCTCCGGAGGCCTGAATCTTTTCTTCATACTGGCGGCAGTGGTTGAAAACCTGATCTCCCGGCACCGTGCCGCTGGGAAGATTGATGTTCGCCTTCGGAATGTCGATGTGGTCAAACAGCTGTTCCGCCATGAACATCGAATAGCTCTCAGGATGAGAGGCGCTGAGACCGTAATACTCGTCAAGGTTGAAGGTGATGACGTTTTTGAAGCTCAGCCCTTCCTCTTTGTGAAGACGGATCAGTTCACGATAAAACGGCACCGGTGTCGAGCCTGTCGCCATGCCCAGAACCGCAGGCTGACCCGCCTTGTTCTTTGTCTCGATGAGCTGCTTCACCTCCTGCGCCAGCGTCTTGGCGGCCTTGGCGGAGTCTGGAAAAATAACGGTCGGGACTTTCTCGTAGGCTTCGGCAGGAGGACGAATGGACATGATGGTGGGTTGGGGGGGTGTACGAAGAGAACGCGAAATACCGCCCACGCAACCCGCTTTCACAACTTCCCACACCATTAGGAACAGACTAATGCCAAAACCAGCCACGGAAAAAGCCGTCTCAGCCACCATGAGCCGCCAGCATTCGGGCAAACTCCCGCAGCTCAGCCCCACGATCACCGCGCCTGCACGCAAAGGCGTGCGTCAGCATCGCCTTCGATTCATGCATGTTTTTAAAGACCACACCAGCACCGAGCCAGCGTGAGAGAGACTCGGGCAATACGCTGATCCCCTGCCCTGCGGCGACCATGGTAAGCACCGCCGCCACACGATCTGACTCCTGCACCACCTTCGGCTGAAACTTCGCCTGCCGGCAGAGCACCCCCACGTGCTCTCGAAAACCCGGAGCAGCCTTGGCAGAAACCATCACCCAGCTTTCAGCCTTGAGCCGGGCGAGTTTCAGTGATGTCTCTTTGGCCAGAGCATGCTGCTCCGGCAGAACCACCTGCAGCGGCTCCCGCTTCCAGACCAAGGTCTCTATGTGCCGCGAAACTTTGGCAGGTGCCGCACCGATGAACGCCCCGTCGATCTCTCCGCCCTCCAGGGCGGCCAGTTGCTCTGACGGGGCCATATCCACCATGTGAATCTGACAATCGGGACGCTCGGCACGAAACTTTTGCAGCAGCCGCACCAGCCCGTCATCCAGCAACGCTCCGACAAACGCGAGTCGCAGCCGTTGCGCTTCTCCGGCAACAACTCGACGGATGACCTCCGCCGCCCGGTCCAGCTGGGTCAGCAGCAGCTTTGCATCGTCCAGGTACAGCCTGCCTGCATGCGTCAATGAAACAGCCCGCGTATGGCGCTCCAGCAGGCGCGCCCCCAGCTTGGACTCCAGTCCCTGTATCTGCCGGGACAAGGCTGGCTGGGAAAGGTTG
Organism: Verrucomicrobiota bacterium; assembly: GCA_017301975.1. Classification (GTDB taxonomy): domain Bacteria; phylum Verrucomicrobiota; class Verrucomicrobiia; order Verrucomicrobiales; family Verrucomicrobiaceae; genus Prosthecobacter. The sequence continues at coordinate 193,841 of JAFLEI010000007.1, forward strand.
AGCTTCTGGGCAGCCTTGGAAAAACCCAAGGCCTCGGCCACAGCAACGAAGCACTCAAGCTCATGGATGGAAGGACGATTCATGCTTTCATCACATCAATCTGATGCATTGATAGCATTTCCACAAGAATCAAAGCTTCTCTACGGGTGCATTCCTCATACTCATCACCTCATGCAGCACGTTCTCATCATCCACGAAGTCGCCGACTACACGGCATGGAAAAGCATCTTTGACCGCGCCTCCGGCATTCGCAAAGCAGCCGGCGAGCGATCCTATCAGGTCCTCAGCTACCACGACGACCCAAACAAAATCGTACACTTCTCGGCATGGACATCCATCGCTGACGCCAAGACTTTCTTTGAATCGCCCCAGCTTGTGCAGATCAGAGCCGAAGCCGGCGTCAAAGCCCCCGACTTCATCTACTTGGAGCAGTTGGAAACCGGAACACTTTAACCAGCCCATGAGAATTGATTATTCCCAAATCGAGCCGGAACTGACCTCCCGCTTTCGACACCTGACCCGTGACCTGGCCCAAACCTCCATTGCTCCCGGCCTCCGGGCACTGGTCGAACTCCGCGTCTCGCAGATCAACCATTGCGCCTACTGCATTCAACTTCATCAGGCAGAAGCAAGACACTTGGGAGAAGATCAAGCACGCCTAGAACAGCTTCCAGAATGGCGGACATCGCCGTTGTTCTCGCCCCGTGAGCAAGCCGCCCTGGCCTGGGCCGAGGCGCTGACACACAAAGCCACCGTCCATGACGATGCGCAGGAATATGATCAACTGATTACCCTGTTCTCAGAGCAGGAGATCGTCGCCCTTGGCTTCGTAATATCCCTCGCAAACTTTTGGAACCGCATGGCTGGCAGCTTCCGCAAATAATCCGCTACTCCAGATCCAGCTCAGGCTTGAAATCCGAAGCATGATACGAGCTGCGCACCAGCGGCGCGCTCGCCACGTGGCGGAAGCCCTTTTTGAGAGCGATCTGCTTGTAGTTCTCAAACGTGTCCGGGTGGACATACTCGATCACCGGCAGATGCTGCGGGGAGGGGCGCAGATACTGGCCCAGAGTCAGTACCGTGACGTCATGCTCGCGCAGGTCGTCCATCGCCTGAAACAGTTCCGTTTCCGTTTCGCCGAGTCCGAGCATGAGCCCGCTCTTCGTGGCGCACTTGGTCCCAAGTTCTTCCGCCATTGCCTTGGCACGCTTCAGCACATGCAGGCTGCGGTGATACATCGCACGACTGCGCACCAGCGGCGTCAGGCGCTCCACGGTTTCGAGGTTGTGATTGAAGATGTGCGGCTTCGCCTTCATCACGACTTCCAGTGCGTCGTCCTTGCCGTTGAAATCCGGCACGAGAATCTCAATCGTGATCGTTGGCACGGCTTCACGCACGGCTTCGATGGTCCGCGCAAAGTGTTCCGCGCCGCCGTCCTTCATGTCATCGCGCGCCACGGCGGTGATGACGATGTGGTTCAGGCCCATGCGCTTGGTCGCTTCGGCCACGCGCTGCGGTTCATCCGCTTCAAGGGCAAAAGGTTTGGCCGTTTTGACCGCGCAGAATCCGCAGGCACGCGTGCAGCGGTCTCCGGCGATCATGAACGTCGCCGATCCCTGGCTCCAGCATTCCCAGCGGTTCGGACACTGCGCCTCTTCACAGACGGTGTGCAGCTTCAAATCGGTGATCATCCCCTTCGTGCTCCAGAACTTCGGGTCACGCGGCAGCGTCACTCGGATCCATTCCGGTTTTTTGTCGCGATGCAGGGCGGGGTCGATCTTGGGGGTCATGGGCGGAGGAATGAATGGCCCAATTGGGGGCATTTGCAACGCGTTTGGACATCCATACGCTGCGCGATAGTGTCGGGATCATGCTGCCCGCCTTTTTTCGCCCTTTGCCCCTCCTGGGCGCCCTGCTTTGCACCACCTTCGCCGCCGAACCCACCCTGCGCCCGGACGGCCATGTCTCCTCCCGCTCATTCGTCGATCAGGCCCAAATTGTCAGCAATTACCAGACGGAGCTATACGCCCATCAGTCCTCCCTCCGCATCGTGCAGGGCATCGGCTACGCCGTGTATCAGTGCAACGAGTCCACCCCGGAGGAGAACAAGGCCGGGCAGGTCGCCCGTATGGCCGTTTTCAACATCCTTAATCCCACCGCCACCGCGAAATGGGTCGACATCGCCAAAGCAGGTGACTCCTCCGGCGGCATCACCCTCGGCGGCACCTTCGTCTCCGGCCCCATGATTCACGCGCTGGGAGAGAAAACTCTGCGCATCTTCTTCACAGGCCGCCAGGAAGGCGATCCCGTGCCCGCCTATCGCGCCTTTTACCGCGACTACGACATTCCCACTGCCACCCTCTCCGAACTGCGCGCCATGCGCTGCACCATCGCCCAACAGCCTGATAAGGTGCTCGATCTCACCCAGGCCGCACTGCAAAGCCACCTCGACTTCCTTTTTGGCGCAGGCACCGGCGCATCCTTCAGCAAAGGCATCAGCACCGCCTGCGATTTCGTCGAGTTCGACGGCCTGCTCTACAGCACCATTCAGATCAAGAACTCGCAGGACGGCCAGACCCGGCTCCTCACCAACATCCTCATGCGCAGCACCGACCAAGGCGCGACTTGGGAACTCCTCGGTGCCCCCGATCCACGCCTGCTCACCAACGAAGTCAAAATCCTCGCCGAGCCCGCCATCACCCAGGACAAAACCCACGTCTATCTCCACCTGCGCTCCAACGTCATCGAAACCGGCTACATGCTGAGCAAAGCTGCGAAGACTGACCTCTACCACTTCGACGTCCCCGTCACTAAATGGACCTACGGCATCGGCCGCCCCAGCCTCTGCGATTTCGGCAAGCCCATCGGCCTCGTCGCCCTCTTCACCGCCCCCAGCCTTCACATGGGCGGCACCACCGTCACCCGCAACAAGTGCGACGTCGTCCAGATCGACGCTCGCTGCCAGTCCTACACCAAAGCCTTCTCCATCGTCGATTACAATGCCGTCAACACCCCCTTCATGCACCTCTACCGCGATGAAGTTTACGTCACCTACACCACCGGGCCGCCGCCGCCTCACCCCAAAATTCGGCACCTCCGAAATCGTCTTCAGCAAACTGCGCCGGGAGTTCTTTGTGCCCGGGGAGTGAGTAAGTGGATCAATGCGCCCGCTTCCGCGTCAGCATGATCTCATTCCCTTCCGTATCCACGCACATCGCCAGATGCGGCGGCTCGCCGTTTTCCGGCTGAGGCTCGCGCGTGAGCTGCCCACCCGCAGCGACGATTTCACGCGCGCCTTCGATCACATCCGGCACCTGAAAGCTCAGACCCGTCCAGGTGCGGCTGCCCTCACCACCGCCATGAATGCCGATGATGCCGTCACAAATGGACACCTCGCTGATGATGTCATTCTGCTTGAGGATCGTGCCGCCAAAGACGGTGGCATAGAAATTCACCGCACGGTTCATGTCCGCCGCCCAGATCACGTATTTAAGTCGTTCTACTTTCATGTGGTCTCCCTGCCACACTCCGGCCGCTGAAGACAGCAAATCCTTCAAACAGCCGCGTTCAATTCCCAAACAGCGGCCGCTGCCTCGGCGCTGAGGGCGGTGCCTTCGGCCTCGCCGGATTGCCGCCGATGCGCTGCGCCTCCTGCAGCTCTTTTTCAGTGGGCGGTTTTCGTTCATCCTTGTTGCCACCCCCAAAGATGCGCGGCGACCACTTGGTGTCGCTGACGGTTCCCGACCCCTTGTAGGCCAGCAACTGGGTCACGGGAAACAGCAGGATCCCCAGCCCGCGCATGCGCACCTCGGCGTTGAAATCGATGTCGTCACGTATGAAGTCGATGTTGCCACGGCTGAAGATGCGAAAGGCACTGGACTGGGCCTCGATGTTTTCGGTGACGATGAAACCGTCCGCCACTTCAAAGGTGCAGTCCGCCTTCTTCGCCACGTTGTAGCCCTTGATCGGCGAAGGGAGGAAGGCCCCGATGATCGGTGTCAGCGGCCCGAGCACGGGCAGGGCAAGAAGATTGCCATTCACGATGATCAGCGCGCCGCCTCCCTTCAGCGCCTTCCAGTCGTTCATGCGCCCGGTGAATTTGAAATGGCCGCTGATGTCACCCACGCTTTCATTGCCCGGAGAGTACACCTGGGCAAAGCGCTGAAAGCTCAGCGCGTTCATGCGCAGCTCCCCGTCATAGGTGTTCGGCTCCCGATTGTCGTTCAAGCTCCCCTTCAGTGTCATTCCCCCGCCCAGCACCTCCGCCGCGATGTCGAACCGCGCGATTCCCTCGCGGTTATGCACTTCCGCGCGCACCTCTTCAAACGGCAGCTTGCGGCCAAACACCTCGTATGGAAAGCGTCCCGCCCGCACATCCACGTCGTAGCCCCTCACTCCGGAGGTGAGATTCACGGCTCCTTTCGCATTCAGCGTGTCCCCGAAAAGACGTCCGTTAATGTCGAAGTGCAGCATGCTGCCAACGATGTGCACCTCTCCATTCGGCGCATTGATCGGATAGTCCTCGTGCCACAGCACGTAATGCGCACCACCCACCGGATTTTTGAAATGAACCTTGTAGTCGTTGAACTTGGGATTGTTCTTGTAGCCGATCGTGCCATTCGCGGTCACGTCCGTGCCGGGTGAAAAACGGTAAAGAGCGATCTGGTCCGCCACCTTCGGTGCAAACGCACGAACGATGCCCGCCGCGTCTGCAACCGTGTGCACATTGACAAGTTTGAGCCACTTCTCGTTGTCATCATCGTTCACAAACACCAGCTCCGCTTCCGCTGGGCCGTCCGGACGCTGCACCCGCACATTGGCATAGTTTTGGATGTCTCCGAACAGCGCCAGATCCATTTCAGCGGATTCAAACAGCACATCCTTGTAGCGAAAATTGCGCAGGACACCGTGGCCGGAGCTGGGGCAGTCATGCAGTACGGTTGTGGGCCCGGCACAGGCCAGATGCACATCAATGTGCGACGTCTCATCAAACCCAAACCGCTGAATGATCTCACGCGTTTTCGGCCCGGGTATGAAAGGCAGAAACACATTCGGATCCATCCGCAGTTCCAGGTTGTATTTAAACCCCTGCGTACGGTGCTTCATCAGATCCAGCGCCAGAGTCCCGCTTTTGTGCTTCAGCAGCATGTCCCGCACAAAGATTCCCTCAGGGGTCGCCCCCAGAGTCAGGCTGAGTGAATTGAACACCTCTCCGCGACTGCCAAACCGTCCGCAGTCCAGCCTGCCAGTCACCTCGGCGGGCAGTAAATCTTCAGTCTTCGGCTTGTTTAGAAAGATGCTGCCCTCCAGCGCCAGCTGCGGCGCTTCGTAAAACACCACCTCTCTCAGTTGCTCGCTGCTGAAGAATGCCCGCGCCAGTCCCGGCAGGTCGGCGCTCGAGGTCAGCCGAAAACGCAGGTGGTCAGCCCCGATGCGCCATGTCGCGGTCGCCTCCAGCGTTCCCAGATGATCCAGCAGATGCAGCCGCTTCAAATCCACAAACCCGCCGTCATACTCCGCCTCCGCCACGAGTTCCTTCCAGACATAATCCTCAAACTCAAGACCGTCCGCCTGAAACACCATCTCCGCCTTGAGCTCCTCCGGCCGGTCCAGCGCACCAGACACCTTCACACTCAGCGTGGGCACATGCGGCGCGCGAAACCGCGCCAGCCAGTCCAGCCCATGTTGAATCTGCTCACGATGCTCACGTATCGCGCGCAGCCGTTCCTGCGCACTGGGCCCGGGCTGGTCAGCGTTCGACTCCGGCAGTTCCAGCACTCCGCTGATCAAAATCCGCAGTCCGTCGGACAGCAGCCCTTCTGCATGCCGGATGTCCAGCTGCCGCTCTTCCAGCAAAGCCCGTGCACTGAGATCCTTCAGCTCGATCACCGTCAGTTCCGGCCGTTCCGGGTCCACCGGCAGCGCCATGCTGGCATGCAGCAGCTCCAGCCCGTCAATCTTCACCCGGCCCTCGATCAGGCTGCCAAAGTCAACATCCAGGTTCAGCCGGTCCACCGATGCCACGATGTTCTGCTTGCTCGCGTCATTAAAAACCTTCACCCCGCGCGCCACCAGCCCGCCAAACGGATTCACCGTCAGATGCTCGAAATTCAGATGCACCCCATGCTGCGCCAGTTCTCCGGTCACAAATCCATGCCAGCGGTCATGAAAGGCCGTCGTGTTCAAGTACACGCCGCCCGCCAGCACAAAACTGGTGACCAGAAAAAGCAGAAGCCGGCGCAAAAAACGAAGCATGAGCTTACAAAGCTACCCAAGCTCGCCGAACTTCACAAGTTCTGGATAAACAACCGTCAATTCACCGCCCAGCGTTTCACCGATACTGCTCTGGCCGGCCGATCGGAAACAGCCCAAAAGGCGCAATCTGGCTGGCACGCAGCTTTTCCGGCCCGATGCTGGGAGCGTCCGAGGCAAGAAACACCGCCAGTTGAATGATCCCCGCACGCCCCTGCGGGCTGGTGTCAAACAAGGCCGCATCCCCGTTCACCGCCTTGAACAAGAGCGGGCCGCGCGGTGTGTGATCCATCACCAGGGTGCCGCCTTTTTCCACGCGCAAGTTGCCACGCCCAAGAGATGCGGCACCTCCTGTCTCCGCATCCTTGCCATCGATTCCCACACCAATCTGCAACGGCATGGGTGTACGATTTTTTAACACGAGGCGATAAGCCTGCTGCGGCAGTCCCGCCACAAACAGAATGCCACCACAGAGGTAAGATTCGATCCACTGCCCTGATGCCACATCCTGCACGGCAAGATCCACCGTGCCATCCCCCATGCGGGCAAATCCGCGCTGCGCATCCGGCACATCGCCCTGACGTTCCATCATCCGGGCGATCTGCTCCGGCGAGGAATAGACGATGCGCGCCACCATGTGCGGGGTCTTCGTCGTTTGCGCCTGATACGCTGGGAAGCCGTGGTGAAAAAGATTCGGGTCCTGCTGCCAGGCAGGCCGCAGCGGAGCGATGCTGCTGCCGCACGATGCCAGCAGGCCTGCGCCTGCTGCTGCCACTGCCTTGATCCATGTCATTGTCCTGCCTGCGTTCCCTGAAGTCATGCTGAATGCGCTGTTGTCTTGATGTGAAAAGTAACACGCACCAGACCCGACACTTCTTCCACAGAACGACGCACCTCGCAGCCCATGAGACGCTCGATCAGTTCACACTCCAGTTCATCCACGATGCCGTAGCGCGCCGCCAGCTCCCGCAGCGGCCGGTGATGCTCCACCAGGAGGAGGCGTCCCTGCGCATCCGTCTCACACACGCTCAGGCAGCCATCCCCGCTGCGCAGCCGCGCCAGCAGCCGGGCCCGCTCCTCCAGAGTCGTGGCTTTCGCCAGCTTGGCGCTCCAGGCCTCCCCCTTGGCCTGAAAGTGGGTGTACAGCAGCTTCGGTGGGGCGCTTTCACCATAGACTTTCTCCGCCGTTGCCAGCAGATCCAGTGTCAGCGGCATCCCATAGTTCTGGAAAAGTGCGTCCGCTTTGGACGTGAGCCGGTAGAGCTTCTCCGGCCGACCTGCCGCCTTGGGCCGGCGCCACGTGTCCAAAAAGCCGTTCTTTTCCAGTTCCACGCAGTGCTGCTTCACCCCCATGTAGCTCATTTTCATGGCCGTGCAGAGCTCTGTCACCGTCATGCCCGTGGAATGCTTCAGGCGCTGGACAATGTCCAGCACTGGCGAGTGCAGCATCTCTCTCAGCAGGTTCAGCATGGCGGTGGGGTGAAAGATAGCGCCTCTGCGCGCCCCGCGCAATCCCGCGCCCGCCTTCAACTGATCAACAGCAGACGTGGCGGCTGCCCGGGCAGCGTCACCGGAGCACGGTGGATGCACGGAGGCACCGGACTTTCCGGATACAGCGTCGCGATGCGCCAGAGGTGGCCAAGGCCGAAGGAAAACGGCAGGGCATGGGGCAGCGGCTTGTAATGCAGATCCAGGTAATTTTCGTTCAGGAATTCCCGAAAGCCTTCGCCATCGGCTCCCGCATAGAGCTGCCGCAGTTCCGCACGCAATTCAGGCACATCCACCCGCCGCACCGCCTCTTCATTGCGCAGCCCTTCGGAGGCAGCACCGAAGTAGGTGCAGAGATAAGTGTCCGCCTCCACGGTGGCGCTATCCACATGCCAGGATTGCACATCCGTCCGCAGCAGTTCCGTCTCGGGCTCGTTCTCGTAACCGTTGATGCAGTCCAGGCTGGGCAGCAGCTCACGGCTGCGCAGCAGTTCCTGATCCTGTAGCAAAATCTCACGCGCCACGCGTCCCTCGTCGCTCAGATCCAGCGCCCGCAGACGCGCCTCATCAATGCTCGTGATCCCCTTCCCCACCCCCAGCTTCTCCACAATTTCACCAAAATTTCCCTTCAGCGTGCGCGGCCAGCACAAGGCATTGATGCCGTCACGCATTGGCGTCATGACCAGTTCCTCAAAGCTGCCCACCACTTTCACGCGTGGATAGTCATGCGGCAGAATGACTGCAGGCATTCTCATAGCGTCGCCAATTGTCATGCTGAGATGCCTTCATTGATCAGCCGGTCGATCACACCTTGCGCGGCACCAGGCAGCGGATGCTGTTTCTGCAAGAGCTCCACCTTGTCGCGAAATTCCGCCACCACATCAGGGCGGATTTTTTTCATGGCCAGCAGCGTTTGAGCCAGGAGGATGCGCACCGTCTGTGAATCCGGATGAGCAAGACAGAGATGAATGTTCCCTTCAATGATCTCACGCTCACCGCTTAAAAAACCAGGCTGCACCCCGTCCATGCCCGAGCAACGCGTGGCCAGCAGTTGTTCCAGTCGCAGGAGATAATACGAAAAGCTTTGCCCCTCCGGCACACCATAAGCAGCAGGCGGTGGCAGCACTTCGGCCCCCGTCTCGGCCTTCAGCAAAGCGAGGATCTCATCCATCAACTCAGGAATGACCGCCTCGGGCGAAGCCATCGAAAAATCGCGGCTCAGCGTGCCAATGCGGGCTCCGTCAATCGTTCGCAGAAGCCGCAGCTCAAGACGCCACGGCTCGGCCTGAACCTTCAAATTCGCGGTCACGGCATAATCATTCGGCTCATTCCCCTGGCGCGCCATGCCCGCCGCCTGCTCATCGCTCCACGAACTCCCCCCGACAATAAAACCATGGGTGGGGCTGACCGCCCAGGGAATCAGCGTGCCTGCACGCGCATCCGTACGCCAGTAGGTTTGCTCCGTAAAGAACAACGGCAGTGCTCGGCTGAGCCTGCCAGCAGCATCCGTCAATTGGTGCTCGATGCGTTCTGCCGGAGCCGCATGCTCCACACTCCCGCACAGAAAGCAGATCGAAGGTCCACCCGCATCCTTGACGGGGTACAATTCAGCCGCAGGAGAATCCGCCTTCAGCCACACCGGTCCTTCCACGGTCAGCAGAGTGACCTCCAGTTTTTCAGCAACGGTTTCGGGTTCGGTGGCCAGCCGGGTTTTGGCGAGCTCTGTATCCCAAAAACTCAGATGCTCTTTCCAGTCCGGGCGCTTCTGCGCATACAGCTGGTCCATGATAGATCTGGCATCATCCATCTGCCCGAGATCCAGCAGGCCCTTGATCAGATTGTTGCCCACTTGCAGGCCGTGTATTTCAGCCTGGAAATGGGGAGCCGTCAGGTTCACCAGTTCCGGCAGATGCCCTTGCTGCCCCAGATCTCCGCTCATTTGTGTCAGCAGATCCACCGGCACCGGGCGCGGCGCATTTGCCAGGCTCTCCTGATAAATCAGGAGTGCTTCATCCAGCGAGCGCCGCTGCAGCGCCGCACGTGCCAGCCATAGCTGCGCCCGCCAGCTTCGCGGCAGGGCGGCGATTCGTTTGAGAGCCTCAAGACCGGACGCTTCCCCTTGCTTTTCACGGTGCTCCACTTCGTACCATCCCAGAGCGTTGTCCTGGTTGGGATCCAGTTCCAGCGCCTGCCACAAAGTTTGCATCGCCAGTTGGTTCTCATTTCGCTGCGCATGCACTTTCGCCAGATTGGTGAGCACCACGCCAGTCGCTCCATGCTTGGCAATGTGCGCCCGCAGCACACGCTCAGAATCTTCCAGCCGGTCGCTCTTCAGCAAGGCGATGGCCAGCAAGACAGCGCCACGCTCATGATTGGGATCAATCGCCGCCAGCCGCTCCGCGCTCTCGATCAATTCGGAAATAAATCCATCCTCAAAACCACCGATGATAAAACCCGCAAGTTTTTCAGGATCATCCCATGCCTTTTGAATGTTCGGCAGCAGCATGGATTTCACCCATTCCTCCCGTGAGATGAAAAGCTCCCGTCCAAACGAATCAAAGACCTTGATCATGTTCGGGTCTTTGGCCGGATCGGCATGAGGAGCGGGCGCCGCCGCCTTGGCTGGCGCAGCAGCAGGCAGTTTCTTTTTCCCAAAAAATTTGTCGAAGAGTCCCATGGTGCTGTGTCAGTGAGCCGCCTGTTAAGTTCTGTCAGCAGTTTAGGCAACTGTCCGCTTCAGCCGGTCATCATTTTCTCCTACCCCACCCCCACATGCCGCGCCTGCCGGCTTCCCGCCGTGCTGCGCTTCGGCGCTTCACGCTCCGCAGTCTGCATACCGCTCAGGCGCAATCCCTCACGCCCCGGCACACGATTCCAGTCCTGCATCATGGTTGCTGCCGCGATGTCCTCCGGCACCCCACACTCCTCCGTCAGATAATCAAACAGCGCCTGCGCCAGCACCGGCAGCGCGATCTGATGGGTGCGCTTCAGCTTCTTGTACAAGCTCTCGGCAAAGGCCATGAAGGCAACAAAGGGCGACTCATTCTGCTGCCACAAGAGATCCAGCGTTGCGGTGAAGTTGCCGCTGTTCGCCACCAGATCCCAGTAGCGCGCAAAGCGCCGCATGCGCTGCATCTCCATAAAGCGGATGTCCCGGTTCTCCAGCATCTCGTAGGGCGGCACCGGCGAGTATTTCATCTCAAACTCCGCATCATGCCGAACGATCGGCGTACCGCGCAGCCGTTTCAAAATACCCACCTGAATCTCCTGCGGCCCCATCTTCACCAGCCGGTCAAAGCCACGCCCAAAGCTCGCCACATCCTCTCCCGGCAAACCGACGATGAGGTCCGCATGCACATGGATGCCGGTCTGTTCGCGCAGAAAGCGCAGATTGTCCTCCAGCCGCGTCAGATTCTGCCGCCGGCTGATGTTCTTCGACGTCGCCTCATCAAAGGTTTGAATGCCCACCTCAAACTGCACCGCACCCGCAGGAAACTCACGAATGATGTCGCGCAGTTGCTCCGGCAGACGGTCCGGCACCATCTCAAAGTGCAGGAACATCCCATCACGCCAGCGGTCCAGGAAAAAGCGTAGGATCGCCATGCTCGTCGGCAGGTGCAGATTGAAGGTGCGGTCCACAAATTTAAATGTCAGCGCCCCCCGGTCCAGCAGCCCCTGCATCGCCTGCAAAAAGGCCTCAAGCGCAAAAGCACGCACCGGCACATCCAGGGAGGACAGGCAGAACTCACAGGTGAATGGGCAGCCGCGCGATGCCTCCACATAGAGGATGCGATGCGCCAAATCCGACTCCGTGTAGAGATCATAGGGCAGAACGACTTTCTCCAGCGTTGGCAACCCGCCGGTCATCACCTTCGGCAGCGCCGCCTGCGCCGCCGCATCCTGCCCCAGCAGCACGTCACAAACCTCGGCAAACTTCAGATCCGCCTCGCCCGTGATCACATGGTCCGCCAGCGCCACGATTGGTTGTCCCTCCCATTCATACGACACCTCCGGCCCGCCCAGCACGATGCGAATCTGTGGCCGCAAACGCCGCAGCATCCCCAGCACCTCCGTCGTCTCCACGACATTCCAGATGTACACCCCGAAGCCCACAATGCGCGGCTCCAGCGCCAGCACCGCCTCCACGATTTCCAGCGGTGCCTGATTGATCTGAAATTCCGCGATGCAGGCCCGCTCACGCAAGGATCCCAGGTTCGCCAGCAGGTAGCGCAGCCCGAAAGAGCTGTGGATGTATTTGGCGTTGAGCGTGGCTAGGACGATGTCGGGCATCGCGCCAAATGTCGCTGAGGTGGGGCCTTGCGGCAAATGCCTTTGCGCACCCATCCGGGTCAATCACGACCCCCGATGCAAGGAATGCACCCAAACCGCCGCAGGGGACGTTTGACATTCGAACACTCCCGCGCCTAACCTCCGCGCCCACCGATCCCGCAGTACATGCAAGACACCCTCCCGCTGCCTGAAAAGGAGTTCCGCTCCTTTGCTCAAGGCTTTTGGTCCGAAAAGAACGTCTCTCCAGCCGACTGGAACAGCGCCACCTGGCAGCTCAAGAATCGGATCACGACCCTCAAACAGCTCGAGGAACATCTCACCCTGACCGAGGAAGAACGCGCTGGCGTGCTGCTCTCCGGCAACAAGCTGGCGATGGCCATCACGCCTCATTATTTTAATCTCATTGACGCTGAGGACCCAGGTTGCCCCATCCGCCGTCAAGTGATCCCACGCATCGAGGAAACACTGGAAGACCCCGATGAAATGAGCGACCCCTGCGGCGAAGACAGCCACATGCCGGTGCCGGGCCTCGTTCACCGCTACCCGGACCGCGTGCTGTTTCTGGTGACCGACCGCTGCGCCAGCTACTGCCGCTACTGCACCCGCAGCCGCGTCGTTTCCGGTGTGGGCGAACAGGAGCTTCATACCGAATTTGAAGCCGCATTCCGCTATCTGGAGCGCCACACCGAAGTGCGTGACGTGCTGCTTTCAGGCGGTGATCCCCTGCTCTTCTCAGATGCCAAGCTCGATGCCCTGCTCACGCGCCTGCGCTCGATCAAGCACATCGAATTCATCCGCATCGGCAGCCGCGTGCCCATCTTCGTCCCGCAGCGCATCACGCCCGAGCTTTGCCAGATGCTCCAAAAGCACCACCCTCTGTGGCTGAGCATCCACACCAATCACCCCCGCGAACTCACCACCGAAGTGCGCGACGGCCTCGCCCTGCTCGCCAATCACGGAGTCCCGCTCGGCAATCAAAGCGTCCTCCTCCGCGGCGTAAACGACAACGCCGAAGTGATGAAGAGCCTCGTCCACAAGCTCCTCATGTGCCGCGTCCGCCCTTACTACCTGTATCAGTGCGACTTGATCCAGGGTAGCTCCCACCTCCGCACCAGCGTGGCCGACGGCATCGACATCATTGAGCAACTCCGCGGCCATACCACCGGCTACGCCGTGCCCCAGTTCGTCATCGACGCCCCCGGCGGCGGCGGCAAAGTCCCCCTCAATCCCGACTACGTCCTCGTCCGCGACGAACAACGCGTCGTCATCCGCAACTACGAAGGCAAAACCTTTGAGTATCCGGAACCCGCATTGGTGCGGCGTTAATACCCCCCTGTTCATCGGTTCCATATCGCCCTCAGCTCACGCTCAAAAAGCCCCTTCCCCCCTGAGGAAACCGCAGGTAGTCGCGCCGCCACAGATGTAACCGCCAGCCAGAGCAGGTGCCCGCCGAGTGATTTCAAGCTGCGCAACTGCAGCACCCAACCACTTGCTCCCGAAGAGCCTTAGCGTGGCGGAGACAGCCGAAGGATATTCACGAAAATGAGAGCGGTTTTAACGACAACGCGGCCATACCCTTGGTGAAAACTATCAAAGAGCGTCGCGAGAGCGCAAGCAAAGTAGTCCTCACAGTCCCCTGTGCGGCGCGCCGCCATCCCCCAGCCACTCCTAGGCAGTGTTTGAAAACCTCCCAATTGCCCAGGGAGCGTGTTTGTGGCATGAGAGAAAACCGATGAAAACACAACGCTTTGCATGGTGGGAGCCGCTCAAAAAGCGGCTCAAAAAAATGGTGT
>JAFLEI010000071.1 GCA_017301975.1 Verrucomicrobiota bacterium
GAAAAGCAGGACAAAAAGAAAATTGCCAACCTCACCCTCCGTCAGCGCACCGAGCTCCACCGCACCAACATCGTCTGCGCCAACTGCCACAAGATCCTCGACCCCATCGGCTTCGGCCTCGAAAACTTCGACGCCATCGGCCGCTGGCGCGATCAAGACGACACCGGCGGCCCCATCGACGCCGCCGGCGAGCTCCCCGGCGGCAAGCACTTCAGCACCCCCGCGCAGCTCAAAGCCATCCTCGCCCTCCGCAAAGACGACCTCACCCGCACCCTCACCGAAAAACTCCTCGCCTACGCCCTCTGCCGCCAGCTCGAAGGCTACGACGAAATCATCATCGATCAGCTCATGTCCGGCATCGCCAAAGACGGTCACCGCATGCAGCCCCTCATCACCTCCATCATCACCAGCTACCCCTTCCTGAACCGCCGAGTCGTGGATGTACTGAGCGTGCCAGGAAAGGGAACGACAGGCAAGAAATAGACTTGTCGCCGAGCTCCTTCATTAAACCTCCCGCCCGCGCATGATCGCAAGCAGGGGAGGCCGGCGTTCATCATGGAGGCGTCATTCAAGCCTGCAAACAGACGGCGTGGGCTTGGCGCCTAGCCCCAGCTCACATCATCTCCACGGCAGTCCATATGCACAAAGCTGTCGTAATCCTGGACACCGCCATGATACACAAAAGTCGTCGTTCCTGCCGGGGTTGAATTGAGCGACAGAGCCGAGAGGTTTAACGGCGGCGGGGAGGGCAGACCATCGACAACGTTCGTTAACTGCAGATGTGCAAGGGGGGCGGCAAACTGCTGCCCACGCATGGACTTGACCGCAGCGGCGATGCTTTCTGGTGTCCGCCCATCGATGCTGAAATCCACCGCACGGAAGGCCGCATGCTGGGAGCGCTTGGCACCGCCCACCACATTGTTGTACGCCACATTGCGGTAGGTGCTGTTCACCCGCAGTTTGCCGCCTCCCAGACTTTCCACCACCGCATCCAGAACGACCAGCGTGGGGACGATGTTCTGCCAAAGGGATTCCACAGGCATGGTGTTCGGCGCCTTTCCCGTCGTGCCCAGCACATGCTCAAGGTTCACATGTTTCAGATTCAAGGATGCGATGAACTGGGCAAAGGTCTGCTGCCCCACGGCCGGTGCAGGTGCTGCTCCCGGCGCGGCTGCCCCCAGCCAGCTCTCCCTGCATTTTTTGACGGCCTCCGCAGTCAGTTCCGAGGACACTGCACGGCTGCTCCCGGAACCGGGGAAAAACACCGTCATCAGGTCTTTTACAGAGTTGCCTTTGGTGGCGGCCGTTTTCTCGTCTTTCGGGCCGATGTCCAAGGCCAGTGCGGCGGCAAAGCTGATCTCCCCGATCTTGGCGCTCGGCCCCCCGTCATAGACCTGCACCGGCACCTGTTTGTTCTTCCAGCTCAGCAGCGCAAAGTCACCCATGTGGATGCCGAACTCACGCGTGAGCCCCGGCGGAATGACCACCCCCAAAAACTCCCGGGAATTGCAGGAGTTGCCATGGCTGTCACGCAGGGAGGTGTGCGGCTGCCAATAGCGGTCGATCGCCTTGCTGCCGCCCGGGCCGTCCGTGTCAATATCCGCATCCGTAATCGTCACCACAGCGGTGATGTCGCCACCAGCCTTTTCAAAATAGGAAATACCTTCCTTGCTCAGGCCCTGGTAGGTGGTGGCGCTTCTTTTGGCTTTTTCCCAGGGAATGTCATTGACTATCGCGGCATCGATCGCCGGCTTGGAAACACTCTGAAGCCATGCCCCGCCATCAGGCCGGTAGAAGAAGATGTTCGTGGTGATCGGCGCACCCTTTGCATCCAGAAACGTGAGCTGGGAATAGCAGACCGGCGCATTTCCCTGGCTGAGCACTTCCTCCATCTCCAGCCGCTGGTCCGCTTCTTCGGCGCTCACGAATTCGAGATACTCCACAGGATCCATCACCTGTCCTTCCTCCCGTTTGATCGATGTGACCTCGTGAAAATAGGAGGTTGCCCCTTCATTTGTGCTGATGAGGTTCGCAACGGAGATGACGATTTGTTTTTTACCTTCAATTTTCACCTGCAAGTTTGCGATCAGATCGCTCAATGTGGTGGCGGCAAATGGGGTGGTGAGAAGTTTGGCAGGCATATTTTTGAGATGGCTAGGGTTGAGTGGCATGCATTGTCGCGCGCCTGTTCACCGGATTCATTGAGCGTTGATCAGTTGCTCCCAAGCCTGGAGTTCCGGCTCGTTCGGAGTTTGCTGAAGCTTGAGGAGAGCCCTTCGGATCGCCTCGATCGCCTTCGATTGTTTGGTGAAGGGAGTGCCCGGAATGGCGGGGGCACCTTCAGCGGGGTGGGCCCACTTCTCATTGGCTATGACAATCGCCCGGGGGCCAAGTGTCCCTGCCTTTTCGAGCAATATGTCGATGCGGCTCTGAGTGGCGGTCATTGGCGGTACAATGGCCTCCCATTGTTCCACTTCTTTGACATCTTCCTTGTTACGCAAATCGGCAATCACCCCAAATATCAGCGTCTTCGCCTTGGCGCTTTCGTCGGCGTTCAGCGTCAGCCCAAGCTTGTTTTTTGCTGCGGCGATCGCATCGGAGTCGCTCAGGTTGTCGACCCGCACCAGCAGGGAATTAACCCTCTCCAAATACGCACTCGATGGCTGGACGATGCGGTCGGTCGTTGTCCTGCCCGGGTTCAGCGGAATGCTGGCCACGGCCTGCTTCAGCCCGCTGGATGAGATGTTGTTCACCGCGGCGGTTCCAGCCCGGGTCTGCGTCGCCCCGGTCGTTGACATGGGCTCCACCATCTGGCTCACCTTCCGCGGATCAGGCATCTCCCCCGCCAGATAGGATTCCACCACATGGATCGCTGCATCCGTCCGGTGCACCAGCGTCACACCGTTTTGGGTTAGCACCTGGCCAGACGGGGTCTGATTGTAGGACTGATACTCATTGATCGCGCTCTTGATCTCATACGCCGCCTTGAGGTAGGCCTGGGAGCGCCCCTTTGCGTCAAAGATTCCCTGAACGCCCGGCAGCACCAGATTCGTTATCCCCAGCCAGGACACCGCCTGCGAGCTCAGCTTGGTCGCAGCGTTGGCGGCCACCAGCCCGGAGGCGGTGGTTTGCAATGTGGCTGAGGCATCGCGGGCATATCTTGACCGGTTAAATTTAGGCTGCAGAACATTGATCATCTCATTGGCGTAGTTGATCGCCACCTGGTCGCTGAAGTGGAGCGTGGCGTTGCGGTCGTTTCGTGTGTCCGTGAACATCTCCACCGGCTTGCCCTTTGCATCCAGTACGGGCCTGCCTTTGTCATCCAGCACCACCACCTTCCTCGGTACACGGGCCATCTCCACAAAGCTGGGCCGGTAATAGTCAGGCCCGCTCCCGCATGAAGTTAAAAACATGGAAGAGCAACCGGCGGCAGCGGTGAGCAGCAAAACGAGACGGCTCTGAACTAACATTTGGACAAGGATCATAAATGGATCTCCGGACGTTGGGCAAGACGTGGATCCACTGTGCCGATCCAAATCGTGCAAAATAATGTCGATTCTATAAGGTGGAAATTTAAACCAAAACTATAAGGAATACAGAATTTAGGCTTGAACACGCATTAGCGGCAAAACTAAGCAATTAGTTGAATACATGAACGCTTTGTCAAAAAATGTCGAGAGTAAAATCGCGCCGCCAAGAAAATGAAGTGCCGCGCAACAGGATCAGCCAGGCGCCCGCATGTCCGATCCCGAGTGAGCGGATGGCGCGATCAAGACGCCACCGGCGGCCCCATCGACGCGCGACGGCAAGCACCCCCCCTCCCGCAAAGAAGTAACACCCTAATTCGACATGGTTAGACCTGATCGTCAGGCAGGCTGCTTTCGACTGACGTCTCAGCGCAGCAAAGTAGCCTTGTTCCTGTGGAACAAGGAACGCTCCGCCCCGCCCCAGACGCTTAACAAAGTGGCACCGAGAGCACGCCGCCTCATTTGGACTGCGGTCGCGGAGGGAGGAACGACCGCAGCCACCGCTTTCGCCGTCCTCGGTGACTCCCTCATACCAGCCAATACCCGAAAGCTGGAGCCGCATGAATCCCCGCAAGCGCGTTCAGCATACGCCCGCCACGAGATACTAGAAAGCGGCAGTCGAGGTCTCTTCAATGCCAGATCACACCACGCCCACCACAAAAAAATCGGGTGGAGCACGTGCGCCGGTTTCCCCCCGGGGCGTGCACCGCCTCTGCATCGTCTCTTCTACCACCTAGGGCATTTCTTCAGACTGCTGCCCGTTCAAAGGTTCGACTCGCCACCGCGCCGTTCGTTGCACAGATTGCGGCGCACAAAATCTTCCATCTCGCTGCCCGACCTCGCTATAAACAGAGAGAACACCTCGACCATGAACACACGTCATCTCACCACCCGGATCGTCCTCGGCTTGTCCATTCTCGCACTCACCGTCTCAGCCCTGGCTGCGGAGCCCATGCAGATCAGCATGCTCAGAAAATCCTGGCAGCAGGCCCGCGCACGCGCCGCACAGCCCATCGATGAAAGCTACCTGCGCGATCTGCACAAGCTTCTCGACACCTTCACCAAGGCCGGGCAGCTCGAAGACGCCATGGCCGTCAAAAACGAAAGCCAGAGCGTGGTGGAAGACGCCGCCGCAGCAGCAGCAGCCTCCGCATCCCCATACCCATCCGCAGAAGCCGCCAAACAACCCGCCAAGCTCGCCACCCTCCGCCAGTCCTGGATCCAGTCCCGCGACAAAGCTCTGCAGCCAAGCGACGCCGTCTATGTCCGCGAACTTCAGAAATTGCAGGACAGCTACGCCAAGGCCGGCAAGCTCGAAGACGCCCTCGCCGCGAAGAGCGAGCTCGAAAAACTCGGCGGCAACTCCGAAGCCCCCTCCCGCCAGACCCGGTCCTTTGTCGGGAAAAAATGGGCCACCGCCAGCGGCAGCCAGTTCACCTTCAAGGCGGATGGCACCGGCACCCAGGCCAATGCCTCCGGCAAAGAATGGCCCCTCAAATGGACCCAGGGCGGCGACGACCTCCTCACCGTCGACGGCTGGATGGACGACAAAAAAGCCACCCTCTACTTCCGCTTCCCCAAAAGCCGCGAAGGCCTCTTCGGCTCCTCCACTGACAAGCTCGACAAGCAGCTCACCGTGAAGTGACCCCGCCCTTGGCTCCCTTCGACAAGCTGTCAAGCAATGCCGTTGATCCAAACGACGTGCAGATATAAAAGGCCGGCACCCACAAGGGCCGCCACAAAGAATTTCAGGAGGGAAGACCCGCCCGCCCCAACTGGCGCCAGTGAAACTCCACGGCAGACGACATAGATGACGGTTCCCATTTTCACCACATAAATGCCATTCGTCGCGCTCAGGCAGTCGCTGCGCAGAGCGCAGCACACCGCGCCCCCGGCAAGCCCCAGGGCGCAGGCCAGCAAGCCTGACTCAACAAAGATGCTGCGTGATCTCATGGTGGAGATGACAACGCTAAACGCACGCAACTTTCTGCATCCTTCAACCCAGGCACCACCCTCAAAATGCGGAGCACGCAGTGTAACCCATGTTCCCGGTCAGGGTGTAACCCATGTTCCAGTTCAAACCGCCCGGGTGTTCTCGGTGAAAAAATGGGGTCAGCATGCAAAAAATCAAAAAAACCGGGGTTCTCCTTCATCAACCGTTCATCCCGGTCGGCACGAATCAGGCTGTCGATCCAGGCCGTTGTCGCTCCGCATGGTCTGCCGGCCGTTGGCGGGCGTGCTCTGACGCCATCGACTCTGCCCAGGTCCACCCCTTGACCCCAAGGTCACGCCCGGGTGTTCTCGGTGGGCGGGATGGGGATCCCCGCGCCGACCCGTTCGAGATTCGCGCCCCGCTTCATCCCCCCAAAAAAAATAGAGCGATTCAACTCGCATACCTGCGGCCTCACTGCGTCTGACGAGAACGCCGGAGGACGCTGCAAAGAGGCACATCACCTCGGACGCGTTCAAAATTCAAATCCGCACCTGAGGCACACCCTCATGGGGACTGCGGTCGCGGAGCGGGGATCGAACGCCGCAGCCGCTTTTTCCGGACTCGGCGATCCACGAGGACCCAAATGAGATTCGGCCCGGGGTTCTCCATGCACTGCGGCAAAGAATCCCCCATGCCGGGGCCGCAAGAGGGCAGGGGGCCCTGGCCGGTGCTTTGCAGTGACTACCCTTCCGTCAGGTCCGTTCCTGACGGGGTGTTGTTCCCAAAACAAGGTTGGATACGAGCGACTTAAGACCCGTGACGATAAAGGAGAATAAGGAGCAATACCTGCCCCCCCAACCACCAACTCCACTCCATCCATGAAACATATTGCCTTCCAGGCCCTCCTCTGCACAGGCCTTCTCCTCCTGGTGAATCCGGTTTTTGCCCAAAGGGTCGAAGCCACCAGCACCGTGACCACTTCCGAGGGGACCATCAGTGAGTTCGGACCGCAGGGCGTCGTCATCAAGACGGAGGCGGGCAGCCAGCCGGTGCGCTTCATTTCCAGCGAGACAACCAACTATGTGGATGAAAATGGCAACCCCGTGTCCGTGGAACTGGTGAAATCCGGCCTTCCTGCCACGATCTATTATACAAAGGTGGGAAATACCCTGGTCGCCTCCAAGATCATGGTCAAAACATCCGCCGCCACTTCCACCAAGGTGGTGGCCGCCACCCCCGCCGTCACGGTGCCGATCACAGCCGGAGTCATCACCCAGTTCGGGCCTGAGAATCTCATCATCAAGACAGAGTCCTCTCCTGACCCGCTCAGCTATTCTTACAGCAAGACCACGACCTACGTGGATGAGACCGGGGCGCCGGTTTCCATCGAAACGGTGCGCGCCGGCGTTCCCGTCACCGTGCATTACACCAAGGTCGGCAACACTTTGGTCGCCAGCAAAGTCATTGTGCGAAAGAACGCGGTCGTGCCTGGGCAGGTCATTGAGAAAAGGACCACCACCACCACGACGACGACCACGAACCGCAACTAATCTTCCCAGATCCCTGTTCGCATCATTCTCAGTTTATCCACATCAAACACATAACAACACCCCACCTGCTGCCTCCATGAAAACGCACCTCCTCCTTGGCCTCGCCCCGTTTTTCCTCATCGCCTGTGACGCACGCGTCACCACCACCGCCCCCGATTCCGGTCCTGACAAAGTGATCGAAAAACACACCACCGTCGTCACCCCGCCCGCCGCCACCTCGACCACCGAAAAGACCACGACGACCACCACCGAAACCAAAAAATAACCATCTCCCCTCATGAAAACTCACCCCTTGTTCATCGCCGGTCTTGCCGCCGCCAGTTTCATGGCCCTCACCAGCTGTGACACCATGGACGATGATGACCGCCCGCCGACGACGACCACGACCACCACGACGGAAGAAACCACCCTGACCCGGACTCCGCTGTCTCCTGTCCCGGTTTCAACCACGACGGAGACTCGCACCATCCGTTCCTACTAGGCCGCGATTCATCCCCCTGGCCGGCATGTCTCCGCGTGAGGCATGCCGGCCATTGCATTACAGCATGTCATGGCATGGCATGGCATGAAATCGCATTGCCGCATTCATGTGAATCCTTGAGAGCAGGCAGGAGGTGCCCCCCCCCGGCCGGTGTGACAAGCGGCGGTGCCAGTGAAAATGATTCCCCAGTCCCAGGCGCAAGCGCCTTCACCACCCGTGAGTGGTGAGGAAACTCCCACTCGTTCGAGCGTCTCAGTGGGTGCCGCCCTGTGCGCCGTTCATCTCCGGCGCTGCCATGATCTTGAAAGAGAATGGCGCAGGCGGGCATGTGAGCTTCAGGCCCTGTCACCTGAGACCTTCGTTCTTGCAGCCAGACAGCCAGCAGGACGTTTGAAGCGGTGCCTGGCAGGAAAGCAGAGGCCCCAAATCCAGGCGCCGGTCGCAGCGCCAAAGATTTGGGGTCGATGTGGAAGGTGCGCGCATGGCGCGCCATCCTGCGCCAGCCGCGCCGACAGGAGCCGGCGCGGACCTGCCGGCCGCTCTATCGTGTGCGGACCACCAGCACCCGGCGATCCATTTGCATTTCTGCCTCGGTGCCATTGGGGTGCATCGGAAAGCTTTCGCCATAGCCATGGGCGCTCAGCACTTCGGGAGGCACCTTGTAGCGCTGGGTGAGCTCGTCATACACCCTCTGCGCGCGTGCGGCAGACAGTGTGGCATTGAATTCCGCCGTTCCATCGGTGCTGGTATGGCCCTCGATGTCAAACTTCGCCCCCGGCGTTGTCTGGCTCACGTTCCGGATCACGCTCGCCACCTGCTCCAGTGCGGCGCGTGATTCAGCATCCAGCAGTTCGGCGGTTTCCTTCACAAACAGCACCGGCAGGGTCACATACGGCAGCTCACGCGTCTCGTTTTGATCTTGCACCACCACCACGTTGCGTTCGGATTGGTACACACGGCGCGGCAGGCCGGGAGTCTCCACGACCGTGGTCGTTTTGGTCGTCTTCACCACTTCCGGCGGCACCGCCGGGGTTGCAGGCACGGTCACCGTGGTGGGCTGGGTCTCCACCACCACCTTGGGGGCGATGGACAACTGGCTCTGCACCAGCAGAGGATCCAGCGCAGGCTGGGTCACGACGATATTTCCGGGCACCGCCACCGTGGTGACTTGGGCCTGAAGCCCCGGTGCAAGGGCCAGTACGGAAAGAAGAAGCAATGGTTTCATGATGAAGGCTGGGCGGGTTGAGGTGGGTGTGGGTGGTACAAACAGGGTAACGGTGGCATCGGGGACAACGGCTGTGCCGGTTTGCAGCCATGAATCATCAGTCAGGGAAATGCATGAAGCTGGCCATTCAGCTCCACATGGATGCATGCAGCACCCGGTGCCATGGCACGGCCCCGGTTCCGTTCCGTTCCATTTCACTTCATCCGTCCCTCCAAATCCGCGTGGGCGACAAAAAAATCATTCCTCTCGAATACTCCACGCCGCCCTGCGTCTGATGAAGCACGCCGCAAGAAAGCGGCAGCAGATCAAAAAAAACAAACCCTCCCTCAAGTCATGAAGAAGCTCATCACCCTCCTCGCTGTCACCACCGGCCTTGCAGTCTTCGCACCTGCCAGCTCCCAGGCCTTTGACGGTCACCACCATGGCCCTGCTCCCGTCCGCAGCTTCGCGAACAACTGCGGCTCCTGCGGCACCGCCGTGTATCGCGAACGCGTCGTCACCGGCTACGATCGCCACCACCACCCCATCTTTGGCTATCGCATCGTCAGCCACAACTGCCGCCCTGTGAGCCATCATCATGGCCATCACCATGGCAGCAGCGCCGCCCCGCGTTTTCCCTTCAATTTCGGCAGCCACTTCGGCCGTCGTTAATCCAGGATGAATTCACCGCCTGCCGGAGGACCAGGGTTCTCCGGCAGGCTTTTTTATGGGGTGAATGAAACCGCAGGGGCGTGTGACCTCGCGAGGAATGATCGCTGTCTTCCCCGACTCCGCCACCCGACCAGCCACCGCTTTCAATCTGACCCATGCCATGGAATACCACGAGCTGTGGAAACGAGCCGGAAGATCAATTCACCCTTCTCGATAAGACAGGAATACAGGCCTGTTTTTCATGGGTGCCTGGTATCAAAGACGCCACGCCCGCCACCCTCGGCAGCGGCACCCGGCGAAAGACCGCCAGAGAATCGGATGATGAATGAGCCTGCCGAACTCTCAGCGGGCCTGATCTTCCTCCTCCTTCGTCCGCACTGCGGCGTCTGCGTGTCGCTCCATCTTGCCAAAATCGAATCCACCGTGATCACCATCGGTCCCATGCCTCACCCCATAGCCGCGGGTTTCCATTTCGCGGATGAAAGCTCCAATAAATGACAGGCAGGAATGGCGCTCGGTTAAGCCCATGTTTCGTCCGCATTGCCATCAGGCTCTCAGCACCAAAGGTGCGGCGGACTCAGCCCAGGGCGCCGCGAGGCACGAGCAAGCCCTGGGTTATCGCGTCAGCCCTCCGGACAGCAAACCCAGCGCCTTCTGCACACGCCGAGCTCACCAGCAGCGTCCTCTGCGCCCCGCCGTCGCGCAGGCTCCAAAGTCCACGATACATGCGCTTAACCAATCATGACAGGCAGTAGTAAAGCGCCGCAATCTGATCGCCGCCGTAAATTCGTTTCGGCAGAGGATGAAGGATCTCACAAGACCACTCGCAGAACCATTGGGAGTCTTCCAAAAAAGCCCTTGGATCACCAGCTCCGCGCTGCGTTCCTCGCCGAGGTGCCGGATGAAAAGAGTACGCCTCATCTCACTCATGGCCGGTCTTCAGCGGCGCCACTTTCGCCCGGTTGCGCGGGTCCGTTTCAAACAGATTGACCACCCGTCTGAAACAGTCGGTGTCTTCAAACGAGGTCGTTTTGCGTGGATCAGCGTCGCTTGGGTAAGCCGCGTAGCCCCAGGTCCGATGCACCAGTTTCCCGCCTTTGTGGATCGTCATGTCCCAGCTCGCGGCATGCGAGTAAGGAATCTCGCCTGATGGCTCATACTTGCGCCGCCAGCGGTACACGCCGTTGTCCTCCAGCCCCTTCCAAAACGCGTCCAGCTCCTCCGGCGTGAGCTTCTTGGTGCTCACCCGCTTTCGATTCGCGCCATTGTGCCCGATCCTGTACTGCGACAGCCGCGCACCCTTCAGGATGTATTCAACGGAGAAAAATGAATCGCCCGAACTATACCGCGCGCTGTCTCCCTCCTCCTCTTTGTCCGCAGTGCGGCAGGAAATCAGGCCAAGTGCGGCGGAAAGGAGAATCAAGCGTGCGAGGAAGCGGCCCATAAAGAACATCAGCGCACAGAGTGGCCGAAGACGGAAGTCCTGCAACCTCTTGCCCAACGTCCCGCTCGCCCGCGTCAGCCTCAGGGTCATAACGCCGACACCCCGCCGCCTCAGAGCTGATCGCCGATCAGCTCCGCCAAAGGCCCGCCTTTCGCCTTCGCCATCTCGGCGGTGAGGCGGGTGCCGGTGCGGAAGTCGTGCTCAAACACGCGCGTGGCCAGGGTGCGTACCGTGTGCGGATCGGAGGTGGCCAGGTTCAGCTCCACATTGATGCGCTGGCTCAGCGTGTCGTAGTTTGCGGAGCCAAACATCGCCCAGTCATCGCACACGGTGGCCTTCAGGTGCGTCATGCCCGGGTAGGCCCACACCTTCGCCCCATGCTCGATGAGCTTCCTCATGTCCGCGCCGTTGTTGGCCTGCATGATGTCGGCATCCGCCTTCTGCGGGATCACGATGCGCACATCCACGCCCCGTTTCAGCGCGGCCTGCAGCTCCTGAATGATCTCGTCGCAGGAAAAGTACGGCGTCTCGATCCAAACCCGCCGCGACGCGCAGCGGATGCCCAGCAGCGTCGCCTTCAGAATCTGCTGCCGTCCGTGGGAGGCGTCCGTGTGCAGCACGCGCAGGGGCACCTGGCGCCTGGCCTCGCGCTGATCTTTCGCCTCGGCGGCGGGCGGAGGCTGAGTCGTCGTCGCAGTCGATGCAGCGACGCGTTTGCCCTGCTGCAGTTGGTGCCACCACGCATCGCAGCGCCAGCGCTTGTCATACAGTCGCGCCAGCTCCTGCACCACCGGCCCCTCCACACGCGCCATCATGTCGTGCCATTCATAGCGGTACTCACGCCCCACATTCATCCCGCCCACAAAGGCGCGATCGCCATCGATGAGGTGCAGCTTGCTGTGGTCCGCCACAAAGCAGGCATTGCCCGTGCGGCGGCAGGCCACGCCGGACCCCGCCGTGAGGTAGGCGCGCGCATCCTTCAGCGGCTTGAAGGAGGCGGGCATGCTCTTCGCCTGCACCTTCGCCGCCTGATCGCTGCCCAGCCCGTCAAACCGCACGCGCACCGGCATCTGCGCAGACTTCGCCCGCAGCACATCCGCCACCTGCGCGGCGACGTCATCCGTGTCAAAGATGAAGGTCTCCACATCGATGCTCTTCCGCGCCGCCTGCAGCTCCTTCAAATACACCGGGAAAAATTCGCGACCATCGATGAAAAACTCCAGCGAACCCGACGTGCGCGGCGGCAGCTTCTCACGGTCCAGCAAAGCCTCAAAGGCCTCCCCGCCCGCGCCCGTGCCTGCCGCCAGCGCCTTGGCGCCCGAGCCCGCCGGGCGAATCACCGAGGCATCCCCCAGCACCAGCGTCCGCAGCCGGTCCCGCAGCACCACGCTGCCGATCCGTGGCGTCCCCACCGGATCTTTGAGCGCCGCGCCCACCGTGCAGCGCAGCATCGCACGCGCCCCCATGGCATCCGGCACGCCCGCACTTTTTTTGTGCGAGCACCCCACCGCCTGCCCCAGGGTGGCAAGCACCAGCAGGCAGCGCGAAAGTAAAAACGACCGGCAGGATGGCGCACTCATGGCTTCACGTTTTTCATCGCACGTCCGGCCTCAAAGAGATGCCCGAAAAAGTCCCCCGGCCAAACCGCGCAGCAAGCGCCAACCTCACTCCATAACCCCAATCACGGCATGTGTAACCCATGTCCTGACCGCGCCCCGCGCCCAGCATCGAGCATCCAGCATCCAGCACCCCCGACGCGAACCCCACGATAGAATCGAGGACGAGTTCGAGTAGGAGTACGAGGACGATTCCGCGCCTTCATTCGCCCTTCCGCCTTCCGCATTCCGTCATTCGTCATTCCCCATTTCCGCTTCCCCCCATGTCCCGCAGCCCCCTCATCTCCCGCCGCACCTGCCTTCGCGGCCTCGGCACCACCCTCGCGCTTCCCTTGCTCGAAGTCATGGGCTGGGCAGACACCGCCAAAAAAAGCGCCACAGCCGCAGCCGCCATCGCCGCAGCGCGTCCCCCCCTCCGCCTCGGCTTCATGTACATGCCGCACGGCGTCATCATGGATCAGTTCTGGCCCGCCACGCCCGAGAGCTACCTCACCACCCCGCCGCCCGCGCTGGAGTCCCTGCGCGGCGTCCTCGATCAGTGCCTCCTCATGAAAGGCATCAGCGGCATCCCCATCGCGCCCTTTGGCAGCGCACCGCATGCGCTTGAGCTCAGCACCTGGCTCACCGCGCAGCTCCCCGACTCACGCCAGCGCAACCGCATCAACATCGCCATCTCCGCCGATCAGATCGCCGCGAACTACATCGGCGCGCTCACCGCTTTGCCGTCGCTCGAGCTCGCCACCATGCCGCAGACGCACAAGGAAAATCAGGAAGGGCTCAATGAAGGCTACTACTCCCATTGCAGCTTCCGCTCCGCCACCCAGGCCGTCCCCGCCGAGATCAATCCCCGCAACGTCCTCAACCGCCTCTTCAATCAAAGCGGCCCCGGCGGCGCCAGCGCGGCCCTCAGCCCCGCCGCGCAGAAAGCCCAGGCGCTCGACCGCTCCATGCTCGATCTCGTCATCACCGGCGCCAAAGATTTGAGAAAGCAGCTCCCGCAGGACGACCAGCAAAAGCTCGATGAATACCTCGACAGCGTCCGCGCCGTCGAGCGCCGCATCGCCGCCATCGAGTTTCGCCAGAAAGAAGCCGCCCTCGAAAAATCCGGCCTCGCCCCCAGCCGCCACCGCACCACCGACACCCCGCCCATCGAAATCAAGATCCCCGTCGGCGACAAGCGCAGCGAGTACATGCAGGTCATGTGCGATCTCAACGTCCTCGCCTTCCAGACCGACACCACCCGCGTCTCCACCTACATCGGCTCCACGCCCAACGGCGTCTCCTATCCCGAGCTCGGCTTCAAAGACGAGCACCACTCCCAAACTCATCACAACAACCAGCCCGACAAAGTAGGAAAAGTCGCCGCCATCACCAAGTTCAACATCGCGCAGTTCGCCTACATGGTGAAGCGCCTGCACAGCATCCGCGAAGCCGACGGCACCCTCCTCGACAACTGCCTCATGCTCTGGGGCTCCGGCCTCGAAGACGGCAACAAGCACACCCGCGAAAACCTCCCCTTCATCCTCGCCGGAAAAGCCGGCGGCACCGTCAAAACCGGCCGCTACCTAGACACCACCCAAGGCAACCAAGGCGACCTCCTCACCACCATGCTCTCCTGCGCCGGCGTCCCCCTGGACAGACCCATCGGCATCGCCACCAAGCAGATCACCGAGATGAAAGCGTAGAGGGAGGGGTTAAAGTTGCAGCTTTTGTTGTCCGGCGTCTTTGCAGACGGTCACGAATGAAGGTTGACGTAAGGTTGACGGAGTGGTTTCTTACTTCGTAAGTAAGGATCAAAAATCATGCCTGAACCGATCGAACAAGTGAATGTCATGCTGGAGGGGCGGATGCCCCATCTGCGGCAGGAGGTGGCGCAGCTTTCAGCGGCCCCCAGACGTTTCAAAGCGAAAGACGGTCTGATTTATGAGATCCTCTACAGGAACAAAGCAGTCCATGAATTGGACCTCAACCTCGGGACCGTGGTGTTTGCGAATGCCGACACCCCCGCCAAAGCTGAGAGCATCATCGACAGCGCCTGGGCTGCGAGGGCTGCTGTGCTTGCAGTCACGAAGGCCAAGGTCTTCAATCAACCACGTTTGCAAAACCTCATTCAGGCCATGGGGCCCACCACGCGGTTCGGCATGGTGGTGGAGGATGAGCCGGACAAAATTACTCTCGCCAAAGTTGAAGCCACCTTGAAAGAATGGATTCCCGTTTGGAGCCGGGTGTTCCATAGCAAAGACAAAGATCATTCCCCCTATCTGGCCATCCGCCACAGGCTCAGCGACGAAACGAATGGCAGGCTGGATGCGGGCAAGATCGCCAGACTCTTCGGCCTCAGCATGGCGGAGATGGGCACGCTATGTGGTGTCTCCAAGCAGTCCGTTCATGCCAATCCTACCAGCAAAGGCATTCAGGAGAAACTGGAGCCGCTGGTCAAAGCAGCGCGCGGAGTGCTCTGGTGTGGCGGTGATGAATCCAAGTTCAAAACCTGGCTCAATCAGCCCAATCCAGACTTCCCCGAGTATGAGGGCAGACAGCTCTCACCGATTGATCTGATCCGCATGGGGCATGCGCAGGTGATCGCGGACAAAGTGCAAAATCTTCTCACCGGTAATCCCGCCTGACATGGCAGCGAAGTCTCGCTTTGATGAGGCACTTCAGAAGCTCCCCGGCCGGAGCTTCGAGGAGACGTGTCATCGCATCGTCTCGCTGCAGGCTTATGAAGCCGCCAATCCAAAGCGGCTGCTCTATGATTTGGGACCGAAATTAAGCGCCAGTGGCCAGCGTTTCAGTCCACCCGGCGACCATGCTGGCCTGTATGTGGCGGTCGAGCGGCTGACCGCCGGGGCAGAGTCCGCCGGCTCCGTGGAGGAATGGAATCAGTCGGGCGGCGGAACGACGGTGGTCTTCAAGGTGGATGTGAAACTGGAGCACGTGCTGGATCTCACGGATGCCCGCGTTCTAAAAGCTTTGGGCCTGACACCGGCAGAAGTGCATAGTGCATGGGAAGGCTATCATGCATTGTTTGGCACGGACCCTGTCACCTGGATTCTCGGCCGGGCAGTTTTTGCCAGCAGCCGTTTCGACGGCATTTTGTTTCCATCCAAGAAAAATTCACCCGCTGGCCGCTGCCTCCTCGTTTTCACCGAGCGTTTGACGAAAGGAACTGCGGAAGTGGTGCTCTTTTCCGATGATGGCAGCGTCAGAGAGCGGCTTCCTGCATAGCCTCATAGGATTCAAGTTCAAGGTGCAGAGTCTGGCTGCGCCTGTTCTTGTGGTCTGAACCCCGCCTTCTCCGCCTCCACATAAATGCTGTTCTCCGGCCGGTTATCAATCCGCTCCAGGTCCGCGCATTTCCCTTCCTTGTACTTACACGCCCGCGCATTCACAAAGCCATGCTTCTCCAGCAGCTTGCACAGCGACGACTCCGTGTACATCCACTGGTGCCGGTTCTTCACCCCCGTGCCGTCGTATTCCAGGATGCCCAGCAGCATCGCCGTCGGGTCCTCCGGATCATAGAGCTTCACGTAGTGGTCCAGGCTCGGGATCACAAAGCGCACCACCCCGCCCGGAGCCAGCACGCGCAGGATCTCGCTCAGCAGCAGCGGCACATCCCACACAAAAATGTGCTCAAACATGTGCGAGCTGAAAACGCACGCGCAACTGTTGTCCGCCAGCGGAAAGCGCTTCGTCACATTCAGGTAGTGCAGCTTTTTAAACACCCCCTGCTCATGCTCCTCCAGCCGCGCCTGCGTGATGCGACCCACCTTCCGCAGCAGTTGCGGCAGGCCCGGGATCATCGTCACCCAGATATGCGGGGTGATGTCCGTGTTGTACCACCCCTCCTGCGGGCAATTGAAAGCCCCGAGATGAAGTTTGAGCAAAGGTGAAGTCATGTCCAGAAAGCTAGGCCGCGCCCCCACCCCCGTCAACGCACACCCAAAGCATCATCACAAAACCCCGCCGCCTCAAAGCCAGCGCAAGCCCTCTCCCCGGAGCGCGGAATTCATTGATTCGCAGGCTCACCCTTCGGGCTCCTTGCCGTCGTCGATCTCGCTTCGCTCGGTTCCGCAGCACCCCGCCCGCGCCCCACGCATCCTCCTCACCCAACGTATCGCCTCCCCCTGATCCTCAACCGCAAACAACCTCCGCATTCCGCATTCCACATTCGTCATTCCACCCATTCCCCTTGCATCCCCGCCACACCGCCTAGCTTCCCCTCGGCCCCCATCGCTCGCTCAACCATCCACCGCGCCACCCACCCACGCCGCCATGAAAACCGCCAGCCTCGCCGCCCTGCTCGTCCTCACGCTCACCCTCGCCAGCCTCAGCCACGCCCAAGAGCCCAAGGCCGCTGCCGCGCCCAAAGTCCCCGCCTTTCCCACGGCGGACGACTACACAGCCCTCCGCATGGCCTTCGCCGCGCAGCCTGGATTCAACCCCTTTTGGAACATGGACACCGAGCGCTCGGCCATCTTCACCGCCATCCGCAGCAAGGACTTCCCCAAGGCCATCGCCCTTGCCAGGCCCTGGCTTGAGAAAGTCCCCGTCGATGCCGAAGTCCACTACCTCTGCGGCCACTTCCTCAAGAAAACCGGAGACATCCCCGGCAGCATGCAGCACTTCCACTGCTTCTACGGCCTCATGCGCTCCATCACCTCCACCGGCGATGGCAAGACCGCCAAGACCGCCTGGAAAGTCATCTCCGTCTCCGAAGAATACGCCCTCCTCAACGAGATCGACGCCGAGCTCATCGATCAATCCCTCATCGACAACTGCGACAAGATGCACGTCAAGCTCCCCGACGGCACCGAAACCGACTTCTACTTCGACGTCTCCATCTCCCTCGGTGCCACCGCAAGCCAGTTCGCACCCGACAAGAAATAAGCGCGGCCAGTTCAGGCTCAAAACGTCGACAAGACGCCATTCAAGAATCTCTGGATGGCCTT
Organism: Verrucomicrobiota bacterium; assembly: GCA_017301975.1. Classification (GTDB taxonomy): domain Bacteria; phylum Verrucomicrobiota; class Verrucomicrobiia; order Verrucomicrobiales; family Verrucomicrobiaceae; genus Prosthecobacter. Next base: position 17,380 of record JAFLEI010000071.1, read on the forward strand.
TGCCAGCGTCCTGTCAGCAGTTAAGAACTTGCGTGCCTGGGGTGGGAACTTTTTAAAAGGAGGCACGCCATGCTGTGGGACGAAGGATTCCAGGGCCGCGCACAGCGCATCCCTGCCATCCAGAATGGCGCGTGCCGCAGGGCTGGTTGGGGGAACCGCTGTGCGGGTCCGAAGCTTCGGGTCTGTCGCATCGCAGGCGCTCAAAAAGCTGCGCCGTCCTTGCGGCGGTGAGCAGCAGTCTTTTTTTCATCCCATCCACCCACCCCGAACGCGCAGGCATGCTTTGAAAAGCCACCGCTCCAAGGCGACTTATTACGAAAGCAGTAAATACAAATTCAGCCGGAACTTCCCGTGTTGCAGTTGCGGTTCTCTGCACGCTCTGCCACCTTTCCCGCACCCCATGCATAAGGGAAGAATAAAAATCCTAGGCGGGCTGCTGCTTGGAGCCCTCCTTCTGTCTCTCGCCGCACTCACCTACAGCGGCGTCGGGCCGCGCAGTCCCTGGATGCATCAGGCCGTTCTTCTCAGGTTCAATCACCGCTTCTTCCTCGAATACCGCAGTCAGAATGCCGGACGCTGGCCCGTCAAATTCGCCGATCTCGACAGCGCCGTCGCAGATGCCCGGGACTACGGCAGGCCCGCCTCCTTTGTCGATCCAGACACCGGCCAGTCCACGCCCTGGCTCCTCTTTGATCCCGACCGCGTCGGCTCGCTTCCGGAGCAGGGCCACATCATCTCCGCCGCCCCGCGCATCGGCGGCTATGACGTCACCCACCACCCCGGCAGCCGCCTTGTCCTCTTTGAAAGCGGCGTCGTCACCTGGATCCCCGAGTCCGACTTCATCGCCGTCACCCAGGCCAGATAAAAGCCTTCTGTGGTAGGAGCTGCCACACTTCGCCGTGTCGGTCACGCGCCATGCCGCTCTTCCTGAGCCCCCGCATCGCAAGCCAGGCCGTCTCAGAAAACGCCCCAAGGAGCGCGGGCCTCCGAGCCCGCAGCAGGTGGCAGGCACGCCAGCATGGGATCGTTCACACCAGGAGTTCTTGGCGGAAAAAGCACCGCTACCCCTGAGCACAAGCTGAAAGCAAACGTGGTGCCTCCCATGCTTCGCGGAGTGCTGCGGGCTCGGAGGCCCGCGCTCCGCCAGAAGTGCTGCCGCACCCCGTTGACGCAGCGGTTTTCAAACATCGCCTGGCGTTCTCGCCTTGCGTCCCGCCTGAATCACCTGCGCCTTCCCATGCACCGCCCCCGGGCTCACGGTCTCCTGCAAAACCCGCACAGCGACGCAGGCATCGTGAGCCAACTTCTTCCACACCC
>JAFLEI010000072.1 GCA_017301975.1 Verrucomicrobiota bacterium
GGGCGGGAGGATTTTGCGGCGGGAGGAGAATGGAGGAGGGCGCGGGGGTGGGGCGGGGATTTTTTGAGGCGTGGTGGAGGAGCTTTTGCGAGAGGGTGATCAGGAAGGCGGTGAGCGCGGGGGGCGGCGGGGGATCGCGGCCTTCCAAGGAGAGGATTTTCCCCTGGGGGCTTTCGTATTGAAAGTAAGGGGAGACGACGCGGCCACCCAAACCGCGCCGGGGCGGGCTGCCTTCCACCCCGGTGGCGGCACAGAGCTTTTCAAATTCGGCGAAGATGCGGAGGCTCTCCGCTGCGGGAAGGCTTCCCGTGGTGGACATCCCTGCGCTGTGGACCATGAAGAAGCCTTTGGCGTTTAAGTGGACGTGGATCTCGTCGCTTTTGCCGAGATGAATTTCCAGGCTGAACTGGAGCGAGCCGGGGGGATCGACCGCAGTGCCGGCGCGCAGGGTTGGAAGGAGCGCCAGCAATACGGCGGCGATGATGGGGGGCCATGCTGCGCGGTGCGTGCGGAGCGGGTGCGGCTTCATCGGGAGAAAGGGGCACGGGATGGCGCGGGGTTACTTCGCGGGCGCGGCTGCGGGCGCTGAGGCTGGTGAAGGCATCGGTGCGGATGTGGGTGCGGTGGCGCTGGTGGTGGTGGCTGCGCTGAGATCGAGGTGCAGGGGCGGGGCGGCGCTGGGGATGAGGAGGTGGGGCGGGCCGGACTGCTGCACGAGGTAGTCGGAGTCTTTGAGCGCGGGGTGCGCTGCGCGCTCGGCGGCGGTGACGGGTCGCAGGGTGTAGCCGGCGGGGAGTGGTGGAAAGACGATGGTGGCGAGTTCCTGCGGGGTTTTGCCGGGCATTTTGAGACGGAGTTCGTTCACCTTCGCGACGTAGGCGATGGCGTCCCTGCCCTCCTGATTGAAGCGCTCTTCGTGCTGCTGCAACTGGCGTTCGGCGTGGACTTTGGCGGCGAGGTAAACGAGCGCGGCGGGGACGAGGGTGACGAGGAGGATGAAGAGGGCGGTCGAGCGGAAGGTCGATTTTTTCATGCGGTGCGGTGGTGGTGCGGCGTGTGCGGGGGATGGGGCGTGAAAGGCGCGACCTGGGGTGTGAATGCGCGGTGCGTGGGCGGAGGGTGTGGGAGATTGTAAACTGGGAAATGAAAACTGAGAATTGAAAATTGGCCGGAGCAGGGGTGCGGTCAGGACATGAGTGGCCCGCCCCTCCCGCCTGCCCTGGCGGTGCAGCTTTTGCGGGCGTTTGAACAAATCGGTTGAATTTTCGAAAGCGGGACCCAATCGGTTATGGTATGCCGTGGCATGTGTCCATGGCTACCAGTTCCTACCACGTTTTCCTTTCCATTTTCAGACCATGGCTCTTCCTTCTTCTGCAAAAGCCCGCTCAGGCGGGGGCGTGACGCGCAGGCGTGTGAAACCGCCGGGGGCGATGCCGGAGGGCGCGGTCGCTGCGGGGCCGCAGGATGGGGCCGGGATGTCCGCCACGACTTCTTCGGCGGAGGTGCATGCCGCAGAGTTCACGAGCGGGCCGGGCGGGCGGGCGCAGGCGGGGGCGGAGGCTTCGAACGGGGCTTCCGCAACGACTTCTGCCATGGCTTTGGCGCAACCGGGTGCGCGTGCGAATGGGAGTGCGGCGGCGGGGGTGCCTTCGCGGTTGCGGCTGTGGCTGGACCGGGCGCGCGGGCTGGGGCTGACGGAGCCTCAGGTGGTCTTTGACCTGCATGTGCGCCAGGGGCTGCCGCTGCTGGATGTGGCGCGGGTGCTGGAGGTGGGCCTGGAGGCGGTGCGGGGGCTGTGGCTGCAAAGCCGTGCCGCGCGCGCGGCGCAGGCTCCGCAGTCGGAGCCGGACTTCACGGCGCTGCGCGAGCACATCGCCGCCACGCTGTGGCAGACGGTGGAGTCGACGTTCCCGGATGTGATGGCGGCCGCGGATGAGGACGAGGATGCCGATCCGCCCGCCGCCCCGACGCCGCCGATGCTTTCGGTGCGGCTGAAGGCGCTGGATCAGATCGCGAAGCTCTATGACATCACTCTGGAAACGCCAGCCTCAGACCAAGGCCCCCTGCCCTACACGACGCCGGAAGACATCGCGGTGTCTGTGAGGGAGCGGGTGCTGGGGTTGTATGGGCGGGGGTGAGGAATGCAGGATGAGCATGATATGGTGCTGCATCGTTTGATGAATGAGGTGATGAAGCAGTAGAGCAGGTTCATTCGTTTGACCGAAGACGGTTTTTGAAGATTTGACCACAAAGTTCAAAGCATTCTTTGCGCGCCATGAGCCGGTTCTCTTCGGGGCGGAGAGACTACCACCCACACGACAAGTATGACGAATGCTCCCGTCCCGGGCGATGCTGGCATCCCGTTCTGATGATTACACATCAAAGCCACCATCCTCGGCGGCGCATCCAATTCGCGAGAGGTGGTCATTGGTTTTGCTGGCCGTGTCTGCAGTGCACCTTCACATGCTGCACGGTCTAGCCGTTCATAAAACGATGCCGAGTCTCGGTTTATGGATTAAATTTTGGCATGGCGCGGATCATGAACTCATTGAACAACGGCACGGTGAAAGCCATGTCGCCGTGGGCAGGACTGTAAATCATTCCTTTTTTAATGAGCTTGGCACGCACCGGACCAAGGCTGGTGACTTTGACTTTCAGAGCGTCAGCAATGTCACCCGTACGATGTGATCCGGCTCCGAGCTCGGCCATGGCACGGAGAAAGTTTTTCTCACTGGGCGTGAGGCGGTCAAAGCGCACGCGAAAAAAGTTCTGGTCCAGTCGCGGAATGACTGAAGCGGTGGCACGCCTGACATCGTCCAGCGTGATGGGGCTTTTCGCGGCGGTGTTCCACGACTGATACCCCCACTCCTGGAGGAAATACGGATAGCCCCGAGTCAGGCGAAAAATCTCCTTCAGCGCATCAACTTTGAAGGTGACACCTGCGGCATGAGCCGGCTCCCGGAGAGCCTTGGCGGCGTCCGCCTCCGAAAGCGCGCCGACATCCGGAAAATTGAACAAGCGCTCGGCATACGATTTTGATTCGCCAGCGAGACCCGGGAGAATAGGGAGGCCGGCGCCGAGCAAGACGACGGGAAGCTGCTGCTGCTGGATTTTGTGCATGGCCATGATGAGCGCGCCAAGCTCCTTTTGATTGAAGTACTGAATTTCGTCAATGAATACGGCCACGGCGGCCTTGCGCTCCTGGGCAGCCTCCCCAAGAGCGATGAACAAATTGGGGAGGTCTATGCCAAGATCTCCACTGTCAGCAGAGCCTTCCTCAGGATCAACATCAAGACCGATGGAGACATCTTCATAGTTTACGCTGAGCCTGCCGAGGAAGCTGCGGAGCACACGAAAGCCCCGCCTGACCTTGTTCCCTGTTCCAGCGATGCGGTCGAGTTCGTAAAGAAGGTTTCGCAGATAAGGGGCGATCAAGGGGCCGAGGGGTTTGTCCTCATGGGCTTCAATGGCCACGGTGCGGTATTGCTCGGCCTTGGCCATGCGTTCGATCTCATTGAGCAGAACCGTCTTTCCCACACCCCGCAGCCCTGTAAGCAGCAGGCTTTTCTCAGGGCGCTTCAGCTTTACACGGCCCAAGAGAATGCGGGCAAGTTCCAGGAGAGGATCGCGACCGACAAGTTCAGGCGGCGGGGAGCCAGCACCGGGGGAGAAGGGGTTTTTGATGGGGTCCATGACTCGTGAAGTGTATCAAGTTATACCGTTTTATATATCGTTTTATGTATAATTGGCTATAAATAGTTAAACTTTAATCATCTCCCATTCGGCCGAACGGGAGATGCACGCTCTCGCTTCGAAGCTTAAAAAAGCTTGCTGCCGTATCCCTTACGACACAGCCAGCGGCGAGCGCTTTCTCATCGAATCATACTGGATGAGCTGAATTCATACCGTGAGCACATCTGATACTCCTCGCTGGTGCTTTGTAACACTTCTAGCTATTTTCGACCATCGCGATCCCTCGGCTGATTTTTTCGGCACGCAAAACACTTTTCTGCTTGCGCTTTGAAATCCGGGCCCAAGTGTTGTTAACAGACAGCCTGACGGAGTGGAGAACTCGGAGGGGGAATTCAATTTTTTTTGGACCTCGGTTTTTCCTTTTTCTTCGCATGCCTCTGCTTCCTGCACCCTCCCCTGCTGCTTCGTCTTCTTCGGCGGCTTTTGCTGCTCCGCCTGCGCGGGGCTCTGCGGCTGACATCCTGGCGGCGCTGCGCGCGAAGGCGGCGCTGGTGCGCAAGCGCCGGAAGACGCCGCTGGAGGATGCGCTGGCGGCGGACGGGGGCACACGGGCGGTGAGGCTGGTGCAGTGGGCGCGGACGCAGAAGGCGGGCTATGATGCGGGCTTGGTGCAGTGGCGGGCGAACCGCCTGAAGTGGAGCCAGGAGGCGCAGGATATCTTTGACCACCGGGCCAGAGCTCGACGTGAGAAGGCGGAGGTGGAGGATGCGCTGAGCATCTTTGAGATGGCGAATGATTCGGTGAACATCGTGGCTTCGCTGGCGGAGTTTGCGGCGGCGCAGGCGGAGCAGGACATCTATGGCGGGGAGCCGTGGTTCGCGGCGAATCCGGTGGGCCGGGCGGATACGAAGCTGGCGGATGACATCCAGCACCACCTGCAGTGGACGTTTCGCGACGGGCGGTTTGTGGATGCGCAGTGTCTGGGAATCGACCAGGCGGTGACGCTGGGGGAGTGCTTTATCAAGACGCTGTATGCGACGGATGTGGACGAGCATGAGGCGGCGACGCCGTGCCTGCATGCAGACGGCGAACCGGTGGTGGATGCGCTGGGCGAGTATGTGACGAGTGATGCGCAGGTGAAAAAAATGGGCCGCCGCCTGAAGGGCAAACTGGAGTGGAAGGAGGTGTATGAGACGCGCCAGACGATCATCCGCCAGGGGGTGGAGGCGGTGCCGATCCACTTTCATGACATCAGCTTTCGTGAAGATGCGCCGGAGCTGGATCTGCGGCATACGAATGTGTATGTGAGCGTGGAGATGAGCACGTTTGAGGCGATGCGGCGCTTCCATCTTTCGAAGGAGGATGCGGTGCGCCTGGCGCGCTGCGCGGAGACGCGGATCTGCAGCGAGGAGGAGGCGCAGCGTGAGCGGACGGCGGATGCGACGGTGACGTGCGCGCCGGCGGAGGAGCCGCTGGGTGAGGTGGAGGCGGAGCAGCTGCTGAACACTCGCGTGCGGCTGATCGAGGCGTACATCCGTGCGGATGTGACGGGCACGGGCAAGGAGGCGCGGATGTGCATGGTCTTCCCGCCGTACCATGAGGACTGGATCATCTGGGCGGACTATCTGGCGAACATTTCGCCGAAGGCTGAGCTGCCGATCAAGTGTGATGTGTGGGAGCCTGTGCCGCACCGGCTTTACGGTCGGGGATTTTTCTCGAAGTATGCGTACCTGCAGACGGCGACGGACAATCTGTGGAACCAGGTGAACTTCCGCAATGAGATGCACGCGAATCCGCTGACGGCGGTGCATGAGGAGAACCTGCAGGTGGATGAGGACGGCGGTGCGATGGTGATCGGCCCGGGAAAGACGCTGCGCCCGAAGGCGGGGAAGCGGCTGGGGGATTGCATCGAGTTTGCGCTGCTGCCGGATGCGGACTCGCGCAGCCTGGAGCTGTTCCAAACGGGGATGCAGCTGGCGCAGTTGAGAAGCGGGATCACGAGCGCGAGCCAGGGGGATCTTTCGAGCGTGCCGGAATCGAACACGGCGACGGGGATCAAGAGTTTGATCAGTCGTGCGGCGGTGCTGCTGAAGAAGCCGATCCGGCGGCTGCGGAGATCGAAGGGGCGGGGCTTTAGCTACGCGGTGAAGCTGCACTACGCGAACTTTGACCGCGCGGAGGCTTTTGTGTGGGGCGAGGGTCACAACAAGGAGCTCGTCACCATCACTCCGGAGCATGTGCGTGATCTGGACATTGATGTGGAGATGCTGCTGACGCAGGAGCAAAACCAGAACAAGCTGCAGGGCGCGCAGGTGATGATGCAGCAGCTGCAGGGCTACTCGGGCATGCCGGAGACGGACAAGGCGGGGGCACGGGTGGGCGTGGTGCAGGCGCTGAAGGCGCTGGAATTTTCCAACGCGGAGGAGATGGTGCGCAAGCCGGTGGTGACGCTGGAGAGCTGCCTGCCTCTGCTGCCGCCTGAGGAGGCGGAGAAGCTGAAGGGGCTGATGGCTCTGCAACAGCAGCAGGAACAGGCGGCCGCACAGCAGCAGCAACAGCCGCAGGGTGCGCCAGGGGCGGAGGCTCAGGCGCCGGGAGCAGCATCGGGAGCGTCGCCAATACCAGTGGATGGTATGGCGGGTGCGCCGGGGATGATGCCGCCTGGGGCGGGTGCGCCGGGGCTGGCGTGAGTTTTTGAAACAGACAATCAGATGATGAGACATTCCGATGCTCCATTCCTTCAACAAGCCATGCTGGCTCCGAGCGGATTTTGCCTGCGGCGCGCCGTGATCGAGGACGAGTTCGAGTAGGAGGACGAGAACGTGACGAACAGCCGACAAACCGCACCATTTCCGCATTCCGCATTCCGCATTCCGCATTCCGCATTCCGCATTTTTTTCACACCCACACCTAACACCCACAGCACACCATGCCTGCCTCACAACGCCGCACACCGCTTGATCCCATGTCCATCCCCGGAGCTCTCCAGGAGATGGTGCCCAACTCGTCCTTTCGCGCGGTCACGCCGTCAGACACCCACGCCATCAAAGGGGGCCCGGCGCGCGCGCTCTATGTGGGCACCACGGGGGATGTGGCGGCCATCAATGAAAACGGAGTGGCTGTGACCTTCGTGGGAGTACCCGCCGGGGCCGTGCTGCCCATCGCCACGAGCCGCGTGAACGCCACGAACACGACGGCTGCGAACATCGTCGCGCTTTGATTTTATGATCGGACTCGGACATGCGCTGCCCCTGGCTCAAACTCGCGACTCCACACCTGGTGGTGCGGAGGATGTGCTGCTGCTGGCAGATGGCACCAGCGGCCTGCTGCTGGCGGACGGCGCCGGCTTTCTGCTGATTTCTCACTGACTACCACATTCTATTATCCTATGTCTGACAAAACACTTGCTTCACTGACCGCCGCCACCCCTGGCACGGGAGGACTGATCTATGGCACCCAGGGCGGCGCGGACCGAAAGTTCACGCTCACTGCGGCGGGGGCGGCACTGATGGAGGCGGCGGATGCCATCAAGCTGGACGAGCTGGCCGCGCCAACGGATGTGACGACGCTGAACGCGACGACAAGCGCGCACGGACTGCTGCCGAAGCTGGGAGGCGGGACGACGAATTTTCTGCGCGCGGACGGCAACTGGGCCGCGCCGGGCGGCGGATCGATCAACCTGCCGCTGAGAGCGTGGGTGGAATCGACCGGTAACGATGGCACTGGGACGGTGGGAGATCCCGGCAAGCCCTTTCTGACCATGCTGGCCGCTTACACTGCGGGTGCGCGCATGATGCACCTCGGCGCGGGCACGTTCGCGGGCATCACCAAGACGGGCACCATCGACCTGACCTACATCGGTCACGGGCGCGACAAGACGACCGTCACCACCATCACCTCGACGACAGGCGGAGCCATCTCGCTTCGCGATGTGGGGTATAAATCGGCCACCCTTGGCTCGATCACCCTCTCATACGCCGGGACAGGCGGGACTTCAGCGGGTGCGCTGACATTGCATCATGTGCTTGTGTCTGGTAATGTGACGGCTTCGGGGGAGCAGGGGCTCAATGGCAATAGTGAATCACTCGACGGCGGCCCAGGGGGGAATGGAGCTGCTCTCACGGGCGCGGAAATCGAGATCGGTGGATCTTGCCACCTGTCAGGTGGCAACGACGGAGTTCCGTATGACGATGGATCAACGGCCGCTGCTGGAGGCGGCGGGGGCTATGGAGGATCTGTGTCCGTTTCTGGGAGACTCAGGGTCGGCACCACGCTCAACACCAGTGCCGGCTTTAATGCGGGAGGGGTCAATAATGGCAATAACGACACCCTAAAAAACGCGGGTTCGGTGGATGTTGACGACTTGTACGTCGGAAATCACTTGTTGATGTGTGCGGCAGGAGACAGCTCATTCCCCGGAGATTTGTCCGCCCGCAAAGCCTTCGTGAATCATGCAGACTTCAGCGGAAGCGTCTCAAACAACGGGCATATCACAGGCACGCTCATCGTGATTAACACGCTCGAAAACATGTCCGCACCCGAGACTTACACGCTCTTGCTAAGCCACATCAACGGCACAGCTGTCGGCACAAGCTAGCCACACCCAGCCCACCGCGTGACACAGTGAACAGCCCCCCATGAAAATCCCCTTCGACCCGTCTCACTTTGATGTGCCCCTCTCCCTGGCCACGTGCATTCTGGGCGCGGCGGTGAGTGCGCTGGGGATTGTGGCGGCGACGGTGGCGGGGTGGTATGTGAGGCTGGCGAACATTGATCCGCAGGAGCTGGCGATCCAGCCGCTGCATGTGGTGCTGATCGGCTTTATCATTGCGCTGGCGGGGTTCATCGTGCTGATCCTGCGCGCGGTGTGGGGCAAGGGCATCGAGACGGTGAACCGCTTCAGCGATGCGCTGAACAACCAGGCGCGGCAGATTGCGGATCTCATCGAGCTGCAGACGAAGCGGGTGGAGAAGCTGGAGACGCTGAGCTTTGACGCGCTGCGGGACGCCGCCATGCAGGCCACCAATACCATAACCCACCATAAATCATGATTGGACTCGGACATTCTCTTTCTCTGGCACTGGTCCAGACGGGGGCGGGCGGACCGCCATGGATTCTCGCGAACTCCGCGTGGAACGACACGGGCGTCTGGGATGACGCCGCAAGCTGGAAGGACTCTTAACTTTTTCAACTCATCACACTTATGGCACTCGACACTCTGAACAATGGCGACAGCGGGCTGGAGGCGCGCACGAAGATCAATGCGGCGATTGCGGCGGTGAATGGGGGCGCGCTCGTCCGTGGCATTGGAGTTCTTCAGGGGAACACGACGCCTGGCATTGACCCCAATGCTCCCACGTCGGTGATAGATGCCTTCTCATGGGGCGTCGGGGATGCCAGCATCATCACCTTAAGCACCAACGACAGTCTGACCCGGACGATCAAAGTGTCAGCCTCTGATCCCGCAGATGGTTCGGACTGGCTGGACACCACGTCCATAGCCAATGCCACCGATTTGACAGCCGCCCTTGGCACCATCATTTCATCGTATCCGGAATACACATCAGTCAACGCCGCAGGTCCCAGTCTTTATTTTTCCGGCACCTTGCCCGGCAGCATTTATGCCATCACGGCAACCGCCACGGGCACTTTGTCTGCATCCGTGTTATCGCCGGGGGGCGATGGCTATCCGGCCACAGGAGGAATCTTCTCAGTGATTGTCATCCCCAAGGTCTCCGGAAAAAAGACACTGCCACTGCGCACAGGCTTGTTTGGCAGCACTGGAGATTGCACCCTTAGCTTTTCTCTCTCCTCCGCTTCGACTTCCCTCGATCTCTGCAATCCCGTCACTGTCAATGTGGATTCCGGAGAGGTCGAGCTGGGCATGGCGGCAGCGCCAATCACCCCATTCATCACAGCATGGCTCAATGGCCTGATTGATGCTGATCTGACTGCGAACATCCAGGGATCTATAGCCGATGGCGCAACCATCAACGTCTGGGCCATCTGCGAGCAGGTCTGAACCAGGCCTCACCATTTCATGAACACCGCACGCACCTGCTACATCGCCATCAACGGCATTCGCAACAATCCTGGAGACGCGGAGGGGTGGACGGACCGGTTTGTGACGTGGATCAACACCCGGCTGCCGGACGGGGTGGTGGCGGAGAAGTTTGAGTATTCCTGCAGCGCGCTGCTGCGCCGGCTGCGGCAGCGGGAGAGGGCGGATGAGATCGCCAAGAAGGTGGGGTATTACCGGCGCGCGGGCTACCGGCTGGTGCTGGTGGGGCATAGCAACGGGTGCGACCTCATCGCACGGGTGCTGGAGGCCTGCGGGGCGGAGATCGAGGCGGCGCACCTGATCTCCCCGGCGGCGGACGAGGAGGATTTTGCGGAGGCGATTCGCGAGGGGCTGATCCGCCGCATCCACATCTACGGCAGCCGCAATGACGGGGCGTTGAAGCTGGCGCTGGCCACGCGACCGCTGGTTGGGTGGCTGGGGCTTGGCTACGGCTCGCTGGGGCTGCGGGGCCGGGAGTTTGCCGCGCTCTTCCCCGAGGTGGTGCAGGACCACAGCGATGACTCCTGCGGACACTCCACCTGGCTGCAGCGCGGCGCGCGGTTTGAGGCGCTGATGCAGAGCCTCAGCAGCAATGATTTTTCAGACCGCCGAATACCACTTCCTACCACATGCGCCGGTGAGGAATGGTCTCCCAGCGGGAGCGCCTTGAGCGACAAACCCGGCGCGGTGGCGGCAGCCGACCGCAGGGAGTCCGAAGAGTGAGCCCGCAGAATCCATCACGACATTAGAAACTCAGACCCAGAGCCTCAAAAAACCGAATCTATGAAAACACATGCACTCATCCTTGCCGTCGCAGCGGCGCTTTCGGCCACGCTGAGCCTCAGCTCCTGCACGAATCCGGCCATGCTGAAGATCAACACGCCGGCGGTGCAGGCGCAGATCATCGGCGCTGTGGAAAAGGACATCCTGGCCGGTGGCGGCGCGCTGCTGATCTCCGGCGGCAGCGGCAGCGCGGCCGTGGCGGCCATGACGGCGCAGGAGCTCAAAAACCTGCCCGCGCTGCAGGAGGCGCTGGCCCCGCAGGCGACGCCGAAAAATCCCGGCGCTGCGGTGACGCCATGAACGCCCTCATTGGCATCGCCGCCGTAGGATTGCTGCTGTGGGGCGTGCATCTGCTTCTGGGCCACGGACCGCCGCCGCCGGGCTCCGATGAACTCTTCTGAGACTGACAGGCCTGGGGCCTTTGAAAGCATTCCTAGAGCAACGCGCCCCACACTGAACAAAGAACCAAGAACTCAACTTCAACCTGCCCCCCTCAAAACCCATGAGCGCCCTCGCTGACACCTACGCCGATCAGTTCCACGCCTGCAGCATCAAGACCGAACACGCCGCCGAGGTGCAGGCGGCGGCGGAGCGCATCCGCGTGCACCGCCAGCGCTATGCGGCGGTGGCGGCGCACTTTCCGGGCATGCCGTGGTGGGTGCCGGGCATCCTGCACTCGCTGGAGTGCGGGCTGAGCTTCCACCAGCATCTGCACAATGGCGACCCGCTCTCTGCGCGCACGGTGCAGGTGCCCAAAGGACGGCCCAAGACGGGCGCGCCGCCCTTCACCTGGGAGGAAAGCGCGCGCGATGCGCTCATTTGCGACGGGCTGGATCAAATCACCGACTGGAGCCCGGGTGCGGCGCTGGTGGCCTTTGAAAACTACAACGGCACCGGCTACCGCAGGCGCGGCGTCCCCTCCCCTTACCTGTGGAGCTTCACGGACCAGTACCGCTGCGGCAAATACGTGGCCGACGGCCGCTACGATCCCCTGGCCGTGAGCCGCCAGTGCGGCTGCGCGGCCCTGCTGAAACATCTTTTTTAATCCTGCTCTTGACTACCAGAAAACCGGACCCAATACCATTATATATGACAATGTTGTTCGCAGCCATCCCGGTCATGGCACAGGCGCTTTCAGCAGCCACGGCGGCCGTTCCGGCGCAGCGTCAATCTTACAATCCAGCATGACATCCGCACAGCCATCCGCCCCCGCACCAGCCCGCCCCGCAAGCGCGGGAGGCCCCGCAGCACAGATCATCGGTCTGGTGAAAAACCGCCTCAGTGGCATCGTCCTCAGCCGCCATGCGTATGCCGATGTGCTGCGCACCCTCTGGCCGGATCTGCGCGATGCGACCGTCTCCGAGGGCAAGGCCGCGCCCTGCGCCGTGAATGTCTGGGCGGCACGCCCCCTGAGCAAGGTCTTCCTCGATGACATGAGCCGGCGCATGCCCGGCCTGCAGATCTGGTGCATCGTGCTGGAGAGCACGCAGCTGCCACAGGGATCCATGGACGCCTGCGCCAATTCAGACCAGGTCTGGGCTCCGTCCGGCTTTGTGCGCGACATGTGCGTGGCCGGCGGCATGCCCGCGGAGAAGGTGCACGTCATCCCCTACTGGCTGCCCATGCCGGCACGCCCCCGCATCCTTCCCGCAGCAGGCAGCCCCTACACCGTGCTGGTGAGCTGGGACGGACGCAGCTCCATCAACCGCAAGAACGTGATCAACAGCATCGCGGCATTCAAGCTCGCCTGGTCGTCCGATCCGGACGTGCGCCTGCGGCTCAAGACGCGCGATCTCACGCCGGAGAATGTGGAGAGCGTGACGGCGGCGATCGCGGGGGATGCGCGCATCACCCTGGACATGCGCACCACGGACAGTATTGACGAGGTCTTTGATGGCGCGCATGTGCTGCTGCACCTGCACCGGGCGGAGGGCTACGGCCGCCACATCATTGAGGCCATGCAGCGCCGCCTGCCGGTGATCGCCACTGCTTACAGCGGGCCGATGGACTGGCTGCGCGAAGACAATGCACGCCTGGTGGGCCACCACCTGGTGGACACGGCGCAGAAGGAGTTTCAGTACCCGCAGGGCGGCCAGTGGGCGGAGCCGGACCTGAACCACGCCGCACGCCACCTGCGTGAATGCCGCGAGGCCGATGCCTCCGGAGCGCTGCATGGCATGCTGGACCGCGCAGAGCTGGCCGCCTGCCGGCACACCACGCTGGAATTCTGCCGCGCGGCCATGATCGCCGCCCTGAGCCAGGCCGGGGCCATCAGCCCGGCAGGAGGCATGTGCGGCCCGCCCGCGCCGGCGATGCCCATGGCGGCATGACCTTCACTTTCATCCCGAATACCATTTAATACCACTTTTACCCCACAATCACCATGGCCTCACCCACAGTATCCACCATCTCCCCGATCAGCGGCCCCCTCGGCGGAGGCGTCAGCGTGACGATCACCGGCGCCAACTTCACCGGGACCACCGGCGTCACCATCGGCGGCACGGCGGCCACCAGCGTGAGCGTGGGGGATGACAGCACGATCACCTGCACCACGCCGGCGCACAGCGCGGGCACAGCCAGCGTGCTGGTGACGAATGCGGACGGCACCAATGCGGCCAACAGCCTCTACACCTACCAGGGCGCGCCCACGGTCAGCGCCATCTCGCCCGCAGGCGGTCCTCTGGCTGGCGGCGCGAGCGTGACGATCACCGGGACCAATTTCACCGGGGCCACCAGCGTGACCATCGGCGGTGCCTCGGCCACCAGCGTCACGGTGGTGAGCAGCACCAGCATCACCTGCACCACGCCTGCGGGCAGCGCGGGCACGGCCAGCGTGCTCGTCACCACACCCAGCGGCACCAATGCGGCGAACAGCCTCTACACCTACCAGGGAGCGCCCACGGTCAGCGCCATCGCAGCCGCCAGCGGTCCGCTGGGCGGCGGCGCGAGCGTGACGATCACCGGCACGAATTTCATCGGAGCTTCCGGCGTGACCATCGGCGGCACGGCGGCCACCGGCGTCACGGTGGTGAGCAGCACCGGCATCACCTGCACCACGCCGGCAGGCAGCGCGGGCACGGCGAGCGTGCTCATCACCACGCCCAGCGGCACCAATGGGGCCAACACGCTCTTCAGCTATGTGCTGGCGCCCACGGTCACCGCCATCGCCGCCATCAGCGGCTCGGCCAACGGCGGGGCGACTGTGACCATCACCGGGACCAATCTCACCGGCGCCACGGGCGTCACCATCGGCGGCACGGCGGCCACCGGCATCACCGTGGTAGATGATACCAGCCTCACCTGCATCACGCCCGCCCACAGCGCGGGCACGGCCAGCGTGCTCGTCACCACGCCTGGCGGCACCAATTTGGCCAACAGCCTCTACACCTATGTGCTGACGCCGCCCACCCTCACCGACATCTCGCCGATCGCGGGATCGACCGCAGGCGGCACGAGCGTGACCCTCACCGGCACCAACTTCACCGGCGCCACGGGGGTGACCATCCGTGGCGTGGCGGCCACCGATGTCGTCGTCATCAGCGCCACCAGCATCGTCTGCACCACGCCCGCGGGCACCGCAGGCTCTGCCAGCGTGGCGGTCACGACTCCCAGCGGGACGGCGGTCAACAATCTCTACACCTATGTCCAGCCCGCGCCGACGGTCACCAGCACGACGGCCAATGGCGTCTCTCCTGCGCGAGGATCGACGCTGGGCGGCACCTTGCTGACGGTCACCGGCACCAACTTCACCGGAGCAGGCAGCGTGACCATCGGTGGCGTGCCTGCGACCAATGTCACCGTTCTAAGCAGCACCAGCCTCACCTGCATCACCCCTGCGGGCAGCGTGGGCACGGTGAGCGTGGCCGTCACGACCGTGGGCGGCACCAGTGCGGACAACACGCTCTTCACCTATGAGCTGGCAGTCCCCGCCGTCACAGACATCTCCCCGGCCAGCGGCACCTCCGCAGGCGGCACCACGGTGACGCTCACCGGCCGGAGCTTTACCGGAGCCACCAGCGTGACCTTCGGCGGCACGGCGGCCACGCGGCTCGTCGTCGTCGATGACAACACCCTCACCTGCACCAGCCCGGTGGGCGGCGCGGGCACGGTGCAGCCCGTGGTGGTCACCACGCCCAACGGCTCCAGCACGGACAGCATCACGTTTAACTACGTGCTGGCGCTGCCCACCGTCAGCAGCATCTCGCCGCCCATCGGCCCCGCCGCAGGCAGCACCACAGTCACCCTCAAAGGCACCTACTTCACCGGAGACACCGATCTCGCCGGGGCCACGGGCGTCACCATCGGCGGCGTGGCCGCGACGAATTTCAAGGTGGTCGATGCCACCACCATCACCTGCAGCACTCCGCCGGGCCTCGCAGGCACGGCCAGCGTGCAGGTCACGGCGGCCGCCGGCACCAGCGCGGCCAGCAACCTCTTCACCTATGTAACGGCCACGCCCACCGACACCTACATCTACCTCAAAGGCGGGCGCGGGGACGGCTTTGTGCCGCAGTGGACGGGCGAGGTCGCCGAGGAGGGCACCTCGGAAAAAGGCGAGCCCTACCGCAACGAGTTTCAGACCACGGTGCAGGTGGACAATTCGTCCGCATCTTCATCCTCGGGAACCGTGTTTGGAAACAGCGTCGGCGGGTCTGTCTCCAACGGCTTTGGCGGGCAGCTCACCGCGCCCGGCCATCTGACGAAGGTCTCCGTCACCAAGGAGATCATCGGCTACACGGCGCAAACCGTGAACATCACCCCCACCTTCGGGTCGTTGTCTGACTCCGCAGCGGGAGCAGCGCCACGCCAGTTTGACAAGACCACCACCTGGCTGGTCTTCGTCTCCAGCAACGGCCTGGGCTACAAATTCCGCAAGACGGATGTGATGGGCTGGGGATCTCAGCGCCGCGAATAATCTCCAGCCGACACCTCTTTCCACTCTTATGCCCTCCATCAATTCCAACTTCGACTGGGTGGACACGCCCAATCCTGCCGAGCGCGGCTTCACCATCACCGCCAAGGAAGGCCCTGGCGATGAACTCCCGGACTTCAACTCCCACCTCTTCCGCTGGAGCGACTGCCCGCAGTGGATCAAGCGTGCGGAGTCCATCCCCGAATCCCTGCAAGGCTACACCCTGGTGCACGCCGTCAAGGCGGACTACCAGAAGCGCACCTTCATCTTTGGCAAAACACGCACCGAGGCCGAGCGCAACACGCCGTTTCAGACCTCCTGGGTCAAGCGCATGCACTACTGGCCCACCGTGCTGCTGAAGCTGTGGTTTGAAAAGGGCAACCTGCCGCTCTCCGCGCAGTATGACAGCACCGCCATCGCCACCGCGGCGCGCACGCATCCCCGCATGAAGATCCGCGATGGCGCGGAATACCCCACCTGGTTTAAAATCAGCCGCTTCCTCTCCGAAGTTCCCTGGCCCAGACGGGACAACCGCTCCCCCACCCCCATCACCGACTCGCCCAACTGGAGCTTTGACGGCTGCAGCGGCAGCATCCCTGAGTGCCTGCACCCCGGCTGCCGGTTTCCCCGGTATCAGACCAGCGGCCAGGTCATCTTTGGCGCAGGCACGCCCGAGTCTGAGATCAGCGGAGATCTGGTGGCGCAGGAGTTTCCGGCCACGCCCATGACGGACTGGGAGCGCTACCCCGTGGAAGACACCACGCAGAACATCAGCGGCTTCTGGTTCCGCGAACTCGTCGAGGCCATGCCGCCCATTGATGACCGGGAAAGCACATCATAACCCATTCAATACCATTTTCTCATGTCTGCTACCATGACTACGCCCACGTCCACCGCCACGTCCAGCGCCTCCCCCGGCGCCTCCATCAGCAGCCTCGGCCAGCCTGGCAGCACGTGGCTGTCGCGGCAGTGGGTCGCGAAGTCGCCGGGAGTGCGGGTGACGCAGGGCATCACGCAGGACAACGTCATCATCCGCACGCGGAGCACGCGGCCGAAGATCGACATTGATCAGACGACCTCCGCCGTCGGCCGCCAGCCCACGACGCAGCAGGCGAGCACGGAAGAGCCCGTGCCGGAAACGCCCATCAGCATTTACATTCCGCCGAAGGATGTGCCTTGGCCGCCGTCAACGTCTACGACGATGCCGCCGACCACCACAACGACGCCGTCTCCGACCACAACCACGCCGCCCCCTACTACAACAACGCCACCTCCCACAACAACGACACCGCCCCCTACCACAACAACGCCACCTCCCACCACAACGACGCCGCCTCCCACGACCACAACGCCTCCGCCCACGACAACCACCTTCACCGATCCCCCCACGACAACCACCACCTTCACCGATCCTCCCACGACAACCACCACCTTCACCGATCCTCCCACGACAACCACCACTTTCACCGATCCCCCAACGACAACAACCACC
>JAFLEI010000073.1 GCA_017301975.1 Verrucomicrobiota bacterium
CAAACTCTCCAAAAATTTTGAGCCGTCTCTTTTCAAGACGAACTCGATTGACTGCATCTGTTTAAACCACAGATGCCTGCGCATTTTCATGCACAGCGCACAATTTAGTTTTCTGTTTTCTAACAGTTCTCACTCGGCTTTCGCCTCGCTAAAACTGCTTCTGTGTTTTCTAAAAGATCGTTTCTGATTCAATTGGAAATGAGCGACTTGAGTCTCTTATTTCCTTTTTTCTCAGCCCGCGTTTTTCGCTGCGGGTTGGGATAGTAACTCACCTTCAGATCCGTGCAACATCATTGTGCAATAAAATGCAAAAAAAATCCGGCTTATGGATTTTAGAGGCGGGTTTGGGAGCATGAATGCGGCGTTTTCACCACGGCGGAGGCCCTCCCGGGTATTTTATACCATTGCATACCATTCATGCCGAATGGATGCGCCCGTTGCATGAATCCGGGCCTGCCTGCGCGTGGCTTCAGGGCCTGCCCGCGGCTGCTCGCAGTGTGTTGAGCGCAGAGGCTGCCGTGAGCCAGTCTGCGTAGCGTGAGAAGAGAAGCGTAAACTCTCCCTGCAATGAGTCGACGGAGTGTTTGATGACCTTGTCGAGCGCCTGCGCCTCGTGGCCGCTGACGGGGCGGCCGGGGACCGTGGGGCCGGCCTTGATGGCTTCGAGATCCTCTTTGAGGACGTCGCGCAGCTGTTCGTTTTTGCGCTGTTCATCGCCATACACTTCGCCCAGTTCGGGATTGGCGGCTTTGGAGGCCATGTCTGCGAGCGTCAGGTTTTCCTGATGAAGCTGATTGATGCTGGCCTGGATGTCTTTGATGAGCTTGCTGCGCATGGTGCTGGTATGACTGGAGAGGCGGAGGTTCTGCCGGTAGTCCTCGCTGTCCTCATAACTCACACCGCCAAAGCTGTTGATGCCTGCGGCTTTGTAACGCTCAAATTCTTCGTGCTTGGGGAAGGTCTGGAAGAGATCCACGATCTGCTTCACGCGCTTCTCGATGCGCTCTTCGAAGTCATTGCTGATCATCTGCTTCTGCGTCTGGGTGAGATTGAAGGTGGGGCGCACCATCTGCTCTTCCAGCCAGGCGCGCTTCTGCTGGTAGTAGGTGACGGCCTGCTGCAGGCTCGCGATGGTCTGCTCCTTCATCCGCGTCACCTTGGTGTGCGAGTCCTTGGAGTCGCTGACAACACGCAGGGTGGTGAGGAGGTCGTCAAAGCGGGATTCAATGCGCAGGTCGGCATTGTGGATTTCGCTGCCCAGCAGGCTGGCGCGCTGCGCCTGGCCCGCGAGTCGCGCTTTGAGGATGGCCTGGGAGGGCGTGAGCGCCGGAGCCTTTGCCGGTGGGGGAGAAACAGGAGCCGCAGGTGCTTGGGCGGAAAGAGTCTGGCCGGAGTGCCAGGCAAGCACCAACGCCACGGAAGGACGAAGGAAGCAGAGTTTCATGGTGGGAACAGCCTGTCTGGACTGTGCCCATTAAACAGTACGGGCCGCCTGAAGTTTTCACGAGGCCAAGAAAGCAGGGGAGATGCGCAAGGGAGGGGCGGTGAGGGCGCCTTGTGTCGTAGAATGGGTGTGGCGACAGTCCGCCCGTCCATCAGCGTTCCGCAAACACCATGGCCTGCGGGCGTCCTCGCAGTCGGGCGGTTTGGCGGAGGGGGCGTTGGAGTATGGGCGTGCGTTCGACGCCAAACACGCCAACCTACGGCCGGAGCGTCTTGCGGCACCAGGATCGAGACCCCCTGCCCTTTTGATTTTTCACTCACGCCCTATCCCCCTGCTCTGCTTACGCGCCGCGCAGCTTGCTCACGTCATACAGCGTCAGCATGGAGGCCAGCACTTCATCCTTCTTGCCCTGCTTGAGCTGGTCAAAGGTGACGTGCTTGCCGGGGAGGAGCTTGAAGTGGCCGGAGCGGGTGCGGCGCAAGGCACTGAGGTGGGCACCGCAGCCGAGCTTCTGGCCGACGTCATGGGCATACGTGCGGACGTAGAAGCCTTTGCTGCACACGACGCGGAAGTCCACAAACGGCGGCTCAAAGCGGGTGATCTCGTAATCATACACGCGGACGAAGCGGGGCTCGCGCTCCACTTCCTGGCCTTTGCGGGCAAGCTTGTAGAGCGGGACGCCGCCGATCTTGATGGCGGAGACCATGGGGGGCATCTGGTAGAAGTCTCCCTTCATGCTGTCAAAGGCGGCCTTCACCTGCTCCAGCGTGAGGTCTGCGGGCACGGGCTTTTCCTCCACCACTTCGCCTTCGGCGTCCTGGGAGTTGGTGGTCTGGCCCAGCTTGAGGGTGCCGACGTATTCCTTGTCCTCAGACATGAGGAGATCGGAAAGGCGGGTGCCGTTTCCAAGCACAAGGATGAGCATGCCGGTGGCCATGGGGTCGAGCGTACCGCAGTGGCCGATCTTCTTCATGTTCAGGCAGCGCCGTGCGACGGCCACCACATCATGCGAGGTCATGTCCTGGTCTTTGTCCACCAGGAGGACACCGCTAATCAATTCGTCTGACTTCATGTTCGAGTGCTTGCAAAAATTTGTCTGCTGCTGCTTCAATGGGGCCTCTCATGCGTGCGCCTGAAGCCATGCGATGACCACCGCCGCCAAACTGGGCGCAGACGGCGGAGACATCGATGCGGTTGTCCTTGGAGCGCGAACTGACGCGCACCTTGCCACCGGGGATGTCTTCAAAAATGACGCAGGTGATCACGCTGTCGATCATGCGCAGGGTGTCGATGAGGCCCTCGGTATCGCCGGGCTGCATGCCAGCGGCGTCCATGACTTCCTGCTTGAGCTGCCAGCTCACGATACGGCCCTCAGCGCGGAATTCCATGTGGTTGAGCATGTCGCGCATGAGCTCCAGACGGCGCACCGGGTAGCTCTGGTAGATGAGCCGCGCGAGCTCTGCCGTGTCCAGTCCAGCCTCGATCATTTCCGCCACGATGCGGTGCGTGCGCGCATTGGTGCTGGAATACTGGAAGGAGCCGGTGTCCGTGGAGATGGCGATGAAGAGATTCTGCCGGATGGCGTCGTCGATGGGCAGGCCGTGCTCGCTGAGCAGATTGTAAATGATCTGCCCGGTGGCGGGCTCGGTGGGGACGATGAGATTGAGCGCGCCGTAACCTGGATTGGCGGGGTGGTGGTCGATGTCGATCAGCAGCGGCGCGGCATCCAGCAGGGCCTTGGTTTTGTCCCCCACGCGCTCGTGCGTGGCGGTGTCCAGCGCGATGGCGAGGTCGATGCCCAGCGGCTCGGTGCCGGGCTGGATGACGGTGTCTGTGCCGGGCAAAAACGCGAGGTTGGCAGGCACGCCGTCCTCCAGCATGGCGATGACGTCCTTCCCCAGGGCGCGCAGGCTGAGCGCGAGGCCGAGCACGGAGCCCACGGCATCTCCATCCGGCCTCACATGCGCGACGATGGCGATGCGCTGCGCAGAGCGCATGGCGGCGACGATTTGGGCAGTGGTGGAGTTGGCAGGCATCCGGGGGGCATTCACAAAGCACCACGGCAGGCTGGCTGCAAGGTGAAGATGCAGTGAGGCATGCAAGTTTGAGACCCTGGAGAGACATGCCTTCGCTCCGCTCCCTGCGGCAGCCGCCCTTCTTTGACAATGAATGTCAAAAGCACGCACATCCGCCAATGCGTGGTGCCCCGAAGTCATCACAACGCCCCACTCATGAGCATGCCTTCCAATCATCCGCCTTCCGAGTCTGGGGGAGAGACATTTCAATCAGGCACTTCTCCCGCAAGGCCTGCCTCTGCTCCACATCATGACCACTCCGGGGGGCTCTTCCACCATCTCTGGGCCTGGTTGGAGGCCATGCTGCATTGCCTGCAGCTCCGCAGCCAGCTTGCGCTGATCGAGGCCAAAGAAGCGGGCTCGCACTATGGAGTGATTGCAGGCTTGGTCATCGGCGCGCTGATCCTGGCTCTGTTTGCGTATGTGTTTCTGGTTCTCACCATCGTGTTTGCGCTGGCTGCATGGATGGACGGATCTTACGTATGGCTGAAGATCATGGGGGGCGCCACGGGCGTCCATCTCCTGCTGGCGGCCGTGCTGGCCCTGGTGGCGAAGACGCGTCTGAAGGCGGGCGTTTTTGAGAAAACAAAAGCAGAGTTCAGGAAGGACAAATCATGGCCCAAGACTCCCACACACCCAAGTCAACCCACGAACTGATCGCCGAGATCTCGCGCAATCGTGAGGCGCTGATCGTTCATCGCGCCGGCCTTCATCGTGCCGCCCAGGTGGGAGACCGCCTGCAGGATTCCTTCCATGATCATGCCGGGCTCTACCTTGGAGCAGCAGCCGTGCTGGGCCTGGCCCTGGCACTGATTCCCTTCAGCAAAAAATCCAGGCATGACAACCGCGCCCTCCGGCAGGCCGTGGCGGCCCGTGAGCCCGCGAAGCGAAATGAGTCCCGTTCTCTGGCGGCGGTGGCCTTCGGTCTGGTGGCCAAGCTCGCTCTGGAAATGGGCAAGCCCATGCTGCTCAAACTGGTGAAGGATCACTATGCTGTGGCACTGCATTCTCAGCCGCCCTCAGCTTCGGCTTCGGCTCAAAGGGGCACACCGGTGCCCTGAGTTATACCACACACAGTTGAAAACGAGTCCTGAAGTCAAACCGTCCTTCGCGAGAAGAGGTGGGTATGATGGCGTAGGACGGTCGTGGCGAAGCCCGCCCGTCTGTGAGCGTGTGGCAACGCACCCCAGCGTAGGAACGTCCTCGCAGTCGGGCGGTTTGGCGCAGGGGACGGTAGTCGATGGACACGCGCTCGACGCCAAACACGACCGACCTACGCCCTGAGCCAGCTGCGCCCAGCACACAGACCTGTTTTTAATTGCTCGTGGTACTACTCGCTTTGGATGGGAGACCTGCACCTCAAGATTCTCCAGCCAGGACGCCTTTTCCTACCGCGAGGAGAACACCCGCCGCACGACACGGCCAAGGACGAAACTTGCGGCCAAAGTGCTCGCCAAGGCGGCGGTGGGGAAAGCTGCCCGGCCCCGCGCGTGATCGCCGGGAGCCCCGGCACGGAACGCAGCAGCCGATGCCTCACGCTCCCCGGCGGCGGGCGGGCGTTTCTGATTGGCAGGCTGGCCGCTCACGGTCATGGGGTGTTTGCCGGAGCTCTCCTGGGTGACGAGTTCGGCATGAGGCGCGGGCTGCACGGAGCGCCCGGATGACCTGGCGTAAACCTGGGTGAACTCCGCGCCAAACAGCAGGATGCAGGAGGCGTAGTAAACCCAGAGAAGCAGCAGCACCACGGAGGCGGCGGCGCCGTAGGTGGAGGCGGTGCTCTCCCGGCCCAGGTAGCTGCCGAGGCCGTATTTGCCCACCTCAAACAACACGGCGGTGGCTGCCGCACCCACCCACACCTCCCGCCAATGCACATGGACATCCGGCAGCGTTTTGAAGATGGTGGCAAAGAGAACCGCCAGCAGCGCCATGGAGACGATGGAGGCCAGCACCGTCCACACCTCCGCAGGCAGGCCGAGGTAGTGATTGAGGTACTTGTTCATCGCGGCGATGGCGGTGCTCAGCAGCAGCGACACCAGCAGCAGGAAGCCCAGACCGAGCACGATGCCAAAGGACAGCAGGCGCGCGCGGATGAAGCCCGCTACGCCCACCTTCCGCGTCACCTTCACATCCCAGATGATGTTGAGAGCATCCTTGAGCTGGGCGAAAACGCTGGACGCGCCCAGCAGCAGAACGCCAAAGCCGATGATCGCCCCTACCCAGCTCTGGGCGGGCTTTGAGGCGCCCTGCACCAGACTCTGCACGCCGACCGACGCCTGCTGCCCGATGTAGCCGCTGAGCTGCTCATGGAGTTGGCCACGCACGGCCTCCGTGCCCAGCACAAGGCCCGCGATGCTGATGCTGATGATCAGCAGCGGGGCGATGGAAAAGACCGAGTAGTAGGCGAGGGCGGCGCTGAGTCTCAGGGCCCCGTCTTCCATCCACTCGGTGGCCGTCTGACGGAGGAGCGAGACCCAGCGGTTTTGCAGGATCGCTTTGAATTTCATGCCTGTAAAATCGCGCCCAGCCGGACCTGTGGCTGTAAATGAGCCGCGAAACCAAGCAGCCAGACGGCTCTTCACGTAGGTTGGGCGTGTTTGGCGTCGAGTGCCGCGCATGCTCCAACGTCCGCTTCGCCAAACCACCCGACTGCGAGGACGTCCGTACTCCCTGGTGCGTTGCAGCACGCTCACAGACGGGCGGGCTGTCGCCACACCCGTCCTACGTGAAGAGCAGCCACACCGAACAGCCGGACAGCTCTTCACGTAGGTTGGGCGTGTTTGGCGTCGAGCGCCGCGCATGCTCCAACGTACGCTTCGCCAAACCGCCCGACTGCGAGGACGTCCGTACGCCTGGGTGTTTGCCGCACGCTCACAGACGGGCGGGCTGTCGCCACGCCCATCCTACGTGAAGAGCAGCGAAACCGAACAGCCGGACGGCTCTTCACGTAGGTTGGGCGTGTTTGGCGTCGAGCGCCGCGCATACTCCAACGTACCCTTCGCCAAACCGCCCGACTGCGAGGACGTCCGTACGCCATGGAGCTTGCGACACGCTGATGGACGGGCGGGCTTCGCCACGACCGCCCTACGCTGCCCTGCAGCACGCTCTCTTCACCTCCAGACTCTTGCTCTTTTTCAACAGCGCCTGGTATGGCATGCCATTCCCCCCTGCCTGCCTCGGGGACGCCCCCGACCGGGGGAGGAGGAGTCTTCATGCGGTTTTTGGGGGCGCGGCTCACGCGCGGAGGGTGACATCCGTGTATTCCAAGTCTCGCAGCCATTTGAGGCCGCGTGGATCGAGCGGGTGGCCGTCGAGATCGAGCCAGTGGTCGTCGATGTATTGCGCACGGCGTGGCGGATCATCGCCGATGAAGACCCACACGAAGCTCGAATCCTGCGGCGGCTGAGAGAGCCCGTCGTGGCGGTTGGCCCAGCGGTCTGGCGGCCGGGGCGGCTGGTCGGGGTTTTCAGCGAGGGGCATCCAGTGCGAGATGCTGCCCACGCGCCGGTCGTACAAATCCGCCCAGTACACGTCATGGCCCGGGGCCTCTTCATGCAGCGCCACCTGCTGAATTTCCCGGCCGTCCCAGCCCCAGACGACCTCGCGCAGGGGTGGGAGGGAGTAGCCGGAGAGAAGACTCCGCCAGGCTGGATGGAAGCTCTCGTTCATACCTCATCAAACGCAGCAGCGCATGGGTCTGGATGCTCCGCGCAGCATGCCTGATGGAAGAAACACCGCGATCTCCGATGCACGCGGGACGCCACGCTAATGCCCTGCTTTCCGGGGCATACGAGCACCTTCACGGCGGGGCTTTTCGCCCAGGCTTGCATCAGCGCTCCATTTTATCCTGCAAATGTCTTTGACTTTCCAAATTCGGGCCCAAGTCTTTCTTCATTCCTGATCAAAACCGGCGTGAAGAACGCGGCCTCTGGCGGGGATGTCAGCGAGGCGGCAGTGAAGAACTCTGACCAAGCACCCGGCGCCCATTCCGGCGGCCCTGAGAGGGTCTCCGGCCCACCACGCCCCAACCCACGCGGACTCCGCGACCTTCCGGCATTTTCATGCCATGGCGCGGACGCTCAATACCACACAACACCTGTTCATACCTCACCATGAAAGATCGTAACACATTCAAAACACCGAAAGACACCATGAAAGCACGCATCCTCCCCCCTTCCGCAACCACCATCGCAACCGCAGCCACCCCCACGCATCCCTCCCAGACACCGGCCATCCAGCCAACGGGGAAGGAACTGCTCACGCAGGTGGAGATGGCGCAGCGGCTGGGCATCTCCCGCCGCACCCTGCACAACTGGGTCTGCGCCCGGGCCGTGCCCATGATCAAGATTCGCGGCTACTGCCGCTTTGACGTTCAGAAGGTGCTCGCCGCTCTGGAGCAGCACGAGCAACCCGCAGCGCTGCCGCCTGCCCCTGCATCGGGAGGGTGCTCCCGCGCTCCGGCCCCTGTGTCCGCCTGATCCTGAAATGCTTCATTAGCTCTCCTCCCAACCCCAGCGATGAAACTAGAACGGCGGCGGATTACAGCGATCTCGCGTTTCAAATCTTGATAATAGCCCGGCATTCGTCTGGATTCTCCGGCGATGAAGCTCATCGCAAAAGCTACGCTGTCGCAGGTAAAACCGCCCTGCGCTTTGGAGTCATGACGCCCGGCGTTTTGCAGGCCTGGGCACATAAAGCTCACCTCTGCCTCACATGAATGAAAGCCTTTCCAAATCAGCGCTGCTGAGAAGGACAGAGGCACATTTCATCGCGCTCTTTTCCGCAGATAGCGGGCCGCCGAATCAGCCATCGTCACCCAGGCCGCGCCGAGCATGATGAAGTCCTTCACCACCAGCCGCCCTCTGCCGCTCAGCAGCGGGAAACCATGCTCTGAGCCCCCGAGATTGGGCACCCAGCTTTCGGGCGTGGTCACTAAAAACGACAGGGTCACCAGTGACATGACCACCACTAACGCACTGCCGGCCGCAGAGACCTGGGGCAGCCAGGGATGCACGGCAATCATGATCCCGTAGAGGACGATCACCACGCCCAGCCCCAGCGCAAAGGGATAGGTGTGGTTTGCCTCATGCCAGGCACGGTTCGCCGGCACCACGGCTCCCTCCGCATTCATGTGTTTCGCATAGTCTGGCGCGGGATGCTTGTAAAAGAAGCTCATCGCGGGACTGTTCGCCACGAATGGAACGATGCCGTCCGCCTCATACTTGTAGATCTTCAATGCGCCGATCCAGACCAGTACGATGACGAGGCCCAAACGAGTCAGCGCAAGGCCAACGCCACCGCTGTTTGCCGCGAGAGTGAATGCTTTGTTTGAAAGAGTGTCCATGCGCCAGACTAGCCCGCCGGCCGCCTGCCTGGAATGGACGAACAGCCCGATCACATGGACAAATTGGCACCTCCCCGGCTCGCGGTCTCCTGCTCCCGAAACACCGCAGGCGAGCAGCCAAATGAGCGCTTGAAGATCCGGCTGAAATAGAACTCATCGTCAAACCCCACCTCATGGGCGACCTGCTTCACCGGCTTCAGTGTGTGCAGAAGCTGCCACTTCGCATGCTTCATCACCCGGTCACGAATGACTTCCGCAAGGGTCTTGTGAAAATGCACCCTGGCCAGTCGCGCCAGGATTTTGGGCGAAGTCCCCAGCAGGCGTGCGTATTCGGATGGACTGTGCAGACTCTGGTAGTGCGTCTCGAGCAGCTCCCTGAAGCGGCGCAGCACCTCCGGGCGTTTGGTCGCCGCCAGGCCTCCCTCGCCCTGCTGTTCCAGCTTCAGCCGCGTCGCTTTGATCAGCAGGATCTTGAGGCAGGAAACCAGCACCTCCAGGTGCGCCACCGCCTGCTGCCGCAGCTCATGGTCCATCTGGCCTGTCAAACGTTCAAACTCCGCCATCTGATCGGGCTCAAGCCGCACCAGCGGCACATCATAAACTTCGTTAAAGAGCACGCCATTGCACCCTACCGCGTGGTGATGCGTCTCGATGCAGAAGAAGTTCGCATGAAACTGCAGCATCCATCCGGAGGCCGCGCGCCCCGGCGCGAATACCACGCGCTGGTAGGGGTTCAGGCATAGCAGCGCCGGCGCGGCGAAATCGTGCGTGGCATGATCCACCCGCACGCTGCCGTTCCCCCGCTCCAGCAGGAACAGTGTGAAGCACGGCGAACGCACCGACCTGATCACCCCCGCAAACGAAAACCGCCTCACCACGAGGCTCGGAAGCGAACGAATAACAATGGGAGGACTCTCTGCCATGACAGCACTCAATGCTGCATTCCCCACGCCTGCTCTGCAAGACGACAACGGTGCAATCTGGTCTCGCGCCATTCATGCTCGTCATGGCACTCGGGTAAAGACGGCCTGGATCGTTATCTTCCGATCGTCCGCGCGGCTGCAAGCAGCGCCCGGGAACGCCGATGTTTATCGGCCCTGGGCGGGCGTCCCTGCGATCTCGACGCGCGCTGAAACGGCTGGTGAAGCGGTATGTGCGGCTTGCACGTCGGGGGGCGCGCCCGAGCCAGTACCGACTGCATAGCAGCCGGTGGGCACCCGTTTAAAAATCCATGCTGGGCGCTCTTCGCCAGGCTCCTTCACCCCTGCCGCTTTTCGGCGGTAGTGTTTTACTTCTGCGCCTCGTTCTGAAGATCGAATGCTTCCTCAGCGCTCTCACGCGCACCCGGAGGATAGAGCGGCACCTTGGGCGAAGGTTCCGGCGTGGGGAGTATCCCGGGAGGCGGATCAGGAAGGATGACGGCCGGGGGCAAGAAATAAAACCGCAAACGAGGAAACCCAAACCTCGGGCAATCGATGAGCGGGTAGTACCTCGCCTTGAAGACCTCGTCCGCCGTCATCGCACGCGCAATGGGCTCGGTCTGCGCCGGCTGCCGCATTTGCGCGCTGAGCATCGCAAAGCAGGCGATCAAGCCACCGCACAGGCACAGGATGAGCCCCATGCAGAAAACAAGCCCCCTGCTGAAACCCGCACCCAAATCCGCCAGCATCGCCGTGAGGCGGTGGGAGGCACCCGTGGATGGAAGGCGAATGCTGCTGGCCATTTCCCGGTTATACGGGATCAGCGGAAGGGCTGTCAATGCTTTCGCTGGAGCGGGCGAGGTCCAATCCATCGCCATCCAATCGCCGGCCGCATGCCGGTTATTGGGCCTAAGATTTGAAACTGGGGTTTCGTTTCACACTGGGTCACTTGCAGCCATGGCGTGCCGGGGTCAGCGTCATTGACCAGGGCGGGCCTCGGGCCTCCCTAAATCTCGAAGTTCCACACCACCGCATGAACTCCAATCCCTCCATTCAAGAGTGGTCAACCCGCTGCGGGCCGCTGATGGACATGCCACCTGTGGCACAGAATGCTCTGACACCGGGCACATGGCTGTCGATTCCCGGCAAGACCACAGATCCTGCGCCATGAAACCGGAGCTTTTGAGCGAATCCGCCATCCAGCAGCAGATGGCCTCACTTCCCGCCTGGCAGTTGGAGGGCAAGGAACTGGTGAAAGAGTTCCGGTTTGCCAGCTACATGGCCGGCATCGACTTTGTCAGGCGGGTCGCGGTTTTGGCCGAAGCCATGAACCATCATCCGGACCTGCTCGTCGGCTGGCGAAAAGTGACCGTTCGGCTGAGCACGCACAGCGCAGGGGGGCTGACGCGGCTGGATTTCGAACTGGCCGGTCAGGTCACGCAGGCCGAAGCCTCACCCGCCAATCCCGCCTGAAAACGGATACGGATTCAAGGGGCCACAGCAGCAGTGTCGTGAGTGACCCTGCGGCCGGAAGGATCCACCACTTCCACCGTGACGAAGATGATGACGTTCTTCGTGGAGGTTTGTTTGGTGTTGCTTTTGAAAAGCCTGCCCACAAAGGGGAGATCTCCCAGGATGGGGACCTTGTCTTCCACCATGGAACGTTCCTGGATCTTGACCCCGCCGAGCACCACCGTGGCACCATCATACACTTTGACCGCTGTGGTCACTTTCTGCACTTTGAAGATCGGCTGAAGAATCAAGTTTTGAGTGATCAACTGGTCAGGTGAACTAAGAGGGACGTAGCCAATGGAACCGGTGGACAACTGGATGGGCAGGACGCTGAGGCTCGCGGGCACATTAATAGGCGAGCCGTAATTCACAAAACCTTGAAACTCGGTGAGTTCCGGGGCGATGGTGAGTTCGACGGTGCGGCCATCCTCTGAAATCACGGGTTCCACCTCCACCAGGACACCCGTTTTTCTCATTTCGAAGGCCGTGGGGGTGGTCGGCGTGGCGATCATCTGCTGGCCACCTCCAGTTTGAACACGTCCCCCGCCCTGCGGCAGTCTGGGCGGATCAAACTCAGTCGGGTAAATGAACTCCTGCGTCACTTCCGCAATCGCTTTAAGACCGCTCTTGGTCGTCACGCTGGGGGATGCATTGACATCGATTCCCTTTTTCTGGGAAAGTGCGCGCAACACGGTTTGAAATTGAGGATTGGTAAACACCCCGGCAATGGAGAGAACTCCCGGAGCCACGTTCTTGGTCCCAGAAACCGATCCCGTTTGCAGCAGGCTATCAAGGGAATTGGCCGATGTCGCGAAGTCGCCGGAGCGCACACCCGCAGTGACCGGTCCGCCGCCATAGGGGTAGGGTGCGGTGGTTCCCTCCGGCACCGGACCTGCAAAGGCTCCAGGCGTTGGAAGCGAAGGAAACACCGCTTCACCGCCCACAGTCAGAGCGGGGACGACGTAGGGCGTGTTGAATGGGTAGTTGCCTGCAGAGGTGGGCGTTCCATTCCCTGAGCTGCCACCGCCCACGAAGACATTGTTATTGATTCCGGCACCGCCCATGAGCCAGTCAAAACCCAGCTCTTCCAGGTTCTTCTGGTTCACCTCCAGCATTCGCACATGAATCACGGCCATCTTTGGCGTGGCCTTCGATGACTGCTCGACGATCATTTCAACCGTCTCCATGTTGGCGATCGTGTTGCGAACGGTCAGCGTGTTGTTCGATGCGCTGTAGCTGGCGCTCGTCCCCTCCGGGAAAGTCACTCCTCGAGCTTCGAGAAACTCCTTGGCCCCCATGCGACGGATGATCAGCCCGCCGCCTGCTGGCGCCTGCGTGGCGAAAGGATCGGCGGCAGGCGGGGCTGCCCCCGCGTCCGCACCAGGAGCGTTCTGAATAAAATCCGGCGGCACCCGGAAGGAGCGGGTGACGATGGCATTGTTGCGCTCGCTGATGGAAACAAAGCTCACGGCATGGTCATCGACCTTGTAAGAGACGCCGCACATCTCGCTCACGTAGCGCAGCAGTTCCTCCATGGGCACATTGAGAAGATTCAGACTGACCTGCTTGCCGCCTACATCAGGTGGCACACTGATGACAAAGCTGATCCCCTTGCCTTCAGGGTCCAAGTCGCGGCTGCGAACCCGCAGCAGTTCCACCACCTCGACCAGCGTGGCCCCTTCGAACTCCACCTTGGGAAAAATGATGGTGCGCAGCTTTTGCGTGATTCGGTCACTCCCGGACTGCTGATTGACGAGGGAGGCCGCACTGGCTCCGAACAAGGAACTGCGATCCACGTCAGTCAGCGGCACCGGGTCTTCCCATGTCTGAGTCACCTGGCCCAGCATTTTGGAGCGCTGGTGGTCGTAGGCGGCCTTGTAGTACTTTTGCTTTTCACGTTCGACATTTTCCATGCCTCGTCTGGCCGCACCGTTGGTGGGGTCGATCCGCAGCACATCCTGGAAGGTGGCTACGGCCTTGTCCAGATCACCGAGCTGCAGGAACGAATTGGCCTTGAGCAGCAGCGTCTGCACCGCCCCCACGTTGTCCACGTGCTTGGCGGTCAGCGCCGGAGGAAAGCGGTCAGGGTCCGCGAGCCGCTTCTTGAGGGAAAGCACACGCTCGTCTTTGGGTGCCACATCAGGGGCGAGAAGTTGATCCAGCACTTTGCCAGCAGCGGCAAGATCACCTTTGGCCGCGAATTCCTGGGCCATCAGGCAGCCTGCCACCACGTAGCCGTTGCGCGCAGCCAGTCGTGACTCCTCGGCCAGAGGAATGTTGGGGAGCGCCTTGTAGGTGTCCTGAAACAGGGTCAGCGCTTCCGCCGCCTTTTCCTCATTGATCATCTGGTAGCCACGCTCGATTTCAGTATTCAGCGTGTTGACCTGAATGGCGCGCCGGCGCGCTTCCGCCTGGGCCATGGCCGAAACCGACTGCGCACTGGCAGGAATGACCGCATTTCCACCCAGGATGACCATCAGGCACGCAGCAGCGCCGCGAGTGAGCAGGCGGCTTGGGAACACGGATTTAGGATGTTTCGGGGAAGGCTGCAGGAGCATCAAAGTGAGGAAAAATCGAATTTATAACAGGACTCCGTCTTTCGCCCAAGCATTTTCTGCCACGAATCTCAGCCCGCAGTTGCCCTCCCGCCGCATCTTGCTCTGATGACACCCCCATCCCCAATCATCCATGGCCAAAGCACCCATCAAAGTCGCAGTCACCGGCGCCGCCGGTCAAATCGGTTACGCCCTCCTCTTCCGCATCGCCTCTGGCGCCATGTTTGGCCCGGATCAGCCGGTGATCCTCCAGCTCATCGAAGCTCCGTTTGAAAAGCCCCTGGCCGCCCTCGCCGGTGTGGCCATGGAGCTGGATGACTGCGCCTTCCCGCTGCTCAAGGGCATCGTGCAGACCTCCGACCCCGCCGTGGGCTTCAAAGACGCCAACTGGATCTTGCTCGTGGGTGCCAAGCCCCGTGGCCCGGGCATGGAACGCGCCGACCTGCTCAAGGACAATGGCAAAATCTTCATCGAACAGGGCAAGATCATCGACGCCGTGGCCGCTGATGACGCCCGCGTGGCCGTGGTGGGCAACCCCGCCAACACGAACTGCATGATCGCCGCCTCCCAGGCCAAGCGCCTCACGCCAGACCGCTTCACCGCCATGGTGCGTCTGGACCAGAACCGCGCCCAGACCCAGCTCGCCCAGAAGGCCGGCGTGGACCTCACGGAAGTGAAGGACATCTTCATCTACGGCAACCACAGCCCGACGATGTTCCCGTCCTTCGCCCACGCCACCATCGGTGGCAAAGCCGCCGCCAGCGTCATCAATGACAAGGCTTGGCTCGAAGGTCCTTTCTTGGAAACCGTCGGCAAGCGCGGTGCTGCCATCATCGCCGCCCGTGGCGCTTCCTCCGCCGCCTCCGCTGCGAACGCCCTCGTCGATCACGTCCGCTCCCTCGTCACTCCCGGTGCGATCCATTCCATCGCGGTGAAGAGCAACGGCCTCTACGGCTTCGATCCTGAAGTCTGGGCTGGCATGCCCGTGCGCACCACCACCCCGGGCAGCTACGAAGTCATCACCAGCTACGAAATGGACGACTTCGCCAAGTCCAAGATCGCCGCCACGAACAAGGAGCTCGTCGATGAGCGTTCCTTTGTGGCTGAGATGCTGTAATTGAGATTCCTCAAGCTTGAAGCGGCACCTTCGCGGGTGCCGCTTTTTTGTGCCTGCGTGAAGAATCCCCCTCCCTGCCGACGTTTAGGCAGCATGTTCACCTCCCGCCGCGACTTTCTACAGACCACAGGCTGTGGCTTCGGCTACCTTGCGTGGCAAGCCATGGCGCAGAGTCAGGCGGCGCTGGCCAATCCGCTCGCGCTCAGAAAACCGCACCATCAGCCGAAGGCGAAGCGCGTCATCTTCCTCTTCATGCAGGGCCTATGAAATCCTGATTTTTCATAATTATCTGATGGAACGGAATTGTTGTTTTAATTCCTTCAATAATAAACTCTTCAAGCGCGCGAGACATTTTTTTGATT
>JAFLEI010000074.1 GCA_017301975.1 Verrucomicrobiota bacterium
CACGGTTTTAGCCACCCAGGCCAGGCCCGATTCATGCACCCTTGCCCCAGATGGTTGGAAATGCACCCGGCACGCCGGGCATGTCGGCCCTTGTGCC
This sequence comes from Verrucomicrobiota bacterium, assembly GCA_017301975.1. Lineage (GTDB taxonomy): Bacteria > Verrucomicrobiota > Verrucomicrobiia > Verrucomicrobiales > Verrucomicrobiaceae > Prosthecobacter. The sequence continues at coordinate 98 of JAFLEI010000074.1, forward strand.
GCCAGCCCTATTCCAGATCCCGCAGCATCGTCTCCAGGTCCCGCCGCGTCAGACCCGTCTCCACCCGCGCCGGCTTCACAAACACCTTCCCCGACCGCACCGACCACCCCACCCGGTCCACCGTCTTCAAGCCCGCCAGCTTCTCCTTCTGCAGCACCCGCCGCGCCGCCTGATCCGACAGCCACACCCGCTGCTCCTCCACCGATCGAACCCGGGTGGTTGAGCCGTTTCCAGTAAACACCTGCTTCCGCTGCTCCTCGGTCATGAGAACCACATCCACCAGCCGATGGTCTTTGTTCCGCAGAGATGCCACCGGGATCCCGTCGCGCAAATACCGTTCCTGCTCCTCGATGGGGAGCTTGCCCAGGTATCGCGCGGCCAGTCCTGACACCGTGGCGAGCTGCGGGTGCAGCTCCCCGGCCCCCACGCGCTCCAGCTTGGTCCAGAAATCCCGCAGCGACGGCCGCGTCTGCTCCACAATGCGCCCCCGCGCCTTCTCGCTGAGCTCCATCCAGGTGCGCGCGGCCCTCATGATGGCGTCCAGGCCCCTCTTGACGTCCTGCATGATGCTGGCGAGCAGTTCCTGCTCCGTCCTCGAAAGCCCCGTCACATCAGCGGGAATGGTGGTGGTGATCAAGGAACTCATGCCGCTTTGTGGGTGGGTGTTTTGTTTTTGGGCGATTTCGCCGCTCTGGCGTTTTGCCCTGCACGTTTGGGACTCCCACCAGCGCTACCTGCGTCAGTTGGAGGTTTGGAAATCAGATCAAGCAGCGCAGCGCGATCTTGTCCGGCGGCGCTACGCCGGCGCTCTCGTTGGCGGTCCGCGCACCATTCTTTATTCTGGAGGAACCACAGCGCCTTGCGCTTCTTCTCCGCCGCCGCCCGCGCCTTCTGCGTCCTCGGAGTGACCTTGTCACCATCCGTCCGCCGCTTCCCCTGCCGGTATTCGGCGTGGTATTTTCTCATGTATTCTCGGCGCGCAGCCTCATCCGCAAACGGCATGCTCTACCAAATCACAATATTACAACATTGGCAAACATATCAAATTGCGGAACTTTCTGCGGAACTCTTGCCCAAAGAAAAGGCGGAACTCTCACGTTCCGCCTTCATTTTCAATGCTTACAAACAAGAGGTGGCTCGGGACGGAATCGAACCGCCGACACGGGGATTTTCAATCCCCTGCTCTACCGACTGAGCTACCGAGCCTCTGTTTGAAGGGCCGGTATAGGAGCAAGCTCTCATCATGACGCAACGTGTTTTTCACGTGTCGCGCAGATTACTTAGCACTTATTTTCCTTTCGCCGACATCGCGATCAAAAGCCAGGCGGCCATAAAGCTCAATCCGCCCAGTGGAGTGACGGCTCCCAGCCATTTCGTACCGGTGTAGGCAAGCATGTAAAGCGAACCGCTGAACAGCAGGATGCCCACGAAAAAAAGACGCCAGGCCCAGACCATGATCGGCTTGCTGCTGGCCAGCAGCGTCAGCAGCAGGAGCACAACAGCATGCGGCAGGTGGTACTGCACTGCAGTCTCCCAATGAGCGAGTTCCCCAGCAGCCAGGAGTTTGTCATGCACCGGCCCATGGGCGCCCGAAGCCCCCAGTGCGATGGCTAGGAAACCCATGAGGGCGGAAAGACGAAGGCGAAAAGGGTCGGGCTGCATAAGAGGGGAATGACGTTTGCAGCATGACGAATGGAGAGGGCTGCACAAGCGCTCTGTTTCACCCTCATCAAACCACCTTCAGCAGCATTATACCTCTTCTTCCGCTTCCTTGCCTTCTTGGCTCCCCCCCGCCGCCCATCCATCACGCGCTTCCGCAATAAACCGCGCCACTTGCAGCAGATCCTTGCTGCCCGGCAGGGACTCCACCCCGCTGGCCACATCCACAGCCAGCGGCAGTGTCTGCTCCACCGCCTGACGCACATTGTCCGGCGTTAATCCCCCGGAGAGCAGGAACTGCTTGGCTGGAAACATTTCCTTCGCCCGCACCGCCAGCTCCCAGGGAAAGGCATGCCCACCACCGCCGTAGGTGCCGGGATTGTACGCATCGAGCAAGATCGACTCGCACGGAAACTCGCCGATCTGCGCCAGGGATGCCGCATCACGCACCTGCAGCGCCTTGATGACGTTCACCCCGCGCTTCATCAACCGCTCCACATCCGCCGGCGTTTCATCACCGTGGAGCTGCAGCGCTTGAAACAGCTGGCTGGAAATCGCCGCATCCAGCAGCACCGCATCTGGATTCACCAGCACGGCCACCAGCGCATTCTTGGCTGCCACATTTTGCAGTGAATTCACCGCCACCTCCAGCGGCATGTGCCGTTTCGACTTCGGCCACAGATTGATGCCCACGGCATCTGCACCCAGCGCAAAGATCACCGCAGCCTGCTGGGGATGGGTGATGCCACAAATTTTGACACTGCGACGCTGGAGATCAGGAAACATGAGGTGGAGAGAAAGGTGGAAAGGCCAGCCCCTGGCGCTCTGGCAGCAGCGTTGCCGTCACGGACAAAAGCACATCCAGCTTTGGAGGCAATGGCATGCTGCCACGCACCCGCACATCCCGCTGCAGTTCCTGAAACCGCAGCGCATCCCCGGGCTGAATCAGAAAAATCACCGGCGGCGCGGCATGCACACCAGGATGCACCATCGGGTAGGCCTTGCTCAGCAAGCGGTCGAGCATGTCGCCCGTCATGTCAGGCAGCGGCAGAGAAAACAAAAACAGCGAGTACTCACGCTGCAGCGCCAGTTCAAAGGCGCGCTCTCCACTGGGTGCGTCATCCACCTCGCAGATGCGGAAGGCCATCAGCGCCTCGCGAATCACACGCCGGTAGGGCAGGCTTGCCTCGGCCAGCAGGATGCGTGGAACAGCTGGAGCACCCGGGGCAGTGGTCATGAAAAGCGTGTTCAGCTTTCCGGATACACCGCCACGGCCATCACGCCTTCGCTTGGCAGCCAGCCGACCACTTCCACCCGCTGCAGCGGCTTGGCGGACGATCCCATGCCTTTACGCACCGTCTCCAAAACTTTCTTCTGCGTGTCCTCGGTCACCGTCGAGCCAAACAACCCGGCAAGATCCGACAGCATCGGCGCAGGCGCATTCACCCCCCCGGCCGTGGTCACAGGCGTGCGGGTCTGGCCACAGGCGAGAATGGTGTCACGGATGGCTTCCGGCGTCATCGCCCCCGAAACCACCACCAGCCTGCGCAGGCGGGTCTCCGCTGTTGGCGACTGCACGACGGCAGGCGCAGAGACCGCCGCACCGGCGCTAACCGGCGGCTTGATCGACTTGGAAGGCTTCAAAAAGCCACGCGGCCCGTCCGCATGAAACGACGGACCGGCACCCAGGGCCTGAGGCAGCATGGGCTCTTCCCCGCTCAAAACAGCGGCGGCGACAAAGAAAACAGCAACCTGACAAAAGACGGAAAATTTCACGAAGGCGGCGTTTTTATCATGCCGGCTTCCAAGTGACAATGATAAAAGTGAGAATGTCCCATAGAAAGATGCCGAAGGCAGTTTCTCAGCCTGTCTCTTTACCGGGCCTGCATCGCCACCCAGCGCCGGAGCTTGATCGCCATTTTCCCATAAAACCTGCTCAGTCCTATGACCCGCCGCCGCTTGCTCCAAACCGCTGCCGCAGCAGCCGCGCTTCCCGCATCCTGTGGAAAAAAACATCTCCCTCCCCCGCCCTACGCCACGCTGGGGGACATGGACTCGATGCTGCGCTCTGGGCAGACCTCACCACTTCTGCTCGTGGAGCATTGCCTCGCACGCATCGCGCAAATCGACAAATCAGGCCCTCGTGTGAATGCCATTCTGGAGCTCAACCCAGCAGCGTGCCCCCTCGCCGACAGCGGCCCACCCGGCCCCCTCCACGGCCTGCCCATCCTCCTCAAAGACAACATCGAAACCGCCGATTCCATGCAGACCACCGCAGGCTCGCTCGCCCTGCGCAGTCTCAAGCCAAAGGTGGATGCCCCGCTTGTCACCCGCCTGCGCTCCGCCGGTGCCATCATCCTCGGCAAAACCAACCTCAGCGAATGGGCCAACATCCGCTCTCCCAATTCCACCTCCGGCTGGAGCGCGCGTGGTGGTCTCACGCGCAATCCCCACCTCCTCACTCACAGTGCCAGCGGTTCCAGCTCCGGCTCCGCCGCAGCCGTCGCAGCAGGCCTCGCCCCTGCCGCCATCGGCACCGAGACCAACGGCTCCATCGTCAGCCCCGCCAGCGCCTGCGGCATCGTCGGCTTCAAGCCCACCGTCGGCCTCATCAGCGGCAGCGGCATCATCCCCATCACCCACTGGCAGGACACCGCCGGCCCCATGACCCTCACCGTCAAAGACGCCGCCCTGCTCATGCAGACCCTCGCAGACAACTTCACAGCAGACTTAAAATCTGATGCCCTCAAAGGCGCACGCCTCGGCGTCATTCGTGGTCAATGCGGCAAACATCCCCTGGTCCTCGCCCTCTTTGAAACCGCCCTCCAAAAATTGCGCGAAGCCGGAGCCATCATCATCGATCCCGTCAAGCTCCCCAACATGCGCGAAGCCGGAGCCCTCTCCTGGAAAGCCATGCTCATCGAGCTGCGCACCGACCTCAACGCCTACCTCGCTCAACGCGGCGGCGATGTCCGCTCCCTAGCCGAACTCATCGTCTTCAACGAGCAGCACCGCGAAACCGAAATGCCTCACTTCGCGCAGGAGTTCTTCGAGCAGGCAGAAAAGCTCGGCACCCCCGACATCATCGCCGCCGGTGTCGCAGCCCGGGAAAACGCCCGCCGCCTCGCCGGCCCCGAAGGCATCGATGCCGCTCTGCAGTCCCACCAGCTTGATGCCCTCATCTGCCCCACCAACGACCCCGTCGGTCGCATCGATCTCGCCCATGGCGACACCAACGAACGCGTCGCCAGCACCCCCGCCGCCGTTGCCGGTTATCCCCACCTCACCATCCCCCTCGGTTTCGTAGACGCCCTCCCCATCGGCTTCTCCTTCATGGGCGCCGCCAATACCGATGCCCGCATCCTCGCGCTGGGAAACGCGTTTGAGCAGACCACGCAAGCCAGACGCGCCCCCGAGTTCCGAGGAAAGTAGTCCAGAGCTTTAGCTCGCTCCGGCCAGCGCCCACGCCGCAGCCAACGCTTGCTCGTACTCAGCGAGGCCTTCACTCAAATCACCCAGGCAGGGCAATATCCTCGTCAGTCGACGTTTGTCCGAAAGCAGGAAACTCCTTCACTGACCTGCTCATCGCCCGCTTGATGGACTGCCTGATCCACCAGCTCGCGAAGCTTGCAAGCTCGCCTTCCTTGCTCGGATCAAATCGCATCACAGCCTTCATCAGACCGATATTGCCTGCGGAAATAAGGTCTAGAATCGACGCCTCAGAGCTGGCACGCTGCTCCTGCGCGATCTTCACCACAAGCCGCAGATTCGCACGAATCAGCCCCGCTCGGACATCACACTCCCCGGATTCACCGCCATGCACAGCAGGCAATGGCTTCGCTTTTTCGATTTCACTCAGATAAACTTTGAGTCCTTCGTCAAGTGCCATGGTGCAGGAGCCAACGCTGGCAATCCCGCCTTCCTTGCGGTGATGCCAGATTGATTCTTCCCCGGAACCAAACTCCTTCTTCCGTGTATTCCGTGGTTGATCCATTTTGCCCAACTCTGTGTCCTCTGTGGTGAATGCCTGCTTTTTCTGTTTTATTTTCCCTCAGCTTTTTGTGCCTCTTTGCGGCCATCCCTCCGTCCTCACCTTCTCTTCGTCCCCTTCGGTGCCCTCTGCTCCCGATACTGCGCCGGCGTCAGCCCCATGATGCTCCTGAAGCACCGCGTGAAATGCGCGTGGTCAAAGAACCCCAGCTCCACCGCCAGCGCGGCCACGGTCTCCTCCGTCTCCGCTAGCCTGCGGCACGCCGCCTCCACGCGCACCCTGAGAAGATACTGCCGCGCCGAGGAGCCAAACACTCGGCGAAAACTCCGGTCAAACTGGCTCTGCGAAAGCCCGCACATCCGCGCCATCTCGGCGCTGCTCAGCGCGGCATCCGGATGCTGATGCATCTGCTCGATCACCTTGGCAAACCTCGCCTCTCCCGAGCTGCGGCTGCGCACCTGCTCCAGTTCGCGTGAAAATCCCGCCACGCCGATGACGCGCCCCTCCGCATCCCGTAGCGGGATCTTGCTGGACATTACCAGCCTTGGCGAGCCCTCCGCCTCCGGCGCACTCTCCAAGCGGTTCACGATGGGCGTCCCCGTGCTCATCACGATCTCATCGTCCGCTTGGTACTCAGCAGCTCGGCTGTGCGGGAAAAAGTCCGCATCCGTTTTCCCAATCGCATCCTTTTCATTCTTCACCCCGCAGTAGTCACAGCCACGCCGGTTCAGCGCCATGAAGCGCCCCTTTCGATCCTTGATGAAAAAGGAAAGGTCCGGCAGCAGGTCAAACAGCCGCGCCAGTTCCGCACCGCGTACCCGCTGTAAAAAAGCCTGTGGTGAAATCGCCGCCATGATGCGCGTATTTTACACAAGTAAGCCATCCGCATGCAAGACGGGAATGCAGGTGTCGGCGTATTCTACGTCATGAAAATCGCCATGCATTCCCTGCTCCAGCGCCGCGAGCAGCTCCGGCGCATCGCCGGCAGCCTCCACCGGGGCAACACGCGTGATCTGCACCGGCTCGATGCCCTGCTGGGCGATACGGAAATCGTCCGCTCCTTCAATGACGAGGAGTTGAAAGACCTCATTCTCATCGTCAAGCATCACCGGCCGGATCTCGCTCTCATCCTCCTCACCCATGTGCGCACGCCCAAGGAGCGTCAGAGCCTCGGCACCTGTCTCGCCGCCATCTGGAGCCGCATCGACATCAATGCCGCCTGGCGCGGCATCACCGCCAGCAGCCTGCCGGAATCCGAGCGCCTCGCGCTCCGCAGCGCCATGGTCTGACGACAAAGAGCGGCCATAAATCAGCCAGATCGGCGCAAAATCTCGCGTCAATCCTTCGTAAGCATAATCATATCAGTCAGCAACATTTTCATACCAAACCGCAAAACCTGCATGCGCTTCGATTCCACCCTGCTCTTCACGCTCCTCGCTTCCTCGGCGGTTGCAGCGCAGCCCATCGGCTTTAACAAGGACATCCGCCCCATCCTCGCGGAGGCCTGCTTCCACTGCCACGGCCCCGATCCGGGCACGCGCAAAGCCGGACTGCGCCTCGACACCGAAGCGGGTTTCTTCACCGCCAAGGAAGGCGAGAAGCCCACGGTCATCAAAAACCAGCCGGAGATCAGCAGCCTCTTTCAGCGTCTCATCACCAAGGATGAAGACGATCTCATGCCGCCGCCGGAATCTCACAAGACCCTGAAGCCTGAGCAGATCGCGCTGGTGAAGGAATGGATCGCCCAGGGTGCCTCATGGCAGCCGCATTGGTCGCTCATCCCCCCGCAGCGTTCGGCAGAGCCGCAGGTCAAAGACAGCGCCTGGATCAAAAATCCGGTGGATCGCTTCATCCTCGCCAAGCTCGAAGCCGCCGGCCTCAAGCCCGCCGCACCAGCCAACGCGCACGCCCTCATCCGCCGCGTATCACTCGACCTCACCGGCCTGCCACCCTCACCGGAGCTCGTCGCTCGCTACGCGCCGAAAGACGGCTCACCCATCTCCGACGCCTCCTATTCGGCTCTGGTGGATGAACTCCTCAAATCCCCCGCCTATGGCGAGCACCGCGCCCGCTACTGGCTGGATGCCGCGCGCTACGCCGACACCCACGGCCTCCACTTCGACAAAGAGCGCGAGATCTGGCCGTACCGCGACTGGGTGGTCAAAGCCTTCAATCGCAACGAGCCCTTCGATCAGTTCACCATCGAACAGATCGCCGGAGACCTCCTGCCCAAGCCCACCGAAGATCAGCTCATCGCCACCGGCCTGCAGCGCTGCAATATCACAACCAACGAAGGCGGCACCATCGATGACGAAAATCTGGCCAACTACGCCAGCGACCGCGTGCAGACCCTCGGCTGGGTTTACATGGGCCTCACCACCAACTGCGCCCAGTGCCACGATCACAAGTTCGATCCCATCACCCAGCGTGATTACTACTCCCTCGCTGCCTTCTTCCGCAACACCACGCAGAAGCCCAAGGACGGCAACGTGAAGGACGGCCTCGGCCCCGTTCTGGTGCTCCCCACCGACAAGGACCGCCCACGCTGGACCGCCCTGCCCGCCGAAATCGCCGCTGCGAAAACGAAGCAGGACTCTTCCCGCAAAGCCGCCAAGCCGCTCTTCGATCTCTGGCTCACCAGCGCCAAGCCCGAAGACCTCGACAAGGACGTGCCCAGCAAGGGCATGACCGCCCATGTGCCCCTCAATGAAGGCGCAGGCAGCGAAGTCACCGGCACCTGCGGCACCGCCAAGACCTTCAAGGCCGTCGGCGAAGTCACCTGGAAGCCCGATGGCAAGCTCGGCCCTGCCCCCGTGATGAAACCCAACGGCACTTTTGAAATCGGCGACGTGGGCGACTTCGAAAAAGATCACGCCTTCAGCTACGGTGCCTGGGTGCGCGCAGATCGCGCCGGCGTCTCCGGCAGCATCCTCGCCCGCATGGATGAAAAGAACGGCTATCGCGGCTGGGACCTCTTCCAGAGCGACACCCGCCTCTCCGTCCACATCGTCAGCAAATGGCCGGATGATGCAGTCAAAGTCTCCACCGCCAAACCCGCCCTGCGCCCCGGCGTCTGGCAGCATGTGTTCGTCACCTACGATGGCAAAGGCAAAGCCGGCAGCGTGCGCATCTTCGTGGACGGCGTCGAAGCCCCCATCAAGCCCGACACCAACGCCCTCAAAGGCAGCATCAAGACCACCACCCCCACTCGCATCGGCCAGCGCAGCAACGGCGCCTACTTCAGCGATGGCGGCGTGCAGGACGTCCGCATCTACGACCGCCAGCTCACCCCAGTCGAAGTGCAGACCCTTTCCAAAGTCGGTCCGCTGCGCACCATGCTCGCCGCGAAAAAACGTGGCCCCAAGCAGCAGGAGGCGCTCTTCGAACACTTCCTCGTCACCCGCGATGCCGCCTATCAGGCCGCCCTCGCCAGCAGTACCAAGCTCACCGCCGAGCAGGACGCCATCAAGGCCCGCAGCCCCCTCACCCACATTCAGGAGGAGCGCATGGATGCCAAACCCATGGCCAACATCCTCATGCGTGGTCAGTATGACAAAGTGGGCGAGGCCGTCGAAGCCGCCGTGCCTGCCGCGCTCGGCAAACTGCCCGCCGATGCACCGAAGAACCGTCTCGGCCTCGCCAAGTGGCTAGTCAGTCCGGAAAACTCCCTCACCTCACGAGTGACGGTCAATCGCTTCTGGCAGGAGCTCTTCGGCACCGGCCTGGTAAAGACCAGCGAAGACTTCGGCATCATGGGCGACGCACCCACCCATCCCGAACTGCTCGACTGGCTCGCCGTCGAGTTCCGCGAAAGCGGCTGGGACGTGAAGCGCCTATTCAAGCTCTTCGTCACCTCCGCCGCCTATCGGCAGGCCGCCATCCTCACCCCGGAGAAGATCGAAAAAGACCGCGACAACGCCCTCCTCTCCCGTGGCCCTCGCTTCCGCATGGATGCCGAGATGATCCGCGACTACGCCCTCGCCGTCAGCGGCACCCTCTCGCCCCGCATGGGAGGCCCCGGCACCATGCCTTACCAGCCCGAAAACGTCTGGGAAGTCGTCGGCATGGGCACCGAAAAGTACAAGCAGGACAACGGCGAAAACCTCTACCGCCGCACCCTCTACAACTTCTGGAAGCGCACCGCCCCCTCACCCAACATGGAAGTCTTCAACGCCCCCACCCGTGAAGTGAGCTGCGTCCGCCGCGACCGCACCAACACCCCCCTGCAGGCCCTCGTCACCATGAACGATCCCCAGTTCATCGAAGCCGCCCGCAACCTCGCCCAGCACACCCTCGAAAACGTGAAAGGCGATGACACCGCCAAGTTCACCGCCATCGCCGAACGTGTCCTCTGCCGTCCGCTTAAAGCTCAGGAAACACCCATCCTCACCGCCAGCCTCGCCGACCTCCGCACATTCTACGGCAGCAAACCCACCGACGCCGAAGCCCTCCTCAAAGTCGGCGAATCCAAAACGGATAGCACTCTTCCCAAACCCGAACTCGCTGCCTGGACCATGCTTTGCAACGAGCTCATGAATCTGGACGAAGTGCTGAACAAGTAGGTCAAAGTTAAAAGTTTCAAGTTACCTGACGCGAAAACTCTATGGCCAACATCGAACAATTTGAGGATATCCTGGCCTGGCAAAAAGGCCGGGAGCTGACTCAATGGGTCTATCGGGCATCCCGAAAGGGCGAGTTCGCGAAAGATTTCGCGCTGCGTGATCAAATTCGTCGCGCATTGATATCCATCACCTCAAACATCGCCGAAGGTTTCGAACGCGGCGGAACGAAGGAGTTCATCCAGTTCCTGGGCCACTCCAAAGGTTCCTGCGGCGAAGTCCGCTCTCAGCTCTATGTCGCCCTCGACGAGAACTATCTCAGTGAGCAGGACTGGCAAGAGCTTCACAACCGCTGCCTAGAAATCAGCCGTCTCCTTGACGGCTTCATCAAATACCTTCGCCAAACCGAGATCAAAGGCCGCAAATTTCAAACCACCTCCGCAAGCCACAAAGGCTAACTCGCCCGCCACCTCCGCCACCCGCGAAGCGTCCACCAACTTGAAACTTTAAACCTTAAACTTTTAACTCTTCTTCCTATGAACCTCCTCCACGAATGGAACACCTATCAGACGCGCCGCCAAATGTTTGCGCGCGGTAAAAACGTGCTCGGTGGCGCCGCCCTCGCATCCCTCCTCGGCGAATCGTTCGCCAATGCGTCAAACCAAGCCGCCATGGGGCCTCAGTTCGCCCCCAAGGCCAAGCGCGTCATCTACCTGCACATGGTCGGCGGCCCCGCGCAGATGGACTTGTTCGACTACAAGCCGGAGATGCAGAAGTGGTATGACAAAGACCTGCCGCCCAGCATCCGCAACGGCCAGCGCCTCACCACCATGACCAGCGGCCAGGCGCGCTTCCCCATCGCGCCGTCGAAGTTCAACTTCGCCCAACGCGGCCAGTGCGGCATGTGGATGAACTCCGATCTCCTGCCCAACCTCGCGAAAAACGCCGATGACATCTGCTGGATGCGCTCGCTCCACACCGAGGCCATCAATCACGAGCCCGCCATCTGCGCCATGCAGACCGGCAATCAGATCACCGGCCGCCCCTGCCTCGGCTCCTGGGCCTCCTATGGCCTCGGCAGCATGAATGAAAATCTGCCCACCTTCGTCGTCCTCATCGCCACGCCGACCAACCGCGAGCAGGAGCAGGCCATCTCCTCCCGCCTCTGGTCCAACGGCTACCTCCCCGGCGAGCACGCCGGCGTTTCTTTCCGCAGCAAAGGCGATCCCATCCTCTTCATCAACAACCCTCCCGGCGTGCCCGACAGCGTGCGCAAGCGCACCATCGAAGGCCTCAATGCCCTCAACGAGATCAACTACAAGCAGTTCGGCGATCCCGAAACGCACACCCGCATCCAGCAGTACGAAATGGCCTTCCGCATGCAGGCCAGCGTGCCCGAGCTCACCGACATCAACAGCGAGCCCGAGCACATCTTCAAACTCTACGGCGAAGAAGCGAAAAAGCCCGGCACCTTTGCCAACAGCGTCCTCATGGCCCGCCGCCTCGCCGAGCGCGGCGTGCGTTTCACCCAGATCTACCTCAACAATTGGGACCACCACAGCAACGTCGGCGGCCGCATGCCCAGCCAGTGCAAAGACATCGACCAGCCCTGCCACGCCCTCATTGAAGACCTCAAGCAGCGCGGCATGTTTGACGACACCCTCATCATCTGGGGCGGCGAATTCGGCCGCACCATCTACTCCCAGGGTGGACTCACCAAAGAAAACTACGGCCGCGACCACCACCCCCGCTGCTTCACCATGTGGATGGCCGGCGGCGGCTCCAAAGGCGGCGCGATCTACGGCGAGACCGACGACTTCAGCTACAACATCGTCAAAGACCCGCTCCACATCAGCGACTTCCACGCCACCGTCCTCCAGCTCCTTGGCTTTCACGCCGACCGCTTCAGCTACAAGTTCCAGGGCCTCGATGCCAAGCTCATCGGCATCAATCCCGCCAAACCGGTCAAGGCCCTCATGGCATAAACGCTCAAGCAGGCGCGCCAGCGTCTTGGAACCGTAGCGAAGCGAAGATAGACAGCCGCAGGCGGCCCAAAGGGTGAGCGCCAGCGAATCAATGGGGTGGCAGAGATGCAAGGCGCAGGCCTGCATCGTCGACACAGCTTTCGCAGGGTATCAAGGACTCTTGCCCCTGAGAGCCCACCAAGCGCGACTCTCCCTCTCCCCATCCTAATTTCACGACAAACACAGTTCGTTTGCTTTGGGGAGAGGGCCGGGGTGAGGGCCGCGCCCCCATCCCTCAGCATGAGACTTCGCCCGAAACCCATAAGATAATTAAGGGCACCTCTGGAAGTTCACTTCTGCTTCAATCCCCTGTACCTCCCTGGCGCCATCCCCGCATACCTGCTGAAGTGCCGCGTGAACGCACTCTGATCACACCACCCCGTCTCGATGGCAATGTCCGCCAGAGTGAGGTCCGTCTCCCGCAGCAGTCGCGTCGCCTCATCCAGCCGCAGCTTGTGCAGCAGTTGCAGCGGGCTCATCTGAAACAGCCTCTGCACCCGCTGCTCAAACTGGTAAACACTCAGCCCCGCCTTTTTGGCAATATCCTCAATCCGCAGGCTCTCCGCAAAGTGCCGCTGCATGTGCTTCAGCGCCGCCGCCAGCTCCACAAAACCACCCGCCTTGTCACTCGGCGCATTCAGATCTCGCGAAATCCCCGTCACGCCGATGATGCGCCCCTTCGCATCGCGCAGCGCATGCTTCGTCGTCAGACACCAGCCCGCTTTATGCCCCGGATAGATGTGCAGCTCCAGTTGATGCTCCACCGGCTTCCCCGTCTTCAGCACCGCCGCATCCTGCCGCGCATAGCTCGCCGCCAGCGCCTCCGGAAACACCTCCTCCGGCCGCTTGCCCATCAGCTTCACCTTGTCCCCCCCCGCACACCGATCCGCCAGCGTCTGATTCACCCGCACATACCGCCCCGCTGCATCCTTGATGAAAAACACCACATCCGGCAGCGCATCAAACAACGCCTCCGTCGTCGCATGCTCGGAGAATGGGCCGGTGGATTCCATGGTTTTGACTGAATTGGCAGTCGCCCGGCCAAAAAGCAATCAAGACCCTTCAGCCATCCCGAATCATCCTCCGCCATGTCTCTACCCAAATGGTCCGGCGTTTTTCCGGCAGTCGTCACGCAGATGCATCCGGATCAATCCCTCGATCTCCCTGCCTCAACCCGCCACTTCGAAGCCCTCATCGACTCCGGCATTTCCGGTCTCATCGTCTGCGGTTCCCTCGGCGAAAACCAGTGCCTCCAGCCCGATGAAAAACGCGCCGTCCTTCAGTGCGCCATCGAAACCGCCAAAGGCCGCATTCCCGTCCTCTCCGGTGTCGCCGAAATGAGCACCCGCGCCGCCATCCAATACATGCAGGACGGCGAAAAACTCGGTGCAGCAGGTTTCATGGTCATGCCACCCATGGTTTACAAAAGCGACGCCCGCGAGACTGAGCACTGGTTCCGCACCCTCGCCCAAGCCACGCCACTGCCCTGGATGCTCTACAACAACCCCGTCGGCTACCACACCGATGTGACCCCCGAGATGTTCGCCCAGTTCGCCGACATCGAAAACCTCACCTCCATCAAGGAAAGCAGCGCCAATCCCCGCCGCATCACCGAACTGCGCAATCTCGTCGGAGATCGCTACCAGCTCTTCACCGGCGTGGATGATCTCATCCTCGAGTGCAGCATCCTCGGGATCGACGGCTGGGTCGCCGGCAGCGGCATCGCCTTCCCCCGGGAAAACCAACAACTCTGGGACCTCACCCGCGCCGGAAAGTGGGACGAAGCCCGCGCCCTCTACCGCTGGATGCAGCCCCTCATGAAGCTCGATACCCACATCCATTTCGTGCAATACATCAAGCTCCTCTGCCAGGAGACCGGCCTCGGCAAAGAATGGTGCCGCGAGCCCCGCCTCCCCCTCTCCGGCTCCGAGCGCGACCAAGTCCTCAAGATCATCCGCGACTCCCTCGCCAAACGCCCACAGCTCTAACCGCACCCCAAAGCGCGCCCCCCCGAACACGAGCCTCCGAGCCCGCAGCACTCCGCAGTCACCCACCACAGGTAGGTAGATACCATGTGGGCGGAGTCACCGAAGCGGATCGGTGATAAGAAGGGAGTGTTGAAAGAACCCTGAACACACCACCCACATGGCCAAGCAAACTACCAAGAGCATCGCGACAAACAAGAGC
>JAFLEI010000075.1 GCA_017301975.1 Verrucomicrobiota bacterium
CGCTCAATTTTGTCCTGTATACGCTGGGGGGGGCGGTATTCATGCGTAGCGGTCCCATCATCTTCATTCAGCGCAAACCGTCAGCCTCTCACCTGCAGGCATGCCGGCTCTTTTAGAGACTTCAACCCACTTACCCGCACCCTTCTCAAAACACACGCCTTGGCCATCCTGGGCAACGGTGAATCATGATGTGGAAAATGAGATATTTGTGCATCACGTCACTGCAAAGTGCTTGGCATCTTTTCACTGCAGAGTCAATGTTTGCGAGGCTTGGGAAACAGCCAATTATGCGATGCACAATTACAGTGATATTAGCAATGCTGTCTGCTTTCGTTCTGGGCGATGTTTTAGCTCGTGATGTTTTCCTGCATCTCACTCATACGACCGCTACAATCAGCTCTCCAAGTCTTTACCCGGCCTTTTCAATGCAATTCGCGGGACTCATGAGCCTGGTTGCAGGAGCATCAGTTCTTGAGATTTGGCCCAAGTTCTCAGGTCGCAGAAAAGTTTGGGGCATCGTGCTGACGATTGGAATGCTGCTATTGGTAGTTTCTATATCGTGGACGTTGAATCGCGCTGGCATCAACGTGCTTGGATTTGCGATTCCGTTTTTTATGCTAATGACAATTGGGTTAATAAGAAGATGCCGCAAGAAAGTGGAAGAGCGGCCTGGAATACAGTACGCGAGTGCCGTTACAACGCGCAGGGGCAGCGCAGCCACAACCGCTCACAACTGCTGACATGGAAACGGGGGGCATTGCGCCAAGATGGGAAACGAAAAATCCCAGTCATTTGGTTGATTAAGCGCACCCGTTTTCCCGAAGGGTGGCTTGTGGGTGTGCATGCTAAAATGGGGTTGTATCCAGACGAGCGTTTCTGGTCGGGTGTCTTTGATGCGTTGCGGTTCTTCTCCGCGCGGATGCTTGGCGGAGCGGATTGATCGAGGACGAGTTCGAGCAGGAGGACGAGGACGATTTAGAGAATTTCGACGACGACGGCGCTGGCGTTGTCGCGGCCGGATTCGGCGACGGCGTATTCGACGATGGTTTTGGCGTCGTCTTTGGCGAGCATGTCGGCGAGGCGGTGGTCCCAGATGCCGTCGATGACGCCGTCGGTGCAGAAGAGGAAGCGGTCGCCGGATTCGCAGCGGACGGAGCCGATGTGGGGATCGAGGAACTGGCGGCCGGCGCCGAGGGCCTGCATGAGGACGCTTTTGCGGGGGTGGGTGCGGGCCTGGCGCTCATTGATCTCTCCCTTGCGCTGGAGCCAGCCGACGTAGCTGTGATCGTGGGTGAGCTGCTTCATGGGGCCGGCCTTGGGGAGGTAGTAGATGCGGCTGTCGCCGATGTGGGCGAAGTGCAGGGAGCCGGGGGTGAACCAGCCGAGGCTGAGGGTGGCGCCCATGCCGCGGCATTCTTCGTAATAGCGGCCGAGCTTGATGAGCTCTGCGTGGATGCGGGTGAAGAGCTCCTGGAGTACATCGCTGTGGCCGATGGCGATGTGCTGGGCGGACTGCTTGAAGCTGCGGGGGAGGAGCTGGGTGATTTTTTCGGCGGCGATCTTGCTGGCGAATTCGCCGGATTTGGCGCCGCCCATGCCATCGCTGACGGCGAAGACGAAGTCGCCGCTGTCGAGGCCGCCCTCTCCGACTTTGCCGAGGTAGCGGACTTCGTGGGCGTCAAAGTTGAGGCACAGGAAGGTGTCTTCGTTGTTTTTGCGGACGCGTCCGGGGTGGGTCATGCCGGACCAGCGGAGGTGGCCGGGGGGTGGGTTGGTCGGATCTGGGGGGCTCATGCGGCAGGCTTCGGCGGCTCGTCGAGGATGGTTGCGAGCTCAAAATCGATCAGGCAGAACCTGCCGTCGGAGGCACGGTAGGTGATGTTGCGGGCGAAGGCGTCTTCATGGCGGACGCCGTAGTCGCGTTCGAGGTCGCCGAAGAGTTCCTTGATGCGCTTTTCGCTGATGTGGGTGACGATGGAGCCGCAGTTGGTGGTGACGATCTTGAGCTCTGCGGGGTCGGATTCCAGAAGGCGGGGGACGTAGTTGCAGCCGCGTTCTTCGAGGAGCTTGAGGACGCGGACTTCGTTGTCGAAGCGCTCGCGGGCATTGTGCCCCTTGAACTGCTTGTACACCTTGCCGTCATAACCGATGTGCACGATGGCGCGGGCGGTGTTTTTGGCTTCTCTCATGGTGGGTTTTGTCTGGGGGATGGGAGCATCCGGCCTGTGGCGGGGATGCGCAATGTGAAAAGGACTGAGGATGCTGGCGAAGGGGAAGGGGCGGGAGCATTTAGCGGGCCGTGAGGGGGGGACTTGGTATGCTTTCTGCTGAGGAATTCTGTGCGTGCGGGCTTGCGGAGGGGTACGCGCGAGGCGCTCGCGGAGGTGCGGAGTGTAAAATCTGAAAAAAAGCCTCGCGTCTGGCATGAAACATGCTCATTTCGACGGTGCTGCTGCTGGAGGAAAAGTTTCCGAAGGCCCAGGCAAGACTCAATCCACTCATTCAACCATGGCCAAATACAAACTCGAATATCTCTGGCTGGACGGTTATCAGCCCGTCCGCAACATCCGTGGCAAGACTCAGATCAAGGAGTTCGCCAGCTTTCCGAAGCTGGAAGAACTGCCAGACTGGGGCTTTGACGGCTCCTCGACCCGCCAGGCCCCTGGTGGCAGCTCTGACTGCGTGCTGAAGCCTGTGGCCGTGTATCCGGACAGCACCCGGAGAAATGCCGCGCTCGTCATGTGCGAAGTGTACAATGCCGACGGCACCCCGCATGATTCCAACGACCGTGCGACGATCCTGGACGATTCCGACACCTGGTTTGGCTTTGAGCAGGAGTACTTCCTGTATCAGGACGGCCGCCCGCTTGGCTTCCCTGAGCACGGCTACCCAGCTCCCCAGGGCCCTTACTACACGGGCGTGGGCTACAACAATGTGGGCGACATCGCCCGCCAGATCGTGGAAGAGCACCTGGACATCTGCCTTGACGCCGGCATCAACCACGAAGGCATCAATGCCGAAGTGGCCAAGGGCCAGTGGGAATTCCAGATCTTCGGCAAGGGCTCCAAGAAAGCCGCTGACGAAATCTGGGTGGCCCGCTACATCCTGGAGCGCCTTTGCGAGAAGTATTGCGTGCAGGTTGAGTATCATTGCAAGCCCCTCGGCCCGACCGACTGGAACGGCTCCGGCATGCACTGCAACTTCTCCACGAAGTACATGCGCGAAGTGGGCGGCGAGCCTTACTTCCTGGCCCTCATGGCCCAGTTTGAGAAGAACTGCGCCGAGCACATCGCTGTGTATGGCCCTGACAATCACATGCGCCTGACCGGTCTGCATGAGACGCAGTCCATCGACCAGTTCTCCTGGGGCATCGCTGACCGTGGCGCGTCCATCCGCGTCCCGCACAGCTTCAAGAAGAACGGCTGGAAGGGTTACCTGGAAGACCGCCGTCCGAACAGCCAGGGCAATCCTTACCAGATCGCCTCCCGCGTGCTGAAGACGATCTCCGAAGTGCCAAAGCCTTGATCTGGATGCTGAGATAGTGATTCGTGAACGCCGCCTGGAAACAGGCGGCGTTTTTTTTTGGATGCTGGATGCGGTGTAGGTCGAGGAGGAGGGGGGCTTGTGGGGCGGTGGGTGTCTTGGGGCTTTCCGGAAAACCGGCTAAAGCCGGTACTGCAATGCGAAGAGGTGGCTTGCGGGGGAGGCTCTGGTTTGGAGTGCGGCTGCGGAACCCTGAAGGGGTGAAGCTGCCGCTTTCGAGTGTCTCGTGGCTGGTACGCGTGGGGAATGGGGCTGGCGAAAATCCTCGGGCTGCCGCGTTCGGGTGGTTGGTGGCAGGCGTGGGTCAGGGAGGACGTGGAAAGCGGCAGCTGCGTTCGTTCCTCACTTCGCGACCGCAGTCCATATGGGAGGCGGCTTGCGGGGATCGAGGACGATGGGGAGGAAGAGGATGATAAAAGTCGTTTCACTTTTGACTTCTCGCGCTAGTTGAGACGTATCCCCCAACCCATGCCCACCGAACAAGACATCCGCACCGCCCTTGGCAACGTCCGCTACCCTGGATTCAGCCGTGACATCCTTTCGTTTGGCCTTGTGAAAGGCATCCAGATTGAAGGGAAGAATGTGACGATCGACATCTCCGTGGCGACGCGGGACCCGAACATTCCGCGGCTCATCCATGAGCAGGCGATGGACGTGCTGAACAAGGTGGCGGGGATCGGCGAGGTGAAGCTGAACTTTGACATCAAGGACCCGCCGGGTGCGGGCGTGACGGCGTCTGAAAAGCTGGGCAAGTCCAGCATCCCTGGTGTGAAAAAGGTGATCGCGGTGGCCTCCGGCAAAGGTGGCGTGGGCAAGAGCACGGTGGCCTCAAACCTGGCGATCGCGCTGAGCCAGAGCGGGCTGCGCGTGGGGCTGTGTGACTGCGATTTGTACGGGCCGAGCATTCCGCACATGTTTGGCACGGACGAGCGTCCGTATCAGAATGACGAGCAGCAGATCGTGCCGATTGAGAAATACGGCGTGCAGCTTATTTCGATGGGATTTTTGCTGGATGATGGATCGCCGGTGATCGTGCGCGGACCCATCGCGACGCGATACACGCAGCAGTTTCTGCGGCAGGTGGCGTGGGACAATCTGGACGTGCTGGTGCTGGACCTGCCGCCGGGCACGGGGGACATTCAACTGACGATCGTGCAAACGGTGTCTCTGGACGGAGCGGTGATCGTGACGACGCCGCAGGAGGTGGCGCTCATTGATGCGCGCAAGGCGGTGGGGATGTTTCAGAAGGTGAATGTGCCGATCCTGGGCATCATTGAAAACATGAGCTACTTCCTCTGCCCCAGCGACAGCAAGATGTACCACATCTTTGGCAAGGGCGGCGGTGAGCATGAGGCGAAACGCCTGGGCGTGCCGCTGCTGGGGCAGATCCCCATCGAGATGCACGTGCGTGAGTGCGGCGACGAAGGACACCCGATTGCGCTGGAGGATGCGGAGAAGTCCGCGTCTTCGAAGGCGTTCCGGGAGATCGCGGCGAAGCTGAAGTAGGCGGGGCCGAGTGAGGGCCGCCTGCGGAGGGTGATGGATGCACGGGGGCTGATACCGGGGCATCGCCTTGGTGTGTGCCTGCGTTTGCATGCGGCAGTGCAGGCTATGCTGTGGCGTGTCATTGTGAGGAAGGCTGATCAGATTTGGCTGAGCGGCGCGTATTTTAGAAATGTCCCTGATCACCGCTGAAAACGCCAGGCCTGGCTCGAACGACTGGCAGCTCACCCGCATGCGCCTAGACAAGAACGAGGGCTTTCGCAGTCCTTTGATTGAGGGGTATTGCTCGCGGCAGTCGGTGAAAGCGGGGGAGACGCTGGATATTTATGTGAGCACGAAGCCGGCGGCGCGATTCAAGCTGGAGATCTTCCGCACGGGCTACTACGGCGGGTGTGGCGCGCGGCTGATGACGGAGCTGGGGCCGTTTGAGGGGAAGGAGCAGGCGGTGCCGGGGATCGGCGAGAAGAGGCTGCGTGAATGCCGCTGGGAGAAGACGACGACGCTGACGATTCCGCAGGACTGGCTGAGCGGGGTGTATCTGGGGAGGCTGACGACGCTGCCTGCCTCTGCGGACGAGCCGTACTGGCAGAGCTACATTGTGTTCATCGTCACGGATGAGCGGAAGGCGGACATTCTCTTTCAGTGCAGTGACAACACCTGGCAGGCGTACAACAAGTGGCCGGATGATTACTCGCTGTACACGGATCCGAAGGGCAATCAGGGGCCGTGGTCGGACGTGAGCTTTGACCGCCCGTATGCGAAGTATGCGCAGATCTACGAAAATCCGCAGTCCGTGGGCAGCGGCGAGTGGCTGTGCTTTGAGTTTCCCGCCGCGTACTGGCTGGAGAAGGAAGGGTATGATGTGACGTACTGCTCCAATGCGGACATGATCACCCCGGATCATGGTTTGAAGTGCAAGGCTTTCATCAGCATCGGCCATGATGAGTACTGGGACATCCGCCAGCATGACAGTGTGGCGAAGATGCGCGATGCGGGGGTGAACCTGCTTTTTCTTTCGGGCAATTCGGTGTGCTGGGTGACGCCTTTTTCACCGAATGCGGACGGCGCGCCGAATCGCCGCATCTTCCGTGGCGGGCCGTATGGCGGTGACTACACGTATGCGGTGGATCGTGAGAAGAACTATGGGCCCTATCCGCATCGCGGGCCGGATGAAGGCTACCTGATGGGCGTGCGCAACATCAGTCCGGTGAACGGTGGTGGCGACTGGATCTGCACGAAGCCGGGGCACTGGGTGTTTGAAGGGACGGGCATGAAGATGGGTGACCCCATTCCGGGGATGATCGGCTGGGAGTACCATGGGGATGCGCCGAAGGATCTGCCCGGATTGGAAATCATCGCTGCAGGCACCGCCTTCCAGGGCGGGAGCAATCCGCAGCAATGGCAGGCGGTGATCTTCGACGGGCCGAAGGGGAATTTTATTTTTAACGCCTCCACGATCTGGTGGGCGCAGGGGCTGAGCAAGCCGCCGGGCCACATGCCGGTGTGGAGCCACTACTCACGACCGCATGGCACGGATGCGCGGGTGCAGCGCATCACGGCGAATTTGCTGAAGCGGGCGCTGGGGTGACGCGCCTGGCATACCAGGCGTGGATCATCCCAGCCTGGAAGAAAAGGGTGGGTGAAGCAAAGCCGCCGAGGGTGATGATCTCGCGGATGGTCTGCGGTGGCAGAACTGCGACGTCTCGCGTGTAAGCCTCGCGCATTTTTTCGATCTCTTCCGGGAGGGTGAGGGTGCCGCTGTCCCGCATGACCTGAAACCAGACTTCAAGAAGATCCATGGAATCGGCTGGGGCGGACATATCGCCAGCGAGGTCGGAACTGATCAGAATGCCCTCCGGGCGAAGACGAGCAGAAATGTTTTGGAAGAAATGGGAGCGGGCGGTGCGATCCAGGATGAATTGCGAGACGAGAAAGGATGTGGCGGCATCGAATGAGGCGTCTGGCGGGAGCGAGTCGAGATAGTCTGCGTGAAGGACGCAGCGTGACAAAATTCCGTGTTCTTCTGCGCGGCGGCGGAAGACCTCCAGCATGGCGGTGGAGGGTTCGACTGCGGTGAAATGCCAGCCGGGAAATTTTTGGGCGAGGTGAATGATTTCGTTGCCTGTGCCTGCGCCGATGCAGAGAATGCGGGCGGTGGAGGGGAGGTGCGAAAGGATGGCGCTGCTGAGCAGATGGAGGGCACTGTTGATGGGGGCGAGCCTGCTCCATTTTTGGTCATAGGTGGACGCCTGCTGATCGAAGATTTCGGTGATTTTTTCCTGCTGCATGGAGGATGTGGGATGCGTGAACCGAGTGTGGGTGAGCTCTATTAAACGGCTCGCATGCCGATGTGGGCGGAAGTTTTTCCCGAGTGGTGAGGGGCGGGAAGCCGGGCTGAGAGGGATGGGGCGAATGCGGAGTGTCGGGGTGCTGCGGAATAATACCACTGGTCGTTGAAAACGGGTCTGTTCTCGATGGTGGCCTCCCAGATGGCGTAGCCATCAAAGCTTGTAGCGAGGGGTTGAGCGCAGCGACACCCCTCGTATCCATCACATCATTCCTTGAACCCCAGGTCGCATCGCGGAGCGATGACAGCCTCCGCATTGCCGTGTGGCAGGCGTGCTGGCATCACTCCGTGATGCGCCCTTCCATGGCTGACGTGGAACTTATTTCGAGGGGTGTCGCTTCGCTCAACCCCTCGCTACAAGCTGGTATCGCTCCGCGATAGCTTTTAGCTAATCCCTGAGATATAGACCCGTTTTCAATTGATGGTGGTATAAATTCCGCGCTCCTGGGCCGTGTTTGGAAACCTGTTTTGCGTGATTTGGGAACGATGTCTGGCAAGGGCGCTGGCTATAGAACAGCGCGGTGTGCAGGGTGGCTGCGGAGTGCTGCGGAATAAATTCCGCGCTCCTTAGGCGAGGATGGCTTTTGCGACCTCGCCGCTGACGTCGGTGAGGCGGAAGTTTCGGCCGGCGTAGCGATAGGTGAGGCGCTCGTGATTGATGCCGAGGAGGTGGAGGACGGTGGCGTGGAGATCATGGGTGCCGATGATGCCGGTCTCTGCGGTGTCTCCCATGGCATTGGTGCTGCCGTGGGTGTAACCGCCTTTGACGCCGCCACCGGCCATCCACATGGTGTAGCCGCCGCCGTTGTGGCCGCGACCGTTGTAGGGCTCGTTGTCGTAGCCGCTGCCGCGCCCGAATTCGCCGCCCCAGATGATGAGGGTGTCTTTGAGCATGTCGCGCTGCTTGAGGTCGGCGATGAGGCCGGCGATGGGTCTGTCGATGGAGGTGCACTGGCGTGCGAGGTTGTCGCGGAGGCCGTTGTGGTGATCCCAGCCGGGGGAAGTGAGCTGGATGAAGCGCACGCCTTTTTCAGCCATGCGGCGGGCCATGAGGCACTGGGTGCCGAAGCGCTCCGTGCTGCTGTCATCGAGGCCGTAGAGTTCGCGGATGGGCTGCGGCTCCTTGTCGAGATCGAGCACCTCGGGCACGCTGGTCTGCATCTTGTAGGCGAGTTCGTAGCTCTGGATGATGCCTTCGATCTCGGGGTTGCCGGGGTCGCCGCTGAGGAGTTTGCGATTGGCTTTTTGGATGAACTCGATCTGCTTGCGCTGCTGGGCATCGCTGAGACGTCCGTTGCTCAGGTCCGGCACGCCACCGCCGCCGGTGCTGAGGCGTGTGCCCTGAAAAGAGGCGGGGAGAAATGCGGAGCCGTAGTTCATGGCGCCGCCGTTGTCCGCCGCCGGATTGATCGTCACAAACCCCGGCAGATCCTCTGCCTCAGTGCCGAGACCGTACACAATCCACGCCCCCATAGAAGGCCGCACAAACGTCTCGCTCCCGATGTGCAGCGCCACCGTCGCCATCTGGTGCGCATTCGTGCGCGTCTGCATCCCGTTCAGCAGGCACAGCTCATCCGCATGCTTCGCCAGTTCCGGAAACGCCTCCGAGATCATGATCCCGCTTTTCCCGCGCGGCTTGAATTCAAAGACTGACCCCATGTACTTCTGCACCTTGTTAGCCTCCGCCTTCGCCAGCTCCGGCTTGTAGTCAAACGTGTCCAGATGGCTCGGCCCTCCCTGCATAAACATGAAGATCACCCGCTTCGCCCGCGCCGCAAAATGCGGCTCCTTCGGCGCCAGCGGATTGATGGTCTTCGGCGGTGCCGCAGCCCCCGCCCACTGCTGATGCAGCGCATTGAAGGCCAGCCAGCCGAAGCCGGTGCTGGTAGATTGGAGGATGGTGCGACGGGTGGTCATGGCTTCTGCGTGGTGGGTTGAGATACTCCGGGCTCAGTCGGGAACGGAATGCGCGTCAGCCTGTCTCCTTTGCGCTGCTCTTTGGGCTTCCAGTCGCCCTTAGGTGAACGACGAATGATGGTCCAACCGCCTGCTTCGTTCAAATCAAAGACCACGTTCTCTGATGCATGCCCTTCTTCGAGGTTGATCATCACAAGAGAATCTTCGAGGATGTTAACACGCATCACGAACACACGGTGATTCTTAAACTCTGACAGCAAATAAGGATGCATGTCCATCGATTCGATCGTGCGCACCAGTTTCTGAACCGGCGGTGGCATTTGAGCCACCTTGGCTTCCCAATCTCCCTCTCTTGTGAAGAGCTGGGTGTCCGCTCTTAGCTGAGCAGTGAAGCTCAGAGTGCAGATCAAAAGGAGAGATTTGATCAAAAATGCATTCATAGGAAAGAATTAAAAAACATACCGAAACTCCGCTGTGCCTAGAAGCGCCTGCACGAGTGTTTGTAGATCCAGCTCCGCGGCATCGTGAATCTCCTCACTGGAGGGTTCTCGGCCTAGCACGGCACGATAGATGGCTTTGACATCCTTTCCGGTTTTGCCGGAGATTTCAGCGGATAGTTCTTCCACCATGGGGTTGTTCATAAAAAACAGAGCCTGCGGTGCGACGGTGGTCACGTCTCTTTGGCCTTTGATTTGAGTGGGGCCGGGGAAGTCGAAGGTGCTGAAGAGTTCGGGGATGTTGTCGCGGACGACGGGGAGGTAGATGGTGCGGAAGGGATCTTCGGGGCTGAGGAGGCCGCGGGTGAGGCCGTGGCGGCCTTTGCCGCCGGTGCCTGCGACCTGGATGCCTTCGGGGCGGTCGAAGGTGAGTTTTCCGGCGAGGTGAAGAAGGGTGTCGCGCAGGGGTTCGAGTTCGAGGCGCTTGGGGTTCATGCGCCAGCGCAGCTTGTTGCCGGCATCGGGATGTTCGGAATTGCCGGCGGTGGCGAGGCGATAGGTGCGGCTCAGCATCATGGCGCGAATCATTTTTTTCACGGACCAGCCGCCTTCGACGAAACGAATGGCGAGATGATCGAGGAGTTCAGGATGGGTGGGATCGCTGCCGGTGGTGCCGAAGTCATCGACGGTGCGCACGATGCCTTCGCCGAAGAGATGCTGCCAAAGGCGATTGACGGCAACGCGTGAGGTGAGGGGATGCGTGGGCTGCGTCATCCATTGGGCGAGCTCAAGGCGGCCGGAGGACTTCGCTGGAATCTTCGGCAGCGGGGGCAGGGCGGGCATGCCGAGGGCTCCACGTGCGGGGGCGGCTTTGCGATCAAAGGGATCGCCACCGACGGCGAGTTCGCAGTCTTTGATTTCGCCTTCGATGACGCCCATGCAGAAGTGGGGATCGACATCGTAGCGGATGGTGGTCTTCGGATTTCCAAGAGCGCGAATGTCATCCATGGAGTGGATGCCTGCGGGGAGCTTTGCGGGCGGGCCGACGGCTTCATCGAGCTGGGTGGGGAGATCGACGAGCATCTCGGGATCGACGTAGCCGGAGCCGTTCATGTCGCTGCGATTTGCCTGACCGGGCAGGGTGCGGCTGCTGTAAAAGATGCCGGCGAGCGCGTAGTAGTCCTGCTGGCTGACGGGTTCTGTCTTGTGATCGTGGCAGCGTGCGCAGCTCAGCGTGAGGCCGAGGAAGGCGCGTGAGACGACATCGATTTGATCGTCCACCTGATCGAGCACGAACTGCTCGTAGCTGCCTTCCTGGAGATTCACACTGCCGAGTGCGAGCATGCCGGTGCCGACGATTTGATCGCGCTTTTGCAGCACGGTGGTGGCGGGAAGGAGATCGCCCGCGAGCTGCTCTGCGACGAAGCGGTTGTAGGGTTTGTCGGCATTGAGGGAGTCGATGACCCAGTCGCGATAACGCCAGGCGTAGGTGAAGGGGGCATTCCAGACGCGGCCCACGCTGTCGGCGTAGCGCACAACATCGAGCCAGTGGCGCGCCCAGCGTTCGCCGAAGCGCTCGGACTGGAGGAAGGTGTCGATGACTTTGGCAAAGGCGATGTCGTCCGAGGCGGAGTCGCGGAGGAAGAGATCGATCTCCTGCTGCGTGGGTGGCAGGCCGCGAAGATCAAAGGAGGCGCGACGGATGAGGGTGAGGCGCGGGGCGTCGCCGATGGGGTGGAGATTGTCCTTTTCGAGGCGGGCGAGAATGAAGCGATCAATGTCATCCCTGGGCCAGGCGGTGTCTTTGACGGCGGGGATGGCAGGACGTAAGATGCGCTGGTAGGACCAGGGGGTGTCGTTTTCGTAGGTTTCGGCGGCGGGGAGGGGGGCGGCGCAGAGGAGAGCCACAGATGAGAGGATGATGTGGAGACTGCGCATAAGAGTGGGATGAATGCGGGGGCGTCCTGGGGATTTGCCTGGGCGATGGGACTCTCGAAAGCGCCGGAGGACCGGCGCACTCCAGGACGCTGGCGCGTTCATCGGGCACCCCCTTTTGCTTTCAGCCACGCGCTCAGTGCTTTCACGTTTTGATTGAAATCGAGGCTGTAGATGACGCCGCCTGCAGGGCGGGTTTTCTTGCCGCTGGCATCGCGCATCCAGCCGCGCTCTTCATCGGTCACGGGCCAGGAGCCATCGGGGTTTTGTTCGCGCAAGATGGTCGCGATGTCCGCGTCCGTCGGCGTGGAGGACCAGCGTTCGAGTTCGACACGGGGAAAGACGACGGGCTCGCCGCGTTCGATTTTTTGGCGGAAGGATTCGAGGGCATCGAGCTCGCTGTCCCATTTCCAGCCGTAGTTGGAGGAGGCCTTGTTGTCGGAATAGGTGAGTGCAAATCCCTTGCCGCCCTCGCCGCGCTCAAAGTAGAGGGGCCGGTTGGTTTGCAGTTCGTAGTAGCGGGCGATGCGGCCGTCTGGCAGGAGGGACTTGCGCAGGTAGGTGATCGCGCGCGGGAGTGGGGTCAGGTATTTTTTGTCTCCGGTGACTGCGGCGAGTTTGAGCAGGGCCCACATGGCGGACTGGCTTTCCCGACCGCAGATGGCGCTGGGCTCGAAGGCGCGGCTCCAGGCCGGGTGCATGTCCGCATCATACTGCTGGGCCCAGGCGGGCTGGGGATCTGGCATCTGCGCGGTGAGGAGGAAATCGCCGCCGCGCTTTGCAGCAGCGAGGTATTTTGGATCTCCGCGGAGCTGCCATGCGAGCAAGAGCGTGCTCATCAGGGTGGCGTGCGTGTTGTCATTGAGCACATAGCAGCCGGTGAAATCCTTTGGCCATTTGCGCGGCCAGTCGGCGGGATAACTGGCGGGCTTGATGGGATACATGGCCACCGGTGGCGGAGAACTCGGCCATGTGTCCCAGTTGGCGCTCCAACCTCCTGCGGGATACTGGGTGGCGGTGATCGCGCTCAGCGCGAAGTCGGCGGCTTCTTTGATCTCGGCGTCTTTGCCGCCGAGGGCGTGATCCACGCGCACCAGCAGCCGCGTGGCGGCCTGGGAGACATCGTCGTCAAAGGTGGCGTAGTTATTCTTGTTCTGATGCCGTATCCACACATGCCAGCCGCCTTCGCCCTGGGGTGCCTTGTTGAGCGCCATGAGTTTGCCGGCTGCATCGCGACGATAGAGCTGGGTGGCGCGGTGGCTTGCATCGAAGTGGCCGGAGTAATCCCAGCCGCCCGAGGCAAGTTGCGTGCGAGATACCGCGTGCGCTGCGGCCACGGCTGCGGCGAGACACAGGGGATCCTTCGTCGCCTCAAAGGCATCCAGCATCGCCATGCCGACCGCTGGCGTGCCCGGCGGCTGAATCCAGATCGTGTCCGGCGCGGGAATGCCTTCGGCCTCACGCAGGGTGAAGTCTGCGCTGTAACGATACACGTAACCGCCGTAGGCCGCCGCGTGGGAGTGGTAGAAGGAGACGGCTTTGGTGACCGCTGCGGTGACTTCAGCAGGAGTCGCAGCCATTGCGAACGACCGAATGCCGAATGCCGAAATGAGAATGACAAACCAATGACGAGGGCCAAATGACGAACCCTTCATTCGGCGGTGGTTGGAGTCTGCGTTCGACATTGGGTGTTATTTCGTCATTCGGATTTACTCATTCGTCATCTGGCCGAAACGCTGCGGCCAGCGCGATCATGATTGTCCAGCCAATGATCTTTGCGCGCCTCCCGCTCACGCTTACTCCACCTTGATCCCGACCTTCTTGTTCCCGTTGTCACGCACGGCATCGACGGTGTTGTGAAGGGCGCTCAGCGGGATGTTGTCATCACCGGTGACGACGACTTTGGCTGCGGCGTGGTCGGGCAGGAAGGTGCTGAGGTGGCCGCGGAGGCGGCTCATGGCGACTTCTTCTTCACCCACCATCACGGCCTCGCCATTTTTGATCACGCGGAGAGTGATCGTCTCGCCCGAGGTTCCGGCCTTGTCGCCTTCACTGGCTCCCGTTTTCTTGCTGCCTTCACCATCTCGTGCGCCGGTCTTCTTGCCGCCTTCGCCGTCGCGCTCTCCAGTGCGTGGTTTTTCGCCATCGCGTGAGCCAGGTTTCTTGGCTCCGCCGTCGCCCTCGCGCATGCCGGTCTTCTTGCC
>JAFLEI010000076.1 GCA_017301975.1 Verrucomicrobiota bacterium
AGTGCGGGGGTGGTGGGGTTGTCTGAGAGCAGGACACGAGTGGGCTAAGGGCTCGTGGTGTGAACGACGGAATGATCTCCGGCGGTGCCTGCGCGGTTCTTCATGCGCGGGCGGGTGCACCTGCAGGTACAAGGCATGGTGTGGAGGTGATAAGCAAGCGGGATGGGCTGCGATGATGAGGGAGCGAAAATGCGCGGGTGAAATGCAAATGAAATTTTGAGTGAGAGGTTCTTGGTTCTTGGTTCGACGGAGTGGTGGGAGGCGTTTTGAAGGAGCGGGCGATTGGATGAAGGATGCCCGGGACGCGACACGGCGCTCACATACCCGTTTATACCATGGTGGCGAAGGGTGCTGGGTGGAGCGGAGCTGGGTGGGACGTTCGGATTTGCCGCAGAGGGGCGGAGAGGCGGAGGGGGCGGAGATTGAATGCTGACGCTTTGGATGGTGGTGCTCTCTCGATTCTTTTTAAGGGGGAGATGCGGGGGCTTTGTGTTTGATGGGAAAGTTTGAAAAAGGGTCCGGCAGGTGGGTGAAGTGGGTGCAGAGTGGGGGGCTGGAGAAGCGTATTCTTTGCGGCTCGAAGTTCGTTTGTTACTTTGGCTGGTGATGGAACGTTCGCTGCATTGCCTGAGCGGGCTGCTGCGAAGCCGCGAAGCGAACCTCACCACTCCTTTACTGATATGAATTCTTTCTCTGACTACCTGAGCAGCGGCCATGCGTGGCTGTATGTGCCTGTGGCGATTTTGCTGGGGGCGCTGCATGGGCTGGAGCCGGGGCACTCGAAGACGATGATGGCGGCGTTTATCATCGCGATCCGCGGGACGGTGTGGCAGGCGGTGCTGCTGGGGCTTTCGGCGGCGATGTCGCACTCGCTGCTGATCTGGGTGCTGGCGGCGGTGGCGCTGCACTATGGCGGGCACTGGAATGCGGAGACGGTGGAGCCGTACCTGCAACTGGGCTCTGCGGTGCTGATCCTGGCGCTGGCGGTGTGGATGTTTATCAGGACGCGGCGTGAGGTGGCGGAAGCGGAGGCGCATGGGATGGGGCATGAGCATGGTCATTCACATGAGCATGGTCATTCACATGAGCATGGTCATTCACATGAGCATGGTCATTCACATGAGCACGGGCATTCACATGACCACGGGCACGGCGATGGAGCTGTGGGTGGGTTTGAGCATGAGGTGGCGCTGCCGGCGGGATTCAAGGTGCCGAGCCTGCGGGCGGCGGGCGGCAAGCGCACGCATGGGACGCATGGCGGGATGCTGCTGGATACGGGGCACGGGTGGCTGGAGATCGCGGTGCATGAGGACGGGGTGCCGCCACGTTTTCGGATTTATCCCTGCACGTCGAGCGGTGCTGCGGTGCCGCTGCCGAAGGGCAATTTGTTAACGCTGGAGACGGCGCGGCTGGATGGGAGCACGCAGGTGTTTCAGTTTGAGCCGGGGGCGGGCTTCTGGGAGGCGACGGCGATGCTGCCTGAGCCGCATGAGTTCATGGCGACGCTGACGCTGGGCCACGCGGACCATGCGCATACGTACCGGCTGAAGTTTGCGGAGGCGGCACACGGGAATGAGCACGGGCACAGCCACGCGCCGGTGGTGGCGGAGGAGGTGCGGCCGGAGGGGGATGTGTACCAGGATGCGCATGAGCGGGCGCACGCGGAGGACATCGCGCGGAGGTTTGGCAGCCGGAACGTGACGACGCCTCAGATCGTGATGTTTGGGATCACGGGCGGGCTGATGCCCTGCCCTGCGGCGTTTACGATCCTGCTGGTGTGCCTGCAACTGAAGAAGGTGGCGCTGGGCTTTGCGATCGTGGGGGCGTTCAGCTTTGGGCTGGCGCTGACGATGGTGACGGTGGGCGCGGCGGCGGCCTGGAGCGTGCAGCATGCGCAGAAGAGATTCAGCGGCTTTGGCGAGTGGATGCGCAAGGCGCCGTATGTGTCATGCGTGCTGCTGGTGCTGCTGGCGGGGTATATGGCGTGGGCCGGATGGCATGGGCTGGTATCCGGGCATGGGCATGGGCATGGGCATGGGCATTGAGTATGGGGGACGCTGCATGCAACCAGGGATGTGGGACGTTCGAGTGCGGGCAGGAGTGCCCGCATCACTTCAAGGCATGGGCTGTGGCCAGACGCCTGCGGAATGGAGGGAGGCTCGCGCCTTCGGCCAGGCGGACGGCTGCTCTCAGGGCTCCTTTTCTGCCTGCGCTTCTTTCACACCTTCAGCGATGGATCGTGCCATGATCTTCACGGCTCCCTGGCTGCCTTCGGCCAAATCATGGACGGCATCTGTGGCAACCGGAACCTGCTCTGCTGCGGCGTAGCGGGCGAGGGCTCCCATGAAGCCGAACATGGACATGGCAGAGCCGACGAACAGCAGCGGCATCCCGACAAAGCAGCACCAAAAATAACGTGGCGGGCCAAAACTGCCGAAGGAAGAGAAAAAGCTGATCACACCGATGATGGTGAAAATGAGGCCGACTGCTCCGACAAGCGGGCCTGCGACGCGGAAAAAGGTGCGAGCCTTGTGGTGTTGGGGAGTTTGCAGTTTGCTCATGGCTTTAAGTTCGCACGGATGGTCTGAGACTGGATGGCAACCCCATGGGATCGGATGCATGAGCAAAGCGGTGGGCCGAAATTTTGTCGATTACAAAAGAGGTGGCCGGTTGCATGAACGGCATCTTTTTTAGAATCTCCCGCCATCGACGATGAACTGCTGCGCGGTGCAGGCGGCGCCATCGTCCGCAGCGAGGAAGAGGACCATCTGGGAGAATTCCTCGGGGGTGATGCGGCGCTTGAGGGCCTGATCCCGCAGGGTGCCGGCCTCGCCTTCGGGCGACCACCATTTGGTGAGCTGGCGCTCGGTGGGCACCCAGCCGGGCAGCACGGTGTTCACGCGCACGCCATGGGGGCCGAAGGTGCGGGCCATGGTGCGTGTGATGCCTTCCACGGCGGATTTGGCGATGGCATAGCCGGGGAAGAAATCCTCCTGCATCATGTAGCTGCTGGAGCCGATGTTGATCACGGAGCCGTGCGCGGCGGCGATCATCTGCGGTGCGAGGGCCTGGATGGCGAAGAAGTAATGGCGGAGGTTGGCATGGATGCGGTTGTCAAAGTACTCGGGGGTCACGTCCTGCCATTCGTGGCGGTCGTCGTTGGCGGCGTTGTTGACGAGGACGGTGACGCTGCCGAGGGCCTGAACTGCGGCGGCGCAGGCGGTCTTCAGAGCGGCGATGTCGAGGAGATCGACCTCATAAAACAAGGGGGTGTGTGCCGCGCCTGCGTGGATGCAGCGCTGGATGGTGGCCTGGGCATAGGGCACGTTTTTGTCCACGAAGGCGACGCGGCTGCCCTGGCGGGCGAACTGCTCCACGAGTGCGCTGCCAATGCCATCGGCCCCGCCGGTGATGAAGACGGTGCGATCAACGAGCGAGGGATAACGGGCGTACTGGGCGGGCATGAGGGGCGGCGATGAGCGGTGAATGGAGAGGAGGGAGGTGGTCGGCTTCAGGGCTTCCACCGGGGGCGGCATTCGATAACTCAGGGTGCCGGCAGGGGCCATGATAAAGCGTGCGGTGGGCGCTGATGATGATGAAAATTGAAAATGGGTCTGTGGGATGATTTGCGACGTATGACAAAAGATGACTCTTGATGATGGCAATGATTTTCCGGGTGGCGGTAAAGCGAGGGGGGCGGCGTTTTGGCGGGCGTCCCGGAGGCGGGTGGCGGGTGTGCTGCTCTTGATCATGGCGGTGGCGGCGGCGGGGCCTTGCTGCTCGCACCGGAGTGAGAGGGTGATCGAGTCTCCGGCGGGAAGAGTGGGGCGGGCTTCGGATCTGCGGATCGGCACGTACAATGTGCATGTGAAGGCGCATGATCTGCCGGGCACGGTGGCGGTGCTGAAGGCGATGGATGCGGATGTGATCGCGCTGCAGGAGGTGACGCCGGAGAGCGCGAAGGGGCTGGACGGCGCGCTGGCGGGTCTGTACCCGTATCGGTTTTTTGCGTCGGGGCTGGGGATTGTGTCGCGGTTTCCGCTGCGGGAGCCGCACTTCCAGAAGTCGCCGACGGGGATCAACGGCTTTCTGTTTGCGGGGATCGAGCATCCGCGCGGTCGGGTGCAGATGGCGAACATCCACCTGGACCCGCTGCGGCTGTGGACGGGGCGCGATCTGATGATGCTGCCGCTGCAGTTTGGGCGGAACCGGACGATTCAAAGGGCGGAGCTGGTGCGGGTAAACGAGAACCTGGCGCCGGGTGCGCCGACGCTGCTGGTGGGTGATTTCAACCGGGTGAGTGACGAGGTGATCGACAAGCTGCGGAGCGGAGGATTCACGGACAGCTTTGCGGATGTGATGAAGGACGCGGACGGGATCTCCACGCTGCATTTTTCCCTGCTGGGGATGCACTTTGGGAAAAGGATCGACTTCATCTTTCATGACCGGCATTTCCACACGGTGCGCAGCCGGGTGATCCCGGGGCTGCCGTCCGATCATGATGCGGTGGTGACGCGGCTGGCGTGGGATGATGCGGCGGTGGCGGGGCGGTGAAGGGAGGTAGCGAGACGTCATGGATGATCCGGCTCGCTTCGGTGCCTTTTGGCTTTTGGACGCGGAATGAGACGGGGCAGCGGGGCGCACGGCTTATGGTTCGCCGAGGCGGGGGGGGATTGGCCGTTTTGGAAAACGCTATAATACCACTCGCAAATGAAAACGAGGTTGTGCAGGGCAAGCCGCAGATCATCCTTGGATGAAAATGGCATGCAGCCGCAGACTTCGTAGGACGGTCGTGGCGAAAGCCCGCCCGTCTGTCAGCGTACGGCAAACACCCCGGCATGCGAATGTCCCCGCAGTCGGGCGGTTTGGCGAAGGAGGCGGCAGAGCATCGGAGAGTCTTGGACGCCAAACACGACCAACCTACGGCCGGAGCACCGCGTCGTTCGTCTGTGTGAGCGCCTGTCTGCCGCGGCGGAATGCGGACCTGTTTTCAATGATGCTTGGATCATTCGCCCGTCTCTCCATGGGGGGCGTCCACGGGCTTGGATTCGGGGGAGCCGCGCTGGCGCAGGAAAATGCTGAGGACGACCATGCTGAAGATGGCGAGGAATTCGCTCTGCCAGTTTTGCAGGGACTCAAACCAGAAGCGGCTGCTGCCGAAATACTGGGCGCAGGTGACGGGCGCTTCGCCGTGGGCGGCGAGGTCTTCATTGTAGTTGGCGCAACCGCTGACGATGTGGACGATGAAGCAGAACAAGAAGAGGACGAGAAAGGCGAGGGTGAGCGAGTACTCGTAAAGGACGAGCACCCAGCCGCCGCGGCGCACGGGCCAGGGCGCGGAGGCTTTGTGCCGTGAGAGGCGCGGGTCTCGGTCCACGGGCTGGGGTTCGTCCAGGGGCTTGGATTCGGAGGAGCCTTTTTGGTAGAGGAAGACGGTGAGCAGGACATACACGGACATCTGCAAAAATTCGGACTCCCAGTTTTCCGAGGTGGCCTCAAGAAAATGGGCGCTGGTGAGGTAGGCGCCCATGCCTTCGGGCTGGAGCCCATGCTGCCGGCGTTCGTTGTTGGACTCGTGATGGCCGACGACGGCCTGACCGAAGAGCCAGGTGACGAGAAAAAGCAGGAGGAGGGTGAGGCCGAGCCCGTTTTGACGAAGGCGCTTTTTCATGCTGGGGTATCGCGTGTGGGGATGAAAACGGCCGGGAGAGCGGGCTCCCCTGCCCTGCTTTCTTGCATGCCGGAGGCGGGCGGTGGGCGGCGGGCGGGACCCGGGGGAAGTACCGGCGGCGGTCCTGTGGTCTTTTCGGGTATTTTGTGGTATTTGATGAACGAAAGGAGACGGACGAGGAGCTGTGACCGCGTTTCGTTGAATCCGGGAAGCCCGTGCGGGGTCGGCGGTTCTTCTTCGCGGACTGAAGGCCCCGGGGGGGCTCAGCGCTGGTGGTCGCCTTTGTCTCCCTGGCCTTTGCCGGCGTCGTGCTTGGAATGCTGGCGGCGGTCCTGGGAGAGGGATTTGCCGACGTCATCGACTTCCTTGAACTGGCCCTGGGCGTCGCGGCGGACGTAGCGTTTGTCTCCGGGATGGGGCTCGATGAGTTCGCGTTTGGTGTGGGTGGGTGCTTTGGGTGCTTTCATGCCGGGAGATCGCAGGCGGCGGGGGCGGTGGATGACCTGAGGCGGAGGTCAGGACGAGGCCATTGTGAGACGACTTAGGAAGGACTGAGGAACTGATCAGGGATGTTCCCGATTGCAGAAAAACCGACGACCTCTCATGATCGGGCCGCTATGATTTCTGAGGCGACGATTTCGGGGGAGGCGACCGTGGTGAGAGGCTCACCTGCGGCGATGGATGAGGCGGAATGGGGGCCACCTGCGGGAGACGAGGGGGCGGCGGACAAGACCTGGAGGAGCCGGATGGCGCCGCCGGAACGAGTGGCGGCGAAGGCCTATGACATCTGGCTGCACAAGGGGTGCCCGAAGGGATGTGAGATGGAAAACTGGCGCGAGGCGGAGGAGGAACTCATGGCGGAGCTGCATCTGAGCCAGGCCGTGTTTGAAAACGCCCCCAAGGAGTGAGGGCCTCCGAGGCCGCAGCAGGTGGCAGGCACGTGGCATGTGATCGTTTACAGCAAGCAGGCCTTCGCAGAAAAAAGCACCGCAGCCCCAAAGCGGAGGCTGAGGGGACAACGCGGTGCTTTCCATGTTTCGCGGAGTGCTGCGGGCTCGGAGGCCCGCGCTCCGCCAGAAATGCCAGCCTGCGAAGCCCACGCACAGCGGTTTTCAAGCACCGCCTGGTTCGGCATTGTTATAGCGGTTCGCATAACTCATTTCCGTTTAGCAGGCTGTTTCTTGATCGATGATCCTGGGCTTCGACGGCGGCTGGCTGAGGACAGCCATCCCTGCCAGCGCTGGGCATGCGAGCGCCCAGCGCGAGGCAGGGCGGCTTGTCCTCAAGCCGCCGCCGAGCGTCTCCACGCTCGCTTTCCGGACATCAGTTTTGGAAAAACGCTATAAGCGTCTGGGGCGAGGCGGGGCGTTTCCTTGTTCCGCAGGAACAAGGCTACTTTGCTGTGCTGTGAGGTCAGCCGAAAAGCAGTCTGCCTGACGATCAAGTCCAGCCATGGGGAAGGCGGGCTCGGGTGGCGCGGCGATGGCTGAGCTCAGAGGCCGGGGTGCCGACCTAGGGAGCGGCTGAAGTGGCTGGACTGCTGGCACTGTGGCAGGCGTTTGGCCCCTTGCCTTTCTTTGGGAGGCGTGACCTGATGGAGGGCGCAAGGTGTGAGCTTCGAAGGCCACAAGGCGGGTCGTGTCGGCAGGTCCGGCCCCAGCAGAAGCGGCGCGGAAGGAGAGTGCGGCTGGCGACTGCAAAATTATCCCTGAGATTTACCCTCGGATTAAAATAAATATCGATTTACACGTTTCTGAATAGCAGAGCTATTATGCTGACGTTTGTAGCCCTAACCCTTTTCCACTTAGCCCGTTTCAGCCGAGCACTCATGACAGCCACCGAACTGCCTTCTTTCAATGGAGCCGTTGTTGATATCACCGTGGACGCTCAGCGGGCGCTGGGGGTGCTGGGTTTTTCCAAAGAGGGCTGCGCGACGATCACGACGCTGTGCTTTGTGGATCCGGGGTTGGAGTGCCCGCTGATCCAGCATGAGCTGAGTGAGGAGGAGATTGAATCGCTGTCGCTGAACGGGCCGAAGCGGCTGACTTCGCGGATCGCGCTGCGTGGGATGGCCGAGCGGGAAGGTTGCTGCGTGAACTAGGGCACGGAGGCGGGGATTGGGGTGCCGGGGAGGAGCTTCGTGTTCGGTTTTATACCGGCGCTACTTCGGAGCCAGGATCGGGGTGCTTGCGGGGTGGAGGTGAGAAGCAGGCGTCGTGCGTGGAGGATGCGCTGCGGAATGAATTCCGCGCGCCGGAGAGAAGGCGGCTTGCTTTGCAGGAGGCTGCAGGGACGGCGTCTCTTTGGAGCGCCTGCGGGGGAGGCAGACCCGATATTTGGGACGCGCACAGCGCATCCCTGTCAGCACTGGGGCGGCGCGGTGGTGGCGGAGGATTGCTTTCCGGCGAGGCTGGCCACCATGGTGATGAGCTCCACGCTGTCGGCGGGTTTGGAGAGGTGCATCTGGAAGCCGGCGGAGATGGCCTTGATGCGGTCTTCCGTGCGGGTGTAGGCGGTGAGGGCGATGGCGGGGATGTGACCGCCCTCCTTTTCGGAATGGGAGCGGATCTCGCGGATGAGATCGTAGCCGTCCTGCCCGGGCATGCCGATGTCGCTGATGATGACATGGGGGACCTGAGTGCGGAGGAGATCCAGGGCCTGCCGGGCGGAGGATGCGGTGGTGACTTTGGCACCGGCTTTTGAGAGCATCTTGGCGAGCATGGCACGGGCGTCTTCTTCATCATCCACGACGAGGAGGGAGACCTGCTGAAGGAGCGGCAGCGGGGCGCTGGAGGAGGAGGCTCGGGTGGAGGCTGGGTGCTGCTGGATGCCGCTATCCGGCTCGCTGTGGAGCACGGCCAGGGGGAGGAGCACGGTGAAGGTGGAGCCTGCATTTTCCCCGGCACTGCGGGCGCGCACGGTGCCGCCGTGGAGCTCGGTGAGATGACGGACGATGGCGAGGCCGAGACCGAGGCCGCCGTGACGCCGGGTGGTGGTGGAGTCAAACTGGCGGAAGCGCTCAAACACATGCGGCAGGAACTCCGCCGGGATGCCCACGCCGCTGTCGGTGATGCTGATTTCCAAGTGGGAATTCACGCGCTGCAGGGCAACGGTGATCTCCCCGCCCGCGGGGGTGAATTTGACGGCATTGCTGAGGAGATTCCAAACGATCTGCTGAAGGCGGCCGGGATCTCCGAGGACGGGCGGGGCCATGGGATCAAGCAAGGGATGGATGCGCAGGCTTTTGGCGTGGGCGGCGGGCCGGAGGGCCTCGACGGCCTCCCCGATGACGGACTGAAGCTCCACGCGCTGGACATCGAGCCGTACTTTGCCGGAGAGAATCCGGTTCATGTCGAGGAGGTCTTCGATGATGCGGGTCTGGGCGTGGGCGTTTCGGTCGATGACTTCGAGGCCTTGCTTGATCTCTTTTTCTCCGCAGGGGCAGGTG
Organism: Verrucomicrobiota bacterium; assembly: GCA_017301975.1. Lineage (GTDB taxonomy): Bacteria > Verrucomicrobiota > Verrucomicrobiia > Verrucomicrobiales > Verrucomicrobiaceae > Prosthecobacter. Next base: position 9,120 of record JAFLEI010000076.1, read on the forward strand.
ATGAGCATCTGCGTCCAGCCGAGGATGGCCTGCAGGGGCGTGCGGAGCTCATGGGAGAGGGTGGCGAGGAATTCATCCTTCATGCGGCTCTGCGTTTCGGCCTCGAGGGCGGCGAGGCGGAGCTGCTCTGAGAGCCGCTTCTGCGGGGTGATGTCCCGGGCGATCTTGGACGCGCCGACGACGATGCCGGCGGTATTTTCCATGGGGGAGATGCAGAGGGAAACTTCGATGATGTTGCCGTCTTTGCGGAGGCGCTGGGTTTCAAAATGATCGACATGCTCGCCTTTCTGAAGCTTGGCGAGGATGCGCGGCTCCTCCTCCTGGCGATCGACCGGGATGAGGCGGGTGATGGAGGAGCCCACCATTTCCTGGGCGGTGTAGCCAAAGATGCGCTCGGCGCCTTTGTTCCAGCTCGTGACGATGCCCTGAAGATTCTTGCTGACGATGGCGTCGTCAGAGGAATCCACGATGGCGGAGAGGAGATGATCTGGAGAGATGAAATCACCCGGGGGCAAGCTTCCTTTTTCGAGTGTCATGATGAACAGTACCTTGATTGCGGGGGCGCGCAACCAAGCGGCGGTCAGGGAAACCCTGAGCGGGGCATCGTGCTGATGAGGGAATGGGTGGGGGTGAGAGGGCCTGCTGCGGGCGCGCAAGGCAGGTGACCTGCGTGCTGCTGAGGACCACAGCATGTCATGGGCTGGTATGAAGGTGCCGTATGCGCCGGGACTGGGAGGCGGGCGGGGCCTGGCCTGTGCCGGCCGAACGAGCCGAGGCGCGCGAGGAGCTGAAGCCCCCGGGGGCCTGGAAGCGGCCTTGATCCGGGGTGGAGACTGCGCCACGCTGGGGGTCGCGCTGTGTCTGCGCCTGATCTCCTCATGAAAAAATTTGCTGTCATCGTTCATGGTCAAAACTTCCTGATCCAGGATCAGGAGGACAAGTTTGCGGCGCTGAGGGAGTTTTACATCCATGCGTATCCGGAGGCGGAAACGGCCGAGGCGGCCGGAGCCCTGGCGCTGGAGCTGGTGAGGGAGCTCATGCAGACGCGAAAGATGGTGCGGAATACGCCGGAGAACGCGCCCACGCTTTTGATCGATGAATGCGCGGAGGTGGCGGAGTGGCCGGACTGCACGCGGCCGCTGAGCGGGTTTGTGTTCATCGAGGCGGCGAAGAAGAAGGGCTGAGGGGGGCTGTGATTTCGCCGCGTCCTGTCTGCCGGGCTGGAAGTCAGCGGGGGGACGGGACGAAAAAGCGGCGCGGATGAAGCGGCGCGATGAGCGGCTACTTTTTCGGACGGGGACGGCAGCGGGTGCAGACGCCGGAGTATCGACCACGGGTGGCCAGGGGCATGGTGCGGGAGGTGAAGCTCCTGCCGCACTTCTCGCACGTCAGTGTTAACTCGATGATGTTGGCGAGGATGATCCAGCCAATGAACAAGGGGATTCCGCCGGGGCCCAGCATGAATGTAGCAATGAGGCAACCCGCTCCTGAGAGGAAGATGGCGAGACGGATTTTCAGAGGGGTCCACATGGGCTGCCGCAGAGTTGCGAAAGGCGGTGATGTTTGTCAATGCGAAGGGAGACGGGGTGGATGAAATGAATGACTGTGCCGCAGAATGGAGGAGGAGCCGGGAGGGCGAGCCTGGCCTGTGGATGGCGAAGGGTGGCGCGTGATGCAAGGTGCCTGTCTCCGGTATTTACATGCGGGCCTGGGACCGGTAATGATCAACTCATGGAGCCTGACCCGAATGTTGCTGAGCCTGCGGTGGTTTTGATCGGGTATCCGATCCGGCGCTGCCTCGCGGAATCGTTTGAATACCAGCCGCTGCTCATGGCGGGGCTGGTGGTGGCGCTCGCGGTGTCTGTGTGGCTGATGGGCCTGCGGATCCGGGAGTGGTGGCAGGGGTCGGCGACTGAGGCTCGGAATCCTGTTCGGCGGAGCCGGGCGGAGGTGCTGGAATTTGCACTGGGGCGTCTGGTATTGGCTGGTATCGTGACCCGGACGTGCCTGGGGATGATCGATCTTGCCTACGCAGGCTCTCAGGGAGCTGCGCTGAGGCTGCCGTTTGAGGGCTTTACGTCAGTGGATGTTTACCTTTTCGCCGCTCCTCTGCTGGTGGCCTGCGTGGTGTATGCGAACTGCACGGTGGCGAGCTTGATCGGGAAGATGAGGGGGCGTGGGTCCTAGGGGGAACTCGTCATCCATTTTGACAACATCGGGGCCTGAGATGGATCGCGGGATGATGGTGAGAAAGAACATTCTCCTGCGCCCCTTCAGGGCGCCGCCTGAATCTACGTTGTGTGGTGGCTCGTGCGACCCAGGGCTTGTCGCTGCGCTCCGGCGCCCCGGGCTGAATCCGTGGGTCCTTCAGACCCCATGCTGTGGTGCCGGGCTTACTTCGTGAGGTTCCACTTGTGGCCGATCTGGGTGACGAGATCGATGTACTGCTGGCGGTGCTGCGGGGCGAAGGGGGGCAGTTTGGCGATGGATTTTTGGATGGCGGGATCGCTGCCGAGGTAGGCGATGGCGAGGGAGCCGGTGGTCCAGTCACAGGTGACGCGGAGTTCTTCGGCACCTTCGATGCCTTCGGCATCGGTGTAGCGGCGGCCGCTGAGGTAGGAATCGGTTTCGGTGGTGGGCCTGCCGGCTTCGTCATGGCGGACGCGCTTGACGGCGGCTTTGTCATGGGCGCGGTCGATGATCCACTCGTCTCCGGCTTCGGGGGTGCTGCGAAAGCAGATCCAGTCTTCGCCGATGGAGCGCATGCCGAGGAGAATGCGGCGGGGGTTTTCGGCGAGGCCGCGATGATGCGGGGCGGGCAGATGGATGAAGGCCTGCGCGTCGGTGTTTTTAGAGGGGTCGCAGGCGCTGAGCATGAGGCCGATGAAGGCGGCGAGCCAAGGCAGGGCGTGAAGGACGATGCGACGCGAGAGGGCGCGTGTGCGCGCGACGGGCCGGTGATGGCGGTGGCGCTGCCTCGGGTGGACGGGGGTGTGAGGCATGCGGGGCGGAGGGGAGATGCTGAGATTTCCAAAAACTGACAGGACTTGGCCTCAAGGGGCGGCGGCTCCCATCCCGGAAGATAGGCCCGGTGGGCGGGCCCGCAAGCGCCGTGATGCCTAGAGGAGCTGCTGGGGCAGAGCGCGGATGATGATCTCCTCCTGGCGAAAGAGGGACTGCAGCTTGTGCCGGAAGTCCTTCCACCAGCCGGGATCGATGGACTCTACCATGACCTCATAGATGATGATTTCATCTGTGATTTCCTGCTGGGCGCTGCGCCACCGGCCTTCGGCGGGGGAGCGGGTGTAGGCGGTGATGCCGCCGAATTTTTCGGTGAGCTCGCTTTTGATGGCGGTGAAGGTTTCCGCCGGGAGCGGGCGGTGGTGATTGTCTGCGAGGGGAAGGAGGATCTGGATGAGGTGCATGGGGAGGGGGCTGCCGCCGGGGGCCGCTTCATGGGACGATGCGGGGATGCGCGCCGGGGATGCGGGGATCATTCCTGGGCGGGCTTGTGGCCTCGTTTTTCGAGGGTGAGGCGCGCCTTTTCTGCGAGTGAGGCGTAGGTGGCGCGGACTTTGTCGAGGTCCTCCTCTTCCAGGTCTTCGAGGTCGAGGAGCTCGTTTTGAGCGCCGGCGAGGGAGCGGATGAGTTCATCGAGCTTGAGGTGCATGGCCTCGGAGTCGCGGTTCTGGCTGTTTTGAATGAGGAAGACCATGAGGAAGGTGACGATGGTGGTGCCGGTATTGATGACGAGCTGCCAGGTATCGCTGTAACCGAACACGGGGCCGGTGAACGCCCAGATGAGGATGGTGGCGGCTGCGAGCCCGAAGGCGGCGGGCCTGCCGGTGGCACGGGCGATGAACTTGGCCATGCGGGAAAACCAGGATGGGGGGCGTTGATTGCTCTTGGGGCCTCGATTGCTCTTGTGGCCTTGATTGCTCTTGCGGCCTTGATCGCTCTTGGGGCCTCGATCGCTCTTGGAGCCTCGATCGCTCTTGGAGCCTTGATTGCTCTTCGGGCCTTGATTGCTCTTGGAGCCTTGATTGCTCTTGGGGCCTTGATTGCTCTTGGGGCCTTGATTGCTCTTGGGGCCTTGATTGCTCTTGGGGCCTTGATTGCTCTTGGGGCCTTGATTGCTCTTGGAGCCTTGATCGCTCTTGGGGCCTTGATCCCTCTTGGGTTTTTGATTGCTCATGGGTCGATGGCTGGTTGGCGAAGTGGGTGGCTGGGGCGCGTCTTGAGCCCGGGCTGTCTAAGGCTGGGACTGGCGTGATTTTAAAGGGTGGTCGCATGAGCGGGGCGGCGAACGGCGCATGCTCCCCTGCCCTGTGTCTGCACCATGGAATACGCGGCATGCAGGGATGCTGGCTGTGTGGCTGGATGCTCGATGCTCGATGCTCGATGCTCGATGCGTGGCGTGGCGTGGTGGGGCGGCCGGGGCGGGTGTTTGCTGGGCGG
>JAFLEI010000077.1 GCA_017301975.1 Verrucomicrobiota bacterium
ACACACACTCAACACGAGGCGAATCACTCGCCGCAGAAGTCCCAAAAAAACGAAAGACAAAGAAAACAACAACACACCTTTGACAGAGCCCTCATAGCAGGATGGGTGTGGCGACAGCCCTCCCGTCCATCAGCGTGATGCGACGCACCATGGCGTACGAACGTCCTGGTGGTCGGGCGGTTTGGCGAAGCTGACTGCGTGCGATTGCGAAAGCACCACGCGCCAAACACGCCCACCCTACGGGCCCTGGGCGCCGCTCTCTTCACCTGTTCGATTACAGCCTCTGCTATGACAGGAATACAGACCTGTTTTCAATGGCGTTTGGTATCAGGCCACCGACGGCACTCTTTCATCATTTCGCCCCGCGAAACACCCGGCCCTGAAGGGGCTGCGAATTCAGCCCAGGGTCAGTCGAGCCTGGGCGAGGCGACCCTGGGTAAGGCACCACCAAATCGGAAAGCAAACCCCTCGCTCTTTCCACACACAGCGCCCACCAGCAGCGTCTGCAAGAAGCCCCGCCGCACGAAACGACATCCGCCGGCTCTAAAAACTCACGATCAAGCTTTTGCCCGAAGGCATTCAAGTCTCCCCCCCCTCTGCTCCTTTGCCCCTCACGGCAAACCGAACCTCCTCATGCCCTCCATGAAGGAATTGCATTGGGAAAAGCCTCAATCACAGGCAGCCTCACCCCTGCACCCGCCGTTCAAGATTTTGAATTGATACCCAAGCTTGAGCACACGCGTAGTGTGTGGTTAGAACTCCCTCCCTGTGGAAGACCCCTTTGGCCATCGCATCTCCTACCTGCGCGTTTCCGTCACCGACCGGTGCAACGAACGCTGCCGGTACTGCATGCCCGAGGAGGAGCAGACCTGGTTCGCCAAGGACGAAACCCTCAGCTATGAGGAACTTCTGCGCGTCGTCCGCGTCGGCGCCGGGCTCGGCATCAAAAAAATCCGCGTCACCGGCGGCGAGCCCCTCACCCGCCCCGGCGTTGCCGGCTTCTGCGCCGAGCTGTCCCGCATCCCCGGCATCGACGAAATCGGTATCTCCACCAACGGCACCCTCCTCGCCAAGCTGGACGGCGGCATCACCATCGCCGAGCACCTCGTCAAAGCGGGCGTCCGCACCGCCAACATCTCCCTCGATTCCCTCGACCGCGCCGTTTATCAGCGCACCACCAGCCGCGATCTCCTTCCCCGCGTCCTCGAAGGCATCGACGCCGCCCGCGCCGCCGGCTTCCAGTCCATCAAGTTCAACTGCGTCCTCATGAAGGGCCAGACCGAGCGCGAGCTGCCCGCCCTCATCGACTTCGCCCGCCAGAAGGACGCCCTCCTCCGCTTCATCGAGCTCATGCCCGTCAGCACCCAGGACGTGCTCAATGACGACACCTTCCTCCCCGTCGGCACCGCCAAAAAACTCGTCGAGCAGACCACAGGCCCCCTCATCGAATCGCCCGATTTCAAAACCAACGGCCCCGCCGTTTATCACCGCGTCCCCGCCACCGGCCAGAAGATCGGCTTCATCGGTGCGATGACGAACCTGCACTTCTGCGAGAACTGCAACAAGCTCCGCCTCACCTGCGACGGCAAGCTCCGCCCCTGCCTCGGCTCCTACCTCGAATTCGACCTCCGCACCGTCCTCCGCTCCGGCTGCACCGACGCCGAACTCGCCGCCTTCTTCCAAAACGTCGTCCTCCGCAAACCCAAGGAACACGACTTCCGCCACAACTACCAGCCCAACCGCAAAATGATCGCGATTGGTGGTTAGGACGGCATGCAGCACACAAAAAAGCGCGCGAGAGCGTCTTGGAGTGCGGTGGCAGAGATGCACGGCGCAAGCCTGCATCGCCGACACCGCTTTCGTCCGGGAGAAAGCAGTTCTCCGGTCTTAGCGTGTCGGCCAGCCCGCGAAAGCGGCATCGCCAAGCCTTGCCGTGCGCAGTTCTAGCCCCTCTCGCACACCCGAATCTCTCGAAGGAACGCAGTTGCTGGAGTGCTCCCGTCCTCCGGAGCATCAGAATGTCCAATGGCTCGCGCAAAGCTCCAAACAACTGGATCACTCTAAAACGCAGCAGCGCACGCGAGCACGAGGGGAAAGACCGTCGAGTCTCGCCTTACCTTTGCGCCACCCTCACTCATCCCGCAGCGCACCTGCATCCCGCGTCTCACGCAGCTTTTTCAGCGTCTCACCCATTCCTGCCAGATCCAGCTTCGCGGGCTTCTCAGGCGGCACCTCATGCTCGGCAGCCGTCAGCGGCACGGCATGGACGACGTAGGTCTCCGACTCCTCCAAGCGGTCCGTCACAGAGTCATAGAACGTTAACACCAGCAGAATGGGATTTTTAGCGAGGAAGTAACGCTGTCGCAAAAAATCCTGCCACAGACCGCAAGGCCCGCCATGCCGGGCCTCGATGACCTTCAGGCCCACGACACGCTTGCCCAGGCTGGCCCCCCTCATGAGACTGTTGCTGAGGAAGAAATAAAGGATCCCCGCCGACAACACGAACGCAACCGCCATCTTCCCAGACACCTGCGCCAGGCACTCCCCGCCCCCAATGCAAACCATCAAAATGAAAAGCAGATCCAGCCCCCGCGCCACGACGCGCGGCAGCCATCCCGCCACGCGATACTGCTGGCTGCCTGCGGTGATGATATCAGAGTCCATGAGTCCCGGAGTTAGACACCCCCACCCTCAGCCACACCCCACCACCACGCAAGCGGTGTAAAATCTCAGACTCATCCCCCTTACTTTTCCCCCTCTTCGGACATCCCTCTCCGGCCTCTTTTTGCGTCTCTCCTGTCCTTCGTAGCCCGCAGGGCGAAGAACGGATTGCGGCACCAACACCCGATCCGTAAAATCTCTGCGGCGTTCCAGCCTCTGCGGTGTAAATCTGTTTCCCCTCCCCTCCCCACATCCCTAGCATCCTCCTTCCCATGCGCCCCCTCACCCACCTCAACCGCAAAGGCGAAGCCGCCATGGTCGATGTCTCCGCCAAGCCGCCGCTGCGCCGCGAAGCCGTCGCCGAAGGCCGTATCCTGCTTCAGCCCGCCACGCTCGATCTCATCCGCAAAAACCAGGTCAAAAAAGGCGACGTACTGAGCATCGCGCGCATCGCCGGCATCCAGGCCGCCAAGCAGACGCAGTACCTCATCCCCCTCTGCCATCAGATCCCGCTGAGCAAAGTGCAGGTCGATTTCGAACTGCGCCCCAAAGCCATCCACATCACCGCCACCGCCATCACCGTCGCCCCCACCGGCGTCGAGATGGAAGCCCTCACCGCAGTGAGCATCGCCGCCCTCACCATCTACGACATGTGCAAAGCCGCCGACAAAAAGATGCGCATCGAAGGCGTGAAACTGGTGAAGAAGACGAAGGGGTGAGGGTGTGACCTAGGCATGTGCCATGTGCCATGTGCCATGTGCCATGTGCCATGTGCCATGTGCCATGTGCCATGTGCCGTACGGGCATGCTCGATGAAGGCCAAAGGCCTTCCGTATTTGAGCCCAGGGTTCGAAGAACCCTGGGTTACCGTCCTCCCAAAGTCCCCTTCTCGTGCAACTCCAACGGAGTTGCGTCCGTCGCCGAATGATCCAAATCTTGCGACATGCCGCAATCCATCGCCCGAGTTTTGATCCACACGGTGTTCTCCACCAAAGGACGCGAACCCGCCTTTCTCGATCCGGCGTTTCGCTCCGAGGTGCACGCGTATCTAGGCGGATGCGCCAAGACGCTCGACTGTCTGCCCATTCAGATCGGCGGTGTCGCGGATCACGTGCATCTTCTGACCACTTTGTCCCGCACGCTGGCGATTGCAGAGTTTGTGAAGGAGGTCAAACGCGTCTCCACCAATTGGATTCAAAAGCGCGGTGGATTGTTCGGCCAGTTCCACTGGCAGGCCGGGTATGGATGTTTCTCGGTGTCCGAATCGAAATTGAGCGCCGTATCGCAATACATTTCGAGGCAGGAGGAGCACCATCGAAAGATCACGTTTCAAGAGGAATACCGTGAGTTGTTGCGACGCCATGGTCAGACCTGGGACGAGGCGTATGTGTGGGATTGAAGGTGGCCGGTGGCACGACGGCGATGGCCGCAACCACGTTGTGGTTGGTCCTTGAGAGGGCGGTGGCGAGGGGCGTTTACCCAGGGTTCTTCGAACCCTGGGCTCAAATACAAAAGCCCGTTGGGCTTAAAAACAAAACACGCGATGCCTTCCGGCATCGCGTGCTTGAAACACACTGTGCTCTTCCCGCTTTACGCGAAGAGATTCGTGATCGGCTGCCCCTTGTCGGCAATCGTGAACGGACGCTTGCTCGGGCTGTAGATCACCTGGTCCAGCGGCAGGCCCAGCGCATACGCAATCGATGCGTTGAAGTCCATGATCTTGACCTTGTCTTCCACCACCTCCCGGCCTTCCTTGTCCGTCTTGCCGTAGGTGTAGCCGCCTTTGACGCCACCACCGAACATGACGCCCGAAAACGCCTTCGGATAGTGGTCGCGACCCGCGTTCTGGTTGATGTCCGGCGTGCGGCCGAACTCAGAAGTCAGCACGATGAGGGTGTCTTCGAGAAGACCACGATTGTGCAGATCCGCCACCAGCGTCGCCAGTCCCTTGTCCAAAGTTTCGCAGCGGTCCGGCACGGCCACAAAGTTGGCGTTGTGCGTGTCCCATCCGCCGAGCGACACTTCCACGAAGCGCACACCGCGCTCCACCAGACGGCGGGCGAGCAGGCAGCCCTGACCGAAGGCTTCCTTGCCATAGGCCGCGCGCAGTTCGCCGGGCTCTTCGCTGAGGTCAAAGGCCTTCAAATCTTCCGACTTCATCATCGCCATCGCATCATCATACATGTCGGCATAGGCCTTCACGTTGCGGTGCGGGAAGGTCTTGCGGAAGTCCTTGTCGAGCTCATCCGCCAGCTTCATGCGGGCCTGGAACTTCTCTTCAGGACTGCCGTTCTTGATGTTCTTGAGCCCGTTCTCCGGATTGCTCACAAACAGCGGAGCCTGCGCCGCCGGGAAAAAGCCCGCACCGGGGTGGCGGCTGTCATTGCCGATGAAAACAAAGTTCGGCAGCGTGCTGTTGCCACCGCCCTGAAACACGTTGAGCCACGCGCCCATGGCCGGATGGCGGATCGTCCCGCGCATCTCATAGCTCGTGTGCATCATGTAGTTCCCCTGCTCATGCGCCCCCTGCGTGGAGGAGAGAGAATTGATGACGGTGCCGTGGTGCATCTGCTGCGCCGTCAGCGGCAGGTATTCGGAAATGCGCACACCATCCGCGCTGGTCTTGATCGGCTTGGTCGGCCCCGCCGTCTCCACCCCTTCCTTCGGATCCCAGGTGTCCATGTGGGACTGGCCGCCGCTCATGTAGAGGTAGATGACGTTCTTCGCCGTGGCCGCCTGCCGCAGCTTCGAAGAGCCCTCAAAGGCCGCAAACGATTTGCTGGTAAGCGAATTTCCAAGCAGCCCCACCCCGAGGAGGGAGCTGGCGGTTTTGGCGGCGAAATCACGCCGGGTGATTTCCCCCGAGCGGACGAGTTTGCTGGCAAGTTCCTGTTTCATGGGAGGTGCGCGTGTGGTGTTGGGTTGGTCTGGTCTTATTGAATGAAAATAAACTGCTGCGTGTTCAGCAGCGAGAACACCAGGTCCTCCATGCTGCTCAGCCCGCTGTCCTGCGCCTTCAGCCACACCGCCTTCTCGTCTGCGGTGGGTTTGCGTGAAAGCAGCGTCATATACACGGCATCCACCTTGTCATCCGGATACGGTGCCTTGTTCACCGTCAGCATGAGCTGGCTGTACCGGCTCGCGATCTGCGGCAGCAGGCTCCCGTTCATCATCGCCAGCGCCTGCGGCACGCTGGCGTCATTGTTCGCGTTCTCGATCGTCTCGCGGTCGCTCTGTCCGAATTCACGCAGGTAGTGGCCGCGTGGCGCGGGGCTCTCCTGCTCGGCTGCGCGCAGCATGCTGCGGCTGATCTGCTCGCGGGTGTTGATGTAGTTGCGCCGTTCCTTCTCGTTGGTGATTCCAAAATACTCCGCCTCTTCCGCGTAGGCATCTCGCGCCTTCTGGGCCACCTCTTTCTGCTCTTCCTTGGTCAGCTCCTTGCGGTCATAGCCGGGAATGCTGATCTTCTCCACCTTGGCGCCGTTCGCCATCATCATCATTTCCCCGCCACCGCTCATCATCATGGACGAAGATCCGGCTTCCCCGCCGCCGCTGCTCTTCGTCATCGAGACCATCTGATAGGGCTTGCCGGTGACCTTCTCAAAAAGCTTCTTTTCACCGGGCACCACCACCTCGGCAAACGTCACCCGCCGGCCTTCGTTCTGGATGCGGTTCACCTCCGCGCGGATCGCGTCGGACTTCTTCTTCAGCTCATCCGCCTTCGCGTTTGCCGCCACCTTGGCCGGCCCCTCAGGCAGGGCGTCCACGGCATCACGCGCCTCCTTGTAGGCGGTGCGCGCTTCCGCAAAAAGCTTCTGCTGCGCATCCGTGCGCTCACGGTTCCGGCTGTAGATGTCAGCCGCCTTCTTCAGCCCCGCCAGAGCCTCCTCAGGAGAAAGAGATTCCACCCCGTCGGCGATCTTCTTCGCCTGCAGGATGCGCTGCTCCATCACATCGCGGTTCGTCTGGTTGATCATGTCCGGGCTCGGATTGATCAGCGTCACAAACGAATCCCACATCTGCTCCGCGCTCATCCGGCGCAGCAGCGGCCCGGTGAAGTGATACACGTTGCCCGGTGCATGCTCCTCACGTGTCACCTGCGCCTGATACGCCTTGGTGTTGTACAGCACCCGCAGCACCCCTTTCATGTCATACTTCATGTCCACCACCAGCTTCTCCAGCCGCTTCTCCAGCTCAGGAATCATCGGCGCCGTGTTGTCCATCAGCTCGTCCAGCGGCTCGATCAGCGCCAGCCCAAACGCACGCTTCCACAGGCGGTTGGCGATCACCGTGGTGAAGCGCGGATTCTCCGGGCTCGTCATCCAGCGCGCATACGCCTCCAGCGGCGTCTCCCCGTTCTGCGTGATGCACTCGTGCCCCATCATCGTCCCGGGCTCCACGGCAGACTTCGGCTTCGCGTCGCTGTACTGGTAGTCATGCGGCAGCGTCGGCTTGCGCTCACGGCTGCTCACGGAGGTGTAGCGCATCGTGTCACGCACGTCGTTCATCGCTTCCTGATACCCGCGCTGCTCCTTGCGGAAGACCTGCCGCGCCTCCTCGCGCTTCTTGTTCACTTCCTTCATGTCCGCCTCATACTTCTTGTAGGCCGCTGCGTATTCTTTCTGCAGCCTGTCCCGCTCCGCGGCGGGTGTCTTGCCGTTGATGTTCGGGCGCTGTGGGCGCTGCGGCTCCTTGATCGCCGCACGGATCGCGTTCTCCTTCTCGCGCAGCAGATCGCTCACACCGCCCATCGTGTCGCCGCCGTAGTCCTGCGTCTGCACCCCGTAGGTGAAGGCCGCCATCTTGAAAAACTGCATCTGCGTCCACTTGTCAAAGGGGTGGTTGTGGCACTGCGCGCACTCGATGCGGGTGCCCAGAAACACGCGCACCGTGTTCGCCATGTTGTCCAGCGGCATCCCGCGGTCACGCATGTAATAACCAATGGCCCCGTTGTCCCAGGCCTTGCCCTGCGCCGCCACCATCTCACGCACAAACTGGTCGTACGGCTGGTTCTTCCGCAGGCTGTCCTTCACGAAGTTCGCATACGCCGCACCCGTGATCGGCCCCGTCTGCTGTCCGTTGCTCGTCACACGCAGCACGTCCGCCCAGTAGTTGAAAAAATGCTGCACGTAGGCTTCGGAGGCCAGCAGCTTGTCGATCAGCTTCGCCCGCTTGTCCGCGTCTTTGGAGTTCAGAAACTCCTCCGTCTCACGCGTCGTCGGGATCCGACCGATCACATCCAGATAAATACGCCGCACAAAGGTGTTGTCGTCAGTCTGCGGGTTGCCTTGCAGCTTGTGGGCCGCCCAGTCTTTGGCCAGCACCGCGTCAATCTGCCGGGCTGCAGCAGCGGTGTCCATCTGGCCCGCAGCATGGGCAGAAGACAGCGAAACGAGCGCTAGGAGGGGGAGGGCGAAGAGTTTCTTCATGTTCGAATAAACGTGCCAATTGCACAACTTTTTCACAATCGTGAACAATCCTTGCATAATGCTTATGGCTTCTTTGGGAGGCTTTCCCCTGCCGGCTGCCACTTCGCCTGTGGCTTCACGCGCCAGCGTTCATCGAAAAAATCGGCGGCCACGACTTTCCCCGAGCTCTCGGCATTGGCGGGCTGGGTGATGTCGAGGATCGCCCAGTCGGGGAGCTTGGGATTTTGCAGGGCGTTGCTCCTGTCATGGGCTTCGCGGAAAGTGAGGCCGGAGTTGATGAGGATCATGCCTGTGGCCGCAGTCTCGGTCCACTCTTTGCCGGCTCCATCATCCACGAGGCGTTTGCGTTCGATGCAGCTGTTGGGAAACAGCATCAGCGGCACATGGGTGGCGGCATCAAAACTCTGCGCGCCCATCTGCACCTTTCTACCATCCCACTTCAGCGGCGTCAGCTTGTGTTTGAGCAGCGTGGCAATCAGGGGATTTGATTTCGCATCGCCCCAGAGCACGAGGTCGGCCTGCTGATCATCTTCGTGCACTTCCCCCGCATGGCGCAGATACTGCGATGCCGTCATCACTTTGGGATCACCCCGCATGAGCGAGCGCCAGCGGCGGATGGCGTGCTGGCTCTCCTGCCGAACCCAGGCGTCCACGGCGGGATGTTCGCCGGGCCCGTCCGGCAGCACAAAAATGAACCTCTCAAAAAACACATCGTCCATGCAGGAGCCCGCCTCTTTGTGCAGAGCGTAGGGATCATCGGCAAAGAGGATCTTCCATTCGGGATCGTAGTGCCACGTGAAGTAAAGATCTCCTTCGCGCAGCATTTGGGTAAAGTGGGCATTCCCTCCGAGTTCGTCCGGCAGCTTGATCTCCTGGTCATCGATCAAAAAGGTATAACCAGCCAGGTTGGGTGTGAAGTGCGTGATGTCAAAGGAGCGCACTCCTTCCGTCTTCACCTGGATCTTCTTCGGCCAGATGATCTCCGCATCGATCCGGCCCTCCTCCCATAGTTCATGCACGGCTCGGATTTGCAGCCAGTGCGAAAAGCTGTAGCGCCATGATCGCGTCTGCAGGCTGATCTTGCGGGGAGAGGACTCACGCCCTTGCGCCTCCGCCGTTTCCATCCACGCCTCCACCTGCCTGGCGGACGCCGGGTCATAGGCATGGCCCATGCCAGCGCCGCTGAGATGCGTCGGATGCAGCCCTTCCTTGCCCAGCACCTCCAGCATGTACTCCATCGAACGCCGTTGCGGATCCAGCTCGCCGCTGTAGCAGATGACCGGGAGGTTGGCAAAACGCCCTGCACAGCCGGTCACATCGTACATGCCCTGAAGTTTCCGCTCATACCACGGCACCGGCTTTCCTGTCACAGTTCCCACGGCGTGCTCCACATCCACAAAGCCCGCACCCGCATGCACGCAGGCCCAGCGGTCGGCGCGGTGTGCCCCCAGATGCCAGGCTCCTGCGCCCCCCATCCCAAATCCCGCCAGCGCCACCCGGTCCCAGTCTGCTTTGAAAAGCACCAGCGCGTCTTCCATGCATTCCATCACATCCGTCTCTCCGGCAAACTTCCAGCCGTTGCAGTACCGGCCAAACGGATGAATCACAATCATGCCCTTCGGCTGGATCACCCCCGGCTGCTTCGCCCTCAGGCGCTCATGCACAAACCACAGGTCGGTCAGCCTCTCGTCCCGGTCATGCAGCCAGATGCACAGCGGCGGCGGCTTCCTGCCACTGTCAAAGCCCGGTGCCTCAGTCGCCACATACTCATCCTCGGCCAGCCCCTTCGGAATCTCCACGCCATAGGGCTGTGGTGAATCATCGATCTTTGAATAGAACCCCAGCACCTTGAACCCGCTGCCTTTCAGCCACGGCGGAGCTTCATTCTTCGTGAGCGCGGCGATGCGCGCCCTCGCCTCGGCAAGCAGCGCGCGCGCCTTCTTCATGCTCTCCTCCGGCTTCGAGTCATACCACTCGTCAAATTCCAGCGCATAGCGCACAGCTTTGAGAAAGATGTCGATGTCCGCCGCGCGCGCATGCCCCTTCACACTCTGAAAGGACCGCGTCACCTCCGCCAGCTCCGCAGTCAGTGCGGCCTCCTGCTGCGCTGAGAGCGCGGCGACCGGCGGTGGAGGCAGCAAGGTTTTGAACACAGCCCCAACATCCTCCGCACGGAGCTGTCCATGCCCCCATGGCAAAGCCAGCGTGAGCAGGGTCAGGAGGAGCACATGTCTCATAGAGTAGGCAGACGAAGCACAGAAACGGGCTGATTTCAACCACCCCTCACATGGCCGAGGCGTCAACTACGCTGCTCATCAGCACTGACTGTCCGGTGTCTCCTTCAAACATTCGAAACATGTGTTGATCCGACAGCGCGCCATCTGTGGGATTCTGATCCGCCTGAAAAGTGAGTTCCATTCCGACCCTTTTCACTTTTTACTTACCCCTTTTGACTCACCCCGCCCTCCGCACGCCTCTTCACCGTGATCTGATGGATCCCCTTCCGCAGCGTCCCCACGTTGAAGTTGACGATCAGCCCGGTTTGAAAGTGTCCCAGCCGCACCTTCGACTCCAGCTCCTGCTGCTGCAGCCGCGTGATCTCCCCCTGCGCCCTCACCAGCAGCAGCAGCGAGCCGCCCACCACAAAGTCCAGCCGCGTCTGCGTCTGCACCCGCCGCCCGTGGTAGCTGAACTCCAGCGGCACCTGCCGTTTGAAATCAAACTCCATCTCCCGCAGCTCGATGGCCACGCACTCCTCATACGCGTCCTGCGTCAAGCCGGGTCCCAGGGCGCGATGCACATTCATGCAGGCACCGATGACAAGGTGCGGCAGATCAGCGGCATTCATGGTGCTGTGGGCTGAAGCGTTTCCTCCCCCAAAATCCCAAAGATCTCCGCCGTCGTGCTCTGCTTGTGGGTGGTCAGCCACTCGTCCATCGCCGCAGACAGCCGCGCCTTCACCTCCGGATAGCGCGCCTTCACATCGCGCTCGCAGTGCGCGTCTTCGCGCAGGTCAAACAGCCTCTCAATCGAATGCTGCACCCCCGGCGTGCGCACATACTTGAAGCGCTCCGTCCGCACGCAGTGCTCCTTGGTCTTCAGCACCGCCTCCTGAAACTTGTCCTTCAGCACAAAGTGAAAGTCGAAGTCCGGATCAATGAACGTCGTCTCATCCATCGGCGGGATGAAGAGCGGCTCCTCCCCCGGAATCGTGCGGCGGAAAAACAGGTAGCTCGTCTCGCCAAAGTAGGCCAGCCCCAGGCTCTTCTTCTCGCCCCGGATCAGCGGTGCCAGGCTCGTGCCCTCAAAGCGCGGCTGCGCAGGCACCCCCACCAGATCCAGCAGCGTCGGCGCAAAGTCCAGCGTGCGCGCCAGCTCCGCATGCCGCTGCGGCTTCTCCAGCCCCGGCACATGCAGGATCGCCGGCACATGATTCGCCTGATCCCCGCCGTTGAAAGTCGTGCCATGCCCAAACGTGCAGTTCGGCTCAAACAGGTCATCCCCATGGTCCCCCGTGATCAGGATGACCGTGTCATCCAGCATCCCCTGCTTCTCCAGCTCCGCCACCACCCGGCCCACTGAATCGTCAAACATCCGCACGCAGCCGTCATACAGCGCCGTGATCTGCTCCACCTCCTTCTTCGGCAGCTTGCTCCACTTCTCATTGATGTCCGTCCCGCCGATGAACTCGTCCACATTCAGCGCCAGCTCATGCTTGTGCGGCCCGTCGTACTTCGGGTCCATCCACAGCTTCGCGTAATGCGTCGGCGTCTTGTACGGCAGATGCGTGCAGGAATAATAGCCCAGCAGCATGAACGGCTGCCCGTCCCCCGCGCGCTGCTTGATCCGGTCGATCACCTGGTCCGTCACCACCTCCGGCGTCATGTAGTTGGCGAACGACTTCAGCTTTGGAAACAGCATGTGCCCCACCCGGTTGTCAAAAAACAGCGGCAGGATCTGGTGATGCAGAAACACCACCTCGCTCATGTACACCCGGAAGTTGTCAAAGTCGGAGACGATGATCTTCTCAAAGCCCATCGGCAGCTCGTTGAATCCGCACGCGCACCAGTCCCCGATCACCGCCGTCTCATAGCCCTGCCGCTTCAGTTCCGCCCCCAGCGACGGCGCCTCCTGATTCGCCCGGTCCACCATCGCCCGGCTTGGGAACATGTGCCGCACCCCGTGCGTGTGCGGATACTGTGAAGAAAACATGCTCGTCAGCGACTCCAGCGTCGAGGCGATCGGCGTCAGGCAGCGCTCAAAGTTCACCCCCTTCGCCGCAATGCGGTCAATGTTTGGCGACGTCATTCGATGATACCCGTTGCACGAAAGATGATCCGCCCGCAGCGAGTCAGAGCCCAGGATCACAATGTTCTTCGGCCGCTTCTTCCCACCCGCCAGCTCCCCCGCATCCGGCGTGCGGTTCACCCCGTAGCCGCTCACCGCCAGCAGCGCCAGCATGCCCGCCACCGTCGCAAAGCTGAACAGCAGCGGCCGCGCCGCCCGCGTGAACCAGCGCCGCAGCTCAAAGAGATAAAACCCCGCCGCGCACACAATCGCCACCAGCGGAAACACCTGCGTGATCAGCGCATGCACCCCGTCCTGCACCCTCGTGCCGCACACCCGCCCCAGCGCATCGTACCAGCCCAGGAGATAGCTGTAGTCACCGAAATACGGCTTCTCCAGCATCAGCTTGAAAATGAAAAAACCATAGAGCAGCACCGCAAACAGCAGCGTCCGCCACACCACCCCCCAGCGCGCAAACGTGCGCACCTTTCCCCACAGCCTCACCAGCGGATAGATCAGCACCACATACCCCGCCGCCACCAGCAGGTAGCCCTTCAGCACCACCAGATTGCTCCACACCAAAAACCACCAGTGGTGCTGGATCGCCACCTCCGAAAACCGGTTGTTAAACCCATAGGAATTCCCCGCAAAGCTCAGCAGCGCGCTCAGATACCACCCCAGCAGAGTGCCGAACACGGTCAGCACGACGATTTTCAAGATGTGACGGCGTTTCAGGGAAGGAGGCGGCATGCAGGAAGGGCAAAAGACTACACCGCAACATACGGCAATCCACCCGTATCTCTCATTCCCCCCATCCACCCAAGACAGCGTTGCTGAGAACTCCTCCCGCGTAATACCATACACGGCCCGGCGCTCGGGGCCGTAGATACCATGTGGGCGGAGCCACCGAAGCGGATCGGTGGAACGAAAGGAGTGTTGAAAAGCAACCCTTAACCCACCACCCACATGGCCAAGCAAACTACCAAGAGCAGCAA
>JAFLEI010000078.1 GCA_017301975.1 Verrucomicrobiota bacterium
TGCACAAGATCATCCGCGTCGCCTTTGGCGTGCTCAAACATGACACTCCCTTCGTGAAGAACTTCGCCAAAGTGGAGGCCTGAAAAAATCTACATCTTCGCTCTTGCGCTGACCATATCTAATTTCCTGGCTCCTTCCAGGAGCAGCTGCAAAGCCGTCCCCTAGATAGGATTGCCAGTCGGCACCGAAGTACGTCACCCGATTGCGCAAGCCTCAATCGATGGAAGGAAGGGCGCGAAAAGAGATAAGGGAGCATTCTTCGGCCTGCTTTGCAGTCACACCATGACCCCGCATTACCGCCATGACAGGGCTCACCCTTCTCCCCGCCACTGATTCCATTGATCATGGTGCCTTCGGGAAGCGGAGATAGACCAAGTCAAAGGCCGGTTGAGGGGACGCTCCAGCTCCGAGAGTTTTTTGCAGCTCCCTCACCCCAAAGATAAAAGCAATTGTGGA
Organism: Verrucomicrobiota bacterium; assembly: GCA_017301975.1. Classification (GTDB taxonomy): domain Bacteria; phylum Verrucomicrobiota; class Verrucomicrobiia; order Verrucomicrobiales; family Verrucomicrobiaceae; genus Prosthecobacter. The sequence continues at coordinate 457 of JAFLEI010000078.1, forward strand.
AGAAAGCATGGGATGGGGAGAGGGCGAAAGAGGCTCGCCCTCACCATGGTGAATCGGCCATGGGAGGATTTAAAAAGGCCCTAGATCAGCCTGCTGCTGAGCACGGCGTTCAGCGCAAAGAGCAGGGCGAGCAGCCAGAAGATCAACTGGCAGAAACTGGAGCCACGGCGATAACCACGAATGATGCGCAGCAGCAGCCCGGCCCCGAGCGCCAGAAATGGCAGGCACCCGATGAGCACCTGCAGGCTATCAAGGTATGTATGAACGAAAATGTCCAAAACGGGCTTCAGCGTCCTGGGCTGGTACCTGAGAATCTGGAAAGCCGAGAGGACGGCGGGGATGAGTGCCGCCAGAGGAGCCAGGCATAAGGTAGTGAAAAGGATGTCGCCGACGCCGGGTGGATCTCCATCGGGCGGGCAGGTCTCGGCGGGGATGTCCGGGGTCGGCGGTTCCTCGGTGAAACCGGTGCGCAACACGGCCTCCGCTTCCTCCATCTCCTCCTCGGGCACGATCACGAGGCAGTCGAGCATGGGGGTGCCGCCATAAATCTGATCGGCGATGTCTCCGGTCACTGCCGCAGTGACACCGTTTGAAGACAGCACGCCCGCCAGGATGTGAGCCTGAGACGATGACAAGTGATGACGGAATACACAGCTCATGACCTGCGTGATTTAAGCTGCAAGGGCCAGAGCATGTCAAACAGATTGAGGATCGCGCAATTTGGTGACAGACGCATCAGAAGGATCGGCCGCACGGCGGACGCGGGAAGTCCTTGGATGTCTCTCGCATACCTCCGGCATGCGGCATTGAGTTGGAATGTATGTTTCACCTGATCCGGTGGTTCCCGGTCGGCAAGCCTCGCTTCACCACCGGCTCATTTCTCCGCTCACTCCAGGAGCTTCGCGCAAGACTCCGTGCGACAGGGGATGGCTTGTTTTTGGGTGAACGTTGTCGCCCTATTATCGATACTCGCGTGATCGCCTGACGCGACCGCACGACATTCGGTAGAGAACGGTCGTTGTGGTTTTCGGCCCCGTTGCGCGCAAGCGTGCGACGGGGCGTTTTGCAGACGCTGCTGGTGTCCGGCAGGCCGCGGCGAAGCGATGGGTTTGCTTGCCGATGCGTTGCGGCAACCCAGGGTCGCCTCGCTGAGGCTCGGCTGACCCTGGGCTATGATCCAGAAGGCCGTTGGCCTTCAAGACAGCAATGCCGGTCTATTGCGCAAGTCTCAATAGTCAGTCTTAATCATTGAGGCGGGCTTGACCAAGACGCGACACCTCTTTGGCCAATGCGAATGACGCCGCCCCCCCTGCGAAGGAGTTCAGGGCGCGGGATCGACCTGGACGGTGTCGAAAATGCTTTCGACCAAGTGGGGGCCGTTCTTGGTCTTGCCGGAGTAGCCGACGATGATCATCCACATTTTTTCCTGGCTGCTGTCATAGAGGATGAGGCTTTCGGCAAAGACCTCTCCGGCGAAGCGTTTGGCGGAAAGGGAGGTTCGTTTGCCGGGAAATCTGGCGACCGTCACATCCCGCGTCTGCTGTTTCACGTTGGACAGCCCTTCGAGGCTGGCCATGGCTTTCAGGGAGCCGGCGGCACCAGCGTCCAGATCGACGGCGGTTCCTTTCGCGTAGCGGATGCTTGAGACCGCCACCTCCAGGTCATCGGCGTTCTTGCCTTCGAAGCCTTTGATTTCGATGATGGCCGGCACGGAGGAACGCTGAATTTTTTCGTTCAGGGGCACCGGGCTTTTCAGGATGAGGCCTGCCACGCGGGTCGCGGGCGTGATGAGGTCCATTTCTGCAGCCAGGGTGGCCCTGACCAGGCTGGTGCTCCCGACGTCAAGGCGCTCCAAGAGCTCCATGGGAAGCTGGCTGTAAGGCACGGAGCCGATGCCGTCCAGATGGGTGAATGAAATCTGGCCGGGCTCGATCTTGCGCAGCTTGGCATCCTTCAAGACTTTGCCGTCCTGCAGCTTGAGCTCAGGGATCACCTGGTCTGCCGCTGCGGACTGAACTTTCTCCACGGCGGAGCGCAGGGCTGCGGCGAGCTTTTTGAATTCCTCCGTGGAATTCGCGACTTTTGCTTCGAGCTCCTGCTTCTTCTGCTGAAGCGCGGCGGTTTTTGCGGCGGCCTGCGCTGCTGCGGTCTGCGTGGGCTCAAATATCACCCAGGGGGTTTTGCAGAGGTCACGCGTGTCGCGCTCCGTGAGGAGCTCGGCTTTCAGCATTTGCACAGCCCGCTGGGTCTGCTCGTACTGGTAGGCGAAATAGGCGCCAACCGCGACTGCGATGAGGGCGACCGTCTTCAAAAAGGAGCTGAAATTCATGAGGAGGGAAGGGGAAAGGTGGGGGCGAGACAGACAGATCAGGGGTGTTTGGCCTTGTAGGCATCCAGCTTGGCACGGAGCTTCAGGAGGGTGGCGTCGAACTTTTCTGCCTTGCTGCTGAGGTCGCTGATTTCCTGGTTCAGAGCGGCCTGCGTTTTGGCGGCCGCCTGCATCTGAGCCTGCGCTGCGTACTGGGCGGTGTACACGGGCTGATTGAGGCTGGCGATCTTCCTTTCGTAAAACACCGCTTCTTGCTTGGTTTGCACGATCTCGGCCTTCAGGGCGGTCTTTTCCGCGTTGAGGGCTTCGTACCGGTCGCAGGAGCAGAGCAGGAGCGACGAGGCAAGCAGGAGGCGCGAAAGGGACGGCAGTTTCATATCTGGCGCGCTTCTAAGTTAAATCCCAAAACCAAGCAAGCACTCAGTGCCGGGCATTGAAAAAAACATAGTAAAGCAGGGGTGGAGGAGCTAGGCATGCGGCATAGGCGCGCCAACCTGTCGCATTCATTGGATGAGGACATTTCGAGATTCGGCCTGCACCGGCTGCAAGATGTCCTGTGCATGACTCGTTCGGCTTGGTCCTCCATGAAATTCCTCCCGTCTGCCACCGCTCTTCTGCTTCTCCTTGTGCCAGCCCTGCATGCCGCCCCGCAGGATGACCAGTATGTCCTTGGGCCTGATTCTCAGGTGAAGGAAGACGTACCGCATGGCAAGGTGACGCAGATGCCGGCGTGGACGAACTCCAAGATCTACCCTGGCACGACGCGGGACTGGTGGGTCTATGTGCCGGCGCAGTACAAGCCGGAGACACCGGCGAATGTGATGGTGTTCTGCGATGGCGGGGGCTTTGTGAAGCCGGACGGCCAGTTCCGCGTACCGGTGGTGTTCGACAATCTCATCGCCAAAGGCGAGATGCCGGTGACCATCGGCATCTTCATCAATCCGGGCGTGTTTCCGACGACCAATCCGAAGGAGAAGCCGCGCAGCAACCGCAGCTTTGAATACGATTCCCTCGGCGATTTGCATGCGCGCTTTTTGATCGAAGAAATTCTGCCCGAGGTGGCGAAGAGCTACAAGCTGACGGACGACCCGGAAGGTCGCGGCATCTGCGGCAACAGCAGCGGCGGCATCTGCGCCTTCACCGTGGCCTGGGAGCGCCCTGATGCCTTCCGCAAGGTGATCAGCCACATCGGCTCCTTCACCAACATCCGTGGGGGCTACGTCTATCCAGCGCTGATCCGCAAGGCGGAGAAAAAGCCCATCAAGGTCTTCCTGCAGGACGGCAGCAACGATCTGGACAACCAGTTTGGCAACTGGCCGCTGGCGAATCAGGACATGGCGGCCTCGCTGAAGTTTGCGGGGTATGATTACCAGTTTGTGCTGGGTGAAGGCACCCACAATGGCAAGCACGGCGGATCCCTGCTGCCAGACACGCTGCGCTGGCTGTGGAAGAAGTGAGGTGCCGGGCTTGTTCTGGGTTCTCTGTTGAGCAAAGCATTCACACGGTTATCTTCACTCCCATGAGCACGGTGCTGGAAATCGAAAAAGCCATCGAGTCACTGCCGAAGGACCAGTTCTGGCAGTTGGTGGAATGGCTGGAGGCCAAACGCGAAGAGGCCGAGGATGCTGCCGATGTGGCCAGAGCCGAAGCCGCCCTGGCTGAAGGCGGGGAGAACCTCTCATGGGATGAGGTCAAAAAGGAAATGGGCTGGAAGTAAATGAGCTACAGCCTGGAATTCCGCCCCGCAGCTTTGAGGGAACTCAGGAAGCTTCCACGAGACGTGAGCGATCAATTGTTCCGCGTCTTTGAAAAGCTGGCGGAAAATCCCCGGCCCCCTGGATGTCTCAAGATGAAGGGCGGCTCAGGATTCTGGCGCGTCCGCTGGGGCAGTTACCGTGTCATCTACGACATTCAAGATTCCAAGCTCGTCGTCCTGATCGTGGACGTGGGGCATCGCAAGGACATTTACAACTGAACTGATCTCAACCTACCACGCATGAAACGCATCCTCCTCTCCCTCTGCCTCCTCTCCAGCCCGCTCTTTGCGCAGGACACCTCGCTGCATGATTATCTCATCGAGGGCGAGCCTTGGCGGGAAGTCGCGAGCGGCTATGTCTTTACGGACGGCCTGTGCTGCGATGCGGCGGGCAATTTGTTCTTCACCGATGTGAAGGGCGGGAAGGGCATCTACAAGCTGGACGTGGCCACGGGAAAAGTGGATTTGTTTCTCGACAATCTGCCGGGCATCAGCGGGCTGCAGATCGGGCCGGATGGACGCTTCTACGCCTGCCACAACAAGGAGGGGCGAATCATCGCCATCACGATGAAGGGCGAGGTGGAGGTGCTCCTCACGGATGTGAAGTGCAACGACCTCGTGGTGAGCAAAACGGGGAACCTGTATTTCACGGAGACGCCGACGCAGCGCATTCACCTGATCACGAAGGACAAGAAGCACGTCATTGCGGATGAGGGGCATGTGGTGAAGCCAAACGGCATCACGATTTCCACGGATGAGCACACGCTGTTTGCTTCTGAATACGGTGGCAAGCATGTCTGGGCCTGGCGCATTGAAGACGATGGCACACTGACCGGTGGCGCGCCTTATATGACGATGTGGCTGCCCGTGGGCAAAGAGTCTGCCGCAGGTGATGGCTCGACGACGGAGGAGAAGGGGCGCACTTTCGTCACCACTGAGCTAGGCGTGCAGATTTTTGACACCGCCGGGCGTCTGTCGGGGATCATCGCCAAGCCGGATCCGCTGGGCAAGGTGGTGAGCGTGGAGTTTGCCGGCAAGGATCACGACATCCTGTATGTGGCGGGTGGTGAGAAGGTCTATGGCCGCAAGGTGAAGGTGAAGGGGTATTTCGGGAAGTAGGGAGGGGTTGCTGGGATGATTACTGGGAGCGCTGATGTTTCATCGGCTCCGGACGAACGTCTCCACGGCACCGACGCGCAATAAGGCTCCCTGCCAAAGCGGCGTTTGTTCTCGCGGCGGGGCGGCACCCAGAGCCGGTTAAAAACCAGCGCTCCCAGTACGGATCAGAGTCGTACCACTGAGATCATGACAGCACCAGGTACTTCCAAGTGTACCTTCTTGCTCCGCAGCACTCATCCGCTAAACTCTTCGCTAAATGCCCCTCGACACCATCAACTCCCTCATTCATTCGGAATCCGAACGCCCGGGCATCATCGCACGCGGGTGGGTGCGGACGAAGCGCGATTCGAAAGCCTGCTCCTTCCTGGAAATCAGCGACGGCTCCTGCTTCAAGGGGTTGCAGGTCGTCGTGGATGCGGCGCTGCCTTCGGCGGAACTGCTGCCGCGCATTTTGACGGGTGCATCCGTGGAGGTGGTGGGGGATCTGATCGCCTCTCCTGCCGCAGGGCAGAAATGGGAGATGCAGGCGAAGGAACTGCGACTGCTGGGCGAAGCGGACGCGACGTATCCTTTGCAGAAGAAGGGCCACACGCCGGAATTTCTCCGCACGATTGCGCATCTGCGGCCGCGCACGAATTTGTTTGGCAGCGTCTTCCGCGTGCGCAGCAAGATGGCCTACGCGGTGCATCGCTTTTTTCAGGAGCGCGGTTTCTTTTATGTGCATACGCCGATCATCACCAGCAGTGACTGCGAAGGGGCGGGGGAGATGTTTCAGGTGACGACGCTGAAGCCCAACACGGCGACGAAGCCGGAGCAGGATTTCTTTGGCCGCCCCACCTACCTGACGGTGAGCGGTCAACTTCAAGGCGAGGCCTTTGCCTGCGCGCTGGGCAACATCTACACCTTTGGCCCCACGTTCCGCGCGGAGAACAGCAACACCACACGCCACGCGGCGGAGTTCTGGATGATCGAGCCTGAGATGGCCTTCTACGATCTGGCCGCTGACATGACGCTGGCGGAGGAGCAGGTGCGCTACCTGGTGCAGGCCATGTTTGACGAATGCCCGGACGAGCTGGAGTTCTTCAACAAGTTCATCGACAAGGGGCTCATCGACCGGCTGAAGCAGACGCTGGCGAAACCGTTTGAGCGCATCAGCTACACGGATGCGGTGGAGATTCTGCTCAAGAGCGGGCGCAGCTTTGAAAATCCCGTGGTGTGGGACGAAGGCCTTCAAACGGAGCACGAGCGCTACCTCGCGGAAGAGCACGTGAAAGGCCCGGTGACGATCTTCAACTACCCCAAGGAGATCAAGCCCTTCTACATGCGCCAAAACGACGATGGCAAAACGGCAGCGGCGATGGATCTGCTGGTCCCCGGTATCGGCGAAATCGTGGGCGGCAGCCAGCGCGAGGAGCGGCTGGACGTGCTGGAGGCGCTGATGGCGAAGCAGGGTCTCGATCCCGAGAACTATGCGTGGTACGCGGACCTGCGCCGCTACGGCAGCGTGCCGCATGCGGGTTATGGGCTTGGATTTGAGCGCCTCCTCATGTTTGTCACAGGCGTACCCAATATCCGCGATGTCATTCCCTTTGCGAGAACACCGGGGCATGCGGCCTATTGAGTCCTTCTCAATCAAGAACTCATCAATCGCCATTGCCTGTGTGTCTCTTCTGAATAAGCTCCTCACTCATGTTCTCGCTGCAATCGCTCCACGAACTGCCGCTCAAGGAGAAGCTCCTGGCCATGGAGGCGCTTTGGCAGGATCTCTCGGCAGCAGAAGCTGATCTTGAGGTTCCTTTCTGGCAGCAGGATCTGCTTGATGAACGCGAAATTGCCGTCGCAGAAGGCTCCGCCAAATTTATCGACTGGGAGCAGGCCAAGAATGACATTCTCCGGCCAAGCCATGAAAATTGAGATTCTCGACCTGGCCACAAACGACCTGGTCGAAGGCCGATGGTTTTATGAAAAGCAGGAGGCTGGACTGGGTGACTACTTTTGAGGCATCTGTTTGATGACATCGACCAGCTTTCAGTCACCGGTGGCACCCATCGCAAGGCCTATCGCCAGTATCATCGTGCTCTTTCACGACGATTCCCTTTTGCCATTTTCTACAAGATCGAGGGCCCGGTGGTGCAGGTGTGGGCGGTGGTGGACTGCCGCCGCAGGCCCTCATGGATTCGACGGCACCTGCGGAGGAAGTGATCTGCCATCCAAGTTTGTCATCATCACTCCCAATCTTGGGAACCATTTGCCCCGGGCAGCCGCGTATTCATACTGAGAGCCTCGGACCGAGTGTCTCTGAACTCGTGCTGCTCCGCCAACACCTATAACCCTGCTTTTTTCGATGCCGAACGCCCAATCCAGAAGCCTTCAGACACACGCGCACTTCTTCAGTCGGCGCCTCGCGTTGCTGCTCCTTTTTCTGCTTTCATCGTTCGGCATGTCTCATGCGTTAATTGCTCAGACTGGCCTTCGCATTCAGCTCGTTTCCGAAGTCGCCGCAGTGGTGCCAGGTCAGCCTTTCACGGTCGGTCTGTGGCTGGATCATGATCGTGGCTACCACACCTACTGGCGGTTTCCCGGCATTGTGGGGGTGCCGACGCAGATGAAGTGGAATCTGCCACGCGGCTGGAAGGCGGGAGAACTCGTCTATCCCGAGCCGGAGCGCACGATGATGTTTCAGATCAAGGCGCAGGGCTTTGATCGCGATGTGATGCTGCGTACGGAGATCACGCCGCCGAAGAATGTGAAGGTGGGTGAATCCGTCACTCTCAAAGGCACCGCCTCATGGATGTGCTGCGGGAAATCCTGCCACCCCGGTTCCATGGAGCTGAGCCTGACGCTGCCCGTGGCCGCCACGGCGGAAGTGAATGCAAAGTGGCACAAGCTGCTGGATGCCGAGCGCGCGCGTGCCGAACAGAGCAGCGATGCGTGGAGCGCCACCGCCAGCGAAAAGGGGGATGCCATCACGCTCCTGGTCCGGCCCGCTACCGGATCGGCCAGGGTCAGCAAAAGCCAGCGCGAGGCGGACAAGATCATCGCCTTTACCGAAGACGGCTGGTTCGACAGCGACAAGCCGCAGACGATTCAGCGCCATGAGGATGGCAGTTTGACCATCGGGCTGATCAAGGCGGACTCTTATCTGGGTGACCACCCCCCGAAGACCCTGCGGGTGATCCTGCGCAATGACGAAGGCTGGCTGCAGGGCGGCGGGCTGCGGTGTTTGCAGATGGCGCCGAAGATTGAGCGATAGCTTATGCCATGGGCCTTGGCCCGGCACCTCGGGGGCTGTATCAGTATCACGCAGCCCCTTCAGGTCTGATAAATGGCCCCGCAAAGAGGAAGCATGCCTGGTTGATCATCGGGCGTGGTCTTATACCAAGAATCTTTGAAAACAGGTCTGCATTCCCGTTGCGGTAACCAGGTTCTCACGCAGGCGAAAAAGGCTGCGCTCCGGCCGTAGGTCGGTCGTGTTTGGCGGCGAAGACTTTCTAATGCTCTGTTACGTCCTCCGCCAAACCGCCCGACTGCGAGGGCATTCGCATGCCGGGGTGTCTGCCGTACGCTCATAGACGGGCGGGCTTCGCCACGACCGTCCTACGACACCTGCGGCTGCATGGCATTTTTCATCCGAGATAGACTCTCTGCAGCTCATCCTTTGCAGACTCATTTTCCTTGAGCGGGGTATTCCCATATCGCAAATGGCCGCCTGACTGGTTGCCCTTTTTTTGGTATCAGGGGGTATATTTTCCGCACGTTGTTTAAGCCTTGCTGCATTTTCAGCGCCAGATATTCTGGGGCTCATGCGTGACAAAATCTCGGCTCGTAACAACGTCAAGATCTTCGGAGATGGCGCCCGGACCATGCTCTTTGCGCACGGTTTCGGCTGTGACCAGAACATGTGGCGTTTCATCACTCCAGCCTTTGCGAGCGAGTACAGGATCATCCTCTTTGACTACGTCGGTTGTGGTCGGTCTGACATGGAAGCCTACGATCCCGAACGCTACAGCACGCTGGAGGGGTATGCGAAGGACATCCTGGAAGTTTGCGAGGCGCTGGAGCTCAGCGGTGTGATCTTTGTGGGGCATTCCGTCAGCAGCATGGCGGGCGTGCTGGCCGCCAATCTGGACCCTCAGCGTTTTGCGCAACTCATCATGCTGGGGCCGTCCCCCTGCTATGTGAATGACGGCGACTATGTGGGCGGTTTTGAGCGGGAGGACATCGAGGGCCTGCTGGACACGATGGAGCGCAATTTCCTGGGATGGGCGCAGTTTCTGGCGCCGATGGCGATGAAGAACGACGAGCGGCCCGGGCTGGCGCAGGAGCTGGAGGAAAGCATCTGCTCCACGGATCCGGACATCATGCGCCGCTTTGCGGAGGCCACGTTCTTTGCGGACAATCGTGCCGATCTTCCCAAGGTCAGCGTGCCGTGCCTGATCCTGCAATGCTCCGATGACACCATCGCCCCGCTGAGCGTGGGGACCTACCTTCATCAAAACCTCCCCCGCAGCACGCTGCGTGTCATGGAGGCCACCGGCCACTGCCCGCACATGAGCCACCCGGAGGAAACCGTGCGGCTGATGAAGGAATACCTGAAGGCCGAAATTTCCGCCGCTGCCGGAGGCGGCGTCACAACCACGCTGTGAGGGATGAATGATTTGTTGAACCATCTGCCCTGTGGCATCGCAAGCCTGGCTGCGGACAGCGAGATCCTCAGGGTGAATGACACGCTGCTGGACATGCTGGGCATGGAACGTGGCGCGGTGGAGGGGCAGCCGTTTCACAACCTGCTTTCCAAAGGCGGGCGCATCTTTTACCAGACGCACCTTTTCCCGCTGCTGCGCATGCGCGGGGAGGTGGAGGAGATCTACCTCTCCATGCTGGCGTCCGGCGGCGATGAGATGCCCATGCTGATGAATGCACGCACGCGGGTGGCGGAAGACGGCGGCACGGTGCATGAGGTGGTCCTGGTGCGCGTGCGGCAGCGGGCGCAGTTCGAGACCGCCCTGCTCAATGAGCGGAAAAAGGTGCAGCAGGCCAGCAAGGCCAAGGACGAATTTCTCGCCGCGCTCAGCCATGAGCTGCGCACGCCGCTGAACCCCATGCTGATGCTTTCCACCGAGATGGAGCTGGACCAGACGCTGCCGCTGCCCGTGCGCCTGCAGGCCGGCATCATCCGCAGCAATGCAGAGCTGGAGGCGCGGCTCATTGATGATCTGCTGGACCTCACCCGCATCGCGCATGGAAAGCTCAATCTGGTGCCTTCCATCGTGAGTCTGCACGATCTGCTCAAGCTGACGGAAGACATCGCCCGCAGCGACAGCCGGTCGAAGGCTGTGGCGCTGCGCTTCAGCAAGGAGGCGGCGGAGCACCACGTCCGCTGCGACACCGCGCGCATGCAGCAGGTGTTTTGGAATCTGGTCAAAAACGCCATCAAGTTCACCCCGGCCGAGGGCACGGTGCAGGTGCGCACGTACAATCCCAAGCCAGGGAGGATCGCCGTCTCCGTCACGGACACCGGCATGGGGATCGAGGCGGAAGCGCTGCCGCATATCTTTGCGGCGTTTGAGCAGGGCAGCATCTCCAAGCAGCAGTTCGGCGGCCTGGGCCTCGGGCTTGCCATCACGAAGTCCATCGTGGCGCTGCACCAGGGCACCATCGATGCCGAAAGCCCCGGGCTGGGGAAGGGGGCCACCTTCACGGTGGAATTCAATACCTGCCCGCCGTCAGCGCCGCAGGCCGTCGCCCGTCCTACAACGCAGGGCAGCCGCTCCCTGCGACTGCTGCTGGTGGAGGATCACGACTCCACGCGCGAAGTTCTCTCCCGCATCCTGCGCCGCTCCGGCCATGAGGTGCACACCGCGCGCACGGGTGCCGAGGCGCTGATTCTGGGACAAACGGTGGAAGGTCTGGATGCAGTGATCAGCGACATCGGCCTGCCCGACAAAAGCGGGCTGGACATCATGCGCCAGCTCAGGGCCCTGCAGCCCGATCTGCCCGGCATCGCGCTCAGCGGTTATGGAATGGAGAAAGACCTCAAAGAAGCGCGTGCCGCCGGCTTCGCCGCGCACCTCGTGAAACCCGTCGCGCTGGATCAGCTTCGTGCGTTTCTGGAGCAGGTGGCGGAAGGGAGTTTGAGGTGAGGTGGGTGATGTTGGCGGAGGTCAGGCGTCTCGCCTGACAGCGGATCGAGGCGTCCCGCCTCTGTCTGATTCCGGAAAAAGGCGGGACGCCTCGATCCCCTGACAGCCGGGACGGCTATCCTACTGAAAATGCCCCCGAAACATTCATCCTTGATTGACAGCGAGGACAACCAACCGCCAGAATGAATGATGAGTTTTCGTGAGGGGCCGCCTGATTTTGAGCCGCTCGACAGCACGCGGCCCATTGTCAAATATCGGCGCAAGCTGCCGCACTGGACTCAGGATGGAGCCACGTACTTCATCACGTTTCGGCTGGCGGATTCACTTCCAGCGGAAAAGCTTGGCGGAGCTGGAGCGCTTTCGGGAGGCGTGGCTGCTGGCGCATGCCGAAGCGCGACCGGATGAGGTGGGGCAGGAGCTTCACCGTGCGTGCATGCGCCGTGTGGATGAATGGCTGGATGCAGGCAGCGGAGCGTGCTGGCTGCGAGATCCGGCGTGCGCGGGCATCGTGAGTCGTGCTTTGCATCACTTCCATGAGCAGCGCTGTTTTCTATCTGGCTACTGCCTGATGCCGAATCATGTGCACGTGCTGGTGAGGCCGTTTGTGGGGATGAGTCTGGCGGATCTGCTGCACTCGTGGAAAAGCTTCACGGCGAAGGAGATCAACAAGAGCCTGGGGAGATCAGGAGACGTCTGGGAGGCCGAGAGCTATGACACGCTGATTCGTGATTCCGAGCATCTCTGGAAAGCGCTGCGCTACATTGGCCAAAACCCGTCGAAAGCAGGACTGCCGGAGGCGCAATGGGTGCGGTATGTTCATCCCGCTTGGGAGAAAGCAGGCTGGGGTTTTGCGAAGTGAGGGCGGGTGTGATGGAGGTCAGGCTTCCAGCCTGACACTGGAGTTTGGCCTTTGACTAGACAAGTGCGCAGAGAAGCGATGAAAAATGATCATTTTCGTGTGGACATTAGTCTAGTTAGGTAACTAGTATATCTTGATATGGGATTCCCTACCAAAGTCCAAGT
>JAFLEI010000079.1 GCA_017301975.1 Verrucomicrobiota bacterium
AGGTGATCGGCAGGCTGCGCGATTTTCCAGGTGGAGTTCTCTTTGAATTTCGGCGGCATGTTCATTGCCGGAGCCTGCTTCTTCGGGCTAAAGCTGCAGCCGGCGGCAGCCAGCAGGAGCAGGGTGGAAAAAAGGCGAATCATAGTGGGCTGGGAACTGGGACGACGGCCATCTGTGGCGACGGGGGATGTTTTTTCAAGAAGCGCAACCGCAAACCATCAAGGAAGAGATACACCACCGGTGTGGTATAAAGCGTGAGCACCTGGCTCACAAGGAGTCCGCCCACGACGGCAATGCCGAGGGGCCTGCGCAGCTCGGAGCCCACACCTGTACCAAGCGCCAGAGGCAGTGCTCCGAGCAAGGCGGCGCAGGTGGTCATCAAAATAGGCCGCAAGCGCAGCTGACAGGCTTCATAGATGGCCTGGAACGACTCGATCCCGCGTTCGCGCTCTGATTGCAGGGCGAAGTCGATCATCATGATGGCGTTCTTTTTCACGATGCCGATGAGGAGAAAGATGCCGATCATGGCCATCACGGTAAAGTCGAGGCCGCAGACATAGAGGGCCAGCATGGCTCCAGCACCTGCGGAAGGCAGCGTCGAGAGGATCGTCAACGGATGCAGGAAGCTTTCATAAAGAATGCCCAGCACAAGATAGATGACGAGCAGGGCGGTGAGAATGAGAACGGGCTGGCTGTCCAGCGACGCCTGGAAAGCACCCGCCGTGCCGGCAAAAACACGCTGAACATCTTCAGGAAGGTTCAGCTTGTCCACCGCCTGCGTGATAGCCTCGGTGGCCTGGGCAAAGGCGACTCCGGCCGGAATGTTGAAGGAAAAGGTCAGCGCTGCAAACTGCCCTTGATGGCTGATGGACAAGGAGGCAGGCGCAGCCTCCCAATGCGCAAGCTGGGTCAGCGGCACCAGATTTCCAGAGATGGCGCGCACCATCACCTGCTGAAAAGCACCGGCATCATCGTTTTGCGATGCTTCCAAAACAACGCGGTACTGGTTGAGCGGAGCATAGATCGTGGAAACCATGCGCTGGCCAAAGGAGCTGTTCAAAGCGGCGTCCACCGCCTGCATCGTCACACCGATGCGGGCGCAGGCTTCGCGATCAACGACGAGGCGCGTCAGAGTGCCCTTGTCCTCGAAGTCGCTGTTCACATCGGTGAGTTCCTTGAGACCCAGCAATGCCTGGCGCACTCGCGGCTCAAGCTGGCGCAGCGTCTCGATATCCCCAGCCTGGAGCGTGTATTGATACAGCGCGCGGCTGGACCGCCCGCCGATGCGCAAATCCTGCGAGGGAATCAGCATCAGCGAGGCTCCTGCGATTTTAGAGAGCTTGGCCCGGAAACGTGCCAGGATCACGTCCATGGGATCACGCTCGCTGACAGGCTTGAGGGAAGCGTAAACGCGGCCGTTGTTCTTCGGCTGGCCCATGCGCGAGTCCGCGCCGCAACTGGCGTTCACCTTGCTCACGGCGGGGTCGTTCTTCACGATCTCGGCGATGGCGATGACCTTTTCACGCATGGCCTGAAACGAAATATTTTGGTCCGCGCTGATGCTGCCAATCAGCAACCCGTTGTCCTGCTGCGGGAAAAAGCCTTTGGGGATTGTCACATAGAGCCAGCCGGTCAGGCCCACAATCCCGACCAGAGCCGTCAACGTCATCCAATGATGCCGCAGAGCGATGTGCAGCGTGTAGGCATAGAAGGACTGAACCCAGTTGAAGATGCCGTCCGAGAGCCGCGCGAAAAATCCCGGCTTGTGCCCGGGCTTGTCCGGGCTGAGCAGCCGTGCGCACATCATTGGCGTCGTGGTGAGCGAGACGACCAGCGAAACAGCAATCGCCACGGAGAGCACGACGGCGAACTCGCGGAAGAGCAGCCCCATGAGGCCGCCCATGAGGAGGATGGGGATGAAGACGGCAATGAGCGAGATGCTCATGGAAATGACGGTGAAGGTCACCTCGCGCGTGCCCCGGCGCGCCGCCTCCATCACCGGCATGCCCGCCTCGACATGGCGGGTGATGTTTTCCAAAACGACGACGGCATCGTCCACGACGAAGCCAGTGCTGATGGTCAAGGCCATGAGCGAGAGATTGTCCAGGCTGTAGCCACAGAGGTACATGACGGAAAACGTACCGACCAGAGACACCGGCACCGCGACGCCGGGGATCAGGGTGGCGCGCACGCGGCGCAAAAAGGCAAACACCACCAGGATGACGAGCAAGGTGGCGATCAGCAGCGAATGCTGCACGTCATCAATCGAGGCACGAATGGTGACGGTGCGCTCCATGGTGATGTCCAGGCTCATGGAGGCGGGCATCATCGCGCGCAGCCGCGGCATCATCGCCTTAATTTTGTCCACCACCTCGATGATGTTCGCCCCGGCCTGCCGGAAGACGATGAGGGAGACGGAGGGTCTGCCGTTGGTGCTGCCGTAGTTGTAGGAGTCCTGCACCGAATCCGTCACCTCGCCGAGGTCGGAGAGCAGCACGGCGGCTCCATTGCTGCTGCTCACGACGATGTCTTTGTACTCGTCCGCCTTGGACAGCTGGTCGCTGGCCACCACCTGCCAGCGGCGTTCCGCATCTTCCACCATGCCCTTGGGCCGGTTGACGTTGGCCGCAGCAATGGCGATGCGCACATCTTCCATGCTAAGATTGGTCCGCGTCAGCGCAGCCATGTTCATGCTGGCACGCACGGCGGGCAGCGAGCTGCCGCCGAGGCTGACATTGCCGACGCCATCGATCTGCGAAATCTTCTGCGCCACCACCGTCGAGGCGAGGTCATACATCTGCCCGGAGGTGTCAATATCCGAGGTGATCGCCATGATCATGATGGGCGAGTCCGCACTGTTCATCTTGCGGTAGGTGGGATTGCCCGGCATCCCGGTGGGCAGCAGGCTGCGGGCGGCATTGATGGCCGCCTGCACATCACGCGCCGCGCTGTCCACGTCCCGGCTGATGTCAAACTGCAGGCTGATGCTCGTGTTGCCCAGCGAAGAGGACGAGGTCATCTCCGTGATGCCCGCAATGCGGCCGAGCGTGCGCTCCAGCGGCGTGGCCACGGTGGCAGCCATGGTCTCGGGGCTGGCGCCCGGGAGCGAGGCCGAGACCGAAATCGAAGGCATGTCCACCTGCGGCAGCGGCGAGACCGGCAGGTTCATGTAGGCCAGCACGCCTGACAACGCGACAGCCATCGTGGCGAGCGTGGTCGCAACGGGACGATGGATGAAGGTGTCAGTGAAGCTCATGCGATGGCTGGGCTGGCGGACACGACTTCCGCTCTGCGGGATGGCACAAAGCGGTCAAACATCAGGTAGATCACCGGCGTGGTGAAGAGGGTCAGGAGCTGGCTGACGAGCAGGCCGCCCACCATCGTGAGTCCGAGCGGGTGGCGCAGTTCCGAGCCTTCACCATGTCCGATCATCAGCGGCAGGGCACCGAGCAGCGCCGCCAGAGTCGTCATCAAAATGGGGCGGAAGCGCAGCAGGCAGGCTTGATAAATCGCCTCACGCGGGGCCATGCCTTCCTCACGCTCCGCCTCGATGGCGAAGTCGATCATCATGATGGCGTTCTTCTTCACGATGCCGATGAGCAGGACGATGCCGATGATGGCCATCACGCCGAGTTCGGTGTGGGTGATCTCCAGCGCCAGCAGCGCCCCCACGGCAGCAGAGGGCAGTGTTGAAAGGATGGTCAGCGGATGAATGAAGCTCTCATACAGGATGCCGAGCACGAGGTACATGACGACCACGGCCGCAAGAATGAGCAGCAGCTGATTGTCGAGCGCCCCTTGGAAGGCGAGCGCGGTGCCCGCAAAGCCCGTCTCAATGCTCTCCGGCATGCCGATTTCATCTTTGATGCGCTCGATCTCCGCCACAGCGGCTCCCAGAGGGGTTCCTTGCGCTAGATTGAATGACACGGTCGCGGCGGGAAACTGGTCCTGATGCGCCACGGCCAGGGCGGCCGGCTCTTCGACGATTTTGGCGATCGTGCTGAGCAGCACCTGCTGCCCGTTGGTGGAAGGCACGTGCACCTGGTCAAACGAAGCCAGTCCAGACTGGAACTCCAAGGCATGCTCCAGCACGACGCGATACTGGCCGCTCTGCGTGAAGATCGTGGAGATCAGGCGCTGACCAAAGGCATTGTAAAGCGCGGCATCCACTGCGGCGATGGTGACGCCGAGGCGGCTGGCGGTTTCACGATCGATCACCACACGCGCCTGCAGGCCTTTGTCGAGCTGATCGTCCGCCACATCTGCGAGCAGCGGAGACTTGCGCAGCTCATCGACAAACCGGTGCGTCCACGTCTGCAATTCGGCAATGTCGGGGGACTGAAGGGTGTACTGAAAATGCGTGCGGCTGATGCGGTCTTCAATGTTCAGATCCTGGACCGGCTGCAAATAGAGCTGCACACCCGGCATGTGATTGGCTTTGTCCTGCAAACGACGGACGATCTGTGCCGCCGTGGCATCGCGCTTTTGTCGGGGCACGAGGTTGATGAGCATGCGCCCGCTGTTGGGCGTGGTGTTCACGCCGTCCACCCCGATGAACGAAGACACACTTTGCACAGCGGCGTCTTCCAGCACCAGACGTGCCAGTTCCTGCTGCCGCAGTCCCAGGGCGGGGAATGAAACATTCTGCGGCGCCTCGACGAACCCCTGGATGAGCCCGGTGTCCTGCAAGGGGAAGAAGCCTTTCGACACGCGCTGATACAGCATGGCGGTGGCCACCAGCGTCGCTGCAAAGACCAGCATCATCGTCGCGCCATGGTCGAGCACCACACGCAGCACACTGCCATACAGCCTGATGACGGCGTCAAACCCACGCTCCACCGCCCTGGCGATGGGCCCTTCCCCGCCGTGCTTCAGCAGGCGCGCGCACATCATGGGTGTCAGTGTGAGCGAGACAATCGCTGAGATCACGATCGAAATCGCGAGCGTGATGGCGAATTCACGAAACAACCGCCCCACCACATCCTGCATGAAGAGCAGAGGAATCAGTACGGCAATCAACGACAGCGTGAGCGAGATGATGGTGAAGCCGATCTGCCGCGAGCCTTTCAGCGCGGCCGCCATCGGCTCTTCTCCGTTCTCGATGTAGCGCGCGATGTTCTCGATCATCACGATGGCGTCGTCGACGACGAAACCCGTCGCGATGGTCAGCGCCATGAGGGTGAGATTGTTCAGGCTGAAGTCACACAGCCACATCACGGCAAAGGTGCCCACGAGTGACAGCGGCACGGCGACGGCGGGGATCAGCGTCGCTCTAAAGCTGCGCAGAAAGACAAAGATCACCGCAACGACGAGAACGATGGAGAGCAGCAGCTCGTACTGCACGTCCTCCACGGAGGCACGAATCGTGGTGGTGCGGTCCGTGAGAAGCTGGACGTCCACCGCCACGGGGAGGTTTTCCTTCAGCTTGGGCAGCAGTGCCTTGATGCGGTCCGCCACCTGGATCACATTGGCCCCCGGCTGGCGCTGCACATTGACGACCACGGCGGGCTGCGCATCCGACCAGGCGGCGAGGCGCACGTTCTCCGCGTCATCGACCACATCGGCCACGTCAATCACCCGCACAGGGGCGCCATTGCGCCAGGCGATGACGAGATTGCGGTAGTCATCGGCGGAGAGCAGCTGGTCGTTCGCATCGACCGTGCTGCTGCGCGTGGCATTGTCAAAACCGCCCTTGGGCTGGTTCACATTCCCGGTGGAAATGGCGGTGCGCAGATCTTCGGTGCTGAGGCCGCGGGCGGCCAGCGACACGGGATTGGCACGGATGCGCACCGCAGGCCGCATGCCGCCGCTGAGCGAGACAAGGCCCACGCCGGAAATCTGCGAGAGCTTGGGTACGAGGCGTGTATCCGCAGCGTCCTGCACTTTGATCAGGGGCAGCGTTTTCGATGTCAGCGAGAGAGAGATAATGGGCGCATCCGCCGGATTGACCTTGTTATAGATCGGCGGATTGGGCAGGTCCGTGGGCAGCAGAGTGGTGGCGGCATTGATCGCCGCCTGCACGCTCTGCTCTGCAATGTCCAGCCGCAGCCCCAGCGTGAAGCGCAGGGTAATGACGGAGGAGCCACCGCTGCTGACCGAATACATCTGCGCCAGGCCGGGCATCTGGCCAAACTGGCGCTCCAACGGGGCGGTGATGGAGGAGGTCATCACCTCAGGCCCTGCACCAGGATACAGGGTGACGACCTGTATGGTCGGGTAATCGACCTGCGGCAGCGCCGACACCGGCAGCAGTCGGTAGGCCAGCGCGCCCACGAGCAGAACCGCCACCATGAGCAACGTGGTTGCGACGGGACGCTCAATAAAGAGGCGGGAGGGATTCATGCGGGTGTCTTCGTTCAGAAGTCATCAATTACGGCAGCGGCGCACCTTTGCCGCGCTTGCCTTCTCCTTTGGAACGGTCACCTGGGGCCTTGTCTGTGGGAGGTGTCTTGCCGGGGGTGATGACTTCCACCTTGGCTCCGTCGCGCAGGCGGTCTACGCCCTGCGTGATCACCTTGTCACCCGCCTTCAATCCTTCCGTGATGAGAACGCGCTCACCCTGCGCAGGACCGGTGACGACGTTGTGCAGCTTCACCGTGCTGTCATCCTGCAAAACGTAGGCATAGCCGCCTTTGGCACCGCGCTGAATCGCAGTCGCGGGAGCCACAACTGCCTTGGCGTGCGTTTCCACCAGCAGCCGCGTGACCACAAACTGATTCGGAAACAACAGGCCTTCGCCATTGGGCAGCTGTGCCTTCAATTTCAAGGTGCCCGAGGTGAGGTCGATCTGATTGTCGGTCGTCAGCAGCTTTCCGCGTGCCAGGACTTTATCCATCAGCTTGTCCACGGCCTCCACCGGCACCGGTCCGCCGCCGGCCAGGCGCTTTTGCACGGTCGCCACACGTTCCTGCGGAATGGCGCAGAACAGACCGATAGGATCCATCTGCGTGATGATGACCAGCCCGTTCACATCTGAAGCGCGGATCATGTTGCCAGCATCCACCTGCCGCAAACCGACGCGCCCAGTCAGCGGCGCGGTGACCTTCGTATAGCTGAGCTGCAGCTCCGCACTGGCCACGGTCGCGCGGTCTGATTCCAGCGCGGCCTCATACTGCAACACGAGGGATTTTTGAGTGTCCACCTGCTGCTTGGCGATGGAGTCCTGCTTCAGCAGCTCCGTGTAGCGGTTCATGTCCTTGTTTGCATTGGCAAGCAGAGCCTCATCCCGCGAAAGCTGCCCTTTGGCCTGATCCAGCGTGACCTGAAACGGCCGTGGATCAATCTCCGCCAGCAGATCCCCGGCCTTGACCATCTGGCCTTCGACGAAGTGCACCTTGTTGAGCTGCCCGTCCACGCGGCTGCGCACCACGACGACCTGGAGCGGCGTGATCGTGCCAGACAGGCTCACCCACTCTTCGAAATCTTCCTGTTTCACCTCGGCGGCAGTCACGGCGACAATGCCACCCGCACTCCCTCTTCTGCTTGGCGGGCCGCCTGCGGCTGGCGCTGGCCGGTGCATCCAGAGCCACACACCTCCGGCCAAAACGAGAAGGATAATGATGAAACATCCTGCACGACCTTTAGCAGGCGGCGGTGTGGGAGGGGCGGGGGTATCGTTCATGTAATGAGTCGGCGCGTGCAGATGAAACACGGCACGGAGCCCCTTGTTTCTTAGCACTCGAAATACGAATCTGGCATGCCCTTAGAAGCAGTCCAGTCACAGAGAAGCCGAACCAAAAAAAGATATGCGATCTACAACCGCCTGCGAATGTACCGATAAGAAGCGTCCAACTTACGCAGTGTAGCGGCCACCACGAGCAAGGCATCAGCCCAACTCGGAAACAGGTCTAGGCGTAAGATCCGCAGTGCCTTTCGGAAACATGCGGTCACGTGCCGTGAGGATTTCAGGCTCATCTGCCGTCACAAGCACCACATGCTCGAAATGCGCCGACGGCTTGCGATCCGTGGTCACCACAGTCCATTTATCCTCAAGGATGCGGGTCTTCCCTGTGCCCATGTTGATCATGGGTTCAATGGCCAGAGTCATGCCGGCTTTGAGACGCGGGCGTTCGCCCTTTTTGCCGTAGTTCGGAACTTGCGGTTCCTCATGCAGCTTGCGTCCGACACCATGGCCCACGAACTCGCGAACAACAGTATAACCATACTGAGTGACGTGATGCTCGACGCTGTGGCACAGATCCCCGAGCATCCAGCCATCACGCGCAAATTTGACAGCATTCAGAAGTGATTCCTCCGTGGCTGCGAGAAGATGCATTGTTTCCTTGGCCACATTGCCAACCGGAACCGTCAGAGCATTGTCCCCCACCCAGCCGTCGTAGTAAACACCGACGTCGATTTTGACAACGTCACCGTCTTGAATGACACGCGGCCCACCAATGCCGTGGACAACCTCTTCGTTGATGGAGATGCAGATGGTGCCAGGAAACTGTCGGTAGCCCAGAAAGGCGCTGGTGGCGCCGCAGGCCTTGATTTCAGCGGCGGCATAGCGGTCCACTTCGCCGGTTGTCACGCCTGCATGCACCTGCGAGGCGGTTTTGATCAGAACATCGCGCGCTACCTGGCAGGCCCTGCGAATGCCCTGCTGCTGCGCGCCGTGACGGATGGGGATGTTCCCCGATTTTACAAAAGCCATGACGCGCTGGATGAGGCTCACTTCAGAGCAAGTTTATACACGACGCCAATCAAGACCATGATGGCAAGAGCGACCCAGATCCAAACAACGGTGGTGGAGTCAACGGCGCGGGCACCCTGCTGGATGCGATCCACGCGACCGCGAATACGACCCTTCTTGAGGAAGCCGTCATAGTGGCTCTGGAGCAGATGCGTTTCCACCTGGCGCATGACATCCAGCACCACACCCACAAGAATCAGAAGGCTGGTGCCACCGAAGAATTGGGCGGCAGAGCTGGAAATCTGCATCGAACTGCTGACAATACCTGGCATCACATACAACCCGGTCAGGAAGATGGCACCAGCAAAGGTGAGGCGGCTCATGGTGAAGTCGAGGAAGTCGGCGGTCGGCTTGCCGGGACGGATCCCAGGGACATACCCACCGCTCTTCTTGAGGTCTTCAGAAATCTGCGTCGGCTGGAACATCGTCGCCACCCAGAAGTAGCTGAAGAAGAAGATCAGAAGCGACGAAGCCACATAATAAACCCAGCCACTGCTGATGAAGAGCGCCATGCGCTGGATCCAGTTCACATCTTTGAAGAGGGAGGCCAGGATGGTGGAGGGGAAGAGCAGGATGGCCTGGGCGAAGATGATCGGCATGACGCCGGAATAGTTGATCTTCAAGGGCAGATACTGGGTCTGGCCGCCATAGACCTTGCGACCGACCACGCGCTTGGCGTAGGTGATTGCGATGCGGCGCGTCGCCTGGGTCAGCGCGATGACACCGGCGATGACCAGGATCATGAAGCCCATGAGCAGGACAAGAGTGAAAGCGCTGGCTGGGCTGGCCTTGATGCTGCCCACGAAAGTCTGCCACACCTGGATCAGAGCGCCAGGAAGGTCGGAAACAATGTTCACACAAATGAGGATCGAAACGCCGTTGCCGATGCCACGGTCCGTGATTTGCTCCCCAAGCCACATCATAAGCATGGTGCCCGCCGTGATGGTGATCACGCTGGTGAAGACGAACGCGATGCCGTAGTTTGGCACCAGCGGCCTTCCGCCGAGCTTATCGATGGCGTCCTGCAGACCGGCCATCAGATAGTTCTGCGCCGGGTCATGCAAAGACTGGGCCAGAAGAGTGGCCTGAAAGACGCACAGCACAATGGTGGCTATACGCGTGTATTGCGTGATCTTCTGACGACCACCTTCCTCACGGGCCAGCTTGCTCAGTGGAGGCCAGACCGCAGTCAGCAGCTGCAGCATGATGCTGGCACTGATGTAAGGCATGATGCCAAGGGCGAAAATGGCGCAGTTTTGCAGCCCGCCACCGCTGAAAATGTTGAGCAGGGCGGCGACCTGTGAGGCGCCGGAGGCATTGTCCCCCGCTTTGTTCTCAATCCAGGCATTCAGAACGGTCGCATCAACACCCGGGAGCGTGATGGACGTGCCGATGCGGACGATGACAATCATCGCCAAGGTGAAAAGAATGCGCGAGCGAAGTTCGGGGACTTTGAAGCTGTTGGCGAATGCAGAGATCATGAGAGAGAAGCTCTAAGCGAAGATGGGCCTGCTTCCTGACAGCATTCGCTGCGCGGAGACCGGCCCATCAAAGAGGTTGGTTGGGTCAGATAAAATCAGGCAGCGATGGAACCGCCTGCCTTCTCAATCTTTTCACGGGCCGTGGCGCTGACTTTGGCGCCCTCGATGGTGAGCTTGCGGGCAAGCTCGCCAGTGCCGAGAATTTTGATGAAGTCACAGTTGCGGCTGACCAGTCCGACTTCGCGCAGAGCGGCGTCGTTGATGACAGCGCCGTCCTGGAACAAATCATTGAGTTCGCCCACATTGACGACTTCAAAGGTGTCTTTGAACTGCTTGTTGTTGAAGCCCTTCTTTGGCAGACGGCGATGCATTGGCATCTGACCGCCTTCAAAGCCTGGGCGGATGCCACGACCTGCGCGGGCCATCTGACCTTTGTTGCCTTTGCCGGAGGTTTTACCGTGACCGGAGCTTTCGCCACAGCCGATGCGCTTGCGGCGCTTTTTGGCACCGGGGCGGGGTTTGACGTCTTGGAGTTGCATGAAAATTAAAAGGGAATGAGGGGATTCAATCAGAGGGCCTTGCGCTCTTTGATCTCCTTGCCGCGTGAGCGGAGGATCTCATCGGCGGGGCGCAGAGCGGTAAGAGCCGCAAGCGTGGCGCGAACAACGTTCGCATGGTTGCTGGAACCAAGGGATTTGCCGATCACGTCTTTGACGCCTGCGGCTTCGAGCACGGCGCGAGCGCCGCCACCGGCGATGATGCCGGTACCTGCCGTGGCAGGCTTGAGGAGAATGTGTCCGCCACCGTGGGAGCCCACCACTTCATGAGGGATGGTGCTGTCCTTGAGAACGATGTTGAACTGGTTCTTGCGGGAGGCTTCGGTCGCCTTCTTGATGGCGTCGGAGACTTCGTTGGCCTTGCCAAAACCGCAGCCCACTTTGCCCTTGGCATCGCCGGAGACGACGAGTGCGCTGAAGCTGAAGCGACGACCACCTTTGACCACCTTGGCGCATCGGTTGATGTGAACGACTTTTTCGACACCATCCGTCTCACGCGGCCCACGATCATCTCGACCACGGAAACCACCGTAGGAGGGAGTCGGAGCTTGTGCAGGAGCCTCCGCAGGTGCGGCGGCTGGGGGATCGATAACTACTGTTTCTTCGGCCATAAATTTGCGTGAGGCGGTTTTAGAATTTCAGACCCTTTTCACGGGCTGCATCTGCAAGGGCTTTCACCTTGCCGTGATAAATGAAACCGGCACGGTCGAAGACCACTTCGGTGATGTTTTTTGCCATGGCACGCTCCGCGAGGAGGGCACCGACCTTGGTGGCGTTCTCGACGTTGGCCTTGCCAGCGCCGTAGCCTTTTTCCTTGGTGGAAGCCGAAACGATCGTCTTGCCGGCCGCGTCGTCGATGACCTGGGCGTAAACGTTGGTGTTCGAGAAGTAAACGGCGAGGCGGGGACGCTCGGCTGTGCCGCTGAGCTTGCGGCGGATGCGCTTGTGGATGCGAGCGCGGATATCTTTGCGATTGGTAAGAGCCATGATGAGTATCTCCGGAAATTATTTGACGGATTTGCCGGCTTTACGGCGGATGTGTT
>JAFLEI010000080.1 GCA_017301975.1 Verrucomicrobiota bacterium
ATCAACAACACACCCCCAAACACTAGGCGAAAAAACTCGCCGTAGTCTCCCCCAAAAAAAGGAACACGAAGAAAAACAACAACTCACCTTTGACAATGCCCTCATAGCAGGTCGGCCGTGTTTGGCGAAAAAGACACCCTTCAATACGCAAAAACCCCTCCGCCAAACCGCCCGACTGCGAGGACGTCCGTACGCCACGAAGCCAGCCGCACGCTGACACGCCCCGAGGCCGCTGGCACGCTCGTTCCACAAGGTGTCTGCCCCACGCTCGCAGACGGGCGGGCTTACGCCACGACCGTCCTACGTCCATGCGGCACGTGCGCGGCACGTGCGCGGCAGCGTGTTATAACCGCAGCGAAGCGAAGATAGCCAGCCGAAGGGCGAGCGTAGCGAGGCAATGCCCGCATCACCTCCAGACAGGTCAAAATGATCGCGTTGCGTTTTCGCGCAGGAGAGCGCAGCGTCATGCCTTGCCGCATCCTTTCTTCTCCCATCCGGAGTTTATGAGCCTCTCGTTCCACCGTTATTCACCGAGTCACGAGCGCCTGCTGCGCACAGCGTTCTGGACGCTTTGGGTGCTCACGGTTTCTTTGACGGCATACGCACTCGTCGTGGAGACCTTCGGCCTCGGGCTTTTCCTCCCCGACCAGCATGTCCCGAAGCTCCACATGCGGGCCGAGGCACATGTGGCCTGCGTGCTGGGTGGAACCGCCGCGTTTGGCCTGGCTGGCATCTGCCTTTTTGTCAGTACCCCGCTTCGCCTCTTGGGCTTTGCCGCCTTTGCCTTCTGGCTCCTTTACCTGGCCATCCCACGATTCTAGGCGGCAAAGCTTGTCCCGTTAATGTCAGACATTTCTCAATGATCTCCAGTATGCAGTTCGCCGTCTATGCCGACTTGTCTCGCCGGCTTGCCGAGCACGAACGATCCACCCTCTTTGAAGCTCTTGACGCTGACGTGCCTGGCAGCGGTTGTGTGGGACTTCAAAAGGGCCCAAATGACGAAGTGTATTTTGTTCTGGAGGCTCTTTCCGAAGAGCAAGCAAGAGCGCAGGCCGCGCACTGCATGAACCTGATTCTTCAAAAGGCCCTCGTTGAAGTTGAGTATGCACTCACCCTGCAACGGATGCATGCCGCCTGAAACGCCGAAACCCGGGTATTGGAGGTTTCGGAGGTTTTGGAGGCTCATTTTGAAAGGGGGAGTATTTTCCACGCGCAAGTTGCGGCAGGCAGGGTTATCGCAGGATGATCTTTTTGCACGAGGCCTGGTCTCAGACATGTGTCAGGCCATCCGGCCTTTCTGTCTGTGCTTAGATGTATTCCATCTGGCCAAGATCAACCCGCTCATGGCATATCATGCAATCATGCTGCGCTTAGGTGCGGGATCATGCCTCATCAAGCCAGCCCCAGAATACCATGACCAAATACGAATGGACCAAGAAGCAGGTGGAGATGGCCACCCTCGAACATCCACCAAAGAACCGCGCCTACATCGACTCTTTTCTCTCAGCCGTGGAGAAAGCGGGGCAGAGCCTGACGAGAACACAGTTCTTCGAACTCTACAAAGCCAGCGTGCCGGGAGAGGATGAAGATGTGGACTATTTCGACTACCCCGTGCTGGATGATCATTGGGTCTTGGTGGCTGACTTCAAGGAGGCCTGGGACATTCCTGCCCCTCCTGCCCTTCCACGCATCACCACGCAGGCGGCTGCTGGCGAAACTTCCTTGCCAGCGGACTTTTGCACCTTGGGTGGAACTCCTGACTGGATTCAGAACGAATGTTTTCCGATCTGCCATAAGTGTGATGGCGACATGGTTCTCTTTCTCCAGCTCAAATCGCTGCCATACGAGATCACCGAAAAGGAGAAGGCTCTCGAAGCCTGCACTTTCGGGGATGACGGTCACTTTTATTTGTTCCTCTGTCCCACATGCGGCACGCACAAGACCTCATTGGAGTGCCACTGACTCTCACGCCAAAATATCTCCTCCTTTTAAAAAGGGCCTCCGAAACCTCCGAAACCTCCAATACCGGACACCGGAGGTTCATTTATCGCCCGAGTGAGCAGCGATTTTTGCGTGGGGATTGAGGTGGTAGGTTGTGGTATTCCGACCGCCATGGACAGAGGCGAGCTTCTGGGTGGCGATGAGCCAGCGATGCTCCGCCAGGATCTCGAGGGCGGACTCCACTTCGTCCGGTCGTGTGAGCCCGGTCCATCCCTTGAGTCGTACTTCTCTTGCCTTAAACTCCTCCGGCAGCCCCGCAGTCCCATCGCACAGCTTTTTCAGCAAACTCTGCACAGCGGTACCCTCCGCCACGGAGCCGGAGGCGAAGACGCGGGCGGCGTGGGCTTCCAGATAGTGAGCCCAGGAGAGGGCGCGCTGCAGGGCGGAGAGGCTGACGTCTCCGCCGGGGATCTCGGCGGCGTGGATGAGCAGGGCGAGCGCGGGCACGAGCTTGCGGTACTTGCCGAGGTGCGCCTCCATGGCGGGGGCCAGGGTGCCGCTGCGCAGGCGGTGCTCAAGGTCGTGCCGCCAGCGGCTGAAGTGCTCCTGTGCATCCGGCGCAAAGCGGTAGGTGGGGATGCCATCGCGACCGGGCTTCACGCCCTGCTGTGTGAGGCGTGCGGTGGTGATGTTTTCAAAGGCGTGAAACACATCCGTGGCCTCCCATTCGGCCTCGGCGTCCAGCGGGCGGTCGATGTCTTCCCAGTGCTTGCTGACGTCCGGCCACACCATGAGCGAGAAGCGCTGCAGGAAGCCATCGGCGCCTGCGGTGTGGCCATTGGCGGCACGCACATGCGTGGCGATGACGCCGGGCTGGATGCTGCCCAGCAGGCTCACGGCGCAGGATTCAATGTGCCGGCGGCCACGTCCGATGCGGTCAAATGTGAAGCCCTCCTTGCCGCTCCAGGCCTGCAGCAGAAAGGCGCGCAGGGACTGGTTGCCATCCTTTTCCAAAAGGGCGAGCAGGCCCGCGAGCTCGTCCTGATAGAGCAGGGTGCCGGTGGGATTGTCCCGCAGCACTTCGCCCAGGGCCTCGATGCTGGCGTCATTCACAATGAAGCGGCGCAGCGCGGTGGCCTCTCCCTCCGCCGGGCCGATGAGCTGCGCGTAGTCAAAGGCCTCGCCGTTTTTCGCGGCCTTGCGTGCCTCGCACTCCAGCGCGTTGCGTTTGAACCGTGCGCCGATCTCCGCCGCCTGGCGCTCCAGCTCGCGGCAGTCGTACTCCTTGCAGGCCACGCGCTCCAGATCCCGCAGCGGGCGCATGGCGGCCTGCATGGCGGGGCTTTTCATCAGCGACGGGCTGCCGATGAGCATGGCCCACAGGTGCGGAAACTCCGTGTAGCCCTGGTCCTGCGTCTTGGGCTGGATGCAGAAGCGCCGCCCCGCCACGCTGGAGAGCGCGGCCATGGCGGCCACGGCGGGGAATTCCGGCGGGCACTGCATGCGCTCCGCGATGTCGCGGATCCACGCCTGAAACGGCGCGGGCAGCCATGCGGTGTCAAAGGGCGGCACCGGCAGCAGCGCCGCGCCCAGGGGCAGCGGGCGCGGGGCATCCTCCCCGGTGCTGTAGGCGATGCGCTCCATCTTCTTCAACTTCTCGCGCAGCGCCGCCGTCATCTCCTGCGGTCCGATGTCCGCCTGCCCGGCCATCTCCCCCACGCTGGCGATGAGACGGCGCTCGTGCGCGTAGGCGATCTGCCGCGCATGCCACTCCGCGATTTCCAGCCTGAAGATGGAGTGCCTGCCGAGCAGCAGCACCATGGCGGAGCGCACGCCCTCCATCATCGGGCCGCCCATGCGGCGCAGGCGCACCGCCACGCTGTCCGCGCTGATGGTTTCGCCACGGTCGTGCATTTCCAGCAGGGTGTCCCACAGGCAGCGCCGCTCCGGGTCCACAAACGCGTCCGCATGCGGCAGGATGCGCCGCAGCGCAGGCAGCCACTCCTCATTGCCCTCCAGCAGCACGGCGAGGAGCTGCTCCTCGGAGTCCGGCGCCGCCGCCATGGCTCCCGTCATTTCAGCAGGTGCATGCATGGTGGTTCAGGGCTGGGGTTGGGATTGGGATTGGGGTTTGTTCAAAGCGGTTTCCCGGGAGGCTTTGGAGGCTGCTTTATGGCATGAAGTGGTATTTGATTGCACGGATTGATGCCCGCGTGTGTGCCGGGTGTCGGGTGCCGTGGCCTGCACGTGAAAGAGCTGCCGCAGCGTGGCCTCCACCTCCGCCAGGTCATAGCGCACGGATTTGCCGATCCGGTAATGCCCCAGCACGCCGGCGCGGGTGAGCTGGTC
Organism: Verrucomicrobiota bacterium; assembly: GCA_017301975.1. Lineage (GTDB taxonomy): Bacteria > Verrucomicrobiota > Verrucomicrobiia > Verrucomicrobiales > Verrucomicrobiaceae > Prosthecobacter. Next base: position 4,291 of record JAFLEI010000080.1, read on the forward strand.
GATTCTGCTGACGCAGAGACCGCAGTGCGCGGCCAGTTGTTTGCGGGTGATCTTCCCGGCCGGAAAGCTGGAAGCGGCGGGGTGGTTTGTCGGTGATGAGTGTTTCATGCCTCTGCAAAAGGCTTGGGCCCGAATTACAGAAGTCAAAAGAAAAAGTGATAGGAAGCCAAATTAACAGGTAGCATGGGATAGGGTGTGGTATGTAGTGGTGTTCTGGAAGGGGGTTGCGTGTCTTTGATGCGCAGACCTCTCCAGCACCTCACAGATCCCCTCGCCAAATCGCCCGGTTCTGGGGGGACGCAGGCCGGTGTGTTTGCCGTGCGCTGATGGACGGGCGGGCTTCGCCACGACCGTCCTACGACAAGACGTGGCGCTCTGGCCGTAGGTCGGCCGTGTTTGGCGTCCCAAGCATCCTCACGCTCCATCGTACGCTTCGCCAAACCGCCCGACTGCGAGCGCATTCTTACGCCATGGTGTTTGCCGCACGCCGACACGCGCCGGAGGCTGCTGCACGCTCGTTCCACAGGGTGTTTGCCGCACGCTCGCAGACGGGCGGGCTTCGCCACGACCGTCCTACGACAAGGCGCGGCGCTCTGGCCGTAGGTCGGCCGTGTTTGGCGTCGAAGACTTTGCGACGCTCCATGGCACTCTCCGCCAAACCGCCCGACTGCGAGCGCATTCTTACGCCATGGTGTTTGCCGTACGCCGACACGCCCCGAGGCTGCTGCACGCTCGTTCCACAGGGTGTTTGCCGCACGCTCGCAGACGGGCGGGCTTCGCCACGACCGTCCTACGTCCAGGAGGCGGCGCTCTGGCCGTAGGTCGGCCGTGTTTGGCGTCGAAGACTTTCCGACGCTCCATGGCACTCTCCGCCAAACCGCCCGACTGCGAGGACGCTCGCACGCGACGGAGCCCGCCGTACGCTGCCACGCCCCGAGGCTGCGGCACGCTTCCACCCGCAAGGTATTTGCCGCACGCTCACAGACGGGCGGGCTTCGCCACGACCGTCCTACGACAAGGCGTGGCGCTCTGGCCGTAGGTCGGCCGTGTTTGGCGTCGAAGACTTTGCGACGCTCCATGGCATTCTCCGCCAAACCGCCCGACTGCGAGCGCATTCTTACGCCATGGTGTTTGCCGTACGCCGACACGCTCCGAGGCTGCTGCACGCTTCCACCCGCAAGGTATTTGCCGCACGCTCGCAGACGGGCGGGCTTCGCCACGACCGTCCTACGTCCAGCTCCCTACAGCCTCGGCTTCTCCGGCTTGATGGTGGCCTCCGCTGAGCGCACGCCTTTCACCTGGGTTTTGCGTTTGAAAATCTTGTCGCCGTTGCAGGCGTAGAGTTCGTCGAAGTTCGCGCCGCCGAAGACCACGTTCGCCAGCCATTTGCGCTGGGGCTTGGCGATGATGCCGTTCACGCGCCCGGCTTGATCGCAGAACTGGATGCCCGCATGCGTGGCCACGTAGAGGCGGCCTTTCGTGTCCAGCGTCATGCCATCGGCGCCGCTTTCCATCACGCCATCGGGGATGCGGAGGTGGTGGTAGGGCTGCTTGGCGCTCAGCGTGCCGTCCGCATTGATGTGGTAGCTCCAGATGAACTGGCCGCGCATGTCGGCCACCAGCAGCAGGCTTTGATCGGGCGAGAGTCGGACGCCATTGGGGAAGGCGATGCCGCCTTTGTCATTGGTGTCCACCACGCTCTTCTCGCCGTTCGGCTTGATGAGCCACACCTGCTTGTGCGGAGGATCGGTGACGTAGAGATTGCCGTTCAGGCCGATGCACAGGTCGTTCGATTCGATGCCCTCGGCGATCACGCTCATCTTTCCCGCTTCGTCGTAGGCCACGATCTGCTTGCTGCCGTTCGCGCAGGCAAACAGGCGGCCATCGGGGCCGAACATGAGGCCGTTGGCCTTGCCGGTGTTTTCAGCGAAGACGCTCACCGTGCCGTCCAGCGCCACCTTGTGGATGCGGCTGTTCGGGATGTCGGTGAAGAAGACCTCGCCCTTCGCATTCGCGGCCGGGCCTTCGGTGAAGCCGTAGCCTTCTCCCACGAGCTGCCATTCGCTACCAGCTCCCAGCACTTCCATCACCGGAGCTTTCGAGCCGACGCCCTTCGTCACCGCCTTGGGCCAGTCTTTCCAGAGCCAGCGCATGGCATCGGGGAAAATGGCGGTGGCGTGCTTGCCATTATGGCCGCCGTCTCCCCACACGTGGTTCACTTCATAGCCAGCGAACTCGAAAGCGGAGAGCATCTCGTTGTTGGCGAGGAACCAGTTGCCGCCGGTGCCGTTGGCGTCATTGCTGCCGTCTTGCAGGAAGACGCGCAGCGCCTTGGGCTCGGCCTTGCGAATCATCACGGGGTAGTCGTTGCCACCGCGCTGATCCACGTAGGTGCCGATGCTGCTGAACACGCGGCTGAAGGCCTCGGGCCGCTCCCACGCGGCGGTGAAGGCGGCGATGGCTCCGCTGCTGCTGCCACCGATGCTGCGGTCATTGCCTTCATGCGAGAGGCGGATGGGGCGGCCATCCGGCAGCGTGATCTTTTCCACCTCGGGCAGCAGCTCTTCGAGGATGAAGCGCGCGTAGTTCTCGCCCAGGCCGTCGTATTCCACGCTGCGGTTGTAGCGGTCGAGCTGCGTCGCGGGATCAGCCGCCGGCACGCGACCGTGCATGACGAAGACGCCGATGATCACGGGGATCTCTTTTTTGGCGATGAGATTGTCGAAGACGACGGGCGCTTGGTTTTGAATGCCGTCCTGGTTCACATGCACGCAGGCGGGTTTGTCGGGTGAGTACTGCTTCGGCACGTACACCCAGTAGTCGCGCACGGTGCCGGGGAAGATCTTGCTGCTCTTGAATTCGAGTTTCAGCACATCGCCTTTGGGCACGCCTTCCTGGGGTTTGGAATCAGGGCCGGGTTGGTAGTCGTCCGCGGCAGGGGATAGGACGGTGAAAAGCAGGGAAAAGGAGAGCAGGAGCAGGCGGGATGGCATCATGATGAGAGGGCTTTAAACGTGTTGGCAGATGCCAAAGTAACATCCGGGCTGCAAGTGTGGAAAAATGGGTCATGATGGCCGCGTGGATTCTGCCAAACCTCTCTTCAACGAACTCATCCTGCACCTCGACGCGCCGCCGCATGACGGCCCCTGGAACATGGCCGCCGATCAGGCCTGGCTGGAGCTGAGCGAGGTGCCGGTGCTGCGGGTGTATCGGTGGACGGAGCCCACGGCGACCATCGGCTATGCGCAGAATCTGACGAAGCTGGGCGATTCGCTGCCGCAGTGGCCCATCGTGCGGCGCTGGACGGGCGGCGGCGTGGTGCTGCATGACAACGATTACACCTATTCCGTCATCGTTCCCGCCGTGCATCCCTGGTCGCAGACCAACCCGCTGGACAGCTACCGGCTCGTCCATGAGTCGCTGGCGAAGGCGCTGAATGATGGCAGCCGTCTCGCCGGGCCGGAAGATTTGATCGAGAACCCGTTCTGCTTTGTGGCGCCGGCCATGCACGATGTTGTTCGCGATAAAGTGAAAGTGGCCGGGGCAGGGCAGCGGCGCGGCAAGCTGGGGCTGCTGCACCAGGGCAGCGTGCAGCAGGTGATGCTGGGCGAAGATTTCTGGCCGCGCTGGGCTGCTCAACTGGCCGGTAACGTGCTCATCAGGCATGAGATGACGGATGCGATGATCGAGCGAGCGCAGGAACTGACGCAGAAGCGGTACCGCCTGGCTTCGTGGTTGAACGAACGGGAGGACGAGCTGTGATGACGCTGGTGTTTGTGTACGGCACGCTCAAGCGCGGCGGCAGCAATCATGCGTGGATCGAGAAGCAGCAGTTTGTGGCGGAGGCGCGCACGGCACCGCTGTACCGCCTGTATGACCTGGGCGGGTATCCGGGGATGGTGCGTGCGGAAGATGGGATTTCAATCCAGGGCGAAGTCTGGAGCGTGGATGAAGAAGGGCTCATCAAGCTGGATGTGCTGGAGGATACCGATGGCGGCGAGTATGAGCGCGTGATTGTGCCGCTGGAGGGGGAGTGGGCGGAAAGGACGGTGGAGGGGTATGTTTACCTGCGCAGCATCGAGGGGAGACGTGAGGTGGGTGCGTGCTGGTGATTTTGTCGTAGGTCGGCCGTGTTTGGCGTCGAGGGTGTTCGCATGCTTCACCAGTGCTCTTCGCCAAACCGCCCGACTACGAGGACGTTCGTACGCCATGCTGCTAGCGGTACGCTGACAGACGGGCGGGCTTCGCCACGACCGTCCTACGGCCAAGCAGCTCCGCGGCCCGACTGCGAGGGTGTTCGTGTGCCATGGTGTTTGCGATGCGCATGCCGTAGGTCGGTCGTGTTTGGTGTCGAGGGGGTTCGCATGCTTCACTAGCGCTCTCCGCCAAACCGCCCGACTACGAGGGCGTTCGTACGCCATGCTGCTCGCGGTACGCTGACAGACGGGCGGGCTTCGCCACGACCGTCCTACGTCCAAGCAGCTCCGCGGCCCGACTGCGAGGGTGTTCGTGTGCGATGGTGTTCGTGTGCCATGGTGTTCGTGTGCCATGGTGTTCGTGTGCCATGGTGTTCGTGTGCCATGGTGTTCGTGTGCCATGGTGTTCGTGTGCCAT
>JAFLEI010000008.1 GCA_017301975.1 Verrucomicrobiota bacterium
AGGTCACGTGCGGATAGCAGGATGGAAAGCGCTTGAGCCCAGGCGCCCTCGCTGGAGGAAGCCGTCACCCAATCTCATCAACAACACACCCCCAAACACTAGGCGAAAAAACTCGCCGTAGTCTCCCTCAAAAAAAGGAACACGAAGAAAAACAACAACTCACCTTTGACAATGCCCTCATAGCAGGTCGGCCGTGTTTGGCGTCCAAAACGTTTCACCGTCCACCGCCACCTCCGCCAAACCGCCCGACTGCGAGGACTCCCGCACGCCCCGGCATTGGCCGTGCTCTCAAAGGGGCCTCCCAATCTTCGCACCGCGTGCTTCAACACACAATACACACGGCGTCATTCTCCACCGATCCTGCGACGCCATGCGCCAGCCTTCTCGCCATGGAAAATCTCCGGACTCATCTTCAACCTCGCTTGGTAGGAATCAGAAACGACGCTCGTTGAAATGCCGAACGCCTGTCCGCACTGCAGCGCTGCTCGCGTCTCAGCCCATCCGCCACCCCACGCCCATCGCATTCCCCGCCCACTATCTCCCCACCTCCATCAGCGTGGGCAGCTTGTGCAGCGGGGTAAACTCATGGTTCGCAGCCCCCGCAGCCGCCTTCACTCCTTGCGGATTGCTCGACTTCAAAAACCGAAACAATTCGCTCTCCGTCGTGAAAATCATCGTCGTATCCGCAGTGATCAGCTGCTTGTAAGTCTCCATCGTCTTGAGAAATTCAAAGAGCTCCGCAGCCTCCGGCGTCTGGTTGTATGCCTTCGCATAGATCTCCGTTGCCTTGGCATCCGCCGCCCCCTCCAGCTCCTGCACCTTGCGGTACGCCTCAGACTCAATCGTCGCCATGTCACGCTCGCGCTCCCCATTGATCTTCGCCGCCTCGCCTTCGCCTTCCGCACGGTGCAGCTTCGCGATCTGCTCACGCTCGGAAATCATCCGTTGATGAATCGACTGGCTCACTGACGGATCGTAATCGATCCGCTTGAACCGCACATCCAGCAGCCGGATGCCATAACCCTCGATCTTCGGAATCGCGTTTTTGAGCACCTCCGCCTCCAGCTCCACCCGCCCATACTTGATCGGTGGCAGCACCCCGATCCGTGAATCAGCCGTGGAAGGAATGCTGCCGCTGCCGCTGAGGTTGGCCACATCACGCACCGCCTTGCGGTCCTTCGTCGTGCGCACCGCCTCGATGAACTCATGTTTCGCGATCACGATGCGCGTCTCGCTCGCCAGAATGTCATCCAGCCGCGACAGCGCCCGCCGCTCGTCCGTCAGCTGGCGGAAAAACACCAGCGGGTCGTCGATCTCCCAGCGCCCAAACACATCCACCACCACGATGACCTTGTCCTTCGTCGTCATGTTCGCCGAAGGCCCGTCCCATTCCAGCACCCGCTTGTCCAGTCGGTTGACCGTCTGCACAAACGGCGTCTTCCAGTGCAGTCCGGCGTTCCGAATCGACTCGCCCACTGGCTTCCCGAATTGGGTGATCACCACCTGCTCCGTCTCGCTCACCGTGTACAACCCGGAGCCCGCCACGATGGCCAGTGCCAGGACAACTATCAAAATCAGGGGGGCTTTCATCGTGTGGCAGGGGCAGGGTTGGTTTGCGGTTCCGCCTGGCGGAGATTCATCAGTGGCAGAAATGAGGAGGCCTTGTCATCCAGGATGATCTTGCCCGGCACCTGGGACAGCACCTCTCCCATCGTTTCCAGATACAGCCGCTTCTTCGTCACCTCCGGTGCCTTGAGGTACTCGGCCAGCACAGACTTAAAGCGCGCGGCATCCCCTTCGGCCTCATTGATGCGTTTCGCCGCGTAGCCCTCCGCTCCCTTGAGCTTCTGTTCCGCTTCACCCCGCGCCTTCGGGATGATCTGGTTGTAGTTCCCGCTCGCCGTGTTGATCGCCGACTCCCTCTCCTGCTTCGCGCGGTTCACATCGCTGAAGCTAGCCTGCACATCAGAGGGCGGATTGATGTTGCCCAGTTGGATCTGGTCAATGCGCACGCCCATGTTCAGTGCCGCCACCAGTTCCCGCAGACGTTCCGCGCATTTCGTCTCCATTTCCTGCCGCCCTATCGTCAGCACTTCATCCACCGTACGATCCCCCACCACCTCGCGCATCACCGCTTGGGACAGGTCCCGCAGCGTCGGCACCGGCTCGCGGAAGTTGAACACATACGCCACCGGATCGTTGATGTGGTACTGCACCACCCACTCCACCAGGGCCGTGTTCAGGTCCCCCGTCACCATCGTCTTCTCCCCCTCCTGGTCACGGTAGTCCGCATACTGGTACGGATTCGTCGCCCCCTGCGTGCCAAAGCCAAACTCCAGCTTCTGCTGCCGCAAAATCTCCACCAGCGTCATCGTGTCGATCCCCCACGGCAGCTTGAAATGCAGGCCCGGCGTCTCCGTCTTCAAGTAACCGCCAAAACGCTGCACCACCGCCACCGACTCCGCCGGCACCTGATACACGCCCGAGAAAACACCCACGGCAAGAAACACTCCGATCAGCCCCGTCAGTATCACGCGCGGGTTGAAGTTGATCTGGGGCGCATTCGCAAAAGGTCGTATCTCGCTCATCCCGCGAGGCTACTGCATTCCACCGGCACGGCAAAGCCTACTTCATTCCAAAGTCCGCCACATATTGTTCCACGATCACCTTCAGCTCCGGCGGCCTCGGCAGGCCAATCGCCTCCGCGCGCGCCCCGTCCACCTGCTGTGGCCAGTTGTCCACGATCCCCTGAATCCGCGCATCAAACGCATCCACGATCGGCCCCAGCTTGATCCCTCGTTCCGCCGCCACTTCCTGGATCACCTTCTCGGCAATGTTCGGCGTCACTCGGTGCGCCGGCAGCACATACGCGCGGTCTTTGCCCAGCTTCTCCTCTGTCACCTCGCTCAGCACAATGAACGACTCAATCACCGTCCGGTACCCCGTCATCGGATGCGGTTGATCCCGTCGGATCGGCAGCATGCACGCCTCCCCGTTCAGCGGCTCACGAAACATCCCGCTCGCCCAGCTCGATGCCGCCGCATTCGGCTTCCCCGGCCGCACGATCACCGTCGGCAGCCGCACACTGCGTCCGTCAAAGTGGCCCTTCCGCGTGTGGTCGTTCACCATCATCTCGCACATTGCCTTGGTCATCCCGTAGGTCGTCTGCGGCAGTTGCTTCGTCACGTCAGACATAAGTTGCGACATGTCCAGCCCGCCATACACCGCCACACTGCTCGCAAACACCACCCGCGGCCGGCCTTCCGCCGCACGCGCTGCCTCAAACACATTGCGCCCGCCCTCCAGGTTCACCCGCATCGCATCATCAAATCGCTCCTCACACTCCCCGCTCACCATCGAGGCCAGGTGAAAGATCACGTCAAACTTCGCACCCGTCGCCGCCAGCACCGTCGCCCGGTCCCCAATGTCCCCCTTCACATGCTTCACTCGCACGTCCGTCGGCTCCCCACGGAAAAACGCATCCAGCAAAATCATCTCCGTGATTGCTCCGCCGCACCACGTGCCGCGTTCCAAAAGTTTCTGCGCAAGTTGTGAGCCGAGGAATCCGCCGCCGCCGGTGATGATGATTTTCATGTGTGTGTCGAAGCACATAGTTGGGCTTGCTGCGCCGAATGATCAACTCGCATTGCGGCGGTTGTGCCCGCAATCGAGCCGGCGAGCAGCAGCACCGCCCCCGCTCCCAGCGAGCCACCCGCCAGAATGTTCACCAAAGCCCACACCGCCACCAGTATGCCAATAAACAGCAGCGCAATGACGATCATCCGCGGCACGGCGGAGAAGCCCACCATGTTGAGCATGATCACCACGATGGCAAAACCGCTGCAAACACAGCCCGCCCAATACGGCAGCCTCACCGGTCCCAGGTAAAGTGCCCCGCTTGCCGCATCCACGGGAAGGGGCATCCCTTGAAATCCACGGCGCGTCATCGTGACGGCCATCTGCTCCATTCCGTAGATGCCGCCTCTCACACTAAATTGATGCTCCACCTCCCGCTTCATTTCCTCGGGCGAAAATATGCACGATCCCCATTCAGCGTACAGAGAGCAAAGGACCAGCACCAGGGCCGAAAGTTGCATGACGACACGATTACCCAGGTGGACGTTAAAGTGCATGCATGGCTTTTTAGCGGAATGACCTAACAAAGAGCAAGCGCATTTGCCTTCTCGATTGCATGACAGGGCCTCTGTGCTAAGCGCCCACTCTCATGAGCAAGCCTCTCACAGGACACAAGATCGGATTCGTCGGACTCGGCAATATGGGCCGCGCCAATGCACGCCACCTCCATGAAGCCGGCGCCGACGTCGTCGTCTGGAATCGCAGCCCCGCTCCCGCCGAGGCCGCCGTCGCCCTCGGCCTGCGCCGCGCTGCCTCCCTGCCGGAGCTCGCCCGCGAGATCGGCCCCGGCGTCATCTGCATCAATCTCACCATGACCGATGTCGTCGAAGCCGTCGTCTTCGGCCCCGGCGGCCTCATCGAGGGCCTTCACCCAGACGCCCTCATCATCGACTTCGGCACCACCGGCGTTCCCGAGACCAAAAAATTCGCCGAACGCGTGAACTGGGTGGACGCCCCCGTCTCCGGCGGACAGGTCGGCGCCGAGGCCGCCACCCTCACCATCATGGCCGGCGGCAGCGAGGCAAACTTCCAGCGTGCCCTCCCCATCTTCCAGGCCGTCGGCAAAAACATCACCCACCTCGGCCCCGTCGGCAGCGGTCAGGTCACCAAATTGGCAAATCAGCTCATCGTCGCCCAGACCATCGACGCCGTCGCCCAAGCCCTCCGCCTCGCCGAACTCTCCGGCGTCGATCCCGCCCTCGTCAGAAAGGCCCTCCTCGGCGGCTTCGCCGAAAGCCGCATCCTCGATCTCCACGGCGACCGCATGGTCCGCCGCGACTTCGCCCCCGGCGGCCGCGCCACCCTCCAGCTCAAAGACGTCCGCCTCATGTCCCAGCTCGCCGACTCCGTCGGCCTCGACTCCCCCACCCTGAAAAACTCCCTCGCCCAGTGGGAAAAATTCGTCCACGAAAAACACCTCGGCGACCTCGACCACTCCGGCCTCTTCAGGTTGTATGAATGAGCCCGGGAAAAGCGACCACCCAATCACAGTCCTCCTCGGTCCCCGGGCCACGGACGACTCTGTTGCCATCTGGCGGGTCTGCGTGGCTAATCAATGGCCGGTTCATCGCATTCAGGCATGGCGTGTCCCAGACGCACTGCGTTCCCTTCAAAGCACCATCATCATCTACGGCGAGCCCCTGTTCGCCGAAGCCGTGGCAGATCAGATAGATCTCACCCTGCTGGAGCCCTCCATCGACTGGCTCACCACCGTCCCGCCGAAATACCTGTCACGTGAGATAGACTTCATGACTCTCGGCAGCGCCCGCCTGTTGGACTCGCCCGCCTTCCTCAAACCTGCCGACGGAAAAATCTTCGAGCCTCGCGTCTACACTACAGGAAGAGATCTTCCTTCTGAAGAGCAGGTGGACCAAGACATCCCCGTCCTCCGTTCCGGCATCATGGATTTCCGGCTCGAAGTCCGGTGCTTCGTTTTGGATCGTCACATCATGACGATGAGTCCCTATTGGAGGGAAGGGGAGCTGGCCCGCTCCGATAACGACCAATGGCCATTCCTCCCTGGTGAAGAAACAGAAGTTCGCACCTTCGCAGAGAGCATCCTGTCAGACACCGCCGCCTCTCTTCCTCCCGCCTGTACTCTCGATGTCGGCAGGACTCATCAAGGCACCTGGGCCATTATTGAGGCAAACCCCTGCTGGGGTGCCGGCCTCTATGGCTGCGACCCATCTAAGGTCCTCCAAACCATCCAGGCCGCCATTGTCCCCAGATCAGAGATCACCGCGTCACATCGTCCCTGGATCGCAAAACGCAGGAGCGCATAAGCCTAAAGCCAGCTTTCGCCACGGCGAAGCCAAGTAGCCTTGTTCCTGTGGAACAAGGAACGCTCCGCCTCACTCCCAACGCTTATCACCCAAAAGCTCTGGACAAATGAGACCGTTCATGACCTTCCAGTGCTCCACACGAGCGCCAGCATAGTAGTCCACACAACGGCGAAGCCAGCCGAAGGCAATCCTCTGTGCGGCGCTCCGCCATCACCCTGCACTCCGCCCATGCCACGTCTTCCGGCCAATTTAAAATTCTCAGTTTTCAGTTCCCAGTTTTCAATCTCTGCAAGCGCATCACGCATGCATCACCTGCCCCCCATCAATATTGATCGTCTGCCCGGTGATGTTCTTCGCATGATCTGACGCCAGAAACGTCGCCATCCCCGCATACTCCTCCGGCATCTGCCAGCGCCCCAGGTGGGACACCTTCTGGATCTTCTCCGCCGCCCACGCATCAAAGCTCTGCCGCTTGTCCTCCGGCAGCTTCTTCTGCCCCGCCGCCCAGATGGATTGATTCAGCTCCGTCTTCACCATCCCCGGCGCCAGCGCATTCACCCGCACATTGTGCGGCCCCAGATCCTTCGCCGCACACTGCGTAAAGTTAATCAGCGCCGCCTTCGACGCACTGTACGGCGGATCCGTCTGCGACCCCATCTGCCCCGCCACCGACACCAAAAACAGCATCGATCCGCCACCGCTCTCGATCAGCCGCGGCGCAAACGCATGCGCCACATTCACCGCCCCGATCAGGTTCACCTCCAGCACCCGCGCCCAGTCACACGGCTCCAGATTCCAAAACGGAAACCCAAACTTCCCCGAGCCAATGCCCACGCAAAACACCACGTGATCCACCCTCTCAAACTCTCCCGCAAAAGCCTTCACCCCCTCATAGCTCGCCACATCCCCCGCAGTCACAAAATCCGCCGTCTTCTCCCGGTCAAATCCCCGCACCACGCATCCCTCCGCCACAAACCCATCCGCAATCGCCCGCCCAATACCGCGCGCAGCTCCAAACACAGCGACCGATTGCCCAGCAAGATTCAAATTCATCCCTCACTATGGACACCCCGTCCGCTTATGCAAAGACCACCTGAGCGCCATGTATGGCCATCCAGGTGGTCTTCAAAACGCTCGCCGCGCAAATCTGCCTCGTCTCTGGAACACCAGCGGCGACTCAGCAGATCAGATCTTCGGATCGCAACCGACTATTTGCCGGAGGTGCGGACAGTCTCGTAGGACGATGTGGATTGGGTCACGACCTGCACGGTCGGTGCCGGCGGCAAAACAGTGCCGTGGTCCCAGCTGTTGCCCACATTGTTTGGATCGTCTTCCCATGTGAAGTTCTCACCGTAGTTGATCGTCGGCTGTGGCCACACGCTGTAGCCATTGCCGTAGCCGCCGCCATGGCCGCCAAAGCTCGGCGCTCCGTTGAAATTGCTGCTATAGTACCTGCCACCCAGAGCCACGCGCCTGTAGCCGCCATCATTCCAGCTATGACCACAGGAAGTGAGGGACAGAACGGCAAGAACCGAGAGAATGACCAGGGAGTGAACGGATTTCATGGAACGGATGATATGAGTGCTGACAGGTTATTTTACGAAGAATTGGCCAAGCCGAAGAAAAAAGCAATCCTATAAATCCAGCTCCGTGATTCCCTGACCCTTCCGAAGGTCAGTTCATCGCCGCTCGGCCCCCCTAAAACAGTCTTCAGCGCCCCAATCCCGTCCTCTTCGCCGCTCCATTTTCCTTCCAAAACTTGGAATCTTCCCCGCCCCCTCCGCGTTACCACTTCACCCCATGAAACACACCCTCCTCGCCCTTCTCGCCACCGCCTCCCTCTCCTTGGCCGTAGAGCCCCCCGACACCACCGGCTGGAAGGACCTCATTGCCCCGGACCTCTCCAACGTGGTTGATCCCGCAGGCTGGATCAATAAAGGCGGTGAATTCGTCGCCACCACCCACGACACCCTCTGGACCAAGGAATCCTACGGCGACTTCATCCTCGATCTCGACTTCAAAGTCGAAAAGGAATCCAACAGCGGCATCTTCCTCCGCTCCGGCAACATCAAAGACGTCCTCTCCGCCCTCGAAATCCAGGTCCACGACTCCGCAGACGGCAGCAAATACGGCATGGTCGCCGCCATCTACGACGCCATGCCCCCCAGCAAGAGCATGGCCAAACCCGTCGGCGAGTGGAACCACTTCACCATCACCTGCAAAGGCCCCCTCGTCAGCGTCGTCTTCAACGGCGAAGAAGTCATCAACGCCAACCTCGACAACTGGTCCGAAGCCGGCAAAAACCCCGACGGCACCCCCAACAAATTCAAGAAAGCCCTCAAAGACTACGCCCGCTCCGGCCCCATCGGCCTCCAAGGCCTCCACGGCAAAGCCCAGGCCCCCGTCTACTACCGCAACATGAAGATCAAGGTGCTCGAGTAAAACCTCGCGCACTTCCCGACCACTCGGTCAAAGCCATGACAGCACTGCTTTCCGAGTGGTCTCCCAGCCGCCCCGACTGGTTTCGAAATGAGGATCAGCTGGACCGTGTAAGAGCGGCCCTGCATTCCAGATTCGCAGACGTCCGCGATCAGGAAGAATGTCGCTACCTCATGCGGCTCTGGTGGCATTTGGATACGACCACCTCAGAGGTCTCATATGATGAGCTTGCACAGGTAGTATCCCCACAAAAGCTTCGCAGGCTGGATCAGCTCTTCGACTTCATGGCCGTAAGAAACTATGACGCCATCGACGATTGGATTTCCAGTGTTACACGAGAAATGATCGAGACACTCGATCGCTAGATTCGAAAATGGGCTTGCTCCGCTAGGCAAACTCGAACGACACCTGAAGTGCACTCAGGCGAAGCAAAGTAGCCCTGTTTCTGTGGAACAAGGGGCCGCTCCGCCTGCTCCCTGACGCTTAACCACGTGAAACAAAACGGCCTCCCTCACCCCCCACACGCCGCCTTGATCTCCTCCAGCTCCGCCCACCGCGCAAACTTCCCCTCCAGCTCATGCTTCTTCGCATCCAGCTTCGCGATGTAGTCATTCGTCCCCGCCCCCAGCTTCACAAACGTCTCCGGGTTGCTCAGCTCGGCCTCCATCGCCGCGATCTCGCTCTCCAGCGTCGCCATCGCCGCCTCGCACTCCGCCAGCTCCCGCTGCTCCTTTTGCGACATCTTCTTCGGCTTCGCGTTTCCGCCCGCCGCAGCAGCTGCAGGCTTCTCCTTCTTCACCGCCGCATTCACCATCGCCAGCTCCGCCGCCGCCTTCGCCGCACGCTTCTCCTGGTAGTAGCTGTAGTTCCCCGCGCATTCATGGATGCGCCCCTGGCCCTCAAACGCGATCAACCGGTCGCAAACCCGGTCTAGGAAATACCGGTCATGGCTCACCACCAGCACGCAGCCCTTGAAGGAAAGAATCGCCTCCTCCAGCACCCGCATCGTCTGCAGATCCAGATCATTCGTCGGCTCATCCAAAATCAAAAAATTGCCACCCCGCCGCAGGATCTTCGCCAGCAGCACGCGGCTCTGCTCCCCACCACTCAGCTCCTTCACCCGCATCGTCACACGCTCATCCGTGAAAAGGAATCGCCGCAGGTAGGTGCGCACATGCATCTTCTCCGGCCCAAACTGCACAAACTCAGACATCGGCCCCGCCACCTCCTCCATCACGCTGTTCTCCGGGTTCAGCAGCAGTCGCTGCTGATCCACATAGTTAAACACCGTGCGCTTGCCAATCGTGACCTTCCCCTCGTTCGGTGCCTGCTGCCCCATCAGCATCCGCAGCAGCGTCGTCTTGCCCAAGCCATTGCGCCCGATGATCCCCGTGCACGTCCCCGCTTCAAAGCTCAGATTCAGATGACTGAACAACCACCGGTCGTTGATGTGCGCGCCGATCTCCACCGCATCGATGATCGTGTTCGCCAGCGCAGTCGCCGGCGGAATGATCAAATCCATCACCAGCTCCGCCTCAGGCGCGTCGATGGCCGCCACACGGTCATACTCATCCAGTCGTGATCTCTGCTTCGTGCCCCGGCCTCTCACACCCGCACGCACAAACTCCAGCTCATGCCGCAGAAAGCTCTGCCGCCTTCTTTCGGAATTCGCCTCTACCGACTCACGGATCGCCTTGCTCTCCAAAAAGTCACTGTAGTTCCCCGGATGACTGTAAATCCGGCTGTCATCGATCTCAATGATCCGCGTCGCCACCCGGTCCAAAAAGTACCGGTCATGCGTCACAAACAGCACCGCACCCGTGAAGTCCCGCAGGAAAATCTCCAGCCATTCGATCGACTCCGCATCCAGATGGTTCGTCGGTTCGTCCAGCAGCAGCAGATCCGGCTGCGACACCAGCGCCCGCGCCAGCGCCACCCGCCGCTTCTCACCACCAGAAAGCCCTTTCACAATGCGATCCGCCGCCGGCAGCCCCAGCTCATTCATCGCCGTGCTGATCCGCGTCTCCACGCCCCAGCCATCATGCAGCTGGATGTGATGCAGCAAATCATCCTCCTGGTCCCCCTTGTAGTCGCCAGACTCGTAGCGCTCCACCATCTCCAGCAGCGCGGCAGCACCCGCCCGCACGTTGTCGATCACGCTCGCCTCATCATCCAGCACAAACTCCTGCGCCAGATGGCTCACAATGATCCCATTCCTCCGCGAGATCGTCCCGCTGTCCGGCTTCTCCGTCCCCACCAGGATGCGCATCAGACTCGTCTTTCCCGAGCCATTCCGCCCCACCAGCCCCAGCTTCTCACCCTCATGAATGCTCATCGTCGCATCATTAAATACCTGCTGCAGCCCAAATTGAAGGCGCAGGTCTTTGGCGGAAACGACAGCAGGAGTAATAGGAGACATGATTTGGGGGGCGGATCAGATAGCACGGTCTCCCTCTCCCTGCGACAGATTCCCTTCATCCACTCCACATTCCGCGTTCTGCATTCAGGCATCAAAGCGTCCAAATCATGGCTCAATGAGGACTTTAACACCCGGAAACCAATGCAGGTCCGGCGTTGAAATGTCTCACCTGAGCCGTTATTCTTTCCCCATGAGTTTCACCGCCGTTTATGAACCTGCCGCCGAGGGCGGCTTCACCTGCTGGGTGGAGGAAATTCCTGCCGCCATCTCCGAGGGCGTTACCATCGAGGAAGCGGAAAGCAATCTCATGGAAGCTTTGAAGCTCGTGCAGGAATGCCAGCCCTGCATGGCGCTCAGTTAGATGCGGTGAGTCATTCGTTTTTGCCCGCCAATTGCGAGACCTGGCGGCTTGCTAAAGCCATCTCACGCGAGATCATTGCTGACCGATAGCGAGCCCTCACCAGCCCCAAAGGGGCTGCGGATTATAGCCCAGGGTCAGCCGAGCCTAAGCGAGGCGACCCTGGGTCATGGAACCTCACCGGGAAGCAAACCCAATGCATCGCCACATCCCATGCCTACCAGCAGCGTCTGCAAAGAGTCCCGCCACACGCCCGCACCTTGATCAGACAGCGCTCCAATACCCGCACAACCCGGATGCCCGCTTAACGGACTGCCATTTAGTTCCTCCCTCACCTCAGCGCCTCCCTCACCATCACCGGATCATCCGTCGTGATCCCGTCCACCCCCAGCGCTGCAAACTTCTTCACATCCGCCGCCTTGTTCACCGTCCACACATAAAGCCCAAAGCCCGCATCGCGGATCTGCTTCACCATCGCCTCATCCCACGGAAAATCACTCGTCCCCAGATCCAGTCCATCCAGCTTGTCTGCCTTCGTATCTGCGATCAGCTGCGTCAGATCCGTCATCTTCTTCTCTTTCGTCTTCCCAGACGCCAGCCGGTAAACCTTCATCCACGGCATCGCCTTCTTCGACTCCGCCGCTGCCCCGCGATTGAACGCGATGATCACCAGCTGCGCCGCGCGATCCTTCATCGGCTCCAAAATCCGCTTCAGCTCCGGCACGATCTCCGCCCCGCACTTCACCTCAATAAAAAACCGCTGCTTGCCCACGGGCATCGTCGCCAGCGCCTGCTCCAGCGTCGGAATCTTCTCACTCGCCCACTCCTTGCCCTTCCACGATCCCGCATCCAGCGCCGTCAGCTCCGCCTGTTTCGCCGTCGCCACATCCAGCTTCACGCCCGTCGTCCGCTTCGCGTCCTTGTCATGGATCACCGCCGTCTTCCCGTCTGCGGTCAGGTACACATCCAGCTCGCACGCATCCGTCTGATTCTTCCACGCCAGATCAAAAGCCCCGAGCGTGTTCTCCGGCGCACGCGCGGAAAACCCGCGATGCGCGACGATTTCAACAGCGTGGACGGACATGGCGGAAAGGAGGAAAAATGCGGCGAACTTCATGAGGGAGAAAGCAAACGACACAAGCATCCGTAACCCTTCGCCCCAAATGAAATTTTGTTTCCTGCTCGTCATCAGCATCATCATTGTTCGCACGCTGACGTCCTGCTCCAAGTCGCCTTCGACCAATCCGAAGGACCAGCACGTCATCCTCATCAGCCTTGATGGCTTCCCCGCATGGCTCTGGAATGATGAATCGCTGCAGATCCCCAATCTGCGCAAGCTCGCCGCCGAAGGTGCCAGCACCAAGGCCATGACCGTCAGCAATCCCTCCATCACCTGGATCAATCACACCACCCTCGTCACCGGCGTGGAGCCCCGCAAGCACGGCGTCCTCTTCAATGGACTCCTAGTCCGCCAGGGAGATAACAAACCGCCAAAGATCGAGCAGTGGGCCGACAAAACCAGGCTCGTCTTCGCCCCCACCCTCTACGACATCGCCCATGACGCCGGCCTCACCACCGCCGAGTCCGACTGGGTCGCCGTCACCAAAGCCAAGACCATCGACTGGAGCTTCGCCGAACTCCCAGACGCCGAAGGCAAAGTCGAAAAAGAAATGATCGCAGCCGGCGAGATCAAGCCCCAGGACATCGCCTGGATGCAGCTCGGCCCCCAGCGCAAAAGCGTCACCTTCCTCGACAACATGTGGACCAAGGCCGCCATCCACATCTTCAAGACCCACAAGCCCAACCTGCTGCTCTATCACACCCTCAACACCGACTCCACCCATCACACCTACGGCCCCGGTTCCATGGCCAGCTACACCGCGCTCGCCTACACCGACCGCCTCGTCGGCGACCTCGTCAAAGCCGTCGAAGACAGCGGCCTGCGCGACAGCACCACCTTCATCATCGCCACCGATCACGGCTTCAAAAAAGTCACGAAGATCATCCTTCCCAACGTCGAGCTGAAAAAAGCCGGACTCGCCCAAGGTCTCGGCCCCACCATCAACACCTGCGACGCCTACTCCATGACCCAGGGCGGCATGGCCTTCGTTTACATCACCAATCCCGCCCGCAAAGCCGAGCTCCTCCCGCAGCTCAAAGAAATGTTCGCCAAGACCGAAGGCGTGGACCGCGTCATCGACGGCAAAGACGGCCACACCCTCGGCATGCCCATTCCCGAAGAAAACCCCGGCATGGGAGATCTCGTCCTCTATGCCAAACCCGGCTACGCCTTCAAAAACGACGCCGGTGGTGACGCCACCGTCACCCCCTCCGTCAACTACGCCGGCACCCACGGTTATTTGAACACCGACCCCGAACTCGACGGCATCTTCATCGCCAGCGGCCGCGGCATCAAAAAAGGCATCGTCCTCGATCGGATGGCCAACCTCGACGTCGCCCCCACCATCGCCAAACTCATGAGCCTCAAGCTCCCCAATGCCGACGGCCGCGTCCTCGACGAAATCCTAATTTCCGCCGACAAGAAATAATTATACTGCCGCGCATCATAAACTTTCTTTTTGAAAAGATGCCCTTCCAACTGCTGCATGGCCTCCCGAGGCAGGGACGCCCGCACAGAGCCGGTGCTGCGATGCCGCGGATCGACACATCAGCGCTCCCAGCAAAGAACTGCGCGCCGTACGGGAGTCCGGGCTGGGAGCGCTGGTTTTTAACCGGCTCTGGGAGCTCCGCCACACGAACACGCGCCGCATTTCAATCATACCGGCATGCAGCATCACTTTCATTTGAGGCGGCACACTTTTAAAGATTGGTGATGCACGGCAGTATAACTGCTCATCGCAGCAGAGATCGACACTAATGGACTAAAGCTCACTCAGGGAAGCGCATGCATCTCGGCATTTAGCACCGGAGACAAAAGACTTTAGGAGCGCGGAATTTATTCCGCAGCAGGTCGCAATTTCGAGCGCGTGAAGCTGGGCTTTAAGCATCCCAAACAGGCCGGTTCTGGAACGTGAATGCGGCGCGAATGAAATGCGAAGGGCATTTGCTCCCGGAGGGAGTACGGAACGTAGCCGGTGGTGAAGCGAGGCTTGCCCAGCGAGAACCACCGGACCACGCCCATGACATCATTCTCATCAGAGCCGCATGCCGGAGGTATGCGAGAAGCGTTCTGCCTCCTGTGGAGGCTCATTGCTGGGAGCGCCGATATTTTATCGGCTCTGGGCGAACGTCCCTGCTGCGCCCTTCCCCACATACTCCGCCGAAACACAACGCACATTCACATCATAACCCCACCACACTTCATTCGAATCTACCCCTCTTCCCATTCCTTTGCCAAAAACAAACGCCTCCTCTCGCCCACAACCCACTCACACCCCACCCATCCCTCAGGTGCATTTTAGATGCATCCTTATGCGCCTTCAACCGCCACCCCCTGACAGATTCAAACACCCCCACCTGTAACCTCCCCCGTCATCCCCCTCACCATGTCCCCTTGTGAGGCACTCCCAGCACACCCGCCCGCAAGAAACTCCCCCGCCACCACGTTTCTACCCGTGCAACCACTTTAGCATATAGAAAATGCCCGCCACCCGCTCACCCCGCCGCCAGCCAAGGACCAAGCCAAAACCCAAGGCCCCCGTCCACGACTCCGGCTTCAGCACCCCCAGTCTCGACCGCGCCCTGGCCGTGCTCCAATGCCTCGGCGGTCATCCCCTCGGCCTCACTCTTTCCGAAATCGCCGCAGATCTAAAACTCTCCGTCAATTTCGTCTACCGCGTCACCCAGTCCCTCGTCTCCCACGGCTACCTCGTGCGCGATGCCGAAAAACGCTTCAGCGTCGGCTCCGCCATGCTCAAACTCTGCCAGCCCGTCATCGATGACATCCCCCTCACCGAGGCCGCTCTCCCCGCCATGCGCTGGCTCAGTGATCAAACCGGTGAAGCCACCCACCTCGGCATCCTCAGCGGCTTCGAAGGCATCGTGCTCGAGCGCGTCATCGGCCGCGCCATGATCAAATTCTACGTCGAGCGCGGCACCCGCTTCCCCATTCACACCAGCGGCCCCGGCAAGGCGATGCTCGCCTTCAAACCCGAACCCGAGCGCGACGAAATCATCGCTGGAATGAAGTTCGAACGCTTCCAGCCCTGGACCATTTCAAACCGCAAAGACTTCCTCAAGTGCCTCGATGAAGTCCGCATCAACGGCTTTGCCACGGATGTCGGCGAACACCTCGAAGGCCACCACTGCCTCGCCGCCCCCATCTTCGATGCCGAAGGAAACGCCATCGCCTCCCTCTGGATCACCGGCCCCAGCCAGCGTCTGAGCGAAGACCGCATGACCAAACTCGCCGCAGTAGTGAAAAAAGCCGGCGACATCGCCACCACAGCCCTGCGTGGAGGCGCCCTAGGCCGTGGTTGAAAGCTTCCACGTGGGGTCAGTCCGCAGAACGGTGCAGATCGCGCCAGCGTCCTGGAGTGCTCCAGTCCTCTGGAGCTTTCCGCACGCCATGGGACATTCGAAAGCTCCGGAGGACCGGCGCAGTCCAAAACGCAAAGCGCCGGTGCTGCCGAGGTTTCAAACACCGCCTGGTCGCATGAAGCATCTCCTCTCCATCCTGAGCCTTCTTCTGGCACAAGCGCAGGCCCACGCCCAAAGCGCACCGCCCCAGATCGAGCAAAGCTGCCTCGAATGCCACGACCAGGACACCACCAAAGGCAGCCTCGATCTCACCGCGCTCCCTTTTGATCTCACCAATCCCGCCACCCGCGAACGCTGGATCCGCATCTACGACCGTGTCGAAAAAGGCGAGATGCCCCCCAAGCCCGAAGACCTCGCACCGCCAGACCGCGCCGCCCTCGTCAAATCCCTCTCCACCTCCATCTACAACGCCGATCACGCCGACATCCTCGCCCACGGACGCGGCCCCCTCCGCCGCCTGAACCGCGACGAGTACGAACAAAATCTGCGCGATCTCCTCCACCTTCCCGACCTCGACATCCGCGACATCCTCCCCGAGGACCGCGAAGGCCACCGCTTCAACAAAACCACGGACATGCTCGACATGTCCCGCGTGCAGCTCGTTGCCTATCTGGACGCCGCAGAGGCCGCACTGCACGCTGCCATGACCACCGAAGCAGCCCCACCACCGGTAATCAAATATCGCGCCGTCGGCACCGATCTCTTCCCCGGCACCGGCACCTTCGGCAACCGCGAGGCCATGTTCTTCACCCGCGACAACAAGGCCGTGGAATTCAAAGGCCAGCGTGATAAATCCGAAAAGGACGTCGCCAAAGACGAAACCATCGAGATGGCTTTGTTCCGTTCAGCCAGTTGGCCCTACCTCGGCACGCCCAAACACTTCACCGCCAAACGCACCGGCAATTACAAAGTCCGCTTCTCCGCCCGCGCCGTACTCCAGCAGCCCGGCTACGTGATCACCCCGGCCACGCAGCCCCTGCCCATGACCTTCCGCACTCGCAAACCCGCCGGCGTGGACATCATCAACGAAGTCCACGACTCCGGCGGCATCATCGACATCCAGCCCGAAAAGCGTGTCTATGAAACCACCGTGCGCCTGCGCGAAGGCGAAGCCATCGAATACAGCCTGCTTGGCCAGCCCATGCCGCTGGCCATGAACCCCAACGGCTCCGCCCCCACCTACCGCTATCCACCTTTCCCCGAAGGCGGCCAGCCCGGCATCGCCGTCCAGTGGCTCGAAATCGAAGGCCCCATCGAATCACAAACCTGGCCTCCGCCCTCCCACCGCGTCCTCTTTGATAACCTCGGCATCGAGCCCAAACCCCAGGACCCACAACAAGACGCGAAACGCCTCCTGCGTCGCTTCGTCAAACTCGCCGCCCGCGAGCCCGTGCCCGAGGAAGACCTGCAATTGTTCGATGCCCTCATCCAGGCCCAGCTCGCCAAAAACGCCTCCTTCGCGGAAGCCATGCTCGCAGGCTACAAAGCCTTCCTCGCCTCCGGCGACTTCATCTACGTACGCGAGCCGATGAAAGCAGACGACCACTTCGCCATCGCCTCCCGCCTCTCCCACTTCCTCACCAACTCACGTCCTGATGCAAAGCTCATGGACCTCGCGCAAAACAAAAAACTGCGCGATCCCCAGACTCTCCGCGCCGAAACCGAACGCCTCATCGCCAGCACCGGCTTCGACCGCTTCGTCAAAAACTTCACCGATTGCTGGCTCAACCTCCGCCACGTCCGCCGTGACGACCCCGACATCCGCCTCTTCCCCGAGTATCGCTTTGACGAATACCTCGTGGAAAGCATGGAGCGCGAAACCCGCACCTTCTTCACCGCCATGATCCGCGACAACCTGCCCGCCAGCGTCCTGGTCAAAGCAGACTTCGTCTTCGCCAACGACCGCCTCGCCAAACACTACCAGCTTCCACCACTCACTGGCTCCGCCATGCGCAAAGTCACTCTGCCCAAGGACAGCCCCCTCGGCGGCCTGCTCACTCAGGCCGCTGTTCTGAAAGTCAGCGCCAACGGCACCACCACCTCCCCCGTCGTGCGCGGCGCCTGGGTCATGGAACGCCTCATCGGCCAGCCACCCCCGCCACCACCCTCAAGCGTCTCCGCCGTCGAGCCCGACATTCGCGGTGCCAAAACCATCCGCGATCTCCTCGCCCTCCACACCAAATCCAAATCCTGCGCCGCCTGCCACGCCCGCTTCGATCCCGTCGGCCTCGCCCTCGAAAACTTCGACATCCTTGGCGGCTGGCGCACCCACTATCGCGGCCTCGAAGCAGGCCAGCGCATCACCGGCATCGACCGCGCCGGACACAGCTACAGTTACACCGTCGCCACCCCCGTCGACACCACCGGCAAACTCCTCGACGGCCGCACCTTCCAAAACATCAACGACCTCAAAACCCTCATCGCCGCCGACCCCCGCCAGCTCGCCCGCAACCTCCTCCACCAGTTTACAATATATGCGACCGGCACCCCCGTCCGCTTCTCCGACCGCCCCCAAATCGAATCCCTCCTCAACTCCTCCGCCAAAAACAACTACCCCATCCGCGACCTCCTCCACGCCCTCATCCAAAGCCCCATCTTCCTCGGTTGTTCTTCTGAAACAGCCAGTCCCCAAAAGTGATCAGCCAGCCTTGCGCACCACTTGGAACTCTTTTCTGGAATTGAAGAAACAAATGTCGAACTCCATGAAAAAATTGGTCTGCCCAAGCACGAGAGGTACATGGTCAGAATTGCACCATGCGAAAGCCTGCGTGGTTCCGCTGAACTCGCCAAAGTCTGCCGTCAGCATCACTGCCATGGCCACCGCACCACTCGGTACTCCCGCAATGCGAAGGGTTGCTTTATTCGGATTCCATACCAATCCCAACTTCAAACCTGCGGTCCACGGCAGAACGTTGACATCCGCCCCGCTGTCCACCAATGCCGTGTATTCCTCGGCTGAACCGCCGCCTTTCAATGTAATCGGCAACATCGGGCGTTGCCGTGCATCGTATGGAAACCGCATAGCCGATTCAATGCTGGTTGGCCTCAAGAACTCCCAGCAAAGCCTGCGCCGCCCCATCCTCAAACTGAGGCGATTGAAGCGCATAGGTGCGTCCGTGTTCCAACGGCTCGACGCTGTCTTCGTTATCAATATCAACCGCCAGAAAGCGAATCAAACGAAGCTTGTCCGCTGCGGGCAGCAACAGAGCCGATGGCAGGATCTCGCTGAGAGTCATGGACAAGTTTAGTCGGTTGAGCATTCAAAGTCAAAATCCAATGAACCCTTCCTACATTGCCAATTTTTTCTCCCGCAGCCACTCCTTGCGCCCACTCGCCGCGATCACAACGTTACGTGTCCGACTCACACTACCCTTCGCCACTCCACTCCGCCGTACACCAGCCCCAACGGGGCTGCGTAATATAGCCCAGGGGTGCCGAGCTTTAGCGAGTGCTCCCCTGGGTATGGCAATAAGCGACCGGGAAGCAAACCCACCGCCCCGCCGCACCCAACGGTCACCAGCAGCGTCTGCAAAACGCCCCGCCTCACATCTGCGCGCACGCTAACTACCTGTCATCCGATCGCCTCCCATCTCCTTGTCCCATGAACGCTCCTTACATCGCCAAACCCCTTTCTCGCCGTCGCTTCTTGCATAGCGCCGGAGTGACACTCGCCCTGCCGATGCTGGAATGCCTCCGCCCCGTCTTCGGCCGCGCCGCTCAGGTGAAGCCACCCCAGCGCCTCCTCATCATCTCCAACAACCTCGGCTTCCTCCCCAAACCCTTCTTCCCCAAAACCACCGGCCGCGACTACGAACTCTCTCCCACCCTCGCCACCCTCAGCGACGTCCGCAACGAGTTCACCCTCTTCAGCGGCACATCCCACCCCGACGTCAACGGCGGCCACAGCGCCGAAAACTGCTTCCTCACCGCCGCACGCGGCCCCACCAAGAGCGGCTTCCGCAATCAAATCTCCCTTGACCAATACATCGCCGAAAAACTCGGCCAGCAGACCCGCTATCCAACACTCAACCTCGGGGTCAACATCGACAAAGCCAACCGCAGCCTCTCCTGGACCCGCGATGGCGTCCTCCTTCCCGCCGAAGACAGCGCCCCCGCCCTCTTCCGCCGCATGTTCGTCCAGGGCGATCCCGCCGCCGTGAAAAAACAGCTCCAGCAGCTCGACGAACGCGGCAGCATTCTCGACACCCTCCTCGATCAAACCAAACGCCTCAGCCGCGACCTCGGCACCACCGACCGCGCTCGCCTCGATCAATACCTCACTTCCGTCCGCGAAGTCGAAGAGCGACTCCTCACCGCCCGCGAATGGGAGCTCAAACCCAAGCCCGTCGCCACCCAGCCCGAGCCCAAAGACATCCAGGACAAAAAACTAATCTTCGAAAAGCTCGACCTCATGCTCTCCATGGCCCAGCTCGCCTTCGAGTCGGACTCCACACGCATCGTCACCCTCATGGTCGATGCCTTCGCCACGCCCGCCTTCCATCTCCCCGGCGCTGACAACACCACCGAAGGCTACCACGGCCTCAGCCATCACGGTCAGGCCGAAGAAAAAGTACGCCAGCTTGCCGAAGCCGACCTTGAGCAGATGCGCCTCTTCAAAAAGCTCATCCAAACCCTCGCCTCAAAACGCGAGGACGACGCCCGCCTTCTCGACCGCACCATGGTCCTCTTCGGCAGCAACATGGGAGACGCCAATACCCACGACAACACCAACCTCCCCATCCTCCTCGCCGGCGGCGGTTTCAAACACGGCCAGCACCTCGCCTTCAAACGCGACACCAATCTCCCCCTCAGCAACCTCTTCCTCTCCCTCCTCCACCGCCTCGGCGTCGACTCCGACCAATTCGGCTCCAGCACCAGCACTCTCACTGGCCTGACCTAACACAGCGATAACTCCCCAGCGCCACCGCATGGAAGTACGACGGACACTCCTGTCTGTCGATCAGCGCTCCCCAATCCTCCAGCCCCCTCGAACAACCCAACGCCGTATCGTAGTGCCGGGTTCGCTTCGCGGCTTCGCAGCAGCCGCGAATCCGGGTCTGGAGACCCTGTCCCGCCTTCACGTGGGTTGCACTCATTCCATTGTCGGGAATGGTTCCCTCTTTGAAACCAGCCCTGCTCATCCTTGCATCCTTCCTCGCTGCCGGTGCTCCATGGTCATGGCTGAACCCGCAGCTCTCCACCCTGGACCACCGCCAGCACGAGCTCCAGACCGCGCTGTCAAAACTCCCCGCCCTGCCCGCACCCCAGCCTCTGGAGCACGCAGGCTTCCACAGCGGCCTCGCCCCACAAGCCGACTCCGTCCGCTGGGTCCAGATCGACCTCGGTGCCGAGTACCCGCTCGACTCCGTCGTCGTCATCCCCGCCATGCTCGGCGTGGTCGAGGCCTACGGCTTCCCCAGTCGTTTCCGCATCGACGCCTCAAACGACCCCCTTTTTGCCGAATCCGACACACTTTTAGACCATTTCTCCGGCAATAACCCACCCTCATCCGCACCATGGTTCGTGGCAGGAAATGGAATCAAAGCACGCCACATCCGCTTCACCGCCACCACCCTTGCCGCCCAGCCCCGCGGCACCCGCCGCTTCATCTTCTGCCTCGGCGAACTCATGGTCTTCAGCCAGGGCCGCAACGTGGCCCTGCACGCCCAGGTCCTCGCCCCCAACTCCGTCGAAACCCTCCCCACCTGGTCCCCCCGTCACCTCGTCGATGGCGCTTACTCTCTCGGTCTCCCAGTGCATCCGGATGAAACAAACGGCAACGGCTGGCACAGCGGTATCTCCACCACCGCCGACACCGCCAAATGGGTGCAGGCCGATCTGGGGGCACCTCGCGACATCCAGGAAATCCGCCTCATTCCCGCACACCCCCGTGACTACCCCGAGCGCTCCGGCTTCGGCTTCCCCCGCCGCTTCAAAGTGGAAGCCGATGGCCGCACCATCTTCGAAAGCACAGACTTCCCCAATCCCGGCGACACCCCCGTGGCCTTTCCCACCCCCGGCCTGCGGGCTCAGACCATCCGTTGCACTGCCACGCAACTCTGGGAACGTAGTGGCGACTTTGTGTATGCGCTTGCAGAACTGCAGGTCTTCGACGCAGGAAAAAACATCGCCCTTGAGTCAGTCATCACCAGCTCCGACGACACCATCACCCCCTCATGGAGCCGCGCAGGCCTGATCGACGGACGCAGCAGCTCCGGCGTTCTTCTCGATGAAGTCTCATGGCTCGCCGATCTCTCCCAACGCCGACAGATCACCGATGAGCTCACCACACTTGAAGTTCAGCGCATAGCCGCGCTAACCATTGCGCATAGCCGCGCAGCATGGCTCGCAAGCGCAGTGTTTTGCCTCGCCATCGTCATCGCCTGGCTGGCGGTCCTGCGGTCACGCCGTTCCCGCCGTCGCGAAATGGAATCTCTGCGCCACCGCATCTCGCGCGACCTCCACGACGAAATCGGCAGCCACCTCGGCAGCATCCGCCTCATGTCAGAACTCGCCCTGCGCGATGGCTCCGTCTCCGATTCCCTCGAAGAAATCCACCGCCTCGCCGGTGAAGCCGCCGAGTCCATGCGCGGCATCATCTGGCTCGTCCGGGAAGGCGATTCGCCGCCGCTGACCAGCCTCGTCGAAGCCATGCGCCAAAGTGCCGCTGCCTTGATGCGGGACATTGACTGGCATCTTGAGGCGACAGAATGCAAATCCGCGACTGCTTCGCTCGAATTCCACCGGCAGGTCTTCCTCCTCTTCCGCGAAGCCGCGCACAACATCACCCGTCACGCGAATGCTGCACAGGTGCGCATCGAGGTGCACTGGAGGGCAAAACACTTCCATCTCCTCATCGAAGACAATGGCTGCGGCTTTGATGCCGCAGCCGTCACCGCTGGAAATGGCCTCGCCAATCTCCACCACCGCGCCACCGTTCTCGGCGGCACCTTGCACATCACCAGCAGTCCCGGCAGCGGCACCTGCATCACCTTGGAGGCCGATTTCTCATGAACACGCTCTGGATCGTTGAAGACCACGCTGCATTTCGGCGCACGTTGGTGCGCGTCTTGAATGCCGAGGCTGACCTGAAATGTTCACGCGATTTCGACTCCTGCGAAAAGTTATTCGCCGCACTGGGCAAACCTGAGGTGCCCGATTTGATCCTCCTCGATGTCGGACTGCCCGGCATGAGCGGCCTTGAGGGCATTCGCTTGGTCAAGGAGCGCGCACCCAAAGCTCTCGTCGTCATTCTCACGGTCTTTGAGGACGATGACAAAGTCTTTCAGGCCATCTGCGCTGGTGCGGCTGGTTATCTTCTCAAAACCAGCAGTGGCACGGACATCTCGCAGGCAGTTCGGGATGCCCTGGCGGGTGGATCGCCAATGAATCCGCGCATTGCACGCCGAGTGCTTGAGATGTTCTCAAAGCTGGCTCCGAAGCAGAACGACTACGGCCTCAGCGAACGGGAGAAGGAGATCCTACAGCTCATGACCACCGGGCTGATCAAAAAGGAGATCGCCGACAGGCTCACGCTCAGTATTCACACGGTCGATACTTACCTTCGGCGCATCTACGAGAAACTGGCGGTGAATACGCGCACCGGTGCCGTTGCCAAAGCGCTCAAAGAGGGGCTCGTGTGACTGTCCCGCGCTCGCGTGGCATGAAAAGTCTCGTTGAGCGTCGTATTAGTGTTCCATGCGTCTTCCTGTGCTCCTCGTCTTTGCCGCCGTGCCTGCCTTCGCGGTCGATTTTGTGCGCGAAGTGCAGCCGATTTTCAAACAGCACTGCTATGAGTGCCATGGGGCGAAAAAGCAGAAGAACGACTATCGGCTTGATATCAGGGCCGTCGCTCTGACGGGTGGCGAGGATCATGCGCCGAACATCGTTCCAAGGAAAAGCGCGGAGAGCCCGATTTTTCGTTTCGTGAGCGGTGCGGATGCGAAGATCTCGATGCCGCCGAAAGCAAAGCTCAGCAGCGCGGAGATCGATGTGATCAAACGCTGGATTGATGAAGGTGCCCTGTGGCCGGACGGCGTGGACGCGGCCAAGGTGGAGGACCGGCTGGATTGGTGGAGCTTCAAGCCGCTGTCGAAAAAGGATGGAAACATTGATGACTTGATTCGTGCGAAGCTCACGGAGCATGGTCTCAAACCCGCGAGACAGGCGGAGGTGCGCACCCTGATTCGCCGCTTGTACTTTGATCTCACCGGGCTGCCGCCTTCCTCAGCGGAGGTCGAACGTTATGCGGCGCTGCCGTATGAGAGGCTGGTGGATGATCTGCTGGCGTCACCGCGTTATGGTGAGCGCTGGGCGCGGCATTGGCTGGATCTCGTGCACTACGGAGAGACACATGGCTACGACAAAGACAAGCCCCGCATGAACGCCTGGCCCTACCGTGACTACGTCATTCGTGCGCTGAACAGCGACAAGCCTTATGCGCGTTTCATTGAGGAGCAGATTGCGGGGGATGTGCTGTATCCCGGCACCACGGATGGCATCACGGCGCTGGGGTTCATATCCGCGGGGCCGTGGGATTACATCGGGCATGCGGAGGTGCCTGA
Organism: Verrucomicrobiota bacterium; assembly: GCA_017301975.1. Taxonomy (GTDB): domain Bacteria; phylum Verrucomicrobiota; class Verrucomicrobiia; order Verrucomicrobiales; family Verrucomicrobiaceae; genus Prosthecobacter. The sequence continues at coordinate 24,199 of JAFLEI010000008.1, forward strand.
GTCGAAGCTGGATGGCAAAATCGCCCGGCATCTGGATCGCGATGACATGGTGCAAAACACGATGGGTGCGTTTTGCTCGCTCACCGTCGGTTGCGCGCAATGCCACTACCACAAGTTTGATCCCATCTCGCAGGAGGACTATTATTCGCTGCAGGCGGTTTTTGCCGCAATTGACCGCACGGATGTGAACTACTACCCTGATGCTGCTTCGATGCAGCAGTTTGTGGATTTGGAGCAGCAACACAAGAAAATTGCTGCCAGCATCAAGGTGCTGGAGGGGCCGCTGAAGGAGAAAGCCGGTGAAGCCTACAAGGCACTCAGCAAGCGCATCGACGGTGCAGCCGACAAGGAATCCAAGACGAATCCGAATGTGAAGCCGGACTTTGGTTATCACAGCGCCATCGCCATGGATCAAAACACGGTGAAGTGGGTGCAGGTGGATCTCGGCAGGAGCGTGGAGATCCAGCGCATTGTGCTGAAGCCCTGCTACGATGACTTTGGCGGCATCGGCGGTGGTTTTGGTTTCCCTGTGCGTTTCAAGGTCGAGGCGAGTGATGATCCTTCGTTTAAAACCGGCGTGAACCTCATCTGGCGGAAGCATGACGCGACGTTCATGAACGACTTCAAAAACCCCGGGCTCACTCCCTTTGAAACGGGCACGGCAGAAGATGACGGCGCTCGGGGTAGATATGTGCGCGTCACTGCGGTGAAGCTGGCGGAACGCAAGAACGACTACATCTTGGCGCTGGCGGAGATGGAGGTCTTTGCGGACAAAAATGGGGTGAATCTGGCTGCAGGGAGGCCGGTGACAGCGCTCGACAGCATTGAGGCCGCGCCACGATGGCAGAAAGACAATCTCACGGACGGCATCGCGCCTGAGGCACGCACGCAGGAGGACAAGCAGCGACTCATCAAAGAACGTGATGCCCTCATGCTCGCCCAGGCGGATGCTGCGACGCGCAAGCAGCTCAACGAGCTACGCAACAAGCGCGGCGTCATTGATGCCGAAATAGCGAAGCTGCCTAAGCCTGGCAAGGTCTATGCGGGAGCCATTCACACGGGCACAGGGGCCTTTCGGGGAACGGGCAACGAAGGCGGGAAGCCACGGGTGATCCAGGTGCTCAAACGTGGCGACATCAAACAGCCGGCGAAGGAAGTGGGGCCGCAGAGCATCGTGGCGCTCAGTAAAGCTTTTCATGATGAGTATCAGCTTGCTGGCGAGGGTGAATCCGCGCGCCGAGCGGCCTTGGCGCGCTGGATCACCGACAAGAACAACGTGCTCACGTGGCGCAGCATCGTGAACCGTGTGTGGCAGCATCATTTTGGGCGTGGGCTGGTCGATACCGCCAATGACTTTGGACGCATGGGCGGAAGGCCGAGTCATCCTGAACTGCTCGACTGGCTGGCGGTCACGTTTCGTGATGACCTCGGCGGCAGCTTGAAACGGCTGCACAAACTGATCGTGATGAGCGAAACGTACCAGCAGTCGTCAGACAAAGCGGAGCCGGCAGACGCGAACAACGTTTTTCTCTCCCACCAAAACCGCCGCAAGCTGGACGCGGAATCCATTCGCGATTCCATCCTCGCCGTGAGCGGCAAATTGGACCTCGCCATGGGCGGGCCGAGTTTTCAGGATTTCGTCATCGAGAAGCCGCAGCACAGTCCGCACTACGAGTATCAGCTCCATGATCCCGAAGACCCGAAATCCTGGCGGCGCAGTGTTTACCGTTTTATTGTGCGTTCGCAGCAGCAGCCCTTCATGACCACGCTTGATTGCGCCGACCCCTCCATGCGGGTGGAAAAGCGCAACGAATCGCTCAGCCCACTGCAAGCGCTGGCCATGATGAACAACGGACTCGTTGTCGCCATGGCAAAGCATTTTGCAGAGCGTGTGACGCGGGAAGCGCAAGGGCTTGAGGCTCAGATTGAGCATGCGTTTGTGCTGGCGCTCTCACGCAGTCCGACTGCGGATGAAATGATGCCGCTGCTTGAATACGCGCAACGCGAAGGTTTGGAAAACACCTGCCGGGTGATTTTGAACCTGAATGAATTCAGCTTTGTGAACTGATCGCCTGCGAAGGTGCGAGAGGGCAGTCCCGTGCTGTTGAAAATGCTTGGTTCTGGCACTGAGGTGAAACATATGATGGGGATTTTCCGTGATGCACATCCCTCAACTCCATGACCTGGTCCCAAAACTACGATCCACTCGGCAATCTTGTTCTCTCCTCCTGCGTCGCGGCGGTGCCTGTGGTGGTGCTGCTGGGGCTGCTGGCCTTTTGGCATGTGAGGGCTCAGCTTGCGGCGGGTGCCGGGCTTCTGACTGCGCTGTGGATCGCGGTGCTTGTTTATGGCATGCCGGCGGGGCTTGCAGGAATGGCGGCGGTGAACGGGGCCGTGTTCGGGCTGTTTCCCATCGGGTGGATCGTGCTGAACGCGATGTTTGTTTACAACCTGAGCGTGGAGACGGGACAGTTCGCCGTGCTGCAGCGGCAGATCGCCAGCGTGTCGGGGGACCGACGCATTCAGGCGCTCCTGATAGCGTTCAGCTTTGGCGCATTCATCGAAGGTGCGGCGGGTTTTGGTGCGCCGGTGGCGATTACAGGGGCGCTCATGATCGGACTTGGCTTCAAACCGCTTGAAGCCGCGAAGCTGGCGCTGATCGGCAACACCGCGCCGGTGGCGTTTGGATCACTCGGCACGCCCTTGACGACGCTGGCGGACATCACCCATCTCGATCTGCATCAGCTCAGCGCAATGGTCGGCAGGCAGCTGCCGATTTTCTCGCTGGCGGTGCCGTTCTGGCTGGTGGCGGCCCAGGTCGGCTGGCGAGGCATGCTGGCTGTGTGGCCGGCGTGTTTCGTGACAGGCCTGAGCTTTGGCGTGATGCAGTTTCTCGTGAGCAACTATCACGGCCCATGGCTGGTGGACATCATCAGCGCGGTGGTGGCGATGGCGGTGCTGGTGCTGTTCATGAAGGTGTGGAAGCCCAAGGATGCGGAGGAGAAGCCCAAGGTGGAGGCAATACCAGCAGGTGCTTCGCAGGCACCCTGGAAGGCGTGGCTGCCGTGGGTGTTTCTGACGGCGCTGGTGTTTGCCTGGGGCATGCCGGCGGTGAAAAGCGGGCTGAACGGCGTGTTCAATGCGGAGATCAAGGTGCCGATGCTGCATCTGGCGGTGGAGCGTGTGCCGCCGGTGGTGGAGCATGCAGAGATGGAGAAGGCGGTGTTTAAATTCAATGCGCTCTCGGCCACCGGCACAGCGGCGATGCTGGCGGGAATGCTGGCGGGGCTTTGTCTCGGGCTGTCGCCGATGCGCATCGCGAAGCTGTATGGCACGACGATCTGGAAACTGCGCGTGCCGTTGCTGACTATCGCGCTGATGCTTGCGCTGGGGTATGTGACACGCTACAGCGGCACGGACACAACGATGGGCCTCATGATGGCCGGTACAGGCATGCTGTTCCCGTTTTTCTCCCCCTTGATCGGCTGGCTCGGGGTGACGCTCACGGGCAGTGACACGGCTTCGAATGTGCTGTTTGGCAATCTGCAGCAGGTCACGGCGAACCAACTGCATCTCTCGCCCATTCACATGGCGGCTTCGAACAGCTCCGGCGGGGTGATGGGCAAGATGATCGATGCGCAGAGTATTGTTGTGGCTGCGGTGGCAACAGGCGGTCAGGCAGACAGTCCGGACGCTGGCACGGTGCTGCGAAGTGTCTTCTGGCACAGCATCGCGCTGGCGCTGCTCATGGGTGTGCTGGTGATGGTGCAGGCATACTGGATGCCGTGGATGATCGTCGGCGGGAAATGAGCCGCGGGGTCAGGGCTTCACATCGCGCAAATTGACCATGAGCAGGTGCCGCACGCGGGGTGGTTCGGCACCGCGATGAAAATTTTGCACAGCGAGCTCGATGCGCTGGTCCTCCATGGTGGCGCGCTCGTGCTGCCGCAGGTGCTCGGCCCAGGAGCCGACGAGGAAGGTTTCACGGTAATGGGTGGGATCTTCGAGGTCCGCGAAGAGAGAGCAGCGGAATGCGCCGTCGCGCAGGCGTGTTTCGCGCAGACGGAGCATGGCGGCGCGAAACGCGGGGGCGTCTTTGGGATCGATGTGATACTCGATGGTGATGAGGACCGGGCCGTCGCTGGGGGCGGGTTCGGTGGGCATCGCGCTGTGAGGCAGCATGTGGCCGGAGGGGGAGAGATCCAGCTTTTCCACATGGCTGATAGGCAGCAGGCGTGCGAGCAGGGCGCTGAAGAGAAGGCAGCCTGCGGCGATGCCGAGAGCGACAGGCGCATTGAGATGACTGGTGAGTTGACCCCAGGTGAGAGCGCCGATGGCAAAAGCACCCTGCATCACGACCAGATAAATCGCAGAGCTGCGGGCGCGCACCCAGTTCGGGAACACACTTTGCGAGGCCACGCTGAAGGTGTTCATGCCGCTGATCCACGCAGCACCTGTGACCATGAGGACAAGGCCCATGGCGAACTTCCCAGGCACCAGCGCGAGGATGGCCGTCATGGCTGCTGAGACCACACTGGCTCCGAACAGCACATGATCGAAGGTGAAGCGTTCGCGCAGGCGTGGCAGCCAAAGCAGGGCCATGAGGATGGCACCGCCGCCGTAGCAGCCCATGAGGATGCCAAAATCTGCGGCGGCCCATTGGCGTGAATGAACGATGATCGGCAGCAGCACCACCGGGGCTACCGCAGCAAACATGTGGATGCCCCCGCGGCAGAGGACCGCCTGCATGGCGCGGGCATGGCGCGCGTAGCGGATGGCGGCGGCCATGGCGCCCAGCATCTGCTCCTGCTGGGCGCTGCGCGGGGTGGCGATGTAGCTGCCGGTGCACATGACACCGATCACGGCGACAAAGGAAAGCGCGTTCAACGCAAAGACCGGCGCGGGCCCGAGCGCGGCAAGCAGCAGGCCGCCAAGGATGGGGCCGAGTGAGCGGGCGATGTTGAACCCCACGCCATTGAGGGCGATGGCGTGGGGGAGCTGCTCCCGGCCCACCACTTCCGGGATGAGCGCCTGCCAGGCAGGCATGGTGAAGGCTGCGGCGACGCCAAGCTGAAAAGTGGCGAGAAGCAGCAGGGTCTGCGTGAGAGCGCCGTACCACGCCAGCAGCGCCATGCCGCCCGCAGTGAGGAGGGCACCGGTTTGCGCGATCAGGATCAGGCGCCGCCGGTCCACCAGATCTGCCAGTGCCCCGGCGGGCAGGGCCAGGAGGAAGAGCGGCAGGCTGGACATCGTCTGCATGAGCGACACGAGGTAGGGCGAACTCGTCATCGTGGTCATCGTCCAGACGGCCGCCGTGTCATTCATCGTGGTGCCGATGTTTGACCCGATGCTGCCCAGCCACATGGCACGATAGACAGAATTGCGGAGCGGGGACCAGGCTGACATGTTGTATGTAGCATAACGTTTTTGCCAGCCTGCGCGACTGTGCAATTCACTTCCTGCCAGACCTCGCGCGATTGCGTGACAAGGGACGGCTGGCCAGACACGTATGAACACCTACTGTTGTCTCATGTTTACCCGCCGCCAGCTTTTGCAAACCGCCGGACAAGGCTTTGGCGCGCTCGCGTTTCATTCGCTGGCCAGCGCGGAGACGGCGCATCGTTCCCAAGTCGTGGTGCCGAAAGCCAAACGTGTGGTGCAGCTCTTCATGGGCGGTGCCGCGAGCCACATCGACCTTTTTGATTACAAGCCCGCGCTGATCAAGCACCATGGTGAAGATGCCGACTTTGGTGAAAAGGTGGAGGCCTTTCAAAATGGCCTGGGCCCCTGGAAAAAGCCCGTATGGGACTTCAAACCCTACGGCCAGAGTGGACGGATGCTGAGCGATGCCGTGGCACCGCTGGGCGCATGTGCGGATGACATGGCCTTTGTGCACAACATGGTGGGCAAGACCGGTGTGCATTCGCAGGGCACGCTGCTGCAGGCTACGGGATTCAATCTGCCAGGCTTCCCAGGCGTGGGCTGCTGGGTGAGCTACGCGTTGGGCTCCATCAGCGACAATCTGCCGACGTTTGTCGTGCTGCCGGATCATCGCGGCTTTGCCTCGAACGGGCCGAAGAACTGGGACAGCGCGTTTTTACCCTCGCAGCATGCGGGGACGATCATTTATCCCGGAGCGGAGACACCCATCGCGGATCTGTTTCCGCACAAGGCCGGTCGCTACATCAGCGCAAAATCTGACCGCGAAGGCTTCGCGCTACTGGAGCAGCTCAATCGCAAACACATGGCCGCGCATCCGGAAGACTCTCGTCTGGAAAGCCGCATCCAGAGCTACGAACTCGCCGCGAAGATGCAGCTCGCCGCACCGGAGGCGCTGGACATTTCGAAGGAGTCCGCCGCCATGAAAGCGATGTACGGCATCCAGGAACATCGCAAAGTCTGGCCCACCGAAATCAATCCTGAAGAAGAGGCCGACTACATGGGCCGCAAGTGCCTGGCCGCGCGCCGCCTGCTGGAGCGCGGCGTGCGCTTCGTGCAGATCTGGAGCGGCAACGACAACGGCTTCCCGCGCCGCAACTGGGACAGCCACGAAGATGTGGAGCGCGACCATGGTCCGCTGGCCTGGGGCATGGCCAAGGCGGTTTCAGCGTTGATTCTTGATTTAAAACAACGCGGACTGCTCGATGACACCATCATCCTCTGGACCACCGAATTTGGCCGCATGCCGAGCACGCAAGGCGGCAAAGGGCGCGATCACAACCCTTATGTCTTCACCAACTGGCTCTGCGGCGGCGGGATCCAGGGCGGCGTCACTGCCGGCGAGAGTGATCAATGGGGGTATAAGCCGCTGGATCGAGCGAATCCTACCACCTGTTACGACATTCATGCCACGATGATGCACCTGCTAGGGATTGATCACACGCAGCTCACCGTCCGCCACAATGGCATTGATCGGCGGCTGACGGATGTGCATGGGCAGGTGATCCGGGGGCTGTTGGGTTAAAACAGGATGTTATCTACGAACCGCTGCACGTGCTGCGGCTGTTTTCGATGTTTTCTGGTAACGGCGACGATGTCGCGTTCGAAGCGTTCAGGGAAGGGAAGGGTGACGATGGATTCCTTTCTTCGATAGAGAGCGAGTGCGCGCCGTGGGACGAAGGCGAGACCGAAACCGGAGGCGACGAGATTGATGATGAGGTCGAAGCTGTCCAATTCCATCGCGGGCTGGAGGTCAAGCTGCTGCCGTTTCATCCAACGGCGGAGGTTTTTGCCGGTGTTTGTTTCAGGCGCAATGTGGAGCCAGGATTGTGAGGTGAGCCAGAGTTTGAATGATGCAGCTCTTTTGAGTGGAGCTTTGGCTGCAACCGCAGCCGGGGCGATCAGTTCAAATGCGTCTTTGAAGCGATGGGTGACCTTGATGGATTCCGGCAGCGGTGAGGGAGGACACAGGAGGCCCACGTCAATTTCGCCTGCATCCAGAGCAGTTAGGATGGAGCTGCTGGTGTTGTAGCTGATGCGGCATACGACTTCGGGATGACGCTGGTGATTGGCGTGAAAGAGTCCCGGCATGTGGGCCATTGCCAGGGTGCGTGAGACGCTGACGCGAACTTCAGGCCGGATGGAGCCAAACTCAGCCTGCAAACCGTCCAGCGCCGATGCGACACCGCCAATGAGGCGTGCGGCTTCAGCGGCGAGAAAGAGGCCTGCTTCGGTAATTTCGACAGACCGTGTGGTGCGATTGATCAGACTCAGGCCGAGGCGCTCCTCTAACGACTGCATCTGCCGTGTGAGTGCGCTTTGCGACAGCCCTGCCTCGCGTGCGGCCCGTGTGAAGCTGCGGTGCTTCACGACGAGGTGAAAGAGGTGCAGGGCGTAGAGGTCGAAAGGTTTCCGGGCCAGATATTGTTGCATCTAGAGCAACAATACCTGAATTTAATGCATTTCACGCAATTAATCAGAGGTGCGACTGCCTGGGCGCGGACAACCCCGCCTTTACCCATGCCAAATGTTGAAGACCGTCTCCCTCAAAATGTATCAGGCCGTTTCTACGTCGATAGCACCTGCATTGACTGCGATTTATGCCGCGGCAATGCACCCGATTTTTTCCGCCGCGATGACGAAATCGGTTACAGCATTGTGTTTCGTCAGCCGGTGACTGAAGCGGAGATTCAACTCTGTTTGGAGGCTCTGGAGGGCTGCCCCACGGAATCGATTGGGCAGTCCATCCAGTGACGAAATCCAGAATCTGTTTGAGAGCTTGCTGCACGGCCTCCGTAGTGAAGTCATGAACAAGCTTATCACTTTCCTAGCGCTGCTGGCACTCCCGGCTTTCGGCGAATCCCTGCGGCTCGCGACGTTTCGTGCGGACGTCACTCCGCAGGTTGGCGCGCCTTTGTGCGGCGGGCTGGTGAAGCAGGTGGCGGGGGTGAGCGAGCGGCTGCTGGCGCTGGGCGTGGTGATTTTGAGCGATGACAAGCCGGTGGTGCTGTGCGCGGTGGACTGGTGTGAGATCCGCGCGGGGGATCATGTGCACTGGCGGGAGGTGCTGGCGCAGGCGGCGGGGACGACGCCGGAACGCGTGGCGGTGCAGAGCCTGCACCAGCACAATGCGCCAATCGGAGACGCGGCATCGCACCGGCTGCTGGCGGGTTTTACCTCGCCGCCGAGTGTGATGGATCTTGAGTGGGCTGAGCGTGCGCTGAAGGGTGTGGCGGCGAGTCTTGAGGCCGCGCTGAAGAAGGCTGAGCCGCTGACGCACAGCGCGCATGGCGAGGCGGCGGTGGAGAAAGTGGCCTCGAATCGCCGCATCATGGGTGACGATGGGAAGGTGGCGAAGATGAGGCTGAGCTCGACGAAGGATGCGGCGCTGCAGGCGCTGCCGGAGGGGCTGGTGGATCCGCTGCTGAAGACGATCAGTTTTTGGAATGGCGAGAAGAAGCTGGCGGTGCTGCACTACTACGCAACGCATCCCATGAGCTACTATGGCGACGGCATGGTGACGTATGATTTTGTGGGCACCGCGCGCGAGCGGCGCACGCAGGACGATGGTGTGCCTCATCTGTACTTCACCGGCTGCGGTGGCAACATCGGGGCGGGGAAATACAATGATGCCAGCAAGGAGGCGCGGGTGCGGCTGGGTGAGAACATTCATGCGGCGATGGTGGCTTCCGAGCAGCAGATGAAGCGGGTGCCGCTGACGAAGGTCGAATGGCGCGCGCGTCCGGTGGTGTTGAAATCGAATCCTGAGTTTCCCGAGGAACGCATGCTGAAAGTGTGTGAGAACGCGACGGCTGTGGCTTCGACGCGCATCAGTGCCGCGTTCCGGGTAGGCTTCGTCCGCCAGAGTGCGGCAGGGGTGCCGATCCAGTTCACCAGCCTGCACTTGGGAGATGAGGTGTGCCTGCTGCATCTGCCGGGGGAGACCTTCATCGAGTATCAACTTTTTGCCCAGCAGCAGCGCCCGGGTGGATTCGTCGCCACGGCAAGCTATGGCGATGGCGGGCCTGGGTACATCCCGCTGGAAAAATCCTTCGCCGAAGGCGGGTATGAGCCGACGCAGGCCTTTGCCGCACCGGAGTCCGAAAAGGTGATGCGGGAGACGATTGTCGAGCTGCTCCGCGCGAAGTGAGGGGTGGCGATGAGCTTCAGCCCTGAAGCGTCCAGCGACCGAGCTCCTGGAAAGTCTTTCTTTTCATGATGGCCTTGAGCAGGACGATTTCGTGCACCGTCCAGATCACGGGTTCCACATATTCTTCTTTAACGATTATGTCATCGTACAGCAGCGTGACATGCGGCGTGAAGTGGCCGGCTGGCTTGCCCATTTCGCGTTTCAAGCGTGAGGCGAAAGCTCGCAGGGCTTCATTGCCTTCGCGGTCTGCGAGGACACAGGGGAAATTGGATTTCTTCTCCGAGAAGCTTTTCACCCGGTCAAAGAGCACCTCAAAAGGACTGACACCTTTCACCACTTTGGCGGCGACCATTTGAGCCATTTGAACCGACCTCTCCAACGCATGTAGGGCATGATCGAAAGTATGCAGGGTGACATGGAAGCGACCCGTGGGGCGGGGAACGCCCTTCAGCCCGTGTCTGGCCCTCACCTCGCATGCGCAGCGGGCGATCTGCTCTGCAGCCACCTGATCAGGAAGGATGGCTAGAAAGACGCTGGTGACCGGCTGCTCTTCAAGGGCGGCGGGCATGTCGGAAAATAGGAACTGGTCGTTCATGGACAGGGGGTGGAAGGCAGGGACACTCAGCGGGACTGATGACAACGCAATGCGACATGAGGCTCTCGGTTCACCTTTGTGCGTTGCACACGGCTCAAGCATGGTGTCGATTTAATGCCTTCCTCTCATGATCCTCGACACTCTTGAAAATTCCGCCCGCTACGAGTCTTTCAATTCGCGTTTCGCGAAGGCCTTTGCCTATCTCCGCACGGTGGACGGCACGCAGCCGCTGGGGCGGTTTGATCTCGATGGGGACCATTGCTTTGCGCTGGTGCAGACCTATGAGACGAAACCGATGGAGAAGGCGAAGTTTGAGGCGCATCGGAAGTATATTGATGTGCAGTTCATTTACAGCGGTCGTGAAACCATCCTCTGGGCGCCGCTGGCGGCGATGAAGGAGGAGACGATGGCCTACAACGAGGAAAAAGAGGCCGCGCTGTGGAAACTGATCCCCGATGTGACGCCGCTGCACCTGAGCGGCGGGCACTTTGCCATCCTTTATCCGCAGGATGCGCATGCCCCCTGCATCGAGTGGGACAAGCCGGAGCAGGTGTTCAAAGTGGTGGTCAAAGTGGCGGTGGAGTAATCCGCCGCAAAAACGAGCGTACTGGGGGCGTAGGTTTATTCCCCCCTGATGAAGCTGACGCCTGCTGTTCTCTTTTGTTCCCTCACCGTGACCGTTCGCGGCGCGGATCGCATGCTCACGTTTGAGAAAGACGTGCGCCCCATCGTGAAGGCCCATTGCACGCACTGCCATGGGGAGGAGGAGAAGCCCGAGGGCGGCGTGGATCTGCGGCTGCGACGTTTCATGGATCTGAAGCTGGACGGCGGCAGCCATGTCGTCGTGGCTGGACATCCGGAGCAGAGCGAGCTGGTGCGCCTGATCAAAAACGGGGAGATGCCGAAGAAGGGCAAGCAGGTGTCTGAGGCGGAGCTGGCGATCATTGAGCGATGGATCGCCCAAGGGGCCAAGACCGCGAGGCCCGAGCCGCTGGCGCTGGCTCCAGGACCGATGATTTCAGACGACGACCGCGAGTACTGGGCTTTTCAGCCGGTGAAACGTCCTGCGGTGCCTGCCAATGTGGATGCCAAGAAGGTGCGCACCCCGGTGGATGCCTTCCTGCTCAAATCGATGGCGGACAAGGGGCTCACCTTTGCGTCCGAGGCTGATAGGCGGACACTGATTCGCCGCGTGACGCTGGATCTCACCGGGCTGCTGCCGACGCCGGAGGAGGTGGAGGCCTTTGTGAGTGACAAATCACCGCTGGCCTATGAGCAACTGGTGGAGCGCCTGCTGGCCTCGAAAAACTATGGCGAGCGCTGGGCGCGCCATTGGCTGGATGTGGTGGGTTACGCGGATTCGAACGGCTATTCAGAGGCCGACTCGGTGCGACCTCAGGCGTGGCGTTATCGTGATTACGTGATCCGTGCCATGAACACGGACAAACCGTGGAGTGAATTTATTCAGGAGCAGCTCGCGGGGGACGAGCTTGCCGGTGCGACGCATGGAGACTTCCAGCAGGCGGTGCTGGATCCGCATCGGACTGATCAGCTCATCGCCACCGCCTTCCTGCGCATGGCTCCTGATGGCACGGGCGATGCGCCGGATGATGCAAAACTCGCGAAGAATCAGGTGATCGCCGAGCAGATGAAGGTCACGACCTCGTCTCTCATGGGCATGACGGTGGCGTGTGCGCAGTGCCACGATCATCGCTACGATCCGATCACACAGGCCGACTATTACCGCCTGCGTGCCGTGTTTGATCCGGCCTACAACTGGGAGGCCTGGCGCGCACCTGCGCAGCGTCTGTATTCCCTCTACTCCCCGGAAGAACGAGCCAAGGCGGCTGCGATCGAAGTCAAAGCCAAGGAGATCGAGGCCGAAGCGCGTGCGATGAGCAAAAAGTTCCTCGATGAAATTTTCGAGGTTGAGATCAAGAAGGTGCCCGAGGCGGAGCAGGCGGCCTTCCGTGTCGCCCGTGACACGCCGAAGGACAAACAGACGCCTGAGCAGAAGACGCTCATCAAAAAGTATCCTTCCGCGCTCGCGACCTACTCGCTCGATCTCTACGACAAGAAGAAGCAGGACATCGTGGATGCGAAGATGGCCGAGGCCAAAAAGCTGCGGGAAACCAAGCCGGCGGAAGGCTTTGTGATGGCGCTGACGGAAGTGAAGGGCCAGGTGCCCGTGACGAAGCTTTTCAATCGCGGGGATCATGATCAGCCCAAGCAGGCTTTGACCCCCGGAGAGCTGAGCATCCTCGCCAGCCCGGAGATCGAGCCTTTCAAACCGGTGCCGGTGAGCAGCGGCTCCAGTGGTCGCCGTCTGGCCTATGCGCAGTGGCTGACCAGCGGCAAACATCCGCTGACGGCGCGAGTGCTGGTGAACCGCTTCTGGATGAACCACATGGGACGTGGCATCGTGAACACGCCGGGTGATTTTGGCCGCCAGGGCGAGCTGCCCACGCATCCGGAACTGCTCGACTACCTCGCCGACGAGTTTGTGAAAAGCGGCTGGAAGCTGAAGTCCCTGCATCGCCTGATTCTGCTGAGCAACGCCTACCGCCAGTCCTCGGTGAACACTGCATCCATGCACAGCGATCCGGAAAACAAACTCTACGCACGGTTCAAGCTGCGCCGTTTGGATGCCGAGACGCTGCGTGACTCTCTGCTGGCGGTTACCGGCACGCTGGTGCAGTCGAGCTACGGCCCGCCGAGCGGCATTGGTCGTGATCCGCAGGGCCGCGTCATCACCGGCATCGACAAGGGAACGATCACTCTGAACAAGGTCGATCCCGGCGGTGCGGACGACTTCCGCCGCTCCATCTATGTGCAGGTGCGCCGCAGCAAGCCCGTCACAGTGCTCGACACCTTTGATGCGCCCGTCATGACGCCGAACTGCGAGTTGCGTGCGCAGACCACTGTGGCTCCGCAATCGCTGTTGCTCATGAACGACACCTTCGTGCTCGACAGCTCGCTCCGCCTCGCAGGCCGCCTGGAGGCTGCGGCCCCTGGCAATCGCACGGAGCAGATCAAGCGCGCCTGGGAACTGCTCTTTGGCAAGCCGGCGACGCAGGCTGATGTCACACGCGGCATCGCCTATCTCGATGAGCAGACCAAGGCGCTCGCCCAGTATCACCACGACATCCAGCATCCGAAAGGGGTCGTGCCCAATCCGCCGCAGGAAGCCATGGCCAGTCTTTGCCAGATCCTTTGCAGCTCAAACCGCTTTTTATACGTAGAGTAAGGGCTAAAATAATGGCTTACGGTAAGTAAACTGCCGAGAGTGCGTGATTGGGTAGGATATTAGTTGGCATATACCTAAATAGAAAATAGATGTCTCGTATGCCCAATATTAAGCCGTTAGAGGACATCTGGCAAAGAGTTGAATTTTCAAAACACGACTCGGATTCTGAACTGTTCGATGCACTCCTGCTTGCGGGAGAATGCGTTGTAAAGCTTGTGACTTTAGGATTTCTCGCAGCACTTCGACACGAACGATTTAACCAGAGATATCGATTGTTGACGAAAATTGCCCAGGCAGATGGAATTGGCGAATGGGCAATGGTTTTGGATGACTTGGTCAAGGGCCCTCCTTCGCACGAATTACTTGATGAATTGAAAGCACTGGAAAAAGAGGAGCTTACGCAAATATCAGCACCGGGTTCGTGGCAATATGAGGCAGTTACCTCACTTAAGTTAGTTCTTGATACACTCGGTTTGAAAGAGGACATCAGTCATCAGAAGATCGATGGTCGCCGTTGGTTCGGTTTATTTGCGACATTGCGAAATGGAACAAGAGGCCATGGCGCGACTCTCAGCAGCACCAAAAGTTTGGCATGCCCGATTCTTGAGCAGAGCATTCGACTCATCACTGATAATTTCAGTTTATTTCGCCGCGAATGGGCATTCTTGTTTCGTAACATTTCTGGCAAATATCGAGTAACTCCTATTTCGGAGGCGGTTTCATCCTTCGATGATATCAAGAGTGGCACACAACATAAATATATTAATGGAGTATATATATACTTCGACTCTCCTCAATATGTTGAACTGCTAGAATCAACCCCAGAGATTACGGATTTCTTTTTTCCAAACGGCAAGTTTGGCGACAAAAAATTTGAATTTTTATCTTACGCTACCGGTGATCGCCATGATGGGAATTCATCTGCCTATCTTGCGCCCGCAGAGAACCTTCTAGCAAGTGAAACGAAAGGGTTAGGCAAGTTTGAGGTTTACGGTAATTGCTTTGCTAATATTCCAGGGGACCCGAAAGATTATATTCACAGACCCATCCTTGAACGCCGACTCGAAGAAGCATTGATGGCTGAAGAACAGGACCGAATTGTTACACTTTCTGGCCGTGGAGGAATAGGAAAAACCTCTTTAACACTCACGATTCTACACCAGGTGTCAGAGACAAAACGCTATGAAATGATATGCTGGTTTAGCTCACGGGACATTGATCTTCTTGTAGACGGACCACAATTTGTGAGTCCTGATGTTATTACCCAAGATGATGTCTGTCGTTCATTCGTTCGTCTGATGCAGCCAGGTAATGCCAAGGAGAAAGGCTTCAGCGCCAAACAGTACTTCGAGAAACATCTTGGGCGGCAAGATTGTTCAATAGGCCCAATATTGTTCGTATTTGATAACTTTGAAACCGTGCGTAATCCAGCTTCACTGTTTATGTGGCTGCACAGCTTCGTCAGGCATCCAAATAAGGTTTTGGTGACAGCTCGGCACAAAGAATTCACTGGGGATTTTGAGATTCCTGTGGAGGGTATGACCGAAACTGAATGCCTTAAATTAATTGCTGCTGTTGCGGGAAAGTTTGGAATCGCTGACTTATTGACTCCCGAATACATTACCCGACTCATTGATGAATCCGGTGGCCATCCTTATGTCATCAAGGTTCTGCTTGGTGAGGTGGCCAAGGCAAGAAAGCTTGTGGATATAAAACGAATTGTGGCGACTCAGGAGCGTATTCTGAATGCACTTTTCGAACGAACTTTTGCTGCACTCAGTCACGCTGCTCAGCGTATCTTTCTCACTTTGTGTAATTGGAACTCATCTGTGCCATCAGTGGCCATTCATGCAGTTCTGCTTCGTCCTGCCAACGAACGAATAAACGTTACTGCTGCGATTGAGGAACTGCGTAAAAGTTCATTGATCGAGGTAATCGGCAATAATGTGGTAGATGAAATTGTGACGTTGCCCTTGGCTGCAATGGAATTCGGAAAAACTAAACTGGCAGCAAGTCCGCTAAAGACCGCCGCCCAGGCAGACAGCCAACTTTTGCAACTCTTTGGTGCTGCTCAGAAATCAAGCCTTCTGGGTGCAGTTCAGTTAAGAGTTGAGCGACTTTTTACAAATGTTTCACGCATCGTGGCCAAGGAGCCATCAAGACTAAGCGAGTACCTTCCCATTCTTGAATTAGTTGCGCAGCAAAGCTCAGAAGCGTGGCTTGCATTAGCTTCTTTGTACGAAGAACAAGGCACATCGGATGGTTTGAAGAAAGCTCAGGAATGTGTCAGGCACTTTCTTGAGTCCGGAAGCGCGACTGAGTCGTCACTTCACTGGAGACGACTCGCCGACCTTTCTGAACAGATCGGTGATTTAGAAAGTGCAGTTCATGCTTTAATTGAAATGTGTGAACGTAAAAACGTTCCATTTTTTGTCATCAGCAACGCTGCAAATAAAATTAATAACCTCTTCTCTCTCAAGAGACTGGAGTTGGATTCAGAAGAAAAACGAATCTTGATTGCAAGGCTCGCAAAAGTCATGTCATTGAGAATGAACGAAGCGAATGCGGACGACTATTCTAGAATCGCGTATCTTTACCTTCACTTGAAAAATCAACAGGAGGCAAAGCGAATGACATCGGAAGGCATGAATCTAGACGGAGATAATTCGCACTTAAAGCGCTTGGGTCGTAAACTTGCCATTTTTTAGATGCGGGGCTCTGCCCCGCCAACCGCATCTATTAACGTTGTCAGATGCTGACCATTTCAAGCGTATGTTTAGCTTCTCATGAACCGCCCCCAGCTTTGCTCCCGCCGTCACTTCCTGCATGCCAATGGCTACAGCCTTGGCACGCTGGCCCTTGCCTCGCTGCTTGAGCGCGATGGCCTGCTCGCCGCACCCGTGAAGCCGGAGAGCTTCACCGGCGAGATACGCTACGATCTGCATCCGAAGAAGCCGCACTTTGAGCCGCAGGCGAAGGCGATGATCTCCATGTTTATGATGGGCGGGCCGTCGCAGATGGACCTGTTTGATCCGAAGCCGATGCTCACGAAGTACGACGGGCAGAAATTTCCTGGTGAGATCAAGTATGACAATCTCGCGCAGGCTTCATCGAAGTGCTTTGGCTCGCCGTGGAAGTTCCAGAAGCACGGTGAGTGCGGCATGGAGATCAGCGAACTGCTGCCGAACCTGAGCAAGGTGGTGGATGAGATCACGCTGATCCGCTCGATGACTTCCGGCGTGAGCAATCACGCGCAGGGGCTGTATGCGATGAACGGGGGGCGTATCACTGCGGGTCGTCCGGCGCTGGGTTCATGGCTGACCTATGGTCTCGGCAGTGAGACGGATGAACTGCCCGCCTACATGGTGCTCTCGCACCCCAACGGTCTGCCCACCTTCAGTGGTGAGCACTTCACCAATGGCTGGCTGCCTTCGCTGTTTCAGGGCACGCTCGTGCGCGCCACTGAGCCACGCATTCTGAATCTCGACCCGCCGCCGTCTCTGGCCGGTGCGCCGCAGCAGCGCCAGCTTGATCTGCTGAAGGCTTTCAACGAGGACCATCTGGCCCTGCACCCCGGCGAGCTTGATCTGCAGGCGCGTATTTCCAGCTATGAGCTCGCGGCCAAGATGCAGGTGGCTGCCAAGGAGGCGCTCGATATTTCGAAGGAGCCTGAGTATGTCAAAAAACTCTACGGCGTC
Organism: Verrucomicrobiota bacterium; assembly: GCA_017301975.1. GTDB lineage: Bacteria > Verrucomicrobiota > Verrucomicrobiia > Verrucomicrobiales > Verrucomicrobiaceae > Prosthecobacter. Next base: position 41,328 of record JAFLEI010000008.1, read on the forward strand.
GACAACCCGATCACCAAGGATTACGCCACGCGCTGCATCATCGCGCGCCGCCTCGTCGAGCGCGGTGTGCGCTACGTGCAGGTGCTCAATGCAGGCCAGTCATGGGATCAGCATGGATCGCTCATCACGGCGCTGCCCAAGAACTGCCAGGCCACCGACCAGCCGAGTGCTGCGCTTCTCATTGACCTCAAGCAGCGCGGTCTGCTGGACAGCACCGTCGTCCACTGGGGCGGCGAAATGGGCCGTCTGCCGGTGCTGCAAAACGATGCGGGCCGCGAGAAGTGGGGCCGCGACCACAACACCTACGGCTTCAGCATGTGGATGGCCGGCGGCGGCTTCAAGAAGGGCTACGTGCATGGCGAGACGGATGAATTTGGCCACAAAGCCGTGATCGACGAAGTGAAGCACTACGACTACCACGCCACGCTGCTGAAGACCTTTGGTCTCGACCACACCAAGCTCACCTACAAGCGCAACGGCCTCGCCGCCTCCCTCACGGACAATCAGGGCGCCAAGGTGGTGGATGAGCTGCTCGCATAGTCCCTCGATCAGTACGCACTCGACATGACTGCCGCCGCTGATCCGAATCCACTGCATCGTTCGGCGACCTGGAAGTGGACGATCTGCGGCCTGTTGCTGCTCGCTTCGGCGATCAATTACATGGACCGCCAGACACTGGCGAATGCGGCGGTGCGCATCACCAAGGAGTTTCGGCTGTCGCAGGAGCAGTATGGCCACATCGAGGCGGTGTTTGCCTATGCGTTTGCGGCGGGCTCCATCGTCTTTGGCTGGGCGGCGGATCGTTTCTCCGTGCGCTGGCTGTATGCCATCGTGCTGACGATGTGGTCGCTGGCCGGACTGGCGACGGGTTTTGTGCACAACGAGCAGGAGTTGCTGTGGTGCCGCATGGCGCTGGGATTTTTTGAGGCGGGTCACTGGCCCTGCGGCATCCGCACCACGCGGGCGCTGCTGGATGCGCGGGAGCGTTCCTTCGGCAACAGCGTGCTGCAAAGCGGCACCTCCGTGGGCGCGATCATCACGCCGCTGATCATGAGCGGGCTCATGACGGCCGAACTGGGAAGCTGGCGCACGGCGTTTCAAGTGGTGGGCATCACCGGCTTTGGCTGGCTGGTGCTGTGGTTTGCACTCGTGCGCAAGGCGGACCTTCCTGCGCCGGTTCGTTTGAGCGAGACCTCGGACAAAGGGGATGGCACCAGCCTGTGGAGCGTCATTTTCAGCCGGCGCATGCTCATCATCTTTGTGGTGATCGCGGGGATCAACACGACGTGGCAGATCCTGCGTGCATGGCTGCCCAAGATTTTGCAGGAAGGGCGTGGATACACGGAGGCGGAGACGCTGTGGTTCACCTCGGCATGGTATCTGGCCACGGACGTCGGTTGCCTCGGGGCCGGAGCGCTCGCGGTGTGGCTGGGGCGGCGCAAACTTTCGGTGCATGCGGCGCGGGTGATTGTCTTTGCGGGCTGCGGGGCCTTGTGCGCCTCCTGCGCGTTCACCCCGTGGCTGGAGCATGGATGGGTGCTGCTCGCGGTCTTCATGCTCGCGGGCGCCGGAGCGCTGGGTGTGTTTCCGCTGTATCATGCCTTCACGCAGGATCTGTCGGGGCGGCATCAGGGCAAGATCACGGGCATCGCCGGAGTCGTCGCGTGGGTGCTGCCGGCGCAGGCGCAGCAGTTTTTTGGCAGGCTGGCGGATCGCACGCATTCGTTTGATCAGGGGCTGATTTTGGCCTCCTGCCTGCCACTCATCGCGGTGCTGCCGCTGTGGTTGTTTTGGGAAAACAAATCGGACCGTTCTTCATCATCATGAGCTCATCATCCTGGACCCGCCGCTCCTTCCTCATGGCCGGTGCTGCCGCAGCAGCCACGGCCCATGCAGCCCCCACGCCCGCACGTAAAAAAGTCGCGCTCATCGCCACGGTGATGTTCAAGAACGCGCATGCGATGCATTTCGTGGACCGGCTTGCCATGGGCCACGCGTGGGCCGGGCAGTGGCTGCCGCCGCAGACGGATCTGGTGTCGCTGTACATCGCGCAGTTTCCTAAAACCGATCTCGCGCGCGGTCGTTCGGAGCGCTATCACATCCCGATCTATTCCAGCATCGCTGAGGCGCTCACACTGGGCACGGGGAAGCTCGCCGTGGATGGTGTCGTCCTCATTGGTGAACATGGCGACTACCCTGAAAATGAAAAGGGGCAGACGCTCTACCCGCGCTACGAATTCTTCAAAGAGGTCGTCAAGGTCTTCGAGGCCAGCGGACGCAGCGTGCCCGTTTTTAATGACAAGCATCTCTCCACCGAGTGGAGCCAATGCACCGAGATGGTGGCTGATGCGAAACGGCTCGGTTTTCCCTTCCTCGCCGGGTCCTCATTGCCCGTGACACGCCGTCTGCCTGCGGTGGATCTGCCGTGGGGAACACCGCTGGCGGAGAGCGTGGCCGTCGGCTACGGCGGTGTCGAAAAATACGACTTCCACGGCCTCGAAACCGCGCAGTGCATGTCCGAGCGCCGCCGTGGTGGTGAGGTCGGCATCAAAAGCGTGCGCGCCCTGCGTGGCGAAAAAATGTGGGAGCATGCCGCCACGCGGAAGAACACGCAGCGCCTGCTCGCCGCCGCTCTCACCCGCAGCCACACATGGCCGGTGGAAGGGTATCCTCTGGAGCCCGTCAGCTTTGAGTGGGCGCGCAAGATCTTCCCTGATGCCTTCGCGTATTTCATCGAGCATCGCGACGGCTTCCACACCACGCTCTTCATGCTGCCGGTGCGGGATTTCAACTATGCGGGCCTGAACTCCGAGACGGGCGAGATCACCTCCTGCCAGATGTTTCTGCCCATGCCGGGCTCCAGCTCGACCACCGCCGACTTTTTCAATCCGCTCGTTCATCACATTGAGGACATGATCCTGCACAATCGTGCACCCTATCCTGTGGAGCGCACGCTGCTCACCTCCGGCATGCTGATTGCGGCGGTCGAATCGCTGTATCGTAAGGGAGAGGTCATTCAGACACCGGAGATGGGGGTGGCCTACACCGTGCCGAAGGAGTCGCTGTACTGGCGCGAGTGAGGAGAGTCATTGTTTGCATCGTGTGTTGCGCAGACGCATTGGCGTGGGAAGCAACAGGTGTGAATCCTTCCGCACAGTTTCCATCGGCCTCGCTCGTGGCGTTTGCGCCAGATGAAGCGGACCAGTCTGTTTCATGGTGGATGAGCGGATATTCCCATTTTTTGCGGGTATGGCCACAGAGAGATGACTTCCTGGCGGCGTTGGTTCTTTTGCATAAGACCGATGAAGCTGTCCGCCACCATTGCATGTCTGCTCACCGCCTCAGTCATGAGCGCGGAGGACATCTTCGTCTCCAAGGTGGAGCCCCTGCTGAAACAGCGCTGCTTTGACTGCCATTCGCATGAGAAAAAAATCAAAGGCGGCCTCGCTCTTGACTCGAAGTCAGGCTGGGAAAAAGGGGGCGAGAGCGGACCCGCCATTATTCCTGGGAAGCCGGAAGCAAGCCTGCTGATGCAGGCGCTGAGTCATGCGGAAAAGGATGTCAAAATGCCGCCGAAGAAGATGCTTCCTGGTTCGGAGATTGCGGTGTTTGCGGAATGGATTCGGCTTGGGGCTCCCGATCCGCGCGTGTCAGTGGCGAAGAGCAGCCAGGATCTCGCCGCGAGTGACACCTGGGATGTTGAATTCCACAAGCGCCTCGACTGGTGGAGCCTCAAGCCCATGCGCAAAGTCGAACCGCCGAAGTTGGATGATGTGGCATGGTCAAAAGAGCCGGTGGATCGTTTTGTGCGTGCGGCGTTGTCTGCCGCCAAACTCCAGCCGGCACCACCTGCGGAGCCTGGCGTGCTGAGGCGACGGCTTTCATTTGTGCTGACGGGGCTGCCGCCATCCTCGGCATCAGCATCCTTGTCTGACGAGGCCTACGTGGACATGCTGCTGCAAAGCCCCCGCTTTGGGGAGCACTTCGCACGGCACTGGATGGACGTCGTGCGCTACACGGACACCTATGGCTATGAATGGGACAATCCCGCCAAGGGTGCCTACGAGTATCGTGACTACCTCATCCGCGCCTTCAATGACGACATCAGTTTCGCTCAGTTCCTGCGCGAGCAGATCGCGGGCGATCTGCTGCCGAGGCCGCGAATCAACATGGCCTCACAAACCAACGAAAGCCTCATCGGTCCCATGTTTTATCATCTGGGGGAGCATCGTCATGGCAGCAGCCTGATGTTCAATGGCATTCATCAGGAGATGGTGAACAACAAAATCGACGCCTTTTCCAAAGCCTTTCTCGCCACCACCGTGGCTTGCGCACGCTGTCACGATCACAAGCTCGAAGCCGTTTCACAGCACGACTACTACGCTCTTGCCGCCATCTTCACCACCCCGCGCTGGACCTCCCGTGTGATCGATGCGCCGAATAAAAACGATGCAGCCATCGCGAAGCTCAAAGAGCTGCGCGCGGCGATTCGCGCCGAAGTGGCAGTTGCGTGGAAGAAGCCGTTCGAGCGGGGCTTCCTCAAACAGTGGGCGGAAACGCACGGTGCCGCATTGAAAGGCGTGGGTGCACCGCTTGCCGCGCCAGATCAGCTCACACAAAAGGCTGCCGAGTGGCGCAAGGCCCGCATGGCCGCACAAAATGCCAACGCCATTTTCAAACTGTTGGCCGATCCCGCCAGGGCTCAGCTTCCCCACGGCTGGGTGATGGAGGGCGATGGGATGAAACACGGCTTTGTCGAGGAAGGCACACCGCTCATCGCGCTCGAAGGCGATGCCGTCATTGCGCGTCTTCTGCCGCGTGGCTGGCACACGCACGCCTTGTCCTCCAAGCTGCCTGGCGCGCTGCGCATGCCGCCTGAGCATCTCATCCCGGGCAGGTTCGTGAGCCTTGACCTCGCGGGCGGGGAATTTGGCGGCCAACTTGTGATTGATGACCATGCGTTTCAAAATGAAACCATCGCTTTCTACACCAACACCATACCCGCATGGCGGAGTTTTGGTGATGCTGAGCTGAAGAATGGGGTGCAGCAGGTCACGGCGGAGTTTGCCACCTCGTCTTTGAACCCGAATTTCCCACCACGCACCGGTCTGGCAAAGGGTCTCAAGAATGACGACTTCGGCTACGATAAACGCAGCTGGCTGAGCGTCTGTGGCATTGCCTCCCATGACAAGGCAGGCACGCCGCAGGATGAACAAAATGCATTTGCCGGTTTGTATGACGCTGCCGATTCGCCGGACGCATGGCAGCGCATAGCGGCATGGTTCAACTCTGCTGTCACGCGGTGGCGCGAGGGCAAAACGCAGCCGGGAGATCAGCCCGTTTTAGACTGGCTGCACAGCAGTGGTTTGCTGCCAAACAAGGCGGAACCCGGAAGCAGGATCGCGACACTGGTGGCCGAATATCGGAGCGCCGAGGCAGGCATCGGTTTTCCGCGTACGGTCAACAGCATGGACCAGCGGGAAACGGCCCCGGCCAGCTACCCGCTCAATGTGCGCGGCAATGTGGATGTGACCGGCACGCTGGTGCAGCCGGGATTTTTGAAAATGCTGGACCCCAAGGCGCGAGTGTCGGACCGGCTGACGCTTGCCGATTCGCTGCTGGATCCCGAGCATCCGCTGACGGCGCGTGTCTATGTGAACCGAGTATGGCAGTGGCTCTTTGGCACCGGACTTGTGGCCACCCCGGATGATTTCGGACGGCTCGGAGTCATGCCTTCGCATCCCGAACTGCTCGACTGGCTGGCGCGAGAGTTCATTCGCGAAGGCTGGTCCACTAAAAAATTGGTGCGGCGTCTGGTCTTAAGCCAGACCTTCCGGCAGTCCGGTCTCGTGGCCGATGCCGCGCGCGAACGTGATCCGGAGAACCGCCTGCTGCATCACTACCCTACGCGGCGTTTGGAGGCGGAGGCCATTCGTGATTCACTGCTCGCGATCTCTGGTCGTCTCGACCCGCAGCATTATGGTCGGCCTGTCCTGCCGTTTCGCAGTGCCGAGGACGCGGCCAAGCGCCTTTTCAGCGGTCCGCTCGATGGTCATGGCCGCCGCTCGATCTATCTGCAGATGTCCATCATGGACCCGCCGAAATTTCTCGTCGGCTTCAATCTTCCAGATCTGAAACTGCCTGCCGGCAGACGAGACGTGACGAATGTTCCCTCCCAGGCGCTGATCATGCTGAATGATCCGTTTGTGAACGAGATGGCCAAATGCTGGGCGGCTGGTTTGCTAAAAAACAAGGACATGAACCGCGAAGATCGTGTGCGTCAGATGTTTGAGCGGGCATTGGCTCGTGAGCCGAATGCAGCCGAGTTGAGACGCTGGACTGCCGCCTTGCAGGATTTTGGCGGAGACACGCCGGATGCATGGGAACGCCTTGCCCATGCGTTATTCAACACCAAGGAGTTTCTCTACTACCGCTGAAATGCAGCCGCATGACCATTGTCTTTGCTCGCGCCGCCAGATTCTGGCAGGGGCTGCCACGGGCTTTGGCATGCTGGCGCTGCGTGCCATGGCGGGTGTGCCGCTTCATTGCCGGGCACGGGCGAAGAACATCATTTTCTGCTTCATGGACGGTGGTCCCAGTCATGTGGACACCTTTGATCTCAAGCCCATGCTCAAGAAGTTCGAAGGCAAAGCCATCGGCAGTGGGGCGGTGTCAAAGCGCTCGCAGTCAAATGCGGGCCGCGTCTGGTTTGGCAGTCCCTGGGAGTTCAAGCAGCGCGGGCAAAGCGGCTTGTGGGTGAGCGAGCTTTTTCCGCACATCGCGCAAGTAGCGGACAAGCTTTGCGTTGTTCGCTCGATGGTTGGCGAATTGCCGCTGCATGGTCAGCAGAACTTGCTGCTGCACACCGGCCGCATCCTCGGCCAGGCACCGAGCATCGGCTCCTGGGTCTCCTATGGCCTTGGTACGGAGAATCGCAATCTGCCGGGCTATGTCGTGCTCAACAACGACTGGGTGCCAAACGGCGGACTCGAAAACTTCGGCAGTTCATTCCTGCCCGCTAGTCATCAGGCCACCATGGTTCGCGCCAAGGGCGTGCCGGTTGATAATATTGCTCCGCATGATGAGGCGGTCATCCAGCGGCGCAAACTTGCGCTGCTGGCACAGCAGGATGCTGAGTTCGCTGCGCGCACTTCGGACGCACCAATCATTGAAGGAGCCATAGCGAACTATGAGACGGCGTTTCGCATGCAAAGCGCGGTTCCTGGCATTGCGGACATCGCCGGAGAACCTGAATACATTCGCAGGCTCTACGGTGTGGATTCCACCGACGAACATCAGCGCTTTTATGCCACCCAGGCCCTGCGTGCGCGGCGCCTGGTGGAAGCTGGGGTGCGGTTTGTCGAAATCACCTGTCCGAGTTTTGACGGCAACAATTCGCCTTGGGATCAGCACGGGCAGATTCGCCAAAACCATGCCAAAAATGCGCGCATCACCGATCAATCCGTTGCCGCTCTCATCAGCGATCTCGATCAGCGTGGCCTGCTTGACGAAACCATTGTGCTCTGGGCCGGCGAGATGGGCCGCACACCGCATACGCCTAAAATCAGCGAGACCTGTGGTCGCGATCACCATGTGAACGGCTACAGCATCTTCATGGCCGGCGGTGGTTTCAAAGGCGGAATGGCCTTCGGAGAAACGGATGAGTTTGGCAATTCCGTCGCCAGCGATCCCGTGGACATCCATGACATTCATGCGACGCTCCTGCATCAAATGGGGGTGGATCACGAAAAACTCATCTTCCGCCACGGTGGTCGCGATCAGCGGCTCACCGATGTGCATGGGCGCGTGATGCGTGAGCTGACAGCTTGATTTGAAACTCCGTACTCATTCATTCATCGCACCATGAAATCCATCGTTGCATTCCTTTCATTGATGACTGTCCACGGCCTTGCAGCCGATCCTGTCGCGGCCTGGTCCAAAGACGTCACCATCAAGCCGGTGTCAGCCATTGAGGGCCGGCACACCACCCACAGCTACTACCTCACCAATCCAGAAAGCCCGGACGGCACCCGCGTGTTGTTCTTCACCTCCATCGATCCTCAGGGACATCTCGGCGAGGTGCGCATGATCGAGCGCGCCACCGGAAAGGAAACCGTGCTCGCTGACAACATTCACACCGAGGACGCCCACCGCGTCGCCTGCCAGCAGTGGCTCTCCGGCGGCAAACGCGTGGCCTACCACGAAGTCATCGAGAAAAAATGGCGCGTGGTCGTCGTGGATGTCGCCACCCTCGCCAAGACCATTGTCGCCGAAAATCATCAGGTCGGCTTCGGCAGACCCGAAGGTGATCTCGTTCCCATGTACGGCTGCCATTGGAATCCGGGGCCGTATCGTGATCTCGAAGTGTGGGATGCATCCACCGGCAAGACCACCACCTACGCCAAGATCTCAGAGGTGGAGGCGAAGTATGGTGACTGGTTGCAGAAGGAGTTCGCGGGCAAGCCATGCTCCGTCTTCTTTCCCGTGCTCAGCCCGGATCTGAAGCGCGTTTTTTTCAAGGTAGCCGCAGGCAATGGCGGGGACGACTACATGTCCGGCCGCGCCAGTCATCGCCAGGGCACCGTGGTCTATGACTTTGAAAAAGCATCCTGTGTCTGGCAGCGAAATAAGTGGGGCCACCCGGCCTGGACGCCTGACTCACAGCACATCTTTGAAGCGGGAAACATCAGCTTCGACATCCAGGACAACCCGGCCAAATACACCCGCCTCAAGGATGTGCCCGTTCTCAGTGGTACGCATCCTTCCGTGAGTCCGGATGGCACCCTCATGGTCACGGATGGCATGAGCAAAAACGTCGGCGGCAAAGGCGATGAGTGGGGCATTCAGGTGGCGGACATGAACGGTGGTAAATGGGTCCTGCTGCAGAGCTTTGCCCAAAACGGTGGCGCCAGATCCTGGCGGCGCAATCACCCGCATCCCGCCTTCAGCGCAGACGGCAGACGCATCTACTACAATGTCAGCGACGGCCCCTTTACGCGCCTGATGGTGGCGGAACGTCCGTAATGTGCGCCACGCTGGCGGCGTTGGTAGCCCATGAAAATCTTCGCCGCATGGCTGTTCGCATTGTCGTTGTCCGGGTTGGTCGCTCAGGATGTTGAGCCCAAAAGCCTGCAACGCATCGTCGCCATCGAAAATGTGTGTGCGTGGCCAAATCTCACCTTGCTGCCGGATGGCACGATCATCGCCATTCTTTTCAACCAGCCGGGCCACGGCACCATGCAGGGGGATGTGGACTGCTATGCCAGCAGCGACGGTGTGAAATGGGAGAAGCGCAGCACCGTCACGCAGCATGAGCCGGACACGATCCGCATGAACCATGCGGCGGGATTGGCGAAAAATGGAGATCTTCTCGTGCTCTGCTCCGGCTGGACAAACTTGAAGCAGCCGCAGCGGCCCAAGCAGGCTGATTTCCGCGATGCCGTCCTGCGCTCCTGGGTCCTCCGCTCAAAAGACGCAGGTCGCACCTGGAGCAAGAGCGATGTCTTTCCCCCGACTGAGTCTGACGAATGGACCGAGCACATTCCCTTTGGCGACATCTGGACGGCGCAGGACGGCACGCTGCGCACGTCATGCTATCAGGGGCAGATGACGGATCCGACGAAATCGAGCAAGACCAAGGGCTGGCGCTCCTGGTGCTTCCGCAGCGATGACGATGGCGTCACGTGGAAGCCGCAGTCCATCATTGGCCCCACGCACAATGAGACAGACATTTTCCCGCTTGGCGGCAAAAGCTGGCTGGCCGCCGCACGCACCACGCAGATGGAGCTCTTCCGCAGCGATGACGATGGCGCGACCTGGGGCGCACCCCTCAAGGTGACCGCGCGCAATGAGATCAACGGCCACCTCACACGTATGGCAGACAAGCGTCTGCTGCTGAGCTACGGCGTGCGCATCGCCGGGCATCACGGAGTCTGCGCAAAGTTCAGCAGTGACGATGGCAAGACATGGAGTTCGCCCATCCGTCTCGCACGCAGCGAGGTGAGCGACTGCGGCTATCCTTCCAGCGTTCAGCTCGCGAACGGAAAAATGGTCACCGCCTACTACTCGAAAGCCGCGCCCGAATGTGATCATTACCACATGGGCGTGGCGATTTGGGACGCTCCAGCCCGGTGAGTCAGCGGGCTCCTGGAAATGCGTTCGCACCTTCACGTGCCTGCTGCTCCTTCAGCAGCTCGGCTTTCACCCGGGCTTCATCTTCTTCAAAGACTGCCAGTCCGATAACGCCCACGTTGCCTGCCCCTCCGCTGGAGGCAGCTTTGGAGCGTGCCACACTGCCAAACACAAACGATTTCACGGTTGTGCTGTCTTTTCGGAAGCCGTCCACATTATACACCTCTTTGGGTTCCAGCACGAATCCACGCTGCTTTGGACTCGCCGTTTTTCCCGACAGAACGTTCAACCCGTCCACGCTCAAAACGACCTCGATGCGTTTTTTGGTGCGGTTTTCCAGCCTTACTTCGTAGTGGCTGCCGTTCTGCCCGATCACAATGCGCTTACCATGGACCTCATAATGCGGGAAGACATCGCCATAGCGAACCAGTCCCACTTTCAGGCGTTCTCCGGCTGCCTCGAAAAGGCCGCTACGCTTGCTCATGCTGCCGCCCAGAATTTCTGCCATAGCCTTCGCTCCCGTCTCATCATTGTAGTGAAATGATTCCACCGCATCGGGTGTGGCGGTCTTGCGTATCAAGCGGGCGTCCTCCAAAACCGAATACTGTTCCCGTCCTGCAGAGGTGCCAAGACCTGGGCGGTCTTGGATCGGTGTCGTGGAACCTTTAGCCAGGAGATTGTCGATGGAGCTGTTGCTGATCGCGAAGCTGCCGGATCGATTGCCCGAGGTGATGGGGCCACCACTATGAATCGGCATGATGGGTGCCGGAGATTTCATCGAGCCGCATGAAGCAATCAACGTGATGGCCAATGAGACGGAACAACAAGCAAACGAACGGAGGAGTTGGGCTGGGTTCATAAATGCAGAAATATCAGCATTTGTAATTCTGGCAAGATGAAATGCTGAAAAATATGCATTTAATATGGCCGTCCTAGAATGCGACCTGCGTGGGGTCCTGCAGCAATCCGCACTTGCGATCTTGATTAAATGCAGTATTTTCAGCACATGGCAGTCAAAGACGATCAGCTTTCCAAACGCGAGCGGCAGGCGATGGACATTGTCTATCGGCTGGGCAAGGCGACTGCGGAGGAGATCCAGGAGGAAATGCCGGACAGCCCGTCCTACTCCGCCGTGCGCGCGCTTCTGAGCATCCTGGTGGGGAAGAAGCTGCTCAAGCACACCCGCGAATCCCGCCGCTATGTTTATGAGCTCGCCATCTCCCGTGAAAAGGCGCGTGATACCGCATTGCGAAAGCTCATGCGCACGTTTTTTGACGGCTCCCCCGGCAAACTGATGGCGTCCTTGCTCGATGCCAAAGATCGCAAGCTGCCGCCGGAGGAAATCGCGGCGATCCGCAAACTGCTGGACGAGCAGCAGTCTTCCTGATCCACTCACCTCTCACCCTATGACCGCTTTTTGGATTGCGATCGCTCTCAAAGCCACGTTGTGGGCCGCGCTCATGAGCGTTGCCGCACTCGTGGTCCCGGCACAGCATCCGCAGGTGAGGCGTCGTTTTGCCTTGATGGGCATGTGGGGGCTGTGGCTGCTTCCCTGGATGCCTTTGCCATGGCAGGGTCTTGCGACAGCTTCAATTGGTGTGGCGACTGACATCACCTCTCAGTCAGATTTCGGGTGGCCGGCTTTGGCGGCGGTCTGGGCTTGCGGCAGCATCGTGCTGCTGCTCCGTGTCGTGCGCGATGTCACCGCCATTCTTCGACTCGTTCGGCAGGCCGAGAAGTCCACGCTGAATCCGGGTGGCGCTGTTGAAGTGCGCTTCACGGCGGACATCGAAGGCCCATGCATGACGGGCTGGCTGCGGCCCTGTGTGCTGCTGCCGCTTGAGGCGGCCTCCTGGCCAGAGGGGACGCTCCGGGCGACTCTGCGCCATGAATGTCAGCACGCGCGGCAGATGGACGGCCTGCACCGCTTCTGCGCCGCTCTTGTCCGCGCCTGCTTCTGGTGGAATCCCGCCATGCATGCGCTCTGCGGCATCTATGAGGCGGAGTCGGAAGTCTGCTGTGACGAGGAAGCCGCCATGGCATGCAGCCGTCGTGAGTATGGAGAAATGCTGCTGGCCCATGCCACCCAGATGCCGCAGCCGGCATTCGCCATGTCTTTTGCTCGTCGCTCGGGCCTGCGCGTCCGCATTCAGCGGCTGTTTCACAACCGCCGCGATTCCCGCTGGCAGCTCTCCGCACGCTGGCTGGCGGCATTGGCGCTCATCCTCAGCGCCGCTGTACTCATGGCCTCGATCCGGGTGATGCCGCCCGAGATGGCTCAAGGAAACTCGCTCAAAACCGAGGCGCAGCTCCGTTTAAATGCAAATCCGTTTCCCGGCGCGCCGTAGCCAGCACTGTTGCTGCTGAGTGCGTGACTGGAAAATGCTGCGCCTTCCATGAAAACACTCATCCTCTTCCTGCTGTTCTCCGTCAGCACCTTTGCGGCGAAACCGAACATCATCGTCATTTTCGTCGATAACTTCGGCAACGGCGACCTCGGCTGCTTTGGCTCAAAACTGCACCGCACACCGAATGTGGACCGGCTCGCAGCGGAGGGAACGAAGTTCACCAGCTTCTATGTGGCCAGCGGGGTCTGCACACCGAGCCGTGCGTCACTGATGACGGGCTGCTATCCGCGCCGGGTGGGCATGCATGTGAGCGACACCGGCGGCGCGGTGCTGCAGCCGGTCGCACGCAAGGGGCTCAATCCCACCGAGGTCACGATGGCGGAGGTTTTGAAAAGCGCGGGCTACGCCACGATGTGCATCGGCAAATGGCATCTCGGAGATCAGCCGGCGTTCTTGCCGACAAAGCAGGGCTTCGATGACTTCTTTGGCATCCCCTACAGCGATGACATGACCAAGGATAAAAAACCAGACATCTGGCCGGAGCTGCCGCTGATGCGCGGAGAAAAAGTCATCGAGGCGCCCGCAGATCGCGATCACCTCGTGAAGCGCTGCACTGAAGAGGCGGTGCGCTTCATCGAGCAGCATGCCGCATCTCCCTTCTTCCTATATCTGCCGCACACAATGCCCGGTTCCACCGCGCATCCGTTTTCAAGCGAGAACTTCCGTGGCAAAAGCGCGAACGGTGAGTACGGCGACTCCGTGGAGGAGCTCGACTGGAGCACCGGGGAGATCATGGCGGCCTTGCAGCGCCTGAAGCTCGCGGACAACACCCTCATCGTCTGGACTTCCGACAACGGGGCCGTGAAACGCAATCCGCCCCAGGGCAGCAATGCGCCCTATCGCGGTTCAGGCTACGACACGTCCGAGGGCGCGATGCGCATGCCCTGCGTGATGCGCTGGCCGGGCAAGATCGCCGCAGGAACAGTGAATGATGCGCTCTGCTCCACCATGGACCTGCTGCCAACCTTCGCCAGCATCGTCGATGCCAAGCTGCCGCCGCACAAGATCGACGGCCATGACATCACCTCGATCCTCTTCAACACAAAAAACACCAGCTCCCCATGGGATGACGACGGCTTCTTCTTCTACCGCATGGATCAGCTTCAGGCCGTACGTGCAGGCGACTGGAAGCTCTACCTGCCGCTCGAAGGCAAATTCAAGAACCTGAGCGCCAAGCGTGAAGCCTCCAAGTTGGAGCTCTTCGACGTTCGTCACGATGTCGGCGAAGAGCACGAAGTCTCCGCGCAGCATCCGGAGGTGGTGACACGGCTGACCGCCCTTGCCGAAAAGGCCCGTGCAGATCTGGGCGATTTCAACCAGCCGGGCACAGGCCAGCGTGAAGCCGGCAGGGTGGAGCATGCGGTACCGCTCTTGCCCTGACCCGCATTGCCTGCTGTGTTGTGGCATGACCCGTGGCAACCGTTCGCTCCTCCTGCTGATCCTCATCATCCTCGCCGGGATCATCGTTCCGTTCATGATCTGGGGGGCGCAGTTTGACCAGACACTGAGCCTCGCGGGTGCACGCCAGTGGATGGAAGGCTATGGCTCGTGGGCATGGGCGGCGGGGATCGCGCTGCTGGTGGCTGACATTGCACTCCCTGTCCCTTCCACCGTGGTCATGTCGGCGCTGGGCTGGATGTACGGCTGGTGGCTGGGCGGGGTGGTCAGTGCGGCAGGCTCCATGCTTTCCGGCATCATCGCTTACGCGGCCTGCCGCTGGCTGGGACGTGGCGCGGCACGCAGAATTGCAGGAGAGGAAGGGCTGCGCCGTGGCGAGGAAATCTTTGAGCGTCGCGGCGGCTGGCTGGTGGCGCTCTCGCGCTGGATGCCCGTGCTGCCGGAGGCTGTGGCCTGCCTCGCGGGACTGTCCAGCATGCGGTGGCGGGTGTTCTTGCCCGCGCTGGCCTGCGGCTCGGTGCCCACGGGTTTTGTGTTTGCGGCGATCGGCCACCTCGGGCAGAGCGAGCCCGCCTGGGCTTTCGCTTTGAGCGCCATCGTGCCCGTTCTTTTATGGATCGGAGCGGCGCGTGTTTTGAAGCGCTAACGCATCTCCATCAGGCCGGCTTTGGATGCCGCCGCACGCGCGAGCCTGCCCATTTCACGGCGCAATATCCACACGCCAAGCGGCACCAGCAGCACGACGGCGCAGACGGCCACAAGGCCCAGCACGAGCAGCGAGTGCAAACCGGCGGCCATCAAAATCGCGGTGACAATCAGCCACAGCAGCAGATTCCACCCCAGGCTGCGGCGGATGCGAAGGAGAAGCTTGACCCGTGTCAGGCAGCGGCCGTCGGCATGAAATTCCGTGACACTCAAAAAGGCGCGGGACACCTCTGACCAGGGCCAGGCCTCGATGTCAAACCAGCGCCAGCCGTCGTCTTCGCGAAAAACAATGTGCGCGGATCGAAGCACTTTGCGCAGTTCCTGCAGCCAGGTATCGCGGGTGATGCCGGTTTCACTCCAAAAGCACAGCGTTCCCAGACTGAGGGTGATTTTGTGCGGACGCGTGGGCGGAATGATGTCCGGCAGCAGCGGATGGCGGCTGGGCCTTGCGCCCAGTAGCAGCATGCCGCGCAGCCGCGCCCATTCGCGCACCATGGGCTGCAAAAAGCTCAGCCACCATAGCAGCAGACGATCCGGCAGGCCGTGGATGCCAGTCGCGGCGGCATTGCGGGCGCTGACCTGCCATGCCGACCCCAAGGCAAAGCCCAGCAGCCCCAGGGCCAGCCATGGCTGCTGACAAACCAGGGCGAGCAGCATCAGTGCGACCCACAGCAGCCCGGTAAGCCATTCCCACCAGCGGAAGCTGGAGGAGGAGTAGATCACCTGAAAAGCACCGAGCCCCCAGGGGCCGTGGAAGATGCTGCCCTCCACCGGGTGATCTGCCAGATGCTGATCCCCGTAGATGCCGCCACGCCAGCGCGCGCCACCCAGAATGCCGAAACGTGCGGGATGCGTTTTCATCAGGAGCGCCTCCGCGCAGCCGTAGCCAAACTGCTGCCTCAGATACGCCCGGATCGTGAAACGCCGGTGATGCCAGACCATCGCCCCGGGCACAAACAGCAGGCGGCTGCCGGTTTCACGCAGCCGCCAGCAGATGTCCACATCATCACCTGCCGTTTTGAATTCAACCCGGAAGCCGCCGATGAGATCAAGCGCCTGCTTCCGTATGGCAAGATTGCAGCCCGGCAGGTGCTCGGCCTCGGTGTCATTGAGCAGCACATGCGCCGGCGCCCCCGGTGCGGCGGCCACCACGCGCTCGACGCGGTTGCGCGGCGGTGGCGGGATGTTGGGCCCTCCGGCAGCGGCGACGGTTTCATCCGCAAAGGCATGGCTCAGGAAAAGGAGCCAGTCGGGATGCGCGATGCAGTCATCATCCGTGTAGGCGATGATGGATCCGGTCGCCAGCCGGGCGCCGAGATTGCGGGCGGCACTGAGCCCGGCGTGCTCCTGATACTCGTACCGCACCTGCGGACAGCGTTTCGCGATCTCGGCGATCTGCGGCCGGGAGCCATCGTCGATCAGCAGCACCTCAAAATCAGGATAGCGCAGCGCCAGCAGCGAATCCAGGCACGGGCCCAGGGTGGCGGCACCATTGCGCGTGCATACCACGACGGAGATGCGCGGCGGCGCGTCGGGTGTCAGCAAGGCCGGTGTCAGCTCCCGCTGCACAGCACAGGCAGGGCGTTCGTTTCTCTCCCGATCCACGAGGCCAAACTGCCAGTCGGTGATTTCCCTGCCGCCCCGATGCCATTCATCCGTGTAGGCAAACCAGACCCTGCCCGCAGTGCCACCGCTCAGCAGGCAGTCATGCTGCCAGCGCATGACTTCCACCTGCCGCTGAGGCCCGTGAGTGGCCACATCCAGGCCGAATTCGGTGATGAGCAGGGGCTGGTTGCCGGCTAGATTTTGCCATTGAGCCACGCAGGCGCTGAAAGCTGCCGCAGATTCCAGGTACACATTCACCGCGAGGAAGTCGGCATTGCGTGGCAAGAGATACCCGGTGGACGGGTAGGTGGCGTAACTGACGAGAGTCTGTGGCGCATTGCGACGGGCGATCTCGATCAATTTTTCGATGAATGCCCGCACCCGCCGGGGCTTCATCCAGCGCACCAGAGTTTTCTCGATCTCATTGCCCACAAGGAGGGCGGTGATGCAGGCATGTTTGCCCAGTGCTGCACTGATGGAGGCGATCTGGGCTTTGATCTCACGGCAAAGCGCGCGGCTGGCGAGGAAATCGACATGCTCGCTCCATGGGATGCCTACGATCAGGCGCAGGCCCAAGGCCTCGACTTCGCGGAGCACAATGGGTGTCGGCGGCACATACAGCCGCACGGTATTGAAACCCAGTGAGGCGATGTGGAGCAGGTCGGCCGCCAGTTGGTCGTCCTCCGGAAAGGGCTCGCCGCGGGAGTTCGGTTTGAAGGGGCCGTAGCTGACTCCACGCACGAAGTGGGCGGTGCCGTCTGCCAGTTGCAGAAACTTTCCTGCCGCCACCACGCGCGTCCCGTGACTCACGGGCGGAAGGGTGGCAGAGGGCGTGGCGGAAGTCATGCGGGCGTCAGGTTCACATTCGGCGGAGGCCGAACGGTGAAACAGGTACGTGCCGAAGGCCAGTCAGACTTCAGACCTCGGAAGCTTTGTCGCTGGGCGTTTGACTGAGGCGGAGGTTTTCTGGCACCGCAGGATCCTCGATCTCCATTTCCACCCAGCCGTCGCCTTCGCGTTCGATGCGACGGGCGTTGATGAACATCACGATGCAGAAACCGACAAAGGCCGTGCTGGTCTCCAGCACGAACGGGGTGGAGAAAAAGGTGAAGAAATAGGCCAGCCCCTGACTCACGATCTCACGTGCGGTCTCGTTCATGTAGGCGGCCACGGCGACGCCTGTAATGATGGCAGCAGACCACAGCAGGGATTCGAGCCACCAGAGCGATTTTTGGGGAGTGGATTCAGGTGCAGGCATGCGCAGATCAGTTCACCGGGGTAGCTTTAGGGGCGGTACCCGGAAAATCCACTGGTTTTGTGTTCACATTCGCCGTCCCGGCTGGATCTGGGGAGGCTGCCACGATCGGCGGGGTCTCGTCATCCTCCTCGACAGGGAGGGCCTTCAGCGCGGCAGGCTCCACCTGGCTGCTTACTTCAGCCACATGCTTTCCCCACATCGCAGTGCCTGCGAGAACAAAGATAAAGATGGCGAGGGCCGCCGGCAGTGGGGACTTGATCGTGCGAATCCGATTCGGAGAGGGAGCAGAGGCGATGTCCGCACTCGTGCCCCGGTCCCGCAGCCATGGCCCTTGGGACTGTGTCAGGTAACGATAGTCGCGCTCCCCGCCCAGAACTCCCTCGGGCAGTTCTTCCAGCATTGAGGACGCATCCACTTCAAGAAAATCGCTGTACTGCCGTATGAACGAGCGCGCGTAGGTCAGGCTGCCAAATGCGGCGATGTTGCCGCACTCCAAGTAGCGCAGTCGTTGCGCCGGGATCCGTGTTTCATGCGCGGCATCCGCGATGGACAAGCCGCGCTTTTCACGTGCTGCGATGAGCATCTGGCCAAAGGTAGCGGTCATAATTTGTTTATAATACGTCAAGTGTGACACCGTTGGCCGTGGGTGCGATCAATTATTTTGAAATCGAAACACGCCTAAATGCAGAAAAACCTCAGAGGATGATTCCCTGTCTCCTTGTAATCAAAGCAAGGAATACTAAAGGTCCGCCATGAAAGCTCTCCACGAGGCCCGCCTGAAGATCCGCCGCGAACTGGAGGCGCCACCTGCCTTGAGAAAATTCGGCAGCGGCTGGATCAGCGGCGTTCTGGGCATGTTGTTTGGCCTGGCGGCGCTCGGCTGCGTGGTGATGATGCGCCTTCCCGGGGTGTTCACCATGAAGGAGAATGCCGCCTTGATCGGCCACCCCGCATTTCGCACGGGCATGTTCGTCCTGATGGTGCTGGCGTTTGTGTTTTCCCTCCTCAGCCTTCTGCTGCGTCCGGGCAAGGCGCTCGGCTTCACCGGCATGGTGGCGACTTTGCTGGCGGTGACATTTGGCGGCGCTTCAGCCTCCGCAGTGGCGCCGGATCTGACGCCAATGTACCTCGGGCTCGATTTCTTCATCCTGCGGCTGCTCTTCACCGGTTTCCTCTTCATCCCGCTGGAGACCCTTTTCCCGCGCCGCTCGGAGCAGGGGATCTTCCGCCAGGAATGGCGCGAGGACCTGTTCTACTATCTTGTCAGCAGCATGATGGTGCAGGTCCTCACCTGGCTCAGCTTCATGCCGGCGCAGACATTGTTCAAACACACGGCATGGACGGAGATGCGGGCCTGGGTCGCAGCTTTGCCCTTCCTCGTCCAGCTCATTGCCATCATGTTCCTCACGGATCTGGTGCAGTACTGGGTGCACCGGCTCTTCCACCGCATCCCGGCGCTATGGCGCTTCCATGCAGTGCATCATTCGGCGCAAAGCATGGACTGGATGGCCGGTGCACGGATGCACTTCTTCGAAATCCTGGTGCTGCGCGGAACCACGGTTTTTCCGATGATCCTGCTCGGCTTCAGCCAGACGGCGGTGAATGCCTATGTGCTGGTGGTCTATTTCTTCGCCACCTTTGCGCATTCCAATCTCGGCTGGAAGCTCGGCATCTTCGAGAAAGTCTTTGTCACCCCTCGCTTTCATCACTGGCACCACGGCATTGAGAAGGAAGCCATCGACGTGAACTTTGCCATTCACTTCCCCCTGTTCGACAAACTCTTCGGCACCCACCACATGCCCGAAAACGGCCGCTGGCCCGAAGGCTACGGCATCGGCGGCCATCCCGTGCCCAAAGGCTACTGGCAGCAGTTCCTGCACCCGTTCCTGCGGAAAAAGTAATCACTCGTACGTGAGCTGCGCCGTCGCAGCGCAGGCGGCGTCTGCCGTCACGCGCAGCCACCGCGCCTGCACCGCCGGTTCGAACTCAATGCTGAGCTGGGCGCCTGCTTTCAGGCTGGCTTCTTGATAGGTCACCCATAGGCCGGTTCCAGTCAGATCCAGCTCGACCCTCAAGTTGACCTCCTGCGCAGCGTCATGGCTCAGCGTCAGCTTGCGCTTGTCGTAGCCCCACATCAGATAAGGATCGCTCGGCTGCTCCGCTTTGACCTGTGTGTTTTTCCATGGTCCGCCCGTGCCGCGTGGTTTGCCCAGTTTCCAGAGATCATCAATCGCTCCGGCCCAAAGGGCGGCTTTGCCGTCGTCACTGCGGATGATGTGCTCACCGGCAGGCGCATCCGGTTGGATGCCGCTCATGAGAAACAGACCGCGAAACCCGCCAAAATCCGTCACCCTCAGATCATGCGAGGCAACAGGCCGGATCTTCGCAAATCCATCCGCATTCTCTGCCGGCAGTTCATAAAAGGTGCCGCACGCACTCAGCATGTCCCGTTCCGTCGCCACCTCACGGCACACCCGCAGTTCGCCAGCATTGGTTGCCGCATCAAATGCGGCGCTCGCACGCGGCAGTCTCCACCTGCGCCCACGATCATCCACGACAAGAACGCTCGCTTCATCCAGCGTGATCACTTGCTTTGGGATCGCGACCTTCGTCTTCACAAACTGCTCCGCCTTTGCGTCTTCAACCCGTTGTAGTTTCAAGTCGGCTCCCATCTCGTAATAACCTGCATCAGCCGCAAAACTCAGCGTGCGCTTGTTTTCACCCCGCGCGCGGAAGATGCCGGTCTGGACTTTGTCATCGCCCACACGTGCCACTCCCCTGAATATCGCATCGGCTTCCGTGCCGCGTGAGTCGTCATTCGTGAGCGTGATAATCACGCTCACATCCCTGCCATCCTGATCAGCCTTCACCGTCAGCCAGTCTGACTCGTCGCTGATGTCCTCGCGCTTCGCGGTACCTGCGGTGTGATCAATCCGCCACAGGCTGCGGTGCTTCCATCCTGCGACGAGGAACGGGTCTGCCACATCGCCCGCCTTCACACTCTCATGCAGCCACACCGCGCCGCTGGCATGGGCGGGCCCGAGTTTGTCTGGTGTGGACGGGCTGGCAAACCACAGGTTGGACTGCGATTGCCCCACACTGTCGATGCGCCCTTTGACCTTGCGTTTGTTGAGAAACTCCGACTTCGCGGAATCATCGCAGCCGAAGACGAGTCGGTCGTTCCAGCGGCAGAAGTCGCCGATCACCTTCATGTAGGCGCTGCGCACGCGGATGCCGTTCGTATTGGCGGCGGAGAAGGTGCGGGGAAAACGCCAGAAGGCACCGTGCATGGTCATGAGCAGGTCGTCCTCGCCGATGTCACGGATGCGCGGCCATTCGGTGTTCCAGCCGTGCGCGCCATCGTAGCTGTGACTGACTTTGGGCAGACGAAACGACTGCCACTTGCCGCCATCCAGCAGCATCAGGATGAGCGACTTCGCATCCCAGCCGATGCTCCACACCGGCGCGTTGGTCTCGCTGCCCTGGATGCCGCCAGGGCCGGTGACTTCGGTGAACTGATTGCGCCGCACCAGCTTCCAGTCGTCGCCGGGTTTGCGCCATTCACCCAGAGCGCCGCTCGGGGTGGTGGGGTCCGTGAGCACGCGTTTGTCGCGGTCCCCGTTGTTGGCGTAAATCAGGCGGCCCTGGGTTGAGTAGAGACCTTTGCCATGATAGCCGGGCAGTTGTGACTCCAGTTTCGTGAGAGGTGTCGTGACCTCGAAACCTTTCTTCAAAGGATTGCCGTCGCGAAGTAGCGAGGTGACAGCCAGCGACTTCACATCCACCTCATACAGCCCCTCCTCCATCGTCGCATAGTAGATCTTGCCCGCTGGATCGATCAAATGCCGCGCATTGCCCGTGAGCCGCCCCGGCATTCTGCTCGGCGGAATCACACGCACCTTTCGCTCCGCATCGATGACATACGGCCCGATGAAAAGCTGCTTTGATTCCGCATGAATCATCCGGTTCGCCGGCGTGCCACCCACGCTCTCAGGGCGCACGATCTGCTTCAAATCAGGCGTGATCTCATAGAGCTTGTCGCTGGAACCAAACGGCAGATGCGGCCCATAAGTAATGACCCAAAGACGGCCTGCCCAAGGCACAACCGCACCCGTGCCGCACTCGCCTTCGTTGTTAAACATCGCTAGCGCCGGGTAGATGCCGCTGACATGGCGCGGTTCCTCGGCACCGAGGACGCCTGCGAATGCTGCGAGCAGCAGAAGGTTGGGTTTCATGCGTGGATCAAAGCCATGCAGGCCCTGCTGGCAACCCGGCTCAGTTATGCCGCATTGAAATCCCTTACATTCCCCGCATAGCTGGTGGATGCCCAAAAAGCAGGTCATCCAGCTCCCCGCCGATGTCTGGCGCACTTTGCGTCACGAGTGGTTGTGGGTGTACCGCGGCCCTGTACCGCAGTGGGAGACATGGTCCGCCGAGATTCCGGTGCCTGCGGGAGTTTTCTTCGTGGAGCGCGGGGAGGTGCGCATCCGGGCGGATGGTCAGGAGACCCTCGTATCGCGCGGGCAGGCGTTCTTTTCCTCGCCAAGTCTGCGGCGGCACTGGTTTGCGGCAAACACCCGGCTGCTCTCCGTCGGCTTTCGCAGCCAGTGGCCAGATGGCACCTCATTATTCCGCAATGCCCTCAATTTCGCGGCAAACGCTCCCGCCTTGCGAAAAGCGACCCAGCGGCTCTTTGCCAGCATTCACGGGTCTCGGAAAGTCGTCACCTATCGTCAAGCCATCACCGCCGCCATGTACTCACCTGCGGAGTGGGCCGCGCATGAGGCCGCTTTCGCCGCCTGGTTGGTCGCGTGGATGGAAACCTTGGAACAACTGGGAGTGCAGCCCCGGCCCCAGGTGCGGGCGAGTCGCAGCCGTTTGGATCAACTGGTCGCATGGTTGCAGGCGCTGCCGCTGGATCAAACGAGCCCGAGTTTGCCACCGGATTTTCCCATTGGCAGCCGCCGCGCGGAGCAATTGATGCAGCAGCAGCTTGGCATTGGCATGCGCCAGTTCATGGAGCGCCGGCGACTTGATGTCGCACGCGAGCGCATTGTGGCGGATCAGGCCACGCTCAAGGAAATCGCCTTTGCGCTGGGATTTCGTCATGCGTCTCATTTTACCGCCTGGTTCCGCCGGCACACCGGGGCTTCGCCTTCGGAGTATCGCCTGGGCGGGGCAGGCCAGGGCGCATGAGGATGAATTACGAAGATGTTATTTGAAGGATGGAAGGGCTTGGCTTCCAATGGCCGGGACGTTGGCAACCAGCCCTAGTTTTCAACGGCTCGTTCACATTGCATGCATCCCGACGTCTCACTCATCATCCCCGTTTTTAACAACGAGCTGTACCTCGAAGAATCGCTCTCAGCGGCACGTGCGCAGCAGGGTCCGTCTTTGGAGATCATTGTCATTGATGACGGGTCCACGGACGCCTCGCTGAGCCTGATCAAAGCCCACGCAGAGCGTGATCTCAGGATCGTCGTGATCGAGCAGGCGAACCAGGGGGTCTCGGCGGCGCGGAATGCAGGGCTGGACCGTGCCTCGGGAAAGTGGGTGGCCTTTCTGGATGGTGATGACTGGATTGCACCCGGATCTCTGGCGGCGTGGTATCAGCAGGCGGAGCAGGGAAATCTGGATTGTCTCCTGTGCAATGGCTTCAGCTTCAGGACAGACCCGCAGGTGCATCTGGATTCAAAGCCGCCCGCCATGCTCAGCAGGCAGCCATGGGACTCCACCTTGACCGGTCCGGACTGGCTCGCGCAAGGCGTCCAGGTGCGTGAATGGCCGCACTACGTATGGCTGCAGTTTTGCCGCCGTAGCGTCATTGAAGAGGCGCAGATGAGGTTCAGGCGTGACATGATCCATGAAGACATTCCATGGACGGTCCAGCTCGCGCTGGCCGTCAAGCGCATGGGATTTTCACAGCCGCCACGCTATGGCTACCGGAGCAATCCAAGTTCGCTCACGCAGTCACGCGATGCTGACAAAGTGCATCATCGCATCACCAGCTACCTCAAAGTCGCGGTGTTGCTGAAGGATTTTGCCATGACGCAGCCGCGTGCCGTGCGCAGGGCTTTGCAGAAGCAGGTCGTGCGCGAAATGGGGCATTTCCTTGGCAAGATGCGCAAGGGGAACGTCTCACGTGCGGACCGCAGCCAGTTTGCGATCGAATTCCTGGCGGCAGGCCTGCCAGGGATGATGCTGAAAGGCTGCTCCAATTACCGGGAGCTGGCGGCCACTTTCAAAGCCTGGTACCTCTGCCAGATCTGGAAGCGGCAAAAAGCATAGGGCGGGGTTTGCGGGGGCTACTTTCTGCCGCCTTTGATAAACTCATCCCGGCTCAGCATGCCGTTGCCGTCGGTGTCGAATTTGGGGAAGCGTTTGGGTGCCTCATCGGGGTCCGGCTGGTTGAGAAGAAATTCTTCCAGATTGAGCTGGCCGTTTTTGTCCTTGTCCCGCTGGTCAAACATCCTTCCGCGATCCTGCACGGGCTTTTTGTCGGCCTCCGGTTTCGGCTTGCTCCCGATCTGCGGCCTGGCCTCCGGATGCCCAGCAAGAAACTGCCGGAGAACCGTGACCACCGCAGGCTGCTCCACGGCGAGATTCTTTGTTTCGCCGGGATCAGTTTCATAGTCGTAGAGCTCCAAAATGGCGGTGTCGGGCGCCGCGCCGGGCTGCTTCCATTCGACAAGCCGGTGACGCTGCGTTCGGACGGCGCGGCCGATCAAACCGCCGCGAGGATAAACATGGATGGCGTGGTCGCGTACGAAGGCGGTGGGATTCGTCAAGACCTCGGCAAAGCTGCGGCCGTCTCCCTGCGGTGGCGTGGGAAGCTGCGCGAGTTCCGCCAGCGTGGGGTAGATGTCGCAGGACTCGATGAGTGCCTGCGTGCGTGCCGGCTTGATGCCCGGTGCCGCGACAATGACGGGAATGCGCGCGGCCTGCTCATAGTTCGTGTGCTTGCACCACATGCCGTGGTCGCCCAGGTGCCAGCCGTGATCGCCCCAGAAGACGATGATCGTATTGCCGGCCAGGCCGCTGGCATCCAGTGCATCGAGCACCTTGCCAAGCTGTGCGTCCATGTAGCTCGTGGCCGCATAGTAGCCGTGGATAAGATGGATGGCCTGCTCCTGCGCCAGCGGACCTTGCTCCGGGATGTCTCGGTACTGACGCAGCTCGCCCCAGGTCGTAGGCGCAAATTCAGGCGCGCCTGCGGGGGCGGTTTGCAGCGCGGGGAGTTTGAAAAGCGCCGGATCGTAGAGATCCCAGTACTTCTTCGGTGCCACAAAGGGCAGGTGGGGTTTCAAAAAGCCGACAGCGAGGAAAAAGGGTTCCTCAGGTTTCAGTTTTGCCGCAGCGAGGCGCTTGATGGCTTCCTCGGCGATCAGGCCGTCACCGTACCGATTGTCAGGCACGTCGGCGGATTCTGCCGGTGCGCCGCGCGGCAGCTTCCAGGCTTCCTTCTTGTTTTCAAACAGCGCCTGTTCACGCGTGGACTCGGGCGGATTGTTTTCCTTCAGTGCATAGCTGATCGTCTTGGGCGTGAAATGCGGCACGCTCCAGGAGGCCACGTCATTCACATTGCCATGGCCCACATGGAAGATCTTGCCCAGACCTTCCGCCCGATAACCGTTGTTCATGAAGTGCTGCGGCAGCGTCACAGCATCCGGCACCGCTTTGCGGAAATTCGTCGCCAGATCATAAATCCCCAGCGTCTGTGAACGCAGTCCCGTCAACAGGGCGTTGCGCGAGGGTGAGCACACGGCCTGATTGCAGTACGCCTTTTCAAACAGCACCCCGCGATCCGCCAGGCGGTCGATGTTGGGTGATTTGACCAGAAAGTCACCGTAGCACCCCAGCAGCGGCTTCAGGTCATCGACACAGATGAGAAGGACGTTGGGTTTTGCGGCGGCAAAAAGCGACGGGCAAAGAAGGAGGAAAAAGAGAACGCGGCTGAGCATGGTGGTTGGTGAGAACGCCGGCGAGTTCCCATGCTTTCGGCGAATTGCGCCTACTCCGGCAGCTTGTCGAAATGAAACTGGCAGCAGCCGAGGTCGAGGGTGTTGGCGTTCTTCGCGAGTTTTTCGCTGAACGCTTCTGCCAGCGCATAGATGCGCTGCTGTCCGTTTTTTTCGACTTCGAGCAGTCCTGCCTCTTTAAGCACCCGCAGATGCTTGGAAACGTTGTAGGGCGTGACGTTCAGAGTTTCACACAGCTCTGTGACCGGCTTCGCTCCACCGATCAGGAGACGCACGAGCCGCAGGCGTGTCGGCTCCCCAAGCGCGCGCATGGCGGTGAGGCAGTCGAACGAACGTGTCACGGTGCGTGATGGCATGGCAGGATGTTTAGCAGATCGCCCTGTCGCCGCAAGAATCCCGAAGCTCGCGCGATGAAATAATAATTGCCAGGAGGTGCAACTAAGATAAGACGCACCGTCGTTTATTGCGTTCTTGCTGCCGCTGTCGGCCACGCTCCACTTTCTAAACTATCCCATGTCCACCCAAGCACGTTACATCATGATCGGCGGTTTCCTCGGCGCCGGAAAAACGACCACCGTCGGCCGGCTGGCCAGGTATCTCAGTGATCAGGGGCTCCGAGTCGGCCTCATCACCAATGACCAGGCCGGTGGGCTGGTGGACACCAAGCTGCTGCGCGGCCAGGGTTATGCGACGGAGGAGATCGCCGGCGGCTGCTTCTGCTGCCGGTTTAACACTCTCGTCGATGCCGCGAGCAAACTCGCCAACGAGGCAAAGCCGGATGTCTTCATCGCCGAGCCCGTGGGAAGCTGCACCGATCTCGTCGCCACCGTCACCTATCCGCTGCGCCGCATGTACGGGGATGCCTTCACCGTCGCCCCTCTCAGCGTCCTCGTGGATCCGATTCGCGCTCGCCGCGTCTTCGGCCTGGATCAAGGCGGCACCTTCTCCCCCAAAGTGGCCTACATCTTCAAAAAGCAGCTCGAAGAGGCGGACATCATCGTCATCAGCAAAAGCGATCTCATCGAAGACACGCAGCGCGAGGAGCTGCGCAGCGTCCTCGCTCAGGAATTCCCCCTCGCGAAAATCGTCACCGCTTCACCGCGTCAGGAAACCGGGCTCGATGAACTGTTCGCAAGCTTGATGACCAGCGAGCAGGCGCGGCGCAATCCCATGGCCGTCGATTACGAAGTGTATGCCGATGGCGAAGCGCTGCTGGGCTGGCTGAACGCCACGGTGACGCTGAAGGCGGATGACGAGTTTGATGCGAATGCGTTCCTCAAGCAGCTCGCTTTGATTGTGCAGGCGCGTCTCCAGCAGAACGGTGCGGAGATCGCCCATTTCAAGATGACCTTCAGTCCTGACGACGGCATTGCAGGCGAACTCGCCAGCATCAATCTTGTGCGCAGCGACTACGTGGCAGAGCTCGGCATGGAGCTCGATGAACCCACCACAGGCGGGCAGTTGATCGTGAATCTGCGCGCCGAAGCCGACCCCGCCTCCCTGATGGCCGCGGTGAAGGACGGCTTGGACGAAGCCACGCTGAATTTCTTCGGACTGAAGGCCACGCTGGATCACGAAGAACATTTCCGCCCAGGCAAGCCAACCCCGACACATCGCGACGGCGAGGTGGTCTGCTGAGCGGCGGACTTCCGCTTGAGAGCGGGACATCGCCGGGGAAATTGATGACGGCAGGTTGGTCGAAGTCCTTCGATTTCATGTCGTATGAAACGCATGCCACGGCTTCCCATCATTCCATCCCTCCGCTACAGCCTCGCTTTGCTGGCTGTCTGCACCGCCACGGCTCCAGTGGCGGCACAAACGAAGCCGCCGATCATCCAAGTGGAGGCAGACTACGAACTCGCAGATGCCTTCCCCGGTCTGAAGTTTGACATGCCTCTCGGCATCGTCAGTGCGCCAGGAGACAAGCAGCGGCTCTTTGTCGTCGAAAAGACCGGCCATATTCAGGTCATTACCGGGCTAGGCACGGACAAGCCGGAGAAGCAGCTGTTTCTCGATCTCACTCGGCCACCGGAGGCCACGCTGGCGACCGAGAGCGAATGCGGCCTGCTCGGGCTCGCCTTCCCGCCGGACCATGCAAAGAGCGGGCGCTGCTTCGTATATTACAGCCTGAAAATCGGCGGTGTGCTGCACCAGCGGCTCTCCCGGTTCCAGGTGTTTCCGAACGATCCCAACCGGGCGGACAACAGCACCGAGCAGCCGCTCTTCACGCAGAAGGATCCCGCGAGCAATCATAACGGGGGCGATCTTCACTTCGGCCCCGATGGCTTTCTCTACATCAGCGTGGGAGATGGTGGCGCGGCGGATGACAAGTTCGACAACGCCCGCTTCATCAACAAAGGCTTCCATGCCGCGATCCTGCGCATGGATGTGGACAAACGGGCAGGCAGCCTCCCGCCGAATCCCCATCCTGCCATAGCCCTCGACACGAACCGCGCGGCTTTTTACGCCGTCCCCGCAGACAATCCCTTCATCGGCAGCAGCACCCATCATGGCGAGAGCATTGATCCGCAGACCGTGCGCACGGAAATCTGGGCCACCGGCCTGCGCAATCCCTGGCGCATTTCGTTTGATGCTCCCACGGGCCGCCTTTTCTGCGGAGATGTGGGGCAGAATCTCTATGAGGAAATCGACATCATCACTCGCGGAGGAGATTACGGCTGGAGTTATCGTGAGGCGCTGCATCCCTTCACTGCCGGACCTGGCAAAGGCCAGGAACCGGCCAAGTTTCAGCCCATCGCGCCCATTTTTGAGTATCCGCATACCGTGGGCCTTTCCGTGACCGGAGGTGTCGTGTATCGCGGCACTGCGTTCCCGCAGCATCAGGGAAAATACATCTTCGCCGACTACGTCACCGGGCGAATCATCGCTTTGAAGAATGAGGGCAGGGCCATCTGGACGGATGAAACCCTGGCACAAGATCCGGGCATCGCCGGCATCGGCCTTGATCCACGCAGTGGCGAATTGCTCTTCGCCAGCCTCGCCTCAGGCCAGATCAAACGCCTCCAGCGGAAGGCCGCTCCTTCTTCACCAAAGTGAAGGTCCGAAGCGGGTCTCCTAGGGCTTCCAAGTCTTGCTCCACAGCACGTAGATGTCGTGGATCGCGCGCTGCTCCAGCGGTGTCCATTCGAGGGTGCGCTCCAGCAGCGTTTTGTAACTGGCCAGGCGCGGATCTTTCTCCGCGGCCAGCTGGTAGTTCTCCAGCGCCTTCTGCGTGTCGCCGGTGCCCCAGTAGCCAAGAACGAGGGAGTAGTAGTCGTAGTGCGCCTGATGGTCGCTGAGCTTGGCCGCGAGTTCAAATTCGCGCACGGCATCGGCGTAGTCGCCCATGTTAAAATACGCCCAGCCTGCACGGTTGTGTGTGGGAGCTTTGTCACGCAGTTCGACCGATTTTTTGACATCGGCCCGGGCTTCCTCCTTCCGCCCCAGCAGCGCCAGCACGTAGCCCCGGTTGGAATAAGCCTGCGCATCCTCAGGGTTCTCCATGATTTGCCGGTTCAGGATTTCCAGCTTGGGCGTGGTCTGCACAGGCTCGGGCGCGTCTGCGGCGGCGGCGGACAGCACCAGGGCAAGGTAAAGGCAGGCAAAGCGGGTGTGAGTCATAGGAGTGGTAAAGCAAAGAACGCATCGAGATGCCGGGTACATTCCGGCGAACGAAACATGCAGGCGGGTGCGTTCTGGCGTAGGTGGCTCTTGTCAGCCGCCCACTTTTCACCTTCCCACATCCCATGAGCTGGTTCCAACTTGATCCCAAAAGCATTGCTGCTCGCGCTCGTACCGCCGGTTCTCCCGTGCCTTCACTCGGGGCTTCGCTCACGCGCGGCGTGATCGGGTTTACCCTCGTCAGCGTGGCAGGCTTTGTGCCCTGGGCCGTGTTCGGTCAGCAGCTTCGCCCGCTGGTGGGGGAGTCGGGCATGTATGGGGTCTGTGCGCTGGTGTTCCTCGCCCTGACTTCTCCATTGTTGCACCGGCTCATCATCGGGCCGGGTTCGGTGTCCCGTTTCTACAAGCTCTTTGGCCTTGCCTTCACCGCGTATTCCGCGGCGTGGATCGCTGGCTGGATGGCGTTGCGCGGCCACCCTGGCAGCCTCGCAGGTTTGTTCTTCGGTACCATGGTGATGGCCTGCATGCTTGTTGCCGCTTTTGATGCATTGCGTATCATCGTCAAAGTCTTCCTGGCGCTGTTTGTGCTGAACACGGTTGGCTACTTCGTGGGCGGTTTCTCGGAGGCGGCTCTCATCAAGGAGCATGCCCTGGCCGCGAAGCTGAGCTGGGGTGTCTTTTATGGCATTGGCCTCGGCGCGGGTCTGGGACTGGCGTTTCACTTCTGCCAGGCGCAGGCGCGCAAGCTGCTGGCAGGCGGCTGATTTGCTGGAGCATCATCCTCTGAAATGGATGGAGCGAAGTTTGTATTTGCGAATATGCGCAAATAGACTCAATTCGCCGCCCCATGCTTTTTCTCCTCACCCTTGCCGTCGCCGTCGTGGCTTATGCCAACGGGGCAAACGCCAATTTCAAAGGCGTGGCCTCGTTGTTCGGCAGCGGTACGACAAGTTACCGCACGGCGGTGAACTGGGCGGCAGTCACGACCGCGGCGGGCTGCGTGGCGGCGATGTTTCTGGCCGCGAGCCTGCTGAAAACCTTTTCCGGGAAAGGGCTGGTGCCGGAGGCGCTGATTGCCCAGCCGTCATTTTTGCTGTCGGTGGCCGCGGCGGCGGGAGTCACGGGCCTGCTGGCGACTCGGTTCGGCTTTCCAGTTTCAACGACGCACATCCTCACGGGCGCCCTGCTCGGGGCGGGCTGGACTGCCGGTGACGTGAACATCGCGAAGCTGTGGGATAGCTTTATCAAGCCTCTGCTGCTGAGCCCCGTCCTTGCGGTGGCCGCTGGCGTGGTGCTGTACGCGATTTTGAAAACCCTGCGCCTCGCGCCGGATCACCGCACGCGTACGCTTGATGCGCTGCACTTTCTGAGCGCGGGCGCGGTGTGTTTTGCGCGCGGATTGAATGACACGCCCAAGATGGCGGCGCTGCTGCTGAGTGTGGGCTGGCTGGGTGAATTTTACGGCATGATCCTGATCACCGTGGCGATGGCGGCAGGCGGGCTGATCAGCGCGAAGCAGGTGGCTGAAACCCTGGCGCACAAAATCACCGACATGAATCCAGGCCAGGGCTTCGCGGCAAATTTCGCCACGGCGCTGCTGGTCACGACGGCCAATGTGAGCGGTCTGCCGGTTTCGACGACGCATGTGTCCGTGGGTGCGCTGCTCGGCATCGGCATCACCACCCGGCAGGCAAAGTGGCGCACCGTCATTCCCGTGCTCGCGGCATGGGTCATCACTCTGCCGCTCTCGGCGCTGGTCGCGGCTCTGTTTTTCCTTCTCGGTCGCTCCATTTTCCCATGATCAACAAAGCCCGCCTCCTCACGCTCGCCGCTGTCGCAGCCGCCTCATCGGCCTTCGGCACCCCGACCGGTCTCAACAACATCCCCACGGCTGAAACCATCGACCAACGCACCGTGGCCGTGCAGTTTTTCAGCAGCTTCGGCGGGTCCAACCAGTTCGCCACCAGCGGCCCGGGCAAGACCTCCAACTGGGTCGGCTTCAAGACCGGCTGGGACTTCAAGCCACTCCATCTGGAATGGGGTCTCGACAGCGTGCTGGGCACTGGCTACTCGGGCCCGCTCCTCTTCCAAACTAAGGCACGCATCCAGCCCTGGCAGGACGGCATGCTCGCTGTGGGTGTCGCAGGTGTCGCCCTCACCGACACCCGTCGCGCAGGCGATCCCTTCACCTACGCCATGCTGTACCATGACTTCCAAGCCGTGCGCGTGCATGCGGGCTATGGCCTGCAGACCCATGGCAACAGCTACCTCTTCGGCGTGGACCGCACCTGGAAGCTCTTTGACCGCAACTTCAATCTCAACGCCGATCTCGTGCAGTCGCGCAACCAGCACGGCCACATCGCCGCACTGGGGGCCAAGTATCTCCTCAGCAAGCACATCGTGCTCGAATCCTGGATGAATTTCCCGGATCGCGACCGCACGAGCTGGATCGCCAAGATCAACTACGTCTTCACCTTTTAATCCCAACTCAACCATGAAATCCATCCTCACACTTCTCACCCTCGCCCTGCTCGGCAGCGCCGCCCACGCCGAGATCGGCCTCATCTCCTGCGCCGAGGCCAAGGCACTGATCGAAAACCCGGACGCCTCTAAGCGCCCCATCGTGCTCGACACCCGTGGCGGCTACAAAGACTACTTTCGCGGCCATCTGCCCACAGCACAGCACATGGAATTTGACACCCTTCGCGGCACCGACCACGCCGTGCCCGTGCAGTATCTTCCCGACGACCTCACCAAGGCGCTGCTCCTCCGCGCTGGCGTGGACAAAGACCGTCTCCATCTCATCTACGCCACTGGCGATGTCCTTCCAAATGATGAAATCCTCAGCTCCACCATGGTCGTGCACGTGCTGGAAAAATTCGGCGTGCAAAACATCAAGATCGTCGACGGGGGTCTCGCCGAATGGAATAAGCAGGGCTTCGCTCCCACCCAGGAGTACTTTGGCAATCCCACCGGCAACCTCCCCAAGAAGGGCAATCCCACCGTCGCCGCCAACATCACCGATGTGCAGGCCCATGTCGGCAAGCCCGGCAACCTGCTCATCGACGCCCGTCCCTTGAATGAGTTTCGTGGCGAAGACGATGTCTGGCTGCGCAAGGGCCACATCCCCGGCGCGATCAGCTTCCACTGGGCACGCCTGATGGAGAAGGACAACACCCACAAGTTCAAGCCCTTCACCGAAACCAAGGCCGCACTCGAAAAAGCCGGCATCACCCCGGATAAAAACATCATCTGCTACTGCGGCACCTCACGCGAAGGCAGCCTCCTCCTCTTTTACCTCAAGCACGTCGCCGGTTATCCCGATGTCCGCCTCTACGAAGGCGCCTGGAAGGAATACGTCTGGCTCAACGACAAGTCCCTCCCTGCCGAAACCGGCGGCAATCCTGCCGGGATGAAGTAACCACGCAGGTTTCAGGTCGCCACCGTGTTGGCTGACACACAGCGGGTGGCGATAGGCTTGAATTTCGTCGTATCATCAGCCGCCGTCACCGTCACAAATGCGGTGGCGCACAGCATCATGGCCACGACGAGCCAGCCGGGAAAACAAGAAGTCACGAGGCTTATTGGATGGCGTTTCTCGGCATGTCAAAGGCATGACCCCGGCTGATGGATGACTGCCGGACTAGGACGCGAGCCACACCGGGGAAATGATCACGGTTTGACCGCTTCGTCCGCTGCCGCTGTCGGCTTCATCGAGACCAGCCGGGTCGTGACCTGCTGGTGCACGGGCATCGGCTTGCCCTCCACTTTGAGCTGAATCGCGGCGGAAAACACCGCCATGGAGATGGTTTTGCGTTCCAGGTCAAAGAAGACATGACCGTTGACCTTGGAATTGTCGCCGAAAGTCACGGGGCGCTCGGTGTCCAGTTCGCGGCCCGTGCTATCCTTGTCAGGCTTGGATTTCATGGTGCCCTCGAAGGCGATCTGGGCTTGCCGATGTCCTTCGCGGTCCACGATGCCGTCAAATTTGGCGTTCAGCTTCACTTGCACCGTGCCGGCCTGGGGGAAGGGGACGATCTCATCGGAGATCCACTTGTCACCCGGGCTGACGGGGATTTTGGGCAGGCCCATTTCCAATGACCGGCGGTAAAGGGTGGCCAGCTGACGGGCGGTGGCGATGGATTTCAGGTCCGGTTCGATATCGCCCGTGACCATGGAACCGAGGTCCTTGGCATCAATGAAATTGTCCTTGTCATCGTAGACCAGGGTGAAGCCCTTGCCCGCCGTACCGCCGAGGCTCTGCTGCAACTGGGGGCTGGAGGAACCCGGATTCCGCGAATCAAAGACATAGCTTTTGCCCTCAAAGGACATGTCAGCCAGGAGGGCGGTGATCAGCACCCTGGCCTCAGTCCGGCCGCCGGGTGTCTCGCTCACCGTGATGGAGGTGGTCTGATGCAGACGCATCTTCTGGTCGGTGGTTTTGCCGAGCGCGGTCAGAAAATTCGTCGTGTCAGTGTCTGATTCCTGGATGTAGGTCACCCCGGGCTCCCAGTGCAGCTTCAGCTCCACCGGGGAGTCCTCAGCGGCACAAGAGAGAGCAAGGCATAGAAGGGGGGGGAGCAGGAGCGCGGCGGGGCGGAGCATGGTCCCGAGGTAAGCGAAAGCCCGTGGGTTTGCAATACGGCTCTCCTCTAAGCCCCGATGGTTTTTAGTCCAAGCGGGAAATGAGCCGCCAAGTTGGCACGCTTCCGGCTAAACTTTATTTTTGCAAAAGATTGGGCCAGGAAAAAACATCTTCCGACGGTTCTGATCGTTGCAATTCGTGAACCACACTACTAATTGCCGTTAACCATGAAAAAAGTCGAAGCGATCATCAAGCCGTTTAAACTGGAGGATGTCAAAGAAGCCCTTTCCGAAGTCGGAGTCGAAGGTATGACTGTTGTGGAGGTCAAGGGTTTTGGCCGCCAGAAAGGCCATACCGAGATCTACCGTGGCAGTGAATACACCGTCGATTTCCTCCCAAAGGTAAAGATTGAGGTCGTCGTTGACGACAGCCGTGCCGACGCAGTGGTTGATGCCATCGTCAAGGCGGCCAACACCGGCAAAATCGGCGACGGCAAGGTCTTCGTCAGCGCCGTGCTTGATGCCATTCGCATTCGTACCGGCGAGCGTGGTGCCGATGCTGTATCCAGCAGCTAGTCCCCGCTCCCAAACTGCAAATTTGCACACAAAACCCATCCGCGGCCTGCCGCAGATGGGTTTTTTGCTGTCAGCTTGCCCGGCTGTTTTGTGACGGTTTCGTCACATTGACTTGGTCTGGTCGCCTTGACAGCCCCCTTGCTGCTCGCTCTTAATGGCGGCCCCGTCCACTGACGGGTTCTCCCCATGATTTCATTCCAAAAGATCTTCGGCAAATCAGATGTGTTTTACGATCTGCTCGAATCCAGCGCCAGCCACGCCCGTCAGAGCGTCCAGTCCCTCCACAAGCTGCTTTCAGATCCCGCCGCTCCCCAGAATCTCGATGCCTTCACTGCGGCTCGCCGCGAGGACAAAAAGATCACCCAGCAGATCGACGAGGCGCTTTGCAAAACCTTCGTCACGGAACTGGAGCGTGAGGACATTGAGGCTCTGGCCAACGCACTGTACAAGATCCCCAAGACCGTCGAAAAAATCGCCGAGCGCCTGCTGATCTGCAGTGAGCGGCTGGCAGGCAAGGATTTTGCCCGTCAGGTCAAACTCATGGACGCAGCCGCTGAGATCATCCTCACGATGGTGGTGGAGCTGCGCAAAAAGCTTCACCTCGAACGGGTGAAAGATTTGAACGACAAGATTCAGCAGGTCGAAGGAGAGGCCGACAAGCTCATGATCGAATGCCTGCGCGCGCTTTACACGACTGAGAAAGACGCGGTGATGGTGATCATTCTGAAGGATCTCTACGACCTCATGGAAAAGGTGGTGGATCGCTGCCGCGACGCGGGCAACGTCGTCGCCAACATTGTTCTGAAGAACTCCTGACCGCCCCCGCGCATGACACTCGTTCTTACCGTGGTGGTGGTGGCGTTGATCTTTGAGTATATCAACGGCTTTCACGACACCGCCAATTCCATCGCGACCGTGGTGTCCACGAAGGTGCTCACGCCGCGCATGGCGATCATCCTGGCCGCTTTGACAAATCTGGTGGGCGCGTTGTTTGGAACCGCCGTGGCAAAGACCATCTCCTCAGGGCTGGTGGATTCGGCCTTCGTCACCACGCAGACCATCATTTGCGCGCTGCTGGGCGGCATTGTCTGGAATCTGATCACCTGGTGGTTCGGCATGCCGTCGAGCTCCAGCCATGCCCTGGTCGGCGGCCTTACCGGGGCCACCCTGGCCACGGCCAGCGGCAACTGGTCCGTGCTCATCTGGTCCAAGGCCCCGGCGGCCGGGAAGCCTTGGTTCGAAGGCGGAGGACTGCTCTACAAAGTCGTCGTGCCCATGATCAGCTCACCGATCGCCGGGCTCTTGCTCGGGTTCCTCGTGATGTCGTTTCTTTATTTGCTGATCTCGACGTTGAACTACCTGTTTGGCGTTCTCAAACCTCACGTGGTAAGCAGCGTGTTCGGCAAGCTTCAGATCTTCAGCGCGGGCTTCATGGGTTTCAGCCATGGCTCCAATGATGCGCAGAAAACGATGGGCATCATTGCCCTTGCCCTGCTGGCTGGGACAAAGTCCGGGGATCTCGCCCAGATTCCAGACTGGCTCGGCTTTCTGCGCATCGAGTCACTGGGGGAGAAGAGCGACCAGATTCCCGTCTGGATCAAGGTGGCCTGTGCCCTGACCATGGCCGCCGGCACCGCTGCCGGCGGCTGGCGCATCATCAAGACCCTTGGCCACAAACTGGTCAAACTCCAGCCCGTGCATGGTTTTGCGGCTGAGACGACGGCCGCCACCGTGCTGCTCACCGCAGCGCATTTCGGCATGCCGGTTTCCACCACCCACGCCATCACCACGAGCATCATGGGCGTCGGCACGGCGAAGAGGCTCAATGCCATCAAGTGGAACGTCGTGACGCGCATCGTCTGGGCCTGGGTGCTCACGATTCCAGTCACGGGGGCGCTGAGTTACATGCTCTTCAAGCTGTTTGGCACCCCTGTGGCGTGACCTCGGCCAGGGCGGCCCTCAGCGCCGCCACCATCCGCCCGATTTCTTCCAGAGTGACGCAAAGCGGCGGCATCAGCACCAGGGTGTTGCCAATGGGACGCGTGAGCAGCCCGTGTTTGCGCGCGGCGACGCAGACTTTCGAGCCCTGGCTCAGATCGGGTGAATCAATCGTCATCGCCGCGATCATGCCGCACTGGCGGTAGCCAGGCAGATCCGCCATCAATTCACCCCAACAGGCGATTTTGGCCGGAAGCTGCTCCAGCACATGCTCGTCACGAAACACCCGCAGGCTGGCCAGTGCTGCAGCGCATCCCAGCTGGCTGCCCGCATAGCTGTGACCGTAGAAAAAAGTGCGCCCTTCCTGCGGCTCACCCAGAAAGCCCTCGAAGACACGCTCCGTCGTCAAGGTCACTGCCAGCGGCAGATAGCCTCCGGTGAGACCTTTGGCGAGACAGAGAAAATCGGGCACGACTCCTTCATGCTCGCAGGCAAACATTTTTCCGGTGCGGCCAAAGCCTGTCATGACTTCGTCGAGGATCAAAAACGCGTCCTGCTTGGAGCACCAGGCATCCAGCTTTTTGAGCATGCCCTGCGGCCAGAGGCGCATGCCAGCAGCCCC
Organism: Verrucomicrobiota bacterium; assembly: GCA_017301975.1. Classification (GTDB taxonomy): domain Bacteria; phylum Verrucomicrobiota; class Verrucomicrobiia; order Verrucomicrobiales; family Verrucomicrobiaceae; genus Prosthecobacter. The sequence continues at coordinate 78,153 of JAFLEI010000008.1, forward strand.
CTGGATGAGTGGTTCGATCACCACGGCGGCGATTCGGCTCTGTTCGTCAGCGGGCAGGGACTCAAGCACCTCAAGTGACGGGACGGTGAGCACGCGGTAGCCGTAGTCATTGCCGCTGCCCTTAAATAGCGGAATGCCCCCCAGGCTCGCGGCCCCGAGGGTGTCGCCATGGTAGGCGCGGTCAAAGGCGATAAGGGTGTCGCGCCCCGGACTGCCGTTTTGTTTCCAGTACTGCAAGGCCATGCGCACGGCAGATTCGATGGCCGTTGAGCCGTTGTCGGTAAAAAAAGCGCGTGTGATTTTGCCACCGGGGACCAGCTCCACGAGCTCCTTGGCCAGCCGGATCGCCGGTTCATGGGTGAAACCGAGAAAGGAAGTGTGAGCCACTTTGCCCAGTTGCTCGATGATCGCGGCATTGATGACCGGATGCGTGTGTCCATGGGCGTTCGTCCAGATGGAGGCATTGCCGTCGAGATACTCGTTGCCGAACTGGTCGCGCAGGGTGCAGCCATGCCCTGCCACCAGCATCAGCGGGCTGTGGTCGGGCGCGCACCACTGGCGCATGGGTGTGAAAGGGTGCCAGATGTACTGCTGGTCGATGCGGGTCAGGTCCGGAAGATGTGGCATGAGGTTTGCGTTCTTTTTACATTACAATCCTTTCTTCATGAACTGGCGTTGTTAATTTTTTCGGTACATTTAATGTCCGCTGTTTTTCCACAGCTTTCTTAAGGACAATGGAGCCCCACAAGTCAGCCGCACATTTTGCAAACTCAGCCGGTCTTCCGGCCGGGAACAGCGGGCTGTTTCCCGTCACCATGTGGTCCATGATCCAGGCCGCCAGGCAGGAGGAGGAAGTGCTGACCGGACTGGAGCGGCTAGCGCGGGCCTACTGGCGTCCCCTGTATGTTTTTGCGCGACAGCGCGGCTCGACTCATGAGGCGGCTTCGGATGAGGTGCAGGGCTTCTTCGAGCATTTGCTTTCGTCCGACATGCTGAAGAATGTGCAGCGTGGCGAAGTACGGTTTCGCAGCTTTTTGCTGAGATGTTTCACCAACTGGCTCCACAATCAGCACCACCGCGATCATGCGGCGAAGCGTGGCGGCGGCGCGGTCATGATGCCGCTGAACGAAATGGATTCGAAGATCGACGAACCGGCGTTGATCGCGGGTCAGTCTCCTGACAAGGCCTTTGATCAGGGTTGGGCGCGTGCCTTGGTGGATCATGCCATGAAGCGCCTGGAGGATGAGCTCGCTCAGCGCGAGCGCAGTGAGTTTTTGCTCGAACTCCGCCAGCGCACCTTTGCCAGTGGCACCGCCGGCCCGGACTGGGAGGAGATGGCCCGCCGCCATGGCATGACGCACGGCGCGGTGCGCAAGGCCGCCACCGATCTGCGCCGGCGTTTTGGCATTCTGCTGCGCACGGAGGTGCGAAGCATCGTTTCGAAGGACGAAGAGGTGGACCATGAGCTTCGCTATCTGGTGAGCCTGCTGTCCATGGCGGCATGAATCCTGCCTGAACCGCGTATCCACCCCACGCATGAGCTCCACCACCTCCGAGCCAAACTGCTGCCCGGTCTGCTCCGGCAGGCTGGAGGGAGACGGCGTGTGCCTGGTCTGCCTCCTTCAGGAAGGCCTTGAGGCGGAGAACGTGACCGGGCTGAAGGGCTCAAAGCCCGCACCGCCTGCACGATTTCTGTCACTGCCCTGCGAGTTCGCCGGCTACCGTCTGGTGCGTGAGATCGCCAGCGGCGGCATGGGGATCGTGTACGAGGCGGAGGATATGAAGCTGAAGCGCGTGGTTGCGCTCAAAGTGGTGCGCAACGCCCACTTCGCGACACGCGAGGAGGCGGCCCGATTCCGCGCGGAAACGCAGGCCATCGCACAGTTGGATCACCCGGACATCGTGCCGATCTATGAAAGCGGCGAGGAGGACGGCATGCCCTACTTCACCATGCGTCTGGCGGAGGGCGGCTCGCTGGCGGACCGTTTGAAGAAGCGTGGGATCATGCCGGATCGTGAGGCCGCCACCTTCATGAGCCGGATCGCGCGGGCCGTGCACTACGCCCATGAGCACGGCGTGCTGCACCGGGACCTGAAGCCGGCCAACATCCTGCTGGATGTGAGCGGGAAGCCCATGCTCTCAGACTTTGGATTGGCGAAGCTGCTGGATGCCGAGTTTCAGCTGACTCGGAGCCACGCGTATGTGGGCACCCCGCACTACATGAGTCCGGAGCAGGCGGCAGGGAAGGCCAGGGAAGTGACCATGGCGAGTGATGTGTGGGCGCTGGGGGTGATGCTGTTCCAGATGCTGACCGACAAGCTGCCCTTCACAGGTGGCAGCGCGGTGGAGGTGATGAGGCGGATCACGCAGGAAGAGCCTGAAATCAGCTCCTCGGGGAAGCTGACCGTGAGAAAGGATGCGAAGGAGGGAAAAGGAAGTCCTGAGAATGTGTCGGCGGCGTCCCTGCAACGAGTGCAGCCAGACCTGGCCACGCTGATCCTGCGCTGCCTGGAAAAACAGCCCGCACGGCGACTGCCCAGCGCAGGCTTCCTGGCGGATGAACTGGACAGGTTTCTGAACGGTGAGCCGATTCAATCGCGAGCAGTGGGCTCGCGCGAACGGCTGTGGAAGCTGGCGCAGCGCAACAAAGCAGTCACTCTGGCGGTGCTGGGAATCGCGCTGTCGCTGATCGTGGGCACGGCGGTGTCAGTCTATCAGGCGGTGAAAGCGCGGGCGGCGGAACGTGTGGCTCTCAAGCAAAAACAGGAGTCGGACGAGATCGCGTCCATCATCCTGGAGACAATGCATGGCATGGATGAGTATTTGGTGGGTCATGAAGTAGAGCCCCAGCAAATGTTGAAGGAACTGCTGCGGCGGGTGAGTGAATTTCAAGGCGACCCAAGACGCAAGGCATCCATGCTGGAGGAACTGTCCACACTGCTGAACAAAGAAGCGGACCTGAAGCTGTATCGTGAAGTACTGGCGGAGGTGGAGCCTCAGATGGACGTGAATGATCCGCTGCTATGGAGCATGCGCTACCGTGTGGTCTTGAAAGAGATGCACCTTTCGAATGCAGCGGGCACGAAGGGCGCCCAAATACGTGATGATCTGCGCAGGATCATGAACTGGCAGGAGGCGCATCTGTCACCGGAGGATGCTCAGATTTACAAAACCAGGTACGCTCTGGCGGAAGAGCTGGTGCAGGAAGTGAAAGGCACGCAGGCCCTGCGCGAGGCTGAGACACTGCTGCGGTCCTGCCTCGCCCACTACGAAAAAAGGTCGGACAAATTCGACATCATCGTAAACCGCATTGAATTGATGACGGCGGTTTTCGAGCTGGGAAGAAAAGAGGAAGCCCTGACGCTTGGCCGTGAAACCTGCGCCTATGCCATGGAAAAGTATGGCGTGAGGCATTCCGTCACCGCTCGTGCGTATGGCCGCCTGGCCAAGCACTGCCGTGAGGCCGGACTGCTGGCGGAGGCTGTGCAGTGCGGACGCCAGGCGATGGACATCTACTGGCATACGGTGGGACCCGATTATGTGAAAGCAAAGGCCACTCTCAAGGCCTTGAGCCAGACGCTGGTGAAGTCCGGAGATCTCGCCGGCAATCTGGCCTTGCTGCGCACCGAGCTGAAGGTGTGTGACCAGCAGCTCGGGCCGTCCCATGCTTACACGCTCCTCAGGGTCGAGTCATTGATCGCCACACTGCGTGGGATGGACCTGCAGGAGGAGGCGCGTGAGCTTGGCAGCGCATGGCTGGAACGAGTGCGGTTGATTGACGGAGGGTTGCCACCTGGCGCGGCAGGGCTGCTGGTCCAGCAGTCGCTCGCACTTCTGAAGCTGGGACGTGGGGAAGACGTCGGCGCCCTTCTGCTGCAGCTTCCCTCTCTGCTGAATCAAACGACCGTGGAACTCGCATCGTTTGCCCGGTTCCTGCCGCTGGCAGATGAATTGAAGAAAAGCGGACGGCCGGAGGAAGCCAGGATGGTCTTGCAGCCGATCATCGCCGCCTGCGAGCAGAGACCGGATGAAGAGACGAAATCAACAGCCCGCATGCTGCTCCAGGCAAGGCAGCAATTGCAGCAGATGCGGGCCGGTCCTCCGGCAGAAAAAGAATCCGGGCAGTGACGACTGAAACATGAGTCCTCCCGTCACTGATTCATTAAAATGCCCGGTCTGCTCCGGCAAGCTGGAGCGCGATGGCCTCTGCCTCGTCTGCCTCCTGCGGGAAGGCATGGAGGCGGATCATTTGACCGACCAAAAAGACAGGAGCTCTGGGCCTCCCGCGCGGTTTCTGACGCTCCCCTGCGAGTTCGCCGGTTACCGGCTCGTGCGTGAGATCGCCAGCGGCGGGATGGGGATCGTTTATGAGGCGGAGGATGTGAAGCTGAAGCGGGTCGTGGCGCTCAAAGTGGTGCGCAACGCCCAGTTCGCCACACGCGAGGAAGCGGCCAGATTCCGCGCGGAAACGCAGGCCATCGCACAGCTGGACCACCCGGACATCGTGCCGATCTATGAAAGCGGCGAGGAGGACGGCATGCCCTACTTCACCATGCGCCTGGCGGAAGGTGGCTCGCTGGCGGATCGTTTAAAAAAACGCGGAGTCATGCCGGACCGAAAGGCGGCCACGTTCATGAGCCGGATCGCGCGCGCAGTACAGTATGCGCATGAGCATGGCGTGCTGCACCGGGACCTGAAACCTGCCAACATCCTGCTGGATGTGAGCGGGAAGCCCATGCTCTCAGACTTTGGACTGGCGAAGCTGTTGGACACTGAGTTTCAGCTCACCCGGAGCCATGCGTATGTGGGCACCCCGCACTACATGAGCCCGGAGCAGGCGGCAGGAAAGGCCAAGGAAGTGACCATGGCGAGTGATGTGTGGGCACTGGGCGTGATGTTGTTCCAGATGCTGACGGACAAGCTGCCATTCACAGGAGGCAGTGCGGTGGAGGTGATGAGGCGTATCACGCAGGAAGAGCCTGAGATCAGCTCCTCGGGGAAGCTGACCGTGAGAAAGGATGCGAAGGAGGGAAAAGGAAGTCCTGAGAATGTGTCGGCGGCGTCCCTGCAACGAGTACAACCAGACCTGGCCACGCTGATCCTGCGCTGCCTGGAAAAGCAGCCCGCACGGCGGCTGCCCAGCGCAGGCTTTCTGGCCGATGAACTCGACCGGTTCCTGAACGGGGAGCCGATTCAATCGAGACCGGTGGGCTCGCGCGAACGACTGTGGAAGCTGGCGCAGCGCAACAAGGCGGCGACGCTGGGCATCGTCGGCATTGCGCTGTCGCTGGTCGTTGGCACGGCGGTGTCAGTGTATCAGGCGGTGAAGGCGAGGGCGGCGGAACGTGTGGCGCTCAAAGAAAAGCAGGAGGGGCAGACCGTTTCGCAGATCATCCTCGACACCGTTCGCGATCTGGATGAACGACATACCGGCAGCAACATCGACCCCGAGCTGATGAAATCTCAGATGCTCAAACGCATCATGGAGTTTCGGGGTGATCCTGTGCGAAAAGCGCAAATGCTGGCGGAAACAGCAGCCATGTTTCCAAACGAGCAGTGTCTGGAAAATTACCGTCAAGCACTGGCACTGCTGGAATCCGTGCTCGCAGCCGATGATCTGAGAGTCTGGGACATGCGCTTCTGTGTGGCCGGACAGCGCGCTGTGATGGAGAACTCATCGGATGAATGCATGGCGGAGCTGCGCCGTGTGCTGGACTGGGAACGGGAGCATCTGGGTCCTGCACATCGGCTGACCTTGTTCACCGCACTCACACTGGGAAAGAACCACAACATCCGCGGCGAAGGACGGGAGGCGGAGGCGCTGCTGGCCGATGTGTGCAGCCAGGTTGAAGGCAGCCCCTCCTACAATCTGAGGCATCAGGCCTTGTGCCGGATGGAACACATGACCGCGGTTTTTCTGGCCGGACAGCGGCAGCAGGCGCTTGCCCTCGGAGGTGAGTACGCACGCAAAACACTGGAGGAGCTGGGAGACAGAGACCTCCTGACAGCGCGCACTCTCGAGCGGCTGGCTTCCTACCACCAGAAGATCGGGATGCTTGATGAGGCCGTCACCAGGCACCGTCAGGCGCTGGATATTTTCTGGCGCGCGGTCCATCCGGACAACATTTATGCCAAGGCCTGTCTCGCCGAGCTTTCCTCCCTGCTCGGTCGCAAAGGCGACAAAAAAGCGCGCCTCGCCCTGGTGCGTGAAGCGGTACAAGTGTGTGATTTGAGCCTCGGCCCCGGCCATCCCTTTTCGCTCTACCGGGTGGAGAGCTGCATGTTCATACAGATTGAGCAGAACCTCTATCTGGATGCAGTCACTTTGGGCGGGCAGTGGCTCAAACGCATTCGTTCTCCCCAGGGCGATCTGCCAGCAGAGGCGGACGGTGTGTTGCGCGAACTGGCCCGCGCACAGTTTTTGCGCCGCCAGCATGTCCGTACGGAGGAGTTGCTGCGGGAGTTGCTCGCCCTGATGGAACAGCACAAGCCTGACGACCTCCAGCGTTTTGCGGACCTGTCCAACCTCGCGGACGTCCTGCTCGCCCAGGAGCGGCCTGCTGAAGCCCTGCCACTTCTCAGGCAGGCCATCCAAGTTTTCGAAGAGCGCGGTCAGCGCCGTCCCCAGTTCACCGCCATTGCATTGCCGAAAGCGAAGAAGCGGCTCGCTCAGGCGGAGCAGGCGCTGACTGCGAAAAAAACGGCCGGGCAGTGAAATTATTTTTCACTCATGAGGTAACACGCCCGACGGGAAGTTGTGGATGCCGGTTGCACGAACCCGTGCATACCCATGAAAACACAACACTCCCTATACCGAAAAGTGCCCCGAGCGGCACTCGCGGCGATCATGTCGCTGACATTGGCACTCAAGCCCGCCTACGCGGTGGACGCCACCACTGGCGGCATCCTCAACGGCGGCGGCGCCACGACCTACACATTGGATGGCGGTCCCGGCGGGACGATCATTGATGGCAGCAGCGCCGGCGGTTTTTTCCTTCAATCCGGGAATTTAAACCTGAGCAATCTGACACTCCAAAATTTCTCGGTGCATGGGGGTGACGGCAGCGGCGGCGGTGCGGCTTTGGGTGGTGCGCTGTTCATTAACAGCGGCAGTGTGGTGACGCTGAACAACGTCAATTTCATCTCAAACAACGTGCAGGGCGGCAACGGTGGTGTTGGCGTGACGGGTGGCTCGCTCAATAATCTGTTCAACAGCGGCAGCACGGCAGCCTCCGGCAGCGGCGGCTACACACCGCCCTATGACATGCTGGCGGACATCAACGGCGCCAGTGGTACAAAAGGCGGCAACGGGGCGAACAGCTCCTCCGGCTTTGGTGGTGCCGGCGGCAGCGGCAGCAGCGGCACCTCCGGGGGCAGCAGCTTTCCGCTCCTCTATGCAGCAGCGATCACTTCCGGCATCGAAGTGGGAACAGCGGCCGCAGAAGTTTCCGCGGATGCATCCAACCCCCTGACGGAAAATGTGGCCGCCGGGAAAGTGGGCGATCTGGCGATCAAGATCGTCAACTTCGCAGCTGCTTTGGCAGATGTGGTGGCGGCTGACACGGCGCTGGCACTCGGTCAGGTGGGCGTCGGCGGTGGTGGCGGCTCCGGCGGGCAGGGTGGCAACAGCGGCTTCGGCTACGGCGGAGCTGTCGGCGGTGCCGGCGGCAATGGGGGCGATGGTGGCCAGCCCGGGTTTCCTTCCATTTTGGCCGGCATTGGTGGTGCGGCAGGCGGGGACGCCGGTTCGGGCGGCTCTGGTGGCATGGGTGGATTCGGAGCAGGTGGCGGCGCGGGCGGCGCAGGCGGCACGGGTGGCGCGGGCGCCAGCTGGAGCTTGGTCACAGCCCTTCTCCCGGTCACGGCAGTGGCAGGAGATGTTCAGTACACTCCGGGTTACTACGATCAGGTGGAACGTTTTCCCGGCCAGGACGACAATGGCAACCCAGTGCAAAGAACCGATGTTCTCGCGCCCAATTACGATGCGACCGCGTCCTACTACACGGATCGAATGGTCAATGGCACCTACCATCCAGGAGTTGCGACCACGACTGACCCTGTGACGGGCTTTTCGGGCTGGGATGGCCTGACGGGCAGCCGTCCTGATGGTCTCGACGGCAGCGGCGGTGCTGGCGGTAATGGCGGATTTGGTGGCGGTGCCGGCGCGACCGGTGTGGGCTACAGTACGCTGGCAGGCGGCGGTGCCGGTGGCAACGGCTACGGCGGCGCCATTTTCGTGCGCTCAGGTGCGACCCTGCACATCACCGGCGATGCATTGTTTGATGGCAATGGGGTGCGCGGGGGCCAGGGGCAGACCGGGAATGCCAGCACCAACAGTGTGGCCGGTGCCAGCGGCATCGGCGTGGGCACAGACATTTTCCTGATGACGGGCGCCACGCTTCTTCTCGATCCAGGTGCAGGACACACGATCACCTTCAATGGCAACGCCTACAACACCGGAATTGCGGATGACAGCGCGGCATCGATCATTCCCTCGGGTGGATTCAACTACCTCCCCTCCGGTTCCGGAGCGGACGTGCACATTCAGAGCGGGCTTGTCGTGTTCAACGGCAACAACGTCTATTCCGGACAGACCATTCTTGAGGGCGGCACTCTGCAGGCACAAGATGGCGGCGGCATCTACTGGGACAGCAACATCAATTTCCACGGCACGACGAGCTCGAATGCCGTCCTGATGTCCAACGGACTCTTCAACCGTTATGTGGGAACACTCAGCAACCGCGTGCAATGGACCGGGAGCGGTGGTTTCGCCGCAGTGGCGGGAGACCTCACTGTCAATCTGAGCAACGGACAGACCATGAGCTGGAACCTCGGCGGCTTTGTGAAGAACGGCGACGCGCTGATTTTTGGCGCAGACCAGGCCACGGACAATGTCTATTTCCAAAACGCAATCGACCTTAAAGGCGGCAGCCGCACAGTCCTCGCGACGTCCTCCACCGCTGCATCCGGCACCAACTCCGACGGCACCCCCCTCGGCTCTACGGTTTACATGAGCGGACGATTCATCGACACGACAGGCGGCGGTGCTCTTAACATCAACGACGCCACTCACACAGGCACCGTGGTGCTCCAGGGCGCCAGCACCTACACCGGCACGACGAACATCAACGCTGGTGATGTGGTTCTCACCGGAAGCCTCGCCAGCACCACCGTCAATGTGGCTGCCGGCGCAACACTGGACAGCACCACCGGCGGTCTCGCATCCACGGCAGCCGTGACCAACCATGGCACCCTGAATCTCGGCGCTGCCAATGACACCATTGGTTCTCTGACCAACACCGGCACCGTCAATGGCACCGGTACGCTGACGGCCACCACCTACAATCTGAATGATGGCAGCGTCCTCAATGCCCAGCTTGGCACCGGCACCATCATCACGTCGGGCGCCGTCACCCTCAACAGCACCGTGGGCGCCAGCGTGATCACGGTCGGCATCGGCAGCACCTTGAATCTGGGGGCGGAAGACATCATTTCCCACACCGCCGCAGTGGCGGTCAATGGCACCTTGAACCTCACCAATGGCGCGGAGACCTTCCAGTCCCTGACGGGCACCGGCACCGTGCACACCAATGGCTACGCCCTCAATGTGGCGGACGGCAGCACCTTCCTCGGCAGTCTGGACGCTCCGGGTTCCAATCTCACCACCGGCAGCAGCGGTGGCGGCGGGCCTCTCACTCTTGGCGGCGGCGGCACCACCACCACTCAAAGCACCGAGATCGACAATGGCCTCACCATCGGCAGTGGTACCACCTTGAACAGTGCCACCATCACCATTGCCAATGGCAGCACGCTGGATCTCAGCGGCGGTGGCACGGTTATCTTCACCACGTTGACCAGCAAAGATGGCGCGGGTGGCACCATCAACATCGGCAGCAATGATTTCATTGTTCCGGTGGGTTCCACGATTGCCGGTAACATCAAGTTCATCGGCACCGGCAACGTCATCATTCTCGGCACCATCGCTCCAGGTTTCTCCCCGGGTACGACGGACCTCACAGGCGCAGGCCTCAGCCCCGTCTTTGGCGGCGCGTTTAAAGCCGAGCTTGCGGGCACGGGTGGCGTGGGTGGCACGGACTTTGACCAGATTCAGCTGGCACCGGGAGCGACGCTCACGATCAGCAGTGCCCTGAATGTGGCCAGCTTCGGCGGCTTCACCGCAGCCCAAGGAAACACCTTCCAGCTCATCTCTGGTCCTGGCGGCGCAGTGCCCATCAATCACCTCATCGGCACCTTCTCATCGGTCACCTTTGATGCCGATGGCCTCATCGGCCCTGGCCTTCCAGTGACCAATGCCGCTGTCGTGTTTGACGTGAACACCGGCATGCTCACCGCCACCGGTCTGAACAGCCCCACCAGCACCTTTGCTGATCTGGGTGGCAATGACAACCAGCGTGCCGCCGCAGCCTCGATCTTCAACGCGGCCTTCGTCGGCCAGAATCAGATCGACTCCTCCACCACGGCCGGCTTGCTCGCGCTGCAGATCACGGATGCCACCGGCGGTTCCGCAGCGGACCTCGCCAAATACACGCCGGACTACTACGGCTCGCTGGCTGACTACGCCTTCATGGGCAACCAGGTGCTCGCTCGCAGCATCCAGGACCGTGTGTCACCGATGAACTACATCCCCAGCCAGATTGATGAGGACAGCCTCAGCCAGGTGCCGGAGACCATGTCAGTGTTCATGGGCTACACCTATGCAAACCTCAACACGGCGGACTCCGCCCGTGCCACGCGCAACGACTACTATGCCGGGGTCAACCTGCTGGCGTCAGAAGACTATGTGTTCGGCATCGCCGGCAGCATGAGCCAGGGCAGCATCCGCGCTTCACTGGGCAGTGCAAGCTCCGACGGCTGGGGCGCCATGGTGTTTGGCCGCTACACGGTGGCAAAGAGCTTCACGTTCTTCGGCAGCTTTGGGCTCAACCAGCAGAACATGGACCTGCGCCGCCAGACAGTGAACGGCACGGTCACAGGCTCCACGGACGTGGCAAGCTACGTGGGCTTCCTCGGGGTGCAGTACAAAGGCTGGCGCGTGGGCGGAGTGTCCATCGCACCACGCATGTCACTGAGCTACTCGAACTCGCAGGTCGGCGGGTTCACTGAAACCGGGGCGATTGATGCGCTCAACGTGGGCGGTTATCACAACAACCGGTTCATGGGAGAGGCGGGCCTGTCCGCCCTGTGGAGCACGGACATCGCAGGTCATGGTTTGAACCTGGAACTCGCAGCCTCGGTGCAGCAGTACTTCCAGAACACGAAGAACCAGATGGCGGTGAACGTGGCCTCGGTGCCATCAGCAAGCTACGGAGTGAACTTTGCCAAAACGGGCAACACGCAGGCGGTGATCCAGTTCAATGCCGGCTATGAACTGTCCAAGGCAATCACAACCTACGTGGGCTACGAAGGCCACTTCGGCAACCAGAGCACGCAATACGCCAAGGCAGGCATCCGCATCAACTTCTAAACCGTTTGGAGCCTCTCCGCTGCCTCACCCGGGTGATTTGCCAATCATCCGACCGGCAGCGGAGAAAGCCTCGGACAGTTTGAATACCAACGCAGGCGCGATCTTTTCATGGGGGTCGCGCCTGTTTTATGCCTTCGACCTGGCATTCACAATCCATGAACCGCTCACACCGATTGCGATGTTCAAGATCAGGCCATAGACGCCGGGGTGGAAGCCGGAGGTCTTCAGCAGCGTCAGAAATCCATCCCCTTTGGCCGGCACCCAGAAAAACAGCAGCGCAAACACCAGTCCGGCAAGCATGCCTGCAAACACCGGGCCGGCGCGCATGCGCTGCCAGTGAATCGCAATCATGAAGGCGGGCGCAAGCTGCAGCAGCATGTCGAACTTCATCTCAAGCAGTTCCACCAAGGTCAGTTTCGTGCCCGAGTTGTTCAGCCACACCGCCAGCGCCGCGAGCACAACGACAAACAGCGTCGAGATCCATTTGCCGAGGCTGGTGAGGGATGCCTGGCTCGCCTCCGGGCGCACAAAACCCATGTACAGATCCTTCGTCACCATGCTCGACATCGACAGCAGCGTGGAGTCCGCCGTGGACATGATCGCGCCCAGGATCGCGGCAAAGATGAGAACCACCAGCGCATAGCCAAAGGCGCTCTGCTCCTGAATATGACGCAGCATCACTCCCAGCACGGCATCCGAGCTCGCCCCTTGCAGTTCCCCGGCCAGATGCGCCGCCGCCGTCACTCCCACCAGCACCGCGATCAGCGCCGTGCACAGCGGCATGAAAGCCATCACCGCCAGGCTCTTGCGCAGCGTCTTTGCCGACTTCGCCGCATAGATCCGCTGGATCGCCTGCGGATATAGCGCCGCACCCACCCCCAGCAGAAGGATGTAGCTGATCCAGCTGCGCACCTCCGGCGCTTTCGGCGGCAGCACTTTTTCAGGCGCCGTTTGCAGCAGCATTCGCGTCGTGTTTTCCATGCTGCCATACTCTTTAAAAATCAGCACCAGCAGCACCGCAAAACCCAGCGCCAGTACGCCGCCTTGAATCATGTCCGTCCACGCCACCGCGCGGAAGCCGCCCATGTTTTCATACACCAGCATGATGCCCGCCAGCACCACCACGCCCCAAAGAAAGGCCGTCTCAGGGTCCAGCGTCGTCAGCCCCTCCACCGCACGCCCCATCGCCGTCAGTTGCGCCAGGTAAAAATTCATCAGCGACGCCACCATGATCAACGTCGCCAGGAGGTTCAGGCCGCGATGATTGAATCGGTGCGCCAGGTAATCCGTCGGCGTGATGAACGCATGCTGCTTCGCCAGCTTGAACAGCCTCGGCGCAAACAGCAGGTACGTCACCACGATGGCCGTCATGAAATGCACGCAGGTCAGCCATGCAAAACCGATTCGGTACGCCTTGCCTGAGAACCCCAGAATAGTGTTGCCGCTGTACTGCGTCGCAAACAACGTCAGCAGGAGCACCATGAATCCCACGCCCGAGCCTCCAATGAAATGATCCCGCAGGGAGTTCTCCTTCCTCGCCCGCATTCCCAGCCAGCCGATCCAGACCATCGACAGCAAATACACCCCGATGAACGTCAGCGCTCCCGCACCAAATGGAATGACATTCGTTTCCGCTGCAGCAGCCATCATGCCTCTCCCTCCCCTTCATCATCCTGCGGCCACCGGCACACAAATAGCCAGGCCGTGAAACATGAGACGGCCAGCGAACCAAGGATCGACACCACCGCCCACAGGGGAAACCCCAGCAGCATGCGTGTGTCCTCCGCCGACCAGTACCAAGGAATTGAAATTCCGGCCAGCACCGCATACACGGTCCAGATCCGCCAGGAGAGATAAGAGTTTGAGCGCGTCATCAATGGGGCGACTCATGACGGCTGCCGCAGGATTTGTCGAGCGGGAAGACACAATGCCCCGATCATCGGTTCACTTCGCCAGCAGCTTCTTCACCATCTCCGCGACCTCCTTCGCACCTCCGGGCTCATACCCAGACTTCACATACGCCACCTTGCCGTCCTTGCCGATGACGACGGTGTGGGGAATGCCTTCCACACCGAAGCTCTGGCCGACTCGCTGACTGGCATCCAGCGCGACTTCAAATTTCCACCCCCGCGTTTCGAGAAAGGTTTTCACCGTCTCTTTGTCCTCCGCCTGATTGACGCCGACGAAGCGCACCTGTTTCGGATCGAACGCCGCCATCTCATCCATCAGCTGCGGCAGCGCTTTGATGCATGGCCCGCACCACGTGGCCCAGAAATCGAGCACGATGACTTTGCCCTTCTCCTTGCTCAGATCAAAGTCGCCCCCCGCCAGCAGCGGCAGTTTGAAAGGCTTCGCATCCTGGTTGAGCAGCGGAGAGCTTTGCCCGCCCGATTCTGGAAGCACGGGTTCGGGGGCGTACTTCAGTTTCCAATCCCGCAGGGCCAGCATCGCCACGTTCTCCCGCGGCGCGGTGGTGCGAATCACGTACACCTGCGGCAGCGGCACACGGCAGTGGCCCAGCAGCGGGCTGGTGCCGATCACCGCATCCTCCGCAAAGCGCTCCACCTTCAGACCAAGGCGTCCGCCATTGTTCAGCAGCAGCCAGTGGGTGATGACGGGTGGCACACCTTCCTTGTCCTGGGCCTCGAAAGCCGCGCTGACCGCGTCAGCCGGTTTGATCAACCACACCGCCGCCTTCACGCGGTCACGCGGCACCTGGATCGTCTCCAAACCGGAGCGTATGGCGAAATGCTTCGCCGTTGCCGCCTCGATCACGCCCCGCAGCAGATCCCCGTTTGCAGCCAGCAGCGCATGCCGCGGCGGATCTTCCTTGCGGAAGCGCGGCACCGTCAGCGCATGCTCCTTGGCCCGTGCATCCACCAGCGGCACCGCCACGCGCCCAGGAGCAATGCGCGCGCTGAAGTTGCTGATCTTCACAGGGCGCTCGCCATTCCCCCACAGGCTGAAGGGCTCCAGGATGATGCCGCTGCCGGAGCGCATCTTCGGAGTCAGGACGATTTTGCGCGCGGAAACGCCATTGAAAAAGACCTCCACCGTGTTCTCCGCGATGGCGATACGGACCGGCATGGGCCCGTTGGTGCGCAGGCGGAACTGCCGGTCCATCTGCTCATCGCTGGCTTCGAGGCCGAAGCACACCTCGCTGCCTATGTGGCCAAACAGCAGGTTCGTGCTCGGCGCGGCAGGATTGGTGCCGTCGCAGAACAATCGCATCCGCAGGGCGGCGAAGCCGCTGTTGAGCAGCGTGAAATTGATTTCATTCACCTGCATGAAGGACGGGTGCCCCCATGAGCCGCCGCTGTTGAACGCGATCTCCGCCTTGCCGATCCGTTGCACCTGCTCGGTGCCCCCACGCACACGCTGCCAGCCCGAATCTTCAAAACCGTCGAGGTTCAAAGTGGCGCCGCCGAATTGAATCGCCTGCAGCTTGTCGGCGGTCAGTTGCTTCACCTCGGCCACGTCAGATTCCAGATCCACGTGTTTCGCATCAATGGCCCGCAGCCTGCCGGGCACCACATCACCGTCCTGAAGATAAAACAACGCTTCGCTGCGCATGCCTGCAGGCTTGTCTGTCATCGCACGGGTGATCTCCATCTCGCCCGTGCTTGCCATCGCCACCGGCTTCAGCGCACCCACCGGTTTCCAGCGCGGTTGCGCTTCGCCCCCGGCCGCGAGCGTACCGTGCAGCACGCTTTTATTAATGGTCAGCGTGTCGAGTGCCGCCAGAGCATCCTTCTTCTCAGGGCCTCCAAAGCCCTTGAACTCCAGATGATGCAGCGTGGTGATCTTGAAATCGACCGGTGCTTCGGAAAACGTCGTTTTAAACGTGGCCACTTCACTGCGAACCCTCACCAGCGTTCCATTGATCCATTCTCCATCGGTGAACCACATTTCTGTGAGCGGCGGCGCTGCCTGGAAAAACGGTGAGACCTCGTTAGCCATTTCCACCGCCAGCACCTTGTTCCATGGCAGGCGGGTCTCTGTGCCGTCCAGCGCGCGCACAGTCAGGCTGGTGTCGTCTGCCTGCACGGCTTTGGCCTTGAGGTAGTGCCCGTCAGTCAGTTCGATCCGCGGCCGCGCATCCGTGATGTCCTCCGGCAGCACACCGTCCCACGCACGAATTCGCAGAGCCTCCAGCGTCAGATCGGGTCCTTTGTTGAGCAGGGTCAGGCCGGTGACGCTCGCCTCTTTTCGTTCACCTCGGGCGTTCGCCTGCACTTGTGCCACAGCGTCGGCGCGGACCTGCACCGCACCCTGCACCACGCCGAGCAGCGCACCAAAGAGTCCGCCGCCACCGGCTCTCGCGGCCGGCTTTTTGTCTTCATTCTTCGTCGCGGGCCCGGGCTGGGTTGCGTCCACCGGGGGCTTCGTTGTCTGCGCCAGCATTCGACCGTCGGCTCCATAGATCGAGCACAGCCCGGTTTTGCGGTTCCAGAACAGCGTCAGCGTCAGGCGTCGCGCGTCGTTGCTGAGTTTCTGCACGCTTTCAAACACGCGCCCCTGCAGCACCACCTCATCCACCCAGGTCTCCACGGTCACACGCTCGTCATTCGAAGCTTTAAGCTCGATCTTAAACTCCGGCCTGACCGTGGAACTCAGCGTGAACTGCATCTCCACCTGCTCAGGAGATTTCAGGGGAAGACTGGCCCGGTGATTCCATCCCACCTGCTGCAGCGCCGCGCCCGGCACCATGCGCCAGAGCTTTTCTTTGGAGGGCACGCTGCTCTGGGAACCGGCTTCGATCCACCCGCTGGTGCCTGCCAGCGCAGGCAGAGGCATCCCTTCGGATTTCAGGCGCTGCACGCTCACCACGGCGTCACGCAGCACCTTGATGCTGCCAAAGCGCGCGGACTTCACGCTCAGCGTCTTGGCATCCAGTCCGGTCACTGTGCCATACAAACGACTGCCGTCGGCGAGGCGGATGCTGAAGGCTTCCTCTGTGCGTGCATCCGTCTTGTGCCGGTTCACACGGTTGAGCACGTCCATGCTCACCTGAAAGTCTTCGCTGAACATCGGCGTGCGCCAGATCACATGGCCGTCCTCCATCCCCACGAAATGACCGCCCACCCACTCGCCGTTCTGCCAGTGCAGTTCGGAGGCTCTGCTGCCACCGCCCAGCAGTACCAGCGCAGTGATGAAGAGTCTAGCGTTCATAGATCGGCAGGAAACGGTAGTTTAAGGCAAGGGCCAGGAGTGACATGCCGGTCTCATACGCACCGCTGCCGAAACTCCCGTCTGGAGATTGTGTCTCGCCCAGCACCCGCGCCGTGGCGGCATTCCATTTCTGCCAGGACGCATAGTCTCCCTGAAACAAGGCCTGCGCCATGTAGTAGCGGAAGTACTCCTTGTAGCTGCCCTCGTTGTGCTCCAGCCGCTCGGTGATGTGCTTGAGCGTGGCCTTGAATTCCTCGCTGTCCTTGTGCTTCGAAACGGCCGCCACCAGCGTGGCGATGGCGCTGCGGTTCATCGATTCGCCAAATCCTCCGAATCCTCCGGCATACGCCACGCTGCCATCCTTGCCCGTGCTCCGTCTCATGTATTCCAGCGCGGTGTTGATCACTTCATCGGCCACGGACATGCCGGCATTGCGCGCCGCCAGCAGGCCCATCAAAACGGCGCCTGTCACCGAAGTGTCCGCGTCCGTCGAGTTCGGCATGTACCGCCAGCCGCCCCAGCGGTTCGCCTTCTGCGAGGTGGCGGCGCAGCGGATCGCCAGATCCAGCGCCTGTCCGATCGTGCGCACCGGCTTGCCGCCCTCCCACAGCAGGGATTCGTCCACCGCGCCATACGCTTCCGAAAGCGAGAGCATGGCAAAGCCATGATGATACATGCTGTTCGGCAGGTAGCCGCTGGTGGCATCCTGGCTGCGGATGATCGCACGCAGCGCACGCCGGATGTTCGGTGCATGGCGCCCAAAGTTCGGATCCTCGCCGCTCGCCAGAAAGGCCATGAGGCAGATGCCATCGATGCCGGCGCCATCATGGCCGCCCTGCCAGCTGCCCGCTTCACTCTGCTTGGAGGCCAGCCACCCCAGCCCGCGCTCATACACGGTTTCAACCTCCGGCGGGATCTCGCTGCCAAAACGAAGCGAAGGATCCTGCGACAACGCGTTTACAGTGAGAAGCAGGAGGCAGAGCAGGCATGACGAAAATCCGCGCTGGATTTTGCTCCCCTGTGTGGTGGCCGGATGGGTCTGGGTCATGGAGGGTTCGATGTTCATTCTCGGTCAATCATGAGCCCGCCGTTGAAAAAGATCTGGGGGTCGTTGGCCTGCCCTCCCTGTTTCAGACGCTGCGCGTGGTTGTTTTTGATCCCCTCCCAGTACTGCACCGCGTCGGGCAGGTCTCGTTCCTTGCACAGCTTCCACTGCTCAGGAGTGAGGATCGCCTGCAGATCTTTTTCCGGCACTCCCGCCATCGGGACCAAGGCGTAGTAGTATTGCAAAAACCACTGCGGGGACATGTAGCGTTCAATGTCCGGCAGGTACTCGGCCAGCACCTTCTGGACGGCGCTTTCCGCTTTCGCGCATTGCTCGCCTGAAAGTTTTCGGCGGCGGTCCAGTTCAGACACACACATCGCAGCCATCGCATGCAGCCGGTAGTTCTGCCGCTCATCCGTCACCTGCTGCAGTTTCTTGAGCTGGGACTCGTTCAGCGTTGCCTTCAACGCGGCTTTCCACACCTCAGTGTTCTGAGGCTTGTTTTCCTGACGGCTGAAATTCGCACGCGCCGTTCCCGCCAGCGTCTGCAGGAGATTTTCCGGTGTGGCACTCTGCACGCTCTGGCGCACGAAGTTTTCGGTGAACTGCCGCCAGTATTCCAAGCTCGTCTCCACCGCTCCTTTGGCTGCTGTGGTGAGCTTTGAGACGGCCGGTTCGGGGAGGGAGAGCAGCCGTGTGGCCTCCTCGACCTGCGGCATCATCACCTCCAGCATCTTCTCCCGTTCTTCGACAAACATCTGGTAAAGGTGCTTCGAGATCGCTGCCTCCATGTCTGGCGCCTCAGGGTAGCTGCCGTTCATGTTGGGCATGCCGTTGCGGGCGGAGCCGTTGTTGGAGACGATGACCTCCTTCCAGCGCTTCCATTGGAGGTCGTCCAAAATGGCGCGCGCCTTTTCCTCCTTCACCTTGCCCGCGTTCTGAAACAGCTGGGCGGCGTTGTAGCTCCAGTACTGCTGACGACGCTGGTCTATGAGCGAGCTCATCTGCTCCTCCAGCAGGGGTTCCAGCAGCAGGCGTTGCTTCTGCGAAAGCGCGAGCCTCTTGTCCATTTCAGCGATGCAGACGCGGGAGATCGCCAGGCCGGTGCGCTGCTCGCGCTGCTTGTTTTCCGTTGCCATGCGCGTGCGTTCTTCTTCCGAAAGCAGCTTTTTGATTCCCTCTTTCCAGATCGGCATCTTGAGGGCCTGAAGATCTTCGCTGATGCCAAAATACACATTCCCACGAATGCGTTTGCGCTCCGTCACCGAATAATTCCTCGCTTGCTGCAGCCAGCCTTTGCGCGCCTGCTTCAGTGATTCTTGAATCGCTTCTTTGGACAGCTTCTCCAGCGCCTTCTGGCGTTCCTGGTTCAAATTCAGCGCCATGACCATGCCGTCGATCTCCGCTCCCATGGTGATCTCCATCTGCTGCTCCGCCTGCTGCTCGGAGGGCTTGATCATGTCGGTCACGTCGGTTTCCGCCTTGGTCCGCTCCTCTTTGTCGGCCTTGTTCCATTGGGCCAGTTGCTCTGCAGGCAGCACTCCCGCCGCCGCCTTCTCCCAGGCTTTGTCCCAGGCCTCGCCACGCGGACGGTCAAAGCGGATGTAGAAGTAATTGCGGCCCATGATGCTCTCACGGGCTGCGGGCGGCAGTGTGCGCAGCATGCCGGTCGCCCGCTTTTTCTCCGCGTTGCTGAGCTCGTCCAGCAGGTTCTCAGCGGCTTTGTTCAAGGCCTCCACCTGCGGGTCTCCCAGCTTGAGCACTTTCTTCATCAGCTCGATCTTGGCCTGCAGGTCTTCATTCATGGGTCCGCGCGATTCACGCACCCAGCGTTCGAGATGTGAGGAGATTTCCTTGTCCGTCTGCTCCTTCTTCTTCGCGTCCGCCTCATGCCAGGTGGCGTACCGCGCTTCGCCAAGCGTTGTTTTCAACGCGGCAATCCACGCCGGGTCTTCATCAGGCGGCGTCCAGTTTTCGATGGGTTCATTGGGCCCTGCCACCTCCGGCTTCCACATGCCGATGTGCCGGATCGCCGCCGAATCCGAGGTGCGGGACAAATAGGTGCGCATCATGGCCACAGCCAGCGGCTGCCAGGATTTCAGCGTCGTCTCCACCGCTTTTCCCGCTTCCTCCTGCAGCCTTGCCTTTTCCTCCGCCGAGAGTTTGACCTCCGCGTCGATGGCGCTGACCACCTCCGCCATATGAGCCGTGAGCTGCTTCTTCTTTTCCGGCGCGCAGGATTGAACAAAGTCCGCCAGCACCTTCTCGACCGCCTCTGAGAGCGGCTTCTTCAGCTCGGCACGCGATGGCGTCTGGGCCTGCGCTCCACCGGAACCGGTCAATACAATGGCCAGCAGCATCAGCTTGATCATTTCGCCCCGCCTCCTGCTTCCAGTTTGTTGAAATACGCATCCAGTCCGGTTTTGAATTCTTCCGGCAGCTCACGCCCCGTCTTGCCGGTGGCCTGCCCCACCGGGCGCGCGTTCACGTTCGTTTCCACATCTGAGCCGGGTCCCAGGTCCGAAAGCGCAGCTTCTCCGGTGGCCTCTCCGCCGCTCCCTCCGCCGGGATTGCTGCCGCCTCCACCACCGCCTTTGCCCTGGCGTTTCGTCTGCAGCAGCAGTTCGATGGCTTCTGTCTCCGCGGCGATCGCCGGTGCTCCCGTGTCCGGCTTGTCGAGAATGCCCGCCGCTTCATCCATCACATGCATCACCGCGTTGAGCAGCTTCAACTCCTTGCCGAATTTTTCATTCCCCTGCGGCAGATGCAGGATGTCATCAAACGCACCGCGCGTGTTGGCCTGGATGCCAAACTGCTTCGAGGCCAGAACCGCCGACTTTTTGCCATGCTCTCCTTCTTTCAGTGCTGCCTTTGAACTCTCCAGCTCGCGTGTCTCGTCACGCAGCTTCATCTCATCGCGCAGGGATTTCATCACCTTCAGCACGATCTCCGGCGGCAGGCTGTCGGCGCTGCAACTGCTGCATGATTTGCACTCGCTGGCCGCCACCATCTCCTCCGCCCAGCGGTCCAGCGTGTCCGCCCAAAACTCCGCGCCGGCCATGCTGTTGCCGCTGAGATTCACGGCGGCTTGATCGCCCAGATAAGTGAGCATTTTCACCACCTGGGTCTCTTTCATCTGCCCGATGATGTTCTTGAAATGCATGTCCGGCTTGCGGGCAAAGTAGGCCTCCAGGTCGCTCTGGATCACGCGCACCGTTTCGCTCTGCGTCTTCTCGTGTTCAGCGATCGTCGCGGCATCCTTCACCGGCTTGCGCTCCAGACCGAAGGCGCTGAGCGTTTTCGTGTTCAAATCCTTTGCCACCACCAGCTGCTGGCGGGAGGCCGCCTTGAGCCGCTTCACAAACGTGCTGGCCTCCAGGCTGGCCAGGATCGTGCCCAGTTCATCGGAGACGCGCGCAAACTCCGCCAGCAGCAGCTTCTGTTCGTCGAGAGCATCCTGCATTTTCTTTTGTGCCTGGGATGCTGGTGGCTCCTGCGGCTTCTCTTCAGGTTTCTCGTCTTTCTTTTGGCCTGGTGCCGCCGCCATCTGCGTCGTGGGCAGTTTCATCGTGCTGGGCTTGGGCGGCGAAGGCTTGGCATTGGGGTCCGCCGGCTGCGGCTCGGCCTTGCTCATGGAGCCCTCCTTGTCGCTGATGCTCGGCATGTTGTCCTTCTTCTGCTCCTCTGTGGAGGCCTTGCCGCCTTTCGATGCCGGAGGAAGGTCCGGCCCATTCGCAATCTGGGGCGCGCTGGGTTTGCTGGGGCTGGCTTTGCCTTCACCCGGCTTGCCTTCCTTCGAAGACTGCTGGCTGGAATTCGAAGACGGGTTGGCTGCCGTGGACTGGCCCGCCTTGCCGCTCTGTGCATTGGAACTTTGCTTCAACAAATCCGCCACGCTGGGCATCCGCTTGGCCGAAATGTCCTGCAGCGACTTCAGCATCGTCGCCCAGGATTCCAAGCGCTTCGCATCAAACTCATCATTCCGCGTCGCCTGTTCCACCAGGCTGCGTCCGCTCTGGTTCAGCATGCCCAGACGCGATGCATTGGCATTCTCTGCGCTCGCCTGCTGCGCGATTTTCCGCCGGTTCTCCGGGCGGTCCAGCTCCGCCGGTGTCAGCGCACGCAGTTCCTTGTTCGTCGCATGCAGTTGCTGCTCCCGTTCATAGCTCTCGCGGGCCGCTTCGAGCCATTTGCCGAACTGCTCCGTCAGCCACAGCGCATGGTCAGACTTGTTCAGCACATGCAGCAGAAAGGCCGTGGAGTAGGCTCGTTTCCTCTTGGGCAGGTAATCCTCCGCCCAGGCTCGAATCTCCAGCGTCTGCGGTGCCACACCGTCTCGATCCGCACAAAAGGTGGCCTTGGCCGCCAGTGTCTTCCTCTCGGGCTCGCCTGCCGCCGCGATCTTGTCGCCCTTCGTCTTGTCATCATTCACGCTGCGCCATTCCAGTCCCGTGCGCTGAATGCCAAAGTCATCCTGCACGTCCACATCAAAGACGACGACCTCCGAATCCAGCACCACCTGCTCCTGCGTCTCACGCCGTGCCGCCAGTCGCGGAGCTTCGTCTTCGATCGCGTTGATCTTCAAAACCAGCGGCTCACGCGGCGTCAGACCATCACGGTCCTTCCACATCACATGCTTTTCAGCATCTGCGGTGATGGGGTGGAAGGGCGTCGTCACCTTCGCTCCTGAAACCTTCTCCGCTTCGCCATCCACTTCTGCCGAGGCCAGCTCCCGCGATGCCGTGGCCTCCAGCGATGCCTGTGCTCCCTTCAGCACGCTCACCGACCCGCCGCGCACTTCCGTCATCGGCTCCGTTTGGTACTTCAAATACTCCGGCAGCCGCGTCCGCACGGACAAAGCGGTCAGTTCCGGCCGCGTGCGCGGCAGCACGTTCACCGTCTTGCGCACATCGCCGAGTGACAGGGACAGCGCCGCATCTTCCTTCTGCGGCGGAAATGCCAGAGGATAGGCTCCTGCCTGCAATCCGCTCACCACCGCAGGCTGATCGCTGATCTGCGCCTTGGCCGAGTCAGGTGACCAGCGTGTGTCCTTGTTGAGCTGCACCTTGAGATCAAACGGCTCCGCATACGGCACCACGAGGCGGCTTGGCAGCGCCTCGATCTTCGCGAACGTGAAGCGCTCCACGTCACGCCAAGGCGTCGCCCAGCGTGCCAGCGCATTCCACGCGGCATCCGGCACCAGGGTCAGTGCTGCCACGGCGAGCAATGCCGTCACACCCGCCGCCCAGCCCCACTGGAAATGTTTCGCCTCCGGCACCGCATGCCTGAAGTCCTTGTCCTTCACCGCCTCCGCCGCCTGCTCCATTGCAGCCTGGACCAGCCGCTCACTGCGCCCTGCCGAACCCGCTTCCATGTGCGCCAGTTCCACAATGCCCAGCAGTTGATCTCCCAGTCGGGGAAACGTCCGCTTCAGCAGCCGTGCCGCATCCTCCAGACTGCGCTGACGCCACACCCAGCGGTGCCACTTCAGCGGCAGCCCCAGCCCCAGCACCGCTGCACCGGCAATCAACAGCGTGGCGCGCAGCCACACCGGCGTCTCCATCACACGATCGAGCGCGAAGACCAGAATGTAGGAAAACACGATCCCGAATGCCGCTGCCAGCAAGCCCTCGGTGAGCTTGACGATCCAGACGCGCTTGCGAAAATCCGCGAGCTTCGATTCGAGGATGACAGGCAGTGCTGTTTTCATAATAGGCGAATGTTATCCTGATGAAACGTCTCTGACGAGCATTTGATTGGTGTTTAGAACGTCCCGGCGGCCTTTCTTCCGACCCAGAAAAGCCCCATCAGCAGCACCAGCAGCCCCGCCCAGGCGGGATGCGACCAGATTTGCAGCCGCCGCTCCTGCACCGCCGGCTCCGGCATGGCTGAGATCGCGGCGAGGATCGCAGCGGGATTATTCGCATCGAGCACCTCACCCTTGGTGAACCGCGCGATCTCACGCATCACATCCAGCCGCGCCGGCTGGCCGCGCTTCTCACGGCTGGTGCCTTGAATGGAAATCTTCGTCTCCAGCGACGATCCTGCTTCCGCGCAATTGAGCTGCACGACATGTTCGCCCGGTTCCACCGGACTGAAGACGCCGTTGAACAGACCCCAGGCTTCTTCACCAGCAGGCATCAGGCGCACGCTGCTGACCTTGCCGCTGGGCGCGGCGATTTGCGCGATCACGACACCGTCGCGCAGCGGCTCGCCGGTAAGGCTCATGACGTTCGCGTTCAGTGTCAGTACATCGCCGGTGCGCGGACGGTCGGGCGAGTAAAACAGGCGCATCTTGTCGCCACTGCTCATGTTGCGCTGGTAGGCCATCCAGCGCACCACCTGGCCCCAGAATCGGTAGTGGTACTTGTCCTCCACCCCCTTGCGCCAGCGCCACGCACCGTCCGTCCCCATGAAGAGGATCTTGCCCGCGCCGTAGGTCTTCGTCACAATCAGCGGCACACGGCCAAACTGATTCGACTCCGTGGCATGCGTCGCCAGCACCTCGCTGCCCGCCTTCGCACGCAGGGCAGGGGCATACCATTGAAAGCCCGGCAGATTGCTCCACACCCGGGCGCTGGTCTCGTCGCTGTCTTCCAGCTTGGTCAAAAGACTGCGCGTGCCTGCTTCAGTGAGGGCAAACTTGCCCGGTGAGGACGAGCCCCAGCCGCGTGGCTGCGCGGCGTCCCAGATCACCGGCAGGAGATCCGCCAGCGGTGTGTCCTGCAGCGTCGCTTGAAAGCCATGAAAACCCGGCATGAAGACCAGCCCTCCCGCCTGATCCCTCACCAGCTTTTGCAGTGAAACGCAGTTTTCGGCACTGAGCTGGCCTTTCGCCAGCCCCACATCGCCCAGAAACACGACATCGTATTTCGTCAGCTCTTCATCTTTCGGGAACGCCTTCAAATAGCCGCGGCCATCCCCCACTTTGCCCAGACCGGGATGCAGCAGCAGGCAGCTCACATCCACGCCCGGATCACGCTCCAGCGCATTCCGCAGGTACCGGTACTCCCAGCGCGGAAACGACTCGATCACCAGCACACGGAGCTGCTCCTTGCGGATCGAAAGCGGCGCCTCCTGCGAGTTGTTTTCAGGGTAGCGCTCGCTCGGTGTCTTCGGGATCGTCAGCGTCAGCTTCACCTCCCCGGGTTTGTCCGGCTTCCAGCCGATGACGTCCTGATACCGGCTCATGGCGGGCAGCGTTACCTCTTTGGTGATGATCTCACCGCTGCTGGACTTCATCTCCAGCATCACGACCTCATCACGCGGCAGCGAGCTTTCAATGGTGAACGGAATGCGCAGCGGCTTGCCCGCCACTGCAAAGGTAGGCACATCAAAGCTGCTCAGCTCCACATCCGGCAGCCGCGTCTCCGCACCCGTGGGCACGGCAAATACCGGCACCTCCCGCATGCGCAACCGCGTGGTGGCCTGGGAAGGCGCACCCCCGGTGTTCCAGTCACCATCGCTGATCAGCACCACCGCCTTGAGGTTCGGCTGCTTTTCCAGCACGCTTGCCAGCGCCGCATGAATGTCAGTGCCCTCCGTGGGCGGTGTTTGCGCGGATGAAAACGGCTCGATCACCACGTCCATGCGCTGCTTCAGCGGCTCCCACAACTTCGAATCGATCAAAGGTTTGGCAGCATCTTCACGCGACTTCGGTTCCGCATTCGGCTTCGCCTTGTCGATCACATCCTTCGTCGTCATGCTGCCCGACACATCGTGCAGCACCGCCAGCGTCGGCTTCGTCTCCGGTTTGAAAGTCTCCAGCCACTCCGGCTGCAGCAGCGTGATCGCGATGCCAATGGCGATGACAAAACGCAGCAGCTCCAGCCACCCCACGACCTTCCGATAACCGCTGCGCTGCCACGCCATGAACGCAAGCCCCCCCATCGCCACGACAAACGCCACACCCACACCGAAAGCGACCGGCGTGGGATTGAAGACGAGCTGTGCAGAGGTGGGCGTCATCGAGCGGGAGAGGGTTGTGGGTCGCGCTTGGCCGGCATGCAAAGCAGGGCCTCGCCCAAAAGCGCAAGGGCCATCACGAAGAGGAAGGTGCGCCAGATTTCACTGGCGAGGCTCGCATCATTTTCGACCTGGTCTTCGATCACGTGGTAGTCGAGCCCGGCAAACAGCTCCGCGAGCGCCGCCTTGCCCAAAGTTTCGGGGTGGTCCTCCCGCAGCGGTCGATTGAGCGCGACGAGCTTGTCACCTTTTTCGACAACACCGGCGCGCAGCGGCTGTTCAGAACTCAGCACCGTCTGGCCCTGACGTTTCCACACACTCAGATCACCGCTGCCTAGAGCAGCAGTACCAGCCTCGCGCTGCTGAGCCCTCCCCAAGCTGCGTGCACCCTCATTCAGCGCACGATGCAGCATGGCAAACATCACCACCCCATCACGCGCCAGACTGGAGGAGCCGGAGCCGGGCAGCGTGCCGAGGAACCACGCGTTCCCATCGCCAGGAATGTCGGCCCGCATGAGCAGCGGCAGATTGCCCGTGAGGCGTGCCAGCGGCGTGCCTTCACCAAGGATCTCGCAGCGGCGGCTCACTTCCACATCGCCCACCGGCAGCGCAGTGCCGCTGCGGGTGTTCGCCAGCAGTCCCGCATCATTCCGCCACCACTCGACGCTGGCCGGCTTGCTCTCGCTGCTCCACGCACCCCAGTGCTGCCCGCCGAACGCTTCCGAATTGGCCGATTCAGTGGGCAGGAAAAGAATGCTCCGCCCCGCGCTCAGATGATTCATGAGCTGCTTGCCGATCAAGTCATCCGCCTTCGGCAGCGCCGCATGCCAGACAATGAGCGCCACATCATCCCACGCAATCTCCGCCGCCCGCGCCGGAGACAACACCGTGGCGGCATACTTGCGCGTCGGATCAGCCGCAGCCTCCAGCGCCGCCTGCAGCGGCCCCGCCTCGGCTTCGTCATCACTGACGATCACCGACTGCAGCACCGCCGGTTCATCAAACACGAAATGGTACACGTTGTCAGCCGGCGAGGCATCGGCAGGCAGTTCCACCCGGCCCGCGCCACGTTTCGTCGTTTTGTCGATGGGAATGGCGTGACCCTGCAGCACCAGTTGCGAATCCTTCATCTCCACCTTGATCGTGCTGCTCACATCATTGATCACAAAACGCAGCGGCAGTTCCATCGGCTCGTGGGAGGACGCATCTCGCGTCACGCGCAGATCCAGCAGCAGCTCGGCCTTGCCCGCCGTCTCATTGCGCACCACACGCTGCACCGAGACCGCCAGATTTTGCGCCGCCGGCTGCGCATAGCTCAGCAGATGCAGCCTCAGGCCCTTCAGTGTGGCGAAGGCGCTGCGCAGCGCCTGCCAGCGTCCGCTTCCCGCATCCCAGTCGCTCTGCCGCAGATCGCTCAGCACCCACACATCCGTTCGCCCCGTTTGATTCGTGGTGATGTAATCCAGCGCGCCCTGCAGCAGCGCGGGCACATCCGCCGTCGTGTCCGTGGGTCCGGTGAGTGGCAGATCGATCAGCGACTCCGGCTTCTCCAGCAGCTGTGGCTGCAGGTGCCCGTTTTCAATCAGCACCAGCTTCGAGCGCACGCCGACCGTGTCACGCAAAGCCTGCGCCAGCTTCGCGATCCCCGCCGCACGCTTGCTCGTGCCAGTGGCCAGATTCTGCTGCTCCATGCTCGCCGAGCGGTCCAGCAGCACGATCACCGTGTCCGGCACGCCCCCCGTGAGCCCGAGCAATCCGCCCGCCATCGGCCGCGTGATCACAAACAAAATCGCCGCTACCGCCAGCACCCGAAACGCCAGGATCAAAATCTGCCGCAACCGCGACAGCCCCTTGTTCATCCGCTGCGCCATCTGCAAAAACATCATCGCCGCCCACTTCACCTGCCTCCGCCGGTACAGGTGAATCAAATGAATGATCACCGGCAGCGCCGCAAGCGGCAGGGCAAAAAGCAGTGCTGGAGCGAGGAAAGTCATGGCGTCTCAATGTGAGTGAAGCGGGGGCGTGTTGGCTCAAGCATCGCCCGTATTTCTTCCAGCTCTTTCGCAATCCTGGGTGCCTGCCAGACTCGGTATGCCATGACAACCAGGAGAGCCGCATAAACCCAGAAAAGAGGCCAGTCGAGCCGGTTGTCTGACGCGTGGCAGTGCTTCCAGGCCATGCTGTATGCCTGTGGGAGAATGAGAGTGATCAGCAATTCGCCTGCATCGTCACAGCAGTGTCTTCTCTTGCTGCGAATCCAGCCATACCAAATCGTGATCACCAACGAAACTACCGCATAAGTGATCCACTCCATGAAGTATGGCTTCGCCAGGCCAAAAGCACTCCAAAACTTCCAGGCGGTGAAAGCCAAGAAGAACATCAACATCCCAAATTCCCCTGGCCGCATGAAACTGTAATGCGGCTGGCGATTACGCATTGGAGGCGTGAGTTCCTCACTCATCACCGTCCCCCTTTCTTCTCAACGCGCGCCAGCAGAAACTTCGCGAGCACATCATCATACTTCTCGTGCAGCTTCACGCGCTGGTAGTCCATGCCCGTGGTTCTCACAAGTTCGTCCATCTCATGCAGGTACTGCCGCACCGCTTCTCGGTAGTTCCGGGCGATGAGGCTCGGATCAGCCAGGATGGCTTCACCGCCTTCCATGTCGATGAACCGCGCGGGGCGGTCGAAGTCAAAGTCGAGCTCCTGCTGGTCGAGCAGATGGAACACCGCGACGTCGTGCTTGCGAAAGCGCAGGTGCTGGATGGCGGACTTCAGTTCCGCCGGTGGCACGAAGAGATCGGAGAAAATCACGACAAGCGCCCGCTGCCGAATTTTTTCAGCGGCATCATGCAGCGCCGTCAGAAGCGTCGTGCCGCCGACGGGTTGAATGCCGGCCATCTGATCAAGCACCAGCCCCAGATGCGAAGCCCCGCGTTTGGCCGGGATTTCCACGGACTTCTCCGCGAGACTCCACAGCCCCACCGCATCGCCCTGCTGCGCCGCGATGTAGCCAAGCGTGCCAGCGAGCTTGCGCGCATAGTCAAAACGTGTGCTGTCTGCCGGGCCGTAGTTCATGCTGCCACTGGTGTCCATCAGCAGGCAAAGACGCAGGTTCGTGTCAGCCTCAAATTCCTTGATGTAAAAGCGGTCGCTCCGCCCCCACGTGCGCCAGTCGAGTCGTCGCGTGTCGTCGCCCGGGACATACTTCCGGTATTGAGCAAATTCCAGCGACGAGCCACGCACCGGACTACGATGCTTGCCTGAGACACCACCGAGCATCGCATGGCGCGCGTTGAGCGGCAGCGCCATCAGTCTTGAAAGGACCGCTGGGTCAAGGAAGCTTCGATCTGAGGGTGCAGCGCTCATGAAAGGGGTGGCCGGAAGAAGGGCAAGAGATGGAAAAGAGTGAATGAGGGAAGCTTGTCTTTTCTCCTCTTTCGATTTTTTCGGCTACTTCTGCTTGCTGAGTTCCTCCACCAGCCTCTTCGCCACATCCCGGCTGCTCACCCCGTCGCTCTCCGCCGTAAACGTCGTCATCACTCGGTGCCTAAGCACCGGCTCCGCCACCTCCATGATGTCCTCCATCCTCACCATGTAGCTGCCGTACAAAGCCGCCCGCGCCTTGGCGCCCAGGATCAAATACTGCACAGCACGCGGCCCCGCACCCCAGCTCACCAGCGGCTTCAGCCATGTCGGGGCTTCACTGCTGGCAGGCCGGGTCTTGCGCACAAGATCAACCGCAAACTCATAGATGTGATCTGGCACCGGCACACGGCGGACGAGTTCCTGAAACGCAATGACCTTCGGGCCATGCAGAATGTGTTCGAGTTTCGGCAGGCTAGCACCCGTCGTGCTGCGCGCGATGGCGATCTCCTCATCGCGGCTCGGATAATCCACACCAATCATGAACATGAAACGGTCGAGCTGCGCTTCCGGCAGCGGATATGTGCCCTCCTGTTCGATGGGATTCTGCGTGGCCAGCACAAAAAACGGCGAATCCAGCGTGTAGGTGCGTCCTGCTACGGTGACCTTGTGCTCCTGCATGGCCTCCAGCATTGCCGCCTGCGTCTTGGCAGGCGCGCGGTTGATTTCATCGGCCAGCACGATGTTCGCAAACACCGGCCCCTTGGCGAATTCAAAGGCGCGTTTGCCCCCCGGAAGTTCCTGCAAAATGTCCGTGCCGGTGATGTCCATCGGCATCAGGTCAGGCGTGAACTGAATGCGGCTGAAACTCAGCGACATCGTCTCCGCCAGCCTTGAGATCAGCAGCGTCTTGGCCAGACCCGGCACACCCATGAGCAGCGCATGACCGCGCGCAAAGAGGCAGATGGCAAGCTGCTCGACCACCTTCTCCTGGCCGACGATGATCTTCTTCAGCTCATCGCAGAGCTGGACGTAAACTTTTCGAAGCTCGTCAATGGCGTCGACGTCATCTTGCGGAAGCGGTGAGTTGGACATGATGATTTTTTAGGAGTGCTGCTACATGCCACCAGAAAACGGGCGTTCTGACAAGGGCGGCTTGTGTAAATAAACTGTCAACGCCGCCGAAACTTGGGTTTGTTTACCTGAGCAGCGTCTGCACGTGATGCGTCACGGCGCTGGCCAGCCCCTGAATGTTGTACCCTCCCTCAAGAATGGAGACGAGGCGGTCCTGACAGTGCGTGCGGGCGGACTCCATCAGGAGCTTCGTCAAAGCGACAAAATCCTCATCCGTAAGCCGGAACTGCCCCAGGGGATCGTCGATGCGGGAGTCAAACCCGGCAGAAACAAGAATCAGGTCCGGTTTAAACTTGTCGAGGGCGGGCAGCACGCGGTCAGTGAAGGCCGCGCTGATCGTGCTCATGCCCGTGCGTGCGGGGAAGGGGAGGTTCAGCGTGGTCCCCTTGCCCTTGCCGTTGCCAGTTTCATCGGCGTGGCCGGTAAAGGGATACAGCGGACTCTGATGGGTGCTGCAAAACAGCACGCTGCCGTCCTCATAGAAAATGTCCTGCGTGCCGTTGCCATGATGTACATCCCAGTCCACGATGGCGATCTTCTGCGCACCATGCTGCTTCTGCGCGTGTCGCGCGGCGATGGCGATGTTGTTAAACAGGCAAAAACCCATGCCCTGGGCAGGTCGTGCGTGGTGTCCCGGCGGTCGCACAGCGCAGAACGCGTTTTGGGCCTTTCCAGCAAACACCGCATCCACGGCGTTCAAAACCCCACCCACGGCCTGAACCGCCACGTCATAGGATCTGTCGCAGATGGCTGTGTCTCCAGTGCTGAGGTCATCACGGCCAGATTCGACATCCGTTTTGGCCGTCGCGATGTACCCGCGATCATGACACAGGGCCAGCTCATCCAGCGTCGCCGCACGCGGTGCAATGCCCCGCGTTTTTCCCACCAGGCCTGCATCCTTCAGCGCCTGCGTGATCGCCACATGACGCTTCACGCTCTCAGGGTGCCCCGGACCCGGGTCATGCTGCTGGTAGATGGGATCAAGAAGCAGAGCCGTCATGCAGAGTTTACGCTGGTTGACTGTTGTTTACGATCGGTGGCGATGGTTTGGACAAACCATCGTCAACCACGGTCAACAACTGTAAACGACCGTCAACTCCGCCTCACTCAGCGTTTGCCAAAGAATTCCGCCAGCTTCTGCAGGTCCTTGCCTTCAGCGGGTTTCATGGCGCTGGCGATGGCTTCTTCCTGAATGGCAATGAGCTCCTTGATGCCCTTGCGGCCGTATTGCAGCATGGAATGCAGCTGCGCTTCGGTAAAGGTGGCTTCTTCGCCGCTGCCCTGGATCTCCACGAACTCGCCGTCTTCCGTGAGGACGAGGTTGCTGTCCACATCGGCGGCGGCGTCTTCCTTGTAGCAGAGGTCGAGCAGCGTCTCACCATTGACGATGCCCACGCTCACGGCAGCGAGCTTCTTCTTGAGCGGCTGGCGGGTGATCTTGCCCTTCTCAAGCAGGCGGTTGAAGGCGATTGCCACAGCGATGCAGGCTCCCGTGATGGCGGCGGTGCGGGTGCCGCCGTCGGCCTGCAGCACGTCACAGTCCACGCAGAGAGTGCGCTGGCCGAGCTTTTCCAGATCAACAACGGCACGCAGGCTGCGGCCAATGAGGCGCTGAATTTCCGTGCTGCGGCCATCCGGCCTGCCACGCGAGCTTTCGCGGTCCTTGCGCTCCAGCGTGGAATACGGCAGCATCGAGTACTCGGCGGTCAGCCAGCCGCCTTTGACGTTTTGCACCTTCATCCAGCGCGGCACCTCTTCATTGATGCAGGCGGTGCAGATGACACGGGTGTTGCCGAAGGCGATGAGGACGGAACCTGCGGCGTGCGGGGCAACGTCTAGTACATAATCGATTTTGCGGAGTTGGTCGGATGTGCGACCGTCGGTTCTGGGCATGCCCGTGCTTAGCATGAAGCGAAGATGCGCCCAAGTCTTTTGTGGATCCGATCAGGTGTTTGAACAAACTTCACCGAGTCCTCGTCGAAAGCTTTAACTTAACTGGCATTCGTTATGCTAAAGATAGCTGACAGTTCAAACTTAATCTCCATGACGCGCTTCCCTCGCCCCGGCTGTTGGTTCCGTTTTACCCCCACGGATTGGAATTTCATTCGAGACACCCTGGCGCTGACCGAGCGCGGAAAGGAGGGTTTCACAGCCATGCTGGAAGATCCGGACGCCGTGCCGATCATCCTCGACAACGACAAGCTCTTCGATGCGGCGGTCATATCGCGAAAGGCGGCGATGCTCTCGCCGGAGCTGTTTTTCTTCCTCGTGGTGCGCCATTCCCTGAAGGAGTTTGGCATCAAGGAGATCGCCGTGGCGGACTACATGGCCGTCGTGTGCGCGGACTTCGGCTGCTCCCCCACCAAGGGACCGGAGGACATCAATCACAGCATCGACAGCCTTTACAGCGTGGACTATCTGGAGGCCATCGAGAACGCCAGCCGCCATCACAAGTTCTTCCTGCACGTGCAGTGCGCAAACCAGTTTCTCGTGCTCACCTGCCTGTATCCAGACTTCCTGCACCGTCGTGCCGCACGCCGTGGCGCACCGGACGTGGACTACTATGAGCAGGTCGTCGTCAGCCACCTTGATGCCGCCCGCAAGCATGTGCTGGCAGACGAGTTTGCCATGGAGGAAACCTTCGAAAAAGTGGCGCAGTGCTTCCCACCTGCACGCCGCGCCATGAACCACACGGTGCGCGAGTATTTGAGTCTGGGGCAGTGAGAAATCTTATGTTGGGTTTCTGTCGCGCATCTGGGCCAGTTTCGTCTGAAGCTTGCCCAGTTCCTCCTCAAGGCCGGCAATCTTCTTCTCCAGCGTGGCGCAATACTTCGCCGGATCGCGCTGCTGAAGCCTTTCGAGGAGATTAAACAGCAGCGCCAGCCGCCAGAGCCGGGTCCAGAGACCGCGCAGGCGGTAGGCGCGCAACAGCTTGCCGGCGCGCAGCATGCGCGTGAAACGGAACAGGTTCAGCACGCGCAGGAAGGCGACCAGCGGTAGCAGGATGATGACGAGATTGATCCAGTTCTTGAGGCAGTACGTCGGCTTGTTGGGAGCCGCCGCGATCATCCAGAGAAACTCCATCGTAAAGCCGATCCAGATCACGCAGGTGGTCAGGTGCGTCGCCAGCGCCATGCGCGGATGATTGTCCAGTGTTTCGCCGCCGGTGAGCTCGGCACCCAAAACGGGAAGCACCAGCAGCGTCAGAATGACCATGGGCAGCGCCAGTTTTTGCTCAAGCTGCTCGGAAGTCTCTTCTCCCACCCGCTTCCAGCCGATGCCGGGCAGCCAGAGCCAGCCTTCCGGCTTGCTGCTGGCGGTGATCATGCGCAGAGGCGGCAGCAAAACGGTGAGCAGCAGGCGCTTGAGCCGCGCAGCCCAGGCATCGTGGG
This sequence comes from Verrucomicrobiota bacterium, assembly GCA_017301975.1. Classification (GTDB taxonomy): domain Bacteria; phylum Verrucomicrobiota; class Verrucomicrobiia; order Verrucomicrobiales; family Verrucomicrobiaceae; genus Prosthecobacter. Next base: position 111,712 of record JAFLEI010000008.1, read on the forward strand.
TGGCAAACAGACCCGCAATCCCTTCGATGACGATCATGGCCCACAAAGCCAGGAGCAGCGGACGGAAATGCGCGTGCGACAGGCACCACTCTCGAAACTCTTCGCCGCTGTCGCCATGCGGCAGCACGATCCCGACCAGGGTGAGAAAAGCGACTGAGACAAGGAGCATCAGGCCATGGCGGATGGCGCCCCCTTGGGGGATCGGGCCGGAGGTGCTCGGAGCGCTCATCATGGGTCGCAAGTTAGAGCCAGCCCGCACCCGTTGGCAATCCCAGGGTTGTTTGGCAATGGATTGATCCTTATGTGCTGGAGGATCGACGGCTCCTGCTTCGAAGGCCAACGGCCTTCCGCATCATAGCGAAGGGATGCCGAGCCTTGGCGAGTGCTTCCCTGGAACAGGGCGCATCCTCTCCGGGAAGCAAATCCAGCACTTCTTCGTGCGCCGTTCTCACCAGCAGCGTCTGCCCGTCATTTCGCCGCACGCCATCCGCTCTCCTTGGTCGCCCGCGATTTTGTTCGCGTCAGTTCATTGCCCAACTGGGATCAACCACCGCCCAGCGCATAACCCACGCCACGCACCGTGCGAATCAGCTTCTTGTCGTGGTCCTTGTCGATCTTCGCGCGCAGGCGCTGGATGTAAACCTCCACCAGATTGGTTTCCGGATCCATGTTGTAGCCCCACACGTGCTCATAAATTTGCATGCGGCCAAACACTCTCCCCGGGCTGCGCATCAGGTGCTCCAGCAGTTCAAACTCGCGCGTGCTCAGCTCGATGTCCGCACCGCCGCGGCTGACTTTTCGCTCAAGCAGATTGATGCACAGATCATCCACCCGCAGCAGATGGCTGGAATCTCCCGCCTTGCGCCGCACCACGGTGTGCAGTCGCGCGGCCAGTTCCTCGACGAAGAACGGCTTCGTCATATAATCATCAGCGCCAAGATTCAGACCTTCGATTTTTTCCGGCAGCGTGGACCGCGCCGTCAGCAGGATGACCGGCACGTTGTTGCGCTTTTCCCGCAGGCCGCGCAGGATGCTCAGCCCGTCGCGCCCCGGCACCATGATGTCCAGCACCAGCGCGTCGTACGGCACCGTCGTCGCCATTTCCCAGGCTTCATCGCCATCGCTGATGGCGTCGACCTGGATGCCCTGCTCCTCCAGCCCCTTCTTGGCAAAGGAAAGCAGTTTGGCCTGGTCTTCGACGAGGAGAATGCGCATGCGCCCGGACGATGCGGTGCAAAGGCGGATTGTCCACTCACACATGAAGGTCTATGGTGCTCGCATGAAGCCCCTGCTGGCATTCCTGCATTTTTTCACCTTCTCACCTGCGGCGGAGACGCTGCCTGCGCAGGGCATTCAGGCGGCGGCGGCTTATTCCGCCGCCCACGGCGGCCACGCCCTGCTGATCAAGCAGAACGGCAAAACCCTCCACGAATCCTACACCAACGGTCACACGAAATCCGAGCCCCATCGCATCTACAGCGGCACCAAGGCCTTCTGGGGTCTCACCGCCTTCGCCGCGGAGAAGGACGGGCTGTTTTCCATGGATGAGCACGTGGCCGACACCATCACCGAATGGCAGGGCGACAAACGCAAGAGCCAGATCACCGTGCGGCAGCTTCTCGATTTCAGCCACGGCCTGGAGCCGATGTTTGGACTCCATGAGAACACCTTTCCTGACCGCACCGCCGCCGCGCTCAAGGCCCGGCCCGTGGCTTCATCAGGCAAATCCTTCATCTACGGCCCCGCCGCGCTCCAGGTGTTTCACGAGTTTCTCGCACGCAAACTGCAGAAGCGCCAGACCCCCACGCGCTACCTGGAGCGCAAGGTGCTCGGCCCGCTCGGCCTCGGCTCGCAGCGCTACCTGCCGGACCAGCATGGCGCACCGCTGCTCGCCGCCGGTTTCATGCAGACCGCCCGCCAGTGGTCAGAGCTTGGCACTTGGATGCTCAAGCGCGAAGACGTCCTCATGAAGCTCCAGGGAAGCAGCGCCAACGCCGCCTTCGCCTTCGGTTTCTGGAACAACCACGCCGCCGAATCCAAATCCGCCCGCGAGGTGGACGCGGAGGCCATGCTCGACAAAAAATGGCAGCAGCAGTCCTGGCGCAACGCCTGCCTCTCCCGCTCCGCCCCCCCAGATCTCATCGGCTGCATCGGCTCCTACGGCCAGCGGCTCTACATCGTGCCATCCATGAAGCTCGTCATCGTACGGCTCGCAAAGGACTCCAAACCGAACGACGCGCAGATGCTGAGGCTCTTGTTTGGGAAGTCAGGATGAATGCTTCGCGCTCCTCAGCTCCGCCACAAGCCATAGTTGGGATGCCGTTTTTCATGCTTCACCACCGACACCCGAACGCCATCAGGCATAACGCGATAGAGAATCAGATGTGGAAACTTGTGCAGCGTGGCCCGTCGTAGAAATCCATTGCCGAGATAGTATGGAAACCGCGTTGGATGCGCTGCGATCTCGACAAACCGCGCCTGCAACTCACTAAAGAAGCGGTCCGCCAGCCGTTCTCCACCTTCCTTGGTGTAATAAGCGAGGATGGCCTTCACATCCCGCTCCACCGCCGGATGAAAGGTGAGGTTCATGCCGCCCGCCCTGGCCGCTGGATCTTTGCTAGAAGCTCGTCATAAGACAGAGGTTTCACCAGTCCTGCCTCCATCTCTGCATCTCGTCGCAGAGCTTCGGCCAGAATGTCCTCCGGCTCTTCAGTGTCATCGGGCAGACTGTCCAGCATCATCATCGCAATGGCGGTGCGCTCGGATCTTCCGAGGCCCATCGCCGCATGTACGATTTCATTCACGGTGCTCATGCTTCCCACCATCCTCAAACTCCCGGCAAAATCTACTGCAATGTTGGATTCCGGATCATGGCCCGCGAGGCGGACGCAGAGGCCATGCTCAAAAAAAGCTCCTCAAAATCCCATCACCTCTGCCGAGGTGCGCTCTGAACAGGAATGGCAGCGGGCGGAGGAGCAGGCGGGACCTGCGATTGAGCGCCACCGTTCTTGGAAGGGACTGGCGGCGCTACGGCAGGCTCATCATCCACCACCGGAATCGCCTTCCTCACCATCATCTTGGAAACCCCATAAATGAGCGTGCTCTGCTTGGGCCGCCACTGGTAGCCGATGCCAAAGGGAATCACGGGGACCTCATGAGTGCGGTAATACTCGGCCAGGTCGGGTTGGTAGTGCTGCTTGAACAGGGCGATCGGACCTGGATACCAGCCATAGGCTTTCACATCCCAGGAATCACGCGGAAAGTCCTTCCACATGATGCCGGAGTCATCCTGCGTCATGGTATGGCAGTGGGTGAGAAGATAGTCTCGGATGGTGTGAAACTCACTCATATGCATGAGGTAGGAGGCGGACTTGGTGAAGCCGTTCATGGCACCCAGCCCGTCGCAAAACCGCAGGAAAGAAGCGTCCTGCTTCAGCGCCCAGCTCGCAATGTTGGTGGAGAAGTAGTACAGCGTCTGCTGCTTCCCTTGGGCGCCGAGGAAAGTGATGCGCGCTCCGGAAGTTTTGGTCTCCTTGTCCGTCAGGATTTTCCCTTCGGCATCCAGCCAGATTTTTTCCACGTTTTGGATGAAGCAGCCGCAGCGGGCCAGGAAGACATACAGCACCGGCAGAGTCCCCGTCAGCTTCGTGGCCTGCAGATCCTTCTTCATGTCCGCCGTGATGAAGAAGCTGTAGCTCAGCGAGGCATTCAGCGTGTTGCGCAGATTGCCCAGTGACGAGCCCAGCTCCCCCTCGCTCAGCTTCGTTACATCCGGCGGCAGACCCACCGGCTCCACCGCAGCCAGCACATAGGCGGAGGCATTGGGAAAAAACGTGTAGGCATGCAGGAAATCGGGACCGCTGAAAACATACAGCAGCGGTCCGCTGTCGCTCACAGCCTCCGGCAGCCCCAGCGGCGCCCATTCCCGGATGGCCCGCAGTTGCCTCTCCTCCGCATCCGCCCAGGTGGCGTCGAGCTCTTTCGCATGCGAGTTGAACTCCCCCCGCTGCGCCAGCCCGGCCAGCGACGAGCCTTCCTGCGGCATGCCTGCGAGGAAGCGCGCCTGCTCGTTGGGCGTTGGCGGCTCCGCAAAGGCGGTTTGAGCCAGGGCAATCAGCAGAACGAGTGTGTTTTTCATGGAGTGCGTGGAGTACGCGGTGAGATGAAATAAATGATCCAACCCAGCAAAATTAAAGCCATGCCGGCCAGTGTTTCGTCCGGATGCTTCTTCGCCACGAACACCATCATCCATAGGCTGATGCCGAGAAACAGGATCGGCGTCACCGGATACCCCCAGCACCGGTAGGGGCGCGGCAGGTCCGGCTGCCGGATGCGCAGCACGATCAATCCCACCACCGTGGCAAACGAGCCGAGCTGGATGCTGAACTGCACGCAGGTCAGCACCGTTTCAAAACTCGCCGTCAGCAGCAGCGTCACCACGATCGCCAGTTGCACAAACAAGCCTGCCACCGGCACGCCGCGATCATCGCTCACCGCCAGCGGCGCGAGGATGCGCAGATCCTGCCCCATGGTCTTCATCACCCGCGGCCCCACCCACGTCATCGCGCTGATGCTCGACACAAGCCCGAGGCAGATCAGCCCGGACATGATCTTCCCGCCCGTCTCGCCAAAAATATGCACCGCCGCGATGTGGCCCACATCGAGCTTGCCGTCCAGCTCGCTCATCGGCGCCACATGCAGGAACACCGCATTGAGCGCGAGATACAGCCCCGCCACCAGCAGCGTCCCTAGCGCGATCGCCAGCGGCACGTTCTTCTGCGGGTCGCGTATGTCGCCCACAATGTAAGTCGCGGCATTCCAGCCGGCATAGGCATACATCACATACACCAGGCTCACCGCAAACGGCGTGCTGCCCATCAAATTCAAATCACCAGCCACCGGCAGAAAGTGCACCGGCTGCGCTTTGCCAAACCAAAACCCCGCGCCGATGAAAATGAGGATCAGCGTCACCTTCAGCCAGGTGGCCGTGTTTTGAAACTTCGCCGCCATGTTAACGCCACCCACATGGATCAACGTCACGATCCACACCATCACGAGCGACCAAGTCGTCGCCGGTGCATGAGGAAAGATGCCCGAGAAGTACTTGCCAAAAGCCATCGCCGCCAGTGCAATGGGCGCCGCAAACCCCACCGTCACCGAGAGCCACCCCGAGAGAAACCCCACGGCAGGATGAAAAATCTTCGAGAGAAAGTGGTATTCGCCACCAGAACGTGGCAGCGCCGCCGCCAGCTCGCCGTAACACACCGCGCCGCAGAAGGCGCACACGCCCCCGACGAGCCAGAGCATCAGCAGCGCAAAGCCCGAAGGCAGGCCGCCCACCTGAAACCCCAGCGAGGTGAAGACCCCCGTGCCGATCATGTTGGCCACCACCACCGCCGTGGCTGTGATCAGCGAAATGCCCTGCGTGCGTGTGGTGCTCATGGGCGCGATGGCTACGCTCACCATGGGATGACGTCAACATCACTCCTCTGGATGACACCGGGTTTATGGCGGCCTGCAGTCCACTTAATGTTGCCTTTTCGGCATTTAGAACGTAAGTTAGCTTCGTGAAGCCGAACTCACGCCACGACATCTCTTTCGCCATCCTGGTCGAAAGCAGTGTGATCCATCCGCTTTGCCACCGACTGGCGGCAAGCCGGGCTTAAGCGGGCATCCCCTGAATTGGGATTGCCCGCGCACTCAGCAGGTACCAGAGCCTGCGCCATTCATCTCCAGCCCGCGTCTTCATGACGCGCAGGCATCCTTCTGGTCATCACTCCCGCGCATGCCCCACGGTGTTTACCACACCCGCAGGGTCATGGGCTGCCTGCCTGCGCGCACATGCCGTCAGCCAGGCTTTTTCCAAACCCACCCAAATCTCAAATTCTCTTTTTTATGAAGCTATTAGAACGACCCGTTACTCAGAATGACAACCCCGCGCGCGTTGACAGCGCTCTTCGCTATGAACGCCCCACATGGCGCGTCACCTGCCTGTTCAAAAGACAGGAAATCTCCGGAATCATCTCCACCGAGGCCACCTATGAAGTGGCCGCACGCACCGAAGAAAAGGCGCGGAAATCCGTCCGCTCCTTCGTGCTTCGGACGCATCCGGAAAGCTCCATCGAGTCCCTTCAGGCCGTCCGGCAATGACGCTCTGACACCTCGCTTCTGACGCCACGTTCATCCTCGGAAAGGCTCCTGCCACTCTCTCGGCAGGAGCCGCTTCCGCCTGCCTTCGTCGCAGGCATTTCATCCCAATACCCTTTCCATTTCACCTCTTCATGAACACCCCTTCGATCCATCACTACGATCACGTCACCCTGCGTCCTCTCAATGAGCTGGCCACGCTGCACGAGTTCGACATCACCATCCAGGTCGTCCCCGGATATGAGGCCGATGCCGACCACGGCCGCATCTCGGAGGATGCTCCTCTCGGCAGGGCGGTCCTGCGCCGCACCGCAGGCGAGAAAATCGACATCCAAGTGCAGGGCCGCAAATTGACGATGCTCATCCTCGCCGTTGAAAAGCAGCACGCGTTGTCTGCCGAACCGGTGATGGGATAATCCACCCAAAGCAGGGCTTGCAGGGCACGAAAAAAGGAATTCATTTTCCCCATGAAAACGACATCCTCAAAATTTTTCAGGGGGGTGATGTTGATCGCTGCCCTGCTGGTGCCCGCCACCACCTGGTGGGCGGGCACCAAATACTACAATCAACAAAAGGCGGCGGAAAGCCGCCAGCAGCTCGCAAAACTTCACGAGATCAGGGATAAGTATGCCCACATCGCGAAGGACAACGAGCTGCTTAGAGAAGCGATCCAGAATGAAGACAAGCGCAGAGCTCTCTTCAAGGGCCTTACGGAAGGCACCACCGAGTTTGCTCTGGAGGCAAAGCCGCGCAGCCCTTGGAAGTGGCCCACAGATCCGGACCATGTCTGGCATGACCAGCGCCGCCGTGCGCACGAAATGCTGATCAAGCTCAATGCGACGGATCAGGATCAATTCAAAAATGCTCCTCCGCCTCGCCGTATCCCGGCCCGCTGAGGGCAAAAATAAACGCGTATTCATCTTGGCGCCTGCGGTGGTGTTAACCGCGCGGGTTTTTATGGGGGTGTGATTCAATCACCCACCACCATGAAACTCGCGTCTCTTTCCACTTCGGCACGCCACAGCTCCCAGCCGCAGGATCTGACTCCTGGCGCCGGTCCCGCCGCCTTTCATTTCCACACCGTCACCTGGCAGGCCGATGGCTTCGGCTTCGATGCCACCAGCGGTGAATTTTTCACCGCCAGCCCCGCCGCGCTCATCGTCATGCAGGCGTTGGGAGAGGGCATGGCTCGCTCGCAGATTCTCGATCGCCTCACCGCGCGCTTCGAAGTCACCCGCAGCACGGCCGAGCGCGATCTGGAATCCTTCCTCGCAGAGCTTGTCCACATCGGCCTCACCCCGGAATCAAACTGAGCCCACTCCACCCCCAGCACCGCTTCATCCTCCCATGAATGCTTCCCCCGTCATCGCCGTCACCGGGCTTCATCGCGGTGAAAATCCCCAGCCCGGCTCCGCCGTCATCCGCAGCCTTCGCCGTGTTTACCCGGAGCTGCGCATCATCGGCCTCGTTTATGATTCGCTCGAAAGCGGCCTCTTCAGCGAAGAAGACGCTCCTGATGCCGCCTTCACCATGTCCTACCCCGGCGCCGGGGTGGAGGCTTTCTGGCAGCGCCTGGATGAGATCCGCGAGATCGAACGTTTCGATGTCCTCATCCCCTGTCTCGATGCTGAAATGGCACCCCTTGTGGATACCCCTGAAAAACTGCGCGAGCGTGGCATCCTTGCCTGCCTGCCCACTGCCGCCAGTTTCAAATGCCGCGACAAATCAAAGCTCGCGGATCTCTGCGAGCGCACGCACTGCCGCACGCCGCAAACCCTGGCCGTGAGCGATGTGGGCTCCCTTCATCAGGCTGCGGCCTCCCTCGGTGGCAATGTCTTCGTCAAAGGCCGCTTCTATGAGGCCCGGCACGCCATCACCCCCGCCGCCCGCGAGGCCGCCTACTGGCACATGCTTGAGCAATGGGGCGCTCCCGTCCTCGTTCAGGAAAATGTGCAGGGGGAGGAATACAACGTCGTGGGCCTTGGCGATGGCCGCGGCCGCATGCTCGGCTCCTGCTCCATCCGCAAGATGCTCCGCACCGCCAGTGGCAAAGGCTTCGGCGGCATGATCGTGCGTGATCCCCAGTTGGATGCCATCGCAGAGTCGCTCATCGTGGAACTCCGTTGGAACGGCCCCTTCGAGCTCGAATTCGTCAAATCGGAGGGCCCCAAGGGCGAATACTGCCTCATCGAGATCAATCCGCGCTTCCCCGCCTGGTGTGATTTCCCCTCCTCGCTGGACTGCAATCTGCCCGCTGCCGCCTTGGAGCTCGCCCTCGGCTGGCAGCCGCGCGAGCCGCTCCGCCGCGCCAGCCCCGGCAAGTTCTTCATCCGCCATGCCATCGATATGACCGGCGACCTCTGCGATCTCGCCGCACTCACCACTCTCGGTCAGTTCTTCCGTCAGCCTCGCGAGTTCATCCCTCACCCCGCCACATCTCGCGGCCTCTAATTTCCAACCCTCCACCGCATCCTCCCATGCAAGAGCTCCTTCCCTACTCCCCGCCGACCATCACCCGGCATCTCAGCGGTCAAAACAGCGCCGCCAATCGCAACCGCCACGCGCACGGCCTCAACAGCAACGTCTGCGAGCGCATTGACGGCGTCCCCGTGGCGGATCTCGCCGCACGCTTCGGCTCGCCCCTCTTCGTTTTCTCCGAACGCACCCTGCGCGAGAAAATTCAGCGCGCCCGAGAAGCTTTCGAGAGCCGCTACCCCAATACCCGCTTCGCCTGGAGCTACAAAACAAACTACCTCAATGCCATCTGCCGCGTCTTCCACAGCGAAGGCTCCATCGCCGAAGTGGTGAGCGAATTCGAATATGAAAAAGCCCGTCGCAATGGCGTCGCCGGGCGCGACATCATCTTCAACGGCCCGCATAAAACCCGCGCCGGCCTCGAAATCGCCGCCAGCGAAGGCGCCATGATCCAGGTCGATAACTGGGATGAACTCCTGCTCTTGGACACCATCGCCAAAGAGCAGGGCCGCAGCATCGACATCGCCATCCGCTGCTGGCTGGATGCCGGCATCCAGCCCGTGTGGAGCAAGTTCGGCTTCGGCGTCGAAAACGGCGAAGCCTGGCGCGCCATCCGCCGCATCGCGGAAAGCAAGGGCCGCCTCCGTCTTCAGGGCCTGCACACGCACATCGGCACCTACATCCTCGAACCAAACGCCTACAAGGTCGCGGCGGAAAAGCTCATCACCCTCATGGAGCGCTGCCGTGAGAGCTACGGCTGGTCCTTGCGCTACCTGAATCTCGGCGGCGGCTTCCCATCGCTCAGCTCGTTGCATTACTCCTATCAGCCTGCCGAGCAGGTCGTCCCTCCCATCGAAAGATACGCCGAAGCCATCGCCAGTGCGCTGAATACTCTGCCGCGTGACCGCCGCCCGCGTCTCTACCTGGAAAGCGGTCGCGCCCTGGTGGATGAAGCCGGTTATCTCATCACCAGCATTGTCGCCGTCAAACAGACGAGCGCATCCGGCCCCATCACGCTCGCCGGCAAGGCGTCCAAGGCCCCTGCCTACATGCCGGAATCCAATGGAGCCGCCTACGTCATCGATGCCGGCATCAACATTCTCTACAGCGGCAATTGGTACCGCTTCAATGTGAAGCCCGCCAAAGCGCAGCGAGAAAGCGCCCAGCACCCCATCAAGCTCTACGGCTGCCTGTGCATGAATATCGATGTCATCCGCGAGCAGGTCTCCCTCCCCGCCATGACCACGGGCGATCACCTCGTCATGCATCCCGTCGGCGCTTACAACATCACCCAGAGCATGCAGTTCATCACCTACCGTCCCGCCGTCGTCATGATCGGCCTGGACGGCCGCGTCGATGTCATCCGCGAACGCGAAGACCTCGACTACGTGCAGCGCCTGGAACGCGTCCCGGAACACCTGCTCACCTCATCGCGCCATTAATCTTCCTCCGCCTCTTCCTCATACTCCTCCTCCCTTCCCGAACGTCTCCAGACTTACAACCAAGAGTGCAAGAGGAAGAGCAGGAGAAAATCAAACTCCCCCATGAACCCAGAAGCCCCATCCACCCTCCCTGCGATGGCCATTCTCGAAGATGCCGTCCTCTGCCCTCCCTCCCTAAAGGAGCGGGCGGCCGCCACGGCCGCAGCCTTCGCCAAAACCCTGCGCCCCCATTTCGAAACCCTCACCACGCCCCTCCTCGAAGTCGCACGCGCCGCCAGCTCCATCTTCCTCTCCGGCAGTTGGAAAACAGGGGCGCTGCTCTGTGCCGCGCTGCTGTTCATGCCGCGTTATTTCGCCTTCGCCGTCAGCGCCTGTCTGCTCGGCGGCTTCATCGCGAGACTCCTTCATCTCCCTGCCGCGATGCGCAAGGACGGCACCCTCCTCTACAATGTCTTCCTCAGCGCCCTCGCCGTCGCATGGATCACTCGCGGCTCAGATCTCGCTGCACCGGCCATCTGGGGCATGCTGGCCGTCGTCAGCATTTACACGCTGCTGCTTTCTGCCGCATTGTGGCATTGGTTTCCGCTGCGCGCCGGTCTGCCGCCGCTCAGCGTTGCCTTTGTCGTCACCTTCGGCACGCTGCTGACCTTCTTCCCGCACTGGGCTGCCGCCACAACCCTGCTCGACATGGGGCTGCCGGACGAGCCCGCCCTGCCTTTCGTCGTCACCGCGTTCCTGCGCAGCATGGGCACCATCCTGTTTCTGCCGAATGTGTGGGCCGGCATCGCCGTGACACTCGCGGTTCTCGTTTGGTCAAGCGTCGCCATGATCAACGCCCTTGCCGGTTACGCCGGAGGCATCCTCATCGTAAAACTGCTCGAAGCCTGCGGCCTGCACTGGCTTGGCTGGTTCGCCGGGCATAACTACCTGCTGGCCGGCATGGCGCTCGGCGCGGTTTATTTCGTTCCCTCCTGGACCAGCTTGGCGCTCGCCTTGGTCGCGGGTGCCGTCGCCGCATTGCACGTCGCGGCGGTGCAGCATTTCCTGCGCGGCTCCGGCTGGGAGTACCTGCCGCTGCCCTACCTGCTCACCATCTGGAGCATGCTTTGCTGCCTGCGGCTGCGTGAGAAGCCGGGCTCTCTGCTGCCCGTCACCGGCCTCTTTGACAGCCCTGAAGCCGCCGCTGCGTCACTGGTCCTTGCGAACGCCCGCTTTCCTCATCGGCACGAAACCCACGTGCTGCTGCCCACCACACGCGAAGTCACCGTCACCCAGGGGTTCGATGACAAGCTCAGCCATCGCGGTGACTGGAGGCACGCGCTCGATTTCGAAGTGCATGACGCCGCCGGCCACGCCTGCCCCTCCGGTTGTGACGATGACCTGAGCCGCTACTACACGCAGGGCTTGGAGGTGCGCGCTCCCGGCACGGGTGAAATCCTCCGTGTCATCGACGGCGTTTCCGACAACGCCCCCGGCGGCTGCAACTTTGCCAGCAACTGGGGCAATCACCTCATCCTCCGTCTGGATTACGGCGGCACCGTGAAGCTCGCCCACTTCATGAAAAACGGCATCGTCGTCAAAACCGGCCAGCGTGTCAGCGCGGGGGATCTTCTGGGCTGCTGCGGCAACTCCGGCCGCAGCCCCGTCCCGCACGTTCACCTCCACGCTCAGACCACCACCGAGACCGGCGCTCCTACCTCTCCTTTCTGCCTCACAAACTTTTTCACGCGCACCGCTGAAGGCATGCGGTGGAACTTTGCCAGTGTGCCCAAAGTGGGAGCCCGCATCGCCCCCGCGACGGTCTCCACCACCGTGCTGGGCACGCTGGCTCATTTCGCTCCAGGCGTCGCCACCTATCGTGTCTGCACGGGGGAATCCACCTCCTTCGAAACGATCACCACCACGCTTGATGAATCCGGTCGCTATCTGCTCCGCAGCGGCAGGGATTCGATCACCGCAGTTCTGGGTCTTCACGCCCTGCAGATCACAGAAAGCAGCCTCGGCGGTCATTCGCAGCTTCTGCGTCTTCTTTCGTTCGCCATGCCCACCGTGCCCTTCGCTTATCAGAGCGGCATGAACTGGGAGGATTGTGTCGCTTTGCCTGCAAAGCAGCGCGGTCGGGCATTGGCGGGCGTTTTGGCACCCTTCCTGGGGCACTCCACCCAGCGTGTCATCATCCGCCACTCGCTGCACCCCACCACGCAGCGCCTTCAACTCTCCACCACCCTTGCCGGGGCCACGGGCGGTCTCCCGCACGAAATCGAATTCACCCTCGAACCCATTCGCGGCCTCTCCCACCTCACCGCGCATTTTAACACCCACCACTGCACTTTCACGCAGACCAGCTTCTCCCCCACTCTGCCCAACGGCGATGCCGAATAACCCCTCTCTCCTCTCAACCATGAAAACACACATCCTCATCCTCGCCTTCGCCTGCGTCACCGCTGCGAACGCCGCCGACAAGCTCGCCGCCATCTCCGAAGCCTGGCAGCAATCTCTCACGGCTGAATCCAACAGCGATTACCCCGCTGCGCTGGAGGGCGTCCTCGCTTTCAAAAACGCCGGCGGCGAGACCTACCTCGCCGCAGTGCGTGCCGGCTGGCTTTCCTACCTCAACAAGGACTACGCAAAGGCCGTCCAGTATTACACCACCGCCGCCAAACAGGAACCGCGCGCCATCACACCTCACCTCGGCCTCATGAACGTGTATCTCGCGCAGACCCAGCCCGAGGACGCCCTGCGTGCCGCCCGTGAAGTCCTCAAAATCGACCAGTTCCATCGTCCCACACTGCTCACCGCCGGTGAGATTCTCTTCAATCACCAGGACTACCGCAAAGCCGAGGTGTACTTTGAGCGCGCTTACAAGCTGATGCCTGAAGACCCCCTCGGCATGAGCTGGTTCGGCTGGTCGCTGATCAATCAAGGGCAGGCCCGCATCGCCGCGCCCTTGTTTGAAAAGCTCATGCAGATCAATCCGGACGGCTACCTGGTGCAGGACGGCTTTGCCATCACCCGCTCCGGCCCGCCAGGACCTCCTCCCGTCCAGCGCTAGTTCCACATGGTTAGATTTGACCATCTTCGGGCAAGCTGCCCTCCGGGCGGAGCAAAGTAGCCATGTTCCTGTGGAACATGGGAACGCTCCGCTTCGCCCCAGACTCTTAACAATGTAGAACTAGAGTGCTTTACATAAACACACAACCTCGCTGCTGCCCCTGGTTTGCATCAGTGCAGATGGATTGAAATACGACAGGCGCTCCTGTCTGTCCCCAGCGCACTTGGCAGAATCATCCACAGGCCACGAATAAGATCAAAATGATCCATCCAATCTTGCATCATAAACTGACGTCTTTGTCTTGAAGGCCAACGGCCTTCCGTCATTCAGCCCAGGGGTGCCGAGCTTTAGCGAGTGCTCCCCTGGGTTCAGGCAGCCAATCCGGAAGCAAACCCATCACCTTCTTCGCGCACCACGTCTTCCAGCAGCGCCTCACGGCCATTCCGCCACTGGGGCCTGTGTCTCCCCACGAAAAGCCCCATCCTGCACAATCCTCAACAATAGAGCAGGGACCCCATGCACACGCCTTCCCAGATTCGCGCCCGCGGCCGGTTCCTCCACGCCGCCCTCGATCAAGTGATCGAACAACGCGGCTGGAGCACAGCCAGGCGCCGGGCTCACCAGTGGCGTGTGCTCCGCTCCTTGGTGCAGCATGCCCACACCCACATCCCGCTCTATCAGAAGCTCTTTGCAGAGGCCGGATTCACCCCCGCAATGCTCCAAGACTGGGAGGACATCTCCAGGCTCCCCATTCTCACCAAATCCCATCTGCGCACCGCCACGCGGGCGGATTTGATCGCCCAAGACAACCGTGATGACATCCGCTGGCTGGCGTCCTCCGGCTCCACGGGCACACCCGCCAGCATGGCTCGCACGGAGGAGTCACTCTGGCATTACATGGCCTGCAACACGGCCTTGTACTATGACTGGTGCCACGGCACGCCGCTCACCCATGGCCTCTATCTCGTCGATATGGCTCCCGACAGCATCGACTTCGCCACTGCCGATCTCCTGCGCACCACCGTGCCGGATTCGCGCATCTTTTCCGTTCACGATCCCGTCTCCAAACTCACGCACGAACTCCTGGGCATCGCCCCTGAATTCATTTCTTCCTACCCATCCACACTCCGCGCCATCGCACTGGATCTGCGCGCGCAAAACCGCGTCGTAAAACACACACGTCTCATCCATCTCACCTCCGAAATGCTGGATGCCCACACGCGGCATCTGCTCGGGCAGGTTTTTCCGAACGCACGTCTCATCGAGACCTACACCAGCACCGAGGGCGGGCTCGTTGCCTGGCAGTGCATGCAAGGCTCGCGCTGGCACATCGCCGAGACCAACGTTCTCTGTGAAATCGTCGATGACAACGGCCTGCCCACCACCGGCCTCGGCCACATCGTCATCACCGATCTCACCAACACCGCCACTCCCATCCTCCGCTATCGCGGACTCGGGGATCTGGCTCGCTGGGAGCCGGAGCCCTGCCCCTGTGGCAGCAGCGCGCGCAGCATACGGCACATCGAAGGCCGCACCGCCGCCATGCTCCGTGCACGCGACGGATCCTTGATCTCGCCCTATGTCATCACCAACGCCATCGAGGAGGTTCCCGGCCTGGCTCAGTATCAGGTCGTGCAAAAGCAGCCCGGCCTGTTTGAAGTCCGCGTCGTGGCGGATGCCGGCGCACCGCACAATCGCGTTGAAATGGGCATCACAACTGCGCTTGAGGCAGCTTTGGGAAGCGTGGCCGGTTTGCAAATCACCTTCGTCTCCAGCATTGCCGCGCCTCCAGGATCGCATAAGGTGCCGCTTGTGATTTCAGAACTTCCCCTCGCCGCATGAAGCGCCTGCTCGACCACACCCTGCGTGGTTACGGGCAGATGCTCGTGGCAAACAGTCGCATCACAGGCGTGTGCGTTCTCATCGGTTTGTTCGTGCTTTCCGTGGATGCCGCATTGATGAGCCTCGGGGGCGCGCTCCTCATCTCCGCCCTCGCCCAGTGGCGTGCGCAGAATGACTCCGTTCTCAAGACCGGGCTCTTCAGCGTGAATGGCGCCTTGCTTGGTGCTTTGTGGTATCTTTTTCCGCAGGTGCCGCTCTGGACCCAGGCGCTCGCCACGGCTCTCGGTTGCGCGGCCATGGCATTTTTCTTCGTGCCCGTCGCTGAACGCATGCACGAAAAAAAGTCGCCCTACGTCCTCTTCAGCCTCCCCTACGTCGCCGCTGCCTGGGTCGTGCTGATGGCACTGATTTTCTTTGGCGTGCATGATGCGGAACTCACCCGCGGCTGGCGCGCACTGCTCACGGGCCACTTTGAAAAAGCCGAGAAGCATTTCCTCAACACCGAGGTCAGCACCGACATGGCGGAAGCCTATCGTTGTGCGGGCCTTGGCTGGAGTTTGTACCGCCGTGGAGATCAAACCGGCGCACAGACCGCCTTCTCACGCGTGCTCTCGCTCAAGATTGGAGTTCCAGATGCCTATGACGGTCTTGGCTGGAGCCGCCTCCGTCAGGGACGCTATGAAGATGCGGCGCTGGCGTTCCGCCGTGCCGTCGCGTTGGATTCTTTTTTCGCCGACTCATGGGACGGCCTCGGCTGGTGCGCCCTGCAGGCTGGTAAGCCGGATGAGGCACGCCACCACTTCACCACGGCGGCGCTCTGCGCCCCCTTGTTTGCCGATGCCTACCTCGGCTTCGCAACCACCCTGTCGGGAGGCTCCGCTCAGGAATACGCAAAGGCATGGGGCGAATTTGCTGGCAGTCATCTCAGCCTGACCACGCAGTTCACCTCCACCCGTGTGCTTCTTTGCTGGGTTTGGTTCTTCATTGGCATCCTCTGGCATTCACGCACCAGCGCTCTCGTGGCTCTGGGGGCTCTCCTCCTCTGCATGGCGGGCTCCGCATGGAAGCCTGTCTTTGGAGATCCCGCCTTCGCCATGAACGTCATCGTTGTCGCCCTGGCCTTGGGCGGTCATTACCTGCGGTTGAACGTGAAGACCGTCGTCTGGATGCTCTTCGTCACGCTGGCGCTGGCCCTGCTGTGGGAGCCGCTCTCGGAAGCCCTGCTCCGCCTCGCGCTGCTGCCCCTCTGCCTCCCGTTCAATCTGGCCCTTCTCGGCAGCATCGCTTTCTTTGGCTGGCTGCACCGCCGTGGCCTGCGGGACGAGCGCATCCCCATTGACTGGGCTTCCAGCACGCCTGCGGAAATCCGCTCTTTTGCTGCGCAGAGAGAAGTCGCTGACGCCTGCTGGGAAAAGCTCAAAAAAGCAGACCCGGAGCCGCCGCAACCGCAGACCGAACGCTCACTTCAGCTTCCGGCCAAAGTGAACCTCAAAGTAAACGCCGAGTGATTCCGCCAGTGCCACGGCAAACCGCCGTTGGTGCTCAGGCGTGTCACGCACATGGTTCCACGGGCACTCCACCTGGATCGCACTCACCGTGCCGCCTGAACGTGATCCATGCGCAGCGACGTCATACACCCCGCTGAAGTAGCTCGCCATGAAGCCCGGACTCGCTTTGGACGGACTCGGCAGGCAGCGAATGCCACGGAACTCCAGCAATCCGCCCAGACTCTGCGGCCCACGCAGCAGTTCGGCAAAGCTCTGCGGCGAGCGCTTGTCCAGCTCACGGATGCAGGTGGCGGCGATCAGAGCCGCATCCCCGTTCAGTTCCGCTTCGGAGCGCTTCAAGAGGTCTCCTTTCACCAGATATCCCAGCTCGACCCGCTGATCCAGATGGCGATGTCCGTGAATGTCCAGCAGCAGGCCTGCCCCGCTCTTTTTCATCACCGTGTCGCAGGCTTTTTGCGCGCTGTCATGAAAGCGGTGCCACGCCGCGATGGCGGTTGGATCACCCTGCGCGGCCTCTTCAAGCTCGCGGTTCGGGTCCAGCTTGGTGCGGTGCAGGCGGGAGATGATGGCGTGCGGTTTGCCGCCATAGCGCTTCTCCAGTTCTTCGATGATCATCTCGGCCAGCGGCACCGTATTGGCATCCGTGCCCGTGACTCCATAGCGCCTCGCCAGCACATTGTCTGGTTTCAAACTGCCTCCATGCGGCACGGTAAGGATGATGGGCAGCGTGCCTGATCGCACCTCAATGTACGTTTCGAGCTCCGCTGTCTGGGCTTGCAGGACGGTCGCGGAAACAAAAAGAAAAAACGGGATGCGCATGGTCATTCTCAGTGAAAGACAGTTCTCCGCCGCCTGCCACGTTTTTTTCCCGCTCATGATTCACCGCATTCTCCTCCCGCTCCTGGTTCTCGCCTCCGCCTCCCATGCCGGCAACTGGCCCGAATGGCGCGGCCCTTCCGCCCAAGGCCACGCCAATGCCTCCGGCCTCCCGGAAACGTGGAGTGAGACGAGCAACATCGCCTGGAAGACCGAACTTCCAGGACGAGGACACTCCACACCCGTCATGTGGGGAGATCAGATCTGGCTCACCACCGCCATCGAAAAAGCAGCCACCCCCGAGGAAGCCAAACGCCGCCTCGAATCCAACACCGGCGACCAGCCCCTCACCGTCCTCGGTTCCGTGAGCCTGCACGCCCTCTGTGTGGACCGCAGCACTGGCAAACTCCTTCACGACATCGAACTCCTCAACATCAAGGACCCCCAGTGGGCCCATCAGCTCAACAGCTATGCCTCACCCTCACCCATTTTGGCAGAGGGCCGGCTCTACGCCCACTTCGGTTCCTTTGGCACCGTCGCCCTCGATACCAACACCCTGAAGGTCCTCTGGAAAAACGAAGAACTCCATGTCATGCACGAAAACGGCCCCGGCTCCACCGCCGTTTTGCATGGGGACCGGTTGATCGCCCATTTTGATGGCAGCGATCAGCAGTTTATTGCCGGATTCGACACAAGGAATGGCCAAGTCGCATGGAAAACACCCCGCAGCGGCGACATGGATCCCCGCCCCCAGCAACGCAAAGCCTACGGCACCCCGCTCATCGTCCAGTCACAAATTATCAGTTCCGCCGCCAACAACATCTACGGCTATAATCCATTGACCGGTAAAGAACTATGGAAGGTCCACTACGGCGATCTCGGCTTCTCCATGTCCACCGTCCCCGTGGCCGACGACCAGCAGATCTATTTCAGCACCGCCTTCGGCAAATCGGCAATGATCGCCCTCAAATACAACGGTTTAGAGACCCCCGAAGTCGCCTGGCGCAACAACAAGAACGCCCCCAAGATGTGCTCCCCCGTGCTTCACAATGCACTGCTCTTCTACGTCGATGACGGCGGCATCGTCAGCTGCGTGGACACAAAAACCGGCGAAGCCTTCTACCGCGAGCGCATCGGTGGCAAATTCAGCGCCTCGCCCATTCTCGCGGATGGCAAACTCTACTTCTGCAGCCGCGAAGGCGTTGTCACAATCATCAACGCCGCCAAGGAATTCAAAATACTCTCCCAGAACACTTTAGACGGCCCCATCATGGCCAGCCCCATCGCCGATGGCAGCGCCCTGTTCATCCGCACGGACAAGGCGCTCTACAAGATCGGGAAGTGATCACTTCAGCGCAGCACGCAGCACGGGCTCGAAAATCTCCGCCTGACGAAGAAAGCCGAGGTCGGTGCCGTGGGAGGCGTCGTTGGAGCCTTCGGCATCGGTGCCGTAAAGAGCATCGCCACCGATGTAGTGCAGATTGGCGACTTTTTCGGCCTTCAGCAGTGCGTAGGCAGCTTTCAGTGCAGCGTGGTTGTCGTCATGGAATTTGGCTTTTGCAGGGGTGATCCAGGAATTGGTGAAACGGCGGTCTTCGACCAGGATGATCGGGGTTTTGCCATGCTTTGCGCGCAGTTGCTTCACCAGCGGCACGCATTTGGCGGTGACGTCGGCGGGACCCATGTTGGGCAGGCAGTCGATGACGATGACGGCAGGGTCCAGCTCATTGATGAGATCACCCACGGCCGCATCCATTTTGCCATTGCCTGAGAAACCGATATTGATGACGGGATGGTCCAGGTGGCGGCCCAAGATGGCGGTGTGTACCATGCCGGGACGTGAAGCATTCGCGCCATGAGTGATGGACGTGCCATAGAAAACGATGGGCTTCTCACGCGGCTTCAATCCTTCAAACTTCGCACCCGCAGGCACGCCGATTTCGAGTTTTTCGATGCCGTTGTAGAGCGGCAGGTAGGCGGCGAATTCGTGCTCGCCGGGTGCGAGATCGCTGATCATTACCGCTTCGACATGTTGGGCGGCGGGTTTGGTGCAGGTGACCCATTTCCACTGGCCTTTGGCGTCACGCGCATAGAGATCGAGGCCGCTCACGCCCGTTGCCGGCATGGCGGGCATGGCCAGATTTGCCTTGAGGAGATCATAGCGGCAGTAGATGGCTTTCGCGTCGGTCTTGAAGCGCACCATCATGCCCGCGCTGTCACGGCTGAGGCCCCAAACGGCAGGCGTCACGGTCTTTTCAGCCTTGGCTGGAAGACGGTCAAACCAGCGCTTTCGCTCCTGATCTCCCCAGCCACGGCCTTCGACGCCCCAGGTCGTCACGTCATTCCACTGCGCATCGGCGGGAACGGTGGGGCCTTTGGGTTTGGCTGCGGGCGCAGGTGCTTTGGGTGCTGCAGTTTGAGCGATCAGCGAGGTGCTGACCAGGAGGGAGAGAAGGAGAACGGCTGGTTTCATGAGCGCATCAGTACGTTCGGCGGCGTTATGTTCTCACGTCAATTTCACGAAGCCAAACGTGTCTGCGCTGCCTTTAGCCGCGCACTTTGGCGAGGGCTTTTTTGGTGGCCTCGTAGGCTGTCTTTTCCCAGACCGGGAGCGAAGCGCGGGCGGTGGGATTTTTCAGCGGGGGAACGGGGCCATGAGCGGTGGCGAGATCGCTGGCGACAACCTTGCCGCTGCGCACATGGGCCAGGAAACCGACGCTAACACTCTGCCGCATGCGGTCAGGGGTCACCCACACACGGACAACGGCATTGAGGCGGTTGGCGGCGGCGAATTTCTTCACCTCGGCGCGTTCGTTGAACGGGTTCAGGTGCGAGGGAACCTGCTTCATCTGCGCGAAAGGCACATAATTGAAGGCGCGGCTGTCATCCAGAGCGCGCTCCACGCCGCGCTGCACGGCCTGATGCACACGCAGTTCTTCGAGGGATTCCGGTTTGGAGCGGGACATGGCATGACCGCTCGGAAACTCACCCATGGGACCGATGCCAATGGCGCCAGTGCGCGCATTGTGAAGACGGCTGAGATTGCCTTCCGTGCAGGAGGACAAAGCGGCTGCGGCGAGCACACTGACAAGGAAAAGAGGGAGGCGTTGGCGGAGCGTTTTCATGCCGTGTTATGCCACGGAGACGTGGTATTGTCATGCAGTAAGGGGATCGTGCCAGGGGCTTCACCCGGACGTAAAGCAGCGTTCGGTTTCGGGAACCCTCAGTCGTCGTTCGCCAGCGAGCCTTCCTTGGCATGGGCGAAGAAGATGTAAAAAAGCCCTTTGGAAAAATGCCATGTGCCGAACACCACGGCCGTCGCACATATCGCGAGAAGCATTCGGGTGAAGCCTCCAAAGCCAATGAAGAACCCGGCAAGCAGGCCGAATCCCGTGAGCAACAATCCAAAACCGAAAGCCGCTTGTTTCATTGAATCGGCCCTGATGATAGCGATTCGCTCCGCACGGGCCTGATGGTACATCCGCAGCGCTTCTGCAGGGTCGATGCCATCGACTTCCAGGCGATAAAGAACATCAGAACGAGGCTCATCCCAGATGACCATGCGTTGAACACCTTCGTAGATACGTTCTTTGTGTTCGTCAGTCATGAGCCTGTGGGATGAGGTGAGGCTGCACTCACCGGCAAAGCAAAAACTCCTTCGCGTTCACCAGGCTCCAGGTGATGTCCTCGAGCGCGAGTCGCCGGTCTTTGGCGGAGGCGAGAAGGGCTTCCATGACTTTGGCTTCGTCGGCGGTGGGCGCACGCGTCAGGAGAGCCCAGTAGAGATCCCGAGTGACGGCGCCGTTGTCGGGGTTCTTGAGCAGTGAGTAGAGCCGGTTGTATTTTTGGGAGACGACGTTGCTGACGATGGGGCCGCTGATGAATTGGAAAATCTGGCCGATGGAGGTGTCCGCAGCGCGTTCGCATTCGCAGCTCAGTTCACGTTTGGGGCGGCCAAACTGGGCCAGGAAGGCCTCGGGAGACGTGGGATTGGGACTGCCACGCCCATTGTCAGGGCCGGGAATCTGGCTGGCACGCGTGCCGCGGCCCCAGCCATTGAAATCCGGCGTGACGCGCAGCGCAGCGTAGAGCGAATCAATCAGCTGCTCGGCGCTGAGGCGGCGGGGCAGGTGATGCGAATAGTTGATGAGATCGGCGGCGTTCGTCTCGTTCGGCGTGCTGTCCAGCTGGTAGGTGCGGCTCAGCATGATGGTGCGAATGAGGTGCCGCAGATCAAAGCCGCTGCGGATGAAATCCTGCGCGAGTTCTTCGAGAAGCTGCGGATGGCTGGCCGGATTCGTGAGACGCATGTCATCCACGGGATCGACCAGACCACGACCCATGAGATGATACCAGATGCGGTTGGCCTGCGCTTTGGCAAAGAGAGGATGCTGCGCGCTGGTGAGCCAGTTCGCGGCGGCCTGCAGTTCGTCCTCCTTCTCGGCGAGCTTGGGCATGTCCGCTCCGAGGAACCGGGCCTTGGCCTTGTCTCCGGTGCGCGGGTTTTCGATGTTCAGCTTGGCATTGAGAAAGACCACCTGTTCTCCGTTGAACTCATGCTTGTCGTTTTTATCACGGGGTTTGATGTCGCCGATGATCTTGTAGTCCACCTGCGCAAAGACGGCCGACCAGTTGTAGTAGTCGTCCTGCGTCCAGCGGTCAAAGGGGTGGTTGTGGCACTGGGCGCACTGGAGGCGGGTGCCGAGAAACACCTGTGCCGCCGTGGTGGCACGCAGCTCCGGGGTGCGGTTGGCGCGGTAGAAATTTGTCTCGGGCTCGTGGTAGGTGCTGCCGCGTGAGGCCAGCATGGCGCGCACCATTTCACTTATGGGGCGGTTTCGCG
Source organism: Verrucomicrobiota bacterium (assembly GCA_017301975.1). GTDB lineage: Bacteria > Verrucomicrobiota > Verrucomicrobiia > Verrucomicrobiales > Verrucomicrobiaceae > Prosthecobacter. The sequence continues at coordinate 133,837 of JAFLEI010000008.1, forward strand.
TGATGCCGTCACGAATCCAGTCGTGAAAGGCCTGCACACCGGTTTTGTCCAGCGTGCGGGATTCGACCTTGAGGACATCGGACCATTTCAGCGTCCAGTAATCGGCAAATTCAGGCCGCACCATCAGGCGGTCGATCAAGCGCCCGCGTTTGTCAGGATGTGTGTCGGTTTCAAAGGCGCGCGCTTCATCCGCAGGCGGGATCATGCCGCAGAGGTCGAGCCAGGCACGGCGCACGAAGACCTCATCACTGCACACCGCGCTGGGGTTCATGCGCAGGGTCTTGAGCTTGTTGAAGACGTGGGAGTCGATGTAGTTGTCGCGGCGCGGATTGCTCCAGGCAAAGGCCGGATTGGCTTTCACAAACGTCAGCCGTACGGGCACAGACTGATTCAGGAAGCGCACGAGCACTCCAGGCTCGCCAAACTGCAGGCGCTTTACCAGCCCGCCTTTGCTCACCTCGACGAGCCCGTTTTGCAGCGGCTCATAGATGGCGCGGTCCGTGATGTTGCGCTGCGTGCCATCGGCAAAAGTCGCCTGCACGGAGATCTGCACCTTGTCCTGCGGCTCGTCCAAAACGAGCTCGGTCGGCGTGACGGTGAGCTTGGTCACTTTGGGGGCCGTGCTGTCATCACGAGGCAGCCCGGCGGCGATCCAGCTCCGCAGCACCTGATATTCCCAAGCTTTTGGATCAAGCTTCTTGCCGCCTTCATGGGCGATCTGATTCGCCCCTTTGACGAGGATCAGGCTGCGTTCCGGGGCGAAGAGATCCACACGGCGGCCGGAGGCGTCCCGGGCGAGCGCCTTGAAATCGAGTTCGGGATCCTGGCCGCGCAGCGAAAGTTTGAAGCCGCCTTTGCCCGTCGCATTCCCATGGCAGGTGCCCAGATTGCAGCCGGCTTTGGAAATGGCGGCCATCACGTCATTGCGGAAGGACACGGTCTCGGCGGCAAACGCCGACGACAAAGCGACGGCGCTGAGAGCGCAAACCAAGCTGGGGACAGAGCAATTCACAGGGCCGCAAATAACGGCTCAGGAGCAGATTCTCTTCCAATCAAGCAGGGCAAAACGCCTGCCTCATTTCTCAAAACGGAATGTCGTCGTCTTCCATGCCGTCGGTGATGGGGCCTTCACCGAAGTCATCGTTCTGCTGTGCAGGAGCGGGACGCTGGGCCGGGCGCTGCTGCTGCTGGGGTGCCGGGCGCTGGGCTGGACGGGATTGCTGAGGGCGATTGTAACCGCCGCCGCCTCCACCACCACCGCCATAACCGCCTCCTCCGCCACCGGAGTAGCCGCCTTCGTCATCGCCACCACCGCCGGCTGGAGCACGGTCACCACCAGGGCTGCCGAGGAATTGCATCTGTTCGCCCACGACCCGCATGCGGGTGCGCTTCTGGCCGGTTTGCTTGTCTTCCCAGGAATCCATCTGCAGGCGGCCTTCGATGAAGACCGGGCGGCCTTTCTTCAAATACTTGCCGGCGAGCTCGGCCATCTTGGCCCAGAGGACGACGTCCACAAAAGTGACTTCCTCCACCTTCTCACCACTGTCGGAGGTGTACACACGGTTCACGGCGAGACCGATGTCGCAGACCGCGCTGCCTTTGGGCGTGTAGCGCACTTCGGGGTCGCGGGTCAGATTGCCGATGAGCATGACTTTGTTGTAGGAGGCCATAATGGGGCATCTTTGCCGTTCCCCGTGCCCGAGGGCAACAATTTTCATTCGGGGGGCGCAAACCCGTGCCATGCTGGGCGCCGATGCAGGAACTCATTGACGGCTTCATCCTCCACCTGGCGACCGAGCGGGGTCTGTCCACGAACTATCAGCTCCTGGTGCGCCGGGTGCTGGAGGCCTTTGCCTCGTGGTTCAAGGCCAGGCACGACTCCGCCAGCGCGGCTGCCGTGACGACGGAGCACGTGAGCGGCTTTCTGGCCCAAAGAAAAAAAGACGGCATCGCGGCGTCCTCGGCACGGGTCGAACTCATCGCCGTCAAAATCTTCTTTCGCTGGCTCACCGCGCGCAAACACATCTCCGCCGACCCGGCCGACCCCATTCTGCCTCCCCGCCAGGAAAAGCACCTGCCGGACTCCTTGAACGAGCAGGACGTGCGCAAGCTCGTCGAGTCTGTGAACGGCACGGCGCCGCTGGACCGGCGCGACCGGGCGATTCTGGAGCTGTTTTATGCCAGCGGTGTGCGGTTGTCTGAACTGGCCGATGCGCGGCTGGAAAACCTCAGCCTCGAAGAGGGCTGGATTCGCGTGACGGGCAAAGGCTCCAAGACCCGGCTCTCACCCGTGGGTGGTGCGGCACGCGAGGCGATCGCCGCCTACGTGGAACACGCGCGCCCGGAACTGGTGGGCCCCAAATCGCAGAGCCACATCTTCATCTCGCGCAATGGCACACGGCTGACCACGGCACGCATTCAGCAGATCGTGAAGGAACGGGCCTCACAATGCGGCATGGATCCCGCCCGCGTGCATCCGCATCTGCTGCGGCACAGCTTTGCCACCCACCTGCTGAACAACGGTGCCGACCTGCGCGTGATCCAGGAAATGCTCGGCCATGCGGACATTTCGACGACGCAGATTTACACCCACGTGGATCAGGCGCGGCTCAAGGAGGTGCACCGGCGGTTTCACCCGCGGGCGTGAGCCGCCACATCGCCCATGCGGGCATAGACTTCGCGGCCTGCCTGGCTGTTTTCGATCAAATCGTCCGAAAACTGGATTTTACCCGGCTCAAAAATCGTGATGAAGCAGGAGCCGCCGAAGCGGAAGTAGCCTTTTTCAGCGCCTTTTTCCACCTGGGCACCCGGCGTGTAAGTTTGTATGATGGAGCCTACGCAGGTGGCACCGACTTCAAGCAGCAGCACGTCGCCAAGGTCCGGGGTGCGCAGAAGGGTGATCTCACGCTTGTTTTCCCAGTGGATGCTGGCGTGCCTGCGCAGGGCGATGGGACTCACCGAATACAGCGGGCCATTGATCAGGCGTGCGGCTCCGGGAGTGCCGGCGCAGGGGAAATGAAAGCGGTGGTAGTCGACGGGGCAGAGGCGGGAAATGAGCATGCTGCCGTGTCCGAAACGCTCGGAGAGCGCGGCATCCCGCAGCAGGGCGGGGAGGTCAAAGCGGGTGCCCTTGACAAAGAAATCGGTGCAACTGGCGATGTCGGGCAGGACAAAATGACGGCCGTCAGCAGGGAAAGTGACGACGTCGTCACCCGGGGCAATGGGCCGTGCCTGCGGCTTGAGCTTGCGGTAAAAAAATTCGTTGAAGGTGCGGAAGGACTCCGGGGCATCGGCGAATTCGCCGACGTCCAGTCCGTAGGTGGCCAGGAAAGGGGCTATTTTTTCCCGGCTGGCGGGGGCGTCCATGCGGCTGCCGTACCAGCGGGAAAAAACCGCCCGTTTCACCAGCGCCTGCAGCGGCAGGGCGCCGAGCGGGCTTTCGTAGGTAAAGCGCAGAAAACCCTCCCCGTACACGGACTCCGTTTCGAGTTGGCCGGTGAGTCGGTTGTAAAAAGTGATGGGCTCGGATGGCATGGGACTTGTTCACATAATGCCATGCCAAGAAAACGCCACACGAACAAAACTGGCGACAAACACGATTCGAGGCATAGTCGCGGCCCCTTTCCAGCCTGAAAAGTATGACCGAACCTGAAGCCAGCACCGACAACCAGCCGCAAAAACAAGCCGGCCTGGTTGACCTTTCCGATTTGAAACTGATGCCCGCGTGGGTCGGCGAATTCGGCAAAGAAGACAAAATCAAGCAACGCTATGCCGATGCCGAAGACCGTCCGCAGCGCGGGGGTCGTGACGACCGTCGTGGCGGTGGTGGTGGATTTGGCGGCCGTGATGACCGCCGTGGTCCTCCTCCGCGTCGTGATGGTCCTGGCGGTGGTCCGCGTCCAGCAGGCGCCGGTGGCGGATTCCGTCCGGGTGGTCAAGGACAGGGCGGCCCGCGCCGTGACGGTGATGACCGCCGTGGTCCACCACGTCGTTTTGGTGATCGTGATCGCGCAGGCCCGCCGCAGCGTGAGTGGGTGGAGATTCCGAAGGATGTGCAGGTCATCATCTTTCCTGAAGACAAGGCGGTGGACGCGCTCGCCGCGCATGTGCGTCAGACGGGCCATGCATTCAGCATGTTTGATGCCTCACGTCTGGTGCTGGCCGGTGGTGACCGCTTCATGGTGCGCTTCCGCTGTAACGAAGAGCGCCCCACAGGCTTCTACCATGTGCCTGCGGACGGCAGCCTCTTCCTTTCCCGTGATGAAGCGCTCAATCATGTGCTGCGCAGCTCCGCACTGGATGAGTTTTACCGTGTGGAAGAGATCGAGCTCGAAGCACCGAAGGGCGAGTTTGCCTCCGTGGCCGTCTGCGGCATGAGCGGCGAACTGATCGCCCCGCCGAGCCATCACAGCTATCAGACCGGTGTCATCCGGCTACACCGCGAGCGTTTCTCAAACATGCCGATCGAGGATTTCAAACGCCGCATCCGTGTGGAGTCGAATCCGGAGCTCGTGGCGAAGTGGAAGGAAAACATGAGCAAGGGACGCCGCTGGGTGTGCCTCAAGGGCGAAGTGCCCGAGGGCGGCGAGCCGCTCGCCCTCAGCTCCCGTGCCGACATGGAGGCACATTTCCGCCGCACCTTTGGCAATGACGCCGTCATTGAAGTGCGCGACGCCACCGTGCCGGGCAACATCGACAAGCAGAAGCTTGCGCATATTTTCTTCATCATGATGCGCCAGTCTGTGGATGCGGCGCGGAAGCACCTGTTTGAAATCTCACAGAAGCTCGGCGCCGGTCTGGAACGGCGTGGCATGAAATTGTTCAAGCGTCGTGCCGGCAAGCAGTTCGTCTGCCGCGTGAAGCCACGCGCGATCGAGCCCAGCATGGTGTTTTCAGACCGCCTCGCGCAGGTCGTGGAAAAGCTCAAGGCCAACAACGGCATGCCCATGCAGAAGCTGGTGGAGTCGATCGTGCCCTCCCCAGAAGCCCCTGCAGGGACCGCCCCGGATGCGCCGAAGCATCCCACCGAGGAGCAGATTGCCGTCATCAAGGACATCCGCTGGCTCGCGAATGAAGGCTACGTCATCGAATACAGCGACGGCATGGTCTTCCTCGGAGTGCAGGGTGAACCTGCGGGTGCGAAGAAGGAAGCCCCCGCTGCCAAGGAATCTGCCAAAGCCGCTGCTCCTGAGGCGGAAGCTGCCGCCGATGAATCTGCTGAACCATCTTTGCAGGAAGCTCCTGTGGAAGAATCCATGGCGGAAATGGAGCTGGCAGAGCGGGCAGAAGCTGCCTTGGCTGGATCTGTGGAGGAAGCCCCTGCTAGCGAACCGACGGCTGAAGAAGCGATTGCCTCTGAAACTTCGGAAGCAGCGGAGCCTGGGCTGACAGAAGCCCCAGTGGAAGAGTCCATGGCGGAAGAAGCGCTGGCAGAGCAGGCTCAAGCTGCGCTGGCAGAATCTTCAGTGGAAGAAGCTGCTCCTGCGAAAGAAAACCCTGCTGAATAAGCGAAAGTTTTCAGAGTTTGTCTGGCAAAGCCGCGCCTTGAGCGCGGCTTTGTTGTGTTTTGGTGACCGGAAGGGTTGGGCAGAATGTGCGCACTTCCCAGAGCGAGCTAAAGCTCGCGAGTACTTTCTACAGCCCAGAGCATCTTTACCGTCTGCACGGCGGCTTTGACGTGGTGAACGCGGAAAATCTGCGCGCCGCGGTGCATGCCGGCGGCGATGCAGGCCTGGGTTCCTGCGTCCCGGTCCAAGGCGTGCAGGCCAAGGACATCGCCGATGACCGTCTTACGTGAAACGGGCAGCAGGATGGGCCTCCCAAAGCGGTGGAGGCGCTGGAGCTCACGATAGATCGTGAGGTTGTCCTCCTTCTGTTTGGCGAAGTCGATGCCGGGATCGAGCACGATGTTTTCACGTGGCAGCCCGACGCTCTCCGCGAGCACGAGGCGCTGCTCAAAGAAATGGTCCAGCGTGTCCATGATGCGGTCATACTTCACATGCGTATGCGGCACCTTGGGCTGACCGATGCTGTGCATGATCAGCAGGCCGGCGTTGTGCTCGGCGCAGAGCTTGGCATTGAACGCATCCGGCAGGCCGCTGATGTCATTGATGAGGTCGCCGCCATGAGGCAGCACTTCGGCGATGACGTCGCTGCGCCAGGTGTTGATGGAGAGCAGCGGCGCATGAAAGCGGGCGGCGAGTTCCGGCCATTTTTCAAGGAAGGGAAGCAGGCGGTCGATTTCCTCCTGCACGCTGATCGCTTCGCGGTTGGTGCGGGCGCTTTCCGCGCCGATGTCGATGATGTCCGCGCCATCCTGAAGCTGCTGCTTCGCCTGGGCCAGCGCCATGCCGGGATCCAGCGTGCCGTCTCCGCAGAAGGAGTCGTCATTGATGTTCACGATCCCCATCACCAGCGGGCGGCGGGGAAATTCGATGCGGTGCTGTCGTGCCTGCCAGATCATAGGGGCCATGCCTCCGGCAGCGGGACCACCTGGCGCCGGCGTTTTTCAAAACGCACGGTGGTCGTGTATCCGACGCTGCGCACGAGATCGAGCGCCTTGCTGAAATCCGCGCCGACATCCGTGGGCAGGTGCGCGTCTGAATTGATGACGATGGGCACCTTCGCTGCAAAGGCCATCTCCAGCATCTCGCGTGCGGGGTAGATCTCGCGCACGTCCTTGCGCAGGCCGGCGGTGCTGACTTCGAGAATGCCGTTCGTATCCACGAGCGCTTGGATCACGGGTTCGTAGTAGGGGCGGAGGTCGCCCGCAGGCCGTAGGCCAAAGCGTTTGGCGAGGTCGGGGTGTGCGTGAAAGTCGAACTGCCGGGTGCGGATCATCTGCTCGTAGAGCTTCCAGTACATGCCCCACATGTGCTCGATGTCGGCGGCGGTTTTCCAGCGCGAGACGTGTTTCGGGTCATCCACGGCGATGCCGTCGTGGATGTAATGCACGCTGCCGATGAGGTAGTCCCAGTCGGCCATGGCTGCGGTCTCGTCGATCCACTTTTGATAACCTTCGATGTGGTCGCATTCGAGTGCCAGACGGATCGGGAAATCCGGCAGCGCCGCACGTGCCTCATTCACCAGCTCAAAGTAGCGCGGCAGGTCGGAGCGGAGCATGCGCCAGTCGTCATACTTTTCCGGCATGGGATTGTGATCCGACAAACCGATCTCCGCGAGGCCGATGCTCTGCGCGTGCCGTGCGTAATCGACGGGATCCCCCTCGGCATGCAGGCAAAGCGGCGTGTGCGTGTGGTAATCGGTGAGCATGGGAGTTTTTCGCTGCATTGCGCGCTCTGGCAAGTTGATCGCGGGGACATTTCGCGGCATGAAGGAATCATGCCCACCCTCAAAGCCTTCATTTTCGACCTCGACGGCACTCTGATAGACTCGCTTGCGGACATCGCGGAGTCGATCAACCGGATGCTGGATGCCCGGGGGTATCCGCGTTGCGAGAAGGGAGTCTTTAAACAAATGGTGGGAGACGGCATGGAAAAGCTCGTGGAGCGTGCGCTGCCGGAGGCCGTGAGGAGCGACGCATTGATCAAGGTCTGCACGGAGGAATACCGGGCGCAGTATGACCTGCTCTGGCAGGAGCAGACCCGGCCCTACGAGGGCATTGTGGAGATGCTGGCGGAAATGCAGCGCCGCGGCTTCAGACTGGGCGTGATCTCGAACAAAGCGCATCGGTTCACCGTGCCGATGACCGAGCATTTCTTCGGGACGGGAGTGTTTGACCACATCCTGGGGCAGCGCGCCGAGGTGCCGCGCAAGCCCGATGCCGCTGGAGCGCACGAGATGGCGGCCTTCCTTGGCCTGCAGACGAATGAAATGGCCTACGTGGGAGATTCGGGAATCGACATGCAGTTTGCGAAGAACAGCGGCATGCGCGCGGTGGGTGTGCGATGGGGCTTCCGCAGCGAGGCGGAACTGATTGAGTGCGGGGCGGAAGTGCTCATTTCACATCCTGCGGAATTGTTCGATCTTTCCTGAAAATATTGTTTCCGCTGGTACTTGAGAGGGGGAAACAGTCCCCTTAGTATCGACCGCTGTGAAATTCAAAACATCCCTAACTCTGACGCGTGCTGTGCTTATTCCTGGCATGGTGTTAATGGCCTCCTGCCAGTTGTTCCGCAAAAAGCCACCCGCACCGCCGCCAGAGCCGGTGAAAGCCGAATGGAAATATCCGGGTGAATGGACCGGTGGCAGCAAGCCCATCACGAGCATGGTCATGAACGTGGACGTACAACGTGTGACCTTGTACAACGGCAAGGACGTTGTTGGCTGGACTTATTGTGCCAGCGGCATCCCCAGCTTCCCAACGCCCACCGGCGAGTTCAAGGTCTTGGAGAAAATTAAGGACAAAGTGTCCAATCTCTACGGCAAGGGCTTCGACAAGAACGGCAAGGTGGTGAACTCGGATTTCAAGCAGGGGCGGGATCTGCTGCCTGAAGGAGGCCACTTTGAACCCGCCAAGATGACCTACTTCATGCGTCTCACGGGGGACGGTGTCGGCATGCACATCGGGCCCATTCCAAAGCCCGGGCGCCGTGCCTCGCATGGTTGCATCCGCCTGCCTTCCAAGATGGCTCCGATTCTCTTCGAACACACCGCGGTCGGCACGCCGGTCACGATCACTGGCAACGGACCTGACTATCAGACCTACCTCAAACAATCCGCTGAAAAGGCGAAGGCAAATTCCGCAAAGCTCGCAGCTTCGAAAAAGAAAGCCGCCGAGGCCGCAGCAGCAGCTACGGCCGCAACGACCCTGGCTCCTGATGATCCCAATGGTCCCAAGGGTGGAGTGACAACGCCTCCAGGGACGACGCCTCCGACCGCCCCCCCGCAAAGCGCGCCCGATGCTGCTGCACCGCCTATTGAAGTGAAGCCTGCAGAGCCGGCGAATGCCCCGCCGCCAGCGAACAACTGAGAGAACTAACAGACTCACGAGAGAGGCGGCTGAAAGGCCGCCTCTTTTTTGTGCTCATGGAGCGGCGTCTGTCAAACGCGCGCGAAGGACAGGGAGACAGCGCGAGGGTGTGGTACCCAGGGGCCATTGGGCTGCAGCAGATGCCGCTTTCGAGTGCGGTGTGCGGCAGCTCGTTGGTTTGCGAAAAACCGGCCGCTGTGCCCGCACCTCGCCACGCGACCGTACTCATCGAGGGCGTTCTCAACTGTTTCACGGGTTTGATCCCGGATGCATTTTGGGATTCGCCAAGGATTTCCAGGTGCTTTCGAAGGGACCTTTGAAAGGTCTGTTCAAACAAAAAGGCCTGGCAAGCGCGAATGCTTGCCAGGCCGTGAAGGGGTGCGGAACTGAAATCGAGGTCGAGGCTACTTCTTCCCGCCTGCGATGGCTGCTGCGGCGATGGCCTGGTTGGCCTTGATCTGTTCGATCTGCGCATCCAGCACCTGATGCTTGAGGCTGGTGCCGGACTTCTTCGCATACCACAGCACCAGCGGGGAGGCGATGAAGATGGAGGAGTAGGTGCCGAGCAGAATGCCGATGGTGATCGGCATGGCGAATTCCAGCATGGCCGGATTGCCGAGGAAGAGAAGAACCACCATGGGCGCCAGCGTGGTGGAGCTGGTGAGGAGCGTGCGGCTCAGGGTCTTGCAGATGGCCTCGTTCATCATCTCGCGCATGCTGCCGCCGGTGCCGCGCTGGATGGTTTCGCGAATGCGGTCAAACACGATGATGGTGTCGTTGATGGAGTAACCGGCGATGGCAAGCAGCGCGCCGACGTGAATGACGCTGAGCTCCTGGCCAAACAGCACGCACAGGCCCGGCACGATGAGCACGTCATGGAACAGCGCCACGATGGCACCGACGGCGAAGGCGAATTCAAAGCGGACAATGAGGTAGAGGAAGATGGCCAGGAGGGCGCAGAACAGCGCGACCGAGGACTGTTTCTTGAGCTCTTCACCAATGACGGAGCCGACGGTGGCGACGCTGGTGCCGCTGATTGTGTCCGCATTCCATTGCTTGTTGATGGCCCCCTGAATCACAGGGCCGCTGAGTTCTTCGCAGCGGATGCTGACGTTCTCGCTGCCGTTGGTCGGGTCGGTCTTGCGCTGGATGTAGTAGGTGCCGAGGTCCTTGCCATCAGGCTGCTTGAGGGTCTTGAAGAGAGCCTCAAACTCCTTGTCCGCGATTTTTGCGTCCTTTTTCAGGACCACATCGACGCGGCCGCCACCACGGAAGTCGATGCCAAAGCTGTGCTCACCATGCATGGCGATCGCGCTGAAGGAGATCGCGGTGACGACCACCGATGCGATGATGAACTTGGGCGCTGCCGACAGGATGTCGAACACCTTGTCAGGAACGATGTGGGTCGTCTTGAGGGTGGTCAGAACGTTCTTGTCGATGGCCCACATGAAGATCACACGGGTGACGATGAGGGCGCCGATCATGGAGGAAACCAGACCGATCATGAGGGTGACCGCGAAGCCTTTGACCAGGCCGCCGGAGATGACGACGAGGATGACGGCGGAGATCAACGTGGTGATGTTCGAATCCGCGATGGCCGAAAACGCTTTCTCGTAGGCCGCCTCCAGCGCCCCTGTGAAGGTTTTGCCCGCCTCCATTTCCTCACGCAGTCGTTCGTAGATCAGCACGTTCGCATCCACCGCCATGCCGATGGTCAGCACGATGCCCGCGATGCCCGGCATGGTGAGCGTGAATCCAAACAAGGCCATGGAGCCAAAGAGGACGGCAAGATTGATGAGGAGCCCGACAATCGCCACGATGCCGGCGAGGCGGTAAACGATGAGCATGAAAATCGTGGTGATCACAAGACCGGCGACGAGCACCCATTTCCCCTGATCAATCGCCGCCTTGCCGTAGGCTGAGGACACCGAGCTTTCGGAGAGAATCTTCATCGGGTTCTGCAGCGGGTTGCTCAGCAGCGTGGCCAGCGTGTCAGCCTCCTGCTGGGAGAATCCCTTGCTGCCCCCGGAGATTTCCGCCCTGCCGCCGAATTGCTTGGCTTGGAGCACGGGTGCTGAGTGAATCTGGCCGTCAACGATGATGGCCATTTGCTTTTGGTAGTGGGCTGCGGCCAGCTCATCAAACAGCTTGGCTCCTGCGCTGTCGAACTGAAGCGAGACTTTGTTGCCTTCGGCATCGACGGTGCGGAACGCCCTGGAAACGTACTTGCCCTCGATGTCAGGAGTATCGCGCACAAGCTCGGACCGGTCGATGACGCTGCCATCTTTGGCGTTGAGGGGCTTGCTGTAAGGCATTTCAATCCAGCCGGGCTCCTTGATGCCACCGCGTGCCTTGATCTGTTCCAGCTTGGCCTGGCTGTCCGGATGCACCCTGCGGAACTCGAGATGTGCCACCTGCTGAATCTTGGTTCTCACGTCCTTGATCTCCTCATCCGAGATGCCGGGCATCTGGATCACGATGCGGTCCGTGCCTTCCGGCTGCAGAGAGACATCTTTTTCACCATTGGGGCTGAGACGCCTCAAGAGAATGTCGATGGCCTGCTGCACATCAGAAGAAGTCACCGCTTTGGGGGTGCCGTCATCGTTTTTGCCGGGTTCGAGCTTCACGATGAACTCGCTGCCGCCCTGAAGGTCGATGCCTTTCTGGAGGCCCATCGTCTTCACTGTATAAATGGCCGCGAAGGCGGTGACCGCGACGAGGATCGTGCCCACCCAGCGCTTGGTCTTATGGGCGGCGGTGCCGACATAGACGAGCAGCATCATCAAAATGGAGGCACCGACAAAAAAGGTGGCGAAGGGATTCATGGACAGGTGGGCTGGTGGGTTGGGAAAAACTAAAGGGGAGCCAATCAGGCTTCGGTCGCTTCAACGACGTCGGACTTTTTCGTCACGGCGGCGATCTTCACGCGCTCGAACTCGACTTTGACGTTGTCGGCGATCTTGACCATGACGGTGCGGTCCTTCACGCTGGTGATGATGCCGTGCACGCCGCTTTCCATGACCACGTGATCACTCACGCCGACGCTGGAGATCAGCTTCTGGTGCTCCTTCATGCGCTTCTGCTGGGGGCGGAAGATGACGAAGTACATCACCACGATCATCAGGATCGGCAGCATCATGGGGCTGCCAAGGAGGCCGCCTTGGGCTCCAGCAGGTGCGGCCTGAGCCAGAAGAAGGGTGTTTTCGAGAGAGATGGAGATCATGATTCGGAGGCTGCGGGGGTGGACTTGTATTTCGCGACGACCTCTGCCCGGAACTCGGCGAAACAACCCTGTTCGATCGCTTGACGTGCCCTGGACGTGAGGGACGCGTAGAAATGCAGGTTATGCAGAGAAATCAACCGCAAACCCAGAATCTCCTGTGCCTGAACCAAATGGCGGATGTACGCCCGTGAAAAGCCCTGGCAGAGCGGGTGGGTGTCTTCGGAAATGGGACGGAAATCCTTGGCGTAGCAGGCATTGCGCAGGTTCATGAGGCCCTCGTGAGTGAAGGCGGCGCCATTCCGCGCCAGCCGTGTGGGCAGCACGCAGTCAAACATGTCGATCCCCCGTGCGATCAGTTCGATCACCTGCGGCGGTGTGCCCAGGCCCATGGCGTAGCGGGCCTGATTGGCGGGCAGGTGCGGCGTCGTCCATTCGGCGATGCGCATCATGTCCTCCTCCGGCTCTCCCACGCTGAGACCGCCGATGGCGTAGCCATCGAAACCCATGGCGACGAGCTCGCGGGCGGATTTTTCCCGCAGCTCTTTATAAACGCTGCCTTGTACAATGCCGAAGTGCTGCTGCGCCCCGCCGCCGGTCTGCGGGCGGTGTTCATCAATCCATGTCCGGCAGCGTTTGGCCCAGCGCAGGGTGAGGTCCAAGCTCTTTTCGGCCTCCCTGACCTCGCAGGGGTAGGGCGTGCATTCATCAAACAGCATCGCGACGTCCGAGCCCAGCGTCGCCTGAATCTCCATGGACGTTTCCGGGCCGATGAACATCGGCGTGCCGTCGAGGTGGTTTTGGAAGTGGCAGCCCTCCTCTTTGATTTTCCGCAGTTTTGCCAGCGAGAAAACCTGGAAGCCGCCGCTGTCCGTCAAAATCGGCCGGTCCCAGTTGGCGAACTTATGCAGACCACCTGCCGCCTGCATGATCTCCATGCCGGGGCGTACAAAGAGGTGGTAGGTGTTGCCCAGAATGATCTGCGAATTCAGCGCCCGCAGTTCCTCCGGGTGCATGGCTTTCACCGTGCCCTGTGTGCCCACCGGCATGAACACCGGCGTCTCCACCACGCCATGGGGCGTCGTCAGCCGCCCGCGGCGGGCGTGGGACGAAGGATCGGTGGCAAGAAGCTCAAAAGACATGGGTTAGCCGGAAAAAGGGCGCGGACTCTCGTCGATGAGGTGGAAAGCGCAAGCAGGCACACGATGTGGCGGATTCGCGCTTGACGAAATAGGTGCATATTCATACAAACCGCCCGCATGTTTTTAAATAAATCATTTATCACGCTGTCCCTGACAGCTTGGGGCGTTTTGGCCGGTGCAAATTCCACGATGGCCCAAAGTCCTGCCGTGGACCGGGCGGTGACGGACCTGACCATCCGCGAAGCCCTGCGCACAACGAAACGGGATGCGCGCGACCAGCGGACGGTTTCCCCCGCCACCCAGGAGGAGATCAACCTGCTCGACCGTGAGTTTGGCCAGCAAAGCATCAGCGGACTGGTGCGTCAGAAGCCGCAGCAGTTTCTCATGGCGCTCGAAGCCGGCGGTTTTTTCACCTCCAATGCCGCGCTGGCCCCCGGCCCGGAAACCTCGGACTGGGTGGGCCGCACGGGCCTGCGTGGCGCATGGTTTCCGAAGCTGACTGACCATGTCAACCTGCTGGCGATGGCCAATTACTCGCTATGGCGTTATGCAGACCAGCAGCAGCTCGATTTTGATGACTTTGGCAGCCAGATCGGCCTACAGTATCATCAGGGACGGGGAGAGCTTATGGGCGGCCTCTCCCGTCTGAATGTTTGGGCTCAGTATCGCTATCAACGCCTCACGTCACCGTGGAACTGGGGAAACCGGCTCTATGAAAACCATTTTCTGGAGACAGGCCTGCGCAAAGGCTGGCTGCTCAGCCCCACTGTCAGCGTCTGGCTGGGTGGCAATGCCGCTGTGAGTGTGGGGGGAGGTCCCTCCGCCTTCCGCCGTCACGAATTCAGCACCCAGGCCGGGGCTGCGTGGCAGATCACACCGAAGCTGGCTTTCACGAGCCTGTATCGGTTCGCGTGGTTTGACTACGTCCAAGTCAGCCGGAATGACCTCAATCACCTGCTGTTTCTCGGCTTGGGCTATCAAGTGACCAGCAACCTGACAGCGCAGGTGTACGTCAGCGGCATTTTCAACCATTCCGACGTCAACGCCTTTGATTACAAGGCGCTGAACACCGGCATGGGGCTGGTGCTATCTCATGTTTGGTGACATCCAGATTGACGTCTCCCCGATTTTTTTGTCAATATCTCCGCAAAGGGCTTAATTCCCCATATATCTATGAAGCAAGGTCCTCTCCTCCTTTCCCTAGTCGCTGTCATGCACAGCACGACTCTTACCGCAGGTTCCATCACCCTCTCCAGCGGCAACGTGAAAACCGCAGGCAATCAGGTGGTCACAGGCAGCAATGCCCGTGCGCAAGCCACGGTGGATCAGCGGGGCAGCGTGGTTCGCCTTGGTTCCAACACGTCGGCTCAGGTCGGGGATCGTGGCGATGTTTCTCTCTCGAAAGGCGTGGTGCTGATCTCTTCCGGAGAAGGTTTTCTGCGCCGCCCTGCGGTCCAGGTCGCCACGCCGCAGGGAGATGTCACCGTGCGTGGCTCAGCCATCGTGGCCGTCTTGCCCGACGGTTCGGTGAAAATGACCTGCCTCGAAGGCAGCGTCCGGGGGGATTTGGGCGGGCAGAACACGGCGCTGAACCCAGGTCACCTGATCGTGCAGCGCCCCGAAGGCACCCGTGACACCGTGCAGGTGAATCTCAACACCCTCACGCACTCCAGCACGCTGCTGGACAGCGCCAGCTTCAAGCAGCCGCTGCCCGCCGCCCCAGAAATTCGTCAGGAAGTGGCCCAGCAGGCCCAGTCGTTCGGTGCTACCTTAACCCTCTCGCGCAATGACAGTGTCAGCACTCAGAAGATCACTCTTGGAAACGCGACCGAACTCAAGACGGCTGAGGTGAAAAGTGACGGCCCTGGTCTGCTGACGCGCATTTTCGGCGGTGGCACCTCGAGCAGCAATGCAGGTGCCAATTCCAATGCCGCCGGCACCACGGTGCAGGTTCAAGGTGCGAATTCATTGCAGGCGCCAACGGCCAATGTGATTTCTGCGTCCCAGGTAAACAGCCTGCGAATTTCCGGCGAAGTTTCCGGCAGCAATGTTTTTCTCGCCAGCACGGGTACATCGGGCAGCATATCCACTGCGGGTTCAATGTCACAGGGGGCGGAGGGCCAGGTGCAGCGTCTGACAGTGACTCCCAACGGGTCCACCGCCAGTCAATTGGTTCTGGCCAACGGCTCCACGCAGCAGATCGTCAATCAGGGCAGCCTGACCCTGGCCAGCAATGTCAATGCGATGTCGGGAGCTTCGTTGGTCAGAGCCGGCGCTGGCACTCTTGCGATCAGCAATGCGCACACTGTGCAGGGGGCCACCCTCAATAATGGCACTCTTGTGTTGCAAGGCGCGGCGGCCCAGCAGTTCATCAGCGGCAATTTGAGCGTCACGGGCCCGGGCGGTGCAACGATCACTCCCAGCGGCACTGGTGGGGTACTCACCTTCCAAGTGACCAATGGCGGCGTGGCTGCCCCGGCTGGCGCGCCTTGATTTCGGCCTCGATCACAGAACCGGGCTTGCGCTGGCGTGGCATACCGCTAATTTCACCGCCCTTATGCTCAGAGCCGGTATTGTAGGCCTTCCCAACGTTGGCAAATCCACCCTTTTTAACGCTGTCACCCGCACCCGCAAGGCGGAGGCAGCCAACTATCCATTCTGCACTATCGAGCCGAACACCGGTGTCGTGACCGTGCCGGACGAGCGCCTCGCCGTGCTTTCGAAGCTCTCCGGATCTTCGAAACTGGTGCCTGCCGCCATCGAGTTCGTGGACATCGCCGGTCTCGTCAAAGGCGCGAGCCAGGGCGAAGGTCTGGGCAACAAATTCCTCAGCCACATCCGTGAGGTGGACGCCATTGTCCATGTGGTGCGCTGCTTTGAAGACGGTGACATCACCCACGTCAGCGGCACGATTGACCCGGTGCGTGACATCGAAGTCATCAACACCGAGCTGATCCTCGCCGACATGGACGCCATCCAGCGCCGCAAGGACAAGGCCGAAAAGAACGCGAAAAGAGGCGAAAAAGACGCGAAGGCCGAACTCGCCCTCTGCGAAAGGCTGATCCCGCATTTCGACGCCGGAAAGCCCGCCGTGACGCTCGAATGCACCGAAGAGGAGCGGAAGCTTCTCAAGAGCTTCTTTCTCCTGAGCTCCAAGCCCTGCATCTTCGCCTGCAATGTGTCGGAGTCCGACCTGGCTACCGCCACGAAGAACCCGGACGCGCATCCGTTCGTCGGAAAAGTGCGCGAATATGTGAAGCACGCCCACGAGGCCAGCGCCGTCGTCGTCAGCGCCGCCATCGAAAGCGAGCTCACCGATCTTTCGGCTGAAGATGCGAAGGCCTACCTCAATGACATCGGTGTGGAGGACAGCGGCGTCTCACTTTTCATCAAGGGCGTCTATGACCTCCTCGGCCTGCAGACCTACCTGACCACCGGTGAGAAGGAAACCCGCGCCTGGACCATCACCAAGGGAATGAAAGCCCCGCAGGCCGCCGGTGTCATCCATGGTGACTTCGAGCGCGGCTTCATCGCCGGCGAAATCGTCCATTTCAACGATCTCGTTGAACTCGGCTCCAATGCGAAAGCAAAGGAAAAGGGCAAGTGGCGCATCGAAGGCAAAGAATACGTCATGCGCGACGGCGACGTCGTCGAATGGCGCTTCAATGTGTGAAGCGCTGCGGGCAGGCAGCCCGCAGCTCAGTTTTTCAGCGGGTCCGCCCGCTGAATTCTGCCTTACTCCGTCCAAGAACGACCCTGACCCGTGCGGAACGAGCGTTCCAGACTGCCGTACATGGCATTCAGCCTGGCTTCGTCCTTGAGGGAGAATTCGATGGTGTGCGCATGGGTGGAGGCTGGGTAGTTTTTCACCACTTTCGGGTTCACCAGATCCGGGGAGACACGGCCGGCAGCCTGCTCAAACAGACCCTTGGCCTTGTCCAGCGCCTGTGTGGCCGCGCCCACTGTGTTGCTGCCAGACTCCGGCTTGTACGGCTCCAAGAAGTAGAAGCGCACGATCATGGCGGAGTTCAGTGTCAGGTTTACCTCCACCACCCGCGCCACGCCGTCGGAGATGTACTCGTGTTTTGACAGGGCGACGATCGAATTGCAGCGGACCATGTAGTTTCCTCCGTTAAACTTCCCCTGCCACAGACCGTCCTGCGTCACAGTATCCTGCGGCGTCGTCTGGCCGCTGGGTGCGGCGTTTTGCGCATGGAGTGGAAGGGTCAGAAGCAACGAGAGGATGATGAAGAGTGCTTTCATGGGATGGGAGGAGGGAAGACTAGCACGAGCGCCGCACGAAAGAACAACCCTTTCTTTGCGGGAATGTTTCTTCCGAACATGGCCGGGGGGGCCGGAAAGGCCCATCTTCGAAAGCGGCATCATCCATTCAGATTCCTCCCCAAACAGCGTATGAATGTACCGTTCCTCACCCCACGCGCACCATGTTCAAGTTCTCCGGTCAAGGCTCCATCACCAATTGCGACGGCATTTCACGTCGCGATTTCCTGCAGGCAGGCGCCCTCGGCGCCATCGGGCTGACGATGCCTGGATTTGCCAAATTGAAGGCTGAAGGGCGGGTCGATGCCAAAAAGAGCAACAAGGCCTGCATCATGATCTTCAACCTGGGCGCGCCGAGCCAGCAGGATCTCTGGGACATGAAGCCGGATGCGCCGAGCGAGATCCGCGGTCCTTTCAAACCCATCCGCACCAAGAGCAATGCCTTCGAGATTTCCGAAATCCTGCCGCTGCACGCCAAGATCGCGGACAAGTTCAGCCTCGTCCGCTCCTGCTACCACACCGCTGCCGCCGTGCATGACACGGGGCACCAGATGATGCAGACGGGTCGCCTTTTCACGGGTGGGGTGAACACACCGCACGTCGGCAGCGCCCTGGAATTCCTGCAAGGCCGCCGCAGCGATCTGCCCGCGCACGTGATTCTTCCAGAATCAATGGGGCCGACGGGTGGCAACATGCCCCATGGTCAGGACGCCGGATTCCTCGGCAAAGCTTACGATCCTTTCGTGCTGAACGCCGATCCCGCCGTCAAAGATTTCAAAGTGCCCGACCTTCTGCCACCCAAGGAAATCGGCGAAGTGCGCCTCGAGCGTCGCCGTGAACTGCGTGAGCTTGTGGACAGCAGTGTGCGCAATTTTGAATACAGCGAGCAGGCAAAGCTCATGGATTCGAATTTCGAGTCCGCCTATCGCATCATGACCAGCACGCAGGCCCGCGAGGCCTTCGACCTCACCAAGGAGCCTCTCAAAGTGCGTGAGCGCTACGGCTTGAACCGCTTTGGCCAGAGCTGCCTGCTGGCACGGCGTTTGGTGGAGCGCGGGGTGCGTTTCGTCACCGTGAACACCTTCATCACCGTGTTTGGCGAGATCACCTGGGACATCCACGGTTCGAAGCCCTTCACCAGCATCGAAGGCATGCGCGACATCGTCGCCCCGATGTATGACCAGGGCTATAGCGCCCTGATCGAGGACCTGTTCCAGCGCGGCATGCTTGATGACACCATGGTCACCTGCCTTGCCGAATTCGGTCGCACGCCCAAAATCAATCCGGCTGGTGGCCGCGACCACTGGCCGAACTGTTGGACCGTGAACTTCGCCGGTGGCGGCATCAAAGGAGGCGAGGTCGTGGGCAAATCCGACGACATCGGAGGCTACCCCACCGAGCGCCCGGTCGCGCCGAAAGAAATCGTGGCCACCATTTATCAAGCGCTTGGAATCGATCTCACCACCGAGCTTCCTGGGCCGCAGGGCAGACCGTACCCGGTGGTCGATTTTGGCACGCAGGCCATCAAGGAGCTGTTTGCGTAGGACGAGTGTCCGCCTCCCGCCAACCCTCATCGCGTGTCATTCATGATGTTTCGTTCCTTCATCGCCTTCGCGGCTCTTACTTCGGCTGCTGCCGCTGAAGCTCCATCCTTCCGCAACACCATCCAGCCCATCCTTACGCGCTATGGTTGCGCGATGGGCGCGTGTCATGGCGCCGCGGCAGGGCAGGGGGGATTTCGTCTTTCCTTGCGCGGGTTCGATGACGAAGGGGACTGGATCTCCGTCACGCGCAGCGCGAATGGCCGCCGCCTCACGATGGAAGATCCGGCGCGCAGCTTGTTTTTGCTCAAGGCCGTCAAAGCGGTGCCGCACAAGGGAGACAAACGCTTTGAGGTGGATTCGCCGGAATACAAGGCCATCGCCGACTGGATCGCTGCCGGTGCGCCGGGGCCGAAGGCGAGCGATCCGCTCATCGTCGCTCTTGATGTGGAGCCGAAGCAGGTGGTGACGAAGCCCGGGGTCACACTGCCGCTCAAGGTCACCGCGAAATTCAGCGACGGCCACAGCGAGGACGTGACACGCTGGGCCAAATACAACGGCGTGAACGCCAGTGTCGCCACCGTGGACGAGCAGGGCATTGTCAAAACGACCGGGCGGGGCGAGACGGTCATCAGCGCCTGGTATCTCAGCCGCCTCGCTGTTTCCACGCTGGTGGTGCCGAGTGATGGCGTGGTCGATGAGCCCGCGTTTGCGCAGATGAAGCCGCGCAATTTCATCGACGAGCATGTGCTGACCAAACTGCGGGCGCTGAACATCCCCCCTTCCGGACCTGCGGAAGATCACGAATTCCTTCGCCGTGCCTTTCTTGATACCATCGGCATTTTGCCCTCCCTGGAGGAAACCCGTGCCTTCCTCGCGGACAAAACCACCGACAAACGCGACCGCCTCATCGAAGCGCTGCTGCAGCGGCCTGAGTTCGTCGATTACTGGTCACACCGCTGGAGCGATCTGCTGCTCGTCAATGGCGACAAACTCATGCCCCAGGCCATGTGGTCATACTACAACTGGATCCGCCGCAACGTCGCCGCGAACACGCCCTGGGACGCCATGGTGCGTGATCTTCTCACCGCTACCGGCAGCACACTGGAAAACGGCGCGGGCAATTTCTTCATCCTCAACGACGAGCCCACCAAGTGCGCCGAAACCATCAGCGTCGCCTTCCTCGGCACCTCCATCGCCTGCGCCAAGTGCCACAACCACCCGATGGAAAAGTGGACGAACAACGAGTACTTCGCCTTTGCCAACATGCTCTCGCGCGTTCGCACGAAAAACGGTGCGCAGGCGGATGAACGCGTCCTGTTCTCGGCCGCCGATGGCGAACTCGTGCAGCCGCTCACCGGCAAACCGCAGCCGCCGCACCCATTGGACGTCACGACGGCTGTCTCGATGACCTCCACCGAAGACCGCCGCGTACCGCTCGCGAAATGGCTCACCAGTGCCGACAATAAACTCTTCCAGCGCGCCATCGTGAACCGGGTATGGGCGAACTTCTTTGGTTCCGGTCTCGTGGAAGCGGTGGATGACCTCCGTGTTACCAATCCCGCCAGCAATGAGCCGCTCTTTGCCGCCGCCTGCGAGCATTTGGTGAAGCAGAAGTTCGATCTGAAGGCCCTCATGCGCACCATCCTGCAAAGCGAGACTTACCAGCGCAGCAGCGTCACATTGCCTGAAAACATCACCGACCTCCGCTACGGCTCACACTACGTGCCGCGCCGCCTGAAAGCCGAAGTCCTCCTCGATACCGTTTCGCAAGTCACCGCCGCGCCCACCACCTTCAAGATCGACAAACGCAACGCCAACAAAGGCACCAGCGAAAGCTACCCCATGGGCTTCCGCGCCCTGCAACTGCCGGACAGCAACATCGCCAGCTACTTCCTGAAGAGCTTCGGCCGTGCCGACCGCGTGGCGACCTGCGAATGCGAACGCACCAACGAGCCCAGCATGGCCCAGGCCCTGCACATCGCCAATGGTGACACGCTCAACCAGAAGCTCGCCCAAAAAGACAACCGCCTCGATGGGCTGCTCGCCAGCAAGCTCGGCAATGAGAAGATCATCGAGGAGGCCTACCTCACGGCTCTTGCCCGCCTCCCCACCGAACGCGAAACCACCAAGGCCGCCGCGATGCTAGCCACCGCCAAACCGGAAGATCGCCGCACCACCCTGGAGGACATCTTCTGGGGCCTGATGAGCTCGAAGGAGTTTTTGTTTAATCACTAACAAGGAACACTGTATGACCCCTTTTCGTTCCATCCTTCTCCTCGCTTTGTTCTCGGTCGTCACCCACGCCCAGACCGTGGACTACACCAAGCAGATCGTCCCGCTTTGGGACACCTACTGCATCGACTGTCATGACGACACCGACGCGGATGGTGAGTTCCGTTTGGACACCTTTGCGAACCTGATGAAGGGCGGCAAGGAGGGCGTGGCCATCGTTGCTGGCAAAGCCAATGACAGCATGCTGGTGAAGTTTCTCGAAGGTCATTCGGGCCGTGGCGGCAAGAATGAATTCATGCCACCCGGCAAGCGCGAGAAGCTCAAGTCCGAGGAGATCGCGCTCATCAAAACGTGGATCGACACCGGCGCGAAAGGGCCGGCGATGGCCGAGGCGAAGCCGATGCCGCGCGAGGTCATCACGCCGAAAATCATGCCGACGGTGCCGCCGAAGCATGCGATCCAGGCCGTGGCGTTTTCGCCGAAAGTACAGCTCATCGCCGTGGGCCGGTTTGGCGAGGTCGAGCTGCTCAATCCGGTCACGCGAGTGGTGGTGCGCAAGCTCACCGGCTTCAAGGGCAAGGCCAATGCGGTCACGTTTTCACCCGATGGCGCTATCGTGTATGCCGCTGGTGGCGAGGCAGGAATCGTGGGCGTTGTGCAGAGCTGGAAAACCAGCGATGGCTCGCTGCTGCATTCATTCGAAGGTCATCTCGATGCCGCCTATGCGCTCGCTGTTTCACCCGATGGCAAAATGATTGTCACAGGAGCCTACGATCAAAAAATTCGCCTATGGGACACGGCCACAGGCAAGGAGCTTGCGCTGCTCAAAGGTCACAACGGCGCTGTGAACGCCCTCTCGTTCCGCCCAGATGGCAAAGTGCTCGCGAGCGCGAGCGCTGACCGCACGGTGAAACTCTGGAGCATTCCTAGGGGAGAGCGGCTCGATACGCTGTCGCAGCCAACCAAAGAGCAGACCAGCGTCGTCTTCAGCGCGGATGGCAAACAGCTTTTCGCCGCCGGTGGCGACAACCGCATTCGCGTATGGCAGATCAGCGCCGATGCCAAGGAGGGCACCAACAAGATCATCACCAGCCGTTTCGCCCATGAAGGCGGCATCCTGAATCTCGCGATGTCCTTCGATGGACAATTGCTCGCCTCCACCTCGACCGATAAATCGCTCAAGATATGGAACACCGCCGATCTCACGGAAAAGATCCCGCTGGAAAAACAGCCCGACTGGTCCTCCGCCCTCGCCTTCACTGATAAAGCCCAGCTTGTCGCGGGCCGCGTGGATGGCAGCCTCAGCGTCTATGATTCGACCACCGGCAAGACGGTGATGGCCCCTGCGCCTGCGAAGCCTGCCATGGTCGCGAAGCCCGAACTCACACGCATTACGCCACGTGCCGCACACATCGGCGGCGAGCTGATGGTCACCTTTGCCGGCAAAGGCTTCACTCAAGACACGCAAGCCATGGCTTCGCATCCCGGACTGAAAGTGCAGCTCATCAAAACCTCAGTCAAACCCACCAGCGCCCGCGTCAAAATTAGCGCCAGCGCCGAAGTGCCACGCGGCGCATACGAAGTCTGGCTCAAGAGCACCACCGGAGAATCTGCAGGGATGAAGATCCATGCCGATGATCTTGCGCCCACCATCACCCAGGCGGCTGATTTTAAAGCGGCCCCTCTCAGCATCCCGTCTTTGCCCGCCAGCCTCTGGGGCACCCTCACCGAGATCGGCCAGCACGACGCGTATCGCTTCAAGGCCAAAGCGGGCGAGGAACTCGTGTTCGATCTCGCCGTCACGCAGGTCGGCAGCACGGCGAAATCGCCCACGCTGGAGATCATGGACACGAACCGCACCGTGCTCGCGGTGAATCGCGGACTCGACAGCGGCAGCGATCCTTTCCTCGCCTGGAAAGCACCGACGGATGGCGATTACATCGTGCTCGTGAGCAACACCACGATGGATGGCAGCGCCGATCACGCCTACCGCCTCACCGTTGGCACAGTGCCTTACGTCACCGCCTGGTCGCCGCTCTTCGCGCAACTCGGAAAGGACACCAAAGTCACCCTCATCGGTCATCACCTCGGCGGCAAAGCCTCCGTGACGCTGAAGCCCGAGAAAGAAGGCATGATCAACGTGCCACTGGATGCCAAAGCCCTGCGCTTCCGTTCCACGCCCGTGCTTCGTGTGAGCAGCTTGGAGCAGATCGAAGAAGTGGAAGGCAACGATGACATCGCCAGAGCGCAAAACATCACCACACCCGCCACGGTGAATGCCCTTCTCGCCAAAGCCGGCGACACCGACTGCTTCGCTTTTGATGCCAAAAAAGGACAGGCATGGATCATCGAAACACTTGCCGATCTGGCAGGCTCCCCTGCCGACACCAAGATCGAAGTCCTGCATGCCGATGGCAAACCCGTGCAGCGCATGCTGCTCCAGGCCGTGCGCGACAGCTACAACAACTTCCGCAGCGTGGATGCCAACAATCCCGACATCCGCCTGCAAAACTGGGAGGAGATGGAGCTCAACGAGTTCGCCTATTTCAATGGCGACGTGATGAAGATCATCCGCATGCCACGCGGCCCGGATGGCGGCTGCTTCTTCTACACCTCTGGTGGCAAACGGCGCGCCTACTTTGACACCACGGCCAACTCCCACTCGCTCGACGAGCCCTGCTACATCGTCGAGCCCAAGCCCATCGGCAGCCACATCGTGCCGAATGGTCTGCCCGTTTTCACCCTAAACTACGCCAACGACGACAGCGGAGATCGTAAGCTCAGCAGTGACTCGCGCCTCACCTTCACCGCACCTGCGGACGGTCGTTACATCATCAAAGTCACCGACACCCGTGCCTGGGGTGGCGAACGCTACGTTTACGCGCTTTCCATCCGTCAGCCGAAGCCCGACTTCAGCGTCAAGCTCGCCGGCATGAACCCCACGGTGATGCCCGGTGCGTCCGTCGGCTTTTCCTTCCGTGCAGAGCGGGTGGATGGTTTTGATGATCCTATCAGGATCGACATCGCCGGCCTCCCCGCCGGTTATTACGCCTCCTCACCGATCCTCATCGAAGCCGGGCATGATCTCATCAGCGGCAGCCTGCATGCAGCCCCGGATGCCGCTGCAAATGCCGACTGGAGCAAGCTCAAGATCACCGCGAAATCCAAAGCCCTCACGCACGACGCCGGAATTTTCGGCAAAGTCACGCTCGGTGCCGCGCCGAAGTTCGTCATCGTCATGGAGCCGGATGCAGGAGGCAAACCGGTGATGCGGGAAATCAAAGACGAGACCAAGCCCCTCGAAATCACCCTCGTGCCGGGTCAGACAGTGAAGGCCTGGATCCGCGCCGTGCGCATGGGCAACGAAGGCATCCTCAACCTCGACGTGCATGGTCTGCCCCACGGCGTCATTGTCGATGACATCGGCCTCAACGGCGTGCAGATCCGCGAAAAGGAAAACGAGCGCCCCATCTTCTTCCGCGCCGCCAACTGGGTCAAGGACCAGGACAAACTCATCCACGCCGCCCTCAGCTCTGCGCGCAATGAACATGACAGCGCGGGATTGCAGACCAGCTTTCCCATCCTGATGAAGATCCGCAAGCCGGCGGGTGTGGCGGGGAGGTGAAGCGTGCCTTGTTCGGGGCAGTATTTTGGAGAGCTCCAATCCCCTTGAACTGGTAACACTCGAAAGGGCCGAGGGCCCCGGAGTTTGATCAAACGTTATTTGAGGCGAAGCCTGGGCCAGGCATCAGCCTCCAAGGCTCGTCGGGGCGCATTCTTCACCGGCTTCGTCCCTTGGATTTCATGCGCCTCCATCGCGCTGATCTTACCCGGCAGGCCTTGTGGGTGAAGCTCGGGGGGAGTTCCGGAGTGCGGGGATGCTGGCGCGGGTTGTCGATGGGGTGGAGTGGGCGGAGAGGGATGAGGAAAATATTTAGTTGGCTCAATTTGAGGTGTTTAAATGGCAATAAACTGTCAAGAATGAGCCATAAATGAGAGTTTTTTAACAAATTGAGTGTGGGACGAATGGCGGAGATGTGCTATATAAGAGGTCTCCACCCAACTATGAGCAGCGCCCCTGAGATGACATCATCCAAGCCCCAGGCCACGATTTCCGAATGGAAAAAAATTGTCGCCCCTTTCACAGTTCCTTCGATTCCACGTGCCACCTGGCAGATTGTGAACACTTTCGTCCCCTATGTGCTGCTTTGGTGGGCGATGTATTGGAGTTTGTCGGTTTCTTACTGGCTGACGCTGGCGATCGCGGCGGTGACGGGGCTGCTGCTGGTGCGCGTGTTCATCATGTTTCATGACTGCGGGCACGGGTCGTTTTTCAAGTCGAAGCGTGCGAACAGCGTGCTGGGATTCATCAGCGGGATGCTGACGTTTACGCCGTATCTGCACTGGACCTGGCAGCACTCGGTGCACCACCAGACGTCGGGTGACCTGAGCCGCCGTGGCGACGGGGACATCTGGACGATGACGGTGAAGGAGTACCAGGAGGCGAGCCCGACGCGGCGCTTCTTTTACAAGCTGATCCGGAATCCGATCACGCTGTTTGTGGTGGGGCCGCTGGCGCTGTTTTTGATCCATCAGCGTTTTCCTTCGCCACGGGCGAAGGGCAAGGACCGCAAGTCGGTGATGATCATGAACGTGGCGCTGGTGCTGATGATTGTGGGCCTGAGCTATGTGTTTGGCTTTAAAAATTACGTGCTGATGCAGCTGCCGGTGACGATGTTTGCGGGCATCGCAGGGATCTGGATGTTTTATGTGCAGCACCAGTATGAGGATGTGTACTGGGAGCACCGCGAGGACTGGGACTACACCACCGCCGCGCTGGAGGGCAGCTCTTTCTACAAGCTGCCGAAGATCCTGCAGTGGTTCACGGGGAACATCGGCTTCCACCATGTGCACCACCTGAGCTCGCGCATCCCGAACTACTATCTGGAGAAGTGCCATAACTCGCACCCGATGTTTTATTCGATCCCGCCGCTGACGTTTTGGAAGAGCCTGAAGTGCATCAACCTGCGTCTGTGGGATGAGAGCGACCGCAAGCTGATCTCCTGGAAGGAGTACCGCCAGCGCTATGCGCAGCCGGTGACTGCGAAGGTGGAGGAAGTGGATCCGGCGGATCTGCCTGCGCCGAGCGAGATCGGGTCTGGGATGTCGTAACGGGCGGCAGGAGCCCCCGGAATTTCAACACCGCAGTGAGAGCCTGCCAGGCCGGGTTTTGCTGCGGTGTTTTCTTTTTGCCGCGCCTCGCCGCAAAAATATTCAGCGCAGTGCTGAGCAGCGCTCGTACTTTCTATCATGTCTGTTTTTCGGCTTAACACGGAGTACAATCCCCAGGGAGATCAGGCGCAGGCGATTGCGAAGCTGACGAAGTCGGTGCGTGCGGGGAACCGGCACCAAACGCTGATGGGGGTGACGGGTTCGGGGAAGACGTTTACGATGGCGAACATCATCGCGGAGGTGGGGAGGCCGGCGCTGGTTTTCTCGCACAACAAGACGCTGGCGGCGCAGCTGTACTCGGAGTTTAAGAACTTTTTCCCGAATAATGCGGTCGAGTACTTTGTGAGCTACTTCGACTACTACCAGCCGGAGGCGTACATCGCGCGGACGGACACGTTCATTGAGAAGGACAGCGCGGTGAATGATGAGATCGAGCGGCTGCGGCTGGCGAGCATGGGGGCTCTCATTACACGGCAGGACACGATCATCGTGGCGAGTGTGTCGTGCATCTATGGTTTGGGTTCTCCCGAAGATTATGAGGGGATGATGCTGCCGCTGAACGTGGGGCAGCAGATGACGCGGGAGACGCTGCTGACGAAGCTGGTGGACATGCTGTATGAGCGGAATGACGTGCAGCTGACGCGCGGGAAATTCCGGGCGCGGGGGGATGTGATCGAGATTGTGCCGGCGTATCTGGAGAACGAGGCGATCCGGATTGAGTTTTTTGGCGATGAGATTGACCGGATCAGCGCGGTGGATGTGCTGACGGGAACGGTGACGCTGAAGCTGCCGAGCTACACGATTTTCCCCGCGAAGCAGTTCGTGACGCCGGGGGACAAGATGCGCAATGCCATCGTGAAGATCCGCGAGGAGATGGAGGAGCGGGTGGCGTGGTTTGAGAAGGAGGGGAAGCTGCTGGAAGCGCAGCGGATCAAGATGCGGACGCAGTATGACATCGAGATGATGCAGGAGATGGGCTTCTGCCAGGGGATCGAGAACTACAGCCGGCACCTGACGGGGCGTGCACCGGGGGCGACGCCGGGGACGCTGCTGGATTTCTTCAAGGAGCCGCCGCTGATGTTCATCGACGAGAGCCACGTGACGATCCCGCAGATCGGCGGGATGTATGAAGGGGACAAATCACGCAAGACGGTGCTGGTGGAGCATGGGTTCCGGCTGCCGAGCGCGTTGGACAACCGGCCGCTGCGGTTTGAGGAGTTCATGGGGAAGGTGGGGCAGCTTGTTTATGTGAGTGCGACGCCGGCGCGGTTTGAGATTGAGAACAGCGTGGTGGGGAACGCGGGGTACATCGCGAAGGCTACGGATGCGCTGCCGATGACGCGGACGGTGAAGATCAGCGGGAGCGCGGAGCCGATTGATAAGTTTGATGTGACGACGAAAGGGCGTGCGTTGGTGGTGGAGCAGGTGATCAGGCCGACGGGTCTGCTGGACCCGATCATCACGATCAAGCCGCTGAAGGGGCAGATTGATGAGACGATCGAGCTGTGCCGCCAGCGTGTGGAGAAGCGGGAGCGTGTGCTGGTGACGACGCTGACGAAGCGGACGGCGGAGGATTTGACGGACTACCTGCGCAATCTGGACTTCAAGGTGCGGTATCTGCATAGCGACATTGATGCGATTGAGCGGGTGGAGATTTTGAGAAGCCTGCGAGCGGGAGACTGCGATGTGCTGGTGGGGATCAACCTGCTGCGTGAGGGGCTGGATCTGCCGGAGGTGAGCCTGGTGTGCATCTTGGATGCGGACAAAGAGGGCTTTCTGCGCAGTGAGTCGTCACTGATCCAGACGGCGGGGCGTGCGGCGCGGCATGTGAACGGGGAGGTGGTGCTGTTTGCGGATCTGCAGACGAAGAGCATCCAGCAACTGCTGAGCATCAGCGGGTATCGGCGTCAGGTGCAGATGGAGCACAACGAGAAGCATGGGATCACGCCCCAGACGGTGCAGCGCGCGGTGCAGGAGAGTCTGCAAATCTTGGGCAAGGCGCGTGAGGTGGAGGAAAGCGTGGTGCGCGAAGGCGGCGGGGACTTTGCGATCACGGAGACGATCCGTGAGCTGGAGCAGGAGATGGGCGAGGCGGCGGTAAAGCTGGAGTATGAACGCGCGGCGCTGCTGCGGGACCAGATTCGGGAGCTGAAGAAGCGGGCGGGGCTGAATGCGGATGATAGCGGGGCGCTGCCGGCGCAGAGGAAGAATGTGAGCTATGCGAAGCCGAAGCGAGGTGGGCGGAAGGGGAAGTAGGGGGGGAGTGATGGAAACGGTGCATTGGCCAGTGCAATGAAATCATGCAGAGGATCAATGAGGGAATAGGCGGGTGGTCGAGCATCTTTTCCCCATGAAAACGAAACTTATCCGACCCCTTCTCTTTCTCATTGCCGGCCTGAATTTGAGCGGTTGCGCTAGTGCCGGACTCGAATTTCGGAACTCGTTCCGTGGCAGTGTGACGCCTGGGGAACGCATCGTGGCGGGAGCTTTTGATGTGGTGACGCTGCCTGTACAAGTGCCTGTTATTGTGGCGATGAAGCTTTCCGAGTGAGGAACGGGGGGCTGGCGCCGTTTGAGAGTGACCATGATGAAACGACGCACCTTTATTCTTGCCTGTGGTTCGACTGCTTTTGCTTCTGCCTCTGCTGCCGGTGGCGGTGACAGATTGAAGATTGGGCAGATCGGGACGGAGCATGCGCATGCGGCGGGGAAGATGGCGGCGATGCGGGCTTTGCCGGAGCTTTGGGAGGTGGTGGGCGTGGTGGCGAAGGAGAAAGGGTATGAGGGGGTGCCGACGCTGACGGAGGAGAAGCTGCTGGGGACGCCGGATTTGAAGGCGGTGGCGGTGGAGACGCGGATGGAGGATGCGTGCGCGACGGCGCTGCGGTGCATCGAGGCGGGGAAGCATGTGCATCTGGACAAGCCGGGGGCGCTGAAGCATGACGAATTTAAGGCGATGCGGCTGGAGGCGGAGAAGCGCGGGCTGACGGTGCAGATGGGGTATATGCTGCGATACAATCCGGCGTTTGAGCTGCTGTTTCAGGCGGTGCGCGAGGGGTGGCTGGGGGAGATCACGGAGATCGATGCGGCGATGGGGAAGCTGGGGGATGCGAAGCAGCGCGGGATTTTGGGAGCGCTGCCTGGCGGCGGGCTTTTTGAGCTGGGCTGCCATGTGATCGATGCGGTGGTGACGATCCTGGGCAAGCCGCAGGGGGTGACCGCTTTTTCAACGCCGACGCAGGGCGATGGGGTGAAGGACAACCAGATGGCGGTGCTGCAGTATGCGAAGGCGACTGCGGTGGTGCGGGTGAATCATGCGGACCCGTTTGGTGGGCCGCGCCGGAGGTTTAATGTGACGGGGACGGAAGGGACGTTTGAGATTTTGCCGATGGAGAGCGGGAAGGTGAATCTGTCGCTGACGAAGGCGCGGGGGAGCTACAAGAAGGGGACGCAGTCGTTTCAGCTGGAGGTGCCGAAGGATCGGTATGCGGGGGAGTTTACGGATCTGGCGCAGGTGGTGCGCGGGGAGAAGAAGCTGGCGTGGGATGCGGCGCATGACATCAGCGTGCATGAGACGGTGATGCGGGCGGCGGGGGTGTGGGAGGGGTGAGGGGGCGGTGGCTGAACGGTTGTTTTGAGAAGGCCCGAGGACGGAGAAGTCGAGGGAGCTACCGTCGCAGGCGTGCGGCGGAGCGGGGTGCAGACGCTGCTGGTGAATCCTGCGTGCGGTAGAAGTGCTGGGTTTGCTTTCCAGATTCGTTTGCGGAAAACCCAGGGCGGCGCTCGCTGAGGCTCGCTTGCTCTGGGCTGCGGTAGGTCGCCCCATTGGGGCTGCAGAGAGGGAATGACCGTGAAGGTTCGCCGACTCTGGACGTGAAGAGAGCGCTTCCTTGTTGCACCGCAACAAGGCTACTTTGATGGCACGACGCAGTCGGGCTGGTACTGCGGCTCTCCGTAGCCTCTGGTTGGGAGCGGGGTTATGACGAGAATGTCCAAGCCATCCAAACCTGCGGCATTGGAATGCCGCAGTCCCAGGGGCGCTGGGTGTTTGCGGGAGCGCTCGTTGCGGGCAGGAGTGCCCGCATCACTTTTTACTGGGTGGCGAACTTGGTGAGGAGGCCGCGTTTGCGGGTGAGATTGAGGACCCAGAGGAAGAGCCATCCGGCGAGGGCGAGGTAGAGGACGTTCAGACCGGCCGAGTACCAGAGGTAATCCCACTTCATGGTGCCGGATTTCATGACGTCGCGCATGCCTTCGAAGATGTAGGTGGGAGGGAAGCACCAAGCGATGGGACGGGACCAGGCGGGCATGTCTTCAACGCGGTAAAAGACGGCGACGACGGGCTGGAAGAAGAAGGGGATGGCCCAGGCGAGGGATTCGGCGGCGAGGCCCCAGCGGAGGATCAGCGCGGTGGAGATCATGCCGAGGGACCAGCCAAAGAGCATGAGGTTCAGGAAGAAGGGAATGAGCCACCAGCTGAGCTGGAAGATGTTGAAGGCATAACCGAACCAGGAGATGAAGCTGAGCACGACGGCGGTGATGAGGATGCGCAGCATGCCGACGATGAAGGTGGCACTGATGTACTCGGACGAGCGCACGGGGGCGACGAAGATGTTGAGGAGATTGCGCGTCCAGACGTCTTCGAGGAAGGAGATGGCGACGCCCTGCTGGGCGCGGAACATGATGTCCCAGAGGATCATGCCGCCGAGGAAGAAGAGGACGTAGCTGCCGAATTCGGGGTTGGTGTTCTTCTGGATGAAGACGGTCACGTTTCCCCAGACGACGAGGTCAACGACGGGCCAGAAGGCGAGCTCGACGAGGCGCATGGGACTGCGGGCGTAAAGGAACAGGTAGCGCATTACGAGGGCGCTGATGATGCGGAAATTCATAGGGCTGACTCTTCTTTCTTGGGTTCGTCGAGAAGCTCGCCGTCGCGGGCGATCTTGATGAAGACGTCTTCGAGGTTGTCGCTGCTGGACTGGGCGACGATGTCTGCGGGGGTGCCTTCGCAGACGATCTTGCCTTTATGCAGGAAGATGACGCGGTCGCAGACTTCCTCGATGTCGCGCATGTTGTGGGAGGTGTAGAGGATGGCGATGTTGCGCTCGCGCTGGACTTTGCGGACGACTTTGCGGACTTTGTCGGCGATGTCGGGGTCGAGGCTGGCGGTGGGCTCGTCGAGCATCAGCAACTCGGGGTCGTTGAGGAAGGCTTTGACGAGATTGACGCGGGTGGACTCGCCTGCGGAGAGCTGGCCGGTGACGCGTTTGCTGAGGTGGGAGATTTCGAGGAGCTCCATGAGCTCGGCGATTTTTTTCTTCGGATTCGGCACGCCGTAGATGCGGGCGAAGACGCTGAGGTTTTGCCAGACGAGGAGGTTGCCGGGGAGAGCGGTGTAGGCGGAGGAGAAGTTGGAGCGCTGGAGGATGCTGATGCGATTGGCCTGCAGGGGAAGGCCGAAGGCGTTCAACTCGCCTGAGGTCGGCAGGGTGAGGCCGAGGAGGCAGTTCATGGCGGTGGTCTTGCCGGCACCGTTGGCACCGAGGAGGCCGAGGACTTCGCCGCGATGGAGCTTGAAGCTGAAGCTGTCGAGCGCCTTGACGCCGTCGAACTCACGGGTGAGATCGCGGGCTTCGAGGATGACTTCGCGGGGGTCGGGGGAGGGGGGCATGCGCGGTGTGAACGGGGACGGCGGCGGTCAAATGACGAATGACGAATGGGCCGGGCGGACTGAAGAAGGCGGAGGGCGGGTTTGAGAGGGGGACCTTGTTGCACAGCAACAAGGTTACTTTGCTGCGCCGGATCGCGTGGGCTTAGAGGTAGTCTTCGATGGGGAGCTTGCCGTTGGAGGCGCAGATGAACATGGTGCCGGGCTTGGTGGTGCTGGGCTTGAGGGTGACTTTGCCGCCGCCCATTTCGACCATGAGCTGGCCGGCGGCGATGTCCCAGAGGCTGATCTGCTCTTCGACGTAGGCGTCGAGGCGGCCGGTGGCGATGTAGGCCATGGCGAGGGCGGCGCTGCCGAGCATGCGGGTTTTGCGGACTTCGTAGGCGATGCGCTTGTAGCGCTCGAAGCCGAGATCGAGGGCTTCTTTGCTTTTGGAGAAGCCGACGGTGACGACGGCTTCGGCCATTTCGGCGCGGTTGCTGACGGCGATGGGCTTGCCGTTGAGGTGGGTCTTTTCGCCCCTGATGACGGTCCAGGTTTCGTTCTGCATGGGGTCGAAGATGACGCCGATGAGGAGCTCTTTGGATTCGCGTTTGCGGGCGGCGATGGAGACGCAGAAGTGGGGAATGCCGAAGAAGTAATTTACGGTGCCGTCGATGGGATCGACGATCCATTCGATGTCGCCGTTGCCGCCGGTTTCGCCACCTTCCTCGCCGAGAATGGCGTGGTCGGGGAAGCGGGCGAGGATCATGTCGGTGATGAGCTGCTGGGAGCGGACATCGAGCTCGAGCTTGATGTCGTGGCGCTGCATTTCGTTGACGGTGAGTTCGGAGCCGAAGTTTTCGGTGATGAGTTTTCCGGCGGCGTGGGCGGCTTCGGTGGCGGTGGCGAGGAGGTCTTTCACTTCGTAGCGTGGGGGGATGAGAGTCGGGAGATGTGCGCGATCAATTCGCGTGCGAGAGCGGTTTTCAACTGCCGGGGGAGGGGCATCGTTTGACCGTCGGGGAGGCAGAGGGTGACTTCGTTTTCCAGACTGTCAAACCCGATGCCGGATTGGGAGACGTCGTTGGCGATGATGAGGTCGCAGCCTTTGCGCTGGAGCTTGTCCTGGGCGTGGGCGATGAGGTTTTCGGTTTCTGCGGCGAAGCCGACGAGGAAGCCGGTGAAGGCGAACTGGGAGCGGACGGAGCCGAGGATGTCTTCGGTGCGTTCGAGTTCGAGGGTGAGGGTGTCGGCGGACTTTTTGAGTTTTTGGGGGATGATCTGCGCGGGGCGGTAGTCGGCGACGGCGGCGCTGAAGATGGCGGAGTCGCAGCCGGGGAGGTGGGTGCGGACGGCGTCGAACATTTCGCGGGCGGTTTCGATGCGGATGATTTGCACGCCGGAGGGGGCGGGGAGGGTGACGGGGCCGGAGATGAGGAGGACTTCGTGGCCGGCGGCGTGGGCGGCTTCGGCGAGGGCGTAGCCCATGCGGCCGGAGGAGCGGTTGGAGAGGAAGCGCACGGGGTCGATGGGCTCGCGGGTGGGGCCGGCGGTGATGAGGAGGCGCATGGGGCGAACGTCCAGAGTCAAAGGTCAGGGGTCAAGGGTCAAGGGTCAACGATGAAGAGAGAACTGGTGTTGGAGCGCTGTGTGATCATGGCGCAAAAGCGCGGCGGAGTTCATCGCAGGCGCTGCTGGTGACCTCTGAGTGTTGCGAGGCGGTGGGTTTGCTTCCCGGATGGTCTTGTCTGGTACCAGGGTAGCCTCGCTGAGGCTCGGCAACCCTTCGCTATGATGCACAGCTCCGTTGGAGCTGGTGTGCGGGGGGGGTGAAGGATGTTTGTCACTGGTGATGCTGCAAACCTGACTGAACGAAGGCGGGACGCCTCGAGCCGTTGACAGGCCTGGAGGCCTATCCTCCGGGCGCGGGGCGCTTCGAGCTGACTGGCAGGCCGGAGGGCTATGCTCCGGGGACGGTGAGGGGGCGGCCGTTGTCTTTGGGGGCGAGTTTGATGAAGTAGGGGACGGCGCGGCGGGCCCAGTCGGCGGCGTCGGGGAAGTCGCCTGCGCTGCTGCCGAAGGTGCTGCGGAGCATGTCGGTGTCGATGATGCCGGGGTTCATGGGGATGACGGCGACTTTGCCGCCGGTGTCCTGGGCGGTGGCCATGGAGAGGCCTTCGATGGCGTATTTGGTGGCGCAGTAGGGGGCGACGTCGGAGGCGGT
The DNA here is from genome assembly GCA_017301975.1 of Verrucomicrobiota bacterium. Lineage (GTDB taxonomy): Bacteria > Verrucomicrobiota > Verrucomicrobiia > Verrucomicrobiales > Verrucomicrobiaceae > Prosthecobacter. The sequence continues at coordinate 168,294 of JAFLEI010000008.1, forward strand.
GCTGCGACCCCAGTCGGAGGAGAAATTGACGATGACGCCGGTGCCGCGCTTCAGCATGGCGGGGAGAAGGTGGCGCATCATGGCGGCGGGGCCTTTGATGTTGATGTCCACGATGCGGCTGAAGTCTTCGGCGCTGGTTTCCCAGAGGGGCGCGTTGGGGGTGATGATGGCGGCGTTGTTGAGGACGAGGTCGGGCGGGCCGGAGTGTTTGAGGATGGAGGCGCAGAAGGCGGCGATGTCGGATTCGCGTGAGACGTCGCAGGTCTGGAAGAGGTGGGGTGTGGGGAACGAGCGGGAGAGGTCGGCGATCTGGGCGGTGTTGCGACCGCAGCCGATCACGTTCCATCCGGCTTTGATGAAGAGGGGGACCATGGCGCGGCCGAGTCCGCGGGTGCAGCCGGTGATGACGACGGTTTTGGGGGGCATGGCGGGGGCGTTGGGTTACGCGGTGCTGTTTTGACGGGATTTACAGGATTCCAGAATTAACAAGATTTGGGGGGGCGTGGTTTGAGAGTGCCGTTTCGAAAGGTCGCTCTTTTGTTCAGAACGGGCAATCCTGCATCATCCTGAAATCTTGTTAATCCTGTCTAGGAAACGCCAAGAGACCTTTTGGGGTGGCAGCAGCGCACTGACGGGGCAGCGTCGATCATTTTGGTTCCCCTTAACTCACAGCCGCTATTTATCGTCGGCGGAAGGATCAAAGGGCTTGTTGAAGGGCGGGCCGCGCTCGCCGTCGTAGGTTTCGCGGAGGTATTCGTCGCCTTCGCTTTTCTTGCGGCGGATGTTTTTTGGGGCCACGAGATTGCCCACCCGGCGGCGTTCGGCGCGGCCGGCCTGCCACTGGTCCCAAGTCCAGGTGCGGTCTGGACTGGATTTGAGTTTGGAAGGGGTCATGGGAAGATCGTAGCTCAAGACGCGGATTTTGCCAGTTCGGCTTCCACCTCAGCTTTCACTGCGTCGAATTCTGGCACGCAGTTGTATTTTGAACAGGCTGCGACGCGATAGGCTTCTTCCCAGTCGATCGGGAGCCGTTTTGAAAGGACAGCAGCCATGAGTTTTTTGGCGCAGTCATCGTCTTTCTCATCATAGCCGTTGCAGTACTTTCTTGCGGCATAGACCCGGCCAACGAGTGCATCTTCAACAGGAATCAAACGTACTTCTCCATGGGGAGTGTCGAAGCGTGACAGAGCTTTATCAGCGCGATAATCGATTTCGCCGAGGAGGTCGATCCAGAGACCTTCGATGCCCCAGCTCTTGCCGCCGCCGTGGGATTTGACGCCGGGGATTTGGAGCATGATTTCGCGGCGCTGATCATTGTCTGGCTGGGGCCAGCCGGTCCAGCAGATGTCGGTGTCTCCGGACATGTAGGCACCGTCGGTGTAGAACTCGATGGCGGAGCCGCCGACGATGACGGGTTCGAAACCGCGCTCGCGGAAGAGTTCGGAGACGAGTCCGGCGAGGAGGAGGGACTTGGAGTTTAAGTCGGTCTCTTCGCGGACACGGATGAGCGCTGCGACAATTTCATGGGCGGTCATGCGGGGAGCATGGCGGATGATGGCGCGTGGGGGGCAAATCAAATCATGCTGCGGGGCGGAACGTATTCCCGACGGGTTGCGACACCGGATTTGCTTTCCAGAGGGTGGCGAATCCACCAAGGACAAGTGGGTCATCTTCTCAACTCAAGGGTCTCTTGGGCGTGAGTGATTGACGATTGATGAGCAATCGATTTTTGATTTTGAAGTGCCGGACTTTGACCGCAGAGCGGTATCAGATCACGCCTTGGCCTTCTCGACTTCGTCCCAGGGGATCTCGGAGAGTTCGGCGTTGGGGTTGCGGCGTTCGAAGTAGTTGATGGCCCACTGGTCGGAGAAGAAGACGACCCAGCGTTCGTCGCTGTCCTGAGCGGTGGTGACGCCGCCGGGGATGTCGAAGTCTTCGATGGCGCCGCCGTCTTTGGTGCGGACCCAGCGGAGGACGGTGTAGGGGGCGTTTTCGATGCGGCTCTGGGCGTTGTATTCGCTTTCGAGACGGAACTGCACGACTTCAAACTGGAGGGGGCCGACGGCGCCGAGGAGGGGGACGCGCTGGCCGGCGTGGGGCTGAATGAACTGCTGCACGACGCCTTCGCTGAGGAGCTGCTCCAGGCCATCGCGGAAGCGCTTGTAGTGGGCGGTGCTGGGGTTGTGAATGTAGGCGAAGACTTCGGGGGCGAAGCGGGGGATTTCGTCGAACTTGAGCTTGGGGTCGATGGCGAGGGTGTCGCCGATGCCGAAGCCGTGATTGCCGACGATGCCGACGACGTCACCTGCGTAGGCTTCGTTCACGGTTTCGCGGTCCTGGGCGAAGAGTTTTTGGGAGTTGGCGAGGCGGACGAGTTTGCCGGTGCGGGTGTGGGTGACCTGCATGTCGCGTTCGAACTTGCCGCTGACGATGCGGACGAAGCTCATGCGGTCGCGATGGCGGGGGTCCATGTTGGCCTGGATCTTGAAGACGAAGCCGGAGAAGCCTTCGTCGGTGGGCTCGATGACGCGGCCATCGGCGGCCATGCGGGGCTCGGGCGGCGGGGCGAGTTCAAGGAAGCCGTCGAGGAGCATCTGGACACCGAAGTTGTTGCTGGCGCTGCCGAAGAAGACGGGGGTGAGCTCGCCGCGATCAATCTTGGTGCGGTCGTAGGCATGGCCTGCGCCGTCGAGCATCTCGAGCTCCATCTTGGCCTGTTCGAGGGCTTCGGGAACGGTGTGCTTGGCAACGAATTCATCATCGAGGCCGCCGACTTTCTCGGGGGCGCGGTAGGCGCCGTGGACGGTGCGCTCGAAGAGATGGACGTCGTTTTTGCGGCGGTCATAGACGCCGCGAAACTGCTGACCAAGACCGAGAGGCCAGTTGATGGCGCAGGCACCGATGCCGAGGACGGTTTCGAGTTCGTCGAGGAGGGTGAGGGGCTCGCGCGCAGGGCGGTCGAGCTTGTTCATGAAGGTGAAGATGGGGACGCCACGGCGGCGGCAGACTTCGAAGAGCTTGCGGGTCTGGGCCTCAATGCCTTTGCCGGCATCGACGACCATGATGGCGGCATCGACGGCGGTGAGGACGCGGTAGGTGTCTTCGGAGAAGTCTTTGTGACCGGGGGTGTCGAGAAGATTTACGACGCTGCCTTTGTAGTCGAACTGGAGGACGGTGGAGCTGACGGAAATGCCGCGCTGCTTTTCGAGCTCCATCCAGTCGGAGGTGGTGGCGCGCTGGTTCTTGCGTGCGGTCACGGAACCCGCGAGCGCGACAGCGCCGCCGTAGAGCAGGAGCTTTTCGGTGAGCGTTGTTTTACCGGCGTCCGGGTGCGAAATGATCGCGAAGGAGCGACGGCGGGCGATTTGGGCTTCGTGGGGCATGGGGGGCGGTTTACATGCCTCAGGGAGGGAGGGGGTTCAAATGAGGAATGACGAAATCCGAATGACGAATGGGCCGGAGGAATTGACGGTGGCTGAACGGTTGTTGGGGAAGCTTGGTTGTGGGCGAGTTGGGGAGAGCGGTGGCGGCAGGCGTGTGGCGGGGCGTTTTGACGACGCTGCTGGCACCTTCTGTGTGGGTGAGAAGCGTTGGATTTGCTTATCGGAGTTGTGGGCGGTTAACCCAGGGCGACGCTCGCTTTGCCCTGGGCAGCGATAGGCCGCACCTGTGGTGCTGCGCGATGTATTATCGACGAGGCTTAGAGAGTGATTGATGATTCATTCTCTGGTTAGAGCTGCGAAGGAGGGATCGTCAATTCTCTCGGCTAATGAGCGACTTGGGCGCGCGTGATTGACGATTGATGAGCAATCGATTTTTGAAGTGACGGGCCTTTGAGCAGGCAGGTTGCTGGAGGGATGAATGCGCCGGGTGTGGCGGTGGTTTTTAAAACCAGTGGGGGATGAAGCGGCTGGTGTTGGAGGTGATGAGGGAGGTGTCTTCGCGGATGCCGATGCCGGCGGGATGGCCGCCGATGATCCATGAGCCGATGACGGGGTGGTTCCCGGAGAAGCTGACTTCGGAGTGGAGCTCCTGATAAACCTTGGGCTGGGCATGCCAGGGGCCGTCGGTGCTGGCGAGGAGGGCACCATCGCGGATCATGCGCACATTGGTGCCTTCGCGGCTGAAGTAGGGTTTTTCCACATGGGCGGGCATGCCATCCGGTGTGAAGGAGGCGCGGAGGAGATTGGGGTGGCCTTCAAACATCTCCCAGAGGAGGACGAGGAAGGCCTTGTTGCTCCAGAGCATTTTCCAGACGGGTTCGAGGAAGCGCTGGCATCTGCCGGGGAGGTGAACGGAGAAGTCCTCCAGCCACATCCATTCCCACGGGTAGAGCTTGAAGAGGAAGTCGACAGGGCGGTCTTCGTGATCGACGAACTGCTGCATGCGGTCGTTCCAGCCGAGATCTTCGACGGCGAGATCGATGGTGCTTTTGCCGGACTGGCGGCAGGTGTCGATGAGGTAGAGGAGAGTGCGCCAGTCCTCTTCAGACTCGCGCTGAGCGCAGAAGTGGATCTGCTGCGAGGGCCATGCAGGCCAGGAGGCGAGGAGCTGCTCGTGGATGGAATTGAACTGGTCGCCGTGGGGGCGGGTCTGCTGAAGCCACTGCCACTGGACGACGGCGGCCTCCAGAAGGCCGGTGGGGGTGTCGGCGTTGTATTCGAGCATTTTGGGGTGGCCGGAGCCATCCCACATAAGATCAAAGCGGCCATAGAGGGAAAAGTCGTCGCGCTCCCAAGACTGGATGATCTCCTGCCAAGCCTGTGGGGAGATGGCAAGGCGATCGCGCCAGTTGTCCCGGATGGCGCGCTCGGCGGCAGCAATGCTCATGCGCTGGAGCTCGGTGGTGGCCTGCTCGAGTTTTTCGATCTCGCGGCTGGTTAAGCGATAGTGGGCGGATTCGTCCCAGTAAAGCTGGTCGTCGATGGTGTGGAAGGTGAGGCCGAGGGACTCCACCTGAGCCTGCCAGTCGGGGCGGGGTGTTTCGGAGATGCGCTGCACGGCGGGAAATCAGGAGCCGGAGGAGAAGCCGGAGAAAAAGCCCGTGCGGCCGAAGCCGCCGCGAGTGGTGAAGGCGGAGCGGGTCGCGGTGGCCTGGCTCTGAGGCACGCCGCCGTGGACGGGTGCGCCCGAGGGCTGGCGGGCGTAGTCGCTGCTGACAGGCCGAGGGGTGCTGGGAGTGGAGGTAGCGCCAAGCGCCATGCCAAGACCCATGCCGATGAGGCCGGGACGGTAGTAGGGGGAGGAGTGCGCGTAGGCCTGAGTGCTGTGATAGCGCGACCAGGTGCCGCAGCGATAGTAGCCCCAGCGCTCATCATAATGATCGTAGGGATAGGGGAACCATGCGGAGCAGGGCTGATGGTAGTAGCCGAGCTGGGGATCGTAGGCGTTGTGGGGTGGAATCTGGCGCGAGACATCTTCACCGGCGACAAAGGGCGGCAGGCTGGCGCGCATGGCGGGGCTGAGAGACTCGGGTGGGAGGATCGGCGTGTCATGCACGTTCACGGGCTCGGCCTCGCTCAGGCGATTGTAGCCGGTAACGCCGAGACCGACGCCAGCGAGCGTCAGGATGATGATGTTGCTGCGTTTCATGTGCGGAAGTGTGGCTGCCTTGTGGCCAGGCGGCAGCTTATGAAAGAGCCGCAGGCGCAGGAAAGATAAATTACAAGGCGGGGTGAATTTTATTCCCCGGGGGAGTGGGAAGGCGCCGGGGACGGAGAACGAATGACATGAACGATTTGGGTGGTATGTGGAGCTATTTTGTGGTATTCGAAAGGAGCTGCTTGCGAAGCGAAGGGCGGGGAAACTCAAAGTGCGGGGGGCGGGTAGTCCACTGCCACCAGATACAACCCGCAGGCGGGAGCGGTTTGATTGCTTTGGGGGCCGGTGGGATCGGAGAGGAGGGAGGCGAACCATTCTTTGGGTTCGCGGCCGCGGGCGACGTGCATGAGGCTGCCGACGATGAGGCGGACCATTTTGTAGAGGAAGCCGTCGCCGGAGAATTCGAGTTCGATGAAGTCGCCAGTCTCGCGCATTTCGGCGCGGTGGATGGTGCGGGTGGTTTTTTCGATGCGGAGGCGGCGTTCGGTTTCGGGCATGTCGCCGCGATTGGCGGAGAGGCGGACGAAGTTGTGGGTGCCGACGAGTTGTTCGCAGCACCAGCGGACGGCGTCGAGATTGAGCGGGCCGTAGATGTGCCATGCGCGGTCGGCTTCAAAGGGGGAGAGCATGCGCTGACGCCAGATGCGGTAGCGGTAGGTTTTGCCGAGGGCGTCAAAGCGGGCGTGGAAGAGGGGAGGGCATTCTTCCACGTGCAGGATGCGGATGGTGAGGGGCAGACAGGCGTTGATGGCATGGGCCCAGGATTCACAGGTCATGCGCAGGGATTCAGGCACATCGCAGTGGGCGGTCTGAGCGAGAGCGTGCACGCCGGCATCGGTGCGGCCGCTGCCATGCACGCGGGCGTCGATGCGGGTGGCTTTGCGGATGGCGGTGTGGAGTTCGTCCGTGACGGTGCGGCCGCCTTCGAGGCTCTGCCAGCCGCGCCAGGGGGTGCCGCAGTAGGCGATGGTGAAGCGCAGGCGTTTGAAGCCGGGCTCGGGGCCGCGATTTTTGCCCGCCTTACTTTCGACGTCGCTTCGGCTCATCGGTCCACTGGAGTTCGTAGGAGGCGTCGGGGAGCAGGAAGCCTTCGGGGCCGCGCTGCTGGTTCAAATATTCCTGGAGGATGACGACGGCGGCGAGTTGATCGACGATTTCGTTGCGCTCCTTTTTGCCGGTGATGCCGGCGCGGGACATGGAGGCCTCGGCTTCGACGGAGGAGAGGCGTTCATCGACGAATTCGATGGGGACGGAGTGCTGCAGCTCCTTGCCTAGGCTGGTGGCGAATTTTTCGACTCGCTCGGCAGCGCTGCCTTTCTCCCCGCTCATGCGATAAGGCATGCCGATGACGATTTTGCCAATGCGCTTTTCCTGCACGATGCGGGCGAGGGTGCGCTCGGGTTCGTGACTGGCATCGATCGTTTTGAAGGGGCTGGCGACGATCTCGGTCTCGTCACTGAGAGCGAGACCGATGCGTACGGTGCCGTGATCGATGGCGAGGATGCGCGGCATGGGACTAGGGGCTGGATGCTGGATCCTAGATGCAGGATGCCCGAGCTGGCTTAGCGCAGCTCCTGGGGCAGCCCATCGACGATTTTCTTGATGTTCTCGGCCTTGTTGCGGGTGGCGACGAGGAGGCCGTCTTTGGAGGCGACGACGATGAGATCCTGCACGCCGATGAGGGCTACGTGCTGGCCGGTCTGGGTGAAGACGATGTTGTTGAGCGAATCCTGCTGCGAGAGGGCGCAGTTGTGCTGGTTGCCATCGCTGTCGGTATCGAGATAGCGGCCGACGCTGGTCCAGTTGCCGACGTCATCCCAGTCGAAGGTGGATTCGATGTTGAGGACGCGGGAGGCGCGCTCCATGAGGGCGTAGTCGATGGAGAGCTTGGGGAGCTTGCCGAATTGTTTGTCCACGGTGGCGCTGAAGTCCTTGGAGCCGCGGAGTTCGGAGACGAAATCTGCGAGCACGGGGCAGTGGCGGCTGAGTTCGCTGAAAATGGCGGGGATGGTCCAGATGAACATGCCGGCATTCCAGAGGAAATTGCCCTGGCTGATGAAGTGCTCGGCGAGGTCAGGATTGGGCTTTTCGCGGAAACGGGCGACTTCCCAGACGGGGAGGTCATCGAGCCCGCCGATGCTGGCGCGGCGGCCGCGCTCCACGTAGCCGTAGCTGGGGCAGGGCCAGGTGGGGGTGATGCCCACGGTGACGAGGCTGCCGCTGTTTTCGGCGGCGAGAGCGGCATTGGAAAGCACGCGCTGGAACTCGGCGTGGTTTTTGATCAAGTGATCCGCAGGCAGCACGATCATGGTGGCGGTGGGATCACGGGTGACGACCCAGCCGACAGCGAGAGCGATGGCGGGAGCGGTATCGCGCTTTTCAGGTTCGGCGACGATGTTTTCAGGCGGCAGATCCTTCACGAGGGCACGCACGGAGGCTTCCTGCTGCTTGTTGGTGAGGATGAGGATGTTTTCCTTGGGGACGAAGCCATCGAGGCGTTCGATGGTGAGTTCGAGAAGGGTTTTGTCGCCGAAGAGTTTGAGCAACTGCTTGGGCAGGGCATCGCGGCTGATGGGCCAGAAGCGCTGGCCGCTGCCGCCAGCAAGGATGAGAGCGTAACGTTTTTTGGATGCGGCTTGGGACATGTGCAGTGGTTTTTGTGTGATCGGGCATCCCTTAACCGGAAAGCTGGACGCGGGCAAATTCCTCTTTGGTGATTCTCGCGGAGAGGCTATGTTGATCCATGCAAGAAAACCCCTCCGCGCCCGGCTACGAAACTTATGCTTCGCTCATTGCTCCTGCTGCCGCAGGCTGTGCCTTGGGCATCCTGTTTGGCCGGGGAATGCGGCGCGGATCTTCGAACGTGATCGCGCTGACGCTGCTGGCCGCCAGTGCGGCTATCGCGGCTCCGGTGATCACCGAACTGGTGCAGCGCACGGCGAACCGTCCGGGCAGCGAGCGCGGCAGCCGCCGCAGGCTGGAGGGCATTCGCAACCACGGCATGCCAGACGGGGATGTCGGCGAGTTTTTTGCGGATACGCCGGAACCATTTACGGGGAAGAGGTAGGCGGGCGGAGAAGGTTGCCAAAAGGCGAGCAGCGACTGCGGCGGTTCTTTGGGAAGTCTGCCATTCAGTGATCGCAAGATTGAGCTGGCCCATCCTTCGCTCTTCGAGCTACGGAGGGCATTTTTTGCCGCTTAGTCGGCAAAAAAATGGCGGAGAGGGAGGGATTCGAACCCTCGGTTGCCTTACGACAACGTCTGATTTCGAGTCAGCCGCTTACGGTGTCTTTAAATGACTTATTGTGAGACTTTTACAAAGATTGCGATGAAATTTCGAGGCACATTGACGTGACTCGTTTCGACATGAAGCATTGAGCCAACCCACGTCGGGGCGAATACAGACAAGCCTTAAGTTCTCGGTCACTGCCAAACATGAAACAGCGTCCGCCGCGTCCGAGCTAAAGAAAGAGACCCGCACATGGCGAATCCCCTTCTCCCGTCAGTTCAGACCGACGTAGCTATCGAGCAGGCCATGCAGAGCTTCAGTGCGGCGTGGCAGTTCAACGAGATTGCCCTTGAGGGCTTCGGTGAATGCGTTGAACAGCGACCAGACATTACGACCTTCAAACGCATCGTAACGAGGCTCACGCCATTCATGAAGAACTGGAGGAATGCTACGGTTGCCGCAGACGCCAACATCACACGCTTTGATGATAAGATCGTGGGCGTAGGCATCTGAAATCACCGCCTCTTTGTAGGCGGCAATGCGTTTATCTTGATCGTGCCACTTCGTCATGAGCTGTCCGATGGCACGTTCAGTGATCATCGGCAGGTCTCGTGCAATGAACCTTGTGTGCTTCCTGGCAAATTTAACTTCGCCGCTGAAGCACAAGGTTATCACAGACGAAGACACTGGCTCCGGCGACGATCCCTGCGGGGAACGTTTTATCGTGGCTGTTTCTGATTCCGATCACCCAACAATAATCATCGCTGGTTTTCTGTCCGTGGATTTCCATGAGACCGAAGTAGCGTTGACCTTGGTGGCTGAGGCTGTGTGCTTGATTGCCGATGGTGAGGTTGGTCATCGACAGTGTTCGTTGCACAGTGTTGATCAGCTCCAGATGTGGAATGGGATTCCATGTTTCTGTAGCTGCTGGAGTCGAGACAGATGCGATTTCATCGAGCTGTGAAGCATGAGCGCCACAATGCAGGATGAGGTTCGGACGTCTCGGACGCGATTGTGGAACTGCTGGTTGTATTTGAACGTGTGGGTTGATCATATTTTGTTGAGTGGAGATGAAAAAAGCCGATGCCTCTTTTTAGAGACACCGGCTTTGGATTTGGCGGTTGTGATGATACAGACAGCTCACTCGTAATAACCGAGAGGGCGTCTGTGTGGATTCCTGTTAAGGATGATTTTCCCAAGCGACACTGCCGCCAAGATCAGTCCCAACAACAGCAAAGCTGCCAGTGGGAGCATCACCAGACCGGACATCGTTTGGAACAGGAGCGTTAGCCACTGACTGAACTGCATCAGCGTGTAGGTGATGACAGTCCCGACCAGCAGCAAAGGCACGGCCAAAACGACAGCGACCTTGGCATTAAGCCTGGCCCATTCGCGTAGAAAGCCACTTGGAGAGAGCCAATACTCAATGGCAAGCACGGTATAACGGAACACCTCGGCGGACCTCTCTATGCCCGTGTTATAGGGCATAGCGGGATCAACGGTTGGCGGCCTGATTTCCTGCGGTTGCCAGTGGCGCTGGATCAAGCGATCAGGCATGGGCTCCGCTGTCGGTGAACTATTGAGCGGATTGCTGAGTTCTTGCGTCATGGCGTGCTTTTGATCCAATGGCTGTGCCTACGGTAAACAGCAGCAGACAAGCGGCGCCGAGGCTGAAGGAAGCAAGTTCCCAGTTCTCGGTGGCTTGACGCTGCACAGTGAGTTGCTGTTCGACTTCTCGGAGCTTCTGCTCGTCGTCGTCAAACCAGCCCGCATTCACAACTGGCGTGACCAGCAGAATGCAGATGAGGGTGAGGATGGATTTCATTTGTTGTGTGATGAAAAAGGCCAGCTCCGCCGATGAAGGCAGAAGCTGGCCGGATTGTGGGTGTTGGGTTCTGGTTGTGCGTTATTGCCTGCGGCACTCGTTGAAGAATTCACAACCGGCACACTGAAGACCAGGTGCAGGGGTAAAGTCCTCAAACTCGACTCCACGCACGTAGGAGCCGATCAAGTGAAGCAGCTTGTCATGTTGTCGGGGTGTTGCAGGTCCTGCTTCGGTGATGATGATCTTCGGTGTTTTAAGCCGAACCAAGTGATGCAACTCGATGCCACTTTCCTTTCGGTCCGTGGCTTCTCGGTAAAGCATCGAATACATCGTCGTTTGCAGTTCCGTGGTGTGCAGCACCATCTCTGGATCAGGAGTTCGGCCCGTGGTTTTAAAGTCCACGATCCTTCCCCCCTGACGAACCAGATCAATGATGCCGACGAGTTTAGGCAAACCGAATTTGCCAAGATCTCTTTCAACGGAGACCTCGACACCTTCTGGGCGCTCTTCGACAGGGATTGTCGTCTGCTTCAAATAGGCTTCGATGAGGTTGAGGGCACCGCTTTTAGTTTCCTCCTCCTCACCTTGCCAGTTCACAGCTTCTTCCTTTTCAGCATTGGCCCATGCGTGATCGAACACAGTTTTCACCATGTCGTCTTGCAGAGGAGCTTTACGCCAGCGGGCCAGATTCCATTGCTGCAAAACAGCATGGATGATGGTCCCGACACGCATTGCCGGAGAGGGCTTCTTCGGAATGCCAGCCAAGTAACGAAAGTAGAACTTCATTCGACACGACAACCACGTACCCAAACGGGAGGCGGAAATCGTGCTGAGAAGTTCTTCCTTTGTGCGAGAGCTGCCGTTGATGGGTGCAGCTCTGTGTGTGGCTGTCATGCTGTGGTTCCTCCTGTGTAGGGTTTGGTCACAGCACGAGTTTGTGTAGCGATGGCGGCGAGGTTTGGTCGATGGTTGCCATTGCGTTGCTTGTCGCCATATCGCACAAAGAGTTCGTCGATGAGGCCGCTGGCTTGGAGACGATCAAGAGCACGAACACCGCAGCCGAACATGTCTTGAGCGACCTGTTCAACTTCGGCTTTATCCAGGCTCTTTTCTCGCACGATCTTTTCGATGAGTTCTCGCTGCTTCTCACTGCAACGCCAGGCACTGTTGCCATTGGCCCGATGATGACCATTGACCCTGTGTCCGTTTGTTCCGTGATGGACAGCACCGTTGTTGGCCATGGTTCCGTTGACGACATCGGGCAAATACCCAATGCGTTGAATGGATTCATCCACCGATTCCTGCAACAGGCTGTAGAGCCTGCTGCTTTCCTGTTCGACCTGTGAGAGATCGGACAATTCGGTGCGGATGGACACCGAGTATTGATGAGAGCTGAACCCTGGGAGGCCTAGCTTTTTGGCATAGTTTGCTTCGAGCACGATCATGGTTTTGATGTGTTTCTGAGGTTTGAGCACAAAAAAACCGACCAGTGATGGTCGGCTCGTTCGTGTCGTTGTGATGTGTTGGTCACTCAGGTCTAGCCCTGGGAGATCATGATATTATCTCGCGAATGGGGCTCGAATTTAGGAGGGGGTATGCTCTCTAGCGTTTGGATTTCCAAAACCACGGCAGCGAAGCGGCGAGAACAAGAAGAGCACTTGTCCCGCAGAGGGTAACGGGAATCTCAGTTGTTATAAAGACGAGGCCGTTAGATGCAATTTTTTTTGAAACCTCTCCAAAGGAATTAAACAACGACGTAAGCACGCACAAAAAGAGACCGGTGATGAACAATGCTCCGAATCTCGCCTGCGTCGAGAAAAGTATCGAAACGAGAGCAGCAGCGATGATCACCAGCGAAAACCCCGGGTTTTCATAGATGTGTAAGGCGATTCTTACCCCATCAGGATGTTTGAAATGTCCAAGCGGCACGACGACCGTCGCTAACAGAATCACCCCACCGACAACCCCCGTTATCATCCTCGGTACCGACGGCTTTGCAGATCGGTCGGGTGCTCGGCGTTGGAAGAGTGCTTTAAAAGCTGCGGCAAATGAAGAGCCGTCGATGTTCGTCATCTGCGTCCGCATCTCCTCGACGCTCGCTTCGATTTCTCGGACAAGACGGAGTTCTTGTGATGGGAGGGCTGCGTCGCCAGATGCTGCTGCCACCTTGCCAACTTCAGCCATCATGCCGCCGAGTTTTAGTGTGAGTGCCTCGGCAGTCATTTTGCTGGCTTGATCCTCAGCAACAGCCCGGAGCTTGTTCATAGCGGTTGCTCCATCCTCTGCATGAACTCCTTTCTTCTTCTCGCAGATTCGCTGTTCCAGAGCTTCGATTTCCAGATAATGCGTGCCGAGTCTATCCTGGTTCAGTTTCAGCTCATAGCACCTTCGCCCTAGATCAGCAAAAGCCTGTCGGAGATCTATGCGGCTCAATTTCTCGGTTTTGGTTTTCAGCGAGAGGAGCTGGGAATTCCGCTTGGTCACCTGCCAGACGGCTTTGCACAAGTTCAACAGCCTTGTGCCGAAGCCTGGCACCTGCTGCTCTCCGGCCATTGCGGAGACCTCTGATGGTGGTTCAACGGCAGTCTGGTCCATGTCAGGTGTGATTTGTTAGGGGGAAAGCTAAACCTAAACCAAAGACAATGCTAGTTTAGATGGTGAGGATTTATCCTCATCCCCGGCCTTCATTTTGTCAATCATGGTTGGCGCAGTGTCCAAAGACGCCGCCAACGACATCAATGCCGAACTGAGCAAACGTCTTGCTCAGGAAAGGGAGGGACGTGGAATCTCCAAAAAGACCTTGGCGGGCATGGCTGACATCGACCGTTCCACGGTGAAATTCATTGAAACACCAGGCGAAAACCCCACAATTCTGAACCTGATTCGCTATGGGCTGGCTCTGAAATTGGACATCGGGGCAATCCTTTCGGAGTGCTTGGCTCCGCATCTTGATGTAGAGAAGCCCAAGCTCAAGCCAAAGAAAAAGTGAGGCGAAACGTCGTTTTTAAAAAAAAGTCTTTTACGCAGTTTTGATCAAAGCGAGCGCGAACGGAGGACCAATGATTGCCGTAAAGATCAAGTTGGGGAGGTGGCGCGAAGACGATCTTTCTGTTCGGTCATACGTATTCACGACTAAAGCTTGAGCCGCTGACGAAGATGCGTTTAGGATGAGAGATGCCCACGCTCAACTGGATCGGCAAGGAAGCCGTCATCAACCATCATCACGATGTCAAGTTTCGTCTGCTTAAGGACGTGGCGGAGCATGGCTCTGGGGAGCCAGGCACGGGGAATCTCATCGTGGAGGGAGACAATCTGGAGGCGCTCAAGGCCCTGCTGCCCTACTACGCCGGTCAGGTGAAGTGCATTTACATCGACCCGCCTTACAACACCGGGAACGAGGGCTGGGTGTATAACGACAATGTGAAGAGCCCGCTCATCACCGAGTGGCTCGGCAAGGTTGTGGGCAAGGAAGGTGAAACCCTGGACCGCCACGACCGCTGGCTCTGCATGATGTATCCTCGTCTGGCACTGCTGCGGGAGTTTTTGCGGGAGGACGGGAGCATCTTCATCAGCCTTGATGACAATGAAATTCAGGCGCTACGGTATGTGATGGATGAGATTTTCGGAGCACAAAATTTCATCACTACAGTGCTGTGGCAGAAGGTTTACTCGCCGAAGAACTCAGCCCGACATTTCTCGGAGGACCATGATTACATCGTGGTTTATGCCAAGCACGCGGAGACATGGATGCCAAACTTGGTCGCCCGAAGCGATGAACAGGACGCCGCATATAAGAATCGTGACAATGATCCTCGTGGACTATGGAAGACGAGTGATTTGTCTGCGCGTAACCCATACAACGATGGTCTGTATGAGGTAACTTGTCCTTCTGGTCGTGTGATTCCAGGTCCACCCACGGGACGCTACTGGACAATCTCAAAGTCTAAGTTTGAAGCTCTCGACCGAGACAAACGGATTTGGTGGGGCAAGGACGGAAGTGCCATCCCCCAGTTCAAACGTTTCTTGACCGACGTGAAGCAAGGCGTTGTCCCTCAAACAATGTGGTTTTATCAAGACGTTGGACACACGCAAGACGCGAAGAAGGAGCTGGTTGAAGTGATGAATTTTGCGGATTCTGAATCTGTCTTCATCACCCCGAAGCCCACCCGCCTGATCGAGCGCATCCTACAAATCGCCACGAACCCCGGCGATCTCGTGCTCGACAGCTTTGCTGGCTCTGGCACCACGGGTCATGCCGTGCTGAAGATGAATGCAGCGAACCCAGAGGCAGAGGCGCGCCGCTTCATCCTCGTGGAGATGGAGCCCACCATCGCGAAGACCATCACCGCCGAGCGCGTGAAGCGCGTGGCCGAAGGCTACGGTAATGCGAAGGGCGAGGCCGTGCCGGGATTGGGCGGTGGCTTTCGTTACTGCCAGCTTGGAGAGCCGTTGTTTGATGAAGCGGGGCAAATCCGCTCGACAGTGAAGTTTGGAGAGCTGGCACGGCATGTGTGGTTCACAGAAACGGGTGAGCCGCTGCCGCGTGAGCGTGTGATGAATACGCCGCTGCTGGGCGTTCATCGTGGCATGGCGATTTACCTGCTCTACAACGGCATCCTCGGCGACCGGAGTAAGCAGGGCGGCAATGTGCTGACCCGTGCCGTGCTGGCTGAGCTGCCCGCCTTTGACGGGCCAAAGGTAATTTATGCCGAAGCCTGCCTGCTTGGGCCGGATCGGTTGAGCGCCTATCAAATCACGGTGCGCCAGACACCGAAGCAAATCCGCACCGCCTAACTCACTGCTATGACTCCCGAAAAAGATTACCAGCAACGCAGCCTGAAAACACTGGCGGACTTCCTTCGCCGCTGCTCCAAGCCGTTGCCCGTGAGCACGGCTTTCTTTGAAGCGCAGGGAGCCAACAGCATCACGCCCAGCGGTTACATTCCGGTGGTGGCAGCGGGCCTGAGCACGGAGATGCCGTATGTATGTCTGCGCGTTCCCACGGGGGGCGGCAAAACAGTGATGGCGGCGTATGCGGTGGGCATCGTGAAAGACGAGTTGCTCCATGCGGACCGGGCCATAGCTCTGTGGTTAGTCCCCAACATCACCATCTTGAACCAGACGGTGGATGCGCTGCGCGACAAACGCCACTTTTACCGTCGTGCGCTGGATGCCTCCTGTGGCGGTCCAGTGGAGGTGATGCGAATCGACGAGGCGCTGAATCTCTCCCGCGCGACGGCGGATGGTGCCACGGTGGTGATTGTCTCCACCATTCAGGCCTTCCGTGTGGAAGACCCCACGGGTCGGAAGGTCTATGAACAGAACAGTGTCTTTGCCGAGCATCTGCTGAATGTGCCTGCTGACCGTGTGGCAGATTTGTTCCCCGGTGCGGATGACAAGCCGAAGCCATCGCTGGTCAACGCGCTACGTCTGCGCAGGCCCATCGTGATCGTGGATGAGGCGCACAACGCCCGTACGCCACTTTCATACACGGCGCTTGGGGCGCTGAAACCGAGCTGCGTGATCGAGTTCACGGCGACCCCCTCAACGGGTGGCACGGTGATCGTGGAGAAGGAAAAGGTGGCAAATCCACCCTCCAACGTGCTGCACCGTGTCTCAGCCGCCGAACTGAAAGCGGCGAACATGGTGAAGCTGCCGCTGCGAGTGAGCACGCGGCATCCGAGTCAGAAGGAACAACTCTTGTCCGATGCGCTGACTTTGCGCAGTGACCTGGAACGGCTGGCGGCTGCGGAATCCCAAGAGACGGGTGAATACCTGCGGCCCATTCTTTTGATCCAAGCGGAGCGTGTGGATGCCTGCGAGCCTCTGCGCGAGCGGTTGGTGGCGGAATACGGCATTGAACGGGACCACATCAAGATTTCCACAGGCAGCAAAGAAGAACTGGAAGACATCGCGAACATCATCAACACCGCGAAGTGTCAGGTGCGGCATATCATCACGGTGCAGAAGCTCAGGGAGGGCTGGGACTGTCCCTTTGCCTATGTGCTGTGCAGTCTTCAAGAGACACGTAGTGCCACGGCCATCGAGCAGATCGTGGGGCGTGTGCTGCGGTTGCCAAATCAGAAGCTCAAGCAGCATCCTGATTTGAATTGCGCGTATGTCTTCTCGCTGTCGCCGGAGATTCAAACGGTGCTGGCCGAACTGCAAAACGCGCTGGAGAATAATGGCTTCACCAAGGCAGAGGCAGAGCGCATCATCATTCCGAATCAGCAAGGCACGCTGCCGATTGGGTCGCAGCCGAAGACGGTGACGCTGACTCCGACGACTCAGCTCGATGTGGCGGCGGTGAAAGCGCAGCCTGCCGTGCTGGCTGGCAAGGTGAAGGTGGACGAGAACACCGGGGCGCTGACGATCTACGTGCCACTGAGCAAAGATGAAGGCGAGCAACTGACCGCCTGCGGAACGACTGCGGAGGCGAAGCAGGCCATCGAGCAAGCGGTGACACAGGTGCGGGAAGCGGAGAAGGCTTTTGGTGGCTCGGGAGCCACCCGCATGCCCTCTCCCTACGAGCAGCAAATGGATTTCGTCGTGCCGCTGCTGAGCGTGTGGGAGGAAAACCGGTGGTTTGAGTTCGAGAGCACGTTATTGCTCGAATGCCCGTGGAAACTCAGTGCCAAGGATGCCTCGCTGGACCCTACCTATGACCCGACGAAGCGTCCCGCTGGCAAAGCCGGCAGGGTGGATGTGAACGAGAAGGGTGCTGTCGAGACCTCGACCGTCCAGGAGGCCGAGGCTGAAGACTTTGTGGGAACGCTCCACCAGCAGGTGCTGCAACTCTCCGGCACTGGGGACTGGACGATGGAGGCATTGATCGGCTGGCTCGACAGCCACCTCGATCACTCAGACATCACCAGCGCGGAAAGCGCCTCCTTCCTGCGCAAGGTCATCCAAGGTTTGATAGCCAGATTTGACATCACCGATGTCTCGACGCTAGCCCTCGACCGGTTCCGCCTGCGGGATGAGATCGAGGCCCGCATCAATCAGCATCGCGACACCGAGCGCAAAGAGGCCTTCAAGCAATGGCTACTGCCCACTTCCGACCTAGCGGTGACTGATGAGCACGTGCTCAACTTCAAGACCATTAGTTACGAACCCAGCTGGCTGTATGAAGGCGGACACCAGTTCAAGAAGCACTACTTCGGCTCCAAGCCCGGCGAATTGCGTGAAAAGCGAGCCGATGGCAAGCTGACCGAGGAGTTCAACTGCGCTTGCTACATCGACAACATGCCGGAGGTGAAATTCTGGATGCGCAATCTGTCACAGAAGAAGCATTCATCGTTCAAACTGCAAACCTCCACTGGGTGGTTTTATCCTGATTTCGTGTGCATGCTCAATGATGGCCGTGTGTTGGTGATCGAGTATAAGGGTGAGCATCTTATCGGCGAGTCCGGTGAGAAGGCTGCTGTTGGTGCTGTGTGGGCCTCACGCAGCGGCGGCAAATGTTTGTTCGTCATGCCCAGCAGTGAGAAGTTTGAAGAGATCACGAAAGTCGCCTCCACGTCGGCAGCCTAATTACAAATGTCCCAAAACCAGAAATCTGAAGTCGCTCAGTTGTTTTCCGAACATGGGGTTGTTCTCGTGCATTGTTCGGGAGATGTTAAGGGTGTTGGCACTCAAGCAACGAATGCCTACATGCCAATCGACAGATTGGTTCACGCATCATCTGGGCGTTTTGATGTGTCATGCTCCACCATAAAGCAGGGCGATAGGCTTGACGTGCTTGACAGGAACCAGAAGAATTATTATGGCCCTTTGGGTTTGATCATTGATCCAATTAGTTTTGACAACATAAGCCTCGCGTATCCAAAGTATCCGTCAAACCTAGCCCCATAGGCCTGTCGTAGTCTGCAAGTGTCGTAGGCATAAGCTACGGCTTTTATGGATGACGCCGAAGCAACGAAGATCTTGAAGCGGGATGCGCTGGGGCGTGCTCACCGGTGAGCAGCGCGATCACCTGCTTGATGAATTTGAACGCAGCGGCCTGAAGGGCAGGCCCTTTGCCCGTCTGGCAGGGGTCAACTATACGACCTTCGCCTCGTGGATCCAGAAGCGGCGGCATGCACGGGGCGACTATGCGCGAGTCTCTCGTGGGCAGGCTGCGTCTGGCGGCGCATCGCCACGCGCATTGTCCTGGGTGGAGGCCGTGCTGGCGGCGCCACAGTCTGCCGCGCCAGGCACATGCAACGGCACCGGTGCGGCGACGCTCCATCTGAACCTTCCCGGCGGTGCGCACGTCACCATCGCGACACCGCAGCAGGCCGCCCTGGCGGCGCAGCTTCTCAAGGCTCTCACCCCATCTGCGTCATGCTGAGCTTCACGGGCAGTTTGAAGATCTTCATCGCGCTTGATCCCATCGACATGCGCGCGGGCATCAACACGCTGGGCGCCCTGGTGGCCGAACGGCTCCAGGAAACCGCCCGGAGCGGTGCTCTCTTTGTCTTCACCCACAAGCGCCGCCGCCTCATCAAGGTGCTTTACTGGGACGGCACGGGGATGTGGTTGATGATGAAGCGGCTGGAACAAGGCACGTTCTGCTGGCCGCGCGCGGCGCAGGAAGGGCAGATCAAACTGGAGCTGGTGCCCGAGGCCTTTGCCATGCTCACCGACGGCATCGACATGCATGGCGCAAAACCACGCGGCTGGTATGAGCGGGTGCGCTGAGCACGGCATGTTTTTTTTTGCGTGTGACCGCAGGATGTTGATAAAGACCCGGTGCAGCAGAGCGTTCAATGGCGCATCACTGCACCCCGATGATGTCTGACACACCGCGCGAATCTCTGCTCCAGCAGGAAGTCGCGACGCTGCGTGAAATCAATCAGGCACTGCAAGCGCAGATCGCAGTGCTCATGGATGCCAACAATGGACTCACGGCCCGCATTGAGCAGATCACGCAGCACAACGTGGTGCTGCGTTTGAAGGTCGATGCGATGGCGCGCAAGCTCTTTGGGAGGTCATCCGAAAAGCTCGACCCGGCGCAGTTGCAGATGGTGTTTGATGCGCTGCAAGATCCGCTGCAGGAACTCGACGCGGCAAAAAAGCCCGCCGCCTCCGACTGCGTCCCAGACGCCTCGGAGGCTGAAGCGGTGCCAGCACCAACGAGCAACGGCAGGAAAAAGAAGCGCACGCTGGCGGAACTCATCGCGGGGCTGCCGGTCACCGAAGTGCTCATTGATCCGGAAGAGGTGAAGGCCGAGCCCGAGGCATGGAGCTGCATTGGTGCGGAGGAAACCAAGCTCATTGACTACACGCCGGGACGCTTCCTGTGCCAGAAGCTCGTGCGTCGGAAGTATGTGCGCAAAGCAGCACGGCACCTGCCGCCTGTCACCGCACCGTTGCACACGCTGCAGGACCGCTGCATCGCCACGCCACGGCTGCTGGCGCACACGGCGGCCAGCCACTTCGAACTGCACCTGCCGTATTACCGCATCGCGCAGATGTATGCGCGGCTGGGAATGCCCATTGAGCGGCAGACGCTCGGCGGCTGGATGGGCATGGCGCATGAGGCCAGCGGACTCATTATTGAGCAGATCAAACGTGACGTGTTCGCCGACGGCTATGCGCAATGCGATGAAACGCCGGTGAAGTATCAAGACCCCGAACGCGACGGCGTGTGCGGCACCGGCTACCTGTGGGTGTGCCACAACCCGGTGCGCAACGTCAGCCTGTTCGTGTGGCGCACCAGCCGTGCTACGGCGAGCCTGGAGAGCATCGTGCCCCGTGACTTCAAAGGCATCATCCAGTGCGACGGCTATCAGGCGTATGAGACCTTCGCCGGCAGCCCGGCGCGTGCCGGTCGCATTGAACTCGCAGGCTGTCTGGCGCACATGCGGCGCAAGTTTTTTGAAGCGCGGGAAGAAGGAGCAGACCCGCAATGGGTGCTCGCACAAGTGCAGCAGCTTTATCAGATCGAAGCACGGCTGCGGGAGGCCCGCGCCGGACCAGACGAAGTCCTGAGCACGCGCCAGGAGCACAGCGCCCCGATCATGGAGCGCATCAAGGTTCGACTCGAAGAGCTGCAGCGCAGCAGCAAACATCTGCCCCAAAGTCTGACCGGCAAGGCGATCAGCTATGCGCTCAACCAGTGGGTCAAGCTGGGCGTGTTCCTGCGCCATGGCCGCGTGCAGATCGACAACAACCTCATCGAAAACGCGATCCGCCCCAGCGCGATCGGCAAGAAGAACTGGCTGTTCATGGGCGATCCAACCAGCGGCGACCGCGCGGCCACGTTCTACACGCTCATCGGCAACTGCCACCGGCAGGGCATCAATGCCGAGGCATATCTGACGGACATCTTCCAACGCCTGCCCACCGAGACAAACAAGACTGTGCATCGGCTCACGCCCAAAGCTTGGGCCGCAGAGCAAGCGACGCTGCGCCAGGCACTGGCTCAGTCAGCCGTCCTGCCGATGTAGTTGGACCGGCAAATCAAGCTCATTGCCACGGGGGCATGGACACCGGATACTATCCAAACGATGCTGGGTCAACTTTTTGTGACGAAAGCAGAAAACGTGTCAACGGGCGCGGCCTTGGACGTAACAAACCCGAAGATGTGAAGACAGCTATTTTAAAAAGGGGGACTGTAGTGGAGGCTAACTTTCCTGCTACGGGATGGAATGAAATTTGCTGCCACGACTTCAAGGTCGTTGGTCTTTTCGCCGACAGACAGGCTTTGAAATTTGCCCTTCCAAGCTACCCGTTAGAGGTTTCTTACACCTTGTCAGATGTCGGCACCCATTTCCCCAAACTGCCCCTTTATTTTGGCAGTCCGATCAAGGGGCTTTTTGTGCGTTTGGAGTGGGATGCAAACCAGAATAGCTACGCTATGGCGAAGACGGTTGCTTGGGCCGACATCTACGATGAACCGCAGCGGTTTTAGCCAAACAGCTCATCCTCCACCAGCTTGAGATTCTGGTTCACGTAGAAGTAGTCAGGCTCGTTGCGGGCTGCACGAACTTGAATGTCGAAGTCGGGCTGCTGCTTGTTGTCGGCATCAAACAGCACGAGGCCAATGCCAAAAATTTGTGCGAGAGCGGTGAGCCTGTCGCGGTCCTCTTGTTGGCTGGCCTTTGGCACGACGATGTAGCTGCGATGGGAAAACAGCTTGTATGCGCATGATTGGCCGAAGGCGGTAATGAGGCCCTGAGTGTCGATCTTGATTTCAACACTGGTGACTTCCACGGGCGGCTTGATGATGTCGCTGTGACGCGGCATTCGAACACCGATGACATCTGGGGTGCCCCATTTGTTGCCGAACTTTGATCCGCCGAGCGCGATAGCCTTGGTGCATTCTTCCAAATCATTGACAAGCCAGTCCGCAAATGGCGCGTAAAAGTCGTCTTCCTTGATCTTGGGCTTCTTGGCGACTGCGGCAGCTTCCTGTGCCTGGGTGAACTTCACATGGCGGTAGAACCCTTTGGCGACGAGTTGAATGTCGGCAGGGAGGTTGTTGCGAAACTTGCCTAAGGCACCGTGAACCGTATTGATTGGGATCTCGGGGTAGCTCTCGGCGATGGCCCGGTGCAGGTCCATGTAACGAATGCCTTCAGGGGCCACAGAAAGCAATTCTATGGCCTTCTGGCGGACCTTGGCGGTGCTTGTGTCTGACATTCCGCAATCAATGCCTGACAAGCGCAAGGGGCACAAGAATGAAGTGTGTCTGTCCTCTGCAAAAAAGAACCCACTGCCGCCAGGAATGACAGCAGTGGGCCTTCGGGTATCATTTGAGCTGGTTCAGCCAGAAAGGGTGTTCGCTCCGACACCACCATCTAGCAATTCTTCAGCCCCCTCGTTCAAGTCTGGCACCATTGTTGGAGCGTCGGCAGGTGCAAGGGCGACGTTTTCAATGGGATGCTCTGGCGGAACCGATGGGCGCGTTTTTGTCAGAGCCGGGGCGTCTTTAATCTCACTCCGCTCTGACTGAGTCGATGCCGTTTTCACAGCTTCGGTTGCCGGAGCGGTGGTCATACCGCGTCCGAGGCGTCCGACAATTCTAAGAATCTTCGGAGGTGCGTGCGTGACACGACGAACCGGAACTCGATAGACCTCAGGTTCTGCGTTTGGAACACCGACCAATTGAAAGATCAGACGGTTGTGACCCTTGTCTCTTGGGAATGCAACACAGCCGAATTTGCCGTCAGCGAAAACGACAAGATTGTTGCCTGTGGCATCACCACCCTGAGCTGCGCACGCGGGGCAGCGTGCAACAGTCTTACCATCTTTCCGAACCAAATTGGTGAGTTTGGTAACATCAATGGGCATCGCGCTGATCCCCCTTTTGAAGCCTTACACCTCTAAAGCCTCGGCGTGTTCCGTTGATGCCAACATCGTGTCTGAAGCGGGCATGGTGGACCTTTAACATGGCGTTTTGCAGCGCCTTGGGGGCCTCACCTTCCGGCAGCGTGTTCCAACTTTGCCCCTCGCAGTAGTCATAGTATGCCCTGCGCAGTTCCTCTGTTGTAATCTCACCATTTGGCTCAGCCACAACGCAATTTTCCACGAAGAGACGAACGCTTTCGGACTGTGCCAGCAGACCGTCAACCCGTGCGATCTGCGCAGGTGTAAGGCGGTAGTTGCCTACCTCTGAAATGTCATCAAGCAGCATCATTGCGCCTTCAACCATCCAGCGAAGAATGCCAGGTCCCTCCTCTTGCAGGAGGCGAGAGTCAAAGTCATCAATCCGACGCAGAGGTGCTGGGCGGTCATAACGGATGATCATCATTCGACGTCGCCAAGCTCCGAGGTCGCCTTCAAGCCTGATGTTGAGATCAGCATTGCAGGTGATTCCAAGATTGAAGTCCCCACGTAGTGGTATGGGTT
>JAFLEI010000081.1 GCA_017301975.1 Verrucomicrobiota bacterium
CACCATTTTTTTGAGCCGCTTTTTGAGCGGCTCCCACCATGCAAAGCGTTGTGTTTTCATCGGTTTTCTCTCATGCCACAAACACGCTCCCTGGGCAATTGGGAGGTTTTCAAACACTGCCTAGAGTTCGTCGAGGATATGATTCACTTCCTCCCGTGATTTGCCGAGCTTCTTCTGCAGTCGGCCGTAGATCTCGTCCTCCTTGCCTTTTTCATAGGCGACATCATCGTCGGTCAGTTGGCCATACTTTTGCTTCAACTTGCCTTTCATTTCGTTCCAGTTGCCTTTGATTTTGAGCTCGGCGGGTGAGTCCGTGGCTGCGTCGTGGGCTTTTTCACGTGTCTCCTCGCTCACCGTGGTGGACGAATGCTTGTCACAGGAGGGACTGCAAAGCGCCAGGAGAGGGAGCATGAGCATGGTTTTGATATTTGTTTTCATGGTATTTTGTGGTGAAGGAAGGGGTGCATTGAACCCTTGGAGCACAGGTTCATAATGGCGGGCTTCCGCTGATGACATCGCTGTTCGCTTTGAGGCCGGATGCAGAAATCTGAGGCGCTGCCTTACGGAGTCGAACTGGTAAGGAAATGGTCTGGCCTTTGAAAAATAAACAGGTCAGTGTTTCCGCCTTACCGTGGCCGTGGGGCCATGGCTGCCGTGCTTTCGAGCGAAGATGCAGGTGAACTCAGCTCCAAAGAAGAAGATCTGAGCTGAGTAAAAGATCCATGCGAGGAGGACCACCAGCGAACCGATGGCCCCGTAGGCGGAGGCAAAAGCACTGTGCGCGATGTACACACCCAGGAGGTATTTTCCGAGAACGAAAAGCAGGGCTGTCATTGCGGCACCCGTCCAGACGTCTCGCCATGCGATGCGAACATCAGGGAGGATGCGATAGATGGCGGCAAACAGCAGTGTGATGACCGTGAAAGAGATGAGTGAGTTGGCGGCCTCCCAAATCATGTCGAGTTCTGAGAACCAGCCTTTCACGTACGCCTCCATGGCGGCAATGGCGGCTGAAAAGGCGAGAGACACGAGCATTAGGAAGCCCAGGGCGAAGACCATGGAAAAGGAGAGCAGGCGGACACGGATCAACGCGCGCCACGGACGCTCCCGCGGGGGAACATCCCAGATGATGTTCAGCGAATCCTGCAACTCCCCGAACACCCCTGAGGCACCCACAAGCAGAACAACAAACCCGATGATCGTAGCCCAAAGGCCTGAGGCCTGCTGAGCGGTATGCGTGAGAATGGTGTCTGCCAGTTCCTCGCCGTTTCGGCCCATCAAAAGGGACAATTGGGACATGATGGCCTCGCGTGCCTCATCTCTTTCCACCACCAGACCGGCGATGCCTGTGATCAGGACAAGCAGCGGTGCCATGGAAAAAGTGGCGTAATAGGCGAGAGCGGCGCCCATCTTGGGCGCTTTATGAGCACTCCATGAAGCAGCCGTTTGTTTCACGAGGCGGAAAAAGGGTTTCATTGCTTTTTTTGGGGCCAAAGAGAGCAGGGCGCCGGACCTGACCTGCAGGTCGCTAATGAGTGGCGGGGACCACCCGAGTAATCGCACGGGTCATGCCGTGCGGTTGGTTTCTTCGCGAGGAGGCGCGCTACCGGGGCCGGCATAATCAGCACAATCACCTTCGAATTGAGAAACGATTAAAGGGCATGAAGACGACATTCAACACGGACCGCTGGATGAGCGGCAAGATCGGCTGGCTGCTCCTTTGGCTTGTGGGCATTCCTGTTCCCATCCTTCTCATCCTGTTCCTCCTCCGTGGCTGTACGTAAAAGGCAGGATAACCGCTGATTGGCGGCTAAGGTCTGGGTAGGTGGTTGCTGCGCGGGCGCGAGGTGGTATTTTGTGGCGAAGACATCTGGAAAGAAACGATGTCAACCACCCCACCGTTTTTATGAGTGCGGACAGCCCGTTACTGACGCGCCTTCGAGCCGCCTCCCCAGGACTTGGACAGGGAAGCCGCTTGGAGATCGAAGAACGTGCGGCAGAACTGGCGCTGAGTGACGGCCGTGAAATAGTTTCCGACGCCGACCTCGCACTGGCGGCTGCGGAACTCGCAGGAGGGGGAACCACGATGGAGGTGCCTGAAGCAGGTGGAGCGCTCAAATCATGGACGGGCTGGTACGAACTGCCGCTGCAATGTGGTCATTTGGAAATCACGTCCTCTGCGGAGGACGATGGAAACAGCATTGCCGAGCAATTGATCGAGAACGGGCTCGAAGAAGCCGACCACGACATCCGCGTAACGGCAGAGATGGAGCGCAGGGACTTTCGACGGGCTTAGACGCAAAAGATCGCGGACCCGAACTTCTGCGTGCGTGGGCGCAGAGGCAGCATCAAGGACGAACTGTCCGGGGGGTGGGGTGTTCGTGGTTTGAGAAATGCCGGGATTGAAATAGGGATTCGGCGTCACAGTCTCTTCGGTCACCGTTGTGGTGGTCGTGGGGGCCGGGGGAGGGGAGGGTGAATCACACGAGGACATCAAGATGGAAGTCAAGGCGAGTACGCAGGGACCCGAAATGGAAGTGGGTTTTCATGGCATCCAGCTTTCGCTTGGCACGGAAGCGTTGCGTGTATCTGAGTGGCTTGTCGTGGATGCGGTCTGCGTTTCCCGGATAGAAACGTGCCGCCATTTGCGATGGCAGGTGCGTAGTGAACAGGAAATGCGGATCGAAGACTACGGATTTTTGAGTGACACCGAAACGGCGGCGCTGGTCAGCCGAGACGGTTCGATTGACTGGTTGTGCATGCCCCGGTTTGATTCCGGCGCCTTTTTTGCGCGCCTGCTGGGGAATGATGACCATGGGTTTTGGAGAATCTGCCCCAAAGGGGAGGTAGTGAAAACGAGCCGCCGTTATCGGGGCGACACGCTGATTCTGGAGACAGAATTTGAGACATCTGAAGGCTGCGTTTTACTGACGGACTGCATGCCGCTGAGGGATGAGTATCCAGACATCGTGCGGACTGTCGAGGGACTGCGCGGCAGGGTGGAAATGGAGATGTGCCTGGTGCTCCGCTTCGACTACGGGCGGATTGTTCCCTGGGTGAGGAAGGTTGACGGGGGAATCACGGCAATGGCCGGACCTGATGCGATTATTCTGCGCAGCGATGTGGAACTGCATGGGGAGGACCTTTCCACCGTGGCCAAATTTTCGATTGGGGCAGGGGAGTCGCAGGCTTTTGTGCTGACATGGTTCCCCTCCCATAAGCAGCCGCCGGCCGCAGAGAACTCGGAGGAGAGCCTGCGGCGAACCGAAGAATTTTGGACCGAGTGGGCCGGCAAGGCACAGCCTGCGGAAGAATGGCGGGATGCGGTCATGCGTTCGCTGCTGGTGCTGAAAGGCCTGACCTACGCGCCGACTGGCGGGATCGTCGCAGCGGCGACCACTTCACTGCCCGAACAGATTGGAGGCCAGCGCAACTGGGACTATCGTTTTTGCTGGTTGCGCGACGCCACCTTTACTTTGTACGCCCTGCTGGGGGCGGGATATATGACCGAAGCCGAGGCATGGCGGAACTGGCTGCTGCGGGCGATAGCGGGAAGCCCGGCGCAGATGCAGGTGCTCTATGGCGCGGCAGGCGAGAGGCCATCGGTGGAGTATGAAATCACCTACCTGCCTGGATATGCAGGATCACAGCCGGTACGGGTGGGGAATGCGGCGGCGCAGCAGTTTCAGCTCGATGTGTTTGGCGAGGTGCTTGATGTGATGCAACAGGCGAGACGGCTTGGCATGGCATCGGACCCTGCTGCGTGGATGCTCGAAAGGTGCCTGGTGCAATATGTGGCAGGGCACTGGCAGGAGCCGGACATGGGCATCTGGGAGGTGAGAGGCGAGCCCCGTCATTTCACGCACTCCAAGATAATG
This sequence comes from Verrucomicrobiota bacterium, assembly GCA_017301975.1. Lineage (GTDB taxonomy): Bacteria > Verrucomicrobiota > Verrucomicrobiia > Verrucomicrobiales > Verrucomicrobiaceae > Prosthecobacter. Next base: position 3,879 of record JAFLEI010000081.1, read on the forward strand.
GCATGGGTGGCGATGGATCGTGCCGTGCAGGCCTGCAAGAAATATGGGCTTCCGGGAGATCTGGCGCACTGGTGCCGTGTGAGAGACCGCATTCATGCGGAAGTATGCGAACGAGGATTCAATCAGAAACGCGGCGCCTTTGTGCAATCCTTTGAGAGTGACAAACTCGACGCCAGCCTCTTGATGGCGCCAATGGTCGGATTTCTTCCCGTCACTGATCCCCGCGTCCAATCAACGATCAAGGCCATCGAAGAGAATCTGATGTCGGATGGATTCGTGTTGCGCTATCACACCGACACCGAGGTTGACGGCCTGCCGAAAGGAGAGGGAGCTTTTCTGCCCTGCTCCTTTTGGCTGGTGGACTGCATGACCTTGAGCGGGCGGTATGATGAAGCCCGGGAGATGTTTGAGCGGCTGCTTTCGCTGCGCAATGATCTCGGACTTCTGGCGGAAGAGTATGATTCCCGCGCCCGCCGTCAGCTCGGAAACTTTCCGCAGGCCTTTTCACACGTGGCGCTGCTGAATTCAGCCTCCAATTTGAGCAAGTACCGCGGGCCGGCCACCCATCGCTCAAGCGGTGCGGACGGCCGGACCGATGAGTAGCTGTGAAGCAGGAACAAAGATCCGAGTCGCCTGGGAGTGGCCGGTCAGAAGATCCCGCGTGGAGATGGTCACTGGCACCAGTGGTGCTTAAGCGACCCTCCCATCATCTTTGCGGTGTCAGCGCTGCTGTATGGCCGCGGGTGGGACTGAGATACGGGACAACTCTCAAGGCTTGACCTCGCGCGTGGTGGTTGTGGTTTGGATGGTAGAGGTGGTGGGCGAGGCGGGCGCATTGGTTTCCAGCAGTTCGACTTTGCTGGCCAGCAGGGCATCTCCCATCCTTTTATAAAAAACCCGCACCGGAGATCCCTGTCTTACCGCATCCGGCGGTGAGGGCCTGCCTTTGTGATCCACAAACTTCAAAGTGTTGTCAGTGACAAAGCGCACCGGTGAGGGCGGAGCGGATAATTGAATGACGAGCAAACCGGGGCCGAAGTCGGTGAGGGTGCCATCGGTGTTGAGCGCTGCGTCCACGACAACCTTGGTGGCAAGAACTTGGTTGCCCACAGGTGTATAATGGACTTTCACGGGAGTCTGCAGGGTGACGCGATCCGGTTCGACGAGGCGGTCTTGGGTGTCCACAAACGAGGTGTCCGAGTTCGTGATATAAACGGTCATGCTACCGGTGATAGGATCTGCGACGGTCAGTCCGCTGGCATCATAGGCACTGACCGTGCCTGCCGCGTGAAGGTCCTGCGGCATGGCCACCGCAGAGCGGGGAGGAGGAGCAGGGATTTCCGCGGGGCTTTGCGCGCTGCAGGACAGACTCAAAGCCCAAATGGGGGTGGCGAGGAGAAGAAGAGAAGTGGGGTGTGGGGGGAATTTCATAAAGACAAGAGGACGGAGGGTTGGACCGGCCCAAGGGTGATTCGCAGTCAACGGCGCGTCTGGCTTCATGAATCCGCCGCACGCCGCCACATCCGCCGCGTTGGACGCTCCCATTATTCTGGAGTAAAAGTGGGCGTGCGGCCGGTGAGGACCCACGCCCATGATCAACGTCTGCCATCAGCTTCGGTGAAGCAATGGAGGAAGAGACAGGCTAATTTTCATCGACGACGACACGACGGATCACACGGTTGTTTCCATCCATGTCATAGTAAACGTGCACCGGAGTTCCCACTTTGACGCGGGCGGGCAGGTCCGTTTCAGAAATGACCTGGCCACCCTTCGTCTCATAGGTCACTTTGTTGCCATAACGGTAGGTCACCGGTCCGGTGGTTTCCTTCACGATGAAGGTGGATCCTGGCACGTATTCGGTGATGGTGCCGTTGCCGTAAGTTGTTGTTTTGGTGGTGGTGGTGGTCGTGGTCTGATCCTGGGCGTCGATCACAGCGACAGCCAGGAATGCACAGGTAAGGACCAGGGATAAGGATTTCATATCGGTAGGTTGTGTTGGAGTTAAAGACATCCTTGTGGATGACAGCGGATGATCGAAGTCCTGCCCAAGGATGGATGTGAGCCGGGCTCCGCCTGATAAGGGTGTAGGAAAAGAGGAGATCAGGATGTGGCATGATGCTGGCATCGGTCCCCAAGGGCTCAGGGCTCGAACATTCGGGGCCTGATCAGGCAAGCAGCATTCTCCCCTAGGGCCTTGAGGAGCCAAGAGGCGAATAACCGGTATCATGAAAACACTATCGCAATTCATCACAGTCTTCTCGTTGGTGGCGCTGGCCGGGCCCTCGACTGCTCAGCTTCCGAGTCCGCCCGCCAAGGAGGTTGCTCCTAGCGTGGGCAGTTCTCCCGTCGAAAGGGACGGTGTAGTCGTCTATCGCGGGCAGCCTTTCCTGGTGCGCCATGGCCGTGCCGCTTTGATCAACAGAGCGCTGGTGCCTGAGGGGCAGGTTCTCACTTGGGAGGGGCGACTGGTGCCACTGCCTTCCGGCTTCAGTATCTATGACACTGTGGCTGTCGAAAAAGACGGCATTCTGGTCTTTGGCGGTCAGGCCTATTGGCTGCACAACGGGCAGGCCGCCCTGATCAACAACACCGTCGTCCCAGAGGGGCAGGTGCTGACTGCTCAGGGGACGCTGGCACCTTTGCCAGCGGACTTCAGCGGTTTCATCCACGACAATGGACCTGCGGGCGTCCCTCTGCCGCTCACCACGGAGCTGGGAACTCAAGCACTGCCAAACCAGGCGGGCATTCCGCAAGCTCTGAAGGGAACTGGTCTGGAGAGCGGCATGAGAACGCCCTCTGCGGGCGGAGGCGGCTCTGCTAATGTCGGAGCCACCGGCAGGGTGGGCAGCCCCAACGGTGCTGAAGTGAGCCCCGGCGCAGTCGGCGCCAGTGTGAACGCTGCGGGCATCGTGCCAGACAACGTTCTTTTGAATAACAATCCCGCCCTCACCAGTGGCATTCCTGCTGCCAATGGAACCATCGTGGGGGGATCGAGCTTCAATGCAGATGGCGACGCGATCAACGCAATCCCAGGAGGAGTGACCTCCAACGTCAATGGGGCAGTCCCAGCGTCAGCCCTTGGCGGTATGACAACCAATCTCAAGGGCGGCCTCCAGACAACGGGCACAGCAATTTTACCCCCAGCCACCAATGGGGCGATGCTGACAACGACGCCAGGATCAGTGACACCCACTTTCAATGGAACGGCCAGAACAAAGGGTGGAGCGAGGTCAAACAGCAACGTCAATGCCCAAGGGACGACCACGAATACGGCCGTAGGAAGTGGTGCCGCGAATACAGCCGGACAAGCGCCTTCTACAACCCCGGGAGAAAGTACGGCGAATACTGCAGGCGGAGTCCCAGCCACAGCTGCCGGAGGCGGCACCGCAAACACGGCTGGAGGAGTTTCCGCAACAACTGCGGGAGGCACCCCGGCAAATACAGCTGGCGGGACGCGAGCCCCCATGGGCAACACAGCAGGCGGCACCCGCGCACCGACTGGCAATACAGCTGGCGGGAGGCGTGCACCCACAGGAAGCACAACCGGTGGCACCCAAGCACCCGATGGCACCACGAGCAGTGGTACGTCTACAACAGGGGGCTCTACGAGTGGTGGAACTGCTGGAGGAAGCAGTAGTGCCGGAGGCGGAGGCAGTGCTGGAGGAAGCGCCGGTGGTAGTGGGGGCGGTGGCGCTGGGGGCGGGGGCGCTGGCGGTCGGTGAAATGAAATCGCCCTACGTGGCTGCTGCACCGTGAATTCACCTTGATCCATCCGCTCATGAACCCCCCTTGCTTATTCTCTCTCTTCTCTGCTTGATCGCACTGCCGCTTCATGCCCAACGTGAGGAGGTCGTGGTGCCGACAGGGGAGATCACCCCAACTATTGCGGCTCGTCTCTTGGATCCGCTGGCCGCGCAGAGACAACTGTTGAAGCACCCAAGGTGGGACCTCTTCCCGCACCTGTCCCTGTCCAGCCTGTGCGGGCAGGGTGGTGAAGACGACAGAAACGACCACGACTGTTGCGTCCTCAGGATGTCCTCCCCGCGTGTTTGAGACGCAGCGCAGCGTCATTTTGGTGGAGGACCAAAACGAAATCCGAGAGCCGTCTTATGTGGCGCTGCCGGTTTTATTCGTGCGTGAAACCGCCGAGCTGCTGGATGCGGAATCTCGTTCAGCTCTTGAGCAAATGGCAGGGGTGATTAAAACGGTCGCAGCGGCGGAGCCCTCCGCATTGTTTGACATCGAAGGTCGTACCAGCAGTGACGGCACGCCTGAATTCAACTTCGTCCTCTCTGGGGCTCGCGCCCAGCGTGTGTATGACGAGCTGATTCCGCTAGGGTGTGCCTGCCAGTGTGCTTCGTGTGAATGGCTATTGGGCGAGATATGCCATGCATCCCCAAGGCACTGAGGCGGAAATGCAGCAGGATCATCGTGTGCTGATCGTGCGAACCAAGTAGATCATGCGTGTTAGGCGGTGTTTGAAAACCCTCATCGGCCGTATTGAAGCCAGTCGATGACGGCAGCAAACTCGATGAGGGAGAGGAAATGTGCGGCGAGTTTGTCTCGCCGGGTGCTGGCGCAAGCCCAACGCTTCA
>JAFLEI010000082.1 GCA_017301975.1 Verrucomicrobiota bacterium
CAGGAGTGGTGGAGCGGTGGAGTGGTGGCAGGAGCGAGACCATCTTGGTCTCGGTTTGGGGGCTGGGGGTGAGGCGGAGCGTGGAGGGATCAGGATGATCCCTCTCCTGGGGGGGATTGAGTGGAGCGGTGGCAGGAGCGAGACCATCTTGGTCTCGGTTTGGGGCTGGGGATGAGGCGGAGCGTGGAGGGATCAGGATGATCCCTCTCCTGGGGGGGGATTGAGTGGAGGGGAGACCCTGCCCCCCTTCACTTACCCAACTGCTGCATCTGCTTCGCCAGCCGCTCGGCCATTTGGGCAAAGCCCTGGTCATTGGGATGCACGGCGACGGGGTCGAACAACTTGGGGTCGTGGTCGATGAGGGCGGGGCCTTCGATGAGGTGCAAGTTCGGGTCCTTGCGGGAGGCGACGATTTCGCGGGCGGCCTGGCGGTAGGCTTCGAGATCGGTGGTGGCGGACTTGGGGCTCCAGGCGGGCGGCACCCAGAGGGAGGTGACGAAGTAGATGGGCACGGCGGGCTGGGCGGCGCGGAGGGCATCGAAGAAGCCGTTCATGTTGCTGCGGTAGCGCTCGACGGGTCCCCCGCCCTGCCAGTCGTTCACGCCCATGAGGACGGTGATGACGTCGGCCTGGAGGGTCTTGAGGACGTGGGCGTCGGAGACATTGGAGGCGCGGCCGCCGAGGCCGAGATTGATGATCTGCCAGTTCATCTTTTGAGCTACCAGATACGGGTAGGTTTTGTCGATGGCGCTGGCGGTGAAGCCGTGGGTGACGGAGTCGCCATAGGCGATATAGCGCACGGCGGGCGGCGCGGGCGGGGGCTGCATTTGGGCGGTGGCATTGATTTGCAGGCCCTGGAAATCGACGGAGTCGCCGTAGGGCAGGACGATCTCGTAATCGTGAAAGCCGGGGGCAACGGCGGGCATTTGTACATCGACGTATTCGACGGCGCGCTTGGGCGTGGCGGTCTGGGTGTGGAAGGTCCACGCGGGCTGGGTGGCACCATCAATGAGGTAGATGCCGTGGCTGTTGCGTGCGCTGGCGGAGGTGTGGAGTTCGTTGAAGTAGAGCAGCGCGCTGACGTGGGTGGCGTCGGTGCGGAAACGGATGCGCGTGCCGGGATTGTCCCAGCGGTAGCCTTTGCCGGGGATGTCGAGAATGCGGTCGAAACGCGCGAGCGTGTGGGTGCGCGTCTCTGGCGGCGACTCGAACTTCAACTCAGTGGCCTTGACGAACTCCATGTGCACATAGCCGGAGTAGCCGATGCTGGTATCATCTGCCGGGATGTGGCGCGTGGTCGGAGTGTCTGCGGGCGCGGTGAGCGCTGCGCTGATGAGGACCAAGGCAGCGAGGCAGGTGCGGCGAATGAAGTGGCGCAGGCACAGGCGGGAGCGGATGCCGCGTGGTGTTGCAGCGGTGGGAAGGCTGAAGCGTGGTGCGCGCGGGGTGCGGGCTGGCGGTGGCATGGCGTGCGGCTGAGCAGGTGACGTGTCAGTCTTGTTTCTGCACCTTGACCTTGTATTCCGACTTTGGCGGCGCGGGCGACACCTGGGTGATGACGGAGAGGACGGTCTGGAGCTTTTCTTTGAGGGGCTGGCCCTGCTTGTCCTTGCTGATCATGGGCGAGATCGACCAGTAATTGCCCTGCAGGCGGTCGCAGAGAAAGAACATGAGCTCGCCGAGTTTTTGGGCCGGGACATCTTCTTCCACGTGGAGGGTCTTGCTCATCAACTGGCCGCCGAAGCCGCCCCGGGAGAGCGTGAGCAGACCGGTGGTGGCCTGGGTGAGGAAATCGAAGCCGGTGTAATCGCCTTTTTTAACCGGGTGCGTCATCAGATCGTGAAGCTGGACGGCGTTTTGATCTGCGAGCAGCACGGAGCCGCCGGTGTCTTGCAGGGCTTTGCCGCCGAGGTCTGCGAGCACCTGCTCATTGAGGGTGCGCAGCCATTGGGCGCTGTCCCCGGCCTTTTGGGGGTCGCCCCAGTTCAGATCGCTGCTCAGGAGGAGGGACTGCTTTCCATCCGCCGGATAGATCAGCCCTTTGGCGGAGGAGGTCTGGATGCGTGATAGCATTTCATACCATCCGACTTCCTCGGCCCTGGCGTGAAGGGAGGCCGCGAGGAGCAGGAGGGCGGCCAGGAGTGACGTGGGGGATTTCATGCGGCGGAGTCTAGGCGGGGGCGAAAGACATGCCAGTGATCAATGGCGGGGGCGGTGAGGGCGGAGAGTCGCGGCTTTGGTGATGCGGTCGTGCCAGTGGCTCATGGCTGGGGGCGCTGCCTTTGGGAGGGCCGCGGGGCGAAAAATGCCTGATGCATGAATCCTGCGGAAACCGGAGGGACGCCCGCAGCCCTGAAGGCCGGCGCCAGGGCCGATAAAACATCGGTGCTCCCCGGTACAGGCTGGCGGCAGAGACCCTATCCCGTCCAAAAAAAAGTCCGTCCCCCCCCGGTGACGCAAGGGCCCGGGTCAGGGTGGCAAATGAGGAACAAATGGCATGATGGCGACCGCGCGGTGCCAGGTGGCTGATCAGCCGGCAGATGCGGATTCTTGTTCAGGCACGCGTCGCTTCTTTGGACGGCTGGGATGACTCAAGACATGCCTCCCTGCTCTGATTGACAACCGGGCTTGCAGGCCTAGGATTCACGCATTGACCAGGCACTTCAGTCTTAGAATCGCGCAACGATTTTTTCTCACGCCCGCGCTGTTGCTGGTCTTTGCAACCCTTCGGGCCTGGTCGGCTGCGCCGGTGTCGGATGATTTGACGGGATTCCAAAAGACCCGCGCTGCAGAAGCGGTGGTGTGCCTGGTCGTGAAGGGCCGCCCGGGGAGTCTTGGACTGCCTCAAACAGCCAGGGAATACCACGCTGGCAGTTCTGATTCCGCCTGCAAAGCGTTCCACACGGTCAGCTTTCTTCGCAGGAGCGACATACTCGCACCGCGGAGGGTGTGTGCTCGCGGTGAGGTGTTGAACCGGGGCCCTCCGGTCAGAGAACACCCCTGATTGATCACCGGCATGGCTCCGTGACCTGTGATGTCACAGCCATGGTTTCCACTGCGCACACTCGGGCGCCCGTGTCCTGATGTCAGGACACGCATGCCCCTGTTTGGACCTGGAAGCCGGTCATCATCTTCATTCAGCTTCGGTATGAAAGTGAACCTCTGTCTTTATATGAACGATCCCCTTTTTTTGATTTTGAGATGTGCCCTGGCGCTTACGGCAGGCTGGATAGTCTGGCTGGTCATTGATGCCTTCCGGGGCGGGCGCAAGGAAGAAATTCCAAACGACGATCCCCCCGGCAAAAGCGAAGGCGACTCCAAGGACAAGTAAGTCCTGACCGGGAACCCACGCATCGGCGACTCCCCTGAAGGAGTCGCCGATGCGACCTGCTGCGGAATCAATTCCGCGCCCCAAAGACGGCGGCCCGCTCGCTTTGGGCGTATCGGATTCGCAGGGCGGCAACACGATCCAGTTCTACATTGTTAAGCATCCGGGGCGAGGCGGAGCTTTTCTTGTTCCGCAGGAACAAGGCTGCTTTGCCGCGCTGAGACGTCAGCAGAATGCAACCTGCATGCCGATGAAGTCTAACAAGGCAGAACTAGGCGTGTGAGGAGGCCTGCGCATTTCGCGCGCGGATCACCGGCAGGCCCAGGGAGAGGATGAGGAGGGGGATGATGTAGCCGCTTTTGAGGGAGTGGATGAAGTCGGGATCTCCATGGCCCTCGAGATAGAAGAAGCCGTAGGCGGCGAGGGGCCAGCTCAGCATGAAGAGAAGGGCGGAGGCGAGCACAGGGAGAATCCTGACGCGGACGCCGAAGATGCGGCAAAGGAGGCTGAAGGTGAGCGGAACGAGGACGATGAGGAGAAAACAGGTGAGCTTCCGATTGAAGATTTCCCGGGCGATGGAGTGCTGGTCGTCATCACCCAGCATTATCGAGCGACCGAAGGCGGTTTTGAGGAGCATCTCCACGATGACATACGCGGCCGTGGAGTAGATGAGGAGCGCGGCGGCAAACACGCCGGGGCGCTGCACGCGGGTGACGCCGAGCACCCAGAGGATGAAGGCGAGGACGCCAGCGGGGATGGCCCAGTGAAATTGGCCGATCCATTTGAGCGAGGCCCAGCCGGTGCGCAGCTCCAGCTCGGCACGCCAGGCGATGCCGGAGAGAAGGGCGATGATCAGGAGCGTGGTGCGCGGATGGCGGAGGCTGGAGGGGAGGCTGCTCATGGGTGGATGGAAGTGCTGAATACGCGTGATGTCTTTCTTTGGGGTGCGTGAAGGCGCGGGCATCGCAACGGGAATGCAGGCGATTTTTTGAAGACTGTCCCCGATGCACAGGATTGAAGCCGCCTTTCCTGAACGCGCCGCGATGCAGCGCAGCAGGTGCCTTGACTGAACGGCTCAGGGCGGTGTCAGGACCTGCGCGTCTTCGAGATTGAGCTGAAGCTGGCGGACGCCCTGCGGGGTGGTGATGATGTCGATGCGGGTGATGGTGCCGCTCATGGTGACGGTGGCGCCGAGGCCGGCCCTGGCGATTTCAGTGGCGCTGGCGGTGGGCATGTAGAGATGCACCCACTGCTGCTGGATGGCGGGGTATTTGCCGCTGAGGAGGCCGGGAGCGGCGCGGATTTGGAATCTCTCGGGGCTCTTGGGGAGGGCGGCGGCGGCTTCGATCTTGAAGGTGAGCTTGAAGGGCTTGCGCAGGGCGAGGGTGGAGAGGGCGGCATTCAGCGCGGGGATGGATTCGGTGGCCAGCGGGGCGGTGCTGAGGGTGGCGCGCGAGGCTTCCGGGAGCGCATCGAGAATGCGGTCGAGCGGGTAGTCGGCGGCTTTGACTGCGGCGGTCACGGGTGCGGCGGCGGGCGCGGGCGTGGGCGTGGGCATGACGGCGGGCGCGGCGGGCCTGGCCATGGGCTTTTCGGCGGTGGCTTTTTCAGCCGCGCCTTTGCCGTTGTTCATGACGGGGACGATGAGATCGACATTGAGCCGGGGATTGTCAATGGCGGTGAGCTCGGCGCGGTTGACCGTGCCTGTGACGGTGATTTCATCGCCGAGGCGGATCTTGGGGATGAGGCCGTCGGGATCGGTGTGCACCATGACCCAGGAGAAGACGAGGAGGGTGTCGCCGCCGCGTTTGAAACTCTCCTCCACGCCGAGACGCCAGCCGACGAGGTTCTCATTGCGAAAGGAGTAGGGGTCGATCTTGGTGACTTTGCCACGGTAGGTGCCGACTTTGCCGACTTCCTTGGTCTCGATCTGCCGGGTGATGCTGAGGGCCACCTCGGCTTTTTTGTCGCTCCAGAGTTTCAGCATCTCCTTGGCGGGGATGTCTTTGAGCATGTCCTTGAAGGCGCGCACGCCACCCGGGGCGTCAGCGGCCTGGGCGGGGGTGAGCAGCAGCAGCAGCGGGGCGATGAGAAGGAGGGCGAGGATTCGGTGATGGTATTTCATGGTGGCGGGTGGTTGGCTGTCGTGGTTTTTTGCCCGGATGGCAGCATGGTGAAATAGGGAGGGATGATTCAGCGGTTGTATTAGTTCCATTATCCTTGCTCCCTTTTTAGCGGTCGATGGAGATAAGGGCAAGCACAGATGCAGGCGGGGGCGGTCCGGGAGGATGGGGCCGAATGCGCGGAAGGCGGGGCGGCATGAGGAGGGCGCTTCATTTAAGGATGTGGGTGAAGGCAAGTGGGGAGGGCGTTCCTTCGAGCCCGCAGCCTCGGTCAATTCCGCCTTTCCTTTCCGTCTCGCCCCTGCACGCGGCTGCCACTGGGAACGATGCTGAAGGCCGTCACCTGCCGGGACCAATGCCCGCCACTGCGGGTGTTTTCCACCTGCTGTGGGCTCGGAGGTCGGCGCTCCACGCACTGCCTGTGAAGCGACCGGTCAGGTGGTTTTCAAATACTGCCTGCGGAGGCCGGGGAGTCGAGCTTGCCCGGCGGTGCGGGCGGGAGGCGGAGGACAGCATGAAATGGCGTGCCAAGGGGGCATCGAAGGCATTAGTTTCGGAGTAAATAGGCCGCACGCCTATCTTATTCGTCAAGTTAGCCTACTTAGACCTCGACTTAGATTTATCTGGGCAATCGACACGCCTCTTCCTCTCTTTTTGCGCATTGTTTGTTTTACTTTCGAGTTATCCGGCCAAGTATCTTTTTTCTATCATGAGATACCGAGACTACTCCGCCGTGGGAAGATGTTTGGGAGCCGCCGAGACCTTCGGGAATGGGGCGACCCGCACAGCGGGGAGGGCGGTCCGCGCATGGACAGGGCTGCTGACGGCGCTGACCCTGTGCGGCTGCGGACCTGAGGCGCCGCCGCTGGTGCTGACAAAGCCGCTGACGCAGGACACGATGATCACGCACCTGTATGCGTGCCAGATCCGCTCCAGCCAGCGCACGGAAATCCGCGCGCCGATGCCCGGCTATCTCCAGATGGTGAACGCCAGGGAGGGCCAGAGCGTGAAGGAGGGGGATGTGCTGTTTAATATCCTGCCGCACGTGCCCAAAGGCGTGGGGAAAGACGCGGAGGCGCAGGAGGGGCAGACCGCCATCAAGGCGCCCTTCACCGGCCGCATGGGCGGCCTGCGGCTGCAAAGCGGCAGCCAGGTGAATGCGGGCGATGTGCTGACGCGGCTGTCTGACAACAGCGTGGTGTGGGCGGATTTCAATGTGCCTGAGGCACACCTCAAGGAGCACCCGGCCTCCGTGCTGGCGGAGGGGCTGAAGGAGGTGCGGCTGAAACTGGTGAACGGCAAAATGTTTGACCAGCCGGGCGTCGCGGCCCCGCTGAAAAAGGAGGCGGACGGCGGTCTGCCGGGCACCCTGCCCTACCGCGCGGTGTTTCCCAATCCAAACGATCTGCTGCGGCAGGGGGAGACGGGAAACATCCGCCTGCAGCTCACGCTGAAAAACGCGCTGCTGGTGCCGCGGAGGAGCACCTTTGAGCGCGCGGGCCATCGGTGGATCTATGTGGTGGACAAGGACCAGGTGCTGCGCCAGCGGCAGATGGCCATCACGCATGAGCTGGGCGATTACTTCGTGGTATCTGCTGGTGTGAAGGCGGATGACACGATCCTCTTTGACGAGATGGACAAGGTGCACGACGGCGAAAAGGCCGGAAAGTCCGTCTTTGAAGAACCGGCGGCGGCCTACGCGCACCTGAAGCTGAAGCCTGAATAGGCGGGGTGTTTGAATCCATGCCGGAGCGCGGCATTGAATTCCGCAGCGACCAGCGGGAGGGGAAAACTCCGTGCTTCCATTGGATCCCGGCGGTTGATGGCGGGGGCAGATTCTCCTGTTTGCGGCACGCCGCGTGGCCCGCTCGCGTCGAGCGCGGGCGACCTGCTGCGGAATGAATTCCGCGCGCCGAAGAGCCGGGGGGGCGCGCTGGATTGACGGTGATAAGGTTTTTCACACAGAACGCCTGCGGCAGGTCCCCCGCCCTGCCTGAGGCGCGGCGGCGGAGAAACCGCCAGGCGGATGGCAGGGAGGAGACTGAACAGGCACGGTGGCCGGACCCGTAGGTCGGTCGTGTTTGGCCTCCACGGCGGTTCATCGCCCACCGCCACCTCCGCCAAACCGCCCGACTGCGAGGACCTTCGCACGCCCCACCATTTGCCGTGCGCTCAAAGCTGCCTCCTCATCCTCGCACCCCGCGCTTCAAAACACACTGCGCCATTCTTCCATAGCGGTTCGCAAAACTCATTTCCGTTTAGCAGGCTGTTTCTTGATCGATGATCCTGGGCTTCCTTCTTCGCTAAAGCTACGAAGGACAAGCCGACGGCGGCTGGCTGAGGACAGCCAGCCCTGCCAGCGCTGGGCATGCGAGCGCCCAGCGCGAGGCAGGGAGGCTTGTCCTCAAGCCGCCGCCGAGCGTCTCCACGCTCGCTTTCCGGAAATCAGTTTTGGAAAACGCTATAAGACCTGCACCCCGGAGGGGCGGCGGCTATTTGCTGGGGTGGATGTGGGGCGTCTCTCAGGGCATGGGATGGGTGAGCAAGATCGTGAAGGTTCACAGGCCGCCGAACCAGCGGTCGATGGTTTTATCTTTGGCAATGGCGGCGGTCAGTGCCATGAACAGTCCGAACACGCCGACGAAAAGGCGCGGTAAAGCATCCAGCTCGACCGGGGTTAATACCGCACCAATGATAAAAAGAGATCCAAAGACTCCAGTAAATGCACGTAGTAGTATCACTCATCATGGGTGGGACAGTTTCACAAAGTGAGCAAATGTTTTTCCACATTTTACCAGGAGGTGAGACGTGAACGCCTGAGAGCAGCCGCGCGGCGACTGATCCCGTGGCGGCCGAGTGGTTCATTCCGGGCAGGTGGCATTTTTTTCCATTTTTTGCACACTTCTCTGAAAAAACTGGTCAAGCGAAAAGTTACCGCGCGCAGGGGCGGACGAGTGGTGCGGTTTGAATGAATGGTTTGCCTGCACAGCATCGATGCATGAGTCATCGTCACCGGTCGT
>JAFLEI010000083.1 GCA_017301975.1 Verrucomicrobiota bacterium
GATATCTCCGGAGGTGGTCGAAAACGCAAAAAAAGGGCGTTTATCGTGTCGGCGGTTCGATTCCGTCCCGAGCCACCTCTTGTTTGAAACTGTTGAAAATGGAGGCGGAACACACACGTTCCGCCTTTTTTTATGGCGTGGAGTTCAGCGGATAGTTCAGCAGTTTGGAATTTGGTTAAAGTAACGGTATGCCGATCAAAGATGCAGTCGCGAGGGCGGAGTAGATGAAGAAATATCAGGCCGAATATCGGCAGGGCAAGCGGCGCTCGGATGGTGAGAAGATCAGTCCAAACGCAAGACGCTCTGGAGGCTGCTGGCCCAGATCATCATCAAGTCTTGGCCGATGCGGCGCTGTTCGCGTTCGCTGATATGCAAAATTTCCTCTTCAAGCTGCCGCCGCGTCACAATCGCTCCATTAGCTCCGCAGTGCGTTGCTGCACACCTTGCTCCAGTTCGGCATTGAGCATACGGATTGTCTATTCGGCGGTTTTGCGCTCGGTGATGTCCGTGATGCCGATGAGGATGAGTGTCCCCTCGGGCGTCTCCACCTAGCTGAGGCTGATCTCCATCGGGAACTCGCTTCTGTCTTTGCGCAGCCCCGCCAGTTCCATGCCACGAAATCGCTCAGCTTGCTCTGGGTTTGTCAAAAAGTCCTTCCGCACTTCACCAAAGCGATGTTTTTCCCTAACGGCGAGCAGCATCTCGAATCCGGTGCCGATCATCGTCTTGCGCGGGATGCCGAAAAGGCTCTCCGCTCGCGCATTCGCCATCCACACGCGACCTTGCCCATCAAGGATGACAAATCCATTCGGCGCAGCCTCCAGCAGGCGGATAAACATGCGTCGTTCCACGTTTTGCTGCGTTATGTCGCGTGAGCGGATCTGGGAGGGAGGGAGTCATAAACGCATAGGAACCGAATCAGAACTGCCAGCGCAGGTTTAGCGCACTGAAGGGCGCGGACTCGAGCGTTTCATTGGCAAGCACATTATTGTTGGTGTCACGCAACTCAAGCTCGCCTCCGACATTCATACCGACTCGCATGGAGATCGAAAAGCGGTCCGTGGCCTGACAAATCACCGAGGCGGCGGTCTGCCAGCCATTCAGTTCCACACGATTCACCGCTGGGTCTTCGACATCCCACGAACCTCCGCTCGGATAGGCGCTGAGGCTCAGCGTCACGCGATCCGTGGCACGCCAGCCGAACACAACAAACGGCGGCGTGACCTGCACGATGAAGGGACCCGGCTTCCAGATGAAACCGAGTGCGGGAACGATCATGCCCTCCTGCGCGCCGTATTGCGCGAAGAGGCCGCCCGCGAGGCTGAAGCTGTCTGTGAAACGATACCCGAGCAGCCCGAGGCCGGAGACTTCAAAGTCATCCCATGACAAGCCTTGGAAATCCGTGCCGATGCCCGGCGTCACAAAGCCCAGGCCCCACCAGCGCGACTGCTCTGGCCGCCAGAAGAGGCTTAGCTGCGCCTCCAGCGTGTGCAGTGTCTCACGTTGCAAGCCGAGGAAGCCATTGAAATCCAGCTCGCTTAGATTGTAGCTCAGCGAGGCGCTCATGCGCAGCGAGTTCACCTTCTTCGTCCACAGAGGCAGAATGGTTCGCACCTCCATGAAATCGAGGCCACCAGGCCGGTTCGCAAAGTCCTGCGTGTCGATAAAGGTCGTGTCCACCATGTAGCCCGGTCTTCCAAAGCCAAACGCGGCCGGATCAATTAGATCCACCGAGCGAGCTGCGGCGGCAGGCTCGGTTTGTGCTGAGAGGGTCAGTGTGGAGGCGAAGAAGAGGATTGTGAGGTGCTTTTTCATTGGGGGGTAGGGGTGGATTGCTGACGGAGTACGCTTCATCGCATGCATTGGATCTTTTTCTCGAGCTCCACCATCATGAGCGCTGCAACAGCCACGCCGAGAATGTGCAGCCAGGCGGTTGCATCAATCGGCGCAGTATGGAGCAAGCGGTTCATCACCGGAGCGTACGTGAAGACCGGCTGGAGGAAGCCGGTGAGTGCAATGCCGTGCAGCATTCGCGGATTCGTGAAAAAACCTAGCGAGAGCACACTGTGCCGGAGGCTGCGGCAGTTGATGAGATAGGCGCTGGCGACAGCGACGACCATGTTCACCACGGCGGTGCGTGTTTGCGCGATGCTGGCTAGGGCATCACAGGCCTCGACCATGGCGCGCACGGTGACGAGCACCTCGCGAACCTTGGGACCGCGGTCGATGTAGCCCCCCCCATTCTAGCCATCAAAGGGGGGATCGACTGCCGCGCGTGAGGAGCTGTTTATTTTGCAGATGGATGATGCGCGGCGGCAAAGAACGGGAGCCTCACTCCAGCAGCTTTTCTCCGCCGGTGTATTTTTTCACGACGTCGGGATCGAGTTCGAGACCGAGGCCGGGGGTGGTGGGGATGGCGAGCATGCCGTCGGCATCGAGGTTCCAGCCGCCGAGAGTGATTTCGTCGATGAAGGGGGAGCCGGTGAGGTATTCCACGAGATCGGTGCCGGGGAAGGCGGAGGCGAGGTGGAGGTCTGCGGCGAGGCCGACGGCGGTGTTCCAGCCGTGCGGGATGAACTGCACGCCGTGCTCCTGCGCCATCCAGGCGATGCGGCGCTCTTCGCTGATGCCGCCAACTTTGGTGACGTCGGGCTGGATGATGTCGAAGGCGCGGGCTTCGAGGAAGGGCTGAAAGGCCTGGCGGCGTGTGAGGACTTCGCCGCCGCTGATCTGCACGGGGGAGTGCTCGCGGAGCTTGGCGAAGTCTTCGAGCGAGTCGGGCGTGAGGGCTTCTTCAAACCAGTGTACGTCGTAATCGGCGAGCATCTTTGCGGTATTGAGGGCCCACTTGTAGCCGTTGGTCCAATGCGCGTCGCTGCCACCGGCATCGACCATGAGTTTGTTGTCCGGCCCCACGGCTTCACGTGCGGCGTGGACGATGGCTTCGTCCGTGGCTGCATTGCGTCGGCCAAACGGCCCCCAGCCGATTTTGAAGGCGCGGAAGCCCTGGGCTTTCACTTTGAGAAGATGGTCACGCAGTTTCTCGGGCTCATCCATGAGGAGTGATGCATAGGGCTGCACGCGCTCGCGATAACGACCGCCGAGCAGACGACCGACGGGCTGCCCGGTGGCTTTGCCGAGGAGATCCCACAGGGCGATGTCGATGCCGCTGATGGTATGGGTGATGGAGCCGCCGCGACCGAGCCAGAACATGTTTTGATGCAGCTTTTCGCTGACACGTTCGGGTTCGAGGGCGTTCTCGCCACGATAGAGGGGCTCGAGCACGGCCAGCGCGGAACGGACAAGCGCATCGTTGGTGAAGACGCTGCCGAGGCCAACGATGCCTTCATCGGTATGAACGGCGATGAGGGTGTGGACGCAGTCTTCAGGACGGAGCTCGTTGCTCCAGCCGCCTTCGGGGGTGGCTCCGCGCAAACCTGCGCAGCGGATTTCTCGGATTTTCATGGGTGACGTTGGAAGAGCCTGGCTTGAGGTTGAAAGGTGACGGCTAAATCGAGCGGGAAGATGGGGCGGGCACAGCGGGTGTGGCCGAGGCTGCGGAGATTGGCGCTGGTGGAGCCGGGCGCATCCACATCGATGTAGAGAGCGGCCCAGTCTTTGAACATGTGACGCTCGCATTGCGGGGACTTCATCACGACAGCGCCGAAGTGCTGGGGATCGCAGCCGTGCGCGAGGAAGAGTGCGCGGTCATAGAGGCTGACTGCGCGGCTGGTGACGATGAGGGTGATGTTGCCGGTCTGAATCACGGCGGTGGGGCCGGCCTGCCAGAGCTCGCGTGTGGACTCGCTGTGAAACCAGCCGTCTGAGAGCATGCGCACGCGTCCCTCAATGGGCAACGGAGTGAAGCGTCCGGCATCCAGAGCGCCGCCGACGGTGGTTTTGACTTCGTGGCCGACACCCGCGCGGAAGGCGGCCTCCACCGCAGCGGGATCGACAATGGGGATCAAGGCGGTGCCGGCATAGCCTGCGTCGAGCAGGGCGCGGAGGATTGCATTGCTGTCGCCGGAGGCGCCGGAGCTTGTGGCGTCTGCGGCATCGACGAGCACGACGGTGCCGGAGGGATTTTCTTTGGTCTGACGAGCGGCATCCGCGAGGCTGGTGAGGGGCACCTGCATCTTTTCATGATGCTCCCAGAACAAACCGGCGATGCGCAGGGCTTCGCGTTCGGCGAGGGCGGGATCGTTGTCCGTCACGACGAAACTGTTTGATGCGAGGGCTGGAACGTCGGTGAAAGGATTGCCCCACATCATCGCGGCCGAGAGTCCGCCTGCGCTTTGCTCGACCTGCATCGCGGCATTCACGGCGTGACGAATGGAGCCGGAGGCGGTGATGAGTTCATCGCCACGCACGAGGGCGGGCACGCGCACCTTGGCGGTGACGGGTTTTACTTCGCCAGCGACGATGCGCAGCAGCAGGCGCGCGGAACGCTCGCCCGTGCTGAAGAAATCGACATGGGGGTAGGTGTGAAAAGCCACGGCGGCATCGCTCTGCTCCAGCATGAGGTCGGTGAGGATGCCATGGAGATCGAGCGAGATGACGATGGGCACCTGCTCGCCGACGATCTTGCGGGTCTGCTGCAGCAGCCAGCCTTCCGGATCATCGAGGCTCTGCGTCGCCATCGCTCCATGGAGGGAAAAGTAAATGCCATCCACGGGCGGCGCTGACTTGATGCTGGAGAGGAGTTCGTCCGCGATGCGCTCAAACGCCGCGTCTGCCAGCGTGCCGCCCGAGGTGATGAAATGGGCGCTGCAGGTGGGAACGAGCTCCACGCCGGGTGTCGCATCGAACACGCTCAAGGCTCCGCCGACTTCACTGCGCACCTGGCGGTGGTAGTCGAGAATGGACTGGCCGTGACGGAGCGTGAAGTCGTCGTATCCGCTCAGGAAGGGATTGAAGGTGGAGACTTCCTGTTTGCATTCAGCGATGAGGATTCGGGGCATGAGAAAGCTATTCTACGGTGCGACAAGGCCAGCCTTCCGCCATTCCTCGTCAAAGTATCCGGCGTGGATGATTTTCTTTTCTGCTCCCACCTTGATGACAGCCCAGTCGCCGAGACGTGGGAAGAGCAGGTAGTTGAAGGCAGAGAACTCCTTCTCGTGAAAGGTGTGGCCGCTGTTGATGACGAGGTAACGGTTTTTGGCGAGAGGACTGGCGGTGATGAAGGCCGGGGAATGATCCTGGGCGGACTGTGCTTCTGCGCCCAGCCGGAGTTCGTCGCGAGTCCATGTGAGCGGGAGCTGCGGCAGTGCTTTGGCGATCCATGGATTGCTGCCGGGATCGCCAAAGAGAATGAGGTGCTTGTTGCGCACATCGTCCTCGGTGACTTCGGTGTCGTCCTTCACGGGCAGGGGACCGCGCATGTAGCGGGCCCATTCGTACTCGAAGCGCTGCAATTCGGCGAAGGCCCAGGTGTTGATGGCGGGGTTCCAGGGTTTGCCGGTGCCTCGCACGCAGAGGAAGGGCGTGGCGAAGGCGTCGTCGATGGGGCCTTGCAGACCGGGCTGCTTGCCGGTGAGCTTGATCTCTTTGCGCGGACCATCGCAGCGCCAGGTGTTGCCGGTCTTGGTGAAGACGAGGGCGTCAGCGGTTGCGTGCTGTGGCAGGGCAATGTCGGCACCGGCGATGCGCATCGACTTCACGGGGCGATGGATGGCGAAGCGCACGATGTTGCGGACATCGCTGACGTCGATGCCATCAGCGGTGACGCTGGCGCGGAACTCGGCGCGTTCGTAGTGCCTGCCGAGGCTGAGGAGTTCGAGCCAGTGGCAGCGGTTGTATTTGAGCGTCCAGGTGACGAAGCGAAGCTGCGGCGGATCGTGATTGAGACCCTTCGCGGCGTATTCACTGATGCGACGCATCTGCTCGGCGTGCGTCTTCGGATCAATGACATGGCCTGTGCCCTGCGAGATGAGATTGGTGAATGGAACGCCTTCTTTGGCGAAGGCCTGGCCCATGATGACGTGCGCTTGAAAGAAGGTGTCCTTGTCGCCGATGCAGGCGATCTCCGGCACCATGGTGGCATTTGCGGCGTAGTCCACGGAGTCGAGCATATGCAGGCCGAGTTCCTGATGCGGTAGCAGCGGGCCGACCTTGATAAAGCCGGGGATGGGCGTCTCCGAAAAGCGATGCGTGTCCACGTAACCGCAATAAGGGCCGATGGCGACGAAGCGGTCCGGGTGCTTCAAGCCGAGGTGCCAGGTGCCCGAAGCGCCCATCGACATGCCGCGCAGCACGATGCGGTCGCGGTCGATCTTGTAGTTCCGGCAGACGGCCTCGATGGCTTCAAACACATCTGTCTCGCCCGCCCAGCGGTAGCAGTTCTCCACGCGGCCGAGAGGGTGCAGCTCGATGTAGTCCACATCGGGTGAGTTGCCTTTCTCTTCATCGCCCTCATCGAAACGGCTAATGAACTTCAGCTCGCTCATGCCGACGGGTTTGGAACTGCCATGCAGCACCACATCGAGCCGCATGGGTTTGGTGCCGTCGTAGCTCTTGGGGATGATCACGCCGTAGGGCTGCACCGAGCCATCGATGGCGGAGATGAAGCCGCGAATGACTTTGCCGTGCTTGGTGGTCCATGGAGCCGTCGCAGAGACGACACGTTCGGTGTTCCGCTGGACGGCGCGTTCGATGAGCCGGATGTCGGCGGGTGAAAAGGCGGTGTCGAAGGACAGTGCGTGCTCCACTCCTGCGGAGAAAAGGCCCATGTCTGCGTTCAAACGCTCCCGCTCGCTGTTGGAACGTTGGAGCACCGGAGAGGTGGACAGTTTCGTCACCCACACACCTTCTTGCTCAAACGTCAATGCGCCAGCCTCACGGAGCACGAACTCCATCGCAGCGACGGTGTCCTTGTAAGTCGTGGAGTGTCCGCCTGCTTCGCGGTGGATGCTCAGCACTTTGCGTTTGGCCTGCTTTAACTTCTCCGCAAGTCGCAGGGTGCTCGCGGGTGGAACGACGTCATCCTTGCCGCCCGTGGTGAAGGCCACTGGCATGGTGAATTTTTCCGGAGAGAACTCCGCGCTGCGTTTTTTGTATTCATCGGGCTTCTCTGTTCTGGATCCGCCATACGAAGCGGTGCGTGCGTCCTGGAACTTGTCATACTCTAGCAGATTCGCGATGCCGTTCAGGCTACACACGCCTGCGACCAACTCCGGGTGCAGCGCGGCAAAGGTCAGCACGGCGGTGCCGCCCATGGAGCCGCCTGCGATGAAGACACGGTTCACATGATGGCGCTTCTTCAACTCGCTGATGATCTGAACCACATCGGCCTCCGCAGCGGGGCCCATCCACGAGGTTTTGGCACGGTAGTCGGGCGAGACAAAGATCATGCCATATGTCTCAGCCACATCGCGCAATCCTTTGCACTCACCGCGCGGGTCTTTGATGAACTGCCAGCGGTCGGAGCCATGACCGTGAAACGCAATCAGGACATCCTGCGCCAGCATGTCATCAAAGGATTCTGGCAGGAGTTCCACGTAACGCTGCTCGGTGGCATCGAGCGTGGATTTGAAGGCGATGTCCTGAGGTTCGGCAGCGCGGGAATGGCCGAGGAGGAGGGCGATGCAGAGAAGTGCTTTCAATTTCTTGCTCATGGCTGTTTGCGGGGAATCACCGGAAGCACGACGTGAGAGGCCTGGCCGGAGCTGTGCATCACTTTTTGCGTGGCGACGACGCTGGTGGATTCGAGGCCGATGTTGTCCGCGCCGGTGTTGAGGTTGCGGAGGTAGTAGGGAAAGAAGCTGCTGGAGATCTCGATGCGGATGCGGTGGCCTTTGAGGAAGGCGTTGGAAGTCGCCCGCCAGAACTCGATGGTGTATTCATGGACCTGATCGGGCGTAATGAGGCTGAGCTGCGCCGGATTGAAGGAGCCATTGTGGTCGGGGTCGCGATGGCGGGCGCGCATGACGCCTTCGCACAGCATGGCGGAGAAGCCGTCTGGCTGTACGTCGATGAGGCGGACCATCCAGTCGGTGTCGCGGGCGGAAGTGGCGGCGTAGAGCTTGGCGGTGATGGGGCCGGTGACTTCGACTTCCTCCTCCAGCGGCGGTGTGGTATAAACTAGGCGGTGTTTGAAAACCCTCATCGGCCGTATTGAAGCCAGTCGATGACGGCAGCAAACTCGATGAGGGAGAGGAAATGTGCGGCGAGTTTGTCTCGCCGGGTGCTGGCGCAAGCCCAACGCTT
>JAFLEI010000084.1 GCA_017301975.1 Verrucomicrobiota bacterium
AAACTGTCGCCGTTGCCCCAGTGCATGCCTGGCTCACCGTTCCCCCCACCTGCTGCTGCAGGCGCGTGGACGTGCCGGCGCTGAAGGCGCTGCTGGAGGGCGCGCTGCCCCTCCCCGCCACCCCGGCGGCAAACACAAGCACTAGCCCCAAAGGAGTCCGCATCTTCGCCCCCTCCAAAAAATTCGCGACACGCCAAGCCCCAAAATGGGGTCAGTGTGCAAATTCTTGACAAACAGATCGCCACTGGGTTCCAAAAATCGACCGGGAAAGCGCAAAATTCGCACCTCCCCAAATGGGGTCAGTGTGCAAATTCTTGACAAATTAATCCGCCCTTTATACTGGCTGCGGATCGACCCCCTTTTCAGAGCGTCGCCAGGAGGTGACAAGCTGACCGGGGCCTGTGTTTCAGGATGACTGCCGCCCCATGCCCTTGGAAGCCGGAACAGCGAAAGAAGCTTGTCCCTAGATCACCAGTGGAAGCGACAGCGTTTCCCGAAACCCATTCCGCATCCGCCCTTTCCCCCGCGCCGCGCCGGAGCTCATAGGACGCGTTATGCGCGTCTCAATTCCCCGCTCTGCCCCCCGTAGGGCACCCACAAGGTGCGCTGTCCCTGCAGCCCTCCTGCCGCACAAGCGCTCCCGCCCCTGAGTACTGAATTCACGCCGCAGCACCTCGCCCACGCCCTACATCAGCTTCTCACGCTGCACGCCGCGAGCCCATTGGGGCACCTCCGCCGAACAAGTCCCAAGAAGCCGCCGCATCCCACGTCGCGGCCATCTCCTTCACCACCATCTCAGGCGAGTTCCATCCGTGCCCCATCTGATCCGTTATCTACGCGCCAATAAGTCATCCCTAAAACTTCTAAGTCCAGATTTACACATTCGTCCCGGCGATCTCCTCATCCGCACCTTAGCTTTTCGGCCGATGAAGAAACACATTCACGCACACACACTCCCCCTGCTCGCCGCATTGGCCATTGCTTCCCTGACTCAACTCCACGCTGGCGCACCACCCGTGCAGGGCATCGCCGCCGCAGCCTCAGAGCCCGCCGTCTCCGGCATCAATGGCAAGCTGGACGCCAATTATGGCGCGATCAATCGCAGCTCCACACGCGGCGTCGCCGGCTCCATTTCCGTGCCCCTCGGCCGGCGCTTTGGCGCACAGTTCGATGGCCTCTATCAGCACGGTTTCTCCACCAATATCTACGGTGCAGGCACACACCTCTTTGCCCGGGACCCCGGCAGAGGCCTCATCGGTCTCGCCTCCAGCGGCATGACCAGCCAGAAGTTCACCGACCTCATCGTCGGCGTGGAGGGCGAGTACTACTTCAAGCAGTTCACCCTGGGCGCCGTCGCAGGTTACGACAATTACGACTCCCACGTGGCCACCACCTTCCCCGGACTCGCCACGCACCAGAGCTTCATCGCCGCGCGCGTGTATGCCGCCATCTACCCGATGGACAATCTCATGCTGCGCCTCGAATACCAGAGCCGCTTCAATCACAACTTCTATGTCGCCCACGTCGAGTGGCAGACGCCGGTCAGCGGCGTCGCCCTCTTTGCCGACGGCGGCGTGGGAGAAAACAACTACGCCCACCTCCTTGGCGGCGTGCGCATCTACTTCGGCGGCAGCAAGCCCCTCAAAGACCGCCATCGCAAAGACGACCCCTCCAACATCGGCTCCACCTTCATCGGACCCAGCAGCGCAGGCTCCACCCAGACCAGCAGCACCGCACCCGGCGGCTCCGCCCCCCAGCAGCCCTTCCCATTCTAACCACGCCACTCCACCCATCACGTCCCCCCGAAAAACGCCCGGCAGCGGGGGCTGCCGGGCGTTTTATCACCCACCCCGGCCAAAACCCACGGAAAACCAAAGTCCGCCCGGCCCTCAAAATGGGGTCAGTGTGCAAATAATTGACAAATTTTCCCATCCTCAAAAATCACGGCTCCGCCATCCAGCATCAGCCCCCGCCCCTCACTTTTTCACCGGACGCTTCGCCCCTTTTTCCCCTTTAAATACGCTCGGCCAGGAGCCTCCCGCGATGTCGGAATGGCCCGGGTCTTTGGGATTTCTCGCCCACCAGTCCTCCACGCTGTCCTCGGGTCCGTTCAAACGAATCGGCGTGGGATACGGGCTCACCACCACCTCCGCGATCACATCTTCACCGATCATGCAGCCCATCATCGTCCACACCTTCCCCCGCATCGCGCCATAGCGGGCCACCTCTTTTTTGAAAGCCGCTTGATCCGTGAACCAAAGCCCGCAAAGCCCATACAACTGCCCCGGCACCGTCGCCTCCTGCAGCAGCGCCTTGAAGGCCGCATCCGCGTTCTTCTCCTTCAGCAGATCTCGAAACGACCACACCACCTCGGGAGTGGTTCCAGCATAACCCACCGCCGCGCTGCAAAACATCTCCGCCTTCTTCACCTTCTGGTAGGCCCTCAGTCCCTCCGCGCTCAATTCAGGCAGCGCAGTCCGCCCCACGGAACTCAGACACACCATCGCAAAACTGACGCTGAAAACACAGAGCACACGACGGCGATTGCAGAGGGCAGGCATATCTCTCCAAAACGCAACCACGGCTGAAAACTTGCCACGTTCGCCGCGCCACCACTCCCCTGAAGATCACGCATCCAGCATCCAGCATCCAGCATCCAGCATCCAGCATCCAGCATCACGCGATCAAGCCCCGCTTCACCTCCCCAAACACATCCGTGAGCCGGAAATCCCTGCCGGCATAGCGATACGTCAGCCGCTCATGGTCCAGCCCCAGCAGGTGCAGCATCGTCGCGTGCAGATCATGCAGATGCACCTTGTCCTGCTCCGCTTTAAATCCCGTCTCATCCGTGCTCCCATAGCGGATCCCCGGCTTCGATCCACCACCCGCCATCCACATCGTGAAGCCCAGATGATCATGATCACGGCCCTTGTTTTTGTTCAGTATGGGCGGGCGGCCAAACTCCCCGCCCCACAGCACCAGCGTGTCCTCCAGCAGCCCGCGCTGTTTCAAATCCGTGAGCAGGGCCGCCACCGGCTGGTCCGTCTCCCGCGCATGCTGGGGGTGCCCTTTGAAGATGTCGCTGTGATCATCCCAGAACTCGTGGTTCACCTGGATGAAGCGCACGCCCGCCTCCGCAAAGCGCCGCGCCATCAGGCATGCGCGGCCGATCTGGTCCGTCACCTTCCCATCGCCGATGCCATACATCTCCTGCGTGACCTTGCTCTCCTTGTTCAGGTTCATCACGTCCGGCATCTCGCGCTGCATGTTGAAGGCGAGTTCGGCGGAGGTGACCAATCCCTCCAGCGCCTCGTTGCAGCCATCCTGCGCCAGCCTCTGCCGGTTCAAAGACTGCACCAGGTCAAGCTGCCGCCGCTGCGCCGTCACATCCAGCCGCGCATTCTTCATAAACGGCAGCTCAATATCCTTCAGCGGCGTCGCAGGAAAATCCGGGCTCGCCCCATTCCCGCTGTCCTGGCCGATCGCCGTCCCGCCGCACACCGCCGGTAAAAACGCGCAGCCATGCTTCAGCGGCCCGCCGCCGGAGAATGAAGGATTGATCGTCACAAAGCCCGGCAGGTTTTGATTCTCCGTGCCCAGCCCATACACGCACCACGAGCCCACGCTCGGCCGGGTGAACGCAAAGCTCCCCGTGTTCATCTGCAGGATCGCCTGCGGATGCGCATTGTGATCCGTGTGCATGGAATTGATCACGCACAGGTCATCCGCATGCCGCGCGATGTTCGGCAGCAGATCCGAAATCAGCATGCCGCTCTCCCCCCGCGCCTTGAACTCCCACGGCGACTGGTAGTACACATTCGGGCTCCCCTTCGCGCTCGGCACCTCATGCTGCTTCGTCAGCGCCGGCTTGAAATCAAACGTGTCCACCTGCGACGGCCCGCCCTGCATGAAAAGGAAGATCACCCGCTTCGCCCGCGCCGGAAAATGCGTCGGCCCCGGCACCAGCGGATTCATCCGCGCCGCCGCTTGCACATTCGCCCCAAACAACCCGCGCAGCGCCAGCATGCCGAACCCGGCGCCGGAGGCGCTGAGAAGATGACGACGGGTGGAAAGCGGACCCATGTCAGACACATACGCCGCCGGGGCAGGAATCTTGTTGCGGAGAGGAGGAGCGCTCGAAACAACGGACCACAATCGTGTTGACGTCCCCGGCATCATTTCATCTAATCGAGCAGTCGCGTCTGCTTCAGACACCATGAAACAGTTCTACCTCGCCCTTGTGCCCTTGGCAGTCATCCATTCCTTGATTTCATTTGGGGCACTCGGCCTTTTCACCACCCGGGTGGAGATGCAGCCCTCGCAGCTTGAAAAGCGCACGAATTTCCCCCAGATGCAGTACCCGATTGTATTCGTGTCCCGGCCGGCGGTCATTGTGTGGCACATGGGGTCTGGCTGCATCGGACTCGCAGCAGTGCTGCTATGCGCCATTTATCATGCCCTCCGAACCGGACACTACTGATCTCCCGGCGTCAGTCCATCCGGGCAGCGGCCGGCAAAGCCCTCCGCTCGTGACGCCCCGGCTCTTTACTACCACACAGTTCGTCGCGTGGGCAGTGCTGGTCACTCTTGGGTTCGCGTGTCTCGTGGCAACGCAGAGCAGGCCCACCATCTTGTTCATCGTCCCGCTCCAGATCGCCACCCTCATGCTCATGCCCCAGGCCATTCGCAACACCCGTTACAAGCGGCCTCTGACCCTCGTCCAGGGCATGGCTGTGCTGGGTGCTGCAGCCGGTGCGGCTGCCGTGATCTGGTGGTTGGTCTCGCATCGCACCGCCGAAAGCGAATCACGGGCCCGTGCAGGCCTCAATTTCTTCTGCCATACCCTTTTTGCAGTCCCCTTATGGCTTTTGTTTTTGTATCTCGGCTATCGATGCTGGCGCAGAAAGCCTCCACTCAAAGATCAACTCGACCTGAAACCCGGCCAGCCATGAAGACGCTTCTCATTCTTTATCTCCTCACCTCCATCTCCACCTTCGCGGCGGAGCTTCATTTCTCCGACATGGAAGATGGCGACAGGGTGGAAGTCACCCTCCATTCAACAGGCTGCTTCCACAATTCGATTTCATACTATGAAGCCAGGAAGAGCCGTGGAACCTTTTTCTTCACAGAATACGCCATCACTTGGGACAAAAAACTTCCCTCACAAATAGCGCAAAAGAAAGTCGTCGCAGAGCTGCAACTCGCCCCGAAGGACATCGACGCTCTGGATGGCCTGCTCCGATATTTTCGGGCTAAAAGGGAGGGAAGTTCCACCACTCAGATTTCATTGCTGGTCGAATACTATGAGGGCGGCAGGCCGGTCAAAGTCGAACAGTTGTACGACGGATCAGGAGGTTACGGCGATCAAAACAAAGACATGACCGCCTTTTATCAGTTAACCTCCCGCCTTCACCCCTGACAGGTCGATGGAAATGGGCGTGCAGCCACCCTCGCTGGCCTGTGATGGCGCAGACTCCGTTGCCCATTGAAGGCGGCTCTGACATCACCCATGAAACGCTCAAAGCCATCCTCCGCGCCCCTCTCTTCGGAAGCCTTGGTTTCGCGCATTCCCTGGCGGACACCGCCCCTCCTTGACGCCCGTTCCACTTTCGCTGGCTGTCATCCTTGGCACCAGCTTGAAACCGGTCTAAAGTCGGACAACCGCTGCACCTGGACTCAAGCCGATCCACCATGAAGACGCTCCTCCTCATCATCACAGGCTTGCTCACTGCTTTCTCCACCTTCGCGGCAGAGCTCAATTTCTCCAGCCTGGAAAACGGTGACAGCGTGGAGCTCACACTTCATGCCAGGGGCTGCTTTCAGAATTCAACCTCCTGGTATGAAATCAGAAAGAGCAACGGAACCTGCTCCCTCACCAAATACGCCATCACCTGGGACAAAAGCGTGCCCGCAAAGATCATCGAAAAGAAAGCCATCGGAGAGCTGCAGCTCACCCAAAGTGACATCGCCGGCCTCGACAGCCTGCTCGGCTATTTTCGAAGCAAAAAGCAATCCTCCACCACCACGCTGATTTCCTTGCAACTGGAATACTACGAAGGCGGCAGGCGAATCAGAGTAGAAAATCTGGAGGATGAATCGGGAGGCTTTGATCTGAGAAACAGGAAAGACATCGTCAGCTTTCATGAGCTCATTGAACGCTTTCACTCATCAACGAACCGCCCCTCGGCTCAAGCTCAATGACCGGACTGCTGACGACCTGCGAGCAAGCGGTGGCCCATAATAATATGATTGAGGCACTCGACAGAATTGTTTCTCATCAAGCAGTTAGACGAATCTGAATATGAGTGACATCCAAAAGTTGCGGTTACAGAGATGGGAACGCATTCAAAAAGCGGGCATGTTCCGCTTTGTCCTGACATACGGGTTTCCTTTCGCGGTTCTGTTTGGCGTCATTGCTTGCATCGATTCGCCTCCGCCACTGCCTTGGTTTATTTCGGTTCCACTCTTCTGTGTTGGAGGTTTGGTTTTCGGAGCGTCCATGTGGTTCATCACAATGTGGCAATACGGTCGGGCGCGAAGACAGAACCGAAGACCATGATGGATTTGACCAACGAATCGCTGAAGCCAGCAGCCGCCCTGAAGCTCCTTTTCACCTCACGCCATCTTCCACTCACTCCACTCCGCCACACACCAGCCCCGACGGGGCTGAGTATTATAGCCCAGGGTCAGCCGAGCCTCAGCGAGGCGACCCTGGGTCATGCGCCCCTCTCCGGAAAGCAAACCCAGCACTCCTTTACAACGCACGCCCACCAGCAGCGTCTGCAAGGCGCACCGCTGCGTTCATGCCTATGTCGTAAAACTCGTGGACCACAATATTGTTGACCTGCTCGGCCGATTTGTTTTTCATCAAACAGTTAGTCAGGCGCTGTTACGCGCATTCAGTCTTATACCGATGCCCACAGCCCCATTATCGCGACCTGCTTTGCCTCACGGGTGGTATTACCCAGACACGGAGGACACGCAGATGCTTCTCAACGAGTTCCAGCGCGAGCTTCCACCCGGGCACCTTCTCGATGGCGTTCCGGTGGACGTGTTTGCATGGCGCGAGGGAGCCACCGACGACGTGCTTTTCCGCCATCGCTCTCAGTCTGACCGATTTACCGTCATTCATCTTTCGTGGCTTGGCCGCACCGAGATCAACGCTCAGCACCCAACCGTCGAATTTGATGGCACCTTCGCTGATTTCCTCGCCAACGAGGAGCATCTCTATGGACCCACCCCTCCAGCTCAATAGCACCCCAACGCCTGACCATGCGAGCCCCCCCAGCGATCAATAGCTTGGCAAACAAGTGAGTCTCCAGTCTGCCAGCAGATCAGAATCTGGGCTGAAATAAAATGCGAGAACCCAATGCAGATGCCGCACAGGCTCTTTGACGTCCTCCCTCACCCACGTGATTCCGATGGGTTTTTCTTGCGACAAAGAAACATCGCGCCCCAGGTCAACAACAGCCTCGTGTGGCGTGACAAACACAAGGTCACCGCGAAACAACTCCATGACGTCTCCCCTTCTGGTTAAGCCGGGGTACAAGGAGCCCGTCTCAATCACCTCCAGAACGTGTTTCACCAGCGCACTCGAATCCCCCCGCGTATTTCCATTCCTCGACAGCTGTAAACATGACTGCCATACTCGGGTTTGTGTTCCATCCGCAGCTTAATTTTAGCCGGATCTGGCGAGCTTTGACGCCTCGCATCTAAAACAAAGAACCCCATGATGACACAGGTAATGAGCAATAAAGCGCAGGCATATTTCATGGGAAGAATGGAAGCAGTTTGAACTGCCCCTTGCTTAGAGCATATTAAATAATACTATAGCCACAAGAAGCAAACCAGCCTTTGGCATCGTTGTCTGTGACTTTTGAGAACGCCATGCTGATGGCCACATCAAGTTCCGCAGGCGTGCGCGCTTCGGCGCTG
>JAFLEI010000085.1 GCA_017301975.1 Verrucomicrobiota bacterium
CGCCGCCCCGCCGCCCCGCCGCCCCGCCGCTTGAAAAAATAATGCCAGGCATTTAGTAATTGCTCGCGCTTATTTTTCATCCACCTTCCAACCCCATGAACCCCGCCCAATCTCCTGATTCCCAGGCGCTCCCGCTCGAAGAGCAGCTTGTCGGTGTGAATGCGAAAACCGGCCTCTATCCCGGCGCGCGTTCGTGGTCTGGTGGCAGGTTCCGCATCCTCGGCAAAGGGCCGCTGGAGTCCTACTGTAACCACGTCATGTCCCGCACCTGCGGCGGCGAGGTGTTCTTTGACGACGTGGAAAAAGAAGCGCTGCGCCGCGTCATCTGGCGCATGGCCGAATTCTCCGGCATCAAGGTGGTCACCTACTGCCTCATGAGCAATCACTTCCATCTGCTTGCCGAGGTGCCGCACCGCGACACCTGGCTGCAGCGCTTTGAGGGCCCCGAAGGCGAAGCAAAGCTCTTCGATCACCTGCGCACCCTCTACAGCCGCGCCTACCTCGGCCTGCTGCGAGATGAACTCGCCGACTTCCGCGCGCGCGGCATGGCCGTCCTAGCTGAGCAGCGGATCGACGCGCTGAAAAAGCGCTTCTGCGATCTCTCCCTCTTCGTCAAAGAGGTCAAAGAACGCTTCAGCCGCTGGTTCAACAAACGCCGCGGTCGTCGCGGCACGCTGTGGATGGACCGCTTCAAAAGCGTGCTCGTCGAAGGCAAAGGAGACCCCCTGCGCACCATGGCCGCCTACATCGATCTCAATCCCGTGCGCGCCGGACTCGTCAAAGATCCCAAGGACTACCGCTGGTGCGGCTACGCCGAGGCCCTCGGCGGCAGCCGCAGAGCCCAGCGCGGCCTGTGCAAAGCATTGGGCAAACCCGTGGACGGCTGGAAGACCGCCGGCGCTGCAGCCGCCTACCGCTGCCTCCTCCATGCCGAAGGGCGCGAGGTCAAAGACGCGCAGAATGAGAAGGTGGTATCTCGTGGTGTCACCGCCGAGTCCGCTCGCACCGTGCTGGCGGAAAAAGGCAAGCTCAGCCCCGCCGAACTCGTGCACCTGCGCGTTCGCTACTTCACCGATGGCGTCGCACTCGGGAGCAAAGAGTTCATAGAAAGCGTCTTCGAGGCGCAGCGCGACCTCTTCGGGCCCAAGCGCAAAAAAGGCGCGCGCCGAATGCCCGAGTCAGATGCGCCCTTCTACACATTGCGCCAATTGCGACTGCGGCCTTTGAGTTAATTGGAGAGAGCAAACAATGCAGCCAGGAACGCCTGGTTGTTCAGATGTCGAACAGCCTCACTAAACTTTCCGTATCGCCGGAAACGGAAGGCTCCACTGCTCCTGCCGCCGCCTACTTCCCCAGCTTCTCCTTCAAAAACCCAAACAGATCCGGGTACTTCATGTGCCCGTAATCGTTGTTATAATTGATCTCGTGCTCAATGCCCACCTCCTTCAGTTTCTCAGCGATGCCCGCCCCAAAATTCCCCGAATGTACCGGGTCCTTCGCCGACGGTTTGCCCAGGTTCGGGGTGCTGTCGTAAAACATCAGCACCGGCGGATCGTCCGCACTGGCGAGGGCGTACGGCGAGAAGCGCTCGATCCACGGCATGAGGCTGTCCCGTTTGGCCAGAAACTCCTGCATGCTGCCGAGCCCAAAGGCATGGTTGCCATAGTCGTTGTTAGGAATCCATGCCTTCATCTGCTTGGGGTCCAGCGAAGTCTGCGGCACAAAGGCCAGCACACAGCGCAGCCGCGTGGATTCATGCTCGATGGGATCAATGCTCTTCGCATTGGCCATGTCGGGGCTGAAGGCCAGCCACAGTACTGTGAACCCACCCGCAGATCCGCCACAGCCGCCGATGCGTTCTTTGTCGATGTGCCACTCGGCGGCCTTGCTGCGGACAAACTGCAGCGCACGCGCCGAATCATCCAGGCAGGCCTTCACCGGCGGCGTGATCTGCTCCGCCTGCGCCTCAGGAATGAAGCGGTAGTTGATCGAAACCACCGAGATGCCGTTGTCCAGGCATTTGGCGAGGAAGTCGGGATTCGCCTTGTCCCCCGTCATCCATCCACCGCCGTGCACGAAGAAGAGCAGCGGCGTTGGCTGTTCCGCTTTCGCCTGGTAAAAATCGAGCACCTGCTTCTCATGCTCCCCGTAGGGCACATTGACCTGCGTGGGAGCCGGCGTCTGGGCAAAAGCATGCACGCCTGCCAGCAGGCAGAGCGTGGCGATGAGGGGGCGGGGTGAGACCATGGTGAAACGAAAGTATCACTTCAACGGATGTGACTCAATGTCCGCCCTCGCATATCTGAAGTTTGGAACTTTAACAATCAAAAATCGATGGCTCGACAATCGTCAATCCATGGGATTGTGAGCGTCAAGGGCACGCTCCATTGACGATTGTCGAACAGGGATGGTTGATTTAAGAAGTGGGGATCCGACCCGCTACACCTCCAGCTGAATCCCCAGCTCAATCACCTGCCTTGGCGGCAGATCAAAGTAACCCGTCGCAGGGCGGGACATGCGTGAAAGCATCACGAACAGCTTTTTCCGCCACGCCGCCATCTTGCCGGGCCCGTTGGTCAGCAGCACCTCACGGCTCTGGTAAAAGGTGATGCCGTTGCGTTTCACCTTCGTCTTCTCACTCATCGCCGCGCACAGGTCGTTGAAGACATCCGGCGGCTCGGAAAAACCGTAGCGCAGGACCACGCGGTAAAATTCCTCATAATACTCGCTGATCTCATGCCGCGACTCCTCGCAGACATAGGGCGCGTCCGCAAACTTCACGCTCAGCAGCACCACCTGCTTGTGCAGCGCCTTGTTGTGCTTCAGATGGTGCAGCAGCGCCAGCGGCAGTCCGTCCGCGCTGGCGGACATGAAGACCGCCGTGCCCGGCACCCGGATGACGCGGTCCTTTTTCAGCTCATCCACCAGATGCACCACCGGCAGGCGCCCACGCTGCATCGCCTGGTACAGGATCGCCCGCCCATCCGTCCATGTTTTCATGATCACCCAGATGCAGGCCGCCACGGCCAGCGGGAACCACGCCCCCTGCATGAATTTGATCAGGCTGCCGGAGACGTAGCCCAGCTCGATGATGGTGAAGACCAGCACGGGCAGGAAGGCTTTCCAAAACGCCCAGCCCCAGATGCGGCGGGCCACAAAGAAGAACAGGATGCTCGTGAGAAACATCTCCATCGAAACCGAAAGCCCGTACGCGGAGGCGAGATTGCTCGATGTCTCAAAGCCGATCACCAGCGCGATGCACGCCACCATCAGCAGAAAATTCACCTGCGGCATGTAGATCTGCCCGCGCACATCCGGATTGGTGTGGATGATCTTCAATCGCGGCAGATAACCCAGCTGCACCGCCTGCTGCGTCAGCGAGTACACGCCCGTGATCATGGCCTGGGAGGCGATGATCGTGGCCAGCGTTGCCAGGATGATCATCGGTACCAGCAGCGGCTGTGGCACCAGTTTGAAAAACGGATGCTCCAGCGCCGCCGGATCACTGATCACCAGCGCCCCCTGGCCGAGGTAGTTCAAAATCAGCGCGGGATAGACGAGGATGAACCACGCACGCTTCAGAGGCTTCGCCCCGAAGTGGCCGATGTCCGCATACAGCGCCTCACACCCCGTCACCGCCAGCAGCACCATGCCCATGATGACGATGCCGTGGTACCCATGATGCATCAGGTAATAAATCCCCCAGTGTGGAGACAGCGCCACGATGACCTCTGGATGCTCGATGTAACGGTAAAATCCCAGTGAGGCCAGCGCGGTGAACCACAGGATCATGATCGGTCCAAACGCCACGCCGATCCGCGCCGTGCCATGCTTCTGCACCATGAACAGGCCAAAGATGATCGCCACGGAGATGTACACGATCACATGCTGCGGCAGCCCGGCGCTGATCTGCTTGATCCCCTCCACTGCGGAAAGCACTGAGATGGCCGGGGTGATCATGCCGTCCCCGTACAGCAGCGCCGCGCCAAACAGCACCACCAGCACCACAAAGCCGCTGGCCTTCGGGCTCAGCGCCTCCTTTTTCGAGCGCAGCAGGGACAACAGCGCAAACATGCCGCCCTCTCCCTGCGCCGTCGCCTGGCTGAGCAGCCCGAGGTATTTGACCGAAACCATCAGCGTCAGCGACCAAAACATCAGCGAGATCGGCCCGTAGATCATGTCCACTCCGTCCCGGCCCGGCATGTAACCCGCATGCGTCAGGCACTCCCGCAGCGCATAGAGCGGGCTGGTACCGATGTCCCCGAATACCACACCCAAGGCCACAAGGGCCAGGGTCCAACTGTTTGAGTTTTTGTGTTCTGACATGAGGTGTCTTCAGGACATTCCCGAAGCCCTGTTTGCATCAGGGACTACTGCTGTTAGCCAGCGCCGCCGAAGATGCAAGAGGCAGTTCCGCCCAAGCACCTGTGTGAACGAACAGCGTTTGATCCTTTACGGCACCCTCAGCCGGGCGATTTCCTCCGGGGTCAGCGCCCGGTCAAATACTGCGATCTCATCCAGCCGCCCCTCCCAAGGGGAGTCGCCATCGCTACGGCCGCCGAAGAAGCACTCGCCGCCGGAAGGCGCGGCGGCGTTTTCGGTTTCAAATTCCAGCGCGCCATTGAGGTAGGTCCTCAGCTTGGCACCATTCCGCACCAGCACCACATGCTGCCACTGCCAGCGCGGGATTTCCGTCTTGCCTGCCACAAGACTCTTGTCCTCCGTGCCGCTGAAGAAGATCAGCTTGCCCGTGTGGCCGCTCTTGCCGCCGATGCCGAGGTGGTCGCTCATCACACTGAGCCCATGATCATCCCCCCGTGAAAACAGCCAGCCGCTGGTGTCGCGCCCATCATTCGGCATGCCGTTCCAAAACCACAGCGACACGGAATATCGATTCCCCAGACCGGCGAGGCGTGAGCGAATGCGCGCCCCCACCAGATGCGGCGCACGGTTCACATCACCCGCGCAAAAGCTCGCCGATTGCGGCCCCGCGAGGTAGTAGGCCACATCACGCTCATACACCGCATCCTTGCCATGGGGGCTCGCATCCGCCGCCACCGGCCCGGTGAATTCATTCAGCCGCCAGTAGGCCGCCGGTTTCAGCGCCAGCACCGCCTTGGCCGCATCGCCATCGCTCAGTTTCCATTCCTTGCGCGGCTTTTCCGCCACCCGTTCCAGTGCGGCGATGGCCGCTCCCGCGATCTTCGGCTCCGCATTGATTTCCAGCCCGGCGGAACGTGCCGCCCAGGTGTTGTAGCCACCCCACGCATGCATCTCCGGCGGCGGGATGTAGCCGTCCCCGCCATTCGCCAGCTCGATCACCATCGTGTGGGGCAGGGGACTCGCCGCTTTGATCTTCAGCCCCGTGATCGCGTACGTCTCATTCGGCGTCGTCGCGATGCCAATGTCTCCGAGGCGCACCCCTTGCACCACGATCTCCGTCTGCTGCCGCTCATTCAAAATAATCTGCTCCCGTGCATACACTTCCGTCGGCGTCTTCGCCAGCCGGTCCCCCATCTCCGCCACCACACGCTGCGCCCATTCCAGGCGCTGCTTGTCCGGCACTCGGTATTTCATGACCATGCGCGTCTCCGTCATCGCCACCGTGGTCGTCTCGTCATACTTGATGCCTGCATAGGCCTTCACGGCAATGTCGAGCAGCCCGTTCGCATACTCATCCATCGTTGGCTTCGGCCGGTCCTTCTCGGGGATCGTGTAATCCACGCGGTAGATGTCCCCGCTGCACCCATGCGACATCATCCCCACCATCTTCCCCTGCGGGTCGATGCGCTTTTGCAACCCGTCCGAAAACAGACCGAAGTAATCCGCGCCGATGTCCTTGTCGCCGAAGTAGTGCATCGAAAAATTCGCCAGCACCGCCAGCGGCTTGCCGTCCTTCGTTTGAATCGAGATCAGCGAAAGGTCCGGATCTTCCGGACCGGACTCGCCCGTCACATCATCCCAGTTGCGCCCCGCATGCATGTTGGCCCGCACTGACTTGTTGCCAAACGGATCCTCCACCACGCGGTCCGGCCGGCGAATCCACTGCCGCAGCGCGGTGAACTCTGCCGCATTCGCCTTGGCAAAGCCGATGCGCGCCGGCACCATCGCGCTCTGCGCCGCAGCAATCGCCTCCACCAGTTTCTCCTTCAAAAACGGCACATAGTTTGGATCAGGGTCCGTGCCCAAGCATCCCATCGAAGCCGGAGCGGAGTGCGCATGCGTGGCGGAAATCAGCATGCGCTCAGCCGGGATG
Source organism: Verrucomicrobiota bacterium (assembly GCA_017301975.1). Classification (GTDB taxonomy): domain Bacteria; phylum Verrucomicrobiota; class Verrucomicrobiia; order Verrucomicrobiales; family Verrucomicrobiaceae; genus Prosthecobacter. The sequence goes on from JAFLEI010000085.1 coordinate 6,257, forward strand.
CCCGTCTTCGCCGCCGCCATCTTCTTCGCATCGTCCAGCACCTCCCGGCTCATCATACAGCTGTCCGCCACCACAATAGCCAGTTCAGTCTTGCCGTCCGTTGCCACGATGGCCCGCGCATGCACACGGGTGGTGATCTTGTCCACATAGCGGCTCAGCATGCCGCCGTTCACCAGCACCGGCAGCTTCGGCGGCGTGATGTCCACGACCGCCGCCCCCGCTTTGAACTCAGCGTGAATCGAGGTGGCAAACAGCAGAACAGACAGCGGGAGAAGGAAGCGCATCATGATGCGTGAGAATACGGCACCGCGGCCGATACTTATTATGCCCAATACGCCGCCTTTTGTGACCTCCCCTCTTCGTCCCCTTGAGAAGAGCCCGCAGGACGCCTCATACCCAGCGCGGCGTGGTCCGCACTCTCCGAGTGCGGTCTGGAGGTCTGGAACTCAGCCCCACCACCCCTCACTTCGTCATCTCCAAAAACGCCTTCGCATACCTCCTGCCCAGCTCACGGTACGCCGCCGAATCAAAGTGCACCTTGTCACCCTTGTGATTCAAACCTTCCGCCGTCACAAAGGCCGTGTGCGGCACCTGCTTCGGCAGATCCCGATGCGCCTGATTCACCACTTTTTTCTCCGGTGACCACGGCACCCCATCAAACACCCCCATCTGTCCCGCAATCAACGGCACCTCTGGCGCCTTCACCAGTTCACGCAGCCGCTTCACCAGATCCTGCAGCTTCTCCGCATAAGCCGGAGCTAGAACCGCCGTTGAATCACTCTCACCCTGATGCCAGAGAATGCCCTTCAGCGTGCCGGCAGGCAGCGCCAGCTCGACCCGCTTCACCATGTCATCCCACGGGTGGCTTTTCGTCGGCGGATAAAACACCCCCGGCTTCCACGCATCAATCGGCGATCCCCCCACCGCACACGGAATCAATCCAATCGTCACCCCCGGATTCGCCTCCGCGATGATCTGGCCAAACGTCTTGCCCAATCCCACACCCGCCGCCGCCTTGTCGAAATGCATCGGATCCACCGCCGCCACCCACTTGCCCTCCTTGCTCAGCATCAGCACCCGCGGATTGACCTCCTTGTCCTGCGCCTCCACCACCCCACGCCCAGCCATGTTCGACTGCCCCACCAGCAGAAACAAATAAAACTTATCCTTGGAGGGCAGGGGAGCATCCTCAGCAGCAGCGAAGACAGAGACAAAGAAAGCCAGCAGGCAGATGAATGGGCGGATCATGGTTGGGAAAAGAGAAAAAGGGAACGCCTGAGCGCATCTCTTTTTGCAGCGTTTCTCAGCCCGCCTGGGCCTGCCACTGCATTCAACCCGGAGCCATTCGTGAAAATTCGCGGACATTCGCCGTCATTCGCGTTGAATGCTTCATTCCAAGCGAGGCGACTCATCATGGATGCTCGCATAATCGACGGACAAACAGCTGTGAGCCGTCGCAGGCGGCTCAGTAGGCCTGTGCATTGGGCTCCTGGAAGGAGCAGAGAAATTAGATATGGTCAGCGCAAGAGCGAAGATGTAGATTTTTTCAGGCCTCCACTTTGGCGAAGTTCTTCACGAAGGGAGTGTCATGTTTGAGCACGCCAAAGGCGACGCGGATGATCTTGTGCAT
>JAFLEI010000086.1 GCA_017301975.1 Verrucomicrobiota bacterium
TGCGGTGTCGGACGCTGGCCTCCTTCTGGTAGACGAGGGTGATTTTGCTGCCGATGCCGCAATCGGTGCAGAGAGAGCCGATGAGTTCGTTGAGAGTGCGGGAGGCGCGGGTGGTGAGCCAGTTGGGGATGTGACCGGAGATGGTGAGGGGCGGGAGCATGGGGAGGTGGTGGGTGCCTGCTGCGCTGCGTTCCGAGGCTCTCACTGGAGAGCCAAGAATCCTGGTGAACGTTTGCGCAGCAGGCAAAGGGGTGGAGGGGCGGGTTATTCGACGACTTCCCAGTCTTCGGCGAGGATGTCGGTCTGGGAGGCAAGCCAGCCGGTCACGGTGCTGCCGGAGGCGGCGCGCATGTTTAGGTTGGGGAGGCGCGTGACGGTGCCGGTGTCGCCGGTTTTGAACAGTTCGCGTTTCACTCCGTCAATGTGCGTGATGCTGTCGCCGCCGGGGACGTTGGGGACGGAATCGAAATCGCAGGAGCCTTTGTTGAGGTACACGAACATGCCTTTGCCGTTCCAGCCGGCGCGGGCGATTTTTTGACCGTTTTTGAGGTGAGAGAGAGCTTCTCCGAAGCTGATGTTGGTGGGATTCATGATGTGGTGTGTCTGGTTTGGGTTTCCCTGAAAAGCTGTCAGGGGGCAGTTTCCGCCTGTGGGGCGGGAAATTTTTGGAGATCGAAACTGAAGGTGTTGCCGCAGTTCCAGCAGCGGAAGCCGTGCTCAAACAAGGCGACGCGGGGGTTGAGGTCGCAGCCTTCGGCGAGGCAGTAAGGGCGGTAGTCGGGGCCTTTGGTAAGGCGCAGGGCGGCGCTCATGGTGGCGGCTTGCTCCGAGGTCATCACGTACCCGGTCTCGTGCTTTTTGTGCTCGTTTTCGATGATGTCATGCCGGCGCAGCATCTGCTCCACCAAGCTGTCGAAGAAGTTTGCGTTCACTGGGGCAGGGAGGGTTTGGTGCGGAAAAATTCGAGCCATTGATCCTTGTGCTGGATCAGCTGCTTGTCGGTGATGAGCTCGACGTAGCGGTGCTGCAGGGCCTGGGCGTGCTTGCCGACGGTGAGGTCGTAGTGGGGGAGTTTGCCCCCTTGGTAGTAGTCGCGGCTGAGGCGGAGGCAGCCGACGGCGAATGCGTGCAGGCGGTCTTCATGCCCGGGGAGGCAGTGCAGGTGAGAGGATCCCGCCTGAAAACAGCGCAGCTTGGTGGGATACTGGCGGAGAGCATCGACAAAGAAGATGGGGGTGGAGTCTTCGCGGTAGTGCTCGATGCGGTCGGAATCCGAGGCGTCGAGGAGATTGCGGTCGATGTAGTCCGCGATGGGCTGCCACTGGGGCCAGGTCTTGGACCATGGCTGGGCATTGACCCAGAGCAGGTAATCGTGGGGCACGGCGTGCAGGTGCTTGCCTTGATGCTCCCCGATGGGGATGAAGTCCGAGGGCATGAGGGCGCGCAGGGTGTTGCGCTTGGCGAAGTGCGCCACGCCGGCGCGTTTGGAGGTGCGGGTGGGGTCCGGCACGGGCGTGCGCCAAAAGCGTTCGCGGGCTTGTTCTTCGTTGGAGAGTGACCAAGCGCTCATGGGGCTAGATGATGGATGCTGGATTCTGGATGCTGGATTTCTTGGAGCGCTTCGAGCGCACAGAGGATGAAGTCCGCGGCTCTTTCCGACACGATTGCATTGCCGTAACCCCGCAGGAGTCCCACACGGCCGGGTACCCCATGAGCCAGCGGGAATGTGCCGGATTCAATGCGCCGCGTTTTGCCGTCGCGGCAGGGGATGAGGTCGTAATGGCTCCATGCACTTCCAACTCCAAACTTATTTGTTTCCCACTGGCTAGCCTTTTGTCTCTCATGTCGGTGTTGCTGATCCTCATTTTGGCATCGCCCGCCATGGGTGACCGCCAGCCTGCTATCGTCAAGTCCTGCCCCACCTGCGAACTCAGCGTGTCCGCCACTCCCCGGCTGTGGCGCATGCCGCAACTCTCCGCATCCTCCGCTCTGGGGGGTGCCCAGCCGGAAATCGTTTTGACTTGAATCGCCAACGGCATTCCCGCCCCGTTGCCGTTCTTGTGCTTGGCTTTGTTCTTGGCCTGTCGGGCGTCCCAAGTTTCCAGTTCCTCGGTCAGATTCATGGCTTGGGCATCCGGCGTGGTCCACCCCGCCAGCGTTACTTGCTGGCTGAGCGGTATTCCCGTGTCCTGTGGGCGGGGTGGAAGTTCTCCCCGGCTGCCATCTTGGGCGGTGGGGCTGACCCAGCCGGAGATTTCCAGCACACCACCAGAGGCGCTGGCGGATGTGAGGGGCGGAGAGGGTGCCGGGCTCGTAAGTGACCTGATCTCCACGCAGAATCCCGAGCGTGCAGTCCTCTTGCCCGCCCGCAGCGCACAAATCGGCTGCTGCTGTGCGATAGGCCAGTGCTTCCAAGTCAGCACATACTCCGGAGAGCCAGTCGCGGCCAGCCGCTGATGCAACTTGCTCTCCAAGGATGACTGGAGGGCGGCAGAGGCGGATGAGACGGCGGAAGTGCGGCCAAAGGTGACGCGGGTCACGCGTCCCGAGGCCCTTGCCTGCGACACTGAAAGGCTGGCAAGGGCAGGAGCCGGTCCAGAGCGGGGTGGTGTTGGGGACACCGGCGAGTAGGAGTCCAAGTGCCCAGCCGCCGATGCCGGCGAAGAAGTGGCACTGGGTGTATCCCACAAGGTCATCTGGCTGGACAAGCTGGATGTCGCGGGTATCGACGTGGCCTGGCGGGAGGTGCCCTTGGGCGATGAGTTCGCGGAGCCAGGCGGCGGCTTTGGGATCATGTTCATTGTAGTAGATCATGCGAACGGGATGGGGTCGGAGGAGGAGAATCCGGCGGCGCAGGGGTGGCCGCCTCCGCCGGTTCTGCCTTCGGAGGGGGGATCGAGGCGGGCGGCGATATCTGCGACGTTGGTGTGGCCGTCGGGGTGACCTGGGGCGCGAGAGCGCAGGCCGTAGGTGATGCGGCCGGTGGTGGGATTGACAAACCAGAAGGCGGCAAAGGAGGCTCTGGAATAGCGGCGCAGCAGTTCGGTGCAGGCGTCGCTGACGAGTTCGGCTGACAGGCCGGTGATGGCGGGAATGCGATGTCCGCCGATGTCGAGCCAGTGGCATGGATCCACAGCGGCAGAAATGATGTCGGCATCACCGTAGCGCAGTCTTTCACCGATGGCGTGGAGTGAAATGTAGCTCGGTCCGCCCTCCAAGCAGGGCAGCCAAGCCTCCACGGTGCTCGGCAGGGCGCGCATGAGTCCGGCGTGGAGATTGAGGGCGGGGGTGGAATTGAGGTGATGGGGATCTTGAAAAGCTCCGCCGAGGTCGCGCCATTCGATGAGTTCAATGGCCCGCGGCAACGAGAGTTTGGGGAGGAAATGCTTCCAGGTGAGGGCAGCTCCGGAATGGGTGAGGTCGAAGATGCTGGAAAAGCGGGGTGTTTGTCGGGCGGTTTCGTCCACGTGCGTCTGGGTGCGGGAGCCGTGGTGGTCGATGATGGTGATTTTGAGCTGGCCCATGTAGAGGTCGTGAAGGTCAGCAATCGTTTCGACGGGTGGAGTGTAGTCGAGGTAGTAGATTTGATCTCCGGGGCTCATGGAGCCGAAAGGTGGCGTTTGGTAGCGGTCGTCATAGTTGACGGGCTGCAGGCGGATTTCCTCGCCAGTGTTTTTAGCGGAGAGGGCGGCATGGGCGATGCAGGCGGCGGCAAAGCCGTCGGCGCAGTTGGCGTGGTGGAGCAGGTGAATCATGGCTGTGACTGGGGGCGGTTGGGTTTGATTTCGCGCTGGGTGGCGAGGGTGAGGGCGCGGAGCTTGGTTTTGCTTTCGATCTTGCCGTCGGCCTTGGGGATTTTCTCGTTGCGCATCTTGCCGGTGACGACGATGCGATCGCCTCTTTGCAGGGCGCGGGCGGAGGCGGTGACATCGCCGTAGCACACGATGCCGATGAAGTCGGTGCGCTCGTTGGGATTGCCGGAGCCGTCCTTCCAGTAGTCATTCACCGCGAGGGTGAACTCGGCGCCGGGGCGTTTGTCGAGGGTTTCGAACAGACGAACGTCGGTGCTGAGATTGCCGGTGAAGAGGCATTGGTTGAGGTCGCGGGGCATGGGGTGGGGGAAGGAGAGGGTGAAGGGCTACTGCGCAGCGGTGGCTGTGGGGGCCGGGGGTTGAATGGCGAGGGGCCATTCAGTGACTTGTTCGGGTTTCACGACTCCGAGGAAAGTGATGTTTCCACGGTTGCTATTATCGAGAAGGATCTTCTCCATGTAATGGATGTGAGCCCGCAAGGTGGCGATGAGCGCGTCGGTGCCGTCGGCGCGGATCTTGAGCTGCTCGTTCTGGATGTTGAGGGCTTGGACCTGCTGGAAGAGGAGAACGACATCGACATCCCCTGCGTCTGGAGCGGGTTTCTCGGGCTTGGCCTTGGCGATGCCGAGGTTCACGCGCATCGAGGTGATGTTGGCGGCAGTGACGTCAAAGCCGAGGGCCTCGGTGGCTTCGGTGGCGAGGGTGGCGTCTGATTCCTTGGCGGCGCGGGCGCGCATGTCGTCGGTGTTGAGCCAGACGCTCAGTTTGGTGCGCTCGTTGAACTTGAGGGCGTTGCGCTGGGGGACCTTGACGGGGCTGCCAGGCAATTCAACCGGCGGTGCTGAGGGGGTGAGGAGATCGGGAGTGTCGGTGTTCATGGGGCGATGGTGGTGTGGGTGGGTGGTGGCTTAGGATGAGGGAAGACTGAGGATTTCCGAGGTGACGCGGTCAATGAGGCGGCGGCCGTCGGGAAGGAGGACGTGGGATAGGAAGACGCCTTCGAAGGGGATGAGCCCGCATTCGACGGCGGTGATCTGGCCTTTGATCCAGTCCCGCAGCACGGAGCAGACGCTGATCTTGGCCTGGGCCATGGCGCGGGATTTGTAGTCGCTCTCCACCACACGCATGCGGTGGGTGTAGGGATGGGCTTTGAGCCATGCGGCGTAGTAGCCTTTCCAGGAGGTTTCGATGGAGACGTTCTGCTCGCGCCAGCGGAACTGAACCATGGTGGTGCCTTTGAGGGTATCCACCATGGTGCCGAAGGCGGTGCAGCCAAACTTGGAGAGCAGGAATTGAATCTCGCTGAGGGCTTTGTCGCCACTGGTCGCGTTTTCGTAGGGGAGGGTTTTCATGGGGCGGGTGTGGCGGGGTTTGTGGGGCTGGTGGGCTCTCCCAAGGTGCCGGCAGAAGTGACTGCATCGCTGGGGCGTTTGGGGAAGTGTTTGTGGAGGCGGGCGATTTGCTGGGCGATCTCGCGCTGTTCGTCTTCGGTGGCACCGGTTTGGGCTTCGTGAACGGCGGGAAACATCCAGGTTTGAATCTCTTCGTAGTCGGCGGCGCGCGTGACGAGGTTGTAGCGGCGGCGCTGCTGGGATGGGGTGGGGCCACCGAGGCGTGCGGGCATGGGGCGCGCAAGATGGGCGACGGTGCAGATGAGGTCGAGCTTGAGCGGGCTGAAGAGGTGGATGACGGTGCTGTCCGGGTCTTCTTCGTGCAGGCGGATGATTCGGCCGCTGGCGGATGTGGGAGAGGTTTGCACGGTCCAGAGGCCGGCGATGTAGCGGAAATTGGTCTGGGTGCCGGGGTCTTTGCGCAGGATGTCTTCCAGCCGTTTTTGGGCGCAGCTTGGGTGATGGGGGCCGATGTCTGTGGTCTGCGAGAGAAGCTGACCGGGCTCAATGAGCGGGTAGGTGTGGGCGTTGAGCAAGGGCTGCTCGCAAAGGACGCAGGTGAAACGCTGGAGGGCAAGAATGGTGAGGGGGGAGAGCATGGGCTTGGATGGTGAATTCAGAGGGAGATGGAGAGGTGTTTGCGGATCATTTTGCGTTTCCATTGAAAGCGTTCTCTGCGCACGGTGATGGCGCTGAGGAGCCGCAAGGGGTAACGAACGGCCTGCGAGTGCAGTGCCTGCGAGAGATGGGGCTGGAGTTGTTGTTTCCAAGGCGGGAGCCAGTCCCGGATGAGAGCGAGGTATTTCCAAAAGGCGATGCGCAAGGCACGCATGGAGGCGCGGCGAGGGTTGTAGTCGTAGGCACGGAAGCAGATGGTGCTTAGGTCGAAGCGCGGCGGTGGATGTTTGGCACCCATGAACAGGCGATAGATAAAAGGACTTCGGGGAGGAGCGCAGAAGAAAATCATGGGATCAGGTGGTGGGGACGACAGGCATGGACTGGGAGACGGCCACGAGGTGGCGGATGTGGGCGAGGCCTTCGTCGGTGATGGTGTAGCGGGAGCCTTTGTCCTTGGAATCGCGAGGCGGGGGCTGGGAGCGCACCCAGCCGCGAGCGATGGCGGATTCAAAATGGGCCGCGCGGAACATGGGCATCGTTCCGTGGAGCCGCTGGAGGGTCACTGGCTTGGTGTCCCGGGAGAGGATGATGAGCCCGTGGAGGGCGAGATCGGAGAAGGGATTGTCTTCGGGGTTGTTCATGCGGCGGCGGTGGTGGTGGGGAGAGGGGAGGGTTTGATGGGAATGCCGAGGTCTTGGAGAAGCTGGGCCCCAGGGGTGAGTGAAGCGCGGAGGGCGGCGGTGGCTTTTTTGGCCTCTTCGATGGACTGGTCGAGCACGGGGGTGGCGGGAAGTTTGCTGCGCGGCGTGGAGGGTGCGGTGGGGCTGAGTTTGGGAGAGCCCGCCTGCTTCCAGGCGGTGGCGGCACGATCGAGGTAGGCGGGCAGTTCGGTGCAGAATGTGTGGCGGCGGGTGGTGACCTTCACGGGGTCTTTCTGGCTGGTGTTGGCGGCGGTGCTGGCCCACTGCATGAACCACTGCAGCAGGAGCCAGTCCTGTTCGTCGAGTCCTTGGAAATTGGCGCGGGCTTCGAAGAGGGCGGACTCGTCCTCGTTGCTCCAGTGCGGAGCGCGGCCCCAGGTCTTCGGGCGGAGGGCGTTGATGCGTTTCTTCAACTCGTCCAGCGAGAGCGGTTCTGGTGCGGCGGGCGGTGTGGAGGTTTCCGGCTTCTGAGTCTGAGTACCAGATTCAGACTCAGATATAGAACTAGAAGAAGAAATAGAGGGAGTGACGTCACGCGTGACGTCACTTGTTACGTCACTTTTTTTGTTTTCGGCTGCGCTGCTTTGAGGTTGTTGAGGCGGAACCGGGGGCGGTTGGGCAGCCTGTGCGGCTTTCTTGGCGCGGTATTTTTCCTGACGGATCGCGCCGGCGGTTTTGCTGCGCTGGCCGTTCTTGTCAGGAGCATTGTACTCCTCAAATCGGGGCAGGGTGACGGTGTTGGTTTCGGGGTCGTGGATGGCGTAGCCCACCTGGGCCATGGCCTCCCCAAAACCGGGCACCTGGGCGAGGGTGTCGAGGTAGTCGAGGTTGGCGTTTTTGAACACGCCGTCCGTTGTGTGACGATTCGCGGCAAACCAGACGCGGCAGAGGGCTGCGACCGTGACGTCACGCATGGCGTTACGCGTGA
>JAFLEI010000087.1 GCA_017301975.1 Verrucomicrobiota bacterium
AAGGCGGAACGTGTGTGTTCCGCCTCCATTTTCAACAGTTTCAAACAAGAGGTGGCTCGGGACGGAATCGAACCGCCGACACGATAAACGCCCTTTTTTTGCGTTTTCGACCACCTCCGGAGATATCACTTTTGCCTAATTTCCCCCAGTAAACGCGAATATTTGCGCTAAAAGTTGTATTGTTTGCCAATATTGCATTATACAGAACTATCTGCGGAAGTTTGTGCCAAATTCTCTGCGGAACCCTCCGATGCCCTCTCTTACCGCCAACCTCACCAAGAACCCTCGCAGCCAGTATTGGCAGGCGGAATTCTACGTCTGGCATGCCGACGGTCGGGGATGGGTCCGGACGATGAAATCGACGAAGGCCACCGACAAGACCCGGGCGGCCAGCATCGCCAACGAGTTCCAGGCTTTTGCGCTGAAGGCCTCCGGGCAGCACGGCTACAACCCGCTGTCCCGCGAGTTCGTGCTCGACACCCTGAACTACATCCTCCGCGCTGGTGGCCACCAGCCCGTCGAGCTCACGCGGAAATGGGACGAGTATTCGCAGGAATGGCTGGCGCTGCAGGAAACCCGCATCGAGAAACGCTCCCACGAAAGCTACGTCTCACACGTCCGACAGTTCACCCGGTGGATGGGAGAGGAGTCCAGCACGGCCCTAAATGTGATCACCGGCAACATGATGCAGTCATGGTACTTCGACATGATCGACGAAGGCCGGAAGCCGCAGACGGTGAACAACAACGTCAAAACGCTCCAGGCAATTTTTGACCGCGCCAAAGCGGAAGGCTTCACCGCCCGGAACCCCGCCGAACTCATCCTGCGCCAGTATGGAGATAAGGACATTCGTGAACCTTTCACGATCGAGGACATCGAGAGAATCATCAACCACCTGAAAAAGGCCAAGATGGAAGACTGGCTGACTGTCTGCCTTCTGGGACTGTGCACCAGTCAGCGCCTCCAGGACTGCGCCAAGGCCCAATGGAAGGACTTCAAAGTCAAAAAGGGGCTCCGAGTCTGGACCCTCGTGCAGGGGAAAACAGGCACCGAGGTGCAGATCCCGATCGTCGAACCGCTGGAATCCCACCTGCAGGGGCTCAACGCACGCCGCCCGGGCCTGCTTCTGGCTCCAGCACTGGCAGACCTGCCTTCCGGCAGCCCCATAGGGCTCTCTGTGCAATTCAGCGACATTCTGGACGCGTGCGGCCTCGTGCGCGAGAAACGCGAAAAGGTCGAGGGCAGCAAAGGACAGAGCTGGAGCAACAAAACCTTCCACTCCTGGCGCCACACCACCAACAGCCTGCTCGCCAACGCCGGCATCTCCGAAGACATCCGCCGGAAGATCACCGGCCACAGCACCAGTAAAATGAACCAGATCTACACCCACATGGAGGCGCAGGGGCTGGAAACCGCGCTCAAAAAGGCTATTTCTGACCAGATTTCGTGAGATGTCAGTTTGAAAAGAAACCTTCGCCTGCACTCTTGCGCCGGCGAAGTTCAGCCAGCATGGAGCTTTCGCTCATGCCCGCAGCCCACGCGGGCCGGAACATGAAGTGTGGCTCATCTACGATAGATTTCCAGTTGCCACCCCATTCAAGTCCCAGCTTGACCCCAAGAGCGCCGACCGCTTTGTATTTTGGGGATTCCTCTTTGTACGAGGAACCTTCAAACACACCGACGTCAAAGGCGACGCCGAAGTTGTGATTGGAGTAGCCGCCACGGGCGTTGGTGACTTTGCTGCCGGCGACAGTCCGCCCTTTAGCATAAAGGGCATCTTGCTCTGCATAAGTGCGCAGCCCACTGATGATCTTGATGACGATGCCTATTTCGGCGGCACTCTGGACGAGCGCGCGGGCATAAGGACGTACTTCTGGCTGCAGCGTGGCGATGGATTCCTCGCTACGCGGATCCACCGAGCCTGAAATGGCCACGGGGACCTTAGCCGCGACGGCCGCAGTTTTCCCCACGACAATGCGCTGATGAATCGCTCCCCATGTCAGCGGGCCAGGGTTGCCATCGGGGACCAGTTTCAGGGTAGCCTGAACTTCTTTGATGAGATCAGTGATAGACATAGCAGTATAGCCTAACTATTTCATGAACCAGGTGGACGCGGATTGACCATCAAAAACACCCCCACCACAAAAGCCAGCAGCCCGCCCGTCACGAGGACGGTCAGGCCAATGGCTGAGGTGAGTGGGAGTTGAGCGAGCAGGCTCATTTGTCGAGGTAGATGGTCAGCACCTTGGAGCCGTCGCCGCTGGCCTCGGTGACGGTCGAGGTTGCCAGCGTGGTGCCGGTCGTGGCTTTTACAGCGACGGTCGTGTCCAGCGTGCCCAGGACCTTCCCCGTCGCGTCTGGCAGCGCCACAGGCAGGCCAATGAGCGAGCCGTAGCCCGCAGTGATCGTGTCAGCCGTACTTCCCGCCACCCACCCTGCCCCCGTGATGCTGGTGATGGTCTTGAACGCTTTGGTACCGTTGACCACCGTGCCGCTCGATGGGGTGATTATCTCCGTCAAAGCCGCACCATTGTAGTCCGTGCCGACGAAAGTGACCGTTCCAAGGGTGTCCACGGTCGAAACCGCTGTGTGAGTGACGCTCACGTTGCGCGCCATATCCGGCTGGTTGGCGATCGTGTAAGCGCCCACCTTCATGTTGGCGCTCGCCACCGCGCGCGCCGCTTCCACGGCACGCGGGGCACCCAAGGAGAGCTTGCGCAGAACTCCGGCCCCAGATTCGCGGGAAAGAACACTCCACCCCGTGGCATTCGACTGGAGCATCACACTTTGATACTGGCGGGAAAGAACGTAGGTAGTGGCACCGTCGATGGTCTGACTGGAAAAGGCATCAATGGTGATTTCATTGCTGCCTGAATCGATCTTCTTGATGACGCACACACGAAACGCTTTCGCGGAAGCCGCCGGCAAACTCACGGTAAATGCCGCGCCGGTGGCCGAGGCCAAGACAGTGTGGTCTTCCTCCTGGAGGGTGTAGGCAGTCGTCACCGTACGCGTGTTGGCACGGTAAGACATCCCTCCTTTCGAGTCGGTCACGTTGGGGGATTTCTGCGCATAGGCAGGGGTGAGACTGGCGCAAAAGGCCAGTCCAATGATGATGCTGAGGGCTGTTTTCATGGTCGTTTGATGGGTGGGTTAGGGGAAAAGTGTCGGGTTTTGTCGAGTCAGGGAGAGACAGGCTTCAGCGGTGGGTTTTTGGGTGCCGAGTAGTCCTTGCCAGCCACCTCCTTGTATTTGAATTCGGCCAGGGTGATGACCCCCTCCAAATTCACGATCTCAAACTGGCGCAGGGTTTCTTTGGCCGCGTCAGCGTTCACTCCTTGCTCGACCAATTTATCGCGGGCAGCCGTGGCTTTGCTGATGATCAGCCCCAGTCCGGCAACCTCATTGGCCACCAGCACTTGTTTTGCCAGTTGGTCAGCTGTGGCGATCACCGCGCGCCCAAATGACGAGGCCAACACTGCCGAAGTCGTCGCACAACTGGAAAGGCCCAGCAGCGCGAATGCACCGACCAGCAGTTTCACCGGAGGAGTCGAGATGCCATTGACCACGGCATTCCAGATCCCACGGGCTCCACCGTTGTTTTTCCAGGCGGTCCACCCGCGCCCGAAGAGAGGGATGAACTGGAGCGCAAGGGCCAAATAGGCCGCATAGGCGGGTGGAAGCACTTTGGCTGCGGCGGCCACTGCAGTGTCGATGGAGTCGGGGGAGACGTCCTGCGCAAACAGGGCGGTGGATGTAAGGGCGAGGATGAGGAGTGTGGTTTTCATGGGATAAAATGATGGTGGTGGTTGGGAAATTATTTGGTGCCGAGCCGCGCCTCGATGCGGTCGAGGGAGGATCTCATCGAGTTCTGCATCGTTTCGACGTTGGTCAGCCGGTACTCGTGTTTTTGCAGTTCGAGACTCATTTCAGATTTGAGGCGGGATGCGTCCGCCGGCGTGAAGCGGGAATCAAGCAGCACCGCCGTTGTCTGCTCGATGTGCTGCACACGCGAATCCAGTTGTTGCGGCAGGGCCTTTACATCCGTCCAGACCTGATTGGCCAGCCACGCGCCGACGGCGATGCCGCCGCCTATCAGCGCCCGGTACACCGTGAGCAGCACGCTTTGAACAGTTTCTTTTTGCGATGAGCTCATAAAACTTAGGCAGTAAATGCAGTGTCGTTGAGCGTTCCATAGTCAGTGATACTGGCACCACCACCGAATGTCACACCACGGTTGACACACCCATAATGGGTGACGGTGTAGGTTCCGGTAAAGACACTCTGATGGTCGAAGCATCTCGTGAACTCATGAGCCCCGAATGTAGATCCAGGATCTCCAGGGACACCGGAATCTCCGAGATTCCCCGGCGATCCCTGCATGCCTCCTCCTTGGCCTCCTCCGCCAGACCCTGGCTGTCCGCCCTCGCCACCAGCGCCACCAGCGCCAGTGTCCGCAGCGATAGCGGCAGCAATGATGCGAGTGTCAAAGCAGACCAGACCGCCCGCGCCACCACCGGGTCCGCCAGTTGATCCGAGCCCACCGTCGCCGCCCGCGCCGCCGTTTGTTCCGACAGAGATGTCGATCATGCCACCCTGGCCGCCCTGGCCACCGTCGCCACCATCACCGCCATTGCCTCCGTTTCCTCCAATGAGGCTGATGCTTCCGGTGATGGTTCCCTGGTAAGCATAGATGAACCCACCAGATGTCCCGGCTCCGCCGCCGTTTCCGACGCCGCCAGTTCCACCCGGCTGACCGTCCTGGTCGGTGTCGCCCATCGCGCCCTGATCCCCAAGGGTGCCTTTTGTGCCATTGGCACCAGTTGATCCATTGAGGCTGGCACCAGTCACCTTGCATTGATAGACATCAAAGCGAACGGTGCTCAGTCCAGTTGCGCGGCTGAGGGTGACTAGAACGCTCTCGTTTGCCACATCAGTGAGTGTCACCGTTCCATCGCTTGTGATGGTGGCGGCGAGGGTGGTGAGCCCAGGTGCCGGAGTGAAGAACTTGCAGCTCGCTCCACCTGGGAGGCTGATGGGGTAGCTCGAATGATTTGGCATCAGGGCAAACACATGGTTTGACCCGTGGGCGAGGCTGTAAGTTCTTGCCTGCTGAGCGCTCGCAAACGGCTTCGCTGCGGTTCCGTCTCCTGTTGCGTCGCTGCCGTTGACGCTGTCAACATAGAGAAGCTGGGCGTCGTTTGGCATCGCTCCCTTTGCGTCAATGGCCTCAAACGCCGCATTGATTTTCGTCCGGGCGGACAGTCCGGTGTCTCCGTTGTTGATTGCAGAAAGTGACATAATAGGGAGGGGTAAAAGTTAAGCGTCCTGCCAGTTTGAACCGTCGTCCCACAGGCCAGCGTCAGCCCACACGCCGTTCGCAAGGATCCACGTATCGACGGCACCGCTGGAGAGTCCGCTCTCTACGGTCGGAATGAAAAAACTGGAGGTGATTTTAAGCATCAGTGGGGTCAGCAGACTTTGCAGACAAAGGCTTTGCCGGTCGTGGCACAGAGGACGCTCAAGCGCCCGCTCCAGAGGACTCCGGGCGGCATCTCAAACGCCAGTCCGGCCTTCACCAAGATGCCTTTGTCGGCC
>JAFLEI010000088.1 GCA_017301975.1 Verrucomicrobiota bacterium
CGGCAATACTCACCTCCAGACTTTCCTGATTGAAATAATTCAGTTTGTCAGCGCGGCTCCAAATCTGCTGCATGACCGAGTTGATGGCGCCAATGATGCGGGGCCGGGCAAGATCCAGAGCCGTGGGCGATTTGACCTCGATGCGGAACAGCCCGTAAATTTCGAGGGCCACATCCCACACCGTCAGGCCCAAGATCGAGTTCACTGACCGGGCAGAGGTTTGGCAGGTGAGCAAGGCGCTTACCTGTCCCAGTTCGACGAGGACCGAAAGGCTGGGTGACCTGGCCGTCAGTTCCGCAGCGGCCGCGCCTGTTATTTTGCTCGTGACCTGCAGCGCGGCGGCCGCGCTGGTCAAATAGGCGACCATGGCCCCCGCGATGCTCCACACAGGCACAGTCAGAGCTGCGGCGGCCGTCAGCCTCGCAGAACTAGAGCCAGTGATCGCAGGAGAGGACATTAGCGGAGAGTGATGGTGAGGTCACCAGATGCGACAGAAGGAGTATCCGCCGCGGTCGTGGTGCCGATGGGAAGAGTCAAAGGGACGAGCAGCAGCATGTTGCCCGTGGTCGCGGCATCATAAATGGCGGCATGGCTCCAGGTCCCTGCGGTTCCTTGAGAACCCGCAAAGGTGGCGCTCGCACCAATAGACTTGCTGCCCGAGGAGGCAGATGGCCAGTTCGTGGTGTTGTTGGCGATCGACTTGCGCGCATAACTGCCCCCGGACTGCTCGCCAGTCAGCCCCGCCTCACTGCCACCTGTCCCGAGGGCGAGGAAATGATTGGCGATCGCCGTGAAAGAAGCGCCCGTGAACAGGTAGTTCAGGAACTGCTTCTGCAGGTAGGTGCCCAGGTTTCCAGACGAATCAAAACTCAAGGCGCTCGCCACAAAACGCGGGGTGTCATTGATGCCGACCGTCTTGGTTGACCCCAGTGCTTGGAAAAGGAGCAAATTACCGCCGCTGGCCGCGTCGTAGATGCCCATGTAGGTGACAGCCCCCCACACCGCCGTGGCTTGGGGAAAGGCAATCTCGATCGCGTTCACCAGCGGATCGCCGGGGGTGGAAATCGCCGTGAAGCTGGTGCCGTCGGCGGTCACAGCCACACGCGCATATCCGCCGGCGGAGACTTCGGTGCCGCCAAAACCGTCCACGGTGGGCGCGCTGGTGAACAGGGCGAAGTAAAGAGTTCCAGGCTGCCCACCTGGCCAGGCCGTGGCACCAAAGGCGAGATTCAGCAGGATGTTGGCGGTGTAATACGTGAGCATGAGATTTCAAGGTTGGGTGACCAGCACCGTGATTTGGAAGCGGGAGAATCGGCTGAAAAACAGATTTCCTTCGTCGATGGACCTGACCAGCTTCCCCTCGGTCACAACGCCGAGATCCGCCACAATGACCTCGGTATCTGAAAACTTGGTGCCAAAGATGGTTTCATCCGTCGAATTGAGGTAATTGCCATCGTAGGCGATGGGCTCATTCGGGGACACCTCCGGGAGGTTTTTTGCGACCACAAATTCCACGGACTGAATCTGATAGGGGCCGCTGGCGTACTTTCGCGTCATGGGTTCAGACGGCGGAGTGACCTCCACCGCTTTTGATTTGAATTTCCGAAGCACGACGACTTTGACGCCAAAGTGGTAGCCATCGGGCGCTTTGAACTTCGCCGGAATCTCACACTCCACTCCCTGTACAAAGGAAGGCCACTGCACAGCGAACTCATTCGGCTTGGTAGCCACAAACGCAAAACCAGGCTGGCGATAATCCATCTCCAAATCCGGGCCTCGGAACGGGAATTCGCTGAACGGCGTCGGTGGGCTTGCCTCGACGATCGAAAACCCATGATCCTCGGTGGAATCATGCAGTTTCTTTTCGGTCATGTCATCGAGTCCGCTCATCAAAAAAAGGTGGTAGTGGGGCCGGTCAACCCCCAGGTAAAGGACGTGGGTTGGAAGGCCAGATCGCGGGTGATCGTCTGCTGAATCAGCGGCCGCTTCCCGTTGCGGGTGCTGTCCACGTAGGCAATCGGGTGCAGAATGGAGCCGTCTGCCACGATCAAAACGTCATTGTCATCGAGGGACCACTCAGGGAACTGGTTGTCATTCAGCTTAGTCGTGGCCACGAGTTTGGCGCTGTCAAAACGGTAGTCATTGATCGCGACGATCGTCCACTTGGATTTGACGCAGATCCAGCCTTTCGGAATCTCCACCGTCTCAGCCGGTAGTTCGAGCACGACTTCGCCGTACACGCTGATCTTCCCAGCTCCAACGCGCCATTTGCTGCCGCCGGCATACATCACCTGGAAAGAGTGCTGCTCTTGAAGCCCCACAAAAACGCCCGGGCAACGACTGGCCTTCATGGGGCTGCCGTCTTCGGGCTGGTGAAACACCAACTGCGGGGGGTTGAAGCTTTCCGTCAGATCCACACGCCGGAGGATGGCATGCCTCTGCGCCTCGGCGTCTGTGACACCAAAGCCGATATTCGAGTTGGGATGTTCACGCCGTGGAGGCGGCTCCAGATCCAGCAAAGAGTCGGCCAGACCACTCATGCAGGCATAGACATTGCCATCCATGCTGAACACCAGCCGTTGCGTCCCCTGCTCAGCCTGCGCAGCAAGATCGCGCGCGCGGTTCAGCGCGGCAATCTGTGTCTGAGCGTCTGGAGCAGCGCGAGGCATGGTTATTTTGTTTTGGCAGCCGCAGCGGCTGCTTTTTTGGCGGCTTTTTTGGCGGCTTTTTTCGCGGCGTTTGAAGCTGGGGCCGGCGTTTCGGGAGAGATGGCCGTGGTGGTGGAGGCAGGTTCAGACACAGAAGGAGCAGCGGGAGGCGTGGTGGTCACGGGCTCCGTCACTGTACCATTGGCGGCCTCGGCGACCGGGGAAGGCTCTTGAGAAGGCGCTACCTGCGGCGGAGATACGTTTTCCTGCTTGGGAGTATCAGCCACCTGCTCAGGTTCATTGATGACAGGCACCGAAACCGGAGCGGGGCTTTTGCCAAGCTCCAAAATCCGGGCCTCGAGGGTGGAAATCTGGGCGTCTTTGGCCGCAAGCTGTGCATTGCATTGCTTGGTGAACTCATCCACGGCCGCCTGAATCGCGGTCAATTTCGCTTCGTGAGCTTCTTTGGTGATCGAGTCGGCCACCTCATCATCCGGGGTCACGACGAGCTTCACATGCACGGTTTCATTGACACTCTTGACGGCCTTCGGCCATTCAGTGTTGAACTCCTCGGCTCTCAATTCTCTGCCGAGCCACATGTGCAACGTTTGTTTGTCAGGACGAAGGAACTGCCCCACGCGGCAGGGCGCAAATGCCGAATGCTGGCGGAGGTGGATGATGGCGGTGACTTTGGGCATGGCGGTGGGATTGAAGAGTTGATCGAGAAAAGGGAGCGGGGCCTCATGACCCCGCTCCCGAATGATGAATGACGAACGGTTTACGGGTGCTTCCAGCCGGGGTACGTCCCCGTGTGGTTCAGCACAATGACGCCCGGGAACTTCCCACGGCGGTCGGCGCGCGGCTTCTGGCCGAAGATGCTGGCGATGTAGGTTTCCTTGATCGCACCACCTTCCTGGAGCTGAATCATGCGCTGATTGCGGAACTTGCCATAACCGCGGCGAGCGGCACGCATGCCCAGACCAATGGTCTTGAACATCGGTTTCCCGATTTCATTGGAGGCATACACCAAGGCACCCTCAGGATGCACGGTGGTGTTCAGCGTGTCGTCCCAGGTGACTCCACCCAGCGTGCTCACGGCAATGCCTGTGCCGTTGTTGGCGACAGTGCTCAGGCGGGCGTCCACGGTGAGTTCGTTGCCGTTGTTCACCGTGCAGCGGTAGATGCACCACTTGTTGGGGTCCACGGCTGCCGTCGGAGGGTTGACGATGGTGACGTAGAACTTGTTGCCCGTGATGAGTTGATGAGTCGATGCCGTGGCAGCCACCGTTTCGCCATTGCAGAAAGCAATCGCGTAGCGAGGGAAGTCGCGGAAGTACTGCATGATCGTCTTCGCCGCGCTGGTGGCATCACCGCCGCCGGTGATCCCACGTCCACCGCCCGTCAGATCCGCCGTGGTACCGTCCACGATTGCAATGCCGAGGGAGGCCTTCGGGTTGAGGAAGGAACCAATTGGGCCAACGCCGTCATGGTCAACCACGCGCCATTTTTTGACGTGGTGGCCGCTGACCGGGATCAGTCCGCCCTGCACGAGGGCATTCTGCATGCCGTTCTGCGTGGCAATAGCCAGCAGGCGGGCCTTGTAATCGGGATCGACCTCGATCGAGGCGGAGCCAAACTGCGTGGTCAAAAACACCAGGGAGAAGACATCGTTGCCTTCATGGTCTTTGCCGATCATCGCCGGTTTGCCACCCATGGATTCCAGCATCGCACCGGCGGTCACCAAGTCATCGGGAGACAGGCCATCGCCGGAAACCAGCTTCTGGATGTCGCCACGGCTGTTGACGGTCAGGTGGTTGCTCAGGTCGCACTGGTGCAGAAGAGAAAGGCCCATCTGCGAGGTTTTCTCGCGGCCCATCCATTTGCCCAGTTCTTCATTGAGGCCAGACTCCAGGTCACCGCGCATGCCCAGGTCTTCTTCCATCATGAAGAAGGTGGAGGTGGCGTTGCGCATCAGTCCGACCTGCAGCGTGTTGGTCCCCATCATGATTTCCTCGAAGTGCGAGGCATCCGTGTAGAGGTTGTTGCCGCTGCGGCCCGGGCCGTAGAATCCGGATTTCTGACGGAAGGTGATCTTCTGGCCGCTTCCGGCTGCAAGATCAGTTTCGATCTGGATCAGACTTTCAGGACCGCCTTCCATTTTCGTGAAGACGTCCTCCGTGGCTTCATACATGTCAGCGCCCTCTTTCCAGAGTTGCGCTGCGTTGGCGGCGCTCTGAGTGGTCAGATTGGCGCCTGTGTTGGTAACTGTCGTGGGGAAGCTCATAGCCGTGGTTTGGGTGGGGGGTGGGCAAACCCGGAGAGCCGGAAAAAACTACTCAGCGCGCAGTCGCGGCCAGATGGGCCTGCTTGCGTTCGTGGTAGCTCATTCCAGTCGTGTCCGGTGTCCGCTGGGTTGTGCGGGCACCTCCGCCGGCGATGAGCGCCGAGACAGGGGGACGGTTGACTGGAGAGGGAGGGGACGTCTGAGGAGTGACTGTGTTCGGGGCCGCGACGGCACCGACAGGCTGAATGCCAAGCTCTGCGGCCGCATCGACGTAGCAATAAAGCGCACCGGATGGATGCGCAGCACGGGGGTCTTTGTCCGCCGTCCATTTTGCATACACCTCGCGGGCTTTCGCAGCCAAGGCGGAGTCGGCTTGGGCCGACTGCGGAAACATCTGCGCTGCGCGGATGAGGAAAGGCTCCTCGGCGGCTGCCTGTTCTTGCGCTTGGTCGGAGGTGGACGCCACGCTTTGCAGCAGCAGCTC
>JAFLEI010000089.1 GCA_017301975.1 Verrucomicrobiota bacterium
CTTGTTTGTCTTGCTGCTCTTGGTAGTTTGCTTGGCCATGTGGGTGGTGGGTTAAGGGTTGCTTTTCAACACTCCTTTCGTTCCACCGATCCGCTTCGGTGGCTCCGCCCACATGGTATCTACGGCCGGAGCGACACGCTGCCGGGACGTAGGACGGTCGTGGCGTAAGCCCGCCCGTCTGCGAGCGTGGGGTAGACACCTTGCGGGCGGAGCGTGCCAGCGGCCTCGGGGCGTGTCGGCGTACGGCTGGCTTCGTGGCGTACGGACGTCCTCGCAGTCGGGCGGTTTGGCGGAGAGGGGTGTGGGTGATGAAGGGTGTCTTTTTCGCCAAACACGGCCGACCTACGGCCGGAGCGACACGCTGCCGGGACGTAGGACGGTCGTGGCGACAGCCCGCCCGTCTGCGAGCGTGGGGCAGACACCTTGTGGAACGAGCGTGCCAGCGGCCTCGGGGCGTGTCGGCGTACGGCTGGCTTCGTGGCGTACGGACGTCCTCGCAGTCGGGCGGTTTGGCGGAGAGGGGTGTGGGTGATGAAGGGTGTCTTTTTCGCCAAACACGGCCGACCTACGGACGGAAAGCGGCGCTTTCCCCTGCCCTACGCGACGGCGCGCTTCTGCAGCTCCACCACGGCGTTCAAGATCTTCACGCGGTTCATCTCGTGCACTTCCACTTTCGTGCCGATTTCGGGGACGAGGGTGACGGTGAGTTCGCCGCCGAGGTGTTCGCGGAATTCTTCGAGGCCTTCGAGGATGGCGGGTTCGCCGGAGCGGCCCGTGGTCATCAGATGGGGCGATGACGTGGCGAAGCCGATGCTCTCGATGAGGCTCAGCACGCGCTCGCAGGTGGCTTCATCCAGGATGCCCTGCATGCGGGAGTAGACGAGGTCCACGGCCATGCCGATCGCCACGGCTTCGCCATGGGCGACGGTGAATTTGGAGATCTGCTCGAGCTTGTGCGCGGCCCAGTGGCCGAAGTCCAGCGGGCGGGCGGAGCCGAGCTCAAAGGGATCGCCGCCGGTGGCGATGTGCTCCACGTGCAGCTCGGCGCTGCGCTGGATCACCTGCTCCAGGGCCTCCTGCTTGAGCGCGGCGAGATCGCCGGCCATGGCTTCGATCTGCTCAAAGAAGGCGCGGTCGCGAATGAGCGCGACCTTGATGGCTTCGATGATGCCGTTGCGGCGGCCGCGCGCGGGCAGCAGCTCCAGAAAGGCGAAGTCGTTCACCACGGCAAAGGGCACGGCGAAGCTGCCGACCCAGTTCTTTTTGCCAAAGTAGTTCACGCCATTTTTGACGCCCACGCCGCCGTCTCCCTGGCTCAGCGTGGTGGTGGGGAATCGCACATGGCGGATGCCGCGATGCGCAGTGGACGCGGCAAAGCAGACGAGGTCCAGCGCGGCGCCGCCGCCGATGACGAAGACGTAGCTGTGGCGGTCCAGCGCGGCTTCATTGATGGCGTCCCAGCAGCATTCCACGAGGCGGAAGTCGTTTTTGCAGGGCTCCCCGCCGGGAATGACGATGGGATCGTCCACCAGGGTGAAGGTGTCCGCATGCACGTGGCCGTAGGCCATGATGTCGTCAATCAGGTCCCGGTTCGCGGTGGCGACGGCTTCGTCCACAAACACGAGCACGCGGGGGAGCTTGTGCGGCTGGTCGAGGTGAAGGAGATCCCGAATGGTGTGGTTCCGAGGCGCGAAAACTTCTCTCGTGAACAAGATTCGGTGGGTGTGCTCTAGCCTGATTTTTTTCTCTAACATCAACGGGGGGGGATTCTTTGGCTCCGACCGGCGTTGAGGTCAAAGGGAAAGGGCAAACGTCCTTCGAAAGCGCTTTCTAACCCAGCGCATTCATTTCGACCTTGTTAGCCGGTGATTTTTGCCGTGCCAGAGCGCCTCACCGGAGGCCCGCCCCCCTGTGCGGCCACCCGTGGAAATAGCCTGCTGGGGTGATTGTGAAGGCCCGCCTGTTTCTTGAACATAGTGGCGACCATGAAAACCCCTCGCTCAAACCCGTCGTCCAGGCATGACATCACCGCGCCGGGCGCCCGGAGGTGATGGCTGCTGCGCCGTCGTCCACGCATCGATGGGAGAACAAAGCACCCTCCGCAGTGACCTTTCCGCCCCCACTTCGTTTTTTGATCCCCGTGCTGCTGCTCATCCTCGGGCTGGTCTCCACGTGGCTGGATTATGAGCTGGATCTGGCCAATGACCTGGAGCGCGATTTCAATGATGTGACCACGCAGGCGGAGGCCACCGGCATCCGCCTGACCGCCCTGGCCCGGCAGCACCTGGCACGGGGCGAGATCACGGCCCTGAGCGATGCCCTTTCTGACTGGAAGCATGAGCCGTGGCTGAGCCTGGCCGCCGTGGTGGATGAGCACGGCAAGGTGCTGGCGAGCACCTCCGCCCAGTGGGAGGGCCATGCGGCGGAAGACACCCCTGCGGCCACCGCCTGGAAGCGCGCCAAGGACACCCCGGGCAAGCTCCTGGAATCCCCCACGCTGGACGGGGACGATGTGATCGTGCTCGCCGCGTTTCCGCTGGAGATCACCCCCCAGGGCCGGGAAAAGCTGCTGCTCGTGTATGATCGTGCCAATGCCGTGGCGCATGCGCATCAGGACGCACGCCAGAGAGTGGCGTGGTCGGCGGCGGTGATCGCTTTGATGTGCCTCTGCCTCTGGGCCACCCTGCACTTTGGCGTGGCGCGGCGGCTGGAGCGGCTGGCACGCTCCGTGCGCGAATTCGGCGAAGGCCGCACCATCGGCATCGAGCCCGTGAAAGGCGGGGATGAGGTGCACGAGCTTTCCCAGGCCTTCCGCAAGATGACGCAGCGGCTGGCCGACCGCGAGCGCGAACGCTCCGAGCTGGAGCGCGCGGTGATCGATTCGGCGGAGAACGAGCGCCGGCGCATCGGGCATGAGCTTCACGATGGCATCGGCCAGCAGCTCACCGCCGTGCTGATGGCCATCAATGGCCTGCACGATGAGCTGCAGAGCAAGGCCCCCGCCTTTGCCGCGCACGCGCAGCATGCCAGCCAGAGCCTGCGTGAGGCCCTGGCGGAGGTGCGCGGCCTCTCGCACGGGCTGGCCCCCGTGCCGCTGTGGGACCAGGGGCTGGAGCACGCCCTGCAGGCGCTGGCAGACACCACCACGCGCAGCTCCGGCCTGCGCTGCGTGTTTGAGTGCCCGGCGCACATCACGGAGATCAGCGAGGCCACGGCCTGCAATCTTTACAGGATCGCCCAGGAGGCGGTGAACAATGCCCTGAAGCATGCGGACTCCGGAGAGATCCGCATCGGCCTGGAATGCCGCGGCGACTCGCTGGTTCTCGAGATTGATGATGACGGCTGCGGCCTGCCCGAAACGCCCGCAGACGGCGGCGGCATCGGGTTTCGGATCATGCAGCATCGCACGGAAGTGATGGGTGGCAGGATGGAGCACGGGGCTCCGCCTGCAGGAGGCACCCGGATCGCCGTGTACATCCCCCACACCTTATGACGCCTGACAATACCTGCACCAAAATCTACCGCCTCGTGCTGGTGGATGATCATCCGGCCGTGATCAATGGCTACCGCTTCATGCTCCAGGCCTATCCCTGTTTCGAAATCTGCGGCACGGCGGCGAATGAATCCGAGGCCCTGACGCTGGTGACGAAGGAGAAGCCGGACCTCCTCATCACGGATCTCAACATGCCGGGGCGCGGCGGCCTGGAGCTGATCAAAGACCTCGTGGCCCTGCATCCCGGCCTGAAGATCATCGTCAGCTCCATGCACGATGAGATGCTGTGCGCCGCACGCGCCCTGCGTGCCGGAGCCAGCGGCTACGTGGGCAAGGACAGCCCCGGCAATGCGCTGATGGACGCCATCCACAAAGTGCTCGATGGCGGCGTGTATGTGAGCGAGCGCCTGGCCGCGCACCTCGCGGCCTCCTTTGCCACTCCCCGCCCGCGTGGCTCCAGCGAATCTCCGCTGACGAAGCTGAGCGACCGCGAGTTTCAGGTGTTCGAGCTGTTTGGCCAGGGGCAGACGGCCAAGGAGATCGCCGCGCAGCTCCACCTGAGCCCCAAGACCGTTTCAGTCCACCGGGATCACATCAAAGATAAAATGGGCTTTGTCACGAGCGCGGAAATGATCCGCCAGGCGGTGCGCTGGGTGGAGACGCAGCGGGACGTGGTGAATGGGTAGAGCCGGAACGTAGACACGAACGGCTGGTTCCATGGCGTACGAACGTCCTCGCAGTCGGGCTGCGGAGCTGCTGGGCCGTAGGACGGTCGTGGCGACAGCCCGCCCGTCTGTCAGCGTACGGTAAACACCTCGCGGGTGGAGCGTGCCAGCGGCCCCGGGGCGGGTCAGCGTACGGCTGGCGCCATGGCGTACGAACGTCCTCGCAGTCGGGCGGTTTGGCGAAGGCGGCGGTGGAAGATGGGGCACTCTCGGCGCCAAACACGACCGACCTACGGCCCGGAGCGCCGCGCAACGTTCGTAGGACGGTCGTGGCGAAGCCCGCCCGTCTGCGAGCGTGGGGCAGACACCTTGCGGGCGGAGCGTGCCAGCGGCCTCGGGTCGGGGCAGCGTACGGCTGGCGCCATGGCGTACGAACGTCCTCGCAGTCGGGCGGTTTGGCGAAGGCGACGGTGGAAGATGGGGCACTCTCGACGCCAAACACGGCCGACCTACGGCCCGGAGCGCCGCGCAACGTTCGTAGGACGGTCGTGGCGAAGCCCGCCCGTCTGCGAGCGTGGGGCAGACACCTTGCGGGCGGAGCGTGCCAGCGGCCTCGGGGCGGGTCAGCGTACGGCTGGCGCCATGGCGTACGAACGTCCTCGCAGTCGGGCGGTTTGGCGAAGGCGGCGGTGGAAGATGGGGCACTCTCGGCGCCAAACACGGCCGACCTGCTATGAGGGCATTGTCAAAGGTGAGTTGTTGTTTTTCTTCGTGTTCCTTTTTTTGGGGGAGACTACGGCGAGTTTTTTCGCCTAGTGTTTGGGGGTGTGTTGT
>JAFLEI010000090.1 GCA_017301975.1 Verrucomicrobiota bacterium
CCCAACTGGCTCACCACCCGCGCCTCCCGCACTCTCAACGAACTCATCGGCTCTCTCTGCACCGATTGCGGCATCGGCAGCAAAATCACCCTCGTCTACCAGAAGGAGGCCAGCGTCCGACACCGCAAAAACCTGCTTGCCAACTCCATCACCCGCAAGCCGAGTTCCTTCGATAATCCCACCAGCGTCTCAGTCGTCGCCGTCGGGGACGATCCCCGCAACGACATCGCGGAGGTGATCATCTCCACCACCAAGGCCAATTGCGACCTGCTCCGCGCCCGCCTCGATCGAGGCGCTTTCACCCTTTCCCCCGAGCCCCTCCCACGCACCCCGGCTCCAGCCCCGAAAAACCCACCGGCCCCCGAGTTCGACGAACTCGCCTACGCTGTCTTCCTCAGCGACGTGCGCGTCTGTGGCGGCACCATCACCCGCGCCACGGCCGAGATCCGCGCCAAGGGCTTCTTCGACGGCCAGACCGCTATCATCGAGGCCACCGTCGCCGCCGGCTACCTCAGCACCCACAACGGCACCTACACCATCACCCCCGCAGGCGCAGCCCTCCTCGAAGCCGCCAATACCACGACCGTCTCCGTTGACTCGACAAAACCCGAGCCCAGCCAGTTCGAGCAGCTCAAGGCCACCGTACAGGCCTTGCGCGCCCGTTGTGCCGAACTCGAAGCCGAGGAATCGAAGGTCAAGGAATTCCGCGCCCAGCTTTCCTACGACCTCGACAACGCCCGTGAGGCTCAGAAAAGCGCCGAGCTGAACCTCGAAACCATGAAGATGCGCCTGGAGAAAGCCACCACCGAGGCCCAGACCGCCCGCTCCCGCGTCCTCGACCTCGAAAAACTGGCCCGCGACATCCCCACCAACACCGCCCTCATCCAGACCGAGCGCGACCTCAAAGCCGCCTTGGAAGCCTACAACGAACTCACCGCCCTGTAACACCATGGACACCTCTCCCCTCATCACCTTTCCGCCCAGCACCGGCCTGCCCTTTTCTGTCACAAACGCCTGGGGTATTTACGATCCGGATCGCCAAGCGGAATCCCGCCTTTTCGTTCTCGAAAACGAAGAGGAAGCCTCCTGCATCGACATCTACGAGCCCACCTCGCAGTTCCACATCGCCATCACCCAAGGCAGCGTCAAGCAATGCCAGGACTGGGTCAACCGACACTACAAACTCCCGCCGGAGGACCACTTCACTCTGAAAGCCACCGGCAAAGCCCATTGTTTTACGTTCAACAAACGCCGCCTCATCATTATTTGGCTGTGCATTCCCAGCCGCGCAGACGCCCCGCTCGTGTTCTCCCTCTGCGCTCATGAATGCCTCCATGCCACCTATGCCATCATGGACAGCATTGGCATGAAGCCCGACTTCGCCAACGAGGAATACACCGCCTACACCCTCCAGTTTCTCATGCAGAACTACATCCAGTGCATTGGCCTGCCCATTCCCATCGAATCCTGATCCCCACCAAAGGCATGACTCTCCACCCTCCCACCATCCACGAGCAGCAGGCACCCTCCCTGCGGCGTGCCCTGCTGGCTCACCTCATGCGCGTGGCCAACAGCAATCCCTGCCGCCAACGCTGGTACCCGCTCAAAGACAAGCTGTGCTGGCATTTTGGCCTCCTGGACGGCTACGACGTCCAGGAGGTCCGCGCCCCATGCTGGCGCTGCACAGACGGCTACACCGAGGAAGGCGAATGCGGCTACTGTCACGAAGGCGTTCATCACATCACCCGCACCGCCCTGGCACGTTTCGACGTCGAAGGCCTGATATTCCATCGCCCGTCATACAAAATCGAGTCAAAGGCGGAGTTCCAGGAACTCAGCACCGGCGCCGTCCAGGTGCTGCGTCACCGCATCACCCACCGCCCTCGCAGTGAAGCCGCCAGTCGCGAGGCCATGCTCTGGATCTACCTCATCTTCTTCGGCCATGCCCGCTCATGGAAGCGCCTGCTGCAGGAAATGCGTTCCGGCCCCACCTACTCATTCCACCCGCTACGCCCCCTCCTCGCCCTCGCCAGCCTCCTTCAAACACTCAGCCTGCGGCACCTCCGCTACCGCTGGCAGCGCTTCGTCTTCAATCTCCTCCACACCTTCGACGACATCCCTTTCTGAACCCCATGCCCACCTTCCACGCCGCCCCACCCCGTAAGCGTCTCAAACCGCTGCCGCCCGACCTGCGGCCGCGCCGTTACACGTTCACCTTTGACCTCGGCGATTTTGAACTCAGCCCTGACGCAAAATCCGAGATCGCACGTCTGTGCAACCACTTCCAAATCTGTCCCCAAATCGACCGGCCAGAGCAGTGGGTCGCTGTGCTGCGCTCTCAGGCCTTCAGGGACATCGCCGCAAAAACCGCCACCGACCTACAGGTTGAAATCAACGATCGCATGGGAGGGTATGAAAAAACTCTCACCGTCACCTTCACCTCGCGTCCCAAAATCGGCCAGAAACTCAGTGCCCTTCTGAAACTGCCATGACCTCGCCTTTCTCCCTGTTTCAACAAATCTGTCATGAGACTCGGAATCGCATCATGTTCTCAGGTGCCCGTCCTTCTCACTGGCTTTGGGGCCCGGACGCCGTTTCCGCATATCAGCACCACTTAGTCACGGACTACATTTTAGGCCCCGGATCAAAGTGCGCCGCCTTCAACCAAATTTACCAAAACGGAGTGCCGCTGGAATACCTGTTCATCCCCGTCCGCCGCATGGCCGTCCCCGGCATCGCCCTCGTCTATCGTCCCCTGCCCCAGCATTTCAAAATTCCTACTTGCCCATGAGCACCCCGGAGCAGGACCAAGCCCTCCACGACAGCCAACTCATCCGCAGGGGCATGGAAATGGCGATTGAGCGAGCCATCCACATCCTCCGCCACCAGCCAGGCTGCATGTCCATCGCCATCAAAAAAGCGCTGGAGGAATTGGAACCCTTTCAACCTCTCCAAACAGCCACCAAATCATGAAGAACCTTGCCACCCATATCCACCACACGCGCCGCCTGCTTTGGGCAGGAACACCTCTGGAGTACGACTTGGGTCCTAAAGACGTGGAAGTCCGAATTGTCAGTCGCGGAGCCCGGCTTGCGATCGTGCAGACTTCGCGCGGCAAGCGTTACCCCGTCCCCTTTGAAAAATTAACTCAGATCTAGCACCACCTCATGATCCTCCCCTACACACCCGCCCAAGCGGAAGCGGCACACAACGACTGGAAAGCCCGCTGCGGCCACTTTTCCATTGCCGCAGCCTCAGGCTGCCCCTTGGAAGAGATTCGCACCGCCGGCGTGCCGCTCAAAGGCTGGATGAACCCGACCATGATCAGCCAGACTCTCACCGCTCTGAAATTCCACTTTGACCGCTTTCTCCTCAAAGAAAGGGGCTACGACAGCCCTGAACAAATCCTCGCCCTCGACAACATCAACCAAGGCTCCGTACTCCGCGTGCAGTGGGAAGGGTCGTGGATGGACGCTGGCGTACCAGCAGGCGCACGGTACAGCCGCACGCACTACATCGCCTGCAAGGGACACACCATCATGGACCCGGCATTTGACCCCAAGTTTCCAGTGCGCGTCCAGGACTGGCTTCAAATCGCTCCCACTCAGATCGTCCCCCTGATCAAAGGAGCCACCGGCTACCACTTCACCCACGCCTGGGTCATCACGCCCAAAGAAACCCTTGCCCCGTTCCATCCTTAATTCCATGAACACCACCACTCCCTCCCTTCAAGAGCAGCTCGACGACCGAGACGCCACCATTCACGAGCTGCAGGAGCGCCTCCAGGACCGCACCTCCGGCCTCCTCGAAGCCCTCCAAACCATGGGCCTCGAAATCGCCCGCCTGAAACGCGAGAACCAGGCGATCCTGTCCAAGGAGCAGAGCCACAAGG
>JAFLEI010000009.1 GCA_017301975.1 Verrucomicrobiota bacterium
AGGCTCTTGTTTGTCGCGATGCTCTTGGTAGTTTGCTTGGCCATGTGGGTGGTGTGTTCAGGGTTCTTTCAACACTCCCTTCTTATCACCGATCCGCTTCGGTGACTCCGCCCACATGGTATCTACCCGATACCTATGGGTTCAAAGCCGAGGATCTCGCTGAGGTGATGAACCAGATGAAGCAACTCGAGCGCTTGGAGTCTGGTGCGCTGATGTTTTGAGGCATTCTCTGCTTGGAATCCCACGCGGCATCCGTGTAGGATTTGGGAATGACTCCAAACCACCTTTCCCGCCGCCAGTTCGGAACTCTTGCCAGTGTCAGTGCGATCGCGGCGATGCTGCGGACGCAGATTGAAGCGGCTGACAAGGCAGCGGCTGGTGCAGGCAAGGTGAAGCACTCGGTGTGCAAGTGGTGTTACAAGCAGATCCCGCTGGAGGATTTTTGCATCGCGGCGAAGGAGATCGGGCTGGAGTCGGTGGAGCTGCTGAATCCGGAGGATTTTGCGACGGTGAAGAAGCATGGGCTGCACTGCGCGATGGTGAGCTATCCGACGATCGAAGCGCCCGGCGGCGTGAAGCTGGGGCCTATCCCGAAAGGCTGGAACCGCATGGAGCATCATGACCTGCTGGTGCAGGCCTACGAGCCGCTGCTCAAGACGAGCGCGGAGGCGGGATTCAAGCAGGTGATCTGCTTCAGCGGAAACCGCGACGGGATGGATGAGGCGCAGGGCCTGGAGAACTGCGCCAAGGGCCTGACACGGCTGATGCCGCTGTGCGAGAAGCTGGGCGTGACGCTGGTGATGGAGCTCCTCAACAGCAAGGTGAACCACCCGGACTACATGTGCGACCACAGCGCCTGGGGCGTGGCTTTGTGCAAAAAGATCGGCTCGCCGCGCTTCAAGCTGCTCTATGACATCTACCACATGCAGATCATGGAGGGCGATGTGATCGCGACGATCCAGCGGGATCATGAGTACTTTGCGCATTATCACACGGGCGGCGTACCGGGACGTGCGGAGATTGATGAGACGCAGGAGCTGAACTACCCGGCGATCATCAAGTCGATCCAGGCGACGGGTTACACGGGCTATCTGGGCCAGGAGTTTATCCCCAAACGCGCGGACAAGCTGGCCTCACTGAAGCAGGGAGTGCAGATTTGTACGGTGGCCTAAAAGCGGGGTGAGTTTGGGAGAAAGAATCATGCTGCACCACCTCTCCTTTGCCGTCACTGACATCGCGCGCTCAGCCGCCTTCTATGACGCGGTGCTGGCTCCGCTGGGGTATGGGCGGGTGTGGGAGGATGAGACGTTTGTGGGGTATGGGACGGAACCGGGCACGGATGTGTTTGCGCTGAAGCTGAGACCGGAAAATGCATGCGTGCCGGGGGATGGGTTTCATGTGGCGTTTGCCGCGCCTTCACGGGAGGCGGTGGCGGCGTTTTATGCAGCAGCGCTGGCGCAGGGTGGCATGGACAATGGTGGGGCGGGGCTGCATCCGGAGTATGGGCCGGACTATTATGCGGCGTTTGTCATTGATCCGGATGGATATCGGATCGAGGCGGTGATCGTGGGTTCTGCGTCACTCAGCCGGAGATGACCATCCCAGTGGGAGACTGAACTTTGCACGCCCGGCAGATGGCGATGACCTCTTCGTCGCCACCCTGGCCTGTGTGGCGCCCTCTGAGCTCTGTGTTTTTCCCGCAGGAGGGGCAGCGTACCCGCTTCAGGCGAAAGGCCCCGAGACAGGTGCCAAAGAAGCTTCCCACCCCGAGGGCGGCCAGAATTCCTGAAACGGGCGGCGTGGAGGCCGGGCAAAGCCAGTGCGTGGGAATGGAGCCCGCCACGAGTGCGAAGGAGAGCGAGAAGCCACGAATGAGGAAACGCTTCTTGGCCGAGACGTAGGCAAGCACTCGTGCGTCCAGCTCGTCGGACCTTCGAAAAGCACACTCATCACCCGCAAGGTTTTTCATTCACTGCGATTAAAACCCGGGCTCAAGCCAGGAGCCATTGCAAAACCAGCCGATGTTTTGCACCGGTGCAGGGCTCTCGGCAGGGAGGGTGGCTGATTTGGTGAAAACTTGACAACGAACAGCCATGGCCGAGTGCCCACAAGTTTCTGACATGATTCTGGACGAACATCTGGCGCTGCTGGCGAGGCCCTATGGGTTTGCGCCAGGGGATTTTGAGTTTCTGCGCAGTAGCCAGAATCATGTTTATCTGGTCCGACACGACGGGGCAAAGTCCATCCTCCGTGTCTCAAAGGGAAGACACCGCACCCGTCAGGATGTGGAGGCAGAGCTGGCTTTTGTCGAGTTTTTGGCGGCGCGCGGCGTGAATGTTTGCAGTCCGGTGCCTGCACTCGACGGCGAGGACTGCGTGGCGCTCTCCCTTGACGGTGATGACCACGTCGTGACGTGCTTTGAGCATGCGCCGGGGCGCAAGATCACGCCGGAGGACATTGCACCGCCGGTCTATGAGAAGCTGGGCGAAATGCTGGCTGAGCTGCACCGCCACGCGCTGCACCTGCCTGCAGATCATGCAGCGCAGGCGCGACCTCATTGGCAGGAGTCACGGCTGCTGCGGCAGGATATGGCGGAGCTGTGCGGACGTCTGTCGCCAGCCTTTGTGGAACGTCTGACGGAGCTGATGGAGAAGCTGCGGTGGCTGCCGGTCACTCCTGATAGTTACGGGCTCGTACATGCTGACGCCTGTCTGGGGAATTGCTTTCTGGATGGGGACAATCTGTGGATCTTTGACTTCGACAACTGCGAGCACGGGCACTTTGCGCAGGACTTTGCGACCATCCTGTATGACTCGATCTATTGCAGGATGCTCAACCAGTTCGCCGATGACGGATTGAATGACCGCATCGCGCCACTGTGGGCGGGGCTATGGAGAGGATATGCCAAGGCCGGTCCGCTGGCAGCCATTGACGCATTCCAGCTCAAGCACTTTTTCCTTTTGCGTGAAGCGGTGATCTACATCCACTACCACCGGACTCTGGACCTGTCCGCAGTGCCGGATTCATTCAAAGCAGGACTGGAAGTGATGCGGAAGAATGTCGAAGACCAGGCGCACCAAGTGGACTTTGAGAGACTGGTTTCGCTGAGCCAGGACGAGCAGATCAGCACTGTGATCTGAACTTTGCCGCAGACTTCAAGGCACGATCTTCACAGGCGTGCCCACGGAGGACTCGTGGTAGAAAATCTCGGCCATGCGGTGTGGAAGGCGGATGCAGCCGTGAGAGGCGGGGTAGCCGGGGAGATAGCCTTCGTGCATGCCGGTGGCACCGGTGATGCGCATGAAGTAAGGCATTTTAGCGGCGTCAAACAAGGCACCGGGCGGACGAGGGTCTTTGCGCACGTCGATCTCACGCTTCAAGACGGTGCCGTCCCGGCTGACGTAGTCTCCGAACAAGGAGGAGGCATGATGCATGTCTTTTTCCGTGACGGAGAAACTGCCAGCTCTGGTGGCCATGCCTTCGCGCCCAGACGAAATGGGCGAGGTGCCGGCAAGCTGGCCGCCCTTGTAGAAGTACACTTTTTGCTCGCCCAGAGAGATCACCATGCGCGGGGAGCCGACGAGGTGGTCTCCATGCCACTGCCCCTGATCAAAGGCGAGGGATTGAAGCCGGGAAGATCCGCGGTCGCGGGGAGGAGGCTGTTTTTTGACCACGATCTTTTCCACCCAGTAGCCGCCTCCGCCGGGAATCGGACGGCGGATCAAGACCTCTCTCTGATCTGAGCAGGCCACAAGGCTGAACGACAACAGCAGCAGCGGCAGCAGGACGCGCACCGTATCAAGCCGCAAACAGAGCTCATGGGATGATAAGTTCACCCAGCCGGGTAAACACAGCCCCTGTCTGCATGCAACCGTTTTCAGCGGGCTGCCTCTCCTGCGTGACTATTTTGTGTCAACCGGCACCAATTTCTCCAGCTCCTCCGTGGCTTTTTCCCAGTCGCTGGTGAATTTGGGGATCTTGGTTTCGACGGCTTCGAGTTCGGCGCTGAGGACGCGGAACTGGGCGGCGTCTGCATAGGTGGCTTCTTCCTGGAGCATCTGGACGATCTCGTGCTTGCGCTTGTCGAGGGTGGTGAGCTCCTGCTCGATTTTGAAGATACGCAGATCGAGCTCTTTCTTGGCCTTGCTGTAGGCATTGCGGGCGTCGGCTTCGAGGCGGCGCTGCTGCTTGCTTTTCGGCGGCTCTTTTGCCGTGGGGGCGCTGTTGAATGTGGTGGGCTGGGCGTTGTGCAGGGTCGCGGTGAGGGCTTCACGGGCGGAGCCGGCCTTGGACTTGTCGAGGTAGTACTGGTAGTCGCCTGCGTAGGGAGTGATGACGCCGGCGCTGACATGGAGGACGTGCTTGGCCATCTGACGGATGAAGTGCACGTCATGGCTGATGAAGACGAGGGTGCCTTCGTACTGATCGAGCGCGCCGATGAGGGCATCGATGCTGCCCATGTCGAGATGGGTGGTGGGCTCGTCCATGAGGAGGAAGTTGGGCGGATCGAGCAGGAGGCGGACGAGGACGAGGCGGGATTTTTCACCCCCGCTGAGAACACCGACGGGCTTGAAGACGTCATCGCCGTGGAAGAGGAAGGAGCCGAGGAGGGTGCGGGTCATGTTTTCACCGGGGCGGCTGGGGAGGTCCATGGCCGACTGCAGCACGGTGTGTTTCATGTTGAGCACATCGCCACGGTACTGGGCGAAGTAGCCGAGCTTGACGTTGTGGCCGAGCTCGTAGGTGCCGGACTGGGGCTTGAGGGCTCCGGCGAGGAGTTTGAGCAGGGTGGATTTGCCGGCGCCGTTGGGCCCGACGAGGACGGTGCGCTGGCCGCGTTCGACCTCGAGATCGAGGCCGGTGTAAACGGGGGTCTCGCCGTAAGCGAAATCGACATCCTTCACGCGGATGACGCGCTGACCGCTGCGGGGTGGCTGCGGGAAGCGGAACTTGACGGTCTTGGCATCGGCGACGGGGGCATCGACTTTTTCGATGCGGTCGATCATCTTGGCCTTGTCCTGAGCGCGGGAGGCGAAGTTGGCCTTGGCTTTGAACTTGTCCACCCAGGCCTGCATCTTGGCGAGCTCGCGCTGCTGATTGTCATAGGCGCCCTGGAGCTGCTCCATGCGGGCGGCTTTTTCGCGGGTGTAGTCGTCGTAGTTGCCGGTGTAGCGGGTGATCTTGCTGTGGGCGACTTCGAGGATGCTGTCGCACAGGGCATTGAGAAATTCGCGGTCATGCGAAATCATGAGGATGGCGCCCGGATAGCTCTGAAGGTAGTTTTGGAACCAGATGAGGGATTCGAGGTCGAGATGGTTCGTCGGTTCGTCGAGCAGGAGGAGGTCGGGCTCCTGGACGAGAAGTCGGGCAAGGTGGGCACGCATGACCCAGCCACCGCTGAGGGTGCGGGCATTGCGCTCGAAGTCGGACTCACGGAAGGCAAGACCGCTGAGGATGCGCTTGGCCTTGGGCTCGATCTCCCAGCGTTGATGCTCTTCCAAGTGACCGGTGGCGAGCTCCAGCACGGTGACGTCATCAATCGGGGCGCTTTCCTGCGGCAGGAAGCCAAAGGTGATGCCGCGCTCCATGACGACCTGGCCGTCGTCCGGGACGGTGTCGCGCAGCAAGAGGGAGAAGAGCGTGGATTTGCCGGCGCCATTGGGGCCGATCAGGCCGATTTTTTCGCCACGGTTGATGTGAAACGACACCTGGCTGAACAAAGTGCGGCCGGCGTAGGTTTTGCTGACATTGGAAACGGAGAGCATGGGGGAAAGGGGGCGCGCACTGTGGCGAGGCTTTGCCCAGTGTCGAGGGCGCAGGCGGGGAGGTAGAGTGTCGGCAGATAAAATGAGGGCTTGGCAAAGCGGGTCGGGGGGTATTATCCCCATCCATGATGAGATTCCTTTTTACCCTGGTATTCGGCCTGTTGGTTGTCGCGACTGCGATGCATGCCAATGGGGGTGGATATTCGAAGGGCGTCGTTTCGACGTCGGCTTTTCAGCCGATCGGCGTGGAGCAGGTAGAGATGCTGTCCGAGCTGCTGGAGATCAATCTGCACATCGAGCATGCCGACATCCGGATTGAGTACGTGCTGCATAATCCGGGGAAGAAGGTGACGGTGGAATGCGGGTTTCCGGCGGTCTTTGACGAGGTCAACCTGTTTGCACCTCCGCCGAAGACGCCACCAAAAGCAAAGATGCTGGAAGAGTTTTCTTTGCTCGCTGACGGCAAGACAATTGCCGCGACACTTCGTGAAGACGAGGCTGGAGTCCCTGGCCACTCAGGCCGCAAGATCGAATCCTGGCACGTGGTCAAAATAACTTTCAGCGCAGGCCAGACAAGACACATCCAAGTCCGCTACCGGAACCCTTATCACATCTCTTTTTATTCGGTCTCTGAGACGTGGAGCCGCGCCGCGCCAAGTCTGACCTATGCCTTCTCCGCCGCCGCTTTATGGGCAGGTCCCATCAAGCAAGGCACCGTGATCGTCAATGCGACCGCTGTGGATCCAACTCAGGTGCGGTTCAATCATCCAAAGCGTTTTGTGGGAGAGAACGGCACCTGGAAGTGGTCTTTCAGCGACTTTGAGCCCACATTGGAGGACGATCTTGTGATTGAAACACGGCCGGGTTTGGGAGGTTACAATGGCGGTTATGTTGTCGAAGGTGGCACAAATGACGACGGATCTCACAAAGGAGGCCGGTGGATGCGGTATGCCGATTTCACCGCCTCGGCATCCTCGGTTTTGAAGGAGCCGGACGGCACTGAGCATCAGGCGGAAAATGTGGCGGATTGGGACCGTGCAACCGCCTGGGTCGAAGGGCAGGAAAGCGATGGTGTGGGGGAGTCCATCACACTGAGGTTGAACAAACCCGCCAAGGTGAGCCGCGTGGGAATCGTGAACGGCTATGCCAAATCACGTGAGCTTTACGCGGCGAACAACCGCGTGATGATGCTCAAAGTCAGTGTCAATGATGGCAAGCCTTTCGATGTTGAGATTCCGGATGAGTATCTTGCCGATGAACATTTCTGGTTTGATCTCCCCAAGCCCGCCACGTTGGTGAAGACGATCAAAATGGTGATCGCAGCCATCTATCCAGGTTCCACCTACAAGGACACGGCCATGTCTGACATCGATCTTCTGGTTCCATTGGATAAAGCTCCGAAGATTGGGCCCGTGCGATGAAGGCGTGGTGTATCCTCTGCCTCCTCGCCAGCCAAGCACTGGCGCAGACGCTGCCGGTTCATATTGAAGAGTCGCATGCTGGTGCTTTCTACCATCTGGTGGAGACGCTGCCGCTGCGGAAGGCGCATACGCTGGTTTTGATTGATGCGCATTGTGATGCAAATGGCATGGCGAACTCGGATGAGATCCGCAAGGCGATCCGACGTGGGCCGACGGTGAAGCAGCGTGGGGAGATGCTGAAGGAGTGGCGGCGGGCGGGGAAAATCCAATGCTACAACTGGATTGAGCCGCTGATGCCTGCGCCGATCGCGGAGGTGATCTGGATTCCCGCGGCACGGCTGAGCGAAGCGGAGCGCGTGGCGATGGAAACGGATGCGCGGGAATATCTGGATGCGCATGAGGAGGCGCTGCCACGCGAAGCGGGAGCACTGGGACCGAGGTATCGGGTGATGAGCCTTGAAGGCTTTGCGCGAGAAGCGCAGACCTGGCCGGAGACGAAGCCAGTGGTGGCGAGCGTGGATCTGGACTACTTTGCCAAGAGTGCGGATGCGGAACTGGAAGGGCAAGTGGAGGGTGTGATGGATCTGCTGCTGCGGATGCGCGCGCTGCGCAGCCTGAGCTTTGCGATTTCATCGCCCTATCTGCGGAATGCGGCACAGGCGGAGCGGCTGACGACGCTGGCACTGGATTCGGCGTGGCGGATTCCGAATGCGGAGGTGCATTTTGATCCGTTTGCGAAGACGGGGCCGGATCGCTCGCTGATGGCGCGGCTGCTGGAGAGGCAGGGGAAAAGATTGCCGGTGTTTGATGTGAAGAAGGCGGGTCCGGAGCTGCGCAGCGTGCTGCTGCAAAAATGGCGGCATACGCAAGCGGAGGAACTGCTGGCGGAGTGGGCGGGAACTCCGTTTCAGCACCGGATTGAAGTGCCGGGAAAGCTGAGGACGACGAAGAGCACGTGGGAGATGGAGTTCGATCCCAAGGCCAGCCTGGAACTGGTGCCGCCGCCGACCGGTTCGAGGGTGCGCTGGTGGGCTCTGGAAGCTGCGGAAGCGAGCTACCGGATCAGTGATGCGAATCTGGGCTTTGCCGTGAAGGCACCACGCTGGATCTGGCAGAAGCGGCGGCTTTTGGCGGAAGGTCCTGCGCTGGGGAGTCTTTCGCTCGAACAGCTTACAGGTGGCGCTGATTGCGGCACGTTTGAGGTTTATGCGGAAATCATCCGGGATGGTGAGAGCACGCGCACGCCTGCAGAGATCGTGCGCCTGAGCAAACCGGGGACCACGGGGGGGCGGGCGGAGTGGAGCCGTCAGTTTGGGCTGCCGTATGTGTTTGATTCACGACTGCTCGTTCGTGGCGCACACACGGGAGCGGAGGCTTGTTATGGGGCAGATTGTGCGAACTTCATCACGGCGGCGCTGCGAGCGGAGGGGTGGCTGCTGCCGTGGGGCAGTCCGGCGGATGTGAAGCCGTTTTTGACGCGCTGCGATTCACGTGAGACGCCTCTGCTGCTGCACTTTGGGTCTCATCTCGCAGCTTTGTGGGATGACCGTCCGCCAGTGGGACAGCTGGACGACGCGGACTTGTGTGTGCACCAGCTAGAAGGGCGGCCAGAAATCCTGCCGTTCGGGAAGCTGCGTCAAAAACGAGCTGAGCCGGTGCTGATGACGATCCAGGAGCCGGAAGAGGTCATACGCATTGCGATTTGCGGAGATTTGATGCTCGGGCGCAGCGTCGCTGATCATGCGGATCCGCTGAAAAATGTGGCTCCGATTTTGAAGCGGGCAGATCTGGCGCTGGGAAATCTGGAATGCGTGATCGGCACGGAGCAGCCGAGGGACCGCCTGCAATTGATCGCGCCGCCGAAGTGTGTGCGCCTGCTGCGGGAAGGTGGGATAGATGGTGTGAGCGTGGAAAACAATCATGCGCTGGATTTGGGTCCGGAGGGCCGGGTGGCCACGCAGTCGGCTTTGCAGGCTGAGGGCATCGCTACCATCGGTTCGCAGGTGAAAGTCTTTGAGGTGAAGGGCAAGCGCATTGCGGTGTTTGCCTTGGATGATTCGCGGGAGGATGCCAGCGTACCGGAGCTGAATGTGAAGGCGGATTATGTCATCGCCCTGCCGCACTGGGGCAGAGAACACCGGACGACACCGACGGCGCGGCAGCGCGAGGTGGCGGTGAAGCTCCTGCAAGGCGGGGTGCATCTCATCGCGGGCAGCGGACCGCATGCCCTTCAGCCACTGGAGCACGCCTATGCGGGCAGCGTGGCCTTTTCTCTGGGCAATACTGTTTTCGACGGCCCCGGGCCGGATGCGGAATGGGACCGGGGCGCGGTGCTGGAGGTGACGCTGGAGGCCCAAACCTGCCGGGCGGTGCGAATGCGCCTGATCGAGGTGCGTGCGCTCCCGGCAGAATGATATGTGGCGAAACTCCAGCTTGGCGCGGGGCGTTCTTTGTGAAAGCTTGCCTGCTCCACCCTATGAAATTGAGTCTCGTCTGTTTGTTGGCCCTTGCCGCTGTGTCTTTGCAGGCGGCGGAGGATTTGTCGAAACCCATCGAAGCGCTGCGTGCCGTGGGGAAAGAAGGCCAGGGAAATGAGGCGGCGGGCAAGGCATGGCAGGAGATCGTGAAGGCGGATCCAGCCACTTTGCCGGAGGTGCTGAAGGGGATGAACGGTGCGAATCCGCTGGCGGAAAACTGGCTGCGGGCGGCGGTGGGGGTGATCGCGGATGAGGCGCTGAAGGCGAAGAAGCTGCCGGTGGAGGCACTGGTGGCGTTTTTGAAGGATACGCACAACAACCCGGGAGCGCGGGTGGTGGCGTTTGACCTGATTCACCGGGCAGACGAGAAACTGGCGGAAGAACTGACACCGACGCTGCTGGAGGACCCGAGTTCGGATTTGAGAAGACATCCGGTGGCGAAGCTGATCGCCGCAGGTGATGCGGCACTGGAGAAGAAGGACAAGGACGCGGCGATCGTGGCCTATGGCAAGGGATTGGGCGGAGCACGAGATGAGGACCAGATCAAGGTGCTGGCAAAGAAGCTGCGCGCCCTGGACCAGAAGGTGGACCTGCCGAAGCATTTTGGATTTTTGATGAGCTGGAAGATGATCGCGCCGTTCAGCAATGCGGATCGCGCAGGGTTTGACACGGTGTATCCGCCTGAGAAGGAGCTGAAGTATGATGCGGTCTATGAGGGCAAGACGAAGGAGGCGAAGTGGGTGGATTTCACGAGCGCCGATGAGTACGGCAAGATCGACTTCAACAAGCCCTTCGGGATGGAGAAGAGCGTGGTGGGTTATGCGGCGACGGATTTTTTCAGCACGGAAGACCGTCCGGCGGAGATCCGCATCGGCTGCAAGGACGGCTGGAAGGTGTGGCTGAACGGCGAGCTGCTGTTTGCGCGTGATGAGTACCACCGTGGTGCCAAGCTGGATCAGTACAAGCTGCCGTGCCAGCTGAAGAAGGGGAAGAACACGATCCTGGTGAAGTGCTGCCAGAACGAGCAGACGGAGCAGTGGACGGTGGAGTGGGAATTCCAACTGCGTGTGTGCGATGCGACCGGGACGGCGATCCTGGCGGCGAAGTGATTTTTAACGTGATGACGACCATGAAAACGATTTCGATGTGTTTGATGATGTGCCTGGCAACGGGCGTGGTGCGTGCGGACTGGCTGCAATTTCGCGGGCCGAATGCGACGGCGGTATCCACGGAGGCCAAGGTGCCTGGGGATGACCTCAAGGTGGCATGGTCGGCGGATCTGCCGGGGCGCGGGCTTTCGGCACCGATCGTGGTGGGAGACCGTGTGTTTGTGACGTGCTCGAGCGGGCCGGGGCAGGAGACGCTGCATGTGTTTTGCTTCAATGCGGCGGATGGCACGAAGCGTTGGGAGCGTGCGATGCGCACGACGGGCCGCACGATGACGCACAACAAGACCTGTGTGGCGGCGAACACGCCATGCAGCGACGGGGAGCGGGTGTTTGCGCTGTTTTCGTCGAATGATCTGTTTGCCTTTGACCTCGATGGAAATCTGCTGTGGCTGCGCGGGCTGACGTTTGATTATCCGAATGCGAGCAACAGCCTGGGGATGTCGCAGAGTCCGGTGGTGATGGACGGGACGCTGGTGGTGCAGAGCGAGAATGACAGCGAGTCCTTTGTGGCGGGGCTGGATGTGGCCACGGGGCGCAACAAGTGGAAGCTGGAGCGACCGAAGGCGGCGAACTGGACGAGCGCGACGGTGTGGAAGAACACGGTGGCCCTGCAGTCGAGCAAAGGCATTCTGGCGGTGGAACCGGCGACGGGAAAGACGGTGTGGGATTACAGCGACGGGGCGAGCACGATCCCTTCGAGCGTGGGCGCAGGCGAAACGATTTATGCGGTGTCTCATGGCATCACGGCACTGGCACCGGAGAAGGGCGCGGTGACGCAGCTGTGGCGCAATGAGAAGCTGAACCCGGGCACGGCGAGTCCGCTGGTGCTGGGTGATTCCATCTATGTGGTGAATGGCGCGGGCGTGCTGATCAAAGCGAGCCTCAAGAATGGAGATGAGGCGTGGAAGCTGCGCATGAAGGGGCCTTTCAGCGGCTCTCCCGTGGCGGCTGGCAAGCGGATCTACATTGTGAATGAGCGCGGGATTTTTCAGGTGATTGATCCCGAAGCGCCTGAGGGCAAGGTCTTGAAGGAGATTGAGCTGAAGGAAACTGTGCTGACGACGCCCGCGGTTTCCGGCGGGGCGATCTACGTGCGCAGTGACTCGAAACTTTGGAAGCTGCAATAATGGCGACCAAGGACGAGCCCGCAGCAGAGCCTGAAGAGCTTGATGTCTCCATCACGAGCGAGGTGGAGCAGGAAACCTCGCGTGCGCTGGGAAAGGAGACGCGGCAAGTGCTGTTTGCGGTGCTGCTGGTGGCGGCTTTCATGGCGCTGGCGCATTTCACAGGTCTGAAGGCGTGGATCACGAATGTGCAGACTTGGAAGGAGATGGTGCGCCAATTTGGCTGGGGGGCGCATGCGATCTTCATGATCGCGTGTGCCGGAACTGTGATGCTGGGGGTGCCGCGTCTGCCGCTGTGTGCCGCCGCCGGGCTGGTGTTTGGCTTTGGTGAAGGGCTGGTGCTCTCGCTGGTGGCATCAACTTTGGGTTCATATGGAGCATTTGTCTTATCACGACATGGGCTTCGAAGAGCGGTGGAATCGCGGGCGGAAAAGTGGCCATGGCTCAAAAAAATGCTGAAAAAGCCTTCCGTGCTGCGGGTTTTCTGGGTGAGGCAGCTGATGGTGCCGGGACTGGTCTTGAACGTGCTGCTGGGCATGACGCCCGTGAAACACACGCGTTTTCTGCTGGGAACGCTGCTGGGCTACCTGCCGCTGAACGTGGCCTTCAGCCTCGTGGGCAGCGGACTGGGTAAAGACAGTCTTGCGACGACGCTTACACAACTCCTCGCTGCCATGGCGGTGATCAACATCGCCGCATGGCTGGTGTATCGAGTGATGAAGAAGCAGAAGACGAACGGCTGAGGCAGGCTCAATTCATGGCGTGCCAGGTCAGTGTGTGATGTTCCGCATCCTCAGCGTCGGCTTGCAGTGCAGATGCCGCGACAGCACCGCAGCCGACGAGCACGGCGACAGGGAAGATGACGATGAGCATTGGCAGCAGCATGATGAAGGCGAGCGGGCCAAGGATGATGCTCAGCGCGATGGTTTCCCATCCGAACTGCTTCAGGTGAAGCCCGACGGGAGGGGTGCCATGCTGGCCGCTCTCCACAAATATGTGCTCCTGCCGGAGCCAGACGAGCAGAGGGCGCAGGGCCTGGCGGAAGGGCCGGAGGAAGGTGGCCTTCATGCGCCGGAACTGCCAGACGCGGTGAAGATTGCGGGTGACGAAACGCGCTTCGGCGTTATGAGCGGTGGCGGCTTGCTGAAACGAGGCCGCCTGTCCTCGTTGAGGTGCAGGGATCGTGTTCATATGGATGGGATGGTTTCCTATGATCTATAACGGATGACCCGCCCACAATCTTGACACAAACTCTTCAGGATTCAGCAGCCCCGGCCGTGCATGGAGCATGCGCGGCATCCGGCGCAGAGGTCACAACTGACCGTGTGCGGATTCTCCAGACACTTCGGACAATGAACGCAGAGCATACAAAACGGACGCTGCGTGCTGGTCACGCTGGAAGCGCAGGGAATTCTTTTGGCAGCACTGTCCGATGCAGAACACGCCCTCGACGAGCGTGTTTTGATGGGTTCCAAAACATCAGTTTTCATGAGTGCGGGGGTGAACGAGCACACGCATCGAACTGAACCGAAAAACGCGCTATTGGCAGACCTGCCAATACGTAACTTTTTTTCACCCGCGTTGCACATCGCATGCTCCTGCGCAAAATCTCCTGATGTCAGTGAAAGCCGGGACGAAGGATCAACCAGCCTTTTTGAAGTGGAGCGGAGGGATGCACACACTTGTGGGTCCCTGTTTCATTGGCCGTCGTTCGGACAATGACATTCCCATCAACAATGTGCAGGCTTCAAGACGCCACGCGGTGCTGATGAACTTGAACGACGACTGGTGGGTCAATGACCTCGGGAGCCGGAACGGAGTCATCGTCAATGGGCTGCGCCTGAGCTGCGCCCGCCGGCTGCGGAACGGGGATGAGATCCGCATCGCCAATCAACGGCTGATGTTCTGCAACTCGGCACAGCCTGCTCCGCATCACAGCTCAATCATGGGCAAGACCACGGAGCTTGCGCCTCAGACCTTGAGCGATGCGCCGCTCTCTTCGTCCGCCTGCGAACTCCTCATCGTCACAGAACAGGGAGAAATCCTTGAGGGGGACAAAGCGGCGCACTGGTTCTTCGGTAAAACTCTGGAGCGCGCCCCAGGTGCTCTCCATTATTTTCTGCCGCCGACGGTGCGCCAATGGCTGCAGCAGCTTGCCGAAGAAAATGAGAACATCTTTCCTCCGTTGGAAATGGAGCAGGAGGGGCATCGCATCGTGCTCTCGCTCGCGCGTTGCAGGGACAACCGATACTATTTGCTGGGCCGCGTGGAATCACTGGAGGTCTCCATTGAACGCCTGCAGAGCCTCGGCCTCACCGAGCGTGAGGCTGAAGTGATGCACTGGGTCTGCGAGGGCAAGAACAACCCCGAGATCGCACAGATTCTTGACGTCACGCTGCACACGGTGAACCGGCACAACGAGCATATCTTCAAAAAGCTGGCGGTGGACAACCGGCACAAGGCCATCAAGACCGTGAAAGAGCGGCTGGGGTTGTGAGACGAATCTCATGATTCGCCCACAACCATGACAGCGGCGAATGGTCTTACTTCACCACTGGAGTCAGGACCATGTTGCGGTAGTCCACGTTGGTGTGGTCTCCTTGCAAATAGATCGGGCCGGGCTTGAATTCGTCGCTGCTGATGGCGCCGCCAGTGCAGCCGAGCACGGGGGCATTGTCGATGATGGTCTTGCCATTGAGGATCACGGTGAGGTGGCGGTCCACGAGGGTGATGTCGAGGGTCTGCCATTCGCCAATGGGCTTCTCCGCAGCGACGCTGGGGGTGATGCGGCTGTAGAGCGCGCCCATGTGGTGTGAATCCAGAGGCTGGCCGAAGCTTTCCATGACCTGCACTTCATAGATGCCGCGGAGGTAGATGCCGCTGTTGCTGCCTTCCTGCGTACGCACTTCGGTCTTGAGATTGAAGTCTTCGAATTCAGCGTCGGTGCGAAGATTGCCGAAGTGCTTGTCCTTGGCCTTCACCACGCGGTTTTGCAGGATGCCATCGACGACGTTCCAGCCGTTGTCGACGCCTTCCTTGAGCAGACGCCAGCCGGTGAGGTCCTTGCCGTTCAGAAGCTGGATGGGTGCGCCATATTTCACCTTGGAGAGATCCGGAGCCGGTGGCACGTCAGCGATGCGCTTGCCGGCGAACTCCTGGGCCTTGCCGATCTCCTTGCCCTCCGCATTTTTCTTGGAGGTGGAGAGTTTCAAAACTTCGCCCTCGGCTTTGGCCGTGATCGTTTCGATGGCAGCGAGCTTGCCTTCCTTGTTCTTCTGCTCGCGGGTCACGATGAGGGTATCGCCCTCGACCTTGGTGCTGGCGGTTGGCAGCACGCTGCCGCCGCCCCAGAGCACGCTGGAGCTGAGAGCGCCGTCTTTGGACTCCACACCGAGCCAGCCTGCGCCGCCACCAGGAATGGTGAGAGCCCAGCGGCCGACGAAGGGATTGTCAGCGGCATTCAAAAGGGTGCCGAGGCTGAAGACGGCTGCGATGGTGAGAGGACGGAGCGAGAGACGCATAAGGGGAGCAGGTTGGAGGATGGAGTTGGGCGGGATTTAACGGGATGATTTGCGCTGATCCTTCACGCAGTCGGGATCGGCGGGGGTGGGGGAGCCGATTTGATCCACCGGGTGATTGAAGAGATAATGCCAGACAGCTTCGTGGATGAATTTGCCGTCCTTGTCCTTCACGGCTGCACCGCCGGGCGTGACGGAGCTGTGGGCGCGTTTGTCGTCGCCTTTCACATCGGCATTGGTGATGAGGCGGCGGGTGTTTTGAAAAGGCGGGGCGCTGATGTCCACATCCACGATGGGGCCATACTGGTTCAGCCCCATCATCTCCCAGGAGCGGCAGTAGTGATCGGCGGACCAGCCGCCATCGAGGACGTGGCTGAAGCCGAAGATGCGGTTCCCCGGTGTGGCGGAGGGCAGGGACTGCCAGCTGTCGTAGTTGTCGCGCGGGCCGCAGAAACAGACGACGCGGTCGACTTTTTGATGCTTGGCGAAACGAGCGGAAGTGGTGGCACCGTGC
Organism: Verrucomicrobiota bacterium; assembly: GCA_017301975.1. Lineage (GTDB taxonomy): Bacteria > Verrucomicrobiota > Verrucomicrobiia > Verrucomicrobiales > Verrucomicrobiaceae > Prosthecobacter. Next base: position 15,989 of record JAFLEI010000009.1, read on the forward strand.
GAGGCGCCGGAGACGATGACCTTGTCCCAGCGCAGACCTTTGCCGTCTTCGGTGATGAACTGGCCCCATTTGCCCTCGGGGTGCTCTTTGGCGAGCCATTTCACAAACTGGAAGGAGCGCTCCATCATGCTGTCTGGCTGCGGAATGCTCACGACATCGCTGACGTCCTCGCCGGTGCAGGCTTCGAGGCGGATGTCTCCGAGCGTCTTGCCGTCATCGCGCCGGGCGGCAGGAATGATGCCGAACCACTTGTTGGCGTAATGCGGCTGGATGGCGTGCAGGCCGTAGCTGTTGAGGCGCTCGAACAAGGGAGCGCTGTGGCCCATGAGCCAGATCACGAGTTTTCCCTGGAGCTTGACGCTGGTGTCCACACTGGCGTTCTGCAGGTCCTGCGGCTTGCCCTTTTTGTCGGTGAAGACGAAGTCGATTTCAGGATGCTCCTTGGCGCGGGGGTCGATTTCGCTGGCTCGTTTGGAGATGGTGGGTGCGGCGTTAAGGCTGGCGGCAAGGGCCAGCAGGCAGGCGAGGATGTTCTTCATAAGGTGGGTCAGGATTCGAAGCGCAGATCGGCGGAGTAAGAGCCCACGCTGCGGATCGTCGCGCCATCGGCGCGGGTTTGATTCAGCGCCTTTTGCACGCGGGGGTCGGCGGTGGAGCCTTCAATCTCAATGTAGAAACGGTACTTGTTCGGCTGGCCGCGAATGGGACGAGACTCAAGGCGCTTCATGTTGATGCTGTTCTCGCTGAGCGGGGTCAGGAAACGGCACAGGCTACCGGGGCGGTCGGGAAGCTCGACGACGAGGGCGGTGCGGTTGTGTTCGAGCCCCGGCGTGTTTGCCATGTGGCCGATGAGGTAGAACTGCGTGATGTTGGGCACCTCGCCGGCGATGGGAAAATGGAGGATCTGCAGGCCATGACGCTCGGCATTCTGGCGCGGGCCGATGGCGGCGGCGCCCGGAGTGGCGACGGCTTTTTCGGCAGCTTTGGCGGTGCTGGGCTCCACCACGCGCTTCACCTCGGGGTAGTTGGCCTTGAGCCAGTCGTCGCCATGGTAGAAGGGCATGGCGTGGGAGTGGATGGAGGTGATGGGCTCCCCTGCCCTGCCGAGGAGGGCGAGCTTCACATCCAGCGTGAGTTCTTCGAGGATGGAAAGGGTACTGCGTGAGTCCACGAGACGGTCAACGGTGTCGATGATGAAGCCGCCGGACGAGTTCTCGATGGGGACGATGCCCAGTGCGTCTGGATGAGTGGCGAGGAACTCGAACACATCGCCCACGTTGTCGCGCAGGCTGACCGCCAGACCGGGAAAGCGCATCTGCGTGATTAGATGCGAGAAACTGCCTTCGGGGCCGAGGCAGGCGATGGTTGGCGGTGGATTCATGCGGGCCGTGCATGCTGCGATGGTGGGGGGCTGCGGTCAAGCTGAGTCATTGGAGGAGAGGGGGGGAGTGCGCGAAGCGTCGTGCGAGGGCGCGGCATCTGATTAAAAGGACTGAAAGGACAAAAAGGACGGAAGGGACGCTGGAGTTTGAGGTCTATGGGAGCGTTCACGGCAAGGCGTGAGCGCTGGGCTCAGCTTGCGGAGCGAGATGGCTACTTTATTTCAGTGCCAGAGCGCGTTGATTGGGGGCATGTGGCGTCGCTGGAAAATCCTTGTCATCTCTTTGCTTGTCTCGGTGGCAAGCGGGTGGTGGGGAGTGCCGTGGCTGGTGGGGCTGCCGGAGGAGCTGACGAAGGCGCCGGCTTCATCGACCCTGTATCTGGCGAGGGACGGGACGCCGCTGCGGCATTTGCTGGATGAGAAGGGGGCGAGGTCGGCGCCGCCGGTGAGGTATGCGGAGATGCCGCAGGCGCTGGTGCATGCGCTGCTGGCGGCGGAGGACAAGCGCTTCTTTTCGCATGGGGGGATTGATCTGCTGGCGGTGATGCGGGCAGGGCGGGACAATGTGAGGAGCGGGAGGATTGTTTCAGGGGCTTCGACGATTCATCAGCAACTGATCAAGAATGCGACGCCCCAATCTGGAAAACGGACGCTGTGGGTGAAGGTGGTGGAGGCGCTGCGGGCGCGGCGGCTGGCGATGTCTTGGAGCCGTGAAGAGGTGCTAGCGGCGTATGCGAACCGGGTTTCGTTTGGCAATCTCATGACGGGGGCTGCGACGTCGGCGTCGGGTTATTTCCACAAGCCGCCGGGGGATCTGACGCCGGCGGAGTGTGCGCTGCTGGCGGCGCTGCCGCAATCTCCGGCGCGGCTGAATCCGTTTCGGAATCTGGAGGGTGTGCTGCCAAGGCAACGGCGCATTCTGGACAAGATGCATGAACTGCACTGGCTGAGTGATGAGGAGCATCGGGTGGCTTTGGATCAGAAGATCGTGCTGCAGCGGTTCAGCGGTGGGTTTGAGGCGCCGCATGCGATTGAGATGCTGCGGGGTGAGGCGAGTGGAGCGACAGTGCGCACGACGCTGGATGCGACGCTGCAGCAGCAGGTGGAGACAATCATTGCGCAGAGATTGGAGTCGCTGAAAGGACGCCATGTCACGCATGCCGCAGTGGTAGTGATCGAGAACGCAACGGGCGCGGTGCTCGCGCTGGCGGGATCGCGTGATTTTTTTGCGCAGGATGGCGGGCAGCTCAACGGGGCGTGGGCCGCGCATTCACCGGGATCGGCGATGAAGCCGTTTACCTATGCGCTCGCTTTCGAACGCGGGGCGACGGCGGCGAGCATTGTGGAGGATATGCCGGTGGAGTTTGCGACGGCTTCGGGGACGTACAGACCGGAGAATTTTTCGCTGCGTAGCTATGGACCGATGACGTACCGCTACGCGCTGGGAAACTCATTGAACATTTCGGCGGTGCGGGTGCTGGATTCGATCGGCGGTGCGGAGACGTTGCTGCCGAAGCTGCGGGAGCTTGGCATGAGCACGCTTGGCGAAGATGCGGCGCACTACGGGCTGGGGCTGACGATTGGCAATGCCTCGGTGCGGCTGGTGGAGCTGGCCAACGCGTATGCGTGTCTGGCGCGGCTGGGGAGGTATAAGCGATGGACGCTGAGGCAGGAAGAGGATGGGGCTGAGGAAGAGCGGCGGGTTTTGGGGGAGAATGAGAGCTGGCTGATCGCGGATATTTTGAGCGACAATCAGGCGCGTGAGATGGCGTTTGGGAGCTGGTCGGTGCTGAGGCTGCCGTTTAAGTGCGCGGTCAAGACGGGGACGAGTTCGACGTTTCGCGACAACTGGACGCTGGGGTACACGGCTGAGTTCACGGTGGGGGTGTGGGCGGGGAACTTTGACAACACGCCGATGCAGGATGTGAGCGGTGTGACAGGCGCCGGGCCGATCTTCAAGGATGTGATGCTGCATCTGCATGAGAAACATCCCTCCACGTGGTTTGCGATGCCGAAGGACATCGTGAGTGCGCGCATTGACCCGCGCACAGGCAAACGGCTGACACCGCAGACGCCCCCTGCAAGGGTGAGCCGGGAGGAGTTTTTCATAGCGGGCAAGCTGCCTCCGGTGGCGCAGGCGGCAGACTACGATGCGAAGGGCCGTGCGATCCTGCCGCGCGAGTATGCGGCGTGGATCGGCAGCAGCGGTAACTGGCTGGGGGATCTGGTGACGAAGGTGGAGACGGAGGCTAGGCCGGTGCTGCGGATCACGAATCCGATTCCGGGAACGGTGGTGATTTTGGACCCGGATATTCGGAACCATGGAAACCGGCTGCTGCTGCAGGCGGTGGGAGCGGATCGACCGCGCTGGAATTGCAAAACACTTGAGCTGAGGAACGAGGGTGCCCACACCTTCGCCATCCTCAAGCCTGGGAGGCATGAGATTGAGGCGAGTGATGAAGCAAGCGGCTTGAGCGCGAAGACGTTTGTGATTGTGCAGGAGGAGGGACCCTGACCGTCACTCTGCCAATCTCTCGCGATATACTTTTCGGGCGTGGTCGTAGGCTGTGACGGCATCGGCATGCTCCCTAGGATCAATGAGTGCTTCTTTTTGGGACCAGCATTGATCGACGGATTTGAGGCACCATTCGAGGCTGCGCTTTTCGCGGATGGGTTTGTCGGCGACGATGACGAAGATGGGATTGGTGTGGGAGCTGGCGCGGATGCGGAGGGCGACCCAGCAGCTTTTGGTGATGGGCACGTCGAAGCTCATATCGCGAGTGACGCCATCTGCGGTGATGTTTTTCTGGGCGACGGAGATGCCGTTTACGATGACTTCGACAGGGACGTTGTGTGAGGCGCCCCGGCGTGCGCGCTCGAGATCCCAGAAGGGTTTGTGATCGACGGGTGCGGATTGGATCTCGGGATGCAGTTTGTCATCCAAACGTGCGGCGACTTTGGCGGTGAGTTTGATGGTGGTGGGTTCGGCGAGTTTGAGTTCACTGCCATTCACGCCGAGTTCGTGATTGTTGGCCTTGAAGTCCATGAGGTGGCTTTTGCCATCGCTGACGTAGGCGCGACCGGCGCGGATGCCTTCGCACCAGGCGTCGTAGCTGAGGCGGCCGTCAAGTTTGACATAGGCGCGGCCGAGGCCGACGCGCTCGCCGTAGATGCAGGGGAAATCGGTCTCACCGCTGATGCGGGTGCGGAAGCCGGCGTTGAGGGTGTGGTACCAGATGTTGAGCTCCCAGGTATGCGGGGTATCGACTGTGGACAGGAAATCGACGGCAGGGACGGGTTTGCCATCCGGGCCTTCCACCATGTGCGTGACATCGACGATGTATTCGTTGGCACCGATACCATTGAAGGGCGGGATGACATAGTTCGGCAGTTCGTCGGTGGCGCTGGGGATGCCGAGTTTGTAGTTCTGCTTCCGTGCCGGGTCATTTTCCGCAAGCGGCTGCAGGCCCCAGCCGCTGTGGGCGGGGCCGCAAAGGGCACCCTGTTTTTTCGCCCACTTCAAAGTGTTCAGGCAAAGGGTGGGCCAGTGAGCGGTGCTGTCGCCGCCGGGGTACATCTGCTCCTTGAGCTTGAGCAGGCAGAGGTGGCCGCTTTTGTGAGAGCCGAAGCCGCTGACCTCGACATCGTAGCGCAGGAGGAAGGGGAAGCGGGATTCCTTGTCCTCCTTGCCGGTGAAGAACTGTTTTTGGTAATCGAAGCAGGGCCCCCAGGTGAGGTTCGCGCCGATTTTCAAATCCTCGCCCATGCAGTGCCGCGCCATGTCGGACGCATGGACGCCCATGGTCGGCACGGAGTAATGGGCGCAGCCGGCGGCGTGGATGTGGTGATCGCCGCTCCACCAGCCGAGCTGGCTGGGATCGATCCAGCGCTGGACCTGAAATTTCAGCGGCGTGTTATTGCCTGCGATCTTCAGTTTGCGCTGCTCGGGTATGGATTCAGGGCCGCGACGGAAGGTGATGTCGTAGTCGCCATCGGGGAGTTTTAGTACTTCGCCGTCGCCGCGATAGATCTGCGGGTGGAAGAAGAAGTCCGGGGCGAGGCGCTTGATCTGGCTGGGGTAGATGCGCCCGGCGTGGTCTTTGATGAGGAGTTCGGCGATGCAGGGTTTGCCGTTTTCATCGGTGATGCTGAGAGTCACATCGCGTGCAGGCTGGCAGTCGAAAAGGACGCTGGTTTCATTGCGGAAACCGAGATCCTGGGTGCCCTGGCCGGTGTCGAAACTGAAGACGGCTTCGCGTTTGCCGGGTTCGCTGGCATAGAGCTGGATGATGCGGTATTCGACGGCGAGTCCGCTGAGTGTGGGCTGCAAGGGCGGTGCTTCGTACATCTGCATGTCGAGCCAGCGAGAGGAGAGTGGAGGTGGGCCGGGATCGCGGGGCTGGGCATGCGGTGCCACGGGTGGGGAGCCTTTCACATAGACTTCTTTTCCCTGCGGACTGCTGGCGGCGAGCTTGGCGGTGACGCCGGCTTCATTCTCCACACGCACGAGGTACTGCCGCCAGCCGGATTCATCGAGCAGGGCTTTGGCTGCGCCGCGCTCGACTTTCACGCGCTGTTCGGGTGTGATGGTGACGTGGAAGAGAGCGTGTGCATCGAGCACGGCCTGTGCCTTGGCGACGGAGGCTGCGTCGTGGGCCTTGATGCAGGCGCGCAGGGTGGCGAGCTCGGTCTGATCAAAGGGCGAGCCGAGGAAGGCTGCCGCATCGATGAGTCGCTGGGTGGCGGTGAAGAAGGGCTGGGGTTCGACTTCTGCGGCGTGGCTCGGAGCCCCGAGGGCGACACACAGGCAGAGCAGGAGCGACGTTTTCATGAGATGGTAAACGCATGGAGATGAAGCGGGCTTCCAAATGAGGGCATGCCTCGGACTGCTTCGCTACGGGAGGGTGCGCGAATCATCGAACGCTCGAAAGCGCCGGAGGACCGGCGCACTCCAGGACGCTGGCGCGCCTTTTTACACGACGACCAAAACGATGGCGCTCATCATCAGGAGGGCTCCGGCCATGCGCCAGCGCATGACCTTGGGGCCGAGGTGCTGTTCGGCGTTCATGAACCAGTGGCCGATCATCCAGACGAGCACCACGCTGAGGAGGCCGCGGGAGGCATAGACGATGTTGGCGGAGGTGGCCTTGCCAAAGACGGCGAGAGTGCTGACAAAAATGATGCTCTGGATGCCGAGCAGGGCGGAGCCGCCGACGAGCCAGGGCCAGGCCTGGACCCGGATGGCGCTCAGGGGGGCGGAAAAACGGAAAATGAGGCCGAAGGAGAGGAGGGCATTGATCCAGAAAATGCAGGGCAGCAGACGGCCGACACCCCAATAGGGGCCCCACTTTTGCACGAGCACATCAAAGATAGCGAAGGCCACCGCGCCGATGCCACCCGCGACGAAGGTGATGAGCAGATGCCGCGGCGGCTGGCCGGCATCTTTGCGGTTGAGGAAGGTGATGCCCAGGACGCTCAGAAAGGCGGCGATCCAGAGCTTCACGCCGACGGCCTCCCCGATCAGCAGCGGCGTGAAAAAGGCGACGAGGATGACCTTCAACCCGAAAACAGGGACAGCGACGGATACGTCTCCTTTTTCCAAGGCCAGAAACTGTGCGAGCTGGCCGATGAAAAGGCACATGGCAATGACGCCGGGCTGCCACAGATCGACGATTTCCACCGGAGGCCCGCCGAGCAGCCAGAGGAAGGAAAACAGCCCCGCGACGATCAAATTTGCGACAAAGGTGGTGCGCCAGAGGCCGACGCCGAGATCGCTGGAGCGTTTCAGCACGAGCGCGCCAAAGGCGTACAGGAGGGCGGCGATGAGCGGAAAAAGCGTGGTGGCGAAGGCTGGGGACACCCCCGCCATTAACACGGGGGAGCGGGGTAGCAAGCCCGAGGAATTTCATCCTCTTAAGCAGCCACTTGCCACGCGCAGAGTGCTCGCTAAGCAGACAATCCCCCATTTTCCATTTCCTCCCATGAGCGCCACTTTTCCTGAACAATCCGTCGCCGTCCTTTTCAGTGGTGGTGACGCGCCCGGCATGAATGCATTTCTGCGTGCCATAGTGCGACTGGGCCTGAACCGTGAAAAGATCGCGGTGCTCGGCATCCGAGACGGCTACCGAGGCCTCGTCCGCACCGCACGTGCTGTGAATGACGATGCTGAAGCTTTGGTGCGCCTGAAAAAGGACATCGCCACCCATACGGGCCGGGCGGGTCTGATCTCCGAGCAGCTCCATGTCATCCAAATGGACCACGCGAGTGTGAGCGGCATCATGGGCAAAGGTGGCACGATCCTTGGATCCGCACGCTGCCTGGAATTCCCCGAGAAAAAGGTGCGTGACAGTGTCATCAAGCTCCTCAAGAACCTCAACGTGCGTGCGCTGGTCGTCGTGGGCGGAGATGGCTCGCTCACGGGGGCCCGGCTGCTGGCGCAGGAAAGCGACCTGCGCGTCATTGGCATTCCGGCGACGATTGATAACGACCTGCAATTTACCGACATGGCGCTGGGAGTTGATACGGCGGTCAACACGCTCGTCTGGGCGGTGGATCACTTCATTGACACGGCACGCAGCCACCGTCGGGTGATGGTGCTGGAGACGATGGGCCGTGCGAGCGGTGATCTGGCGCGGATGGCTGGCCTGGCTTCCGGTGCGGAGATGATCGTCACCCCGGAGTCGGGAGCGCTGAACGAGGAGGCGATGAAAAAGCTCGCAGCCAAGATCGAAGGTGCCATGACACGCGGACGCGGCCACGCCATCGTGCTGGTGGCGGAAGGCGTGGAGTTTGACCCGCCGCAGAAGCGCAACCGCGCCTACGTGCTGATGGATGCCTTTCAGCAGTATTTCCAGCGTGCCGGAGCCCCCTTCCCTGACCTCGAGGTGCGTCCTTCCGTGCTCGGCCATTTGCAGCGCGGCGGTCACACCACGCCGCAGGATTGCATCCTTGCCGCACGTTTTGCGGATTGCGCATGGAACAGCATTCAGCAGGCTGACGGGGGCAGCGGCATCACCGTGCTGCGCAAGAACGTCGTCGAGATCGTGCCTTACGGCGAGCCCGACATGCCGGAGCGTGCGGCCTTCTCCCGCGAGATGGAACGGCTGCATGATGACCTGAGCTCGTGGTAGCCGCAGGAAGGTCAAGATGGGCCTGAGCGTAGCTTTGGCCTACTTGGCAGGATTTCCATTTTTCACCCAGCGGTCCATCCATGCCACCGTCTTCTCCCACATCTCGGGGAGGTAAACGTGGCCGACGCCGGGGTAGATCGTGTTTTCAAAATGGGTGGCGGAATCCTGGCCATGCAGCGCATACACGCGGCTGACGATGTCGCCGATATGATGCACCCCGTCGGTGGGCGAGCCGCCGTCCTGGTCTCCGGTCATGAAAAGCATGGGTCGCGGGGCTCCCAGCGCGATGACGGCTTCGGTGTCGAAGTGTTTGAGCATGCCGGGAACGAAGTAGTAAATGCCGTGGGCTTTGAGCATGCCGGCGCGGATGAGCTCCTCGTAGCGTGTCATGCAGCCGACGCATACCGCTGCACGGGGGCGGTCATCGAGCGCCATGATCCACCAGCTTCGAGTGGAGCCCATGCTGATGCCAGTGACGCCGATGCGCCGGGCATCGACCTCGGGGCGTGAGCAGAGATAGTCGAGCGCGGTGAGGTCATCGCGCAGCATCATGCCCCAGAGGGTGCGGCCAACCCAGAGATTGAACTTGGAGGCGGTCATTTCGCCGCTGGAACCTTTCTGCTGCGGGCCGTCTGGGCCGTGTCCATTGCGCTCGCCAAAGCATGGAGCGTCGATGGCGAGAACGACGTAACCGGCTGCTGCCAGCGCGGGGCCTGCGGCAACGGGTGTGGCATTCGTCTGCAGGAGCTCCTGTTTGCCGATGTCGTACTGCCCGCCATGCCAGTGGCAGTAGAGGATGGCTGGGGCTTTGCTCTGCGCTGTGGCTGCCTTTGGTACAAAGACGTAGCCTTTCACGATTTCGCCGGCGCCATTGTCAAACTGGAGGGTCTCCAGGGTGTAGCTGCCTTTGTCTTCGCGGGTGAGCACTTGAAATGCGGAGGTGGGTGGGCGTGGGGGGAGATCGCCGAGGAGGTCGAGCAACTTCGTGCGGATCTGTGTCCGCTGCTGCTGCCATGCCTCCATTGTGGCAGGCACCTGCATTGGTGGAGCTATTGTTGCTTTCGCCAGCCAGGCATCGGCGGCGGCATTGGGTTCGGCGGCTTGCATGTGGGTGAGCAGGAGAATGAGGCAGGCCGTGATCGTGCGCATGGCAGCTTTCCGTAAGTTCATTTGGGGTGGCCTTTGCCATCTTTCACATTCGGCGCAAATGGATCAGGAGCGGCCTCGTTGCGATCCTGCCCACCAGTGGCATTTTTAGCTGGCTCACCAATAATGATCGTGACTGGCGCAAGCGTCCATGTTGTCTTCGCCGCGCCACAGATGGCATCAATGACTTCCAAGGCGTTCTTTCTTTTCAAGAGAATGTCGATCCTGACCGTGCTCAAATCCGGATTTGCATTTCCGCTCCTTATAACGAATCCACCGATCATCCTGCCTCCGGGGGTCACTGCCCTCGACTCGCTCATCAAATAGGAAATCGCCTCTCCGAGGGTGCCGGAGAATTTGAACTCCGGGAAGATCGTGGCGGTCATCCACGCGCGTATCGTCATGCCCTCAATGACTGGTTCGTTCGAGAGTGCAGGCTTGCCTGACCACGGCAGTTCATGCGGGAAAAGCCGTAGCTCGCCTGCTTCCAACATTAATCCAGCCAACAACGAAATCAGCACGATGGATACATACGTCGGCTTCATGGTCAAATACTACGGTTTCAGGACTCACAGTTCAAGTCTGATGCAATTTGACCGCGGACTCATCGTTCACAACGCCCCATGAAACACACCTCCCTGCTCACCCTGACGCTCGCTCTTGCCGCTCTTGCCGCTTTTGCTGCACGTGCCGAGGACAAGCCGCTGCTCGCCATTCCTGGCAAGGTCATCTATGAAAACAATCTCAGCTCTGGTGCTGGCGCTCCGTGGAAGGCGGCCAAGGGCAAGTGGGAGCCGGTGGATGGCGTGCTGCGCGGCTCTGAACTTGAGGCAGACAAGCATGGCGCGGTCACGCGTCTGCCGAACAAGCTGAAGGATTTCGTTGTTGAGTACGAGTTCAAGTTTGCCGGGGCCAAGAGCACGAGCCTTTCGATCAATGCCATCAAGGACCACATGGCGCGTATCAGCATCACGCCGAAGTCGGTGGCCATCCAACGCGATGACAATGACCATGATGGGCCGGACAAGGCCGTGGTTTTCGCCCGCTTCCCCACGGAGCTCGGTGAGGGCTGGCACAAGGTCCGCCTGGAAATGGTGGGGGACAAGATGCTGGGCAAGGTGGATGACCTCGTGGCCTGGGGTGCCAATGATCTTTTCATGACGGAGAAAGCCAGCCCTGGCTTCACCGTGAGCGGCCAGTCGGTGGACTTCCGCAATTTTGCCATGTACGAGGCCACGCTGAATCCTGTCTGGGAAGAGGTGAAGGCCACGCTGCCGAAGCCCGGCGAAAAGGTGGTGGCTGCCGCCAAACCGGCCGCCAAAGGCAATGCCAAGGGCAAGGGAAAGAAGAAGGCTGAGTAAGGGCGGCGAATTGACTTTGCCATGCGTCCCCGCTAAAAAGGCGCATGGCATTTCCCATTCGTTCCCCTCGTGATCTGGTCGGCGGCATCGCCGTGTTTGGCCGCATCTTGGACAAAATCCGTCTCAACGCCAAGGAAGGCAAACTGCCAGACGGCTATCATCTGGGCTATCTGACGGGAAGCCGCACCTTTGACGAGCGTGTGTGCAAGTTTCTCGGGGTCGATTTCAATGAGCTGACCCAGCGCACGCTGGAAGGCGGCACGGACGAAGAAGTCCTGGAATGGTGCTGCCAGAACGGCAACCGGCCGACGGCGGAGCAGATTGAAATCTGGAACGGCTTCATGCACAAACGCGGCTGGCGCGATGCGGCGAGTGAAGGACTCATCAAGCAGCGGGCCGAGGCCGGTCTGGCGCACCGTGAGGACTTGGTGACGTTCTTTGACGTGATGGATGCCGAGGAAGGCCGAGCGCCCTGATCAGAAACCGCGCGGTGCCATGGAGTAGAGGCCGAGGGTGACATCGTAGGCATCCAGCATGGCCATGCGCTTGAGCTCATGGCCTGCGCCCCAGGAGTCGGTGAAGAGCACCTGGTTTTTGGCGAGGTTGTAGCCGATGATCATGCGCATGTGGCCGCCGCTGACCTGTCCGCCACCCGGCAGCGGTGGATCTTCGGGCTTCTCACCAAGGAACAAACCCCAGAGCAGAGGCACGCCTTTGTCGGTGTATTCTTTGATGATCGAAAAGAATGCTTTTTCGGAAACGCGGCGCTTGCGGCCGTCTGTGTAGTACTGCTCGGGATTGATCAACGGCTTGAAGGTGACGTTGAAGGCTCCATCGATTTTGGCGAGACTCTTCTGCATGGTGGTGATGTCCGCGCCGCCTTCAGCATCAATGCTGACGAGCTTTGCCATCTCGTGCTGATCACAGGGAATGCGCATGTACTCAAACAAGCGCTGGCAACTGGCGGCGACGCAGTAGCCTTTCTGGCCCTGGTCCACCATGGGCACGCCAGAGATGTACACGTCGCCATCCGGTTTTTTGGTGACACGCTGGAGCAGTTCCATGCGCTGCACGCCGGTGGCCATCTTTCCCATGCTCCAGTCGGCCTGGTTCGGGGCGGCGAGTTTCAAGCGCAGGAACTCCGGCTTCGTCACTTTGCCGGGGGTGTTGTACTCATTGTATTCAAGCAAGGCGATGCCCCCTGGGGCCGTCCAGTTCCACCCGGCGACCGGCAGCGCTGCATTGGAGGAGAGGATCTGCCGCTTGGGTGCGACTTTCATGACCTGACCGAGGTTTTGACCGATCAGTTTGAAAATGCGGTCGAATTCCTTCGCTTCGATGTCACCCGAGTCGCCACGATTGTAGATGGAGATGGTGGCGCGTGCGGCTTTACCGTTCACGAATTCCAGAATGGCTTCCTCCACTTTGATGGAACCGCCAAACATGGTCAGATTCGTCTCTGCGTTGCTGAACATGTGACGGGAGAAGCGTGCGCGGTCCTTGCTGGCGCTGACCCATTCAAACTGCGGCGGCTTCTGCTGCTTTTCCTGGTCTTCGAGTTTTAGCACGTAGTGCTTTTCCAGATCGGCTGGAGTCCATTTCCAGAGGTCTGCAAAATTTAGCAGCGAGTCGAGATTGGCGGAGATCTCCGGTTGTGTTTCCGGCTCCTTTTCCACCGGCGGCTGGGGAGGCTTGCGGGGCTGGGAAGGCTGCATTTCGACTGGCAGCCCTTGAATTGAAAACCAGAGGGAGGTGTTACTGGCATGGCAATGAACCACGTATTTGGAGTTTACCCAATTTGGCGCTTTCAGGATGACCGGGCCAAAGGAGACATCCTTCTGTGGCGCGGAGTCTCCCGTTTTCTCTGTCAAAAGCATCTCCAGGGCGGTCAGCTTTTTACGTGTCAGGTTCTTGCCGTCGAGATAGATGTTAAACGAAGGATGCGATTGATAAAAACTCACCGTAACTTCCTTAACTTTAAAGAGCCCGCCAAACATGGTGTCTTCCAGAAGGCTGCCCTGCTCCGCGCTGCCGGGACTAAAAGTGACCTCAGTCGCGGTCTCGGTCACAATGTTGTAAGGAGACCTGCCGCGGTCTTTTTTATGAGCGTCTAGGAAACTGATGAGATTTTGCTGCGTCAGTGCGAGAGGGTCATTCCAGTCGATCAGGTCATCGATGGAAGGCCCGGAGGATTTCGCCTGCGCATTGGCCACAGAGTGGAAACTTGTCCACGCGAGCAAAACAGCACTGACGAGCAGCCGCGATTTCATGCGGTTCATTTACCTGACCCGGCCTGATTCTGTCAATGCTTATCGGCAAGACACTCCGTCAAGGCACCTAAAAATCTTTCTTCCCATCACTTCGCTACGACAGCGGGGCGATCTGATGTCAGCACCTTCTGCAACGGCTTGGGATAGACTCCAAGAATCAAGATGGCGAGTGCAAGGGCACCGGCGACGGCTTTGGCGGGACCGGAGAAAGTCAGCGCGGGGACGTCGGTGCCTTCGGTGGTGTACATCGCGAGGATGGTCTTGAAGTAGTAGTAGAAGCCGGCGGCGGCGGCGATGACGGCGCAGCTCAGAGCACCCCAGTAGCCGTGATCAGCGAGACCGAGGAAGACGAAGAGCTTGCCAAGGAAACCGGCGGTGAGAGGCAGACCGGCGAGGGAGGCGAAGGAGAGGGTCATCAGCAACGCGAGCAGCGGATTGCGTTTGGCGAGGCCGGTGAAGTCCTTGATGTCCTCCCCAAGACCGTTGGCGCGCATGAGGCCGAGGCCGAGGAAGCCGAGGACGGTCATGGGCAGGTAGGTGGCGAGGTAGAAGGCGACGACGCCCCCGGAAGAGAGATCAAAGCGGGCGCTTTCACGACAGGCGAGTGCGAGGAGGAGGTAGCCTGCGTGGGAGATGCTGGAGTAGGCGAGCAGGCGCTTGACGCTGGCCTGGAACATCGCGGGCAGGCTGCCGAGCAGGACGGTGAGCGAACCGACGACGAGGATGAGTGCCTGAATCTCGCTGCCAATGATGGAACCTTCGGCCATGAAGGCGTTCAACGCACGAGTGAGGACGACGAAGCCAGCGGCTTTGGAGCCGACGGAGAGGAAGGCGGTCACGGGAGTGGGAGCTCCCTGATACACGTCTGGAACCCACATGTGGAAGGGAGCGGCGGCGACCTTGAATCCGAGGCCGCAGAGCAGGACGGCGGCCCCGAAGAGCGCGGTGGTTTTGCTGGTGGCAGGATTGGCGAGCGCCTTGGCGATGCCGTCGAAGCTCATCGTTCCGGTGGCACCGTAGATCCAGGCGATGCCATAGACGAGGACACCGGTCGAAAGAGCGCCGAGGATGAGGTATTTGACGCCGGCTTCAAGACTGAAGGCGCTTTTGCGGGCGAAGGCGACGAGGACGTAGAACGAGACGGTGACGAGTTCGAGCGCGACGAAAACGGTGACGAGGTCGCGTGCGGAGGCCATCCACATCATGCCCGCGCAGACGATGAGCGGGAGGCTGAACATTTCGGCCAGCTTGCCGTCCACGGTGAAGCGGGTGAGATACGGGGCGCATTCCAGCGTGAGCCAGAGCACGAGGATGGTGATGACGAGCGAGAAGCCTTTGTAGAAAAGGGCGAGGCTGTCGAGCTGATGCCAGGGCTGGATGAAGCCGGGCAGGCTGGCGTTGTCATGCGGCGCGAAGATGAACAGCACAAGCGCAAGCGAGGTGCCGGCAATGGCGGTGAGACCGAGGGTGCGGCGGGAGATGTCGGGCTTGAAGGCCTCAAGCAGCAGCAGTGCGAGTCCGAGGAGGGCGAGGCCGGCTTCGATGGTGAAAACGCTCATGGCAGGACTACAGCGCGGATTTCATGAGGTTAAGCAGCAGCCAAGGGCAGCAGCCGGTGACAAGCAACGTGGTGGCGAGAAAGATGAACGGCACACGCTGTGAGAACGCAGGATCGATCATGAACAGGCCGGTGGCGGGGCTGCCGTGGAAGATGCCGCGATAGGCTCGCAGCATATACACGGCGGACATCACCACCCCCCAGAGCGCCAGGATGACGGTCCATTGCAGGTTGGTCAGGGCGCCCGCTTTGAACTCGGTGAAGTTGCCGAGGAAGATCATCACCTCACCCGCGAAGTTGGTGAGCCCAGGGAGGCCGATGGAAGCGAAGGTGCCAAAGGCGAAGAGCACGGTGAAAGCCGGCGCATGGGTGGCGAGGCCGCCGAGCTTGTTGTATTCGAGAGTGCCGAGCTGATTGCGCATGCGGCCACAGAGGCCGAAGAGCAGGGCAATGGAGATTCCGTGAGCGAACATGAGGATGACCGCGCCTTTGAGAGCGATCTCCGTGCCTGCGGCAATGCCGAGGAAGATGTAGCCCATGTGCATGACGCTGGAATTGGCCAGGGTGTCATCAAGACGGTTCGCATGGATGGTGACGAGGCCCATGACTAGGATGTTGCCCAGCAGCATCAGCAGCAGCGCGTTTTGCACCCATTCCACATGAGCCCCGTGCGGCAGCAGCGGCAGGGCGATGCGAATGAGGCCGTAGAGCCCGAATTTTTTCAGCACGCCGGAATGAAGCATGGCCACGGGTGTGGGTGCGGTGGCGTAGGCCGGCGCGGCCCAGCTATGAAAGGGGAAAAGACTGACGAGCGAGCCAAACCCCAGCAGGAGGACGAAGAAGATCTGCGCCTGCTTCGCATCGGGCAAGGGTGTAAGCCGGGCCTGGCTGCGCAGAGCTTCGAGGTCAAAGGTGAGTTTGGAGCCGCCGCTGAATTCGAGCACCAGCCAGACCAGACCGGCGAGCAGCACGAGGCTGCCGGCACCGAGATAGATGGTGGCCTTCCAGGCGACGGCCTTGCGCTGGGCGGGCTCGGCACGCCCATGGAGCGCGATCATGAGGAAGGTGGGGATCAACGCGAGCTCATGAAAGGCGTAGATGAAGAAAACATCCGTGGTGAGGAAGGCGCCCAGCGCGCCGCCGCCGATGAGCAGCGAGGAGACGTAGAAGATGGCGGGGCGATCCTGGATCTGCCAGATGGCCGCGAGCATCACCAGCGTGGTGAGCAAGGCGAGGATGATGGAAATTCCATCCGCACCGACGGCGAAGCTGAGCGATGGATTTTCGAGGATCGGGCGGGAATGAGTGAAGGCGAGGCCGGTTTTGCCCCAGTACTGCACCGCCGTGTAAAACACGAGGATGAGATTGATGAACGTGGCGCCGAGGGATGCAGCGCGGGCAGGCGCACCGAGCCAGACCGCCAGGGCGGCGAGCAGCGGGAGTGCGATGATTAATTCAAGGACGCTCATTCAGATTCTCCATCAATGGCCCAGACGGGGCAGGACAAACACGACAAGATAAACAACACCAATGACGCCACCGCCCAGCAGGAAGGTGTAGCCCTGCAGATGGCCGCCCTGCAGCATGCGGGTGGCGGCACCGAGACGGGCGACCAGCGCCGTGGGCAGGCGGGCGATCAGGCCATCGACAAAAACACGCTCCAAGGCGGTGACGATCCACGCGAGGCGGTCCTGGCAGATGCGGACGATGACGGCGTAGATTTCGTCGAAGTAGAATTTGTTGGCGAAGAGCTTGATGTTGATGGGCTCCTTGGCCTTGCCGCGGTAAAAATAGATCGCAGCACCGGTGCCGATAAGAAATGCCAGGATGGAAGCGAAGAGGACGGTGGCGTGGGGCGTCTCATGCGCCGGCTTCAGGGCTTGAAGCGGGGTTGCGAAGCCGTCCCAGGCAGAAAGGATGGAAAAGACGGCCAGAATGATGAGCGGCAGCAGCATGGCCAGCCCGACGCCGCCCTCGGCAGCATGATGGGCTGAATCGGTGCGTGATTTGCCGAAGAAGGCGACAATGACCAGCCGCATCATGTAGAAGGAGGTCAGCACTGCCGTGAGAGTTCCGGCATGGAAGAGGATGCTGCAGCCGCTGTCATAAGCCGCCCCCAAAATGCCTTCCTTGCTGTAGAATCCACTGGTGACCCATGGAAGGCCCATCAATGCCAGGGTACCGATGAGAAAGGTCCAGAAGGTGATGGGCATGTGCTTGCGCAGGCCGCCCATCTTCCAGATGTCCTGCTCGTGGTGGCAGGCATAAATAATGGCACCGGAGCCGAGGAACAGCAGCGCCTTGAAGAAGGCGTGTGTGTAGAGATGGAACATGGCCGGATGGCCGGGATTCGGGCCGTGCGCCTCATGGCCATGCTGGACGGCCATCGCTACGGCACCGACGGCCATGACCATGTAGCCGAGCTGAGAGAGGGTGGAGTAGGCGAGAATGCGCTTGATGTCATTTTGCTGCGTGGCCATCAGGGCGGCCATCAGGGCGGTAAAGGCGCCGATGCCTGCGATGATTTCCGCCGCGAGGGGCGAAGCCTCAATGAGGAAGCTCACACGCACCAGCATGTACACACCGGCGGCGACCATGGTGGCGGCGTGAATGAGGGCGGAGACGGGAGTGGGGCCCTCCATGGCGTCCGGCAGCCAGACATGGAGAGGGAACTGGGCGGATTTGCCGACGGCACCGAGGAAGATGCACAAAGCGGCAGCGGTGGTGAAACCGGCATGATAACCAGGGGACCCGAGACCGAGCGTGCCACCGGGCGCGAAGGCCGATTTGAGGTCGAAGAGATTCACACTGCCGCCATTCGCACCGAAGAGCAGCAGGATGCCGATCATGAAGCCGAAGTCACCGATGCGGTTGGTGAGGAAGGCTTTTTTGCAGGCTTCAGCAGCGCTGGCTTTTTGATACCAGTGACCGATGAGCAGGTAGGAACTCAGACCGACGAGCTCCCAGAAGATGAACATCATGATCAGGTTTCCCGCCAGCACGATGCCGGTCATGGAGAACATGAACAGGGAGAGAGAGCCGAAGAAGCGGGGCTTCGCATCGTCGTCCTTCATGTAGCCGAGCGAGAAGATATGGACCAGCATGCCGATGAAGCTGACAATGAACATCATGCCCCGGCTCTGCTTGTCGATCAGGACATCAATGTTGGCATGGAAATGACCGACATCGAGGAAGGGGAGGAGGAGCTTGTTGTCATTCTCCGCGGCCAGGAAAAACAGGCAGGCAATGAAGGAGATGATCGAGGAGCCGACCGAGATGAGCACGGCGGCACCTTTGAGGTGGCGGTGGCCAAGGAGGATGACGAGCGCCGAAAAGAATGGCAGCAGTAGGATGATGCTGGCGTGCATGCGGGCGCGTTATCCTTGAAGTTTGGTGACGGACTCGACATCCACGCTCTGCTTGGAGCGGAAGAGAGCCACGATGATGGCGAGGCCCACGGCCACTTCAGCAGCGGCCACGGTGATGGTGAAGAACACGAGCGACTGCGCGGTGTAATCCGGCAGGCCGTTGGTGAGATGAAAGCGGGAGAAGCCGACGAGCGCGAGGTTTGCGGCGCTGAGCATCATCTCCAGGCACATATAGACGATGATGATGTTTCTCCTGGCAATGACGCCGGCGAGACCGAGGGAGAACAGCATGCCGCTGACAACGAGATAGTGGCCGAGGGTGATCATGGGGCGCTCCTTTCGCGTTTGCTGAGAACGACGACACCGATGGTGCCGACCAGCAGCAGCAGGCCAATCACTTGAAGGTGGAAGCCGTATTGATCAAAAAGGGTGAAGCCGATGAGCTTGGCATCCGGCAGCGTACCGGCCTTGAGGTCATTCGTGATGGTGGGCAGCGCCGCCCTGCCGATCTTGGTGGCGGAATCAGCCAGAGCCAGAGGGGTGCCCTGGACGCTTTTGCTGGCGAGGTCAGTGCCGCCAGCCACCATAATAATTTGCAGAGTGAGCAGCACGGCAAGCAGCACACCGGAGACGATGGCGGAGAGATTCAGCTTTTTGCCTTCCTCCGTCTTGATGTCCAGCAGCATGATGATGAACAGGAAGAGCACCATGACCGCGCCGGCATAGACGAGGATCTGGATGACCCCGATGAAGTAAGCGTCGAGGCTCAGGAACAGCGCCGCGAGACCGACGAAGCTGGCCGCGAGGGCAAGAGCGCAGGTGACCGGATTGCGCCCGGTGACGACCAGGAAGCCGAAGCCCAAGGTGATCAATGCAAAGAGATAGAACAGCAGCGGGGGCATTACTTGAGCTCGTTCCACTTGTTCACCAGCCCCACGCGCTGGCCGCCGATTTCATAGAGGCGTTTTTTGTTGTGCACCATCTCCTGACGTGAGAGACCGGTGATGGCGTAGTCCTTGCGCAGGAAAATGGCCTGCTCCGGGCAGACCTCCTCGCACATGCCGCAGTAAATGCAGCGAATCATGTCGATGTCGAACTCCTTGGGGCGCTTTTCGACCTTGGCCCACGGATCGTCGCTGGGGATCTCTCCGGGGATGATTTTGATGGCCTTGGGCGGGCAGATGAACTCGCAGAGCTGGCAGCTGACGCAGCGCTCGCGATCCTGCTCGTCCGTGACAAGGGCGGGGGCGCCGCGGTAGTATTCCGGCAGATGCGAGTCCCACTTCTGCTCAGGGTATTCCATCGTCACCTTGGGCTTGCCACCGGCGATCTGGAGGAAGGTCCTGATGCCGTGCCCAATCGTGATTTTCAGCCCTTTCAGCAGCGTGGAAATGAACCAGCGTTCATGCCAGGCAAGTTTGGGACGTTGTACAATGATAGTGGCCATGTAGGAGCAGAGAACCGCAGGGAGAGTCGGATTTGATTATCCGAACGTCCCGCAGTGCGGCAACCGCTATTTGTGAAAAATTTCACAAGGCCCGGCCAGATTCCCAAAATGAGCCAAATTCTGGCTTTGAATCGTCCCAAGGCTCCAAAGCTCCCCTCTGGAGGCTATTTTGAGGCCGGGGCGTCCGTTTTTGGAGCTGAGGACTTCTTTTTTGCGGCTGGTTTTTTCTCCGGCGATGGAAATCCAGCCTTCGCGTAGGCGACCATTTGAGCAAAGAGCCCGTCTCCCACTCCATTAGCGTTCACCACATGAGCCACGTCAGCCAAAGGGCGAACCTGCTGAATGGCCTTGGCCCGGGCCTCACCGATTCCCGGGATCGCCATGAGCGATGCCAGATCACCATTATTGAGAAGAAAGAGCAACTGATCCCTTTGCGGAGGAGTCAGCGTCTTGGCAACCGCCTCGACCTTGGCTGACGGCTTGGCCGGACTTTTCTGGGCTGAACCAGAGTCTGCGGCAGGGAGAGAGGCACCCAAGACAATGAGGACTAGAAATGCGATGAAGGATCTCATAAAAGTTTGTTTAAAGCTGCATGGCAAAGTTATTAGAAGAACCCAAGCTATGGCGAGCAAAAAATGCTGCCCTTCCTGAATTTCAGCAGGGAGATGACGGATGCGAACGAGCAAAATCCTCAAAAACGCCAGCCTCGCCCTAGGCGTAGCTGCCCCCGATTCTCACCAATCAAATAAAAGAGGTTAGAATTCCTATGGCGTTTCTAATTCATATCGGTTAGAATAGTTGCACTACCGGGGAAATGACCAATTCTGACCGCATCCGCATCTTGATTGTCGAAAACGAGGGCCTCGTGGGCTGTGACATGGCCACGACACTCGGCAAGCTCGGCTATGTGGTTGTCGCCATCTGTGCCTCCGGAGAAGAAGCGCTGGAGCGCTTGGATGAGTTTCGCCCTGATCTCGTTTTGATGGATGTTCATCTGGCGGGCCAGCTTGATGGCATCGACACGGCCCGTGAGTTGCAGCGCCGCAGCCCGGTGGCCATTGTGTATGTAACCGCCTGTGCGGATCTCGACACGGTGGCGCGTGCACGCCAGACACACCCGCATGGCTATTTGCTCAAGCCTTTCAATCATGACGAACTGCGGCTGGCCGTGGAGGTGGCTGCGCAGCGCCATTTTGAAGAGAATGAGCGTCAGCGCCGGGAGCACAGCTATTTTGAGGCCTTCCAAAGTCTTGCGGATGGCGTCATCGCCGCCGATTTGTCCGGAGGCGTGGTGTTCATGAATCCCTCCGCCGCCCGCGCGACCGGCTGGGATGCCCAAGAAGCGGTGGGCCACTCCCTGAATGAGGTCTTTCGTATTTACCAAAGCACCGGCGAACCCGCTGAGATCCTTTCTGCGGAGGCCGCCACGCAGGCTGCCGAACGCACCGTTTATCTGACCACCCAGGCAGGCGAACGGGTGCCGATCCAAGACCGCACGGCTCCGCTGCGCGATGCACAGGGCCACCTGACCGGACTCATCATTCTCTTCCGTGCCGCTGCGGTGCCAGCGCCGGCGGAAGCCCCGACCATCCCGAACCGCAGCACGGCGCCGCTCGTGGATGTGGTCGAAAGCATTTCTGACCCGCTGTTTGCCCTGGATGCCCGCTGGCGGGTGACCTATGCCAACGCGAGCGCCCTGCGTCTCTTTGACCGCAACCTGCAGAACATGCTGGGCCTTTCTTTGTGGGACATCATGCCCACCGCCACGCGTGAACTGCACCATGAGGCCTTTGCCCATGCGATGCTGCATCGCGAGACGGTGAACCGTGAGCTGTACCTGGACGAAAAACAGATCTGGCTGGAACTGCGCGGCTACCCCTTCGGTGAAGGCCTGCTGCTGCTGGTGCAGGATGTGACGGCACGACGCGAGGAAGCCGAGCGTCGCAACCGGATCGACCGCCTGGAATCACTTGGGCTGCTGGCGCGCGGCTTTGCCCACGATTTCAACAACCTGCTCACCGTTCTGCTTGGCAACATCTCGCTGGCCGAAATGCGGCTGCGCAACGCCATCACGCTGCCAGAGCTGCACACGGCCAAACAGGCCACCCTGCAGGCGCAGAACCTTGTGCAGCAGCTTCTTACTTTTGCCCGCGGGGGTGCGCCGATCAAAACGCAGCTCCGGCTTGGCGACCTTATTGAGACCTTCTTTGCGCATCACACGCGTGCGAATCGCGTTGAGTACCGCATTGAAGTGCAGCCGGGCCTGCCGCAGATCGCCATTGATGGTGCGCAGATCCGCCGCCTGCTGAGCAATCTGATCCGAAACGCGGAGCAGGCGCAGCCCGATGGCGGTGAGATCACGGTGCGCTGCTTTGCGCCTGATCATGCCGAGATGTTCCCCGGTGAAATGGTCGCCGACACGAACTTCCAACCCTCCGGCCTCGCCATCGAAGTCGAAGACAAAGGCGAAGGCATCCCGACGGAGCACCTGCCGCATATTTTTGAGCCCTACTTCAGCACGCGCAAAGCCGACAATGCCACGGGACTGGGCCTTACGGTGTGCGAATCCATTGCCAAAGCTCACGGCGGCTCGCTGACCGTTAGTTCAGAGCAGGGCAAGGGGACGACGGTGCGGTTTTACCTCCCTCTGGATTCTGATGGCGAGGAAGCCGATGCCTTTGGCCTGAGCAAGGTGTTCGACGTGTCGCCGGAACTCAACGCCGCCAATCCGCGCATTCTGGTGCTGGAAGACGATCCGCTGGTGCGCTCGCTGATCGTTCGCAATCTCACCGGCAATGGCTTTGACGTCGCCGAGAGCTCTGAGGGCAGTGAGACCGTGCGCATGTACCAGGAGAGCGTGACGCAAGGCCGCACCTTTGACCTCGTCATTCTCGACCTCAGCATTCCCAATGGAATGGGTGGCGTGCGTGCGATGGAAAAACTCCGCGCGATTGACCCCGAAGTCTTTGCCATCGTTTCCAGCGGCTACTCGGATGATCCGGTTATGGCCAACCCTGCCTCCTATGGCTTTGCCGCCGTGCTGCCAAAACCGTATGAGCCCGCTGACATGCTGCGGCTGGTGCGCAACATCCTGGCCACTCGCGGCATCCGCAGAACCTCGTAATTCGGGGCGGCCGTTGACAACAGCGTCTGGTTTGAGAAAGAACCGGCATGCGCGAACAGGATCTCCTCGACAAGCTCAGCAAGATCGAGCGCCTCTATGCCGGGGCCGCGACACTCGGCGAGAAGGAAGCTGCCGCCGATGCGATGGAGCGCATCAAACGGCGGCTGGGTGAGACAGCGAAGATCGAGCGCCCCATCGAGTACAAGTTCACGCTGGCCGATGGCTGGTCGAAAAAACTCTTCACCGCCCTGCTGCGACGGTATGAACTCAGGCCGTACCGCTACGCGCGTCAGCGCCGGAACACCGTCATGGTCCGGGTGCCGCGAAGTTTTGTGAACGAGACGCTGTGGCCGGAGTTTCTGGAACTCAGCAAGGTGCTGCAGGCCTACCTTGATGAGGTGACTGAACGCGTCATCTCAGGCGCCATTCATGAGACCGAAGGAGAGGAGGAAATCATCGCCGGAGAGTTCCTGGAGTGATGCAGGCTACTTGCCATCCTTCCAGAGAATGCGAGCGGCATAGACGCTGTTGTCAGCGCCGTGCTTGTTGTCGGGCTTGATGACAATGTCGGGGCCGTTTTTCTGCATCCACTCGGCCACCGTGACCCAGGTCTCGTTTTCACTGACCTCGCACACGCCGAAATTCCCGAGCCGTGCGCCGCGCTCCGGCACGAGGATGCGTTCGGTTTCGCGTTTCACCGTGAGCGTATCCTTGTCCACCTCCGCCATGAACAAGGGCGCACGATGACGGAAGACGTGATCGTTGTTCGCACCTTTGCGGGTGTAAACGAGATAGAGGTGATCCTTGTGTGCGACCCAGTGCTGCTGGGTGTTGTAGTTGCCCAGATCGGTGCCGTCAGTCCAGTTCCAGCGTTTGGGTTCGCTGAAATGCAGGCCGTCATCGCTGACGCAGACGTAGCCTGCGGTGTCGTTGCGCAGGGTCAGATAAAATTTGCCCGCGCAGCGGATCAGGGAGGGCTCATAGACGCCACGGCCTGATTCAAGCGAGAGGTCATTGCCCTGTTCGACATAGCGCAGCGTGCTGCCGTCAAAGCTGCAACGAAGGACGGTGACGCGGTAGTATTTTTCGCCCTTGGCCTTAAAGTAGATGGGCAGGAGGATGTCGCCGTTTTCCAGATCCACGCGCTGCACACTGCCCGCACCGGCGTTGTAGAACTTCGGGCCTGCGGGCATGGGCATCACCGCCCATGGCGTCCAGGTGGAGTGCTGCGGGTCATAGACGGAGAAGCAGGTTTCGCGCGGACGCTCGTGAATGACTTTGTTGTCCGAATAACGCACGGTGTGGCCGATGCCGAGGAGTTTGCCTGACTTGGCGTGCCACTTCGGGGTGAAGTCGCAGGCGGCCACGATGACGCCGCCCGGCTCCTCGCGCCGGCCGAGGGTGTCGGCGTTCTCGACGGGCTGAGTCCATGTTCGGCCAAGATCGGAGGTGCTGAGATGGTTCAGGGCGTAGAAGACATCGCTGCCGGTGAGCAGCAGCTTCTGCATGGTCAGCACGACCTGCGGCGGGCTGCCGGGGATGGTGCCTGCACGCGGGTGCACCCAGCATGTTTTTCCATCGTAACCCTGGGTGATGGTTTCGAGCTTCAATTCATACGGTTCGGCGGCATGGAGCAACGAGACAGCAAGAAGGAAGGGAGTCAGTAGACGAATCATCCGCAGTCAACGTGCCGCAACCGCCGGGTCGTTCGACTTTCGCCTGTCCCAGAGGAGCTTCATGGCGATGACGCCGAGCCACGGGACCAGACCAGCCACGGCCATGCCGAGATCGAAGGACTTCGTTTCATCCACCAGCCGGCCAAAGAGCTTGTGCATGGGCGATGACACCGCCCACACCCAGGTGCTGAGCAAGCCGGTGAGCCGTCCCACATGCCGGTCTGAAAGCTCCTGCACGAAGCTGTAGTAACACGGGAACAAAGCCAGGGCGCCGGCACCGACGATGAGGATCGCGCCCATCAGCGGCCAGCCTTTGGGCAGCCAGAGCAGCAGCACGCTGAAAGAGGTCATCATGCAGGCTCCCGCATACACCCAGCGGCGGGCACCATGGGCCGAGATGGCAAAGCGCCGCGCCAGCCATAGAGAGATGATCCCGGCGGCGATGCAGCCGATGTCCGTGCCGATATAGTAGGCGGAATTAAACGCCAGAGCCTCCGTCTCCGAGTAACCACGCCCTTCCTGCATGAACTTGGGCAGCCAGACACGGAAGAGATGCCAGCAGGTTTGTGCACCGAAGATCAAAATGGCCAGGGCCCAGAAGCGACCGCCCAGTAGAATGTCCCACATGCTTTCGCGTTTCGCGGGATCATCCTCCACCACGACATCCAGGTCGCGTTTGCGCATGGACACAAACCACAGCACGACCCATAGCAGGCCGATATAGCCGATGGCTTCAAAAGCCAGTCGCCAGCTCGAAAGCTCATCGGTCATGAGCCAGAGCATCAGCGGCGGCGTCACGACCGCACCGATGGAGGCACCGCTTTGCAGCACGCTGTTTCCCATGGTGCGATCCTTGGGTTCCAGCAGTGCGAACGTCGTCTTCAGCGCACACGGCCAGTGCCCTGCTTCAAAAAAGCCCAGCAGCACCCGGCACGTCAGCAGCGGCCAGTAGCCTTCTGTCTGCGCGGAGGCAATGCCCATGAGCGACCAGCCGCTGAGCACCACGGGATAGAGCCAGTAAACGCGAAACCGGTCCGCCAGAAAGCCGAAGATCAGCGATCCCACCGCAAAAGCCCAGCCGAAGGCGAGCTCCATGTCGCCGTACTGCTCCTGCGACAGATGGAATTCCTTCGTCACGCGGGTGGAGGCATTCGCCAGCGTCTGGCGGTCCATGTAATTGATGGTCGTGGCGAGCAGCAGGAGGCCGCAGAGGTACCATTTCCAGAGGGAGGAGCGGGGTGTGGGCATGTTGTTGAGTACGGGAGCAAATGGAGATCACTGCATTTTTCTTCTCATGCGAAAATCACCAACTGAGCTGAGCGAGATCGCGGCATTCGTGTCCGCCAGCCTCATTAGCAGACGGACACTTTTAGGGCCGTGAGACTATCCTTCCCAGCTTTTCCCATCCCATGCGATGACGCGTTCCAGCATCTTCACGACGGATTCGCTGAAGCATTGAAACAGCACCTCGCCTTTTTCGGCGGTGGCGGAGCGGGGATCGCCGACGTGGCCGGGCTCGCTGCGGTCTGTCATGATCCAGCCGCGGGAGGCGGGTTCGAAGGGATTGCCGAAGGGGACGTCGCCTGTTTTTGACAAATCGACGACGAGTCCGGGGCGGAGGCGGAGCACCATGCTGGTCTCCCATTCGCAGGCGTGGCCCATGACGCGCTGCTGGATGGAAGGATCACGAGTCCAGGGTTCGGCCCCGAGGTTCCAGTAGGTGGCGAAGAGGAGCAGCAGATCGCTGCGGTCGCGACATTTCTGGCGGGTCTCAAACACGGCCTGCTTGCCGGGGATGTCGTTGCCGCCGTGGCCATTGAGGAAGACGAGTCGTTTGAAACCGTGGGCGATGAAGTTCTCCATCAGGCCATTGAGCAGATCGAGATAAAGGCGAGGCTCCGCCGACAGGGTGCCGGGGAAATCCATGTGATGGTGCGAATTTCCGAGCCAGGTGAGTGGTGCGATCAAAACGCGATCTCCCAGCGCCGCCTCGGTACGGCGGACGAGCTCGTTGGTCAGCATGCTGTCCGTGAAGACTGGCATGTGCCGCCCGTGCTGCTCCAAGGCAGCGACCGGGAAAATGACGGGGGTGTTTTTGTCGAGAGCGGCCACAGCGGGCCAGGTGAGATCAGCCAGGAGCATCCGAATAGAACGTGGTCAGCGATTTAATTTTGACAGGCTTGCATCTTTATTATGCGCAGGAACCTTATTCTAATGACATCTTGGTCCCGACCGCTGGTATTTGGCAGCTTCCTGCTGGGAATGACATCCTGCGGAAGCTTCACCCCGCCAAAAAATGGTGCGATCCCCACCGTGGGATTTGTCAGCCAGGAAACCATCGCGCATGCCTGCCGCCAGCACACCGTCCACCGCGAGGGCACGGCAGGGTTTGAAATGCTGCCGGATGGCCGGGAATCGTTCATCGCACGACTGGCCATGGTGGAGGCAGCGCAGCGCACGCTGGACCTGCAATACTACCTTTGGAAAGACGATGTGACCGGAACCACCTTCGCCGACCGCCTGCTGGCAGCCGCCGACCGCGGTGTGAAAATCCGGCTGCTGCTGGACACCACGAGCGATGCGCAGGCGGAGGTGAGCTCTGCTGCGCTGGCAGCGCATCCAAACATCCAGGTGGCCTTCTTCAATCCGCTGACGGATCTGAAGGGCATTTTTGCGGGGAACCCCATTCCGGTGATCGGCGAGATCGACCGCATGCAAAGCCGGATGCACAACAAGGTCATGATCGCGGACGGCACCCTGGTGATGGGTGGCGGACGCAACCTAGGCGACGCGTATTTTGGCATCCACCGCGAGCGCAACATGCGGGACCTAGATTTCATCGCCGCAGGGCCTGTGGTCAATGCCTCGGCGAAGTCCTTTGAACTGTACTGGAAGTCGCCGCTCACGCGAAAAGGTGACCCCTCCAAAATCACCGAAAATGAACGCGAAAATTTGCGTGAACTGCGCCGTCACGTGCTGCGCAAGAAGCGCAGCCTGGCGGCGAAAAGCGGCCGCCCCTACCCTCTCTCCCTTAGCCGGACGGAGGCCCTGGACGTCCTGCACAATCTGGTGAACCGCATGATCTGGGCTGAGTATGAGTTTGTGGCCGACCCGCCGGAGCGCATGCTGCGCCTGAAGCAGGTGGCTTCACCGGTCTGGCGCAAAATAGAAACAGCGGTGCGCGAGGCCAGGTCCGAGGTAGTGGTGCATGCCGCCTATTTCATCCCCCAGACAGACACCTTGGAACTGCTGCGGAAAGTCACCGCGCGCGGAGTGCGTGTGGAGGTGCTGACCAATTCCCTGGCTTCCATCGATGGAGTGGCCGCCATGGCGGGGATTGCCAACCGCCGCGCTGGCATTCTCGACAGCGGGGTCACCCTTTTTGAACTCAATGCGCGTGCGGCGGACCGTAAGGACTACATTCATTTCCGCAGACTCACCCCGCTGGGCATGCACACGAAAGGGTTCGTGGTCGATGACCGCCTGTCTTTCATCGGCTCCTGCAACATGGATCCGCGCTCCAAATACATCAACACGGAGACTGGCGTGATCATCCATAGCACGGCATTCGCCACACGGCTGAAATCCTATCTTGTGAAGGGCTTGGAGGCCGAGAACAGCTGGCGGATCACGCGTGCGGCCAACGGCTCCTTCCTCTGGAAAGGACGGCTTCCCAATGGCAGGCAAGCGGTTCGCAGGATGGAGCCGGGAGCATCACTGCTGCGCCGGCTGGAGTATTGCATCTACCGCTGCCTGCCGTGGGAAGACTTTCTGTGAGCGAAGGCCTCAGCGAACTTCCTCGACCTTGATCGTGTGCGTGACGGGTTTGACCAACTTGCGGACGTTGGCATCCGGCTTGGCATGCTCGTCGGCGAGCTTCTTTTTCAGTTTCACCAGCGCAGCGGCCACTTTGGGATCTTCGGCAGCTTCAGCTGCGATCACGCGCATGTGGGTGACGAGGTTTTTGACCAGCAGCGTTTCAAAGTTCTCCTTCAGCGTGATGGCGGCGGTCAAAGCGGCAAAGGCGTCATCAAACGGTGTCTTGGTGAATTCGGCGGCGAGATTGATGCCCGCTTCGAGCTGTTCGCGGGTGAACTCCTTGCTCTGGCTGCCCCAGGTGACTTTGGCCTTGGCGCTGCCGAGGTTCAGCACGCGCAGCGTGAAGCGATTGAGGTCCTCATTAAAGCTGGTGAAGGGCAGGATGCTGCGGTTGCTACCTGCAGAGGTGGGATCTGCATCGAACACAAACGGCCACTTCGTGCTTTCCAGGGTGACGCTGCCAAGTTGCAGCCCTTGGACCGTGTGACCGGTGCTTGCGGTGTTGGGGCCTTTCATGTCGATCGTAACCCGGCCGATGTCTCCGTCAAAACCCAGCGCCTTCAAAAACGCCTGGGCCATCAAAAGCTGGCCTGCGGGAGCCGGATGGAAGCCGTCGCCTCCGAAAGGGCCGTATTCTTTGCCCAGCGCCGCCTTCGACTTGGTGAGCGCGCTGATCATCGTGTCATACACGTTGGCAAAGGGCTGCTTATTTTCTTCAGCGAGCTTTTTGGCGATGTCGCGCAGGTGGGCGAGGTTGTCGTTGTAGTCCTGGCCGGTGACGTTTTTCTTGAAGTAATCCGGGTCCACACCGCCGGGAGAGCCGATGGCCATGGCCTTCACACCCACCTTCTTCAGGCCGTCGATGACCAGACGCATGTTCTTCTCGTACTCAGCGCCGATCTCGGGAGCGTAGGGTTTGTAGCTGGCGTCGTTCATGCCGTAGCATGTGGTGGCGACATTGGGATTGAAGACCGCGAGATCGTTTTCGAGACGTGCGGCGAAGCCGCCGGCACGCTCGCCGCTCCAACCAAACTGAAAGACTTTGATGTCGCTGCGCCCGGTGCAGGCGAGGAGATAGGTCTCGATGTATCTCGAATAGATCTTCTGCTCCGTGATGCTGTCACCAATAACGGCGACACGGGCGTTTGGCGGCAGGATGGATTCAGCACGCAGGCTGACTGCGGCGAGGAGGATGGAAAGGAGCGGGAGAATGCGCATGGTGGTTGAATGGAGAGAGGGACATACCTCCAAAAAAGGGGCTTTCTGGCAAGGAATTGTTTTTACGCCTCCGTCAAGAAGGTCGTTCAGACACGAGGACTCGAAACCATGTTCACGTGCCGATGGACAATGCGTTGCTGTCGGCTAGACTGCCACCGCCTCATCAACGATGAAATTTCGCGGGCATCTTTTTTGGCTGTGCACTGCAACTGTGGCGATCTTTTTGGCATATGCCTCTTGGGTCTCAGTCACAAAATATCAGCATCGGATCATGGTGCTTTTGCCTGATGGGACGATGGCACCCAACCCGACGGTGATTTTGGATTACGACCCTGTTTATCGTTACCAACCCACGCGGCTCAAGGGCAGCCAATACGGAATTGTTTTCATTCCTCCCGCACACGCATACGGGCGGGGATGGGAGGTGATGAAAATTCACGCATCCGTTGGCACCCGGAACTATGTGGCTGCACGGAAGCCTGCGCAGTGCCTCTATCCAATGACGGTCGTGCTGACGGAGACACCTGGGGTGCCGGAACGAGGCGTGTTCCAACAACTTCGCGATTTGACCGACCTCGTGAAGCAAGTGCTGAAATAGCACCCTCATCCCAGCATCGTTTCCGTCTGCGCCAGGACATCGCCAAAGGGGATGCGCTCCAGCAGGCCGAAGGACTCATGCCGGCCAAGGCGCGCACGGGTGGTGGCCGGACTGGTGAGGCCGCAAAGAAAGCGGGCGAGCTGACGTGAGCTGCGCAGCGCGGCGTGACCTTCATCCATCAGTTCACGAATCGCGGCCACATGCTGAACGGTGATCGGCGGCGGCTCGGACTGCGGAATTTCACGCGGTTCATTATCAGCCACGCCCTTCTCGCGCTCTTTGCAGTTCGTGCAGGCACCGCAGTCCGCGGCCATTTCTTCGCCGAAGTAGTGCAGGAGCCAGCGTGTGAGGCAGCCGCGATGCTGGGCAAAGGTCAGAACTTCATTGAGGCGCTCGACGTCGCGACGTTCACGATCCGCGAAGAGCTGCTGCATCTTTTTCGTGATCTCCTTGGGATCGCGACGATGCGCGTCTTCGGCCAGACGATACTTCTGGCGGCTGCCGCTGGGCTTGAGTTCGATGTCGCCGGACTCCTGCAGATAGGTGAGTGCTTTGAGCACGCGATCACGTGGTTCGCTGAGTTCGGCGGCGGCTTCATCAGGATTGAGCGTGGTCCATTTGGTGCCGCGTTTGCCGCACTGAAACAAGCGGCGCAGGAAGTCCTGACGCTCGGGTTTGTGGCCAGAAAGGATGCGCTGCTCCGGCGAGATGAAGCGAAACTGGTAGCTGGCGTAAAAGGAGCCGAGTGGACGCAGGATACCGTCGAGTTCGAGGTTCGTGATGACCGTTTCAATGACCAGCGGGCGGATGTCTGTGGCGTGCGCGAGATCGTACATCGAGATATCGAATTCCGCGCCTTGTAAAAGGAGATGATCGAGGAGCTGGCGGATGGCCTGCGGCGTGGGTGTATCGCCGAAGGTGAAGTTCTCCAGCACGATGCAGTCATCTGCACAGGCAAGAAGTTCGCAGACGGAGACCTTGCCATCGCGCCCGGCGCGACCGGTTTCCTGCGAGTAATTTTCGAGTGTCTTGGGCAGGTTGTAGTGATACACGGCCCGGATGTCCGCCTTGTCGATGCCCATGCCGAAGGCGATGGTGGCGACGATGACATCGGTCTGGCCGTTCATGAAGGCATCCTGTGCGGCGTGGCGGTGCTCGTCAGGCAAACCGGCGTGGTAGGCCAGGGCGTTCACGCCATTTTTCTGCAAGTGCGTGGCCACGTGCTCGGCGGTGTTTTGCAGCGTGACGTAAACGATGGAGGGAACCTTGCGCTTGAGCAGCAGCTTGGTGAGCACGGGCAGGCGCTGCTGGGCAGTGCAGGGCGTGATGCGGAAGTGCAGATTGGACCTCAGGAAGGAGGTCTGCACATGATCCGTCTGTTCAATGCCAAAGGCTTTGCGAATGTCTGCTGCGACGGAAGGGGTGGCCGTGGCGGTGAGGGCAAGCACGGGCTTGATGCCGAGCTCCTTTGCGACGAGTGCGAGACGCAGGTATTCCGGGCGGAAATTGTGCCCCCACTCGGAGATGCAGTGAGCCTCATCGACTGCCATCATCGAGATGCGCAGGCGCTTGAGCCGCTCGACGAAGTTCTCATTCATGAGCCGCTCCGGGGCGATGTAGAGCATCTTCAGCGTGCCATTGCGCATGTCTTCAAAAACCTGCGCCGCTTCATCCGCTGAGAGCGAGGAATCCAAACGTGCCGCCGCAATGCCGCGCGCCCGCAGCGCCTGCACCTGGTCCTTCATCAGCGCAATCAAGGGCGAGATGATCAGCGCCACGCCGTCCATCAGCAGCGCCGGGAGTTGATAGCAGAGGGATTTGCCAGCGCTCGTCGGAAACAGCGCCAGCGCACTTCTTCCTGCGAGCAGCGCCTCCATCACCTGCTCCTGCCCGACACGAAAGGCCTTGTGGCCAAAGTGCTGTTTCAGGGCGGCGTGGAGATCATGGGGCATGCCCACTCATGCCACATTCCAGCTTCGGCATGCAATGCAAACCTTGCCCGTGGCGTTTTCTCACGACCATGAAGACACTGCTTTGCTCCCTCCTCACCCTGTCAGTGACCACATTTGCCGCCGATGACGGCTTCACCCCGCTGTTTAATGGCAAGGACTTCACGAACTGGACGGTGCCTGCGGGTGACAACGGCCACTGGAAGGTGATCGACGACGTGATCGACTACGATGCGTGCAGTGAATCCCCCGACAAGTCCAAGGACTTGTGGACGGCCAAGGAATATGGCGACTTCACGCTGAAGATCGACTGGCGGCTCAAACAGACGACGGGGCTCTACCCGATGCCGGTCGTGCTGCCGGATGGCACTCACAAGCTGGATGAAAACGGCAAGGAGATCAAAATTCCCACGCCGAATGCCGACTCGGGCATCTACCTGCGTGGTGCTGGCAAATCCCAGATCAACATCTGGTGCTGGCCCATTGGTTCAGGTGAAGTTTATGGCTACCGCATGGACAAAACGATGCCGCCTGAAGTACGCGCTGGAGTGACGCCGAAAGTGAAGGCCGACAAGCCGGTGGGTGAGTGGAACACCTTTGAAATCACGATGAAGGGCGACAGGCTGACCGTGGTGCTCAACGGGCAGAAGGTGATCGAAAACGCGCAACTGCCGGGCGTTCCCACCCAGGGCAGGCTGGGCCTGCAGCACCACGTCGGTAAAAATGCGAAGACCGGCGAACTTTCGCCGGCCTCCAGCCTGATTCAATTCAGGAATATTTCGATCAAGGAGCTGTGAGGAAGGTCAAGGCTGCGCCGGTTTGATTTTCATGATCCGGGATGATCGTACGGCCGCCTGTCCGTCCGGAGTCGAAGTACGTGAACAACTACCCGCCATGAAAACGTACGCCTTGTCAGGAAGAAGGGGCTTCATCAACAGCGCAGGCAGGATCATCACTGCGGCTTCAGCGGCCACCATGATCGGCCGTACCTGGGCCGCGGAAGAAAAGGAGGACGAAGGAGAGGAGGATGTTTCGCCCGCCGAGGATCTGATGCGGGAACATGGTCTGCTCAAGCGGGTGCTCCTGATTTATGGAGAGTCGATCCGGCGCATGGAAAAGGGGGAAGACCTGCCACCTTCAGCCGTGGCGGAATCGGCCAAGATCATCCGCAGCTTCATTGAAGACTACCATGAGAAGCTGGAGGAGAATTTCCTGTTCCCCCGCTTTGAAAAGGCGGGCAAGCTGGTGGAGCTGGTCGAGACGCTGCGCGTCCAGCATCAAGGCGGCAGGCGTCTCACCGACATCACTCTGGGACTGGCCAACGCCAAGTCCCTCAAAGTCGCGGATGAGCGGAACAAGCTGGCGGATTCACTGAAGCAGTTCATCCGCATGTATGAGCCGCATGAGGCACGAGAGGACACCATACTCTTTCCTGCTTTTCGTCAGATCGTCAGCAAGCATGAATATGACTCGCTGGGTGAGGACTTTGAAAAGAAGGAGCACGAGCTTTTCGGGAAAGAGGGCTTTGAAGGCATGGTGGACAAGGTCGCGGAAATCGAAAAGACACTGGGCATTCACGACCTCTCCCTTTTCACACCGAAGTTTTAAAGCGCGGCGCGTCATGAAACGAACAAGGTCAAGCGGCCGCAAAACGACCAGCTTGACCTTGCTGTGAACTTTGGACGGCTTGCCGTCAGATCATTTGCTGTGGGTGTCGCAGTGTTCCGCTTCGGGCTCGGTTTCTTCGACGATGGCCTTGGACTTGAGGAACTCCATGGCTTCCTGCAGGAGCAGGTCGCCGCGGACGTTGTCGATAAGACCGTTCTTCTGCGCCTCGGCCATGAACTTCTTCGCAGGAGTCTTCTGACGCTCGGCGATCTGGGCGAGGGCCATGGCGATCTTCTGGCCGGGAACTTCGAGGGCTTCCTTCTTGGCGATCTGCTCAAGAATGAAGCTGACTTTGACGTTCTGGCGGGCCTGATTGGTGGCGCTGTTGAGGATCTCGTCCTGCTGCTTCATCAGCTCTTCTTCGCCGATGCCCTGCTGCATGGCGCGCTGGGCGATCTCGTTGGTGCGGCGCTGGGCTTCGCGGTTCACGACTTCCTGCGGCAGTTCGAACTCCACCTTTTCAAAGAGGTGGGCGATGACCTGATTGGACTTGGCGGCATCGCGGGCCTGCTCCTTGCGGCGGCGGATGGCGTCGCGCACTTCATCACGCAGGGTTTCGAGGGTCATTTCCTCACCGGCGATTTTTTTGATGAACTCTTCGGTGAGCTCCGGCACCGCCTTGTTCTTCACGCCGTGGCATTTGGCCGTCAGGGCGATGGTCTTGCCGCGCAGGGCTTCAAAGTTGAAATCGTCTGCCAGAGTGATGTTCAGCGTGCGCTCTTCATCTTTGGTGATGCCGACGAGGCCTGCGTAGAAGCCGGGGAGGAAATCGTCCTCTTCGGCGAGGAGGAACCAGTTTTCCTTCATCTCCTTGAGATGGGAGGGAGCATCTGGCATGGCTTCGCCGAGGGGCTGGCCGTCGAGGCTGCCGGTGACGCTGAGAACGACGACATCACCCACGGCGGCGGCGCGGTCCACGTCTTCGTAGGTGGCCTGGTTTTCACGGAGGTGGAGGAGGTCGTGGTCCACATCAGCATCGGTGACTTCAATGCGCGGGAGCTTGACGGGAATGCCGGTGTACTCGGGCAGCTCAAACTTGGGCGCGAGGCTCATCTCGATGGTGAAGCTGAAGCTCTTGTCCGTGTCGTGATACATCTTGTCGTTCACGGCGAGGACGTTGAGGAGTTCGAGTCCTTCGCTCTTCACAGCCTGACGCAGGCCTTCGCTGATGAGCTTCTTCTCGAGTTCGTCCTTCACTTCGTTCTC
This sequence comes from Verrucomicrobiota bacterium, assembly GCA_017301975.1. GTDB lineage: Bacteria > Verrucomicrobiota > Verrucomicrobiia > Verrucomicrobiales > Verrucomicrobiaceae > Prosthecobacter. The sequence continues at coordinate 50,908 of JAFLEI010000009.1, forward strand.
ATAACGCTTGGCGACGATGCTCTTCGGCGTTTTGCCGGGGCGATAGCCGGGGAGGCGCACCATGCTGGCAAAGTAGGTGATGATTTCGTCACGTTCTTTGCCGACCTGGTCGGAGGGAACGCGGACGTGGGCGACGGCGCGGCAGTTGGGCTGATGTTCGACGTTGATGTTCATGAGAAAGAGGTTAGGGGGCGAAGTGTTTTCCATCGCAACAACCGGGCGGTGGGGAACCGCGTCCGGGCCGGAGGGGCGCGCATGATAGACAGTTTGACGGTTTTGACAAACAGAGAACGACATCCCCGATTTTAGCCTTCATGCGTATTTTTCAGAGATTTGAGGTCTGGCTGCTGCTTATCGCAGGAGGAATCGCCATTTGGTGGTCATTTGAACCTGCCCCAAAACTGTCAGAAACGGAGCGCGGAGCCGAAATAAGTGCGGATTCCCCCCTGCAGCTCCGCCGCTGCACGCTGGAGCGTGATTTTGGCAATGCCCGGCTGGATCTGGAAGTGCGCTACAAGAATACCAGCCCACGGCCGCTCTCCATGCAGGCGCCCGACGTGCGTCTGGTCAACGGTGCTGGCAAGGATGTTCCTCCCTTCATTCTGCCCGTGGAGCGCCCGCCGAGCATCGATGCGCAGACGACGGGAGACATCCGCCTGCGGTTTTGGCTGGAAAAAAGCGATCTCGCCGGCCCCCTGACGCTGGAAATCCGTGGCCAGAAGCTCGAAGTCAAGAACGGTACGCCGCTTGATCTGGAGAAACTGGAAAACGCCAAGCCCAGAGTGTGGACGAGTGCTGCTTGGGCTCCCTGAAGAACTTCAGTCGCGTAAAATGACCCAGGTGGCGCCCCAGGAGCCGCTCATTTCATCGGCAGGCCAGATGAACTGCTGTACCTCGGGCAGTTTCGCGAGCAACTGGTGCACACCGGTTCTGAGGGTGCCGCTGCCTTTGCCGTGAATGATGCGGACGCGCAGGATTCCGCGACTGCGGCATTCGGCGAAGTATTCAGGCAGGAGGCTGCCGATTTCCTGCGGACGGAAGGTGTGCAGATCGAGTTCGGGACCGATGGGATGCTCCACCACTTCCGGGATTGGTTCCTCTGCATCTTCGGGCATGAGGGAAGGTGATTCGACACCGCCATGAGTCCAGCGGCAATCGTATCTTTGCACAGTGCTTGTGATCTGGGCTGAGACGTCTAGCTTGGGCCAAGCGTTTCCAAGGAGTTCCTATTGCGTCCCCAACTACGATCCTGGTTCCAGCAAGTGCGTGATTCCTCACGCCGGGGACGGACATGGTTGCAAACCTTAGTCGCCCAAAGTGACCTGGACCCCTTTCCACTGAGGCAGACGCTCAGAGGGTATGACCGGGAAATGGCGAAGGCGGACTTTAGGAGCGGGCTGGATGGTGCGCTGCTGGCCATCCCCCAAGGGATGGCATTTGCGGTGGTGGCCGGGCTGCCGCTTGCGTATGGCATCACCTGCTCGGCGGTGGCCTGCGTGGTGGGCGCGCTGCTGATGAGCTCACGGCATTCCATCTATGGGCCGACGAATGCCACGGCATTCATGGTGTCATCCTATTTCGCGGCTTTTCCCAATCTGAACCAGCTGGCCTTGATGCCGATGCTCGTGTTCCTTGTGGGTGCGCTGCTGATTTTCGGGGCCTATTTTCGCGTGGCGGACATGGCGCGGTTCATCAGCCGGGCGGTCGTGGTGGCCTACCTCACGGGTGCGGCGCTGCAAATGTTTGCGCATCAGCTCCCGGTAGTTCTGGGCCAGCAGATCTCCGGACCTTCCGGCAAACCCGTGGCGAGAACGCTGGTCTCTGACGTGCATGAGGTGCTGGGAAATCTGGAGACCATCCACTGGCCGAGCGCGCTGATCTGCGCCCTTGCCATTGGCTGCTACTACGGCCTCAAACGTTTCGGCAAACGCTTCCCGGCGCTGACGCTGACGCTGATTCTGATGTCTCTTCTCGCGGTGATGATGAACAAGGCAGGTCTGCACGTGGCCACTTATTCGGATCTGTCGTTCACCTGGCGCACGCTGCTGCCGCCATTTCCCGACTTCACCAGCGGAAAGGCCTCAGCGCAGTTCAGCCAGCTTTTTGGGCTGGCCCTGTCACTGGCGTTTGTTTCGATGATGGAAAATTCCGCGATGGCGCGCACGCTGGCCAGCCGGTCAGGTCATAACGTCGATGCCAATCAGGACATGCTCAGTCTCGGTGTGGCGAATCTGGCCTGCTCGTATCTCAGCGGGATGCCCGCATCCCACTCACTGACACGTTCTTTGGCGGCGTATGAGAGCGGTGCGCTGACGCCCGTTTCCGCCATTGTGAGCGGCGTTGTATGCCTGGTGGCGGCGCTGACGATCGGCCCGCTGGTGGCGTTCATCCCCAAGGCCGCGCTGGGGGCGATGGTGATCTGCGTGGCGGTGGCGCTCATCAACAAGCGGCAGATCCAGATTTCCCTGCGAGCCACGGGGGCGGATGCGGCGGTGTTTATCACAACTTTCGTGGCCACTCTGATGGTGCCGCTGCATGTGGCGATCTTCACCGGCGTGGGGATCTCGATCATTCTTTACCTGCACAAGGCCAGCCAGCCTTCCCTGGTGGAATATGTCTTCAATGAAGAGGGAAATCTGGCCGAGGCCGATCAGGGCGGACGCCAGCATCCGGCCATCTCCATTGTGCATGTGGAGGGCGACTTGTTTTTTGCCTCAGCGGATCTGTTTCGTACGCAGATCCAGGGTTCCTGCACTGACCCCAATCTGCGGATTGTCATCCTGCGGCTCAAGAATGCCCGCCACCTCGACGCCACGTGTGCCATGGCGATCGAGGAGCTGATACGCACGCTGCGTGCCGACGGGCGGGACCTGATCGTCAGCGGCGTGTCGAAAGATTTGTACCGTGTGCTGAAAGGTGCCGGCATGGTGGATGTGATCGGGAAGGACAATCTCTTCCCGGCGAGTCCGTCCAACCCCAATCTTTCCACCCGCAACGCCTTGCGCCGTGCGCAGGAGATTTTGGGCATCAAGGACGCCGATGTGCGTATCTACTACGATCCCTCAAAATCCCCCAAGCCCTAGCTGTGACTTCCCCCTCTATGAAATGGTCCTTCCGCCTCTTCACCCTTGCCGGCACGGAGGTTCGTGTTCATGTCACCTTTCTCCTGCTGCTGCTGTTTGTCGGCAGCCAGAGTTATCTCAGCGGACAGGGGCTTCCTGCCGCGCTGGAATCGACGCTCTTCATCACCACGATGTTTGCATGCGTGGTGCTGCATGAATTTGGCCACGTCATGGCGGCGCGTGGCTATGGCATTCGTACGCCGGACATCACGCTGCTGCCCATCGGCGGCGTGGCGCGGCTGGAGCGCATGCCGCGCAAACCTTCGCAGGAGCTGGTGGTGGCCGTCAGCGGCCCGCTGGTGAATGTGATCATCGCGGCGGCGATCTGGCTGGGCCTTGGCATCAACACGGCGTTCCATCCCGGCTACGATTTTCTGCAATCAGGCCATTTCTTCCAGAAGCTCATGATGTGGAATATCCTCATGGTCGTGTTCAACCTGATTCCCGCGTTTCCCATGGATGGCGGGCGTGTGCTGCGCGCTTTGTTCGCCATGTTCATGGAATACGGGGCGGCGACACGGCGTGCGGCGTCCATCGGGCAGGGAATCGCCATGATGGTGGCCATTTACATGCTGCTGAATCACACGTTTCAGCCCATGCTGCTGCTCATCTGCTTCTTCATCTTCATGGCGGCAGGTCAGGAAGCAGCGACCGTCACCCAGCAGGAAGCCACGCGGAATCTGCGTGTGCGTGATGCCATGCTGACGGATTTCCGCAGCCTGCCGCCGGAGGCAACGCTGCGGGACGGGGTCACTCTGCTGCTTGCCGGAGCGCAGCAGGATTTTCCGGTGCTCGACACCCACGGCGGCATTCAAGGCATGCTGACGCGCCATGACCTGATTTCAGCACTGGCGGAAAAAGGCCCCGGGCAGCCGGTGGTGGACGTCATGCGCCCCTGCCCTGAATCAACTCAGGCAGGACTGGAGCTCACCCAGGCGCTTGAAACCTTGAATGCCAGCAATTGCCCTGCCCTGCCGGTCCTTGACCCGCTCAATGGTGAACTCGTCGGTCTGCTCACCAATGAAAATGTGGGTGAGACCCTCATGGTGCGTGCGGCGCTGATGAAACTGCGCGCCTAGGCCGCACCCTCCGGCGGTGGCAAATGCACGGCTGGCAATGGGGCGACGATGTTCACCGGCCACGGGGAGAATTTTTCAAAGATGCCGGGAGCCAGTTCTTTGCTGCTGGCATAGCCGCGCCTGAACATTTCGAGCTTGGCGTCGATGTTATCGACATGATGCAGAGCCACAGCCTCCGGCGTCTTGGGCAGAACGGGGGAACCGAATTCAAGGCTGCCGTGATGTGCCGCGATGAGATGCAACAGATGGAGGCGCACGATTTCAGAAGCGGGATCAAGGGAGGCCCATTCAGCGGCAGCAGGATCTTCCAGCAGATCCCGCCAGAGTTTGTTCACCAGTTCAAGCCCCAGCGGGATGTGGCCAAGCATTTCCGCAGTGAGATTGTAAGGCATGGTGAAGCCGGACTCCGCGTAGGCGTTCTCCCAGAGCTTGCCACAATCGTGAAACAACACGCCCGCGATCATCAGATCACGGTTCAACTGCGGATAGAGGCCCGCCAGCGCCACGGCGCAGCGCATCATCTGCGCCACGTGCTCCACCAGGCCGCCACGGCGGGCATGATGGTTTTTGCGCGCAGCACCGGTGCGGCGGAAGCGCTCGCCATAACGTTCAAGAAACGCGCTGCAGAGCTTCAAGAGACGCGGGTCCCGCATGGAGTCGACGAACGCCACGACGTCTGCGTAATCGGCCTGCTGGCGCGCGGCGAGATCGGGATCTCCCAGCAGCAGCGTGCTGGTTTCGTCTTCGGTGAGCGTGCGCATCTGCACCTGCCGCGGTTCGAGCCCATACTTGCCCTCCACCCACTGACCTGCGAGCTGGATGAAGACGTTGCGCGCCAGTCTGGCCGCATCCTGAAACAGCGGATTGTTGTCGAAGATACGCCAGATGAAGCCATCGCCTGCATCAACGAGCTTCACTTCGAAGAACGGACTGCCGGAGCTTGTGGCCTTTTCGATGCGTGATTCCACCTGCAAGTGCAGCCGGTAGGGCTGCGGCGTCTGATTCGCCACCTGCCGCAACTGGGTGATCGTGATGAGGTCGAGGTCGTCTGGCATGAGGTCGCTCATGAGGCTGAGTCTTTGGTGTGGCCGAGATTGGTTTGCCACGGCGTCCCGGCGGTGTCGGAAAGCGCAGTGCGTCGTTTGGCAGCGTCTTCAGCAGAAATCTTGTCGTCTTCGCTGATGAAGACAAACAACAGAATGCCGATGACAGGTGCAAATGTAACGACGAGGAACCAGAGGATGCGCTCGTGGGTGTCGAAACGTTTGCGGTTAAGCAGGTAGGCAAGAGTGACGCAATAAACCAGGGTGTAAACAACCCAGGCTGCGAACCAGACAGGTCCTGGGCTGGCGAATTTGAGTTCTGGCATGATGCTGCAAACTCAAGCGGCTGCGCCCAGAAAAGCAATCTGTAAGCCGGAGCTACATGACGGGCTGCCCGATCTCACGCCACGGGCCCTGCTTGAGCACGATGTCCGGCACAAGGGCCTGCCAGTGGAGATCGCGGGCGTTGATCATGTTGCGAACTTCGGCGCTGGTATGGAAGAGGAAATCCTGATTGGGCTCCTCCAGTGCACGCACGCTTTTGGTTTCAATGAGGTAGCGCAGCAAATGTTTTTGCTCCGGAGTGACACGCGAGTCATTCACCCCGAGAATCTGACCGTTCATCGGGTTGCCCATGGGATAGACATAGACACGCACCTGGTTTTTGAAGAGCCGGCCAAAGGCTTCAAGCAGGCCGCCTTCGAGATCGGTGCACCACCGTTCATTGAACAGTTCCTGGAACAGGGGCAGACCAAGCACGATGCCGATGGGGCACTGCGTGTGACGTGCGAGGTAGCTGCTGACGCGGTGGAACTCCGGATACTTTGAAATAAGCACGTTTTTGCCGAGCGCCTGCAGAACATCCGCACGTGCCAGGAATTCGCTGTCCGGCACCTCGGCGCCACTGGCGAGGAGGTTGTGCATGGTGATTTCGAGAATCTCGATGTTGTTGCGGGCGGCCTCACCAAAATCTGCCTGAAACGCGGCCTGGCCGCGCTCGATCATGTCGAGATTGAGCTTGGTGATGGGATCAAAGCTGCCGCGCTTGAGGAAGACCGGCTTTTTGTAAAGCACATCGGACGCCTGCCAGATTTCGCCGTCGGCTCCAAACAGGGCCGCATCCGCCAGACCGAGGCGGACGAGTTTCAGTGCCACCAGACGGTCCTGAAACTCTGAAGCGGTGAAGGCCGGGCCGGTGAAGTCGATCATGTCGATCTCCACGCGCTTTCGGCTCAGATCGTCGAGAAGGCTCTGTAGAAAAATGGAAAGGTCATCCCGCAGATGGAAGGCGGCATAGACGAAATTGACGCCCAGCTTGCCGAGGGCGTCCGCCTGGCTCGCGTTGGAGTCGTCAAGGAGACGCACATGCATCTGAATTTCATTGGCCGGACCGCCCGGCTCTGTCTGAAAACGCAAGCCGATCCAGCCGTGGCATTCCTCCTTGGTGTCGCGATAGGACCGCGCGCGCACAGTGTCAGCCAGCGTGAAGAAGGTGGTGGTGGCGCCACGTTTGGTGTTCAACCGCTGAATGAGCATGGGGTACTCGTGCTCCAGCATGTCGCACATGCGCTGGCGGGAGACGTAGCGGGAGCATTTGCCATAGATCTCGTCACTGATGGTCATGTCATAGGCGGACATGGTTTTGGCCACGGTGCCGGAGGCGCCGCCTGCGCGGAAGAACCAGTTGGCGATTTCCTGACCGGCGCCGATTTCCGCAAAGGTGCCGTAGATGGTTTGCGCGAGATTGATCTTGAGCGCTTTTTCAAGCGTGCCCGGACGGTCGTTAACAGAATTCATGGGATGTTTTTATGATGCGCACTGCGGACGGCGATGCACGAAGCATTTGAAGGCAGTTCCGGCTCCATCGGGGTCGGTGAGCGCGGCTGGCGCAGCGTGTAAATGCAGAAATTCGGCCAAGTTCTGGTGCGAAGCCTCTGTGAGGCCCAGTTCACGCAGCCAGGCGGCGTAGTCGGTGAAGTTGATGTCGGCGGTGATGTCCTGGCGTCCAGGATTGGCATAGATGTCGGCTCCGGTGAGTCTTTGATGCAGCAGATAAGCACGCAGCGTGCCGTGTGGCCGTCGATGGTAGAGCCGGGGAAATTCGTCACCGTAGTCGATGGTGAGCATGGCGCCGCTTTTCCAGTGGGGGGTCCATTTTTGGAGCCACTCACGAATGCTGGGGTGAAGCTCGCAGCGCTGGCGGTCTGCAAAGTTGGTGTGACGTAGCGCGCTGTAGTGGGCGGGATCGAAGGACTGCGGACAAAGCTGTTCGGGGACCCAGACTTCAAGCCAGCGCTGCTCGGCGGCGCTCCACTGCACCAGCGTGGCGGGAAAGGCGTCGAGCAGTTCGTTGTGGTAGATGAGCGCCTGGCCTTGCGCAGCAGCGAGTGCGGATTCGAGATCTTGGTGCCATGTCACCTTGCTGCCCAGCTTCTTCTGCTGCTCCTGCCGCAGCACCAGGGAGGTTTCGACGATGTGAAAGGTGAAGCGACGACGCGCCCACCAGCCGAGCGATTTGCGCACCGCATGCATGAGTGATCCATCGCCTGCACCGACCTCGATGACATGACGCACGTGAGGCTGAAGGCGGGATTCGGTTTTGAGCCAGTCTGCGATGGCGTGACCCAAGGATGGCGATAGAGTGGCCGAAGTGGAGAAATCTCCGCGTGCGCCGACGGTCTTGATGTGGCGGGTGTAGTAGCCGCGCTCAGGATCGAACAGGGCACGCGCCATGAAGCCGGAGAAGGGCTCAGAAACTGCGGATGATTTCATCAGCGATGATTTCCAGGCCTTCGCGCACGATGTGCTCCGGCTGCGAGTAGGTGAGGCGGAGGCATTCGTGTGGATGACGCCACTCTTTCTCCAGGCCATAGGCGAAGTAATGCCCCGGTATGACGAGCACCTTGCGCTCTTTGAGCCGGCGATACAATTCAGCGGCAGGGATGGGCAGGCCGTTGATCCAGAGCCAGAGGAAGAAGGCGCCCTCCTGAGCATGCAAGGCCCACGGCACGCGATCTCCGAGCGCCGACGCGAGAACAGATTTGGCGAAGTCCGAACGTTCACGGTAGAAAGGCCGGATGACCTCAGGCCCAAGTTTGACGAGGGTGTCGTCTTTGAGCAGCGGCATGAGGAGCGCCTGGCCGAGATTGCCGTTCGCGAGCGACACAATGGCGTTCATGTTTGAGAGCGCCTTCACGATCTGCGGATCGGCCACGATCATGGCCGTGCGCACGCCGGGCAGGCCGACCTTGCTCATGCTGATGCTGAAGATCATGCCCGGCTGCCATTTCGGCTGGAAGCCGTTGTGGATGACCCCGGGGAAAGGATGGCCGTAAGCGTTGTCGATGATGAGCGGGATGCCGTGCGCATCCGCCAAGGCATGCAGGCTGTCGAACTCGTTTTGCGTGAGCACGTTGCCCGTGGGATTGGTGGGGCATGAGACGCACATCGCGGCGATGTCAGGCGTGATGCGCAGTTGATCGAAATCGACGTGGTATTTGATCTCGTGGGGGGCGGTTTCGACAATGCGTGGAAGGCAGGCGGTGAACTGCCCCTGGCTCAGCGCCTGATTGGCGTAGCCGATGTATTCCGGCAGCAGCGGAAAGAGAATGCGGCGCTTGGTCGTGCCCGTTTGGCCGGCGAGAAGATTGAACAGCAGAAAGAAAGCCGACTGCGAACTGGGCATGACCGCGATGTTTTCATGCGTCACGTTCCAGCCGCATTCGCGATTGAGAAAGGCGGCGAAGGCTTCGCGGAAGAGCGGATTGCCGCCCGGAGGATCGTAGTTGAGCAGCGTACGGTCCATGCTGCCGTCATCGAGCATGGCGTGCATGCGGTCGCGCCAGAGCTGTTGCACCGCAGGAATGGCGGCGGGCTGACCGCCGCCGAGCATGCGCATGTCCGGATGGGTGGTGAGCGCGGCTCCGCAGTCATCCATGAGCTCCTGGATGCCGCTGGGGCCGGCGAGACGCTGGCCGATGTCTGAGAAGGTGGGTTGCATCACGAGGCGACGGATGTCTGCACCCAGTCGCGAATATTGAAATCTGCCGCAGCTTTTTCAATCTGCCAGCGGCCATCCGCATTGAGTCTGACACTGCCGAGCCAGCGCTGATGCCATTCTTCTGGAGCGATCATGCTGAGCTGGCGCCCGCCTTCGACCTCATAGAGATGATACACTTCACCGCAGACGGGTTCGAAGCCGAAGCGGCTTTCGTAGATGAGCTTGTTCCAGTTGAAGGCGTCAATCACCTCCATGTAGCGTTCCTGGATTTCGACCATCTCCTGCTGGAGGACACGCTCGACACGGGAGACGCCACGGGATTTAAAGCTGGTGAGATCCTGCGGGATGATTTTGGCAGCCAGGCGCGAAACCGGATATGACAAGTAGTTGCCACGGGGTTCGGGGGCTTGCAGTGCTGCGTCGATGGGGTCCAAAGCAGGGGCGTTTTTACTCATAATTTGGTCTGATGGCGAAGGGGATGCAACCGTGCTTTGATTTGAAAAGCCACGGCGGGGGCTTAGATTGCGGCATGAAGAACGTCTCCAAACCGCTGCTGGCCGCACTGCTCTCCGCTTTGCTGGCTTCGTGCGCAAGCACCACGATGCACAGCATCCCGACGCTGGCGGAACTCAATGCTTATGAAAAAGTCGTCCGCGCCAGATATCAGGGCCAGTACGATGAACTGGAGCACAAGCGGGCCAGCGGAGCCCTCAGCAAAGCGGAATATGCGGAGCAAAAACGCTGGCTGGATTCCAAAGTCGCCGAGGGTGTCAACAACGCCGCATGGAACAAGCACTACCTGGCGGAGTCAGAGCGCAAATCAGACGGCGTGCCGACGCCTGATCAGCCAGTGGCTTTAGGCACTGCGACCTCAGTAGGCGGGGGATTTTACATGCCCTCCTATCAAAATTACGGCGCGGTGACAGGAATGGGAGGTTCGGCTGGCATGGGCAGCATGCGCTCCGCCAACGAACAGATCAGCAGCGGTAAAAGTATCCGCAATGATGCCATGTCTGCCGGGGGCACCTACCTTTCTGCTCCCCCGCCCGGATCCATTTACGATCAGGATGTGAAGCGGTAGCAGCCTCCCGCCTTTTGCAGCACCGGCCTCGCCCGCGGAAAAGCAAGCGACTTCAAAACGAGAAAGCCCTGTGAGGAGTGATCCCCACAGGGCTTTTGGCGGCGGATTTCTCCGCCACATTGACCTCCCTAGGAGGCCAATGCGTTACTTCTTCTTCGCAGCCTTTTTGGCGGCCTTCTTAGCAGGAGCCTTCTTGGCGACTTTTGCAACTTTGGCGACTTTCGCGACTTTTGCAGCTTTCTTGGCGGGCGCCTTTTTGGCGGCGGCTTTCTTTGCAGCTTTCTTAGCCATGGTGTTTATCCTCTGTTTGTTGTTGGTTGCGTTGTTGTTTTGTTTTGCCACGGACGCGCTTTTGGCACCTCCTTGGACACTTTTTCCTGCGGCGGCCGGAGCGGCTGCGCGCTTTTCTTCGATCGCTGCCTGCGCGGCGGCAAGGCGTGCGACTGGAACTCGGAAAGGACTGCAACTCACATACGTGAGGCCTGCACGATGGCAGAATTTGACGCTCTCAGGATCGCCGCCGTGTTCACCGCAGATGCCCAGCTTGATGTCGGGCTTGGTCTTGCGGCCTTTTTCGATGGCGATATTGATGAGCTGACCGACGCCGGTTTGATCCAGCGTGGCAAAGGGGTTCTTCTTGAAGATTTCGTTCTCCGTGTAGGGCATGAGGAAGCTGCCCATGTCGTCACGGCTGATGCCGAGAGCGGTCTGCGTGAGATCGTTGGTGCCGAAGCTGAAGAACTGAGCGGTTTCGGCGATTTCATCCGCCGTGAGAGCTCCACGCGGCACCTCAATCATGGTGCCGACAAGATAGTCGAGCTTAATTTTTTTCTCAGCCATCACTTCTTTTGCTACCTTATGCACGATTTCGACCTGCAGGTCGAGTTCTTTCTTGAAGCCGACCAGCGGAATCATCACTTCCGGTTTCACCTTGATCTTCTGCTTCGCCACGTCAGCAGCGGCTTCGAAGATGGCGCGGGCCTGCATCTCAGTGATCTCAGGATAGGCGATGCCAAGACGGCAGCCGCGATGTCCAAGCATGGGGTTGAACTCATGCAGAGCAGCCACACGTGCGGTGACCTTCTCAACTGACACGCCCATTTTTTTGGCGAGTTCAGCCTGGGCTTTTTCTTCATGCGGCACGAATTCGTGAAGCGGAGGATCAAGCAGACGGATGGTGGCAGGAAGTCCTTTGAGCTCCTTGAAGATGCCGGTGAAGTCTTCGCGCTGATATGGCAGAAGCTTGGCGAGCGCCTTTTTGCGATCCGCCACGTTGTCAGCCAGAATCATTTCACGCACAGCGTCAATGCGGTCACCTTCAAAGAACATGTGTTCCGTGCGGGTGAGGCCGATGCCCTGGGCACCGAAGGCAATCGCGTTCTGCGTCTGCTCCGGATTGTCGGCGTTGGTGCGGACCTGCATGCGCGTGGCCTTGGAGCACCAAGTCATGAGCTGCTGGAAGCTCTTGAATTTTTCAGTGCCTTGCGCGGCCTTGTCACCGCTGATCATGCCGGTGATGATTTCGGAAGGAGCAGTCTTCAGCTCGCCGCCGTAAACGATGCCGCTGGTGCCGTCGATGGAGAGGTAATCCCCTTCATTGAAGGTCACACCTCCGACAGAAACCGTCTTCTTGTCGTAATCGATTTCCAGAGCGGCTGCACCGCAGATGCAAACCTTGCCCATCTGACGGGCGACGAGAGCGGCGTGGGATGAAACACCACCACGTGCGGTAAGGATGCCTTCTGCAGCGATCATGCCGCGAAGATCTTCCGGGCTGGTTTCGTTGCGGACGAGCAGCACCTTCTCACCTTTTTGTTCGGCGATGACGGCGCGGTCGGCGTTGAGGTAGATCTTGCCAGATGCGGCACCCGGGCCGGCAGGAAGACCGGAAGCGATGGCTTTGGCCCTCTTCACGTCAGCGACGTCAAAGATCGGAGCAAGGAGCTGCTCGAGCTGATCGGCAGGATTGCGCAGCACGGCGGTTTCCCAGTCGATGAGCTTTTCCTTCACCATGTCGATGGAGAACTTCAGAGCGGCGGCGGCGGTACGTTTGCCATTGCGGGTCTGCAGCATGAACAGCTTGCCTTCCTGAATGGTAAACTCGATGTCCTGCACGTCCTTGAAATGCTTTTCAAGCTTCTGGCGGACCACCAGCAGTTCCGCATAAGACTTCGGCATTTCCTTCTTGAGCTGGATCACCGGCTCAGGAGTGCGAACGCCGGCGACGACGTCTTCGCCCTGGGCATTGATGAGGAACTCACCGTAGAACTCATTGGTGCCGTTGGCAGGATTGCGGGTGAAGGCCACGCCAGAACCCGAGGTCGGACCGGTGTTTCCGAACACCATGGCCTGAACGTTGACGGCGGTGCCCCACTCGGCGGGGATGTTGTATTTGCGGCGATAAACGATCGCACGGTCGTTCATCCAGCTGCCGAAGACGGCGCCGGCGGCACCACGAAGCTGATCCCATGGATCAGAAGGGAACACCTTGCCGGTGCGCTCTTTGACGAGGGCCTTGAAACGCTTCACCAGTTCCTTCTGGTCGTCGGCGGTCAGATCGCTGTCGATGATGTCCTTGCCGTAGGTTTCGTGCTTGAACTTCTCGATCACCATTTCGAAGGGCTCGTGGTCTTCACCTTCGAGCTTCTGAACGCCGAGAACGACGTCACCGTACATCTGGACGAAGCGGCGGTAGCAGTCCCAGGCAAAGCGTTCGTTGTTCGTGGCTGCAACCAGGGAGAGAACCGTCTGATCGTTCAGGCCAAGGTTGAGGATGGTGTCCATCATGCCGGGCATGGAGTCACGAGCACCGGAGCGCACGGCAACAAGCAGCGGGAAGCCCTTGGCGTCGCCGAACTTGTAGCCCATGATCTTTTCCATGCCTTTGACGGCGGCTTCCATCTGCGCCTGCAAGGAGGAAGGATAGGTTCTCTTGTTCTCGTAAAAGTACGTGCAGACTTCGGTGCTGATGGTGAATCCGGGAGGCACTGGAAGGCCGATGCGGCTCATCTCAGCGAGATTGGCACCCTTGCCACCCAGCAATGCTTTCATGGAACCATCACCGTCTGATTTTCCTGGTCCGAAAAAGTAAACGTACTTCTTTTTGTCTGCGCTGCCCTTGGATGCTGTCTTTGCCATATGAGATATTTCAGATCGTCTGATGCGATCCGTGGTTGTTGTGTATGTTCAGTGGGGATTGAAGCGCGGATTTAAATCGTTGAAGTATATGATGCAAGCATTAGTTGACAATCCACGCCCGCGCTGATCGCGCCGCATCAACATCCGCAAAGGCCCTGTTTCGCCTTGTCCGTCGCCCTTCGAAGTTGCCGCTTGTTCATGACAAGTATTGACGTGGCAACGCAAAAACGATTAAATGTTCCAGCGGGACGACGACTGGTTTTTTTGCACCCTTTCGTTCCTGGCACCGGCCAAACACAAACCCAACCGAAGATCATGAAAATCAAAACTCGTTCCAACTCCCACACACGACCGGGCTTCACGCTCATCGAACTGCTGGTGGTCATCACCATCATTGGCGTTCTCGCAAGCCTGGTCATCTCTCAGGCCAACAAGCTGATGGCGGATGGCAGAAAGCTGCAGGTGCAGACCGTGCTCAAAGATCTGCGCGTGGCCATCACCAGCTATCAAGTCGATTACAACCGCTGGCCGGTGAATCCCACCCTGCTCAGCGCAGCCTCCTCCGGCCAGGACGTACAGGCGTTGCCGACAGATGAGAACAGCGGCATTGTCGGTGCCCTGACGACGCTGACAACTTCCAGCAGCGGAGGATCAGGCGGTGGCAGCGGTGGCGGCACGGTCAATCTGAACCCCAAGAGCATCAAATTCATCGATCTCCCCATCGCCAGAAACGGCAAGTTTGGTCTGGTGAACGCCCAACCCCCCTACCGTCTGGTCGATCTCTGGGGCACCGTTTATTATGTGCTGCTGGACACCAATGGCGATCTGCAGGTGAACAACCCCGACTTGAACAACTCGGATCCCAAAATTTCTGCAAACGCGATCAGCCCACCGCCGAAGATGCTTCCTCTGGAAGTTGCCATCTACAGCTGGGGCCAGGATCTGAAGGCACAGACCCCGGACGACGTGGTGTCCTGGCGGACCAAATAAAGCGGCCCTGTCATCAGGTTCCCAACAGAGGCGCAGCGGCAAAAACCGCTGCGCTTTTTTCATGCCTGAATCAGGCGCGCTGGGCAAGCAGTTCACCCGCCTTGGCAGGATCGACTTTCTCATAGAAGTCGTCCTCGATCATGCAGACCGGGCCAAAGCCGCAGCTCGCAAGACACTCGGCGAATTCAATGCTGTATTTGCCGTCAGCACTCACCGCAATGGGGTGATGATGATCCGTGTGCGAACGGTCGATGTTGCCGGCCTTGCAGAGCGCGTCCATCAACTCGTAGCTCCCTGCCATGGCACATGAGAGGGTGCGGCACACGCGGATATGGTACTTGCCGGGAGCGGTCTGGCGGAATCCAGGATAAAAGGTGACCACTTCGAGCACTTGAATCGGCTCAAGAGAGAGCTTCGCGGCCACCCAGTTCACGGCCTCCTCACTGATGAAGCGGAAATGCTCCTGCACCAAATGCAGCAGCGGAAGGACGGCGCTGCGTTTTGAAACGGGATAATGCGAGATCGCCTCGTCCATGCGTTTTTCCAATTCGGCTGGAACTTCAAAGGCCATGCGGGGGAGTGTCTCGGATGAAAAGGTTAGGATGAATCAGCGGTCACATTCGCCCATGACGAAGTCCAGGCTGCCAAGCACCGCAGGAATGTCGCTGAGCATGTGGCCGGGGATCAGCTTGGAGATGATGCTGAGATTGAGGAAGGAGGGAGCGCGAATTTTCAAACGATGCGGCACACCGCCGCCCGTGCTGTTGATGTAGAACCCGAGCTCGCCCTTGGGATTTTCGGCGGCGAAATAGACTTCTCCCGCAGGAGCATCGATGCCCTGGGTGGAGATGATGAAGTGGTGGATCAGCTCCTCCATTTTCATCAGCACTTTTTCCTTCTTTGGCAGCAACCCCTTGGCATCCGCCACATTGATCGGCCCCACGGGCAGAGTGGCAAACACCTGCCGGAGGATGCGCACGCTCTGGCGCATCTCCTCCATGCGGACGAGGTAGCGGTCATAGCAGTCTCCCTTGGAGCCAATGGGCACGTCGAACTCGTACTTGTCGTAATCGAGATAAGGCTTGGCCTTGCGAATATCATGCTCGACCCCTGAGCCGCGCAGATTCGGCCCGGTGAGACCGTAGCCGATCGCATCTTCTTTGGAGATCACCCCGATGTCCTGCGTGCGGTCGATGAAAATGCGATTGCGGGAGAGCAGCTTGTCAATCTCGTCGATCACCGGTTCCAATTCATCAAGGAACGTTTTCACCGCCCCGACGAAGCCGTTCGGCAGATCGCGGATCTGCCCGCCCACACGAGTATAACTGGTGGTGAAGCGCGCACCAGTGAGCTGCTCACAGAGATTGTAGATCTTTTCGCGCTCGGTGAAGGTGTAAAGGAACACGGTCATGGCGCCCACGTCCATGGCAAACACCCCGACTCCCAGCATATGGGCGGAAATGCGGGCCAGCTCGCAGCAGATCACGCGGATCGCGCGGCCTCGCTCAGGGACTTCCCAGCCCATGAGCTTTTCCACGGCAAGGGCATAGGCCACGTTGTTCGCCAGCGGCGCCAGATAATCCAGCCGGTCCGTGTAGGGCACGAACTGGTTGTAGTGCATGTTCTCGGCGATCTTCTCGTCGCCACGATGCAGGAAACCGACATCGGGATCGCACTTGGTGATGATTTCGCCATCGAGCTCCAAAATCAACCGCAGCACCCCATGGGTGGCCGGGTGGCTGGGCCCCATGTTGAGCACCAGTTTCTCTCCGACAATGTCCGTCGTGGCTTCTTCCACGGCTTCGAGCTGCCGGGCCGCTTTGGCGGCGGTGTCCGGGGCCTCGTATTCTCGGGTGACAGTGGGCATGAAAAGCAGGGGGCTGGTAGCGTGCGTGAGGGGTATCTATCTACGCTGCCCAAAGAGCGGCAAGGCGATTTTGTGAAAAATTTCACAAGCGGGAGCAAAGCGGCGACAAAAACCACCTTTTCCCCGCCAGTTGAGACGTTTGAAATGTGAAGCAATGGTGCCAGAAGTTGCCCCCAGGCCGGGTCTGGCACAGACTGATGCCGAAGATGCCCCATGCCCCATGCCTCAAACGACGCCTGCTTTTCCCCGCTTTCGCCGGGATTTGGCTGGCCATGGGTGGATGGAGCCCGGCGCTAGCTGCACCGCCCCCGGACGGCATTCTGGATGAAACCCGGGCGCTTTCGCCCGAAACCCACCGCGTGCTCTCCGAGGAGCTCAAGCAGTTTTCCCAGGCTCTGAAGTGCGATGCCTGGCTCAAGGCCACAAGTTTCATGCCTTCGGGGACAACCGTGCGCAGGCAGGCCCAGACCTCCCGACGTGAATGGAGCGCCATGCGGCCTGCGGTGCTGATGGCCTATGACCGCGCCAGCAACAGCAACGCCATGTCCTTCTCTCCTGATTTTTGGGAACGCTATCCGGCCGCCGAGCTCGTGGAAATCATGCAGGAAACGCGGCGCATTCAGGCGGATACGAAGCTTACCCTCGATGAGCGAATCGCCCTGGCCACGCGGTACTGGATCGACCGGCTGCGCAGCATGGAGAGCGTGCGGCTGAAACAGTCGCTCTGGCTGCAGCGCGGCGAAAAACCATTCGCCTTGGCGATGCCCGCATTCTTGGTGGGCGGCGCTGTCTGCGCGGCCTTGCTCGGCTGGGTGTCGCGGCGACGCAGCGCACGGGCTGAACGTCGTTTTCTCTTCCCGGAGGTGCAGGTGGGCATGCGCTTCGGCGCTGCATACGGCGGCGGGGTGACGTCCGAGATCAAAACGAATGCCGGCGCCCAATGAGCGGACTCAGTCGTCCTCAGTCTGCGGCTCGTCTCCCTCAATCTTGATCCCCATGTCCTCCAGCTTCTTGTCCAGATCGACGACGTACTTCCAGGGCAGCTTTTTCCGCTGATACTTGCGGAACAGAAGATCGCGCAGTTCCAGCCAGCGCTCCGGCGGCGGATTTTCCAAAGGCGTCCACGCCTCGCCATCGGGATGGGCATAACGAAACTGCCACTCACGCGAGTTCCAATACGCCCGGATGTATTGTTTGCGGCCGTCTTCGAGACGTTCGTGCCATTCGTGGATTTGGTTTTTGGTCATTGAGAGCGCGCAGGATGCGCTAGTATCGCGCTCATGCAAGCCGCCAGCCCCGGCAGTTCCCCTGCCCTGCCGAAACTCCTGCTCTATCTTCTCGCCGTCATGCTCGGCGGGGCGCTGCTTTCCGCGCCTCTGTTTCATCTTGGCAAAGCAGGCCATGGCTGGCTCTCCGCTTCATCTTTTCATGACGTTGGTCTGGTGAAGTGGCTGCTGGCTGAAATCGAGCGTGCGCAATTCACGCGCTACTTCAACCGCGCGGTGCTCGTCTGCGCCATCGTCTTGATCTGGCCTTTCATGCGCTGGGTGCGGCTGGAGCGCTCCCTGCTGCCTGCCTGGCGTCCGTATGAAACCGGGCTGAAGCAATGGGCCCTCGGCTTCGTTCTGGCCGCCGGTCTGCTGCTCGCGCTCGGGTTCATCTTTCTCCAGATGGGCGCCTATCAACTGCGCCCCGATCCGCGCTGGTGGAAGCTGGAGGAGCCCATCACCGCCGCGCTCGGAGCTGGTGCCATTGAAGAGTTTTTCTTTCGCGGGCTGCTCCTCGGCCTGCTGCTGCGCACCATGACGGAGACAAAAGCGCTGATTTCGCTCACTTTGGTGTTCGCTCTGGTGCATTTCCTCAAACCGCCGGAAGGCTGGCAAATCGCCGACGCCGCCGTCACCTGGAGCAGCGGCTTTCTCGTGCTCAGGCAAATCGCCGCCGGCTTTGGGGATGTGCATTTCCTCCTCGCTGAATTTGCGACACTTTTCGCCGTCGGCTGGGTGCTGGCCAAAGCGCGCATGCAAACCGGCGCGCTCTGGGCCGGCATCGGCTTGCACGGCGGCTGGGTTTTCGGCCTGAAATACTTCAGCGCCCTGACCACCTATTCCGGCAACTGGCTGCCATGGATTGGGGCCAATTTGAAAGTCGGGCTCATGCCATTGGGCACTGTGCTGCTCACCGGATGGATCGCCACCCGCCTTCTGCGCACGCGATAATTCATTTGCAGCATGAACATCCGCACGGAATCATGCACGCAGGCAACTCCAGGCCGGAGTGGCGGAATTGGTAGACGCGCCAGACTTAGGATCTGGTTGGGAAACTAGTGCAGGTTCGAGTCCTGTCTCCGGCACTTGCGAAGGGGGACGAAGGAAGTGTCTGGCTCCTGAACTTGAGAAACCTTCACGCAATCCTGCAGCGCCTCATGGGCGGTAGGAATGCCCGCGCCCGGTGACGGGATCAATCTGCACGGTGTAATAATTGGGAGGCGCGGCGGCGATGTCCGGCGTGTAGCTCTTGGTGGGCACCAGAGTGAGATAAGCGGTTCGCAGCGGCACCCGCAGGCTGGTAGAGCCGTTCGGATAAAAAATGATCCGGTTGAAGGTGGCTCCGAGGGACTGGAAGGGATTCGTCGTGGCCTGCCCGGTGGTGGTCGCCGTCTGGTTGGTGCTGAACATGGGGGAGAGAGAGCCCTCAACGAGCACCACGCTTTGTTTGCTCCAGTAAACCGGCGGCTCAAGCTGGGTGGCCTTGTTGGTCGCCGGATCATAGGATATCATCTGAATGGCATGGCAGCCTTTGACTTCATCCAGGTTATAATAATAGAAATCCAGCCCCACAGGGCGGTTCTCCGTCAATGACCGCTGCTGGGCCATGGCAAGCTTTTGCATCAGGGTGTCTCCGGCGGAGGTCAGATTGGCGGACTGCATGGCAGCCAGTGTGTAGGGTGTGGCCACGGCGATCAGCATGGTCACGATGGCGACCACGATGACCAGTTCCACCAGGCTGAAACCGGCAGAAGCGCGATGAGATTTTCTGCGGAGAGAGCAGGAAGGATGTTGAGTGGTAAACGGTGTTTTCATCGGAGGAGGCCCCATTTCGAGTTACGCATGCTGATGGTTGTGGAAAAAACTTGGTAGTTGAGCTGCTCGGCGCGCAGTTTCGCCGCCAGATCCTTGAGATCCTTCTGCCTGTTGTCGGCCAGAGTGAAGGCCCCGGTGGGAATCAGCTGAGGCATGGTATCGGGGTATTTTTCAGCCAGTTTTCGCGCGGAGGCTTCATCAATGGCCACCAGGGTGACCACCACTCGTGGTGGCAGCATATGCTGCGTGCCCTGCGGGCTCTCCGTGGTGGCGTTGACAAGCTGCGTGGAGTCAAAGGCGTACTTTGGCGCGATCCACCACGGTGTGGTCTTTTTGAGCGCCGCATCATCCGTGGTCACCTGGGGTGAAATGATCAGAGCGATGATGTTTTCTGCGATGGGCCTGGTGTCCGCAGGCGTGGTGAGTGTTTCACTCGCCGTCACCACGTTGCTGGGGGCCTTGAGGAACCACTGGCCGGGCTTGACTGAATAAACGGTGTTCTCCTCCGCCGGCGGACGGTATTCCCAGAGCCGAAAACGCGAGCTCTGCGCGGTCACGTGCTGGGGGCGGAAGGCATCGTTGCCGCTGTACATGATGAAGTAACCGCGCCCGCACAGCAGCCGGTTGAGCCCCTCATAGCCCACCCGGTCGCTCAGCCCAAGCCGGGCCTGAAAAAACATCGCCTGCGTCACGAGCTGGGATGCCTGGGCTCCCGGAAGCAATGTCTGCGCCTGGCCGGTGACGAACTGGAGCTCTGACTGGCGGATGTACTTGGTGGGTGACTGGGATTGCGAAGTCGGAACCGTGGGAGTGGCTCCGGTGTTGTATTGATAGGCCTGATAGGTGTTTAGAATGGCCTGCCGAAGGTTTTCGGTGATGCTGTCAAAAGCCATGCGGGCTTCGCGGAACTGCTCGACACGCGCCACGCCACGCTTCCATGCGCGCTGGGTGAGGCCAAGAACCTGAACGGAGACCAGCAGAATGATCGAGAGGATCACCATCGAAAGGGAGACTTCAATGAGCGTGAAGCCGTGCCGCCGTTGTTTGTCATGGAGAGGTTTCATAAGTCAGGATGTGGTTTGCGACTGGATGAGTGATCAATCCCCCATCTTGGCGATCAGGGCATAGGCAGAGCTGATGCGCAGAGGTGAGGCTGATTCGAAGCTGAAAGATGGATTGGCAGACGTGGCGATGCAGATTTTCACCCGCCGCAGGTAGGCTTCAGGCGTGCTGCCCCCGCTCCCGCCGGTGCCGGCGGGCAGGTACATGTCCAACGGCTTTTGCGGCACATAGACCGAGGCGACGAAAGCCAGCGACGCGGTCAGATCATCCTGGCTGGTGTCCGCCGGGGTCATTTCCCGGCCTTCGTTGGTGAAGTATCGCAGCGGGCCATAACCGGTCCAGGTGATGCGGGTCCAATCCATGGACTGCATTTCGCCGCTGAGTTTCTGCATGATCTTGGAACCCACCGACATCTCCGCCGAATTGCGGGCCATGTTGATTCCTTGGGGCAGCAGCCCCAGAAGGGTGATGAAACCCAGGGCGGCGATGGCGACCGCGATGGTCACCTCCACCAGAGAGAAGGCGGCTGACCGACGGCTGGCGCGGGGGAAGCAGCGCTGACTTTTGACCAATGTTTTCATAAGTATGATGAGGCAGGTGGTTCAAGGATCGAAGCGTTTTTGCGCGATGATGCGGAAACGGTGCAGATCATCCAGCGAGGGTTTGGAAAGCGGATTGCCGGTGGCGTAATCAAGATTCTTGGACTTGTCCAAAGCCGGATCATTGAGATCGAGATACCGCTCGATGATCGCCGAGCCACGGTACTCGGAGCCGATGCTGTCCACACCCGTGACAAATTTCGTGGGATCCGCAGAGCGCGCTTTTCGGATGGTCTGAATGCGCATGTGGATCTGGAAGGTGTTGGAGCGCGTGGTGAGACGCGGATACATGTTGGTGTAAGGACGCTCCTTGAGATTGTCGGCTGTCAGAGCGTGATTTTCCCAGAAGGCCAGGATGCTGTTCCCGCCAGGTTTGAGCAGAGCACTAAGGCTCGTCGGCCAGGTGGATGGCACGAGAGTGTCGGAGCTGCTGACCTGTTTTGGCAGGAGATACATCTCACAGATCTGGGCGGGAGAAATGAAGGCGAACCCGCTGTTGAAGCGCTCGTCGAACAGTTTCAAAGTCGCATCAATGTCGATCTGGCGGTGCCAGTATTTGTTTCCCTGGGCGCTGGTGTCATCTTTCCAGAACCAGGTTTCGGACTGAGCCGACGGCCGACTGGAGGCATAAGTCAGATAGAGGTTGGCGTCTTTGACAGGCACGGCGGTGATTAGCTCGCTTTTCATGACCGCCGCCAGTCCAGTGGCACGGCGGATATGACGGAAGGGTGCCATCTGGTAGTTGAGATTGATCTTGCCGGCCGAGGATCCCGGCTGGCTGATGACATAGGGTTCGACCATGGGCATCCAGAAGAAGTCCATGAAGAGATAGTCGGGCGGATCGATGCCTTGGATGGGCAGGCCGCTTCTGCCGTAGCCTTTGAGCATCCTCGGTGCGCCGATGTGGAACTGCTGTCCTTGTTTGGCACTCCAGGTCTGTGGACGGAAGAGCAGGGTGCGCCAGGGCTCGCGGCGCATGCCACCCGAGCCGCCCGCGTCTTGGACGCCGGTGGGCAAAGAGCCAAACATACCTGGTGAGGCCACCTGCCGGTTGGGTGAAAAGTAGGTCGATCCCCCAAGCCAGGAAACCCACGGATTGGAGAAGTAGGGCACCCTTTGCTGACCATTGGGGGTCATGTCGCTGTAGGTGTTGCCCTCATCGGGTTTATTGATGTAAGCTCCATCGGTCTGGTTGGCGATGCCGCGGTCAAAGTCCCCATACTTCTGCAAACCGGCCCCGGTGGCGGCCGTGTAAGGGTGATCCGGGAGGAAGGAGGCGTTGTAAGCGGCATCTTTGACCAGACGCCAGCCTTTCTTGTCGTCACCTTGGTCAAGTCCAGGGCCCATGCTCCAGTTGGCGAGGACGATGTTATGGGCGAGACGCTGCTTGCCGTAATACCTGTGCTGCACGAACTCGGTGGCCGGCACGACATACTGTCCCATGGTCAGACGCGGATCCCCGTGGCGCAACACCATGGATTGCAGAGTGTCGTCAGGAATCACCAAATTGCCCCGATTGTAGGTCCCGGAGGATGGGAAATTGCCGTAACTTCCGATTTCATTGCCGATGTAGCGGAACCTGCCTCCCATGCGACTTGAGGGAACGGCGGCAATCTTGGTGATATGGCCCGTTTTGTCACGACCTAGAGCACCGTCAGAATGGAATGCCCACCAGTATGGAGCCGGCACAGGCTGATGCACCCAGGTGGTGCCATCGGAATTCGTACCCCAGCTTGTGTCTTCACTTTTTGTCGCCAGAATGGGAGAGGGGAACTGAGCCCTAGGAAAAGTAAAATTGAAGGTCTGCAGCACTTGGGGTGTGGCATCGTTGCTGAGGATTTTCACCACCACGTTTCCGCCGGAGAATGCAATCGTTCCTGCGTCGCCGCCCGGAACGTCGATGAAATCACTGACAAGATTATACTGATTGCAGTTTTGCAGCGCTCCCGAACGGTTGGAATAGTAGGTGTAATGAACACCACCGCTGTAAGGCGACTGGCTGTCGGTTGAAGGAATGTTGGTGTCAGGGTAAAAAATGCTGCCGGAGGTGTAGCCGTTCACACCCCTGCCAACTGCGGGCAGTTTGCGCTCCTGCAGGAACGCGCGATACGAGATGGTTCCGCCGCGCTGGTAAACCCCCCAGGCGTTGCTCATGTGCTTGAAGGGGCGCACCAGCGTCTTGCCGTTATTGACGGGGAACATGCGCTTGCCGCCGGCCGTCAGCGCACTGGCGTCGATCTCAATGGCGATGTCAGGATTGATCAGCGTCCAGCCTGTTGAAGGAGAAAACCATTCCAGCAGGAAAGTGGCCTGAACGCGTTTTACATTGGGTGCCAGCGGGGTGTCAGTGTCCAGCGTCCAATTCCAGTTCATGGGGTTGTAGCCGGGATGCCCGACCTGATCGCCGTTTTTGCCTTCGAGCTGATGAGCGGTGGGATATCTGGATTTGTAGAACCCATTGGTGGGCTTCTGATTGGTGGTGCTCAGAGGTGGGAAGTTGGAGTACCAAAAGTTCGACTGATCCCATCCTAGGACGGTGTCGCTGCCATTTCCCCTCCAGTTCGGCGGCGTATAGCCGTTTGGAGCCGGCCCTCTGGGCTGGATCTTGGGAGCATTGACTCCACCGGCCCGGGTGGAACCCTGAGCGCAGGTAATAAAATGCAGGCCGGCTTCGCTGATGGTGAGGAAGCGACCCATGCCACGGTAGACCTGGTCCTTGCTCTTCGGCATCACGGTTGGCATGACCTGGCCATGACCCGGGAAACTGCTTCCGCTCGAGTTGCGCATCGGTGTGAAGGTGCCCGCAGCCATGCCGGCGGAGCTGGACGTCGTCCGCGCATCCGGCAGTCCGGAAATGGAGGGATTGGAGCCGACATTCCGCTCCGCGAGGTTGTCATCATACAAATTGGTGCAGCGGATGTAGTCAAAAATTTCGACCAGGATCTGCTGACGGTTGTCGCCGTATTTGGTGAGGAAGGAAGCGTTGGAAGCGCCAAAGCCCGGAATAGGCTGGGCTGTCAGATTCATGAGATAGGTGAAGAGCTGGCTGTTGCGGGGAATGGTTGTGAGCTCTGACTGGCTGCGAGGGTCCTGGCGGGTGAAGAAATAATCTTTCCCCGCGATCTGGGAGCAGTTCACGATCGAGTTGTCGAAGACCGTGCGGGTGCGGGTGGAATTGGTGCGATTCACCGGCCACATGCTGATCTTGGGGTAGCCAAACGGATTGGCCTCGGACGCACGACTGCGCGTGGTCAAAAACGGGCGGAGGCGCTCCACGACCTCATAGTTTTGCAATCCCGCCCAGATTTGGTTGGAGCCAAGGTTGATCTCATTGCGCTGACCATTGCCTTGCGGGCTGGATCGCAGCAGGAACTCATCCACGCTGGGGAACAAGCGCTCAGCAAGGGCGTCCTGCACGGCCTGAAAGTTGGTTGGGGTGAAAGTGTGATTGAGCGGCACCAGCACGGAGCCTGCCTTGGAGCCGCCGGGCAGGATTTTGGGCATGAGATCATAGATCGCCTCTTTGTAGGTGAGCGCCTTGCTGAAGGCCGCGGTGTCTCTGATCAGTGGATTCATGTTCTGGCCGGGAAACAGCACCGTGCTCATGCAAACCGTGGCCGGATGGCCGGGGTAGCGTTGATACTCATACTGCATGGGCTGATACCGCGCCCACTCACCATCACGCTCGTGGTACAGACGTGGTGTGTCCCAGGGGGTGCCTTCGCCTGCGGTGTTGATGTTGATCTTGGTGGATTCGTCATCGGTCCAAAAGGCCACACGGGCGATCATGGGATTGTCCTGGGTGGCAGTCTGCCCGGTGCCGCTGCTGCTCACAAATTTTCCGCTGTCATCAAGATATCCCAGTGTGCCATCTTTGAGCATGTAAAGCCATTCCACCGGCATTGGAACGCGTTGGAGAGATTCATTGCCACCGCCGGTCGGAACCACCACACCATCCAGCGGCTGGCCGGAAACTCCGTTGGCAAAAGTGGAGTAGCTGAAACCTTCCACGGAACGGCTGGCGGTCTGCGAATAGGCGCGGGGATCAATGATCGGGAAAAACATCCGCGGCGCACCGGTGGGGTTGCTCGTGTTCAACCTCACGACGGGCTCGTTGAGATCCACGTATTGGGCAGGCTTCTTGTCCCAGTCCGTCGGCGGAGTGTCTGCGGCGATTTCCGTTTCCGTCTTCGCCACCATCTTGCTGTCCGAATAGAGCTTCAATCCGCGCAGGAGCGTGCCGTCCTGTTTATACTGACGAATCATGCCCGGCTGGGAGGACCAGATTTCGACACCCGAGTTGCTCGTGTCCTGATGGACGCCCTGCTGAATCTGGCTGATGGCCAGATTGATGACGGAGTCGGCATGCAGTTGCGCTTTGGCAGTTTCTACCTGCGCCACGGTGGAGTTGTAATCAATGCGCGTGGCACTGAGCAGGGCCGTGAGCAGCACCATGGTCAATGCCAGCACGCTGAGCACCGTGATCAGAGCCACCGCACGGCGGCGGCGCAGCTTGCTGCCGGAGACCGCAAAGCCGCTCTGCGAGGATTTACTTTGTAGGGATGATGTATTCATGATCTGGACGGATTGAGCTGCGAACGAGATCACCGCAGTTCTTTTGTTTGACTGCATTTTGTCCGATCGCATTGTCCTTGCCTATGGGGACGTGGTTAACGCATCACTGCGTCATGAGCGTGTCATCACGCGAAGTTTCATTCTAGCTTCAAATACAGCTTTTGCTTACCTCAGTCCTCCCGCCCACGTCTGTTGAGAAGCAACGCCTTCGTACGCGCTCCCCGGGCCGCAATCTCTGGGCTCTCATTTTCAAGTTCTCTCAGAGCGGACTCAGCAGGACGCTCACACCCGACAGCGCGTTCTGATCGCGGAAAAGAGCGTCTTCCGATTTTACCAAGTAATAACATTGCAGCTTTTGAGCTTTGAAAATTCCGCTTCGCCCTTGAGCTAAAAACCTGCGGGCGCGTGGTTCGCACGCGCCCGCAGGATCAACCAATCTGCATCCTGCCAAGATCTCACCTGCGACGGCGACGGCGGCAGAACAAGGCGGTCAAGCCGAACAGCAGCAGACACATGCGGCCGGGCTCCGGAACCACAACCACGATGCCGTAGCTGGTGAACAAGCTGGTGTCATAGACCAGTCCGGAGAGGCTCAAATCTGGCAAAGCAAGATCTCCCAGCAATCCGCCATTGCGATAGTTGCCGCCATTGCCGACATCAAAGCCATTGGCGGTGACCGACGACCAGTCGATCAGATTAAACACATCCCCGACCACGGGCTGGTAATCACTGGCAGTGCTGGTAAATGAGACATGCCCGCCGCTGTTTAAAGTAAAGTTGCCAGTGACGACAAGGCGGTCGTGATTGCCGCCGGTCTGGGTGTCATAGAAGGCGCCTTGCGAATTGAGATAAGCGGTCAAATCCCCTGCTCCCATGTGCGCGGCGACATTGGCGGCGTCGTTGTAGTCCGCGCCATTGGTGGCACCCATCTGCAGGGTCAGGCGATCCACTCCCGTGGCATCTCCCGCAAGGACCACATTGCCGTTGACCGTCAGAACGCCAATGCCGTCACCGGCGGTGCTGCTGTTCGTGGGATCCGAAGACATGCCGGGACTCAGGACTCCGACGCCGCCATTGGTGCCGACGTAGAGGGTGCCCGAGCCCGCCTCCACCGTTCCGGAGCCGCTGAGAGTGTGGTCATAGGTGAAGTCACCCGATGTGGTGTTGGAGAAATCAAAGGTAGCTCCATTGTTGACCTCGATCCAGCTGGTGCCAGAGACATCCCCCGCTCCCGCCAAGGCCAATGTGCCCTCGGTGACGGTGGTCTTGCCGGTGTAGGTGTTGTTGTTGGTGAATGTCACCGTGCCGGTGTCCTGCTTGTTCACGCTCAGTGTGTCGCCGGCCTGGGCCTCGGAGATCACTCCGGAGAACACCACGCCCTTTTCACCGGTCACAACCACCTCATCATTCGAAGAGGAGACGAGGGTCAGCTCGCGAATGTTGTCCACGCCGGGGAGGGTGGAATGCTGCAGCGTCACGTTGCCACCGAAGTAGGTGGTGCCACTGGTGAAGGTGCCGCCGAGCAGCGTGCTGCCGCTGCCGTTGGTGTCGTTGATGTCGATGTTATTGAGGATGGTCATGCCGCCGGTGGCTGCCAGCAGGGCCACATCGGCGTTTGGAATGTCCTGCAGCCAGTGCACCGGATCTGTCGTGGCGGCGTTCACACTAAACACATCCGAAGAGGCTTGGAAGAACTGCAACCCCGCCTGGGTGCTGCCGTTGGTGACCGCAATGCTGCTGCCATAGAGCATTTCAGTCGATTCGTCGAAGTCGGACACCCGGACCAGGTTCATCTGGCCGCATGTGGCGTCCACGCTGACGACCTGATACACGCCGTTGTACTCTGGATTCGTGCTTTCGTCTTTCACCAGGATCCGCTTGCCAATGTCAGCGGCGGTGATTGCCACACCGTCCACCGTGGCATTGACATTGAGGAAGGCACCGCTGCCAAAACCACCGGCACCATCACTGCTGGCATCGTAGCTGCCGTTGGCTTTGGTGATGAGCGAGCCGGTGGTGGCCAGATAGGCGCTGGCGAGGTCATAACGAGTGTCGCCGAGCTCCACAGCAGTGGTGGCGAGTGCATCGTTGTTGAAGATGCTGATGGTGCCATGCCGGACCACGGTGCCACCGTCGATCGCGACATCGCCGGCGAGGAAGTCTGTGGGAGATAAGAAATCGTATCGGCCATAGACGTTTTTCGCATGCAGCTCCACCGTGCCGGAACCAACCTTCACCACATTGGTCGCTGCATTGAAGCCCCCGTCGAGCAGCTGGTCCCCAAACTTGAAGGTTGAACTTCCGTCCGCTTCGAAGAACACGTTGGTCGAGACATCCTGATAAAGTGTCACCGTGCCGCCCGTGCCAAAACCGTAGGTGCCGCTGGTTTCGCGGGTGCCGATCACCGTGATGCCTTCGTCATTGCCATCAACTGAGTTCATGCGGACCGGGCTCACCACATCAGACGCCGTGCCAGAGAGCAGGAGCTCCACTTTGGCATCCACAACTCCATTGCTGAGGCCAGTGACACCCCCGAGATAGATGAGATTTCCGGAAGCACCAAAAGCGGAGTTATTGCTGCCAATGAGCGCACCCTGGACCACCGCCACGTTGCCCCCAAAGGTATTCACCCCTGAGAGGGTCTGAGTGCCACCGCCGACCTTGTAAAAGAAGCTGTCAAAGCCCCTGATGACCCCGGCGAAATCCGCATCATTGGTATTGTCATTACCGACTCTGAGGGTGGAGGTGTCAATATTGACTGCGGCACCCTCCACGCCAGAGAGCGAGCCAATGGTGACGTCGAAGCCCGTGCCGGCCTGATCCCAATGTGGGCTGAGAGTCGCGCCGCTGCTGACAATGAAACGAGAGTTAGGCGAGAAGGAGTTGAAGCTTCCGGCATACAATGTTCCCTCCTGCACCAGCGTGTTGCCGGTGTAGTTGCTGAAAGAATCTGCGATGGCACCACCGCCCGTGCTGGCACCAAACACCGTGTCTCCTGCACCGACCTTCACCACCGTAAGCGCTGCTGCGCCGCCGCCGAAGAGGCCGGGAGCCACGCCGTCACGAAGTCCGACTCCGACGTCCTGATAGGACGGCCCCGTTTGACCACCCGAGTCGAAAGTAATCACCGCCGCCGTGCCAGAGGCGTTTTCGATGCCCGCCGAAGTCTCCATACCAACCCCGCCAGTGAACAGGAAATTCTTGGTGAATGTCATGCTGTTTCCAGCCAGCTGCAGGGTGCCGTAATTACGGAAGCCGATCGAGCCGCCCGTTCCAAAAACAGTCACTTCGCTCACTCCGGCCTGGTCGCCGACACGGAGAGTTGCATTACGCCCAAAATTGGCCGCAGTGCCAGCGTCATTGCCGATGGTGATCACCCCGTTGTATCCTGAATTGTCACCTCGCATCCAGACGGTGAAGGTTGCCCCATTGGCCAAGGCCCCTGCATTGTTCCCGTCGAGGTAGATGGAGTTGGATCCGATGATATTGCCGGTGATGTCGAAGACCGTCTGCTGCACATGACCGGTGAGGTTGGCATCAAGGTTGTTGGTATCCTCATAATAGAAACGGACATAGCTTGATGAACCGGAGCCCACGTTGATTTCATTGGTGAAATGAATCGTGGCACTGCTGGGCAGATAGCCGGCTGCAATGCTGACCAGCTGCCGGATGTTATCCCGCACGATGATATCACGATTGACGGTCAGATCCAGGTTGGGAGCATCAATGCCGATGTTGTTGTTGCCGTAGAAGCGGTTTTCGATGCGCATCTGGATCGATGAAGTCTGTGCCGCAGTCGGATCACCAAAGTAAATCTTACCGGTCGGGTTGAAGATCGCGCCGGAGTTCATCTGCAGGCCGAGGAAACCGTCCTGAATGTCGAGATCACCCGTCCACTCGTGCAGCGGGGTGTAAAAGCGCAGGTTGCCGTCGCCAAGCTTGATGATGTTGCCGCTGCCCATCACACCGCCTTCATTGGGATTGATGAGGAACTCCGAGTTGCCGGTGCTGCCGGCATCACCATAGCGGTTGCCCTGGGTCTGGAAGGTCAGATCACCGATGATGTTCAGGATGCCGTCAAACGTCGGCTGGCGTGCCGTGCTGCCGTCAAAGAGAATCTGGTCTCCGGCTTTCTCTCCGATCTGGAACCATTCACGGAAGCGGATCTGCCCGGCGCGCGCCGAATCGCGCGTCATGGAGAACTCAACCGTCACATTGTTCTTGATGATGGTGCCATCCGCCCAGGACTGGGTGGTGCCGAACGGAGCATACTGGGCATTGTAGTTGCCCTTGCCCTGGATGTCCACCCGCAGGGCGTTGGTGCCGTCACCGAGGATTGTCAGGCCGGTGTAGTTGTTCACCACCCCCAGCAGATCTTCGGTGGTGTTGTTGGAAAATCCGCTGCGGTCCCCGAACTGTACCGTGCCAGAGCCCACGATCTGCAGACCGCCGGCGTTGGGGTTGTTGGTGCCGTAGGCGGCTATGATGTTGTTGGCCTCGGAGGAGAACTGATTCGCTGCGCCACGAATGATCAGGACACTGTTTGGATCTGAGACACTGAGGATGCCGTTGTTGCCGCCGAGAATGACGTTCTGGGTGAACGCGGCGCTGGTGGCGCCAATCGCCGAATAATTCAGCGTGCCACCGTTGAGCAGGAAACCGGAGGTCGAGCCAAACGCACCGACATCATTGAATGACACCACAGCCGAACCAGTGATGTTCGTTGCGCCCGTGTAGGTGTTGGGAGATGTGTAGGAGGTGGTGGAATAGGTCAGATCGTTGGTGCCTGGGGCGGTCGCCAATTTCGTGAGCACCAGGGTCGTGCCATTGGTGATGCTGAGAATTTTCGTGCCTTGAGCGATGCCCACACCGCTCACGTCCATGCCCGCCGTAAGTCCGGAAGTGTCACCCACGGTGACAGTGTAGGAATTGCTGGCGGTGGTGCTGCTGACCACGGAGCTGCTGACGCTGCTCTGCGAAGTGAGGGCGAGTTCGCCGGTGCCGGTGAACACGATTTTCTGCCCGCCGGTGATGCTCGCGTCAAAATTGACCAGGCCGATGGCGAAATTGTGGATCAGCAAATCGATCCCGCTGCTGGCGGTCGTGACTGCCACGCCTGCGGCGATGGGGGTGCCGCCGCCGTAATTGCTGGTGATGAGCAGGCCGCCGTCATTCAGGGTGAGCGTGCCGCCCGTGATCGTGCCACCTGCGTCATTGAAGCGGATCGAGTTTGTGGCGGCGGCGGTGAGATCCGCGCCCACGACGTTCGTCTGCAAACCGGCGCCAAAGCTGTCGTCGGAGTAGCCGGTGTAAGCGATGACATTGCCAGCGGCATCTGTCGCGGCCCAGTCGGTGGCGTAGCCGGTAAAGGCCGTGTTTGCACCATAAGTCGCGTAGGAACCAATGCGTGCATTGCTCTTCATGGCGGCATTGGAGAAGTTGATGATGCCACCGGCGATGGACTGGAAGTGGATCGTTCCGGCCGCCGCACGGGTGATGGAGGATCCCGCGATGGTGATGGTGCCGAAGTTCGTGGCGCCATTGCCGGTCGCGGCAATGGCGTTGCCGCCCTGGTTGATCTTGAGGCTGCCGAAGTTTTCGGTGAAGGAGGCACCACTGCCGTCCATGACCAGCGTGCCGCCCGCAAGG
This sequence comes from Verrucomicrobiota bacterium, assembly GCA_017301975.1. Taxonomy (GTDB): domain Bacteria; phylum Verrucomicrobiota; class Verrucomicrobiia; order Verrucomicrobiales; family Verrucomicrobiaceae; genus Prosthecobacter. Next base: position 82,196 of record JAFLEI010000009.1, read on the forward strand.
GTGAGGCCAGCGCCATTGCCCACACGGCGGTTCAAGTTCGTGTCATAACCGGCCATGGCGAGGATACCGCCCATGACATTGACACCTTCCACGGTGCTGTCACCCGCGCTGGAGCCGAGCAGATTGACCTGGCCGCCGCCCTGCTTGGTGATGGAGGAGTTCACCAGACTGCCGCCATCGAACAGGTTCACGTTGAGGTTCACCGTGCCTCCTGCCGCCGCGAACACGCCGAGATCACGCGTGTAAGTGGTGGTCCCATTGGTGAAGACGATGCTGCCCTCCCCCGTTCCAAAGCTCACGCTGCCAAAGGTGTTCACCCCGCCGAGCGTGGTGTTGCCGGTGGTGTTGCCTTCACCGTAAACGTAGTTGCCAGCGAGGTTGTCAGGATCACTGGTATCCACCCCGACCTGCCAGGATTTGAGGTTGAAATTCGCGCCGGAGTTGAGCAGGAAGAACGCCAGATTTGCCGCACCACGCCCGCTGTCTGAGGTGAGAGACCTGCCGCCCATCTGAAGGCCGATCATCGGATTCAAGGGGGCGGAGTTCACAGTAGCCGCAGCAGCAGCGGTGTAGAAATCCCCGTTGCCGGAGAAATAGAGCGTTCCTCGATCTATGTTGATGCGGCCCGCTGCATTGTACTGCTGGCCGATCTGCACCGCAGATTCATCGTTGTTGGCCGTGACTTCCATTCGCAGTACTTGCGACTGGTTGTAAATGTCGATCGGGCCGGTGACCGCGCCTGCCGAATTGTCCTGAACCACGCCGTTGAGATAGAGCAGGCCCCAGGCACCGGTGTAGGTGCTGAAGATGCGGGAGTCCGTGCGGGCACCGGAGCCGATGGCGGTGGAACCGCCGTAGATGTTTCCATCGATGCTGGCGAGGCCGGTAGTGTTGCTGAAAATGCGCGGGAGGAAGCTGCGCGCGTAGGCTGTGGCACCGCCGGAGTCCACGTTGTCGATGATCACATTGCCAGCCCAGACAGAGTTGTTTTCAAGCTGGAGCGCCGTGTTGATGCCGTTGAGAGCGCCCACATAGAGATCCGCCCCGGTGATGCGTGAGCCCAGTCCGATGACCAAGGTGCCGGCGCCGGTCACATTCACCTGGGTGCTCTGGCCCAGCGCCTTGTCATGCCGCAAATACAGCGCCCCTTGGTTCACACTGGTGAGACCGGTGTAGTAGTTCACCGAATCGAGGAACAGCGATGCGCTGCCAGTCTTCGTGAGGCCAATGGCGTTCACGATGCTCGAGTTCATGTAGAAGTAGTTGTTGTCACCGTCGGCAGCCCTGTAGGCATTGATGGCGTCCGAGGTGTTGTAGTGCGCCCAGAGGCCCCCGATGTTGAAGTGTGCCTCCTGGCCGTTGAAATCCGTCGCGCCGCCGTTGAGGGAACTGCGGATGTCCAGGTTCCAGTTGGGATCAAAAACATTGCCTCCCACATTCTCGACTCCGGTGTTGGCCTCGATGATCATCCCGGAATTGATCTTGAGCGTGGCGCCGTCAGCGATCATCAGCGAGGTCCAGTTGCCGTAGCCACCCCCATACGTCGATGTATTGGGGGCGCGGTTGTCAAAGACGAAGGATTCCGAGGCAAACGTCAGCGAGTTGATGACCATGTTCGCACCGGCAGGCACGCTGCAGTCTGCCGCCACGGACCCCAGCGTCAGGATCGAGTTGCGCCGGTTGGTCAGTTCTCCGGCACCAATCCCCGTGTCACTCGTGACACCGACGATCTTCAGATTCTGCTCCGCAGTGATCCCCTGATCCTCCAGCCGAATGGAGGTTGTCTGCGCGGTGTCAGGATTGCTCACGACCTTGTACTCCGCATCCGTCAGCGGCCGCAGGAAGTGATCGCCAGCCGTATTGGTATCCACTGTCACCAAACGATTGGCGATGTAATCTTCACCAAAGACGGTGCCCGACCCCGCGGCATTAAACCAGTCCGGGCGGACTCCGCCAAAGAAGCCGGGCGCGATGGCGGCATCACCGTTGCTGCCATCCCCGCCGCCAATCAGAGTCGGCAGAATGTCCACCTGCACAGCGGCGATGTTGCCGTTCGAGTTGGAGGGCACTGCAGGGTTGAAGTTCTTGTCCGCAAATGTGGTGCCGGGATCAAGCAGACGCAGCTGCACGCTGGTGCCGGGATTGCGCACGATCTCCGTGTAATGGAAGCCGACGTATTCGCCTTTCAGAACCGGCACACCGCCGGAGAGGGTGGCGCCCATGTCGAACTCGATGCCCAGCTGGCCGGCCATCACATTGGCGGTGCCGAGTTTTTCGATGCCGGAGAACACGCCTGCGGATCCTTCAATACGCATGCGGACGTAGCCGTTGGTGTAGATCGGCATGTCGTCTCCCAGACGGCTGCGCGTTTCATCGGAGCTGGTGTTGTCGTCATTCAGGCCGAAGAAGGTGTTACGCTCCAGCGTCATGCTGGCCATGCTCATGATGCGGCCGGCGTCATAGACGCGGACGGTCCCGGAGGCATTGATGTAGCTGCCGGTGAAATTCGATTCGTTCGAATAGAAGCGGAATTCACCCTGGCCGATCTTGATGATATTGGCGGATCCGTAGGTTTCCCCGCCGCCGTTGTTGAGGTAGATGTTGCTGCCGTTGCGCAGGTTGAAGACCGCGTCACTGAGCACATTGATCTGGCCCCGCAGGTAGTAGGCGCGCGTGGAGCCGGTGTTGCCGGTGACAGTCTGGAAAGTGCCGCCGCCCTGATAGCCCTGGCCGTCCAGCGTGAGCCATTCGTAAAGGCCCACGTCCGCGTTGGTCACATTCATCAGCAGGGTGCCGTTCGGCCCGATGTAGGTGCTGTCCGCCCACCCGCTGAAGGTGCCCAGCGCATTGGACGCCGAAGAGGCCAGTCCGGCGACCTTGATGGTGCCGTTGTTGATCATGGTCAGGGAGTTGTAACCATTGTACATGTTCTCACGCGCCGTGTTGTCCGGTGCCCCCATGAGCACCAGGGTGCCGCCGCCTTCAACGGCCAGCCCGCCGACGAGAGGACGGGTGAGCTCGATTGGATTGTCATCGCCGGGGATAAGGTCGGTCACATCACTCGTGATGTAGCCGTTGATGGTGAGGCTCTTGCCCGCAGCAACATCAAATGTGGCGCCGCTGGCACCGAGGAAGACGGTGCGCGCACCGTTCAGAGTGATGTCGTCCGTGGTCGCCAGCGTGCCCCCGTCGATGTGGAGATTGCCACTGTCCAGGATGGCCCAGATCCCGGCATTGCCAGTGCCTCCGGAGTTGGTGTTGACGTAAATGCCGCTGGTGTAGCCAGAGCCTCCATTGGTCAGAGTCGTCGCCGTCACATTCTGCGCGCTGTTGGTGGTGAAGACACCCGCAGCTCCTGAACCACTGCCTCCGCCGAGGAAGTAGAGCGCTGCATTTGTGAGGCTGGCACCGTTGTTGCTGCCGTTGTTCTCACGCACCAACCGGACGATGGAGCCGCTGATGTCTCCCAGAGCCGACTCACTGGAGATCTGCAGCGTTCCGCCATTGATGTAAGTGTCTCCGGTATAGCTGTTGCTGCCGCTGAGAACCGTCGTGCCGACTCCGCCGGTCACGAGGTTCACCACGCCCGCTCCGCTGTTGGTGATGTTCGCCGAGATGGTGGTGACGTCGGTGCCGTAGTTGTGCAGCAGGATGTCACCCGCACCGCTGCGGGTGAGCACACCGTTGGTGATGTTCACCGCGCCCCCGGCTGCGTAGCTGACGAGCATGCCGCCGTTTTCCACCGTCAGAGTGTGGCCGCCGAGATTCAGATCTGCCGCTGTGGCAAACTTGATGGAATTGGTGGCTGTGTCGGCGGCCAGGTTCGCCGAAGCGGTCACCTCGGTGTTGTTGCCGCTGGCAAATGCGTTGACGTCATAAGCCGTGAAGGCCTTCACACCTGTGGTTCCTTCACGCGCGGCCCAGTCGGTGATCTGGCCGAGAACATTGCCATACACCGCCCAGTAGCCGAAACGATCACCGTCCGTGGTGGTGAGGCCGGGAGCGGAAATATTGATGCCACCTCCGCTGTTCTCCACGAAAGCCATGGTGACTCCCGAAGCGGGATTCAGCGTGAGGGAGGAGTTGATGTTCACCGTGGCATTGCCACGCACCGCAAGGCGCGAACCGCCGGAGTTCAAAGTGAGATCGCTGAAGTCTTCCTGCGCCGTTCCTAAGGTGGCATCCACGATGAGGTAGCCACCGCTGAGCGTGAGCGCCGCACCATTGCCAACACGGCGACTGGCGTTCACGTCATAATCGGTCAGGATCAGGGTGCCCCCGAGCATCTTCAGCGCTTCCACCGTGCTGTCGCCAGCCGTGGAGCCCAGAAGTCTCACCGTGCCTGCGCCCACCTTGGTGATGGAGGAGTTCACCAAGCTGCCGCCGTCGAGGAAGTTCACCTTCATGTCCACGGTGCCGCCGCGTGCGGCATAGAGGTTCAGATTGCGGTTGTACAGCGTGTCCGCCTGGGTGAAGCGGATGCTGCCCGTGCCCGTGCCGAAGGTGATGGTCCCGCTGATGTTTTCACCGCCGAGGCTGGTGTTTCCGGTGGTGTTGCCAAAGCCGTAGTTGCTGTTGCCGAGGCTGTTGTCGGGATCGGAGGTGTCCACACCCACATTCCAGCTGGAAATGTTGAACGCGGTGCCGTCATTGTGCAGGAAAAACGAGACGTCTGAGGAACCGATGCCCACGTTGCTGTCGATCAGCGAGCGCCCGCCCATCTGGAAGCCCGACAGGTCGCTGTTCGGATCCAGCGCCAGCGCAGCCGCGTCGGTGTAGAAATTTCCGGTTCCCATGTAGCGCAGCACTCCGCGCACGATGCTGATCCGCCCTGCGGCGTCATACTGCTGGTAAAGATGCACATTCGCCGTGTCGGTGGTCGCCGCCACTTCCATGCGCAGCGCATCATTGAGCGTGTCTCCGCCGCTGAGGTCAACAGCCCCGGTGGACTTGTCCCGGATCTGGCCCATGAAATCCAGCGTGCTGAGGGAGGCACCCGTATACGTGGTGAACACGCGGGACGTCGCCTGCGCGCCAGGGGACACCACCGTGTCGCCGCCATACACATTGCCATTGATGTGGAAAACCGTGTTCGAGGAGGCCGCTTCGATGCGCGGTACAAAATTGCGGGTGATGCCGCCGGCACTGCCAGTCGCATCCACATTATCGATGATCACATTCCCACCCCACTCATTGCCATCACCTTCCGAGTAGAGCGCCAGATTGTTGCCGTAAATCTGGCCGACATAAAGATCCACCCCGTAGATCCGGCTGTTGTAGCCGATGATGAAGTTGCCGCCGCCGGTGACGTTCAGCTGCGTGCTCAGGCCAAGCGCCTGGTCATGGCGGGCATAGAGGTTGCCATAGGTCACGTAGGTGTTTCCGGTGTAGTAGTTGGCAGCTTCCAGAGTCACGCTGGAGGAGCCTGTTTTTGTCAGGCCATTGCCGCCTGTGTTGTAAATGCTGGTGCGGATGATGGCGGTCGTGTTGTCCCCGTCTGTGTTGTTGTAGGCGGTGTTGCCCGAGACATTGTACTGCGCCCATTCACTGCCGGCGTAGATGATCGCCTCCTTGCCGTTGAAGTCGAGGTTCCCGCCGATGATGTAATTGTACATGTCGAGGTTGATGCCCGTGTTTGAACCGTTGCCCAGCCGGTCCATGGTCCCCATGTTGGCGAACATCAGAACCCCGGAGTTGATCTTCAATGTCCCGCCCTGAGTCATCAGGAGGTTCACCTGGTTGCCGGCACCGTTGAGGTTTGTGCCGGTGGTGTCGGCGCCGAAGGAAACCGAGTTGGTTTCCAGCAGCGTGTCCAGCGTGAGGATGGAGTTGATGCGGGAGGTGAAGCCGTTGCCGATGGCGTCATCAGTGATGCCCACAAAGCGTACGTTCTGATCCGCGCTGATGCCCGCAGTGGTGAGATCCAGAGGTCCGGCTGATGCAGCGACGGTGCCTGCATCACTGACGATCTTGTAATCCGTGGAGCCAGGCGCATCCGAAAGCGGACGCAGGTAGTACACCGGCGCACCGGTGATCGGATCCGTGCTCAGCACCGAGGTCATCAGGAAGCGTGAAGTCCGGTCTTCGTCCCAGATGATTCCCGTGGTTGTGTTGAGGAAGTTGGTCGGCCGCGTGCCGCCGAAGAAACCCGCGATGATCGCCGTGTTTCCATTGGTGCCATCACCGGAGCCGCTGAGGGTGGGCGCATTGTCCACCAGCACCAGCGCGCGGTTGGTCAGGTCCGTGACTCCGGAGGAGATGTCCATGCCTGGGTCAAAGTTGCGCACCTGCACCGTCGTGCCCTGATTGCGCACGATGTCGGTGAAGTGCCACGCATTGTAGTCCCCTTGCAGGCGTATCGCACCATTGATCACATCTCCGCCCAGGGCAAATTCGATGCCAAAAACACCGCTGTTCACATTGACGATGCCGATTTTTTCCTGACCCGAGAACACCCCGGAATAGTTTTCAATGCGCATACGAACATAGCCGTTGATCGTGGTGACCAGATTGTCATTCAAACGATCACGGTATTCATCGACGCCGTTGCTGCCGGCGCTGTACAGGAGAAACGAATTGCGGTCCAGCTCCATCTCCAGCATGCCCTGAAGGTTGGCCGTCCCGCTGACGCGATCCGTGCCGCTGCCACCGATGAAACGCCCTGTCCAGTCTGGCGCATTGACATAAAAACCGAATTCATTGGCACCGGTGCGGAGAATGTCCCCGCTGCCGTAAAGTGCGCCACCCTGCTCACCCAGCCGGATGTAGCCATAGCTGTTGCTGGCAAGGTTGAAAAGCGTGGGGCTGTCAAACTGCATCTGGCCGTTGAGACGCACGACGCGCCCTGTGCCCGTGGTCAGCACCGCGCCGCGGCCTTCATAGCCCGTTCCGCCAAGGGTGAGCCACTCGTAGATGGAAGGATCGGAGGTGGTGGCGAATTCCAGCGTGCCATTCGCACCAATGATGGTTCCGTCACTCGCAGAACGGTTGGTGCCGAGGGCGCCTGCCGCAGAAGTGCCCGCGCCTGCGATCTTGATCGTCCCTTCGTTGATCCAGGTGATGCCGCCGTAGCTGTTGTACATGTAGGAGCGGACGGTGTTGTCCGGCGCTCCCATGATCAGCACGGTACCACCGCCCTGAATGATCAGATCGCCAATGTCGGGATTCCGATCACTGGCGGGCTGGTCGCTGCCGCCGATCTGATCGGAGTAAAGGTATCCGTTCGCAGAGGTCACCTGGCTGAATTCGCCGGTGATGTAGCCGTTGATGGTCAGGTTGCTGCCGGCCGCCACGTCCAGAGTGCCGCCGTTGCCTCCCAGATAAAGGGTGCGGGCACCGTCGAGAGTGATGTCATTGGTCACTGCCAGCGTGCCGCCGTCGAAGTGCAGGTTGCCGCTGTTCATGAGAGCCCAGATGCCGGCGTTGCCGGTGCCATCCGAGAGTGTGTTGACATACACTCCGCTAGTATAGCCAGAGCCCCCATCGCTCAGCGTCGTCGCCGTCACATTCTGGCTGCCATTGGTGGTGTAAAGGCCAGCCGCTCCGGAACCACCGCCGCCACCGTTGAAGTAGAGCGCGGAATTTGTCTTGGACGCACCATTGTTGTAACCGACGTAAACGCGCGCCAAACGGTCGATGCTGCCGTCGATGACACCAAGCTGACTCTCGCTGGAGATCTGCAGCACCCCGTTGTTGAGATAGGTGCTGCCGGTGTAGGTGTTGGCCCCCTGAAGCACCGTGGTGCCGCTGCCGGCGTTGACCAGATTGACCTGGCCCGCGTTGTCCGCGATCACGGCGGAGATGGTGGTGGTGCCCGTGCCGTAGTTGTAGAGCATCAGATCGCCGCTGCCGCTGCTCCAGCCACTGGTGAGCGTACCATTTGAAATGTTCACAGCGCCCGTCACCGCCGAGGGGATGAGAATGCCGCCTTCGTCCACCGTCAACGTGCCGGCACCGAGGTCTAAATTTGCCCCGGTGGCAAAACGAACCGTGGCGGTGTTGGCGCTGCCTCCCAGCGCCAGGTCGCCTGTGACATTGGTGTGAACACCTGCACCCACCGTGTCATCGCTATAGCCCGCGAAAGCCTGCACACCGTCCGCGCCCTCACGTGCCGCCCAGTCAGTGACGCCTGCAGAGCTTCCGTAAACGGCCCAGGCACCAAGGAAATCACCATCAGTGCTGCTCAGGCCTACGGCGCTGATCCTCACCGCACCACTGCCATCCTCAAGGAAAGCCAGAGATGATCCGGATCTGCGGGTCAAATTGGCGGCTGCATTGCCAAGAATGAGCGTGGTGTTGTTCTGCGTATTGATGGCGCTCGCACCATTGAGCAGCCAGATGTGACTGTTGAGTTGCTGGCTGACTGCGATCCCCGGATCATCAAGCACCAGCTTGCCGCCTCCCCAGGTGGACTGTCCCACCAGAGCGTTTGCCGAAGTTCCGGCAAATTGATCGTTTCCAGTCATCGAGCTCCAATGCGCCTCACCCGCCATGAAATTCCAGCGGTCGACACTGGAGTTGCCGATGCCGTTGCGGTTGAAGATCACCGTGCCCGGCCCGACGATGGAAATCGAGGAGTTGAAGTTCTCAGGAGTGGAGTTTTCATCAGCGAGCCGGCCGTTCCAGACCAGTGTGCCACCGCGCACCTGAAGGAAGCGCACATCACGCTCGGACGTCTGGTTGGCGATCTGCATGCTGAAGTTCACCGAATTGTCCCTGCTGCCGTAATACACCGAGCCCGACGTGTTCTCCCCGCCGATCGTGAGGGTGCCGTTGCGATTGTCATTGTAGACGTAGAGATACGGCGCGTTGAAGACCTGGTCCGCGCGCGTCAGCATCAGGTGGCTGTTGTAGGCGTTGGAGGTGTTCGTGCCATCCTGGCCGAGCACGAAACGCGTAAAATATTCGTTGGCGGTGATCAGCGCACGGGCTCCATCGGTGTAGAATCCCCCTGAGCCGGAGGCTGTGGTAGGATCATACATGACACGGAAATAACCCTGGCGCAGATCGATTCGTCCCGTGGCATCCCACTGCTGGAACACATTCACATTGCCCTCGTCATAGCCTGACATCTGAAAGCGCAGCGAGTGATTCGCATCCAGCCGGGTGGCTGAATCTCCGGTTCGGTAGATGGAAGTAATGGCTGAGTTCGCCGGGTCGGTTCCCACATTCCCCGTCGCAATGTCGCGGAACTGGCCGTACAGATTCAAGGTATAGGCTTCACCATAGCTGGTCGTAATCACTGGCGGATCAGCATACGCATCGCTGTCGGTGAAGCTGGCGTTGTGGTCGGTATAGATGTTCCCGTACAGCGACAATGTGCCGTTGTTACGGGCCGTAATGGTGTAGTACTGAAAATCCGAGCTGCCCGCCGCATCTGCCACATCCAGGATGACGTCCCCGCCCCAGGTGCTCTGCGAGGCACCCTCGGCGCGCAGGAGGGTGGCGGAGCCTTGAAACGTATTGGTCGCACGCAGATTGATGCCCTTGATGTTCGTCCCGTATTCCAGCAGCAAATAGCTGCCACCGCCCACCTGCACCTCACGCCCCGCGCCGCCCACTCCCAGCGCTCCGGGGTGGCGGACGTCCAGCCCCGCCTGGTCACTGAGATAGATATTGCCCGTGATCGAATTCCACGTGTCAAGATACAGCGTGTCACGCCCGGTTTTCACCAGATCTGTCGTATTGATGATGTGCGAGCGCATGTACGAATTGTTGCCCACCAGGTATTCCCACGAGTTCGGCGTGTCACGATCGGTATCGTACCAGCCAGCATTGGAATTGATCACGGCGGGGCCGCCATTCATGTCCAGAAAGCCGCCGCGAATGACACCTTCCATGTTCGCGTTCGTGGCCTGGACAAAGCTGGTGAAATTGATCACCCCTGAATTGATCGTCAGCGTCTTGCCTTGTTCGATGATGATGTAGTCCTTCGTGGATGTACCCACCACCTGCGAAAGCGTGTCGTCAAAACTGATGGTAAGTGAATTGATCGCCGTGTCAGCCGTGACATTCCGATACGCATAATTGTTCGCATCCCCATAGTTTTCCACGCCGGTGACCCCGGCGACATATTGGTTCACCAGCCAGTTCGTGCCCGCGCCTGGATTGAGTCCGGTGTCATACTCGTTGGCGGCGAGGGGGCGCAGATAACCGTTGTCATAGGTCATCAGACCCATGCCGAACCCGCTGTACATGTAGCCGCCCTGCATTGCTTCCAGTGGCCGTGTGTATGCGCTGATGGTTGGCGTTTGCAGATTGGGCATCACACCTCCAAACAGACCCACCACGATGTTCTGCGTGGTTGTTCCCGGCGCATTCGCGCCCACCGTGACCATCCCCGCCGTTTCATTGATTGCAATGCGGTCATCTCCCGCCCCGGTGCCCCAGGTGTGGGATGGGTTGGCATCATAAATTTTGAGCACGCCGCCGTTGTTTCGAGTGAAGGTCTGAAACGCACCGTCAAACTGCCCGCCCGCACGGGTGTCCAACACAAGCACGTTGGTCCCGAAATCAGCTACGACATTGCCAAAGTTCTCATGATTGGCCACGGTCGTGTCTGTCTCCAGAACCAGATAGCCATTGCGCAGATTGGTAAAGCCGGCGTCGTTGAGGCGGTCATCATTGTTCGCGCTGGCATACACCGGGTTGGCTGAGTTGTTCAGCAGCGCCAGTGACCCCCAGCGCGTGATCGTGATCGAATGCGCTTGGTTTAAGCTGCCATTGGCACCAGCTAGCGACATGTTGAAATACACTGAGGCCGCCTGCCCGCCATTGCTTCGGTCAAAGGTGTTGCTGACCCAGCGCCCCGTCGGCAGCTTGATGAGAACGTCACCGTTAAAATTGGTGCTGTTGCCCGTGACGCGCAGCTCGCGCGAACCACGAACAACAAAGCCGGTGCCCGCATTGCCGCCGGTGGTGTTGTCGAACACCCCGTCAAACTCCGTCACGCCAGGGTGGTCAAAGGTACCGCTGGTACTGTTGAAGCTGCCTGAGCCGCCGTCGATGGCAAAGAGGTTGCCATTGCCCGTCGCATTCGGACCAATGCCGCCACCGACCAGATTGATCGTGACGTTGGTGAAGATGTGGTCAAACGTGCGCCCTGCCTCCCCGTTCCCCTCGCGCTGAAACACGCCGTTGTTGAAGTTGAAGATCATGCTGTCAAACGTCAGCGTTTCCTTGGTCTGCTCAGCCAGGCTGCCTGTGTTCGTGACACTCGCACCCCAGTACGAACCGACGGAGAAACGCGCATCAATCACGGCGTTGCCCTGAGTGGCGCTCTGGAAGATGTTGACACCAAAAAGATCACTGGTGGTCCGGCTGCCATTGGCAAAATCAACGTTATCATACGGATTCCGGTTGTAGGCGAGGTTCACCGTCAGCCCATCCAAATTGATGCCGGTCGATGCACCAGTGCCACTGAGCAGCCCGCGAGATTCAAACCTCACTTCGCCTTCGTTGATCGTCAGCGATGCGCCGTTCGCGTTCAACACATCCGCGCCACGGATGATCCAATCGGCATTGCCAACCTTGGTCAGATCATTGCCTGGTGCACCAAAATCCAGAATCGGGGCGATCCCTGCCGAACCCGCTGCATTAAGGCGGCGCTCCAGGACAATGGTGCCCTGCGAGTTCAACACCGCATCATCCGTGACCACCAGGTGGGAGAGGTACGCCGTGCCGGCAGTATTGCGCAGCGCGCCGAGGCCGTTCGGCCCGCGCCCGGCAATCATGAAGATTTCCGTGTCGTCGGACTGATAATTAAAATCCTGGTCGCGCAAATCGATGCCTCCTTCACCGGTGGCAATGGTCTCATTGCCCACACCCCGGGCGCCGGCTGCACGCGGGTTGGACTCATAACGCAGCAGGCCCGAATCGACCACCAGCTGCCCTTGAAAGGAATTGCTTCCATTGTTGAGATACAAATAGTTCAGAGATCCGTTCGCACCCGGCAGTGAGTAGTCACTGAATTTGATGGTCACAGTACCTGCGGTGCCCCCGGAAATGACTCCGGTGAGGAACAGCCCCTGACTGTTGGAAGTGTCGAAGTTGATGATGTCGAGCTCATTGTTGAGCACGATGTTGGAGGAGATCGTGTCATTGCCACCACCATCGGTTTTGGTGAGCGTGGAGATCCCGCCCGAGGAATCAAATGTCAGCGTACCGCCCTGAATGGTGTAGCTGTTGTTGCCCGTGGTGTCGCCAATGCTGAGCTCCCCCAAAGTCACCGGAACATCAAGCGTGATCGTGCGATTAGCCGTAATGTCGATGGTGCTGAAGTTGGCAAAAGCATCCTGGCCGCTCGGGTAGTCGGTGCCACCGTCCAGATTATTCCAGTTGGCACTCGTGCTCCAGTTGCCGTTGCCGTTCAATTTCCACTGACCGTTGAGACCGGGAGTCTGCGCATTGACATGCGGAATAACCGACAGCGCCAAATAACCGACCATCAACGCCATGAAACAGCACCGGGCCCGGGGTTTCTGCAATCCAGCGTCAGAGCGGAAATAAATTCCGTGGGAACGGTTGTTTTGTGTTAGCGTAGCTTTCATGAATGAGGACGAGGTTGGAGCGGGCTGCCGGGCACAGTCCGTTATTTGCCACTCATTCTGCCTGAATGATTATTTCTGCCTATTGGGGTCGCGGCTTGCGCATGAATGCGGTTTGTCCGTGCCCGGAAATACACTTGTTGCAGACTGCGATCTGAAGCTTTTGCTTATGTGACTAGGACAGGCTGTTTTGAACCCTAAAACCCGGCCTCCAAATCCTGATGAGCACAATAATTGAACACTCTCTGACGTTGGATCATTGAAATAGAGGTCATTTCTTGTCATGACATTCAGGCATCTATCATCCGGCTCCCGCGTTAGTACTTGGTTCCCCTCATGCATCCCTTTCCCTCGCCTTTTCCTGTCACGAACCATCGCCAAAAAAACCATCCCTCATGCCCCCTTCATTCGTTTGCATGGTTTTCGGCCGTCTTTCTGCTGCTGGCAGGCTTTGCCAGTGTGAGCGCAGACGCGGAAGATGACGCTCCTTTCCATCAGAACGAGCTTTACTCCTGTGCCAGCGGGCCGTGGGGGCGGGTCAGCTACTATTACTTCTATCTTGAAGCCCCGGACTATGTGGTTGAAAAGTTTCCACTGCCGAACACCACAACAAAGTGGGTCTTCAATCTCAATGATTTTGACCGTGTCGAGCCTCTGCTCAAAAGCGCAGGAATGCCCCAGGAAAGACTGGATCTGATTCTCTCCCCCCGGCGAGTGGTTAGAGACAGCCAGTATGCCTATGTCTTTCCTTCCGCCTCTGACTTGGAAAACCTGACCCCGGAAAACAGAGCGGTCATTTACACGGAGCTGTCACGCATTCCTGCCAATTCCTTTCAATACTCACCGGTTTTCTTTTTGACAGATTCGGTGGAGGAATGGGCTCGTGATTCGGGGCTCTCCGCCTCCGTCGTGTGCAAAATTTCAAGCCTGTCCTACAAAGCCGGCAACGCCCTCGTGTTCGCGGACATCCCGCTGCTCCTCAGCCAGGCTGAAAACATTGCTGAAGCACGCTTCATTATGCGCAAGCTGACACGGGTCCGCACCTTGATGGCCCAGCTTGAACTCTCGAAGGACGATTCCATCCCTGACCTTCTGAACTACTGGTCCACCGGTCTCGGCCTCCGGCAGAAGGAGCTGGAACCGCTCATGCAGGCCATCACTCACACCAAGGGCCTGTCACATCTCGACATTCTCCACCTTGTGCCGCCGCTGCCGCGGAAACTGCTCTATACCTACCCCGACATCAGCTACACCACTGAGGGCCGTCTGCCTGACTGCCACTGGACCAGCCTGAATTTTTACAACCTCACGCCGCAGCCCTTCCTGCTGGACACACGGCTCGCCACCAGTGTGGTGAAACAGGATTTTGACAAGGTGGAGCCCCCTTATCGTTATGGGGACGTGCTGATGTTCATCACCCCCGACGGGCGTGCCGTGCATTCAGCCACTTACCTGGCAGATGACATCCTCTTCACCAAAAATGGTTCCAACCTGCTCACTCCCTGGCTGCTGATGCGGCTGCAGGATCTTTCCAAGCTCTACGAAGTCGAGCCCGGCAAAGCGCGCATCGTTGGCTTTCGTCACAAAAGATAGCCGCCACCTAGCCCTGCCCAAGCTTGCGGGACTCCACCCAGCGGATCGCAAAACGCGTCACCGCCGCTCCATCCTCAAGCTTCATTTTGGTGCGGATGTTCATGCGGTGCACGTCCACGGTTTTTGGGCTGATGCGCAATGATTCCGCAATTTCATGCGTGCCGCGCCCATCTCCCATCATCTGGAAGATTTCAAACTCGCGGTCGGTCAATGCATCCAGTCCGCCCTCCATGCGGGGCTTGGTGCCGCTGGTGTAAGCCTTGAGAATCTGCTCAGAGACCGCGTCACTCAGCCAGCTGCCACCCGAAGCCACCTTGCGCAGCGCGGCTTCATAGAGGTCGTAGCCCATGTTTTTCATCATGTAGCCTTTGGCTCCGGCCTTGAGAGCGCGGTGGGCATAGTACGCCTCGTCATGCATTGAAATGACCATCATCACCAGATCGGGATGCACCGAATGCACGTCCTTGATGAACTCCAGCCCGTTGCGGTCCGGCAGCGTGATGTCCACCAGCAGGATGTCCGGCATGTCAGCCTCCACTTTCTCCAGCGCGGTTTTGCAGTCCGCCGCCTCCCAGCAGCACTCGAAATCCGGCAGACTGTCGATGAAAACCTTCACCCCGCCGCGCATCATCGTATGATCGTCGAGCAAGGCCACTCGCTTACGCGGAACCTGCGTTTCGTTGGATGGTTTGTTGGTGTTTGTGCTCATATGATTTCGAAACCCGAGAACTCATCGACATGCAAGTGGCATTTCACAGACCGCTAGAGTCCCGCCACCCGCCACATCGCGAGGCTGAAATGACAGCACCGCCCCCAGAGCATCCGCTCGCTGCCGCAGCATGAACAGCCCCATGCCTTTGCCCTTCGTGCCCGGAGTCGGATTAAAAGGCACACCGTCATTGGCCACTTCCAGGCGCAGTAGCTTCCGGTCCAGGATGAGACTGATGGCGATCCAGGTCGCACGGCCATGCTTGGCGGCATTCGTGGCCAGTTCCTGCGCGATGCGGAAAATCAAGGCGGCTTCCTCGGTTTTCAGCACTCCGGTGAAGTCCTCACAGGCAACACGGCAGCTGATGCCAAAGGCACGTTCCAGAAACTTGCACAGATCATCCAGCGCATCCGGCAGTTCCTGCGGCCCCACGGCCACGGGCGCCAGGCCGCGGGCAAAGCTGCGCGCAAGATCAGACGCCTCCGCCAGTTCACGCGCCACATCCATCGCCAGCCCGGACTGCTTGTGTCCCTCCCGTTTCAGGCTGCCTCCCAGCACACCGCTTTTCAGCTGGGCTGCGGCCAGCCGCTGGCACACGTCATCGTGCAAATCCTGACCGATGCGCCGCCGCTCATTCTCCGCCGCCTCCACCTGCATCTTCTCCATCTCCTTCTCTGCGGTGATGATACTCGCCATGCCTGCCACCTGAAGTCTTCCCGCCGTACTGGGCGTACGCTCGGTGGAAAAGCCGCGGCAGCGCAGCCATTCAATCCTGCCCCTCACCCGAACACGAATTTCGACCTCTTCCTCAACGGCTGCGCTGCGCAACGCGCGCAGCATTTTCAGGGCGGACGCGCGGTCCTGGCGCAGCACGCCGCGCAGCCAGTCCCAGCGCCTCTCACGCAGGGCTGCGGCGGGCCGGCCAAACATGTCTTCATAGGCCTGATTGACGTAAATAGGCTCTGTCGAATCCGGTGGCGCCACCCAGAAAATATCCCGCATGTTTGAGGCGATCTGGCTGAACCGCCATTCCGATTCCTGCAGCCGGTGCGCCGCATCTTCAATGCTCCGTGAAATGGTCTCCAGTTCATCTCCGCCGCCGATGGATTCGGGCACCACCTCATGGGGCCCGATGCGCCGCACCTGTTCCACGATCGCCACCACCCGTTCCGTGATCAGCATTTGCAGCAGCGCCCACAAGAGCAGGCAGCTTCCGAACAACACGCAGGCCTGAGCCATGGATTCGTGCATGGCTCGGCTGACGGAGGCGGCGACGAACCAGTTCAAATCATATTCCAGCACCACCAGCCCTTTTCGGGAGGCCGCGCTCACATCCACAAATGGAAAAATCGCCGTCAGGCGCCCCTTGGTCAGATCTTCATTCAGCATCCCTTCGCTGGACTCCTTGGCCTCCCGCACCAGACTGGGATGGATCGATAGCGGACAGTCCCAGACGGAGAGTCCCCGCCACTGCTTTCTGGTGGCGTTGCAGATGATGTCATTGCCGTCCGAAATCACGCCCAGGCGGAGATCCGGATTCACTGAGGCATAACTGATGGCCAGGTCCGCTGATTGGGAAAGATGCCGTCTCAGGAAGTGCTGCGCAAAGCTCGACAGCCGGGTCCCCTCCTCATAGGCCTGCAAGCGCATTTCTTCAAAGCGTTCGTTCACATCATGGTGATACTGCCGCGAGATGTTCAGGATGATCATCAGCAGGCCAAAGAGCATCACGATCGCCGACACACGAAACTGCAGGGTAAAAAATCGCTTCACGGCACATCCTCCAGGAACTCAGAGGTGAACAGGCGGCTCACTTCGACTTCGTGCTGCAGCAGGCCCATCTGCAGCATTTCCCGGCTCATTTTTTTCAAACACTCCTCCAGGCCGCCGGCTTTTTGGTGAAACAACCGCCGGTTTTCCGCAGCGTCCGGCAGTCGCATCTTTTGCAGGGACTTCTGCCACTGTTCCGGGGTGAGGCCTTCACGGCGCAAAGTGGCGTTCGTGCCGTTTTCGGTCGCAGGCGCGCTCTCATTGGAGCTCATTTCCAGGCACGCGGAAACCAGGGACCGAAGCTCGCGCGGGTAGGACCTCAACACTTCCTCCCTCACCACCAGCACCCGGCTGAACTCCAGATCCATCTTGCTCGAATCATAAATCACCGTAGCGCCTTTGTCCTGCAATCGGGTGCTCCATGGATCAGCTGTGACCACCGCGTCGATCCCCCTCTCCTTGAAGGCGGTTTCCGTCTCCGCCAGATTGAGCGGGACCACTTCCACATCCTGGAACGACATGCCGTACGCCGCCAGTGCATGTCTCAGCAAATACTCGCTCGAAGACCTGAGTTCGACACCGATGTTTTTGCCACGCAGGCTCTCCATCGAAACCGGGACGCCATTCTCCATCGTTCCATCCGGGCTCTTGGGCTGGCGATGCCTGTCCCAAAACCAGCGATGGCCGTTGTGCCCCATGATTGCATCCGACCCTCTTGAGATTCCAAGGATCAGGACGGCACGCGGCCTTGCCCCGTCGGCCTCGAGGCGGATCAATTCATCCAGCGTCACCACGGCGGCATCCGCCACATGTTTGCGAAAGGCCGCGAGGACCGCCGTTGACCACGACATCTCCACCAGATTGATCCGAAGATCCTGGGTGTTGCTTGCGTCACAAGCTGTCACCAGCCGCTCTGAACCGGGCCAGGTGTTCACCGCCACCGTCAGAGGCCTCTTGTATTCAGACTCCGGCCATAGCAGCCCCGCACCGCAAAGCAGCACCCCCAGAATTGCCACCGGGATCATGCGAATCTGGATGAATTTGTTCATGTGGCCTTCCAGTATCCTACGCTTTCCACGCGCAGACCAGCTTAATAAGTCAAACCTGCGCCGGCGCCGGGTTGCCCAATTTCACCTCATTCACATCACGTGAACTTGCAAAGAAATTTCCCGGTCCGCGCCAGGCCGCAGGCTTCAGCATGCCTGCCCCCCTCCGTTCAGTTGCGTGGACGACGGATGTGGTCGGCGATGATTCGATCCAGATCGCGAACACCGAACGGTTTGTTCAAATAAGCGGTGGCTCCTGCGGCCAGACACTTTTCTTTGTCGGCAGCACTGGCGTGTCCTGACAGACTGACGATGGCGATGTCACGCGTCTTGGGATCTGCGGACGCACGAATCTGCCGGATGGCGTTCAGCCCATCCACGCCCGGCATGCGCACATCCATCAGGATGAGATCTGGCTGCAGCGTGCAGGCCTGGTGAATCGCTTCACTGCCATCCCGGGCTGTGATGACCTGAAAGCCGACGCTTTCCAGATAGTTGCGGGTGACCGCGATGAGCGCGGGCTGATCATCGGCGATCAAAATGGTGGGCTGGCGGGAAGAGTCTGAAAGGGGTGCGTCCACACTGGGCGGAGACTCTGGCGGGAGCGGTTCCTGCACCGCCGCCACATCCGCCGACCGCCGCAGAGGAAAAGATACGGTCATGCAGACTTCCTGCCCGGCGGCTTCACTCACGGTAAAAGTGCCGTCATGCAGCTGAACCAATTTTTGCAGCAAGGCCAGGCCAATGGGTTTGACTTTCCCCAACCGCCCCAGGAGGTGCGCCGGGTCAGAGGGCGCCTGACCCACGCCACCAAAAGTTTGAAGCTTCAGCCAGCCCTCGTCATGGGTGATGTGCAGCCGAAGCTGGCCCCCGGTGTGCATGGATAAAACCGCAGCGGAGAGCAGTTCCGTAATGATCTGCTGCAGGCGGCTCGCATCAGCAAGCACCCCCAGGTTGGGCGGCTGCACATCCGAGACAATCTGGATGGATCGGGACTGAACAAGCCCCGCCACGGCGGAAATGCTGCCGGCACACTGATCACACACTCGGCACGCAGTCTGTGTCAGCGACGAGACCCCTGCTTCGATTCTGCCGAGGTCCACCACATCCGCGATGAGCTGGAGCAGCTGCTGGGCGCTGTCTTGAATGGCTGCGATCGCCTTTCTCTGCGCACTCTCCAAAGGTCCGTAAATGCCCTCCTGCAGCGTTTCCACCTGCGCGATTATGTTAGCGAGTGGATTGCGCAGCTCATGGCCCATGCTGCCTAGAAACTCGTTCCTTTCCGTCTTAGATCCCTCAGTAACAGAGAAATTCGAATGCATTAAGTCATGCGGCACAGGTTTAGTCTTGTCTAAATCATTATTCATTATCATGCTTCCCTGCTACACGTGTCAGATTTGCTGTATGTTACTGAAGATTCCAGTCATAATCAGAACCTAAAGAGCATTCATGCAGCAGGCAAATTGGCATTCCAATCGTTCAGGAAAATCCAGAGTAATCCTGCTGGTGGAGGATCACGACCTATATCGTGAGGTGGTGCGTGCCGCCTTGGGCAGATACCTCCCTGATTATGAAATGCTGGAGGCGGACTGTGTGGCCGCTGCCCTCCCTGTCCTGCATGCGCGTTCGATTGATGTGCTGATCATCGACATGACTCTGCCGGACGGATCTGCCATTGATCTGCTGGACCAATGCGGGTATTTCATCCAGCAGGGAGTCAAAGTCATCGTGCTCAGCAGCCATTCCAGTGCCGACATGCTGCCGGTTTTAAGCCGCGGTGATGTGCATGGCTTTGTTTCGAAGGAGCAAGGGCTGAAAACGCTGGCAGAAAGCATCACCGCCATCTGCAGCAAGGAAGCACACGCGTCAGATGAATCCCAGGAGATGACATTGGAACAGGCTGTGTGATGATTAAACCCACTGCTGCATGATCATTCCACCCATGACGAAAGCCGCCGCCACGAAAGACTTGGGCATCGAGGTGCAGGGCGACTGGTTTCGCAGTGTGTTTGACTGCCTCAATGATGCGGTTTTTATCCACGATGTCGTCACGGGGGCCATTCTCGAAGTCAACCAGCGCGCCTGCGAAATGTATGGCTGCCATCCTGATGAAATGCGGCGCCTTTCCATCGCGGCGCTGAGTGTGAACACACCGCCTTACACCCTGGAGGAATCACTCCACTGGATGCGCAAGGCCATGGATGAAGGCCCGCAGCTTTTCGAATGGCAGGCCCGCGCAAAATCTGGCCGGGTGTTCTGGGTGGAGGTCAGCATGCGCAAGGCCGAGATCCTCGGGAACGACAGGCTGGTCGTCACCGTGCGCGATATTTCCAAGCGCAAGCAGGCTGAGAGCGAGCTACGGCGAAGCGAGGAACGTTTCCGCACCGTGCTCGGCAACTCTAAAGACCCGGTGTACTGTCTCAGCCTCCCCTCACTGACC
Source organism: Verrucomicrobiota bacterium (assembly GCA_017301975.1). GTDB lineage: Bacteria > Verrucomicrobiota > Verrucomicrobiia > Verrucomicrobiales > Verrucomicrobiaceae > Prosthecobacter. The sequence continues at coordinate 102,299 of JAFLEI010000009.1, forward strand.
TATGATTACATCAGTCCGGCGGTCGAACAGGTCCTGGGTTTCAGCATTGAGGAATGCATCGCAGGAGGACTTCGCTTCATGTTTTCGCGAATTCATCCTGAGGATTATCAGTCCAAGCGCGAGCGGCTTGAAAAAGTCATGGCCCGTGATCTGAACGGGGATTTTCAACCTGTCCTGGAATATCGGTTCAAACACAAGAATGAGGCATACCGCTGGATCAGTGACAACCGGTCCATCGTCAGAGACAGTGAAGGCAAGCCGGTGGCGATCATCGGCAATCTGCGTGATTTCACCACGCGACGCGAACAGGAGGAGGCTCTGCAGCAGCAGGCGCACGCAACCCTGCTTTACCATCTGGAAAACACTTCGCTCGCACTGGTCGAGTGCGACACCGACAGCCGCATCTGCCGCTGGTCGCCCCAGGCTGAGAAAATCTTTGGCTGGAACGAGGCCGCAGTCATGGGGAACAACCACAGTGACTGGAACTTCGTTCATCCTGAAGATTTGCCCCGGGTGAAGGCGACTCTGGGCCGCCTGCTGGACCGCTCGGAATCCCGCAACACCTGCATCAACCGCAATTTCACCAGCGATGGCCGGGTGATCGTCTGTGAGTGGCACAATTCCGCCCTTTTGAACGAGGACGGAGAACTCCAGTCGATCCTCTCACTAGCCTCGGACATCACGGTGGAAAAGAAAATGGAGGAGGCTCTGCGGGCGATGGCTGAAGGCGTCGATGCTCGCAGTGGCGAGACGTTTTTCCAGTCTCTCTGCCTGCAGGTGGCCCGTACCGTTGAGGCCAAATACGCCACCGTGGCGATGCTCCTGCCTGAGCGTGACCGGATGGTGCGGACACTCGGATTCTGCGCAGATGGCAAGGTGCTGCCAAACAAGACCTGCTCCTTGGTAGGCTCCCCCTGCTACAACGTCGCCAGCGGTGAAGTCTGTTACTATGAGAGCAATGTCCGGCAGCACTTCCCGGATGACCAGATCCTGCAGGAACTGGGTGCAAACAGCTACATGGGCATGCCCCTCCACGCCACAGACGGGCGTGTGATCGGCATGATCGCGGTCTTCAGCGAAAATACCCTGGACCACCGGGAGCGCCTTCAGGCCATGTTCCAGCTCTTTGCAGTGCGTGCGGCGGCGGAGATGGAGCGCCACCAGGCAGAACTGGCCCTGCGTCAGAGTGAAGAGCGCTATGCGCTGGCGGCCACAGGTTCCACCGGTGGCGTCTGGGACTGGGACATCCGCACCGGCGGCGTTTACTATTCCGCACGCTTCCGCGAACTGCTCGGCTACAACCACGAGGAATTTCCCAGCCTGTTTTTTGCCTGGGAGCAGAAGATGCACCCGGCGGACCTCCCGCTGGTGCGTGCCGCTCTGGAGAGCCATCTGGAGCAGCGCAGTGAATTCTGCATCGAATACCGCATTCAGGTGAAGTCGGGCGGCTACCGCTGGTTTGAGGCCCGCGGACAGGCCTTGTGGGACAAACACGGCGAGCCCTACCGCATGGCCGGGTCAGCGCTGGACATCCACGAGCGCAAGCTGGACGAGCAACGCCTCCTCCGTCTGAACCGGCTCCATGCCATGTCCAGCAGCATCAACGAGGCGATTGTCCGCATCCGCGAGCCGCAGCTGCTTTATGAGGCGGCGGTCAGCATCGCGGTGGAAAAAGGCAGCATGAAAATGGCCTGGATTGCCTTCTTTGACGAAGAGTCCCAGAGCCTGAAGCCCGCCGCCTGCGCCGGAGGATACCAGAACTACCTGGACGGCCTGATCCTGATCACCCGCGGTGATCATCCCTCGGGCCGCGGGCCGGCAGGACGCGCCTTTAAAAGCGGGACTCATGAAATCTCCAACGACATTGAGAACGATGACACGTTCTACTATCGAGAACGGGCGCTGGAGCGCGGTTTTCGATCCTGCGCAGCCTTCCCCCTGAAACCAGGCAACGTTCCCGTGGGTGTGCTGCTCATTTATGCGGACGAGCGCAACTGCTTCCAGGAAGAGGAAATTCGCGTGCTCAGCGCCCTGGCCAATGACCTCTCCTTCGCCATGGAAACGGTGGAGCGGGAGAAGGAACGCCAGCAGGCCATCGAGGCGCTGCGCGAAAACGAACGAATGATTTCGACGCTGATGGGCAACCTTCCCGGCGCCGCCTACCGCTCTCTCATCGATGAAAAATGGACGCTGGAATTTATCAGCGAGGGCTGCTTGGAGCTCACAGGTTACGAAGCGGAAGTGTTCGCTGGCAATGGCGAGGTCTTCTTCGGTGACTTGATTCATCCGGAGGACCGCGAACATGTACGCCAGACGGTGACGGAGGCGGTCGCGGCCGGGAAGCGCTTTGAAATGAGCTACCGCATCCGCACGGCCGAAGGCGCGGTGAAATGGATCTGGGAGCGCGGACAAGGCATCCCCTCCGAAGACGGCGCGATGCGGCACATCGAGGGCTTCATGACGGATGTCACTGAAAAGCGCCGCATGGAATCGCAGTCACTGCGCAATCAACGTTTGGAAAGCATCGGCACGCTCGCCGGCGGCGTGGCGCATGATTTGAACAATGTGCTGACCCCGATTCTGATGTCCCTCACGATTCTGCGCATGAAGCTGCAGCAGCCACGCGACGTTGAGCTGCTCAACGCCATGGAGAACAGCGCGAACCGCGGCGCTGAAATGGTGAAGCAGATCCTGAGTTTTGCACGTGGTGTCGAAGGCCGCAGCATGCGCCTGCGCCCGCAGGATGTGCTTCAGGAAATTGAGCAGCTCATCCATGAGACCTTCCCCAAGTTCATCAAATGCCGCATCTCCTGCCCGGAAGAGACATGGAACGTGGAAGGAGACCCCACCCAGCTCCACCAGGTGCTGCTCAATCTCTGCGTCAATGCCCGCGATGCCATGCCCGGCGGCGGAGAACTGGACATCACCATGAGCAATGTGCTTGTGGACGAACAGTTTACCAGCATGCATCCTGACGCCAATACAGGTCCCCATGTGGTGTTTGAGGTCAGGGACACGGGCACGGGCATACCGCTCGAAGTAAGAGATCGCATCTTCGATCCCTTCTTCACCACCAAGGAAATGGGCAAAGGCACCGGCCTCGGTCTCGCCACCACCTTGGGCATCGTCAAATCACACCACGGGTTCATCGATCTCACCAGCCGGATGGGCAAGGGGACGGTCTTTCGCATTTATTTGCCGGCCAAAACGGACATCGAGCACAGGGAAATTCAGGTGGTTGAATCCAAGCGCTGCCTCGGGCAGGGAGAGCTGATCCTCGTCGTGGATGATGAGGCGGCCATCCTCACCGCCACCAAACACACCTTGGAAGCCTTCGGCTACCGGGTGGTCGCCGCCTGCGACGGCACTGACGCCATCGCAACCTTCCTCAAGAGCGCCGAAAAACCGGCAGCGCTCATTACGGACATGATGATGCCCAACATGGACGGGCCGACACTCATCCAGGCGCTCCTCAAAATTCATCCTGACCTCCCCATCATTGGTGCCAGCGGGCTCAGCCATCAAATGCAGGCCCAGGTCAACAGCCTGGGGGTGAAGCATTTCCTGCGCAAACCTTACAACGCCGACGCCTTGCTGGAAGCCTTGGGCGACGTGCTGCAGCCGGCCCGCAAGGCAGCCTGACTTGGGACGGCGCTCAACGTTCGTTCAACACCTGGTGCAGCGCCCGTAAAATGGTTTCGGCCGTGTACGGCTTCGGCAGAAACTGCCTCACTCCCGTCCCGGCGGCTTTCGCGATGCCGCTGTTGGAATTGATGCCGCTGGCGGCGATGATGCAAACCTCGGGGTTCATTTTCATCAAAACCTGAATCGTGGTGGTGCCGTCCATGACTGGCATCCGCATGTCCGTCAAAACCAGGGCGATCTCTTGTTGATGCTTGGAGTAAAGCGTCACGGCCTCCACTCCATCCGCCGCCAGCAGCACACGGTAACCGTACGCTTCCAGTGTCTGGCGCGTGATTTCCCGCACGGCCGCCTCGTCGTCCACGAGGAGCACAAGTTCATGGTTGCCGCGTGGCAGCACCGGATCTTCGGCAACCGGCTTCTCCATGACCTCGCTCAGCTGCGCCGGCAGGTAAACATGGAAGCAGGAGCCATGTCCAAGCTCGCTGTACACACGAAAGAAACCACCATGGCTTTTCATGATGGCCAGTGAGGTGGAAAGCCCGAGCCCTGTGCCTTTGCCCATTTCCTTGGTGGTGAAAAAGGGATCGAAGATCTTTGGGAAAACCTCCGGAGCGATGCCCGCCCCGTCGTCTTCGACGCTGATCATGATGTGAGGCCCTTCGCGGGCCTCGATGTTCATGGCCGCATACTGCGCATCGATCATCACGTGTGCCGCGCTGATCGTGAGCGTGCCGCCGGCAGGCATTGCATCCCGCGCATTGACGCACAAATTGAGCAGCACCTGGTGAATCTGCGTCGGGTCCCCTGACACGGTGTCGGATTCGCCCAGCTCATCCTGCAGCCGGAGATGAATGTTTTTCGAAAAAGTGTCCCCAACGATTCGCGCCAGGTCCTGCAGCAGGCGGCTGATCCTCAAAGGAGTCTTCTGGCCTTCCATACCCCGCGCGAAAGAAAGCACCTGGTTGAGCATGTCAGCCCCCCGGCGTGCGCTGGTGGCGATCGTCTCCAGCGTTTCACGGCAGCCTTCATCCTTGATGCGCAGGTTCAGCAGATCCACCGACATCATGATCGGAGTAAGAACGTTGTTGAGGTCATGCGCAATGCCTCCTGCCAGCGTGCCGATGCTTTCCATCCGCTGAGAGCGGAGAATCTGGTCTTTCAGCCGTTTTTGCTCGGTGACGTTTGTATTGATGGCCAGCACGCATTTGGGCCTGCTTTCGGCATCACGGACCAGAGTCCAGCGCCCCACCACCGTCACCTCCTCCCCTGACTTGGTCACCTGCTGGATTTCACCAGCCCATTCACCCTCAGCAAGCACCTGTCCGTTCTTCTTCTCAAACTGCGAATCATCGCTGTATAGCAGTTCGGACACCTTGCGCCCCTTGGCCTCCTCGGCAGTCCAGCCGTAAAGAGTTTCGGCGCTTTTGTTCCAATAGGTGATGTGATGGTCCAGATCACGCACAAGGATCGCATCGTTCGCCTTGTCGAGCAGCGACGCCTGCTGACGCAGCATGTCTTCGACCTGCCGGCGCTCCCATTGAGCGAGTACCAGGGAGATGAAATTGGCCATCGAAGTCGCAAAGCTTTTCTCCTCTGGCAGCCAGGGCCGCAGCGGACCCACATGCTCCTGACAGAGCACTCCGGCCAGCACCCCGCCCACATGAAGAGGAGCGTCCAGCATGGAGCTGATGCCCAGCGGGACGAGATAGCTTTCTGAAAATTCACAGGTGCGCGGGTCATGCCGCGCATCATCGGCGGCAATGGTGTCGTTTTGCGCCATGGCACGGAAATAGGCGGGGTAATCCCCCCCTTGCAGTTCCAGACCGGAGGAATGCCGCCGCGGGCCAGCCTCAAACAACATCTGGCAGACAATCCTGCTGCGGCTTTGATCATACCGCCAGATGCTCACACGCTCCACTTCCATGGCATGGGCGATCTCTTCTGTGATCAGACGAAAGGCCGACTCCAGATGGACGGCCTGCATCACACCGCCACGGATCATCCGCGCCAGCGCTATATGCTGCCTCTCATATCGCAAATTGCTCTTCCAAAGCCGGTCTGCGGCCTCCTTGCGTGCGGTGATGTCCCGCTCGACCGCTACAAAATGAGTGGGCCGCCCGTCAACATCGGTGATCGGCACGATATCAATCTCAACCCAGAAGGCGGTGCCGTCCTTCTTGTAGTTGACCAGTTCCTCCTTGCTCGGCAGCCCTTGGGCGAGTGCGTCGTGCATCCGCCCAAGTGCGGACCGGTCCGTCGCGGGCCCTTGCAGAAAGCGCGGGCTGCGCCCCAGCGCCTCTTCTCTCGAGTAGCCGGTCTGCCGCGTAAAGGCCTCGTTCACAAACACAATGCGCGGACCAGGCTCATCCAGGGGCCAGGGCTCTGTAATCAGCACGATGTCGTTGAGATGCGCCACGCAGGCCTCCAGCAGACGCAGCTGTTCCTGATCGTGGCGTGACTTCGAGATGTCCTTGCAGAGCACCACCATATTCAGCGCCCTCCCTGAGTCATCCCGAATGGCGGACACGCTGTTTTCCACCCACGCCACCTGGCCATTTTTGCGCAGATAGCGCTTCTCCACGACGAAGTCGGAAATCTTTCCCTCAATCAGCCGCTGGTTCAGCTCCTGTTTGCGCGCCACATCGTCCCCATGGGTGATGGAGGCAAAAGATCTCCCAATCATTTCATCCTCCTCGTAACCGGTGATCTGACAGTAGTGCTTGTTGATGTGAAGAATCGCCCCGGCCATGTCCGTGATCGCAAACCCAACGCTGGCATTGGCAAAGGCCTGGCGAAAACGCACCTCACTGCGTTTAAAAGCCTCCTCGGCCAGCTTGCGTTCCGTGATGTCATGCGCCGTGCCTACCATCTTCAAAGGCTCGCCGGTTTGCTCATCGGTGAAAACCTGCGCGTCCTCATGTATGTAGCGCACCTCTCCATTCGGCAGCAAAATCCGATGATCCAGCGAGTAACGCCCGCGGCTGCGAATCGCTTCGCTGACTGCCTCTCGGATCATTTCCCGGTCATCAGGGTGAACCGCCTGAAAGAAGTTTTCATTCGTGGCTTCAATCCCTCCCACCTCATGCCCAAAGATCCGAAAAACCTCATCCGACCAGCGCAAAGCGTAGTTCCCATGCTTGTCCAAGACCGCCAGATCAAGCTGCCAGCTGCCGAAACGCGAAAGCCGCTGCGCCGCCGCCATGGTGGCCTCGCTTTGCCACAGCCGCTCTTCGACTTTTTTCCTGTCGGAAATATCACGGGTCACGCTGAGCACTGAAATCACCCGGCCCTCCGCGTCACGCAAGGGAACCGAATGCATCTCCACCCAGCTCATCCTCCCTTTGAGGCCCACAATTCGAAAAGTCTCCTGCCCCGACTCGCCTGCAACGATCTCGCCGTGATGCTTCTGAAATTTGCTCCGGTCATCCGGATGCACCAGGTTCACAACCAATCCGCCCTTAACTTCCGCCAAGGACTCGGCCTCGATGATTTTCAACCCCGCAGGGTTCATTTCCTGCAGCCGCCCCTCACAATCGACGATTTTCACGCACTCAGGCTCGAGATTGATGATGGCCCGCCCTTGGATTTCACGCTGGCTCGATTCCAGTTCCGCCTGCTTGCGCGTGGTGATGTCAATGCAGGTGATCAGAGCCCCTGCAGAGTCATCCACCGGCAGCGGAATGATTGTGATTTCGATCCATCTCCCCGGAGTCAAATCTCGCTGGCATGATTCGATCCGGGCACCCGTCGATCCCGCCCGCAGAACCTCCTTGAGAGACGTCCCCCATCTTTCTCCCCCTTCGAATCGGGGTTCACATACATGGGCAAAAAAATCAAAACAGCTGCCCCCTTTTTCTGGAAGATGCTGCCCCAGGCCAAAAAACTCCGCCAATGGAACAATCCCCCCGTTCACTGCATGAATGATCCCGTGGCGGTTCACCATCATGACAAGACTGCCGGTGAGCTCCTGCCCTTGCACATTCAGCACACGATCTGACTCGGCAGATGTCATGGCGCAAGGGTTTCCAAACCTGTTACATCCACGGGTTTCGTTTTCGTTCTCTCCACTGGGAAGTTTATACGTCGGCATTTCTTACGCAGGAGAGATCGATGCGTAGAAGAACACATGGTGGTAAGACAACGGCCAGACGGTCTTCCACCTTGGACCGAAATGGCCTGTGTAAGCAACAGAAAGGCAACACAATATAGAAGAAAGCATTCTGTTCCTTCGGCCATTGAAAGGTGCGGTCAAGATTGTGTGCACACCAAATAACTTCGCGTGGACCATTTGAGAAAAATTCCATGCTCACTATGCAAACTGGAGGAGCAGGCCACCTCTCGTTGGCATGCCTCACGGTCTTGCTCTCGGTGCATGGGGACGTTCATCCCAGGGCAGAAAAGCCCGCCAGCCCACAGAAGCCCCAGCCATCAGGTAAAAACCCGCGTTGCGTGGTGCTTTTCGGGTCAGGCAGCGTCCTCGCCGTCTTACAGTCTCGCTGGCTGCAGCAGGGCCTGCCCCACAATGTTGAGCAGTTCCACCATTCCAAAGGGCTTGGGCAGAAAGTTCTCGCCGGCCTTCAGCTCCTTCGCGTTGTTCAGCGTCGTCGGCGAATAGCCGCAGGTGAAAATCACCGGAAGCGTGGGATCTTCAGCCGCCAAAGCCTTCTCCAGATCAAAACCACTCACTCCGCCGGGAAGCTTCACATCAATGAGCGCGAGTTTGATGACGGCCGCCTTCTCACGCCAGATGGCCCATGCTTCATTGGCGTCCGCTGCCGTCAGCACCTTGTGCCCCTGGCTCGTGAGCACATACTCCATCACCTGCCTCACGGAATCTTCATCATCCACGATCAGAATGGTGGACGCCTCCTCCCCCTTGTTCTGGCTCAAAAGTTTCTTCTCCGGCGTGGCGGGTGTCGGGGCGGCGGCACCCGAGGCGACGGGCAGGTAAATGGAAAACTCCGTACCGACTTCCAAAACGCTCCGGCCTTCGATCCAGCCACCTTGCATGCGCACCAGCCCCTGCACCAGAATCAGCGCGATATCCCCCCCCCCTGGTTGATCCGTGGAAAGTTTGGCCGTGTCGAACAGACCCGCCAGTTCCGCAGGAGTCAATCCCTTGCCAGTATCAGAAATCGACATGACCACATATTCACCCGGCTTGGCCTCCGCATTCATCTGGCCGGCTGTCTCGGCATCAGGAATCAACAACGGCCTGGTCTGAATCATCAGTCTGCCTCCCGCCGGCATGGATTCCCGCGCATGAATGAGGAGATTGAAGATGATCTGCTCCAAGGCTGCCTGGTCCGCCATGACACATGGCAGTTCTGGGTGATGCCCGATCTGGACGGAGATTTGTTCTCCCATCGCTTTCTGCACCATGGAAGCCTGGCCATCAATGATCTGTCCCAGATTCAAGGGGGTCGGCTGCAAATATTCGCGCCGGTTGAAAGAGACAAACTGGGAGGTGACTCCCGCCGCACGCTGCGTGGCGACGATGAGCTCCTTCAGAGCAGCATACGGCAGCATGCTTGATCCAGCGCCGTCCTGCGTGTGCTGGGCCACTTCCAGATGGCCCTGGATCACCGTGAGATAGTTGTTAAAAAAGTGCGCCATCGCATCCGCAAACCGTCCCACGGTTTCCAGACGCTGGTTTCGGCACAGCTGGTCCTCCAGCTGTCTGCGGTGGTCCTGCTCAATCCGGAGCCGGTTGCTGACGTCTTCGAAACGTGAGGTCACTTCAAGCAGTTGGGCGTTCAAGCTGAGATTGCGGTGAGAGGTTTGATTTTCAGCGTCGTGCCGCGCAGCAAGGGTGCGGATGAGCTGGGTGATTTCGAAAGGAACGAGCCTGAACTTAAACACCAAAAGGTGCGGATTTGATCCCAGGTCGATCGGAATTTGTTCGAATCCTTCAAGCTGGGAGACGGCGTGCAGCACCACATGCAGGTCCCGCTGCGTCTGCCATAAACGATTGATGACATATCGATAGTCTTTCCCATAAAAAAGGCGGCCATCCATAATGACCAGCGAAAAGGGTTTGTGCCCTTGGGCCGCCTCTTCCACCAGCACAAGCGCTTCCTTCTCACTCGCTGTGCAAACCACTTCCGGCGCAGAAGCTGCAGACCTCGCCTTGTTGCTGCCATGCGCAATACCCAGCGCAGCAGAGGAACTGCCGCTGTGGCTCATGTTCTGCACGGCGTGAGAAAGATGCAGGTCCGCCTGCAAGGATGGCTCTTCCGTCACAATCAGAATCCGACTGCAGGCGCTGAGGTTGTGCTGAATGGTATTTAGATACATGTGCGTAACGTTAGTGTCATTTTATTATAATATTAATAAAATATGCTTTATTTTTTGCAAAAAATTAGATCTGGACGCCAATTCTATAAAACAGGGCAATCACCTCGATTTAGGTTAACTCTAAATATTAAACCAATATTTAGGTGCTTGAGGCTGTGGAATGTGGTTCTCCTAAATGCAGCGACATAATGAATTAAATATTTAGGCCCCTCATGCATCCCCCAGCCCTCGAAATGGAACGAAACTCGGCCGCAATGCTGTTACAGGCGCTGAGCTGTCTGGTAAAAGAAGAGGATGCTCAACGCGTCGATCTGGCTCACCTGCTGCACAAAGACATGGCCGGCGGTCTCGTCGCTTGCGCCTCCCTGGGTGAAATGATGCGACATGAACTCGCCAACGGCGGGGATGCGGCGAGCGTCGGCAAGCTGCTGGGCAGCCTGGATTCCACCTTGAGGCAGACGCTGCAATTGGTTCGTGAAATGACGGAAAAACAGTTTCCGCCCGTTTTGAAAGCTTTCGGGCTGAATGTGGCGCTGCAGCAGCTGGTGCGCAATGTCGGCGAAAACTTCGCCGGATCTCTCGTGCTTCACATCAGCGGGGACGAGCCCGCGTTCGATCTCGCCAGCCGCCTCAACCTCTTTCGAATCATGCAGGCGCTCCTGAAGCATTGCGTGCGCTTTGCCGACACCTCCTGGGTGGAAGTCACCTGCCGGGCGTCTGCCGAGAAACTCGAGATCACCATTGATCACGACGGTGGCGACAGCATCTGGACTGAGGCGGTGCCAGGATCGGAAATGGCCGTCATCGAAGCCAGATGCGCCCTTTTGGGCTCCCGCATGCAGATCATGGGGGCCGGCCCCGGCGGCAGCTCCCGACTTTACCTGATGGCGCTTTCAACACCGGCGCAGTCCGCAGCCTAAACCTTTCACCCGCATTGAATAGTCTCATGCAATCTCCCCCGCCATTTCGTATCCTGGTTGTCGACGATCATGCGCTTGTTCGTGAGGCCTTCACGAGCATGCTGAAGGGCGAGTTCCCACAGGCCACCGTGGTCTCCACGGGCACCTGCGCGGAGGCGATGGTTGAGGCCCGCCTTCACAATTATGAAATCGCCCTCGTGGACATTGAGCTCGGGGACAGGTCGGGCATGGAGCTGACCACCGAACTGCGCACCCTGCCCATACCGCCTAAAATCATCGCCGTGTCGATGCATCAGGAGGAGACTTTTGTCTCACGTACCATGCAGCTCGGGGCGCGCTCCTACGTGACCAAGGACGCCCCTCCCCATGAGCTGTTTGATGCGATTCGCTCCACCCTGGATGGACGCAGCTACATCTCCCGGGAACTGGCTCAGAAATTTGCAGACCGGTCCATCCGCAAAGGCTCCTCCGGCCAGGTCCACGAAAAGCTTTCCAACCGGGAACTGGAAGTCCTGATGCAGCTGGCCCGGGGCAAAAGCCTCAAACAAGTGGCCTTGGATCTCTCTCTCAGCCCGCGAACCGTCGCAGTGCACAAGCACAACCTTTGCCGCAAAACCGGGCTGAAAGGGACCGTCGAAATTCTCAGATACTGCCAGTCCAACGGACTGGCTTAACCCAGCCCAACCCAACCATGAATACCCGCGTCGTTTCTTTCATTCTTGCCCTGGGTTTGACCTCAGCGGCGCTCAAGGCATCCGAAACATTCTCCGTGATACCTGACTCCGCTCAGGCGTTGAGCATCGTGGGTGGCAGATATGCCAATCTGAGCGACGCCTCCGCTGTGCGGGTCGCTCCGGCCAACATCCTGAAGATGGAGAAAAGCGAGCTGCTGATCAACACGGCCATGTGGCATTCAGACATTCGCTTTGAGCAGAACGGTGGCCAGAACGTACGGATCAACCGGCCCTGGGTGTTTCCCGCGAGCATGTACTTTGTGCAGCCGTTGCTTCCCGGCAGGCTGTCTTTTGGCCTCGGTGTCAGCACCCCGTACGGCCTTGCCGCCTACTACCCCAAAGGCATGGGCGGCGGCCTGCGCTATGCGTTGCCCTACGAGGCCAATCTGATGACGGTGGACATCACCCCGGCCCTCGCGGTGAAGCTCACAGACGATCTCAGCTTTGCCGTCGGCCTCGACATCTTGTACGCCGACCTGACGATGAAGCAGTTCTACGCCTGGAACAATATTATTCCGGGTGCGACGGAAGGAGACATCAAGATCCACGGCCAGGGCTGGGGCTTGGGCGCTTATGCAGGCATCAACTGGACCTTTGCCAAAAGACATCGTCTTGCAGTGATTGGGCGGCTGCCGGTGAAGGTCAATCTCAGTGGTGACTTCAAAGCCAGCAACATCCCGCCGGCGCTGGCTGGCACCTTCAGCGAATCAAGCAGCTTCAAATCCGACATGACCTTTCCTGCCTCCATCTCCGTCGGCTATGGGTTTGACGTGACAGACCGCTTCACCGTGGGTTTTGACTTCAAATGGGCGCAGAATTCCTCCCATGATGTCCTCCCCCTCTTGATCGGCAACAACCAGGCATTGCTTGGCGGATCGAACAGCACAGTCTTTGGGTGGAGAAACTCGCTCGATTTTGGCACCGGGATGTCCTATCAGCTGAATGAACACTGGGCGCTGCGCGGCGGTTATCTTTATTCAGAAAATTCCCAGCCGCAGAACAGCTACACACCGCTGGTCCCTGGCAATGACAGGCATGTCTTCAGCCTCGGCGTGGGCTGGCGGGGCAAAACTCGGGGCGTGGATCTCACCTACTCCTGCGTTTACTATCCCGCCCGTGTCATCAGCGGGGCCGCTTCCAATCCGCCCAACCAGTATGACGGCACCTACAAGCATCAGTGGCAGGTGCTGGCGCTGAGCTTCACGCAGAAGTTTTAATTCAAAAAAATGACACCTCTTTTTTTCTCCCCGCATGTGTCCTGCTCCCTCTTGGTGTCATGCCTGAATGCGCGGCCACTTTTCAACAAGGCTTGTGTTGTCATCAGCCTGCAAACCGCTTTAGCAGAGGAATCGTAACATGGAGAACAACGACAACGCACTTCCCAACCTCGCTTCCTCAGGGGAGCGGCTCAGTTTCATCATCTGCCGCAACAGCCAGGGGGCTGAAGTGCGCGGCACGCTTCACCGGCTCACACGCTATCTCGGCGTGTTTGAGGTTTACAACCCCTACAGCATCGTCCAGCTCTCTGAAGTCCTGAATGACTTCAGGATCATGATGAACGACCGCGTGGTTTACACCGGCAGGGCCACCATTGCCAATTTGGTGAACACCGGCATCATGCTCATCTGCGAGGCTTCGCTCTCAGATGAAGGCTGGATCGACATCGACATCCTCTCCCCTTCGCAGAACAAAGGCCGCCTGCTGACTGAGTTTGCCGAGTTCCTTCGTGAGACGGAAAAAAGCTACCGGGTCATGCCCGATTTCAAAATTGTGGTCGCTGACATGCACACCATGCTTTCTGACCTGCGCCGCTGGATGGAACAGGTGGAGCTGGGCGTGCGCTCGCTGCCCACGGGAGACCGCATTCAGGCCGAACGTGAAGTCCTCCTGCAGATGGAGGAGCCCATCGTTCCCACGGTTTATCCCCTGATGAAACGTTTTGAGGAATCCGCTGCCATCATTCCTCTGGATCAGCAGCCGGTCCACCGCAGCTACATCAAACGTCAGCTTCACCCGCTGGTTCTTTGTGCGCCATTTGTTTACCGGACTTATCACAAGCCGCTGGGTTATGCCGGAGACTATGAGATGGTCAGCATGATGCTTCGTGATCCCTATGAAGGCAGCTCCATCTTCGCAAAGCTGCTCAACAAGCTTTATCTCGACATCCCGCCCGTCCTCGCGCACCGCAACCGCATCGTTTATCTGGTGGAGCAGCTCAAGGCGGAAACGACCCGTGCGGCCGGCCAGAATCGTGTCGCCCGCATCTACAATCTGGGCTGCGGACCCGCCCAGGAGATTCAAAACTTCCTCACCCATGAGCCCATCTCAGACTCCGCAGACCTCCTGCTGCTGGACTTCAATGATGAGACCATCATGCACACGACGCGGTCTCTGGAAGACCTGCGCAACCGCCATCGCCGCCGCACCGGCCTGCGCTTTGAGAAAAAATCCGTGCACCAGGTTTTGAAAGAGTCCGGACGTGCGGCGGCCCAGTCAGGCACCTATGACATGGTCTATTGCGCCGGTTTGTTCGACTACCTTTCAGACCGCATCTGCCGGCGGCTTCTGGAAATCTTCTATGATCTGCTGGCTCCTGGCGGATTGCTGATCGCCACGAATGTTCATCCCAGCAATCCCTGGCGGAACTGGATGGAGTATCTCGCCGAATGGCATCTCGTGTATCGGGATGAGGAACAGTTTCTCAAACTGGCGCCGGATCGTGCCCCACCGGGTTCCGTCGTCGTGAAACCCGATGCCACGGGCGTGAATATCTTCCTCGAAGTACGCAAACCTCTCGATGCCTGATGCTTCTCCAGTTTTAGCTGGTGGCTTGAAAGGCAACTTTCAGGCCTACGAGCGGGACATCCGGGTCCGCAACTATCAGCTCTGCGGCATCCTCGCCGTGGTGTTCATGCTGGCAGGGAGTTCTCTGGACTGGGTGGTGTTTCAGGAGGAAGGCGTGAAACGCTTTTTCCCCGCACGCGTTCTTTCCGCCGTGGTCAGCGTCCTCGTCTGGCTGGCTTTGAACACCGCCTGGGGCAAGCGCATGCACCGTCTTCTGGGCCTCCTCATGGCCATGCCTCTCATTGTCGGCATCGCATGGATGATTTACGCCAAGGGCGGCGCTGACTCCCCCTACTATGCGGGGCTGAATCTCGTGATGCTAGGCGCCGCAATTCTGATGCGCTGGACACTGCAGGACAGCATTCTGGTCGTGGTCCTCACCGTTGTCTCCTATCTGCTGGCTTGCTATTTCCATGGTCCAATCGTCAATCCCCGCATCTTCTACAACAACTTGTACTTCCTGTTTGTCACCGGGGTTTTTACCACGGCCGGCACCTGGTTCTACAACAGCATCCGCTTTTCCGAGTTCAAGCTGCGTCACGATCTGGATCTCAACCGCGCCGAGCTCGAAGCCAGCAATCAAAAGCTGCGTGAGCTAGATGAGGCCAAAAGCCGCTTCTTCGCCAACATCAGTCATGAACTTCGCACGCCGCTGACCCTCCTCATTGCTCCGCTGGAAAGCCTCATCCAGCGCGCCGCCTCCACCCGCCCGCAGGATGAACGCGATTTGATGGCCACCATGCATGGCAACTCCATGCGCCTGCTGAAACTCATCAATGACCTTCTGGATCTGGTGCGCCTCGAATCAGGCCGTGCGCAGGTCAACACCCGGCGGGTAAACGTGAACAATTTCATCAATGGCCTCGCAAACGCCGTAGGCAGCGTCGCAAAAGACAAGCGCATCCATCTGCATGCACATGTCGATGAGGATATCGGCAGCGTGCTGACCGATCCGGAAAAACTGGAGCGCATCTGCCTCAACCTGCTCTTCAACGCCCTGAAATTCACCGCCGCCAACGGCCACGTCAATTTCAGCGCCATCAAGACAGACGGCTGGCTGACCATTGAAGTGCGTGACTCCGGCATGGGCATTCCCGCAGATCAACTGCCGCATATCTTCAACCGCTTCTGGCAGGCGGACACCTCCTCCCAGCGCAAATTCCAGGGCATGGGCATCGGTCTCGCCCTCGTCAAGGAGCTCGCGGAAGCTCAGGGCGGCAATGTCGTGGCCGCCAGTGAAGTCGGAAAAGGCACCACCATGACGGTGAACCTGCCGCTCCTCCAAGGCGAGCCCAGCGTCGCTGAGGATGAAACGGCCGAAACCATCGAGGAAGAAGATGCCGACAGTCCCCAGAACAAAGACTGGATCGCCGAGCTCTACCGCCGCGCCGAACTCTTCCCCGCCATGACCTCGCTGCAGGCCACCCTGCGTCCGGTCGAAACTGGCGTGGGCCGCAGCCGCAAACCCAAGCTGCTCATTGCTGACGACGAGCCTGACATGCTGCGCTTCCTCAAGAGCCAGCTCAGCGACACCTTTGAAGTTCTCGAAGCCGTGGACGGACAGCAGGCCGTTGAAAAGGCCGCCCAGTTCCTGCCTGACATCATTCTCTCAGACATGATGATGCCGGAAAAAGACGGCCTGCAGGTTTGCCGTGAGCTGCGTGAGCGCAGCATCACACGCTCCATCCCCGTCGTGCTGCTCACCGCCCGCGCTGACGAAAAAACCAAGCTGGACTGCCTCGCCGCCGGAGCCAGCGACTTCCTCGCCAAGCCCTTCTCCCTCACGGAGATCATGGTACGCTTGAAAAACCTCGTCGATTCGCGCCTCTTCCAGAAGGAGCTCGTGGTGCAGAAACAACAGCTCGAAAATGCGCTGGAGCAAATCAAGGAAACGGAATCTTTGCTGGTGCAGAACGAGAAGCTCGCCTCGCTCGGCCGCCTCAGCGCCGGCTTGATCCACGAGATCAACAACCCCCTCAACTACGCCCGTCAGGGCCTGGGCATCATCAGCCGCTCCACCAAACTCCTGCCCGAGGAAGAACGCGCCGACTTTGCCGACACCGTCAAGGATGTGGAGGAGGGCGTGAATCGCGTCATTCAGATCATCTCAGACCTGCGCGGCTTCACCCGCACCACCAATCAGCTCAATCACGCCTTTGACCTGAAAAACATAGTTTCCACCGGGCTGCGCTTTTTCTCCCATGTCTGGAAAGACGGCATGCAGCGTGAGGTGGACATTCCAGATGACCTTGAAATCCGCGGAGACAGCAACCAGTTCGTGCAGGTGCTCATCAACTTCATCCAGAACGCCGTGGATGCCATGGGCACCAAGCAATACCCGGAAGGGGAGGTCGCGTGCATCAAGCTTTCCGCCCACGCCCGCGGAGGCAGGGTCTTTTTCTCCATCAAGGACAACGGGCCTGGCATTCCCCAGGAGATCCGTGACAAGATTTTCGACCCCTTCTTCACCACCAAGGACGTGGGGCAGGGCATGGGGCTAGGACTTTCCATTTGCAACCGCATCATTGCTGACCATGGCGGACGCATCGAAGTACGCAGCCAGCCCGGCGAGTTTACTGAGTTCATTCTAGAGCTACCCTCTGCTGACAGCACCCACAACAACCACGCCGATACCTAGTAGGACTTCCCCATATGCAAAACCAATACGACCTCAAACGCTATGCCGTTCTCTATGTCGATGATGAAGAGAAGGCGTTGAAGTACTTCGAAAAAACCTTCGGAGACGAATTCCGCATTTTCACCGCCAACAACGCCGCCGACGGGCTCAAGCTCATCGAACAGCATGGCGAGGACATCGGCGTCCTGCTGTCTGACCAGCGCATGCCCGGGGAAAAAGGCGTCCAGCTCCTTGAGCGCGCCCGCCAGCTCCGCCCCCGCCTCGTGCGCATGATGGTCACCGCCTATGCCGACTACGACGTCACGGTCGATGCGGTCAATCTCGGCAGCATCTTCCGCTACATCTCCAAGCCCATCCAGATGGACGATGTGCGCAACACCCTCCACCGCGCCATGGAGTTCTACATCCTCCAGCAGGAGCGTGATGGCCTGCTGCAGGAAAAACTCTCCGTGCTGCAGAACCTCCTCATCACCGACCGCGTCATGGGTCTGGGAGTCGTCGCCGCCGGGCTGAACCAGAAACTCAACCAGCCTCTGCGCGCCGTGCATGCCTTCCTGGACATCACCCCCGGCAGGCTCGGCCAGCAGAACTTTGACCTCGACCGCCTCCGTCAGGCCACCTTCTGGCGCGACTTCCACGCCCATGTCGTCAGCCAGGCCGGACGCATCGCCGAGCTTCTGGGCGAGCTTCAGTCCGCCTCCGGCGCCGAGCACAAAATGGATGCCGCGAATGTGCTCACGGCACTGATCGACCAGCAGCGCACGGCTTTCACCGCCAAGGGTATCGAACTGAAATTCGAAGGCGCAGGAGCACTCCCTGCCCTCCAGGCCAGCCGCCCTGCGTTTGAAAAAATGGTCTACCTGCTGCTTCAGACAGAACTGGCGCTGCTCTCCTCCGGCACGCAAGTCACCCTCTCCGCCAAAACAGCGGCCGAGGCTGCCGATGCCGGAGCGCTGCATCTCACTCTCACCGACACTGGTCCCGGACTCGCAAGCGATGTTCTGCGCTCCGTGTTTGATCCCTTCTTCACGCACGCAGATGCCACCACGGACGGCCCCGGCCTCACCCTCATGGGTGCGTTCTTCCTCGCCTACCACCTCGGTGGCCGGATCACGTCCCAGCGCACGGCCAAAGGCCTCATCCTCGACATTGTGGTGCCCGCCGTTGCTCCAGCACCCGTTGCTCCGGTGGACGGCAGCCGTGAGTTCATCACAAACGTCCTCATGAATGACATCCTCTGGGAGCGCCTGCTGCCCAACGGCTGACTCTCTTAAAAACTCGATATGCCATTCTACCGCATCGGTGGAATGGCATATTTTTTGCCCCCTTCGTCCAAAAGCCTCCGAAGAAGAAGCTCACAAGCATCAGCCTTGGGTAAAAGTGAGTGCGTGAATCCTCATTGCTCCCCTTCTCTTTCCATCTACCTCTCTCCACCACCATGAAACGCACCACGCTTCACATTCTCGCTCTGCCCCTGCTCACCGCCGCCGCGCTTGCAGACGGCGCTTTCTACGGCGATCCACCGGACACAACGCATCCTTGGGCCATCCATGACATGAACCGGCCGCAGCCGGCGCGCGTGGAACCGGGCACCTTCAGCACCCAGGAAAAACCCGGCACTCCGCCCTCGGATGCAGTCATCCTCTTCGGCGGCAAGCCGGAGGAGATCGAAAAATGGCAGGCGGACAAAACACCTGCCGAACCCACCAAGTGGGAAGTCAAAGACGGCGTCCTGCAATGCGTGCCGGGCAGCGGCTATGTGCGCACCAAGAAAGAATTCTCCGACTGCCAGCTCCACGTGGAATGGAGCGCCCCTTCGAAGGTCGAAGGAAACAGCCAGGGCCGTGGCAACAGCGGCATCTTCCTCATGGGCCAGGTCGAAGTGCAGGTGCTGGATAATTATAACAACCCCAGCTACCCCGATGGCATGGCGTCATCCATTTACGGCATCAACCCGCCCATGGTGAACCCGCTGCGTGCGCCCGGCGAATGGCAGACCTACGACATTGTCTTCCGCCGCCCCATTTTCAAAGACGGCAAGGAAGTCGATCCCGGCTACATCACCGTCTTCGTGAACGGTGTGCTCACGCAGGACCATACTCCCCTCGAAGGCGGTGGCGGCCACATGCGCCGCTCCTCCCCGAAAGCCTTCCCGGATCAGGGCCCCCTCAAGCTGCAGGACCACGGCAATCCCGTGCGCTACCGCAACATCTGGTACCGCCCGTTGCCAAAGCGTGCCATCGACGGCGGTGAAGCCAGCCACATGAGTGAAGCTGCCACGACGGCAAAGCGCGAGGAAATCGCCAAAGGCATCCGCGAATCTGCCGCCAAGCTCGAAGGCATCGAGAAGATGCTGCACTACTTTGAATCCCTCTGCTATGCGGACAATTCCGAAGTCCGTGAGTTTGCTGTCGCCGCAGTGCGCGATTTCGCCAGCGCAATGAAAGAGGTCCCCCCAGGCAAGATCGAATCCAAAAAGGGCGAAATCCTCCAGGTGACCAAGGCGCTGCGTTACCTCACCAAGTTCAAAATTCTGCCGGAAGACATCGACGCGAAGAAGGACCTGGAAGCCATCATCAAGGTGGAAGACTGGGAGCCCAAGCCGCAGCCCAAAGGAAAGAAAAAGTAGCCAGCCAATGTCCCAAAAAAGCCCGGTTCCTATGGAGCCGGGCTTTTTTTTCGCTCAGATGCCGCTGCGTTCAGACCGCATCTGCCGCCAGAGCGGCATTGCCGATGATGCCAGCCTCATTGCTGAAGCGAGCGGGCAGGATCTGCAGGCGCTCCCAGACCACCGTGCTGAGCATGCTCTGCACCTTGTTTTTGAGCGGGTTGAAAATCAGGTCTCCTGCCTGGGCCACACCGCCACCGATCACGAAGGCGTCCGGATTGAGCAGCCAGGCGATGCTGGAGATCGCCGTGCCAAGCCAATCGGCCACCTCGTTCCAGATCTGGCGCGCGATGTCATCTCCGGCCTGCGCCGCGTCGGCGATCTTTTTGGGCGTGCAGTCAGCGATTTCCTTCTCGATGCCCGCCTCGAAATAGCGAAGCACGGCGTGCTCGGCGATCTGCAGGTTGCCAGTGTACTTTTCCAGCGCGCCCAGGTTGCCGTAGTGGCCGGCCTTGCCGTCATAATCGATGCTCATCTGCCCGATCTCTCCTGCCACAAAGCCGCTGCCACGGAACATTTTGCCGTCCAGCACCAGGCCGCCGCCGATGCCGGTGCCCAGAGTCATGCCGATGACGTTTTTCAGGCCGCGCGCCGCACCATGGCGAAACTCCGCGTAGGTCATGGCATTGGCGTCATTTTCCACCAGCACCGGCAGGCCGGTCTTCTCGCCGAGGATGGCCTTGAGCGGCACATGCTTCCAGCCGGGGACGTTGGTGAGCTCATGCACAAAACCGTGATCGAAATCGACCAGTCCTGGAACTCCAACACCGATGGCGCATATGGCCGGGTAGGTCTTTTGCAGCTTGGCGACGCGTGCGGCCATCTCGCCAATGAGCGCGGCAGGCCCATGGAATTGCATCGTGGGGATGGGCTCGTCGGTGACGAGAAGTTCATCGCCACGGCACACCCCGAGTTTCACGGAGGTGCCGCCAAAGTCGATGCCAATGGAAGTTTTATCAGTTTCAGACATAAGCCCCCGCCGTCAGAGCGGGGCGCGGAGATTGCCCACCAAACGCAGTCCATGCAAGGTCAAATCGGGGTCGGTGGGGATGTCTTCTCCCATGCCGGAGATGATCCATTCCGCGTCTCCACCCGTGGCGACGACGCGGATTTGCTCCCCGCCGAGTTCCTTTTTCAGGGCCTCCAGGATGCCTTTCACCATGCCGCGATAGCCGATGGCCGCGCCAGCGAGGATGGCTCCTTCCGTGGACTGGCCGATGGCCGTTTCGGGCTCGCGCAGGTCCACGCTGGGCAGCAGGGCGGTGCGCTCGTGCAGGTAGTCGGTCATGAGGCGCAGGCCGGGGGCGATGACGCCGCCGATGTAGAACTTGTCGGCGGAAAGGATGTCAAAGGTCACGGCGGTGCCGAAGTCGATGACGATGCCAGGCGCGCCGTGCATGTGGGCCAGGGCAACGGCATTGGCCAGACGGTCGGCCCCGATGCTCTCGGGCTTCGGATAGCGGATTCCGATCCCGAGATGACCGTCATGACGCAGCTCGATGAGAGTGCTGCCGAAGACTTCGCGAAAGGCGGGCACGACTTTCGGCACGACGCTGCAGATGACGGCTTTTTCAAACTGCCAGCCTTTGACCACCTCGCGCACCGCAGCGGGTGAAAGCTCGCGCGTGGGGTGCTCGCGGCGTTCGAGGATCGCCTCACTTGTCGCGAGGCCGAACTTGGTGCGCCCGTTGCCGACATCGATGAGCAGCTGCATGCCGCTCATGGTTTGGCGGTGTCGGCTTCGTTCTTGGGCTCTTCCTTCTTCTCTTCTTTCTTGTCCCCTTCCTTGGGGGCTTCCCCAAAGGTGTTCACGTTGAACATGCCTTCAGGTGCGCCCTTGGGCTCCGGCGGCTTGGGGCGAATGGGATCTCCTTCCACGACAAGGGCCTTGGGCGGGTCCTTGACGTATTTCACGCATTGGTAGAGGAGATTGTAGTTGTGGCGGAGGGCGGCGGGGTAGGCAATGCGGCCGGGTTCGGTGACGTTTTCCCGCAGCAGCTTTCCAGCGAGGCTGGCAAAGACATTGCTGCTGAGCTTGGCGGCTTTTTCAACGGTACCTCCCGCAAATTCACCCGCAGCTTTGGCTGCGGAGCTGCCGCCGCTGCGAAACATGTCGCTGCTGATGCGGCGCGCCTGGATGGAGATGGCGGCCTGGGAGGAAAGCAACGTGCCGTCTGGCGCAAAGCTCATCTCGATGCTGGCATGGTCGTCCGAGGAGAACATGCCACGCAGGTGGTCCACACGTACGGAAATGAAGACGCCGCCATCAGGCGCCGCGGTGACTTCAGGCTTGTAGGTGCGGTAATCGACCTCTGAAAATTTGTACTCGGCGGCCTTGTGCTTCTCTTTTTTCCAGCCTCCAAGACTCTCGCCAAATTTTTCGATGTCCACCTCCACGCCTGCGCGGACCACGCTGGCGGTGAAAAGGAATAAGACGAGGGGGCGGAGATTCATGCTTAACCATACTGCCGCATGAAACATTTTTTTCAACCTCGGGCTGGGCTGGCCATTACCCCCTCCGGCCCTGCACCCTTACGTCAGCCGGCCGGTGATGTAAGCCTCTGTCTGAGGATCACGGGGATGATTGAAGATGTTCATCGTTTCATCCTCCTCAATGAGGCGGCCTTTATAGAAGAAGGCGGTGCGGTCGGCGATGCGCTTGGCCTGCTCCATGTTGTGGGTGACGATGACAAAGGTGTACTGACCACGAAGCTGGTGGATCAGCTCCTCGATGCGTGCGGTGGCGATGGGATCAAGCGCGGCGCAGGGCTCGTCCATGAGGAGGATGCGCGGCTGCAGGGCGATGGCGCGGGCGATGCAAAGGCGCTGCTGCTGGCCGCCTGAAAGGCCGGTGGCCACTTCGTGGAGGCGGTCCTTCACTTCATCCCACAATGCGGCGGAGCGCAGGCTGCGTTCGGCGGCTTCTTCGAGATCGTGGCGGTCTTTGATGCCGGCGACGCGGAGGCCGTAAACGGCATTTTCGAAAATTGATCGCGGGAAGGGATTGTACTTCTGGAAGACCATGCCGACATTCCGGCGCAGGCTGATCACATCGACATCGGGCTCATAGAGATCGACCCCGTCGATTTTGATTTTGCCGCTGACAACGCGGGCGGTGTCCACGAGATCATTGATGCGGTTGATGGAGCGCAGCAGGGTGCTTTTGCCACAGCCGGAGGGGCCGATGAGGGCCATCACATCGTCGCTGTGCATGTTCAGATCGACGTCAAAGAGCACCTGGTTGTCACCATAGGCATAGTTGAATTTCTCCACCTGAATGAGCGGCTCTGCGGCAGTGGGTGCTGGAGTGTCGGCGGCCATGTTAACTGAAAGTGCCGCGCAAATAAGCCTCGGTGAGCTTTTCGCGGGGATTGGTGAAAAGCTCCTCCGTGGGGGCAAACTCAACCAGCTTACCGAGGTGCAGAAAGGCCGTGTAGTCCGAGACGCGCACGGCCTGCTGCATGTTGTGGGTGACGATGACCACCGTGAACTCCTTGGCGAGCTGATGCATGAGCTCTTCGATTTTAAGCGTGGAGATGGGATCAAGAGCCGAGCAGGGCTCATCCATCAGCAGGACATCTGGCACCGTGGCAATGGCACGGGCGATGCAGAGGCGCTGCTGCTGGCCGCCGGAGAGAGCGAGCGCGTTGGCATGCAGGCGGTCTTTGAGCTCTTCCCAGAGAGCGGCGTGGGTCAGCGAGCGTTCGACGGCCTCGTCGAGCACGCTTTTGTTTTTCTCGCCATGGATGCGAAGGCCATAGGCCACGTTTTCGTAGATGCTCTTGGGGAAGGGGTTCGACTTCTGGAACACCATGCCGACCTGCTTGCGCAACTGCGTGAGATCGACGTCCGCGTCGTAAATGTTTTTGCCTTTGACGAGCACTTCGCCCTTCGTCACGCGGGCGCTAAGCACGCGGTCGTTCATGCGGTTGATGCAGCGCAGCAGCGTGCTTTTCCCACAGCCCGAGGGGCCGATGAGCGCGGTGACTCGGTGATATTGGACCTTCAGATTGATGTCAAACAAGGCCTTGCTGGCACCGTAGGAAAAATCCATGTCCCGCACCTGGACGACAGGCGGCGGTGTGGACTGGGCGGTGAAATCGGCAGACATGGAAAGAGAAGCAATTACCAGCGATACTTGGCGCGCAGGCGTTTGCGCAGCATCACGGAGCTGGCGGCCAGCGAGGCGACCAGAACGAGGAAAACGAAAACAGATCCATACTGCGCACGCTCCGCGTACTCGTTCTGCGGGATCTTGGCGGCAAGCGTGTAGATATGATACGGCAGAGCTTGCACGGACTCGGTGAAGATGCCGAGGAAGCGCGCCACGCTCTGCTCCCAGTGGGCAAAGATGGATGCATCTGCCGGAAGCGGGGGTAGATCCTTCTGCCAGGGCAGCTTGTCCTTGAAGGCCAGCGCGGCGGTGAACATGATCGGGGCGGTTTCACCCGCCGCACGGGCAATGCCCAAGATGCTGGAGGTCAAAATGCCCGGCGTGGCAAAAGGCAGCACGCTGTAGCGAATCGTCTGCCAGCGCGTGGCACCGAGCGCCATGCTCGTTTCCCGGAACCCTTGCGGCACGGCCTGCAGGCACTGCTCGCTGGCGGTGATGATGACGGGCAGGATGACGAAGGCGAGCGTGAAACCACCAGAAAGCACGCAGGTGTCCCAGCCCTCAAAGCTCAGCGTGGTAAAGCCAAGCGGGATGGAAAACACGGAACGATCTGCGGGCACATCCACAAAGGTCGGCGCTGTCAAAACGAAAGCGCCCAGGCCAAACAAACCAAACACAACCGATGGCACGCCCGCGAGATTCAGAATCGCCAGCCGCACCATTTCGAGGAATTTGCCGTGTTTGGCATACTCACTGAGGTAGATCGCGCAGGCGACCCCCAAAAAGAGCGCCACCCCGACACTGACAATCACGAGCAAGGCGGTGCCGACGATCGGCCCCAAGATGCCGCCACCTGAATAGGAGACCGTTTTTTCTGAACGAAAGTTGTCGCCCAGTTTCTTTTTGACCGCATCGGCACCATTCACATCGGTTTCAATGTGATTGCCCTGCTGGTCCTCGATGACATGGAGCGTGGCGGGCAGCTCGGTGAGGAACTGCGTGTTCACAAACGGCCACTTCGACTGGAACACCACCGGCGCCCCTTTGATGAAAATGTGCAGCATGATGGCCAGCGTGATCAAGACCACGATGTAGCTGCCGACACGCAGCGCCCACCGCGCAGCGGTCTCCCGCTGCTGAATGCCAGAGTTGTCGCCAGCGAAGGGGTTGTCGTTGGTGGGGGCGGGATTCATGCCTTGTGGGGTTCAAAGCGGCGGGCCACGGCGCGGGCGCACCAGTTGACCAGCAGGGAAATGGCAAACAGGACGATGCCGACCATGAAGAGCGCCTGCCAGTGCGAGCTGCCGCGAGAGACTTCGCCAAGCTCCTGCGCGATGATGCCTGTCAGGGTATGAGCCGGCTGGAAAATGACACCGGGCCCGGCGCTGAAATCGGGAATGGCGATGCGGTTGCCCGCGACGAGCAGCACGACCATCGTTTCACCGACCACACGGCCAAGCCCCAGCAGAATAGCCGAGAGAATGCCGGAAATGCCCGCCGGAACGATGACGCGAAAGACGGTCTGCAGCTTGGTGGCCCCGAGTGCGTCCGAGGCATCAATGTAGGCACGCGGGACGTTGTTGAGCGCATCTTCCGAGAGGCTGAACATGGTGGGCACCGCCATGAAGGCGAGCAGGCAGCCCGCGTTGAACATGTTGAGCCGTTCCTGAATGGGAAAGCCGGGCACCCATTGCAACCAGCTCCATTCGCTGACATCCTTGATCAGATTCCCCACCAGCGAGATGCCGATGAATCCCAGCACCACGGAAGGAATGGCCTGGATGAACTCGATCACCGGCTTGATCAGCTCCTTCTCCCGCTCGCTGGCAAACTGGTTCGTGTAAATGGCGGCCACCACACTGACGGGCGTTGCGATCAGGATGGCGATGGCGGCAATGACGAGCGAACCGGTCAGAAGCGGGACAAAGCCGAAGAAGTCCTGCCAGGAGCTGTTCGTGATCCATTGCGTGCCGAAGAAGAAGGCTCCCATGACGCTGAAAATAGAAACGGGTTTGTCCCAATGCCAGTCTTCAAGCTTTGCAGCCGCCGCCCGCATTTCACGGGCATGCACCGGAATTCCTTCGCGCACGTCGTTGACCAGCTTGCGCGCGGCTCCTGTGCCCGCATCCTTGGGCAGGTCAGCAGCGGCCTTTTCAATGACCACGGCATATTTTTCCACCTGCTCACGCAGTTCAGCCGTGCGTCCGGTGATTTCCTTGATGCTCTCCTCCAGATTCACCGTTTCCGCGACGGATTCCTCCGCTTCCTTGGTCAGACTGGCCTTCTCTTTCGGATCGCTCTCGGTGGCGGCGGCTTCGAGCAGGCGCTGGCGGTTGGTTTCGAGCACTTCAAATTCAACCGCTTTTTCCTTGGTTTCCAGCGCCTTCGCCTTGAGCTCGTCCAGCACTTCCTGCAGCGGCTCCGCCGCCTCTTCAAATTCCTCCTGCGCTGTCACGAGATCAGCAAACTTCGTCTTCGCCTCCCGGTCTTTGACATTGAAATCCTCCACCAGGGTTTGCAGCATGGGTGGCAGGTCGGTGACTTCCGGAGTGAGGGCGGCGAATTCACGCTCCAACTGCTCACGTTCGGCCTGGGTGAACAGCTCCGGATAATCCACCGCCTTCACAGCGGCGGCGGTGGCAGCCCCCAGTTCCCGGCGCAGTACGTCAATCTGCCCCGGATCCTGAGGAGCCTTTTCAAGCGCCTGGGCAAGCGATTCGCGTGGCCGGGCGGATTTGTCCTCCACCTGCCGCTTCAGCAAAAAGGCCGCGTCACGGCGGTCACGCGCCGTCTTGCTCAGTGTTTCCAAGGAAGCACTCAGCGCCTGGCGCAGACTGCTGGAAAGCGTCTGATTCTTCTGCAATGGCTGGTCGATGATGTCACAAAATTCCAGCCCCGCGCGGCGGTAGGTTTGCAACTCGCGCTGGTAGGTGGGGAGGAAATCGATGCCCTCACGCAGCAGGAACACCATGATGAGCACCAGCACGATGATGGCCACGCTCGCATTGCTGCCGAAGAAGTACTTGATCAGTTTCTGGGGATCAAACCCAAGAATCGTGTGCTTGCGACTCCTGAGCAGCACGCTGCGCAGCGGCGGTCTGCTGGGCGTCGGGAGGCTGTTCATGCGGCTATGAGGAAAAAGGCACCGGCGTTGAAAACAAATCCGGCGGTCGAGACACGTCTCTTCCGCCGGACTGGTGGATCGGTCAATCAACAGTTATTTCGCAACGCTGAGAGGGACAAAGCCCGCCTTGCTGACAATGGCGTCACCCGCAGGGCTGAGACAGAAATCAATGAAGGCCTTGGTGGTGCCGGTGGGCTCGCCGCTGGTGTAGAGGAAAGTCGGGCGGGACAGTGGGTAGGACTTCACCGCCGCAGGGCTGGGGGCGGAGCCCGCAATGGTCACCACCTTGATGCCCTTCGCACCGGAATAGGCGTAGCCCACATATCCGATACCGTTCGGATTGGAGCCCACTTCCGCGGCGATCTGCTCATTGCCGGCCATTTTCTGGCTGTTTCTGCCGTATTCGCGTCCCTTCATGGCCAGACCGATGAAGTCTTTGTAGGTGCCCGAGGAAGTATTGCGGGTGTAAACTGAGATGGGTCCGGGAGTCCCGCCCACTTCGCTCCAGTCCTTGATGTCGCCAGCAAAGATCTGCAGCAGCTGCTTCTTGGAGAGATCGGCGATGGGATTGTTCTTGTTCACCACCACGGAAATCATGTCCCACGCGACTTCGTACTCAACGAGAGACACTCCCTTGCTGCGGCAGAGGGTGCGCTCGTCCGCTTTCACCTTGCGGCTGGACATGCCCACTTCGGCCGTGCCGGAGGCCAGGTTCGTAAAGGCGGTGGAGGAACCTTCCGCAGCGATGTCAAAGCTCACTTTGCCCCCCTGCTTCTTGAAGGACTCCGCCAGCTGCGGAACGAGCTTGGCTCCGAGCGTGTCGGATCCGCGAATGCGCAGGGTGGTCTGCGCCTGAAGCGAAAGCGCAGCGGCCAGGGTGGTGACAAGGGTGAGGAAGGCGGTCTTCATGAGGGTTGTAGGATGGAGTAAGGCGATATTCTGGTCCGCCGACGGTTCGCGGATGACGAGGCGGATATTGGCGGAAGGGGGCAAGGGGTCAAAAGGCGCTCTGTGACGAAAGCGTCACAATCAAACGACAGAGCCCGTCGCATCGTTTCAAGAGGCAAAGCGCATGTGAATAACTCATGTCCGTGACGAAAGCGTCACATTAAGAATATCGCAGCGCCCCTCGGTTACAGCCATGTGACATTCATTCCAAGAGGGGTCTTTGACCGCCTTGAGGAGCTTCTAGAACTCACCTGACACACCTCAAACATGCGCCTCAAACATTCCCGCATCTCCCGTGTAATGGCTGCCTTCGCAGCCGTCGCCATCGCCTTGCCGCCATCCCTGCCCATTGCCGCCGGTCCGGCCATGGAAAAGCTCTTCTCCATCATGAAGGCCAAGGGCACTCTGAGCCAGGAGGAGTATGACATGCTCGTCGCCGCCTCTCGTGAAGAGGACAAGGAGCGTGACAACGCCGCAGTGGCAGCCTCTCCGACCCCGGCTGCTACGGTGCCCGCAGCCGGAGCTGCGGCAAGCACCGC
Source organism: Verrucomicrobiota bacterium (assembly GCA_017301975.1). GTDB lineage: Bacteria > Verrucomicrobiota > Verrucomicrobiia > Verrucomicrobiales > Verrucomicrobiaceae > Prosthecobacter. The sequence goes on from JAFLEI010000009.1 coordinate 130,770, forward strand.
CGCTCTGGAAAAGCGTCTGGCTCAGACCGAAAGCAAACTGGGCAATCTTGAGAATGCCCTGAGCAAGGCGGGCGGTACGACGCTGGAAAAACGCCTTACCCAGACCGAGAGCAAGGTGGGCGATCTCGAAAACGTCATTTCCACGACCCGCGGGCAGATCGAGGACATCTCCAAGATCACCGACAACACCTCCCCCTCCACCATGTCTGCAGCGGAGCTCGACACCCTGCTGGCCGACAAATGGTACGAACGCCTGAAAATGAAAGGCTACCTGCAGGTGCGTGCGGAGTCCGTCATGCACGAGGACGGCGGCCAGCTGTTCGTCCAGAACGATGCCTTTGCCAATGACCAGTCGAGCATCGGCGTCCGCCGCGGTCGTATGGCCTTCAGCGGCGACCTCACCAACCACGTCTATCTCTATTTCCAGGCTGACCTGTTTGGCGGAGTCAATGGCAATGGCGGTGTGCAGGCACGCGACTACTACGCCGATGTTTCCCTCGACCCCGCCCGTGAACATCGCGTCCGCATGGGTCTGTCCAAAGTCCCCTACGGCTACGCCACGATGCAGTCCTCCCAGAATCGCCTCGCCTTGGAGCGTCCTGAGGCCATCAGCACGGCCGTGGAAGGCGAGCGTGACTTCGGCATTTACTACATGTACGCCCCCTATGAAATCCGCGAGCGTTTCAAAAGCCTGGTCAAAATGGGTCTGCGCGGTTCGGGTGACTACGGCATGATCGCCTTCGGTGCATATTCCGGCCAGGGCATCAACAAGCCGGACACGAACGGACAGCCGCATTGGGTGGCCCGTGTCACCTATCCCTTCGAGTTCGACAACGGTCAGTTCCTCGAGCTGGGCATTCAGGGCTACGCTGGCAAATTCAACACCACCACGGCAGCCATCCCAGGCGTGGGAACGCCAAGTAATGGCAACGGCGGCAACCGCGGCTTCACCGATGCCCGCGTCGGCATTTCCGCCGTGCTTTATCCGCAGCCCTTCGGCATCGAAACCGAATGGAACTGGGGCAAAGGCCCGCAGCTTTCCAATGACATGCGCACCATCACCTCCTCCAGTCTGAGCGGCGGCTATGTGCAGGCGAATTACCGCCATGTGTTTGCCAACCAGAAGGAACTCATTCCTTTCGCCCGCTGGCAGACCTACAATGGTGGCCGTAAATTTGCCGTCAACGCTCCCAAGGACAAGGTCAACGAAGTGGGCTTTGGTTTCCGCTTCATCCCCTACCCGGAACTGGAACTCACGGCCATGTTCATGCACGGCATGCGCACCAACACGAACGTGGCTCCCTACAACAATGTGAATTACGACTACCTCGGCGTGCAGGCCCAGGTCAATTTCTAGGCGCTGCTTTTTGGTCAAGGTTGAGTTGGAGGCCGGATGCATCGGGAGTGCGTCCGGCCTCTTCGTTTCAGGCGGTTAAGACGAACGGATGCAAGGTTGCTTTGTCCGAGTCTTCCCTTAGCTTCTACTTCCCTCAAACTCAGCGGCCCCTATGGAAACCACAATCCAGCAGATTCTGTATGTCGCGGCGGCCCTTGTTTTTGCCATCGCCTGCCGCTCGTTTCACAACCGCTTCATCCAGAAGCTGGGCTGGCTGGCTCTGCTGGGCGCCTCCTACCTTAGCGGCTATTACCTGACCTACTCGCACATCGGCGGCGCCATTTTTGTCGGTGCCTGGTTCATGCTGCCATGGATGGAAATCGTCTTCCGTGTCCGGCGGCTGCGTTTCCCGATCAAAAGCGAGGTCAAGCACCGCTTCCCCCCGACACGTGAGGTCTTCCCTGAGCTTTCTGAACTCAGCAGCGAGGCGGATGATGACGGATTCACCGAAGTCGGTGACACCGGCTGGAAGTTCAGTCAGACGGACTATTTCATGCGTCTGTTCTACCACGCGGAAAAACGCATGCAGGCCGCCATCGCGCTGGCGCAGCAGGGCGATTTTGGCTTTTCCTACGTCAGCCTCACTTCACGCACCACCGGTGGAGTCACCTTCACCACGACGAACTACCCCTTCGCCGCCACGATGAAGCACTCCCCCAAGCAGCGCCTGAACCGTTTCACCCATGCGGGCTCGTTTTCAGACCTGCTGGAGCGCCATGAAGACTTCCTCCACCGCGAAGGCATCCGCTCCGAAGACCTGGCGCTGCAGGACACCGAATACCTGCACGCTTACATCGAGCGCGACATGAGCGTGCTCATTGACCACAACATCACCGCCGGCGTCATCGAACCCACCGGCAACGGCGAGTTCCGCTATTCCTGGCGCGGATGCATCTTCCTCTACTGGCAGGTGGTGAAAGACATGCTGCGGGTTTAAACGCACCTCCCCTCCCCTTCTGTTGCTTCTCCTCTTCCTCCCGGCTTGGAGTGCATGGAGGTGTTTCATTCTTCGTGCTCATGGCTCTTGCTCACCCCTGGGGAGTGGCCAAGACCAGCGAAGAAAACGAGGCGCTGCTCAGCCGCCGCCTCAGTCTTTTCGTGCAGGAGTTGCACGAGGGCGTTGAAATCCACCGGCTTCACAAAATGCTCGTTGAAGCCGGAGGCGCGGGCGCGGGCGCGGTCCTCCTCCTGGCCATATCCGGTGAGTGCCACAAGGAGGGTGTCGGCGCACCCCGCCTGCTTGCGCAGCAGCCGGGCGACTTCGAAGCCGTCCATGCCGGGCAGGCCGATGTCCAGCAGCACCACGGCCGGGCAGCTGGCAAGGGCGCGGTCGAGGGCCGCAGGGCCGTCATGCACCACATCCACGATGTAGCCACGCAACCGGAGCAGCCGCTCCAAACCGTGGGCAGAGTCCACATTGTCATCCACCACCAGCACCCGCGTGTCGCGTCGGGCGATAACTTGTTCTTTTGTGCTCCCCGGGGTGGCCTCAGGGGCTGGGGTCGCTGGCAGGCGCACCGTGAAGGTGCTGCCCTGCCCCATGCCGGCGGATTCCGCGGTTACCACGCCGCCATGCAGCTCACATAGAGCCTTGACCACCGGAAGGCCGATGCCCAGCCCGCCCTCTGAGCGCGCCGCCGTGCGGTCGCCTTGGGTAAACATGTCAAACATGGCGGCAATGCGCTCCTTGGGAATTCCCACCCCGGAGTCACGGACCGTGATGATCACATCGCCCTCGTCGCGGCAGGCAGAGAGCCAGACGTGACCGTGGGAGGGGGTGTATTTCGCCGCATTGGTCAGCAGGTTGACCACGATCTGCTCCACCCGCGTCGCATCTGCTTTCAGCCAGAGCCCCTGCACAAAATCGGTGTGCAAAGTGTGGCACCGGCTTTCCATGAGCCCGGCCACCGTCTGGCAGCTGCTGTGGAGGATGCGGGCGGCGTCCACCACCTCCACCAGGAGCTTGATCTTCCCCTGGGTGATGCGGGAGACATCCAGCAGATCGTCCACCAGCCGGGTTAGCTGCTCAGTCTGCCGTGAGATGACATCCATCGCCCAGGCGTGGTCCGCCGCGCCATACGGGGCCTCGCGCTGCAACATCACCGCATGAGAAACCGAGGAGAGCGGATTGCGCAGTTCATGCGCGAGCATGGCGAGGAATTCATCTTTCCGCCGTGCGGCCTCGCGCAGCGCCTCGGCATCGCGGGCGGTCTGCTCCAGCAGCTCGCGGACCTGGTACTGCCGCTCCCGGGAGCGCAGCGCCATCTCCACCGTGCTGACCAGAGTGCCAGCGCGAAAGGGCCGCTCCAGCAGGGTGACATTTCCCATGCTCATGATGGCCGAGAGGCGGTGGCGCTGCAGCGAGGAAATCTCTCCTGCACGAGTGACCAGCACCACCGGCATGTCGCTCCAGGAAGGCTGTTCACCCAGCCATTTCTGCAGCAGCCGCAGGGAGGCCTTTTCCAGCGCCTCTTCGGAAAGCAAGCATGCCCCGCAGCCTTCGGGTGCGCGGGCGCAGACTTGCTGAATGCTCTCGCAGACAACGGTGCGCAGACCTGCCTCTTCGAGGATGCCGGAGGTCAGCTTGGCATCACTGCCATAGGGGGCTACAACAAAAATGCGCAGACCTGGGTCGGATGAACCCTTGGCAGACACCACCACCCGGGAGGCTGCGGCGATCTCAGGGAACGACATTTGAGGGTGGGGGGGTGAGAAAGGTGGGCATCCCGCTGAGCACCCCATGGAGCTTCACCAGAGGCTCGCCCATCTCCAGCCCTCCCTGCCCAAACCAAAAGTCCCGGATCGTTCGTTCGTGATCCCCGCTGCGCTTTTTCATCACGGAGAGCGCCAGCTTCACCGCGCCACGGGATTCAAAATAACGCGACATGACCAGAGAGTCGGCCAGGTAGGACAGATCCACCGCACTGTGCATCTGGCCCATCATGCCCTGCTGCGAGAGGATGAGAATCGTGATCACTCCATGAGAGGCGAGAAAACTGAGCAGCTCATGCAGTTGCAGGGTGAGGAGGCGCGCCTCCGGCATCGAGTTCAGGTAGCCATTGAGGCTGTCGATCACCACCAGGCGCACGTTGTCCTGCTTCACCGCGCGCACGATAAAATCGGTGATCTCTCCGGGGGAAATCGCGGCTGGATCGATGGATCTCACCGTCACATGGCCGCTGGCACAGTGCTCTTCCAGATTCAACCCCAGCTGCTTGGCGCGGCGGTGCAACGTGCTGGCATGCTCATCAAACAGCAGCATCAGGGATTTCTCATCCCTCTTGGCCGCAGCGATCGCAAAACCGGCAGACAGCGTGGATTTGCCTGTGCCCGGCGGCCCCATCAGCATGGTGCTGGTCCCACGGTCCAGGCCGCCGCCCAGCAAGGCGTCCATGGACGCATTTCCGGACGTCACTCGTTCCGGGGCCACCCCCTCCGACTGACTCCCTGCCGTGAGGCGTGAGAAAACCGTCATCCCACCCCGCCGGAGCACGAAATCATGCTGGCCTTCGCTGAACGGGGAACCGCGCAACTTTTCCACGGCGACCTTGCGCCGCGCCGCGCCATAGTCGGGATTGGACCGTTCCAAGGTGATGACGCCGTGCGCAATGCTCTGCACATGCTGGTCCGACTGATCACCCGAAAAGTCATCGAGGAGCAGGACGGTGGTACGCTTGCCGGCAAAGTGCTGCTTTAGGTGCAGGACCTGCCGACGGTACCGCAGGGCCGTCTCCGCCAGCAGCCGCAGCTCGGAGAGAGAATCGAACACAACCCGGGCGGGGTTGAGCCGCTCCACCTCCGCCAGGAGAGTTTCAATCGTGCGGTTAAGCTCCACCTCCGAAGGGTAAAAGAAGGAGGTCTCTGCCTCCGAGCGCAGCTTCTCCTCGGCGGCGGTCATCTCAAACAGAGCCACACCGGAGACATCCCAGCCATGAGAGGCCGCCACCATTTCAATCTCCTCACGCGTCTCGGAAAGGCTGACATACAGCACCGGTTCACCCTGGCGAACCCCCTCCATAAGGAAGTGCATGGCCAGTGTCGTTTTGCCAGTGCCGGGGACTCCCTGAACCAGGTACAATTTGTGCGCTGGGAAGCCGCCGTGAAGCACATGGTCGAGACCGGCCACACCTGTCGCAGCACGCCCATCGGCTGAAGAACACGGGAGCGAAGACATGATAAGGAAACTAATATCCCACCACCACTTCGCATCTGCAACTCTCTGTGGATGGGTGCTGGGAGGGCGACTGATAGGCTGTGGATGAAATCACCGGCGCGGAAGCCACTCGCGCAGCCTGGCCATCGTCTGCGCCGTATGAGTGAGCAGAAAGAAGTGATCCGCCTGCGGCACGGTGAATTCCTGCGTCGCAGGCGCAAGCTGCCGCACTTTCGCCATGCGCCGGGCAAAATCACCCGACTTCACAAAGTACTCGCTGCCCCCGGCGATGAATGCAGCATTCGCCTCACGCGGAAACTTCAGCAGCAGGTCTTCCGGCGGGTAGGCCGCCATGCAGATCAGGCGGTCAAAGCGTTCCGGGTGCTTCGTGTACACATCACAGGCACCCGTGCCGCCTGCTGACAGCCCCAGCAAAACCGGCTTCACCACCGGTCGTCCCAGCCTTGCGCCCACGGCTTGCATGCATTCCTGCACATACTCGCTGGAAATGGTGGAGGTGTTGATGCCGTAGGCCGGGCAGACGATGATGTGATTCCCAAAATCCTCGGCCAGCAAATGCTGATACCAGAGAAAGCTGCCGCCATAACCGTGCAGAAACAGCAGCACCGGTGTCCGCGCATCCGCCCCCGTGGGCACATGCACCAGCGCCAGCCCTTCCTGCGAACGCTTTTCCCCGAAGCAATACGGCAGCGCCGATGCCACGCCGCAGTATGCCGGTGACTTCGCGATCAGCGCATAACGCTCCGCCACCAATGGACGCATCATGGCTGCCTGCACAGGCGTCAGTCCAAGCATCGCCGGTTGTGAGAGCGCCAGGGCGACGATCGCAGACTCTGGCAGCGTGGTCAGCGCCAGCCGAAACATCGGCAGGAAATCGGCCGCTGGACGGCTGAACTGCGGCGGCGCTGCCGCGTGCGTGGTCTTCCAAGTGACCCGGATGACCTCATCGGCACGCACCGGCAAAGCTCCGCATAATAACAGGAATAGCAACAGCCAGCGCATGCCCTAGGCTACCACTCCGGCAGGTCGCCTCACAAGCAGGAACTGCGGCGCGCCTTCTCTTCCGATCACGATCCAGGCTGCGGCTGATTGCGGGCGGCTTCCGCTGCGGCACGCTGGGCGGCCTCTGCCGCAGCACGCTGGGCTTCTTCCTGAGCACGACGCGCCTGCTCCTCTGCCTGACGCTGAGCCATTTCCTGCGCACGGCGAGCCTGTTCTTCCGCCTGCCGCTGGGCCATTTCTTGCGCACGCTGCACCGCCTCCTGCTGGGCGCGCACCTGCTGCTCTTGGGCAGCGCGGCGTGCCTGCTCCTGCGCACGCTGCATTTCAGCCTCCTGCTGCCTGCGTGCCTGCTCTTCGGCCTGACGCTGCGCCATCTCTTGCGCACGCTGTACCGCTTCCTGCTGGGCGCGCATCTGCTGTTCTTCAGCAGCTCGACGTGCCTGTTCCTGCGCACGCTGCATTTCCCCCTCCTGCTGGCGGCGTGCCTGCTCTTCGGCCTGACGCTGGGCCATTTCCTGCACACGCTGTGCTGCCTCCTGCTGGGCACGCATCTGCTGTTCTTCAGCGGCACGACGTGCCTGCTCCTGCGCACGCTGCATTTCAGCCTCCTGCTGGCGGCGGGCAGTATCCTCCGCCTGACGCTGGGCCATTTCCTGCGCACGCCGTTCGGTTTCCTGCTGGGCGCGCATTTGCTGCTCTTCGGCGGCGCGGCGTGCCTGTTCTTCGGCCTGACGCTGCGCCATCTCCTGGGTGCGGCGTTCGGTTTCTTGCTGCGCCTTCATCTGCTGTTCTTCAGCAGCACGGCGGGTGGCTTCCTCCTGCTGACGCTGCTGCATGGCTGCGGCTTCAGTCTGCTGGCGGACCCGTTCAGCTTCTGCGGCGGCGGCCTGTTCGGAAGCCATGCGTTCAGCCGTGGCACGCTGCTGCTGCGCTGCCATCTCCTGTTGCTGCTGGGCTGCGGTCGCAGCGGCCTGCTGGCGTGCTTTTTCAGTCTCGGCGGCCGCTTGGTCGGCGGCCAGGCGCTGCTGCTGGGCAGCCTGCGCCTCCTGCTGCGCAGCGGTGGCCTGCATGCGGCTCTTTTCCGCTTCGGCATTTACGGCGGCTTGTTCAGCGGCCTTTTTCTCTGCCAGCCCACGCTCCAGCATCTCCTGCTGCTGACGCTGCTCCATGGCGGCGGCTTGGGCCTGTTCCCGGCCAGCATGCATGCGAGTTCTTTCAGCCTCAGCGGCCACCGGTTGCTGTGAAACAATGGGGTCAGCAGGTGGCTGCGGCATGACTGCCGGTGGAGCGCTCACCACGGCTGGTGGAGCGGTCCGTTCTGGCTCAACAACAGGCACCACTGGAGCAGCCGAAGGTTCAGGGGCCTTGTTGTCCACCACGGCAGGCATCACGGAGGGTGTTGACGGCGCTGCGGCAGGAGCGCTGTTTTCCACCACTTTGCTCTCAGGCGGCACATTCAGTGCCTGTGGCACCCCCATGCCGGGCTGGCCACGCCGCCTAGGCTCTCTCGCCGCGTCTGCGCCAGGTTCTACCGCGACAGCGGGCCGCACGGTTTCCTGGGCTTGCAAGTTCGTCGCAGGCCGTCCTTCAGGTGAATGCCGACGAGATCCTTGTGGCATGCTCCCCTGCCCCGGTTGCTGTTGCACCGTCGCCGTCTCCACCGGCGGTACTGTTGGAGCCATTGCAGGTTTTTCAGCAGCGCTGGCAGGCCTCACGGTTTCCGGCGGCACAGCGTTCGGCACTGCTGGCGAAGCATTGACGACAGTCGGTGGCTCGACCGGACGCCGGCCAGGGGCATGCTGCGTGTGCCCGCGCATGGGGGGCCGTTGTTGCACCACCGCCGTTTCTTTCTCTTGGGCGATGTTCTCGCGAATCTCCCTGGCAGCCTGCTGCGGCACGCCTTCAAATCCACCCATCAAAACCGGCTTTTGGATACGCTCTTTGATTTCAGGGCGCCTCATGTGGGCACCGGGCGCCACGGCGGGAAGTTCAACCATGGCCACAGGTGCATCCGCATCTCTGCTCCCATGATGCTGCAGGCGCGTCGGCATCTGGTCGGCGTGCATGGATTGCACCTGCCGCTGGGGCACCGGCCGGCCACAGGCCTGTTCCATCTGGGATCGAGGTGGGCCTCCTTGATGGACAAACGCATGGCCCCGGCTGTGGCTGGGTACGATCTGCGTCACATTCACGCTGTTCTGGAAGATCGTGGTCTGCCGCGTCACGGGCGCATAAATGTGGATGTACGTCGGGCTCACAAACTGAGTCGTGTTGATGAAAGTGTAGCTGCTCGGGCCGAGGCCATAGCGTGAGTCACAGTCGCGATACACGCCGCTGAACACGCCCGTCTCCGGCGGCAGCGGGGCCCAGCCCACACAATCCCGGCTTTGACGCCATGCGACCCACGCCGGAGCCCAATCGCTGCCCGGCACCCAGATCCATCCGTAGCGTGCCAGATTCACCCAGCGGCCATAGTGGTAGGTGGCCCAGCCAAAGGGCTCGTTCGACTGCCATGCCCAGCCAAGCGATGACCAGACCCAGCAACCGTCCACATAAGGCCGCCAGCCCGCCACAGTGATGGTGGGCCGCCAGCAGTAGCCGTAGCCATTCACTTCAAACCAGCGGCCATAAGGCGAAAGCCCCTCATAGAACAACGAGTAATCCGGCAGCGCCATCGGCTGCGGCGCCACATTCAGCGGCGGCGAGGCGGGGATGCGTTCCGCGATGGCATCACTCTGCTGACGGGCGGCGTCCGCCTGCCCACGCAGCTCTTCATTCTGCCGCTTCAGCGCCTCCAGTGAAGTGCGCAGTTCCGCATTGTCACGATCCTTCAGGGACTGCGCCATCTCCGCGAGCTGCTTGTCCATCAAGGCCGTCTTCGTTTCGATCTCCAAAGCCTGGCGCTGCAGGGCATCGCGCGCCTCGGCGAGCTGGTTGTCTGTTTCTGCCGCCACAGGTGCCGCAGCCGCAGGCGGCAGGGGTTTGTCACAGTTCGCCAGCGACAGGATGGCCGAAACAACAAGGAGCGGGCGAAAAGGCGATTTCATAAACGTGGGATGTTGCTCTGACTCCCACACCCTGAATTGTATTCATTCTCTCTACTACCGCCGACGCTTAACCACCTGCTGCGTCTGCCGTGTCTTCAGCATGAGGTCCGCCTCCAGCACGCCGCTGAAGTGCGTCAGTGGATAGACAATGCTGCGGCGGCCAATGATGCTGCCGGGGCTGATCACGCTGTTGCAGCCGATCTCGGCATAGTCGCCAACGACCGCGCCAAATTTTCGCAGGCTGGTGGGAATGACATCCGTGTCGGTCTTCACGGTGACCTCCAGGCGATCCAACCGCACATTGGAAAGAATCACACCAGCTCCCAAATGCGCCTTGTGGCCCAGGATCGAGTCGCCCACGTAATTGTAATGCGGAATTTCGCAGCCATCGAACACCACGCAGTTTTTGAATTCGCACGAGTTCCCAAGCACGCAGCCGTCTCCAATGATCACATTTTCGCGGATGTAGCAGCCCGCCCGGATCTGGCAGTTGCGACCGATCCACGCCGGCCCTTTGATCACCGCGCCCGGCTCGATCGTGGTGCCTTCGTCAATGAACACATCCTCGCCAATGAAGGCGCCGGGCGGCACTTGGACGCGGATTTCACGCTGCAAACGAAAGTCCAGATACGATTCGATCCGCGCCAGCGCCGTCCATACGGGCGAGTCATCCGGAAACAGGATGCCATGCTTCGTATGGGTCAGGTCGAGGTAGTCGCGGGCGGGAAACATCAACAAAGCTTCAAGTTTCAGGTTTGAAGTTTCAAGTTGTCTCCAAGCGTGAGTTCGGGGTGAACTTTAAACTTGAAACCTTAAACTTGAAACCCGGTCCGGCCTAGACCGTCATGATCTCTTTCTCTTTCGAAGCCACATGCTGGTCGATTTCAGCGATCTTCTTGTCGGTCATGGTCTGAATCTCCTTCTCCATGCGATGGAGGTCGTCCTCGGTGATGAAGCCATCCTTCTCGCCTTTCTTGATGGTTTCGAGGCTGTCACGACGGGCGGAGCGCACCCGCACGCGGGCGTCTTCGCCGAGGGTCTTGCACATCTTCACCATCTGCTCACGGCGCTCCGTGGAGAGGGAGGGAATCGGCAGGCGGATCACCTTGCCTTCGATGCTGCCATTCAGGCCCAGGCGTGACTCGCGGATCGCACGGTCAATGTCCTGCAGCGTGGAGGAATCAAAGGGCTCAATGCGGATCAGGCGGGCATCCGGCGTGGTGATCATGGCGAGCTGCTTCAGCTTCATGTGACTGCCGTAGCTCATCACATGAATGTCCATGTTTTCCACCAGTGTCGGCGAAGCCTTGCCCGTGCGAACGGTGGCAAATTCGTGGATGGCGTGCTCCACAGCCTTCGTCATGGCCTCTTCGGCCTCCATCATCGTCAATTCAGGGTCCATATCAGTCTTGGGTTGGAAGTTTGATCAGCCTTTCGCATCGACCATCGTACCAATGTATTCGCCGATGAGTGCGCGGCGGATGTTGTCAGGTTCGTTCATGCTGAAAACGCCGATGGGCATGTTGTTCTCCATGCACAGGGAGAAAGCAGTCGAGTCCATCACCTTGAGCTGGCGTGTCAGGCACTCATGGAAGCTCACGCGGTCAAACTTAACGGCGTTCGGATTCTTGTTGGGATCGGAATCGTAGATGCCGTCCACCTTCGTGGCCTTGAGCACGATCTCCGCATTGATCTCGCTGGCCCGCAGTGCCGCGGTGGTGTCCGTGGAGAAAAAGGGATTGCCCGTGCCAGCGGCGAAGATGACCACGCGGCCCAGCTCCAGATGGCGCATGGCTTTGCGGCGGATGAAGGGCTCGGCCACATTGTCCATCTTGATCGCGCTTTGCACCCGGGTCGGAACGTCCATCGCTTCCAGCATGCTTTGCACCGCGAGCGAATTCATCACCGTGGCCAGCATGCCCATGTAGTCGGCCGTGGCGCGTTCCATGCCCTTGTTGCTGGCGGTCACGCCGCGCCAGAAGTTGCCACCACCCACGACCAGGGCGATTTCGAGGCCGGTCTGGTGGGCTGCCTTGATCTGCGCCGCCATGTCTTCGACGATGGGCGGGGAAATATTGTCATGGCTGCCCGGCTCTCTCAGCGCTTCACCGCTGAGTTTGAGCAGAACGCGACGGAATTTTCGAGGGGCGGTGGAGTCGGACATGAAAGATCAGAGTATAACTCATAAAGCATGCACGCAGGGGCCTTGCAAAGCTAAATCTGCATGTCACTCATCCCGTTATGAAAGACGACCCTTCCATCCCCCGCGACGCACGCTTCGAAACGCGCGCCATTCATGTGGGCCAGGACTACCGCAGCGAGACCGGCGCCGTGATCCCGCCGATCTACATGACCTCCACGTTTGAGACCGGGAATCCCAACGGCTTTGACTACACGCGCTCCGGCAATCCGAACTTCCGCAACCTCCAGACCACGCTCGCCAGCCTGGAAAACGCCAAGCACAGCACCGTCTTCGCCAGCGGCCTCAGCGCCATTTCCGCCATCCTGTTTTCCCTCAAGACGGGCGACACCATTCTCTCCGAACAGCAGATCTACGGCTGCACCTACCGCATCTTCGAAAAGGTGCTGAAGCGTTTCGGCGTCAAAATCAAATACGCCAACCTCGCCAATCCGGAGAACTACGATCTCATCACACGGCTCAAGCCCGCGCTGGTGTGGCTGGAATCCCCCACGAACCCGCTTCTCAAGATCCTGGACATCAAGGCCATCAGCGAAACGGCGCACAAGGTCGGCAGCATTGTGGCCATGGACAACACCTTCGCCTCCAGCCTGCTGCAGCAGCCGCTGGATCTGGGGGCCGATCTCTCCCTCCTCAGCACCACCAAGTACACCAACGGCCACAGCGATGCCCTCGGCGGTGCCGTTTGCACCAATTCCGACGACTGGCAGGAGAAAATGATCTTCGCCCAGAAAGCCATCGGCCTGCAGCCCAGCCCCTTTGACACCTGGCTCATCTCCCGGGGTGCGAAAACCGAAGCCATCCGCATGGAGCGCCACTGCTCCAATGCACTCGAACTCGCCCAGCGTCTGGAAGGCCGCAAAGGCGTCAAGAGCGTCAAATACCCCTTCCTGAAGAGCCACCCGCAGTACAAGCTGGCCAAAAAGCAGATGTCCGCCGGTGGTGGCATGCTCCTGGCCGATTTCGGCCTCAGCTACGCCGACACCCTCGCCTTCATCCGCCGCCTCCGCCTCTTCACCCAGGCCGAAAGCCTCGGCGGCATCGAAAGCCTCGTCGCCCACCCCGCCAGCATGACCCACGCCTCCATCCCCAAAGACGCCCGCGAAGCCGCCGGCGTCACCGACGGGTTGGTCCGCTTCTCCGTGGGCATCGAGCACGTGGAGGACCTTTGGAAGGACATCGATGCCGCGCTGAAGAAGAAATGACCTGCCCTTATGGCGAAATTTTACTTCATGGATCAAGAGTGCTCCGGGGCTCATTTCATCCGCTTGGACGAAGCCCTTGAAAGTGGAGACATCCGTCTGGTTTTCGAAGACGGCTGGTACTGGTTTCACTACTGTTTTTTCGGCCGCGACTGCATTGGCAGCGAGGAATCCGACGCTTTGAGAACCCATCTCCTGAACCTCGTGGCGATGCTTCACAAGCACCACGATCTGGTTTTGGAACAACTGAAATGGACCGAGGAAGCTTTTGAGCAGGTCACTAGTGAGTTTCTGGCAATTGTAGATGCCAGCAAAGCCTACCCGATCAGTTTGTGGATATATGGAGATGAAACTTGCAAAGCATTCCTCGACGAGAAGCGCGCAGAGCTGCCCACGGCCGAGCAAATGTCAGCGTTCATCGACTTGCCTCATTTTGCACGTACTCGCCGAGAGCGCCCGCATTATCGATATATCGACGAAAAGATGGCCCTGAAGCGCTACCTCAACGAACTCGCTGACTTCAATCGCCGGCAAAAGCTGGCCCAAAAGAATCAGCAGCGGAGAACTGCGACAGGCGGTGATGCGGCCAAGCCAGACTTTGCAGTTTGAGACACGCGCTCATCTTCATTCCCGTTGCCTCCTGCTCCGCCTTGAAGAAAAGTGCCCTCCCCCCAAAATGACCGACCTGTTCACCCACCCTCTCTGCAATGCCGAAGATCTCGGCAAGGCGATCCCTGACCACGACCTCGGCGTGTCCGTGTGCCTGCCGCTATGGGAGCATGTGATCGGCTATGAGGAAGGGGACCAGAATGTGGTCTCGAAGTTCAAATCCGGCTACCCGCGCTTCTGCTGCCCGCCAGCCATCTCCCGGCTGTTTGCAGCGGCGGAAAAGGAATTCGCCACCTCTGGCGAGCGCTGCCTCGTGTTTCCACGGGTCGTGCATGCGGAGCGCTGCGTGAAGTTCATCGGGACCGGCCGCGCGGTCGAATGGACGGCGCATAACCTCGGCGTCGCCGTGTTTCCAGCGGACAGCTACGTGCAAGCCCGCAAGTTCTGGCGCTTCTGCGGCGAATGCGTGAGCACCCGCCAGGCCTGCGCTGCCCTGGGCGAACGCCAGAGCACCGCCAGCGTAGAAGAAGGCAAGGCCGCCAACCGCACCATCCGCGAACGCATCGCGCAACTGGCCGGTCAGCAGCCCGAAGACGTCTTTCTCTTTCCCTCCGGCATGGCGGCAAACTTCGCCGTGCATCGCATGCTCACTCAGCTTTTCCCCAGCCGCAAAACCGTACAGCTCGACTTTCCCTACGTGGACGTGCTGAAGCTCCAGCAGTTCTTCGGCACCGGCGTGCATTTCATGCCTCTCATCAAGGACAGCGAGTACGACGATCTGCGCACCTTGCTGCAAAGCGAGCCAATCGCGGGCATCTTCTGCGAGGCCCCAAGCAACCCGCTGCTGCGCTGCGTCGATTTCGAACGCCTGCTCTCGATCCGTGCTGCCGCACAACCCGGCGTCCCGATCATCATCGACGACACCATCTCCACCGTCGCGCATGTGGATGCCCATCGCGTGGCCGATGTCGTCACCACCAGCCTCACCAAGAGCTTCTCCGGCGTGGGCGATGTCCTCGCTGGCAGCGTCGTGCTCAACCGCAATTCCCCGCATCACGCCGCCTTCTCCGCCTTCCTCACCGCCCATGCCGATCACGAACTCTGGCGCGGCGACGCCGTGGCGCTGGAGCTCAACAGCCGCGATTTCTCACAACGCGCCGCCAAGATGAGCCACAACGCGCAAGCGCTGGCAGACCACCTGCTCACACATCCGAAAGTGGATGCTGTCTGGCACGCCAGCCGCGAGAGCGGCAAAGGCTACGAATTCATCCGCCGCGACAACGGCGGCTACGGCTGCCTGTTCTCCTTCACGCTCAAGAACCCGGAGCATACGAGCCCGAAATTCTACGACGCCCTGCGCGTCTGCAAAGGCCCCAGCCTCGGCACCAACTTCTCCCTCGCCTGCCCTTACACCCTCCTCGCCCACTACGAAGAACTCGACTGGGCCGAGTCCTGTGGCGTCAGCCGCTGGCTCCTCCGCGTCTCCGCCGGCTTGGAGGACACCGCAGATTTGATCGCGCGATTTGACGAGGCTCTAGCGGCGGCGTGAGCGCCAAAGGTACGTCAGGAAGTGCCCCAGCCCGCTGAACTTGAACTGCGGATCCACCCAGCGCTCGATCACGTAGAACGCGAAGTAATACGCCCGGCAGAATCCCCACACGCACAGCGCCAGCAGCAGCGCCGTGCGCCAGCTCCAGTTCTCCATGAGCAGGATGCCCGCAGACATCATCCCTATGACAGGAAACAGGCAGCCTTTGAGCCACATCGCCTTCGTGGACTGCAGGTCTTTCATGGCTGGGGCTTGGGTGGCAGCAGGGTGTCTTTGATGCGTTTGGCTTTCTCGATCACCTTCTGCGCCTTTTCGATCTTCGTCGGCGAGGGAGGTGGCGAAGCCGTTGGCTCTGGCACCGCAGGCTTTTTCGGCCACGCAAAATAAAGAACCACGGACAGCAGACTTAGCGCCAGCGTCGTATGCAGGCAGCTGCGAATTAGATACCGTGTCTCCTCAGGCAGCTTTCTCTGTCGTCGCGGCCCGGCGAACTTCGTGCAGCGGCAAAGCCAGAGCACGCCGTAAACGATGTTCTCCACCACATAGAACAGCAGCTGCAGAAGCCGGATCACCAGCTCTGCCGCTGCTTGAGCCAAGGCAGAAAAAATGTCGCCGACCGCATCCATGATGCGAAACCGTAAGCCGACGCTCCGCGATGTCGAACGATCACTTCTTCTCCAGCTTCACATAATCCAGCCCCACCATGTATCCCGGCACCGCATCTGCATGTTTGCCGGTGATCGTGAAGGTGAGCTGATGTTCCCCGGCGCTGAGCTCATGCGTGCCCCAGTCGAGTTCATCACTATGGATGACTTTTGGCCCATTGTAGCCATCCCAACCAGTGGCCACGGGCTTGTCATCGAGTGAGACGTCGATGATGCCGTAGTCCTTGGCCAACGTGAGCGCAGCCTTGAGCTGATACTTTCCTTTCTCCGCCACCGGGAGCGCCAGCGTGAGCTTCTGCCCCGGCTTGCCCCCCGTCCACCAAAGCTGCGAGGCCCCGCTCCACTCGCCGCCAAAGCCACCCATGCCCTGCGGCTTCGCATTGCCACCCGTCTTGTTCAAAACCTTGAGCCCCTCGCCTTCGATCGCTCCGGGTATTGTAGTCCCGGCTTTAGCCGGTCCGGAGGCTCCGCTCTGCAGATACTTCACCAAATCAATCACCTGATCCGGCTTCAGCGCATCAAACAATCCCTCCGGCATCGTGCTCAGCTTTGACACCTCACGCTTCGCAATGTCCGGCTGCGGCAGCGTAAACTCCACCCCGCCCATCATCGCGATCCTCACCGCCGCAGGACTTTCCTCCTTGATGACACCGCTCATCACGCGGCCATCCTTCATGGTGAAAAGATTGAGCTGATAGGCCTTGCCGATCACTGCATTCGGATCCAGCACGTTTTCGAGCAGGTAGTTCAAGTCCGCGCGATTGCTGCCCGTGATGTCAGGCCCCACGCTCTGTCCTTCGCCAAACAACTTGTGGCACTGGCCGCAGGTCATGGTGAACAGCATCTTGCCTTTCTCCAAATCGCCCTTCGCCAGAGCGGCGGGCGTGAGCAGTGTCTTGAACTTCTTCGTGCGCTCCGCCAGATCAGCCTTCGGCGCATTCACATCGCCCCAAGCGGATTCGATGAGGGCATTGATTTCCTTGTCATCAAACGCCGTAAGCTGGCGTACGAGAAAGGGAGAAAGCGCCGTGGCAGGAACGGTCTTGGCCTCCACCGCCTTGAGCAGCTCCCTCGCGCCCTCCTTGGTGGAGGCGAGGGTGTTCACCGCATCCGGCAGTTCATTGGCAGAAAGTTTGGGCAACAGTGCGCCCAGCATCTTCGGCGTCTCTGCATCCTTCAACGAAGCCAGCGCCTGAATGGACTTGCGACGCAATGAAGCAGGCACTTCTTGAACAAGAATTTGCTGCAGGATCTTCGCCGTATCGGCATCACCGGTCTGAATGAGAACACCGAGTGCGTGCTCACGCTCGTTCGCAGGTGCAGTGGCCAGTGCAAGGCGCTCGCGGAACAGTTTCAGGGCGGATTCATCACCAAACAAAGCGCTGAGTTCGCGGACCGTTTTTGAATCGCCCAGCTTCGCCGAGATCGAAGCCCAGTCCGGCGGCATGGTCAGCTTGCCGCCACTGCGGGCGCTGTTGAGGATCATCGCCAGTGTGGCCTCACGCTTGGCGGCGTCAGGCTCCTTGGTGAGTTCAGAGAGGATCGAGACACGTCCTGCATCATCGGACGAAAGACGGCGATAGATGAACTCCGTGACCTTCGGCAGTTTGGACGCACGTGCGAGTTCCAGCCCCGCCTTGGGATCGGCCCGCACCAGCGGCTCAATGCCATACCAGATGAGCAGCGGGATCATGGGGTCATCTTTGTCTTCGCCGTGTTTGAGGAGGGCGGTGGCGAGGTCTTTGCGTTGATCCTGAGGAAGGCGCTGGAGTGCGGAGGCGAGCTCGCGGCGGACGATGGGAGAAGGATTCTTTTGAGCAGTCTCACTCAAAACTCGAAGATCCGTGTCTGCAAAATCCACTTGTGATGCGGCCAGCCGAATACGCTGTGCCTCGAACCACGCATCCTGAGCAGCAATAATTGGCTTTTGAAGATATCCCTCGGGCTTTAAAATGAAGCCAAGCCATTGATGATGGATGGCTTCTTCTTCAGTCAATGCTTGTGGGGGCTTTTCGTCAGACCAAAAGATCTTAACCATCAAGGATGTGATTTTTTCTTCTGATACTGAAGTCGATTGGAACCTCTCCATCAGCACCCTTCTCGCCATCCGCGACTCCCACTCGTTCTCCGTTTGCACGGCCAGCTTCGCCAGCGCCTCATCACTCTCCTTCTTCAGATCACCCTTCCACGGCTTCCAGCCGTCGTAGCTGATCCGATAAATCCGCCCATTGCTCCGGTCCCAGTTTTCCACCGCATTGCTGCCGCGGTGGCAGATCTGCTCATCGCTCCAGTCACTCACATACAGCGCACCATCAGGCCCCACCTTCTGCGTCACGGGGATGAAGTGCATGTCATTCGCACGCATGAAATCACTCCCGTGCTTGCCCACATACGTGCTCGCATGCGGGTCCGTGTAGTTCGTCACCAGCCGATGCCCATGCAGATTGCCAAAGATGAGCTGATTCCGATACGTCGGCGGAAACAAACTGCTCTGATAGATGGCGAGACCGCAATGAGCATGCCCGCCTCCCAGCGCATTCGTATCATTGTTCATGATTCCCGCGCCCGTGGCCTTGTCAAAAGTCACATCAGGCCGCGCGCTGCCCGCGTAGTGGGCGTGGTCGGCGATGGTTTTGATGTCCTCATACGTGTAAGGATTGAAGTGCTGCCCGGCCTGCCGCTGGTAGCGCCCTCCTGGCACGATGTGGTAGAGATGTGGGATGACGCAGGCGGTCACAAAGAACTCGCCATATTGGTCGTAGTCCAGCCCCCAGGGGTTGCTGGTGCCTTCGGCAAAGATTTCAAACTCATGCCGCGTGGGATGGTAGCGCCAGATCCCAGCATTGATGGGCTTGCGCTGATCGTCGGGCGTACCCGGCTTGCCAACCTTGCTGTGGGTGAAGACGCCGTGGCAGCCGTAGAGCCAGCCGTCCGGGCCCCAGATGAAACTGTTCAGGGTCTCGTGAGTATCCTGGCTGCCCCAGCCGTCGAGCAGGGCGATGGCATCAAACTTCAGGCCGGGAACCAGATTGGAAGGCGGACTCGTGCGGTCCAGCACATCCGGTTTGTCATCGTGATCCTTGTCCGGAATAAACATCAAATACGGTGCCGCACCCACCCACACCCCGCCGAAACCCAGCTCGATGCCGCTGACGAGGTTCAGCCCTTCGCAAAAAATCTTCTTCGTTTCAAAGACCCCATCACCATCCTTGTCTTCAAGAATCTTGATGCGGTCCTGACCCGCACCCACCTCACGCGGTTTCGGGTAGCTGTTTCCCTCCACCACCCAGATGCGCCCACGTTCATCAAACGTAAATGCGATCGGCTGCACGAGGTCGGGCTCTGCGGCGATCAGCTCCGCCTTGAAGCCGCCGGGAAGTTGCAGAGCCTTCAGCGCCTCCTTCGGTGACTGCCCTTTGGCGTATTCCTTCTGCGGCATCAGCGCAGGTCCGTACATCTTCTTCGGCGTCAGATCCGCTGTCGTTTCCCTCCGTTCCTGCGTGAGGATGAACACACCCGCCTTGTTCCCAACCACGATGTCAGGCAGCTTGTCGCCATTCACATCGCCCACCTGCACGTCCACGCCCACGCCGCTTTCGGCATCCAAGAGGTGCGGCACGAAATCCACGCCTCCTTTGCCATCGCGCTTGGTTTGATACCAGTAGATGACACGATGCCCGCGCTCATCCGGATCATGCCCGTTGTGCGCCCAGTAGCGTTTGCCGGTGACGATGTCCTTCACACCATCGCCATCCATGTCCGCCAGATAGGCTGCATGCGGCTGGGAGAACACGATGCCATAGTCGTTGTCCTGCGGCTGCTCGCTGGCCAGCATGATGCGCTGCCACATGGGCTTGTCTGGCGCAGGCTTGTTCTGCAAATACACCGCCACGCCGTAGCGATGCGCGGCGAGGCTGGTGAAAACGTCGTTCGTGCCATTGCCATCAAAGTCATACGCAAACATCTGCGCCCCACCGCCTATACCGGCAGCGAAGTTGTGTTGGGTCCACGCTGCACCTTGCCCGCTGATCGTTTCGCCCGGTGCCTCCCACCAGCGGCGCGCCTCCAGCAGATCCATCTTGCCATCGCCATTCACATCACCCACTCCCAGTCCATGGGTGAACTTCGCCACCTTCACATCCTCCGTCACCGCCACAAAGGGCCACTTCTCCGTCGGCTTCTCCCAGTTTGGCGCAAACCAGCCAAACTTGCCCGCAGTGCTGCAAACGATCTCCGGTTTGCCATCGCCCGTGATGTCGGTGAAGACGGGCGATTCATTGTCCACCACATCCGCCACGATGTGCATCGGCCAAGGCTTGTCGTCATGCGTGCCGGGATTCAGGTAGAGCCGCGCCTCCTTGCCCGGGAAGCCTAAGATGAGAATGTCGTTCTTCTGGTCCGCGTTGAAGTCCTGCACGTAGGCAAAGAAGTTGTCCGAATAGCCATTGATGCTGAAAATCTTCGGCTCGTAGTAGGCATGCTTTTTTTCAAAGGCCGGTCCCTCCCACCAGAACGGCCCCGCCACCACGTCCAGTTTGCCGTCGCCATTGATGTCGCCGATGGCCGCGCCTTCGGAATAGAAGTCGCCGTGCAGTTGCTGACGTTTCCAGGTTATCTGGGTGGCGGCGTGAACGGTCGTAGCCGCGGCGAAAGCGAGAAGGAGCAAGCGTTTCATGGTTGTAGGACACAAACGCTATCAGAAACCGGTGCCAGCAGACAAGTTTTATG
Organism: Verrucomicrobiota bacterium; assembly: GCA_017301975.1. Lineage (GTDB taxonomy): Bacteria > Verrucomicrobiota > Verrucomicrobiia > Verrucomicrobiales > Verrucomicrobiaceae > Prosthecobacter. Next base: position 151,342 of record JAFLEI010000009.1, read on the forward strand.
AGGAATCGGCCATCCAAGGGGGCGATGCCGTAGCGTTTCAACCGCAGAGGTCACTGAGAAATGAATTCAGAACTCTGTGCCTCTCGGTGAACTTTGTGGTAGTTCTTTGTCCTTCGCTCCATGTCTCCCGCCTGCTTCATTCTCTCCGCAGATCCCATCCAAGTCGCCCCAACCGTGTTCAAGCCGGGTGAAGGCGCCGAGGCGCAGTTTCTTGGAATCGTGCGAGGCATGGAGGACGACAAAGTCATCTCCGGCATCGACTACACCGCTTACCTGCCCATGGCGGAAAAGACGTTGCAGGAGCTCGTCGAGCGCGGCCAGCGCGAGCACGGCCCGCACCGCGTCTTCATCCAGCATCGCCTCGGTTTCGTGGCCGCCGAGCAGCCGAGCATCCTCATCCAGGTACGCACCAAGCACAGCGCGGAGTCCTTTGACCTGTGCCGCTGGTATTTGAAGGAGATCAAAACCAGCGTGCCCATCTGGAAGCGCGCGGTTTTTGTGGAGTGAACGCCCTGCATTTCAGCTCACTTCTCACGCACCGCCAAGACGCGTGACTTCACCTCTTCCCACGCAGCAAGAGCCTCTGGGCTCACCTCATGGTCTGCTAGGCGCCGGTCCAGCAGTTTCAAGACCGCAGCCTCGTCCATCACTTCAGCGTCCTCGGCATCGGCGGCGTTCCAAAGCTCCTCCGCCAGTTGTCGCTTGTCGCGGGAGCTGAGCTGCTGGACAACGGGCATCGTTTCCAAAATCATGGTTTCATGATTATCCCTGCATGCACCGCCTGACAACGTGCAAAATGCTCCTTTCCCTCGTTGCTCGAACCCGTATCCCTTTCAAATTCCCCTCCCCATGCCCACGCCCCCCTTTCACTATCAGGAACTCCTCGAACTCGGCACCGATGACACCGAATACCGTCTGCTGACGAAGGAGCACGTCTCCGTGCAGAAATTTGGCGAGAAAGAAGTCCTCGTCGTCGATCCCGAGGCCTTGACCCTGCTGGCGAACCAGGCCTTCCACGACATCAATTTCTTCCTGCGCCCCAAGCACCTGAAGCAGGTGGCCGCCATCCTCGACGACCCCGAGGCCAGCGAGAACGACCGCATGGTCGCGCTGACGATGCTCAAAAACGCCGATGTGGCCTCCGCCGGCCTGCTGCCCTTCTGCCAGGATACCGGCACCGCCATCATCATGGGCAAAAAAGGCCAGCAGGTCTGGACCGGTGGCGGCGATGAATCGGCGCTCTCTAAGGGCGTCTACCTTGCCTACACCGAGAACAACCTGCGCTACTCCCAGAACGCGGCGCTGAACATGTTCGACGAAAAGAACACCGGCACCAACCTCCCCGCGCAGATCGATCTCTACGCCAACGACGGCGATGCCTACAAGTTCCTCTTCATCGCCAAAGGCGGCGGCTCGGCCAACAAAGCCTACCTGTATCAGGAAACCCGCGCCGTGCTCAATCCGAAGAGCATCGTCAAGTTCCTCAGCGACAAGATGGTCTCCCTCGGCACCGCCGCCTGCCCGCCCTACCACCTGACCTTCGTCATCGGCGGCACCTCCGCTGAGTCGACGATGAAGCACGTCAAACTGGCCTCCACCAAGTACTACGACAACCTTCCCACCACCGGCAACGAACACGGCCGCGCCTTCCGCGATGTCGAGCTTGAAGCCCAGATGCTGCAGGCCGCGCGCGAGTGCGGCATCGGCGCGCAGTTTGGCGGCAAATACTTCGCGCTCGATGTGCGCATCATCCGCCTCCCACGCCACGGCGCCTCACTGCCCATCGGCATCGGTGTTTCCTGCTCCGCCGACCGTCAGGCCAAAGGCAAGATCACCAAGGATGGCATCTTCATCGAGAAGCTCGAAACCAATCCCCTGCCCTACATTCCCGAGGAGCTGCGCCACCGCAAGGACACCAACGCCGTGCGCATCGATACCAACCGCCCCATGGCCGAAATCCGCGCCGAGCTCAGCAAGTACCCCACCACCACCCGCCTGCTCATCAATGGCCCCATCATCGTGGCCCGCGACATCGCGCATGCGAAGCTCAAGGAGCTGATCGATTCCGGCAAGCCCCTGCCCGACTACTTCAAGAACCACCCGGTGTACTACGCCGGCCCTGCCAAGACCCCCGCCGGCATGCCCAGCGGCAGCTTCGGCCCCACCACCGCCGGCCGCATGGACAGCTACGTGGATCTCTTCCAAAGCCACGGCGGCAGCATGGTCATGATCGCCAAAGGCAATCGCGGCCAGCAGGTCACCGACGCCTGCAAAAAGCACGGCGGCTTCTACCTCGGCAGCATCGGCGGCCCCGCCGCCATCCTCGCCAAGGAAAACATCAAGAAAGTCGAAGTCGTCGAGTTCGCCGAACTCGGCATGGAAGCCATCTGGAAGATCGAAGTCGAAGACTTCCCCGCCTTCATCCTCGTCGATGACAAAGGAAACGACTTCTTCCAGACCGTCGGCCCGGGCTGCTCGGTGAAGCATTGAGACCAAATAATGCTGCGAACTGAAGCAATAACGACCTGCTTACACATCGACCTGTCTTAGTTGTGCCCAACTGGGCAATTCCCTATTCTGAAAAAAGCTGTCAAACAGTTGTATTGCCTGCCAGCGGTTCAAGACTTCCGAGGTCCGCACAGTCACTGTCCCTTGAGCCATTTCTATTGAAGTGGTTTCCGAGACTGTTGGGGCTAATCCCACGACAAAATGTTTGTATTTCTTCCGAGTGTGATCCTCGTATCGCCTGATTTCGACAGTGCATCGTTCCCTTCCACCACCACATTGAATATAGTCTCCATTTGGTGCCTCAAGAATATAAAACGAATTTCCTTTTTCGTTTAGGTAGTTGAACGCCTGCGGAAAAGTGTATTTAGGCGGCAAAGGAATCGGATCAGTTTTTTCGCAGTAGAAGTGCCATTCATCCATCGGTTTTATTTACCCAAATACTTTCTCGGTGTCATCAAACAAGGCGACTTTCTGAATCGCGTGGGCCGGAGGCTCGCAAGAAATCAGCAGGTGGTGAAGGGATGCGCCCCGGCAGGGGCGCGAGAAGCGTACGCATATCTCCAAGGTCCGAAGGGTGACTGATCCAGCCCGGTTGAAAATGGGAGTTTAAATCTCTCTCAATCGGCGTTTTCATCATCCATGCACAATCCCCTCATCCGCGTCACCATCTGGAACGAATTTGTTCATGAACGGCAGAATCCCACCGTGGCAGCCATTTATCCCAACGGCATTCACGGGGCGCTGGCGGAGGCGCTGTCAAAGCATGGAGACCTCCACATCCATACCGCCACGCTGGATGAACCGGACCAAGGTCTGCCACCAGTGGTGCTGGATCAAACCGACGTGCTGCTGTGGTGGGGCCATGCCGCGCATGATCAGGTGAACGATGAGCTCGTCACGCGCGTGCAGGAGCGCGTGCTCGCCGGCATGGGGTTGATCGTTTTACACTCCGGGCATTTCTCCAAAATCTTCAAGCGCCTCATGGGCACTAGCTGCGCCCTCTGCTGGCGCGAAGCAGGCGAACGCGAGCGCGTGTGGAAAGTCAGTCCCGGCCACCCCATCGCCGTCGGCATTGGCGACTGCATCGAAATCGAGCAGTCGGAGATGTATGGCGAGCCCTTCGGCATCCCCACACCGGACGAGTTGATCTTCGTCTCCTGGTTCCAAGGCGGCGAAGTGATGCGCAGCGGAGCCACCTGGACGCGCGGCAGCGGGCGCATCTTTTACTTCAGCCCCGGCCATGAGGTCTATCCCATCTACCACCATCCGGATGTGCAGCGTGTCATCGCCAACGGCGTCCGCTGGACACGCCCGCAGGGAGAGCCCGCCAACACACCGCGCCATGTGCCGGTGGAGCAGGCAAGGGAGAAGATCGAGGTGCGCGGCGGTACGGTGCACGTGGAGGACGGGAAGCTGGCGGGACATTGAGGTTCTGAAGCGGAGGTTGGGCCTCCGGCCCGACCACGGACTGAGGCGTCCCGCCTTCAGTCTTTCCGATCCAAAGGCGGGACGCCTCGATCCTCTGACAGGCCGGAGGCCTATCCTCCACACTACTGCGCCGCGATATTCGCGCGGCCTCCACGCAGCACGTACTTCTGAATCTTCCCTGTCGCCGTTTTGGGCAGCTCCGCAATGAACTCAAACCCATGCGGCACTTTGAAGTGTGCGAGGTGCTCGCGACAAAACAGACGCAACTCCTCGGGCGTGCTGGTGGCTCCAGGCTTGAGGACAACGAATGCCTGCGGCGTCTCACCCCATTTTTCGTGCGGCAGCCCCACAACGGCTGACTCCTGCACAGCTGGATGACGTAGCAGCACGCCCTCCACCTCCACGGAGGAAATGTTTTCCCCACCGCTGATGATGATGTCCTTCCAGCGGTCGCGGATTTCAATGTAGCCGTCAGGATGAACCACGGCGGCGTCTCCGCTGTAAAACCAGCCGTTGCGGATGGCCTTGGCGGTGGCGACGGGGTCGTTGTAGTAGCCTTTCATCACGGCGTTGCCACGGATGATGATCTCCCCCATCGCAGAACCGTCGTGGGCGACCTCGTGGCCGTCGTCATCCACCACGCGGACCTCCGCATTCGCGAGATATTCCACCCCCTGCCGGGCTTTGATGACCGCTCGTTCGCGCAGGCTGAGCAGCGCATGCTCGGAGCGGGATTCGCTGATGGTGACAATAGGAGAAACCTCCGTGAGGCCATAGACGTGGGTGATGTCCCAGCCTAGCTCACCTTCCATGCGCTCGATGGTTGCGGCGGCGGGTGGCGCGCCGGCGGTGATGATGCGGACACCACGGGGCGCTTTCAGACGCAGCTCTTCCGGTGCATTGGCCATCCCAATGAGCACCGTCGGCGCGGCACACAGCAGCGTGACGCCTTCCCGCGTGATCGCTTCAAAGATAAGCCGGGGGTCCGCCTTCGGCAGGCAGACATGACGACCACCCACGGCGGTGACGGTCCAGACGAAGGTCCACCCATTCGCATGAAACATGGGCAGCACCCACAGGTAGCGATCCGCACTGGTGATATGGGTGTGCATCAGATGGCCCATGATGTTGAAGGCCGTGTTGCGATGCGAAACCATGACACCTTTCGGATTGGCCGTGGTGCCGCTGGTATAATTCAATGCGATCATCTCCGTTTCAGAGATTTCGGCGGCGGTGAACTCAGGCGTGGAAGCTGCCAGCACGGCCTCGTAATCGGTCCAGCCGGACTTGCTGCCGGTAAGCGCCACGAAATGCTCCACCCCGGCGACTTGATCTCGAATAGAATCCACCGCATCAAGGTAATCCGCATGCACGCATACAACGCGGGCACCGCTGTGGTTCAGGATGTAGGCGAAGTCGGCTGCGGTAAGGCGAAAATTAATCGGGACGATGACGGCCCCAATCTGCGGGACTGCGTAAAACGCTTCCAGATGCGAGTGCGTGTTTGGCGCGATGGTGGCTACGCGTTCGCCGGGCTTCACCCCGAGCTTTTGCAATGCGGACGACCAGCGGTCGCAGCGCTCAAAGAATTCGCGATAGGTGAAGCGCTGTTCTCCATCGACCACGGCTTCACGATTTGCATAAAGCCGACGGGCGCGGCGGGCGAAGTCGAGGGGCGAGAGCGGGGTTTCCATGAAATTTGGCCGATCATAGGAAGACATGCCCCGCAGTGGCGAGCGAAAAACATGCGCAGTCTTTTCCACCTGCGCGTTGATTCTTATGACGACTTTGCCATTGGACGACGCTATGGATGCGGCCTCATGACCGACATTGACCCTGAAACACTCGCCGTCCGCATCCGTCAGTCACTTGGCTGCAGCAAGGATCTGGCCGCAGACTACGTGAAGGGCATCAGCAATCCCCCCGAGATCATTCACGGCAAAATCGTCGTGCGTGATCCCGAAGGGCGCATTGTGGCGCGGGTGCCGGAAGGCGTGCTGGCTTAAGCCGGGCGGGATTCGATCCGGGCGACCATCTCGCGCACATGCCAGGCTTTGTAGGCCCGTGGCTTCAAGATGGTGAGGCTTCGGATAAACGAGCCCCACTTGAGGACGCGAATGGTCACGTGGCGCGTGCCCCAGTTGTTCATCATGCCGAAGGTCGGCTTGTAGAGATCGATGGTCTTGGTGCCGACGAGGGCGGAACCGTAGTCATCCACGACGTAGATCGAGGAATCTCCCTGAATCTGGAACACCGTGCCCACCGGGTAGATGGACCAGTCTGCAGCAGCGCTGCGGATTTGACCGTGCTTGAGCGGGGTACCGGCAGCGGTGCGGGCACCGTATTCGATATGATCGCTTTCGTCGTGAGTGTAGGCGGTTGTCTTGACGCCTGCAATGACCTGGCCTGGAGTGCCAGCTGGGGTTGTGGTTGAGCTTTTAACTTCTTCCGCAGCAGCGGAGACGCACATGGCAGCGAGGCACAGGAGGGTGGTTGGATTCAATCTGTCGGTTGGTTGTTGGGGCGCGCTCGACCAGATGGGGGGCCCGGTCGAGGGGCGCGCATGGTGACGAGTTCGACACCCCTGTCAACGCGCTGGTTTGTAGTCGGTCCGGGCCAAAAACCCGGCTTAAGCCTGCCCTAAGGCCTAATTTAGCGCCATACCGTCACTTTAAACGAAGAACTGCCCCGTAAGCGTCGGCTCCGCCGGGAGAAGCCATGGTCTGACCGCCGAATGTCGCAGGTGCGACACAAGCGCCTGAAATAATTAGTCTGCCGGAGGGATGCCAGGCGGCGCAATAGGCATTGTCCCCCTTGATACCACCGCTTTGGATGAGCCATTCGAGGCCGCCTTTGGCATCAAAAGCGGCGGTGAAGACGTCGGTGGCGCCTTGGGTCTTGAGGGTCTGTCCGGCGAAGGTGGCGGTGTCGGAAAACTCGCCGGTGACGAAGCAACGGCCGGTGTTGTCTGTGGCGACGCCCAGGCAGTAGTCAGTGGCCGGACCTTGGAGAACGTGGCTCCAGACGAGTTTGCCTTCGGGGCTGTAGTGGGCGAGCACGCCGTCGTTGTCTTTGTCGCCGGTGGTGTGCACGGGGCCGCCGTTGAGCGCACCTTTGAACATCCCAGCGCACCAAGTGCGGCCTGTGGAGTCGACGGTGATCTCGTGGAAGCCTGCGCTGGGTGTTCCGGGGAGGGTGGCGGCCCAGACGCCGGTGCCTTCGGGGGTCAGTTTCAGGACGATGCCGGCCTGGGATTTGGATTCAAGGGTCACGGCATCCATCGTACCGGTGCCGCCGCCGCTGCCTCCTATATAGATGGAGTCAGTGGCATCGACGCCGAGGCCGTGACCGCTGCCGGAGAATTTGCCACCGGCTGCCTTCACCCACTTCAGTTTGCCATCTGAGTCATATTTGGCGCAGAAGATGGGGCGGGTGGTGCTGCCGGCGTTGACGGTGACGTCGCCGAACTTGGCTTCGCCTGCGATGGCACCGGTGACGACGATGTCGCCCTTGGAATCGACCACGATGCCGTGGCCGTAATCGTAGCCTTTGCCGCCGGCGGTTTTGATCCAAACCAGCGTTCCGCTTGTGTCGTATTTCGCAATGAAGATGTCATAATCACCCGAATTCGGGAGTGTCTGGCCGTTGGCCTGGGCATCGGTGCTTTGGTAGTGACCGGTGACATAGGCATTGCCGGCTGAATCGGTGGCGACGCCGTAGCCGCGATCCACCAGGCTGCCGCCGAGGCTGCGGACCCAGAGGAATTTTCCTTCCGGGGAGAGTTTGGTGAGGAAAAAGTCGGTGCTGCCGAGTCCGGTGCGCTTTTGGTCGCCGAAGGTGCCGTCGTCGGTGGTTTCGCCGGCCATGAAGACGTTGCCCTCGCGGTCAAAGGTGACGGCGCGGGTTTTGTCATTTTTGGCTCCGCCGCCTGAGGCGACCCATTCGAAGGTGGGAGTGGCGGCTTGGACGTGGAGGGAGGTGGCGAGGAGGAGGAAGAGGAAGAGGAAGAGGGAGCGCATGGGGGCGAGGTGTTGCGTGCGAGCTTGGGGACCTGATTACAACGCGAGAGATTAGAAGACCGCAGAGAAAGGCCTTTTGAAGTGGATCTCGTCGGGTGTTGCGAGCGATGATGCTGCTCTTACTGAATGGGGGAGAAGTCGGTGGGCTTCATGTAGATGCTTTTCACGCCTTCGGCCTGGGGCTCGATGGTGAGGGAGCCGCCGTTGGCTGCTTCGCTGGCGGCTTTGGCTTTGACCCAGTCGGGGTCGGCACGGAAGGCGGTGAAGGAGGCGAGGCCGGCTTCTTTGCTGTCGTGGGCGAGGATGTAGATGAGTTTTTTGCCGGCGCCTTTGTCGGCATCGGTGGGGGTCCAGTAGGCGAGGTTGGTCATGCCGTGTTTCTCGAAGAGCTTCATGGTGTGATCGCGAAAGCGGGCGTGGAGGGCGTCGAGCTTGCCGTCCTTGGTGGTGTAGGTGCGCAGTTCGAAGGTCCGGGGCTTGCTGCCTTTGGCGATGGCCACGGGCGGGGAGTAGTCGGTGGCGGTCATGAAGATGGACTCCGGGGGCTTGGCGAGGATCTTGCCGGCTTCTTCGCTGGCTTTGCGAGCGGCCTGCCATTCGGGATCTGCGCCGAAGGCTTTGAAGCTTTCCTTGGCGGCTTCGCGGCTCTTGTGTTCGAGGACGTAGATGAGGGTGGTGTCGGAGCCGTTTTCTTTGTCCACGGGCACCCAGTAGCCGATGTTTTTCATGCCGTGTTTTTCAAAGAGCTTGCAGGTGTGGTCGCGGAAGCGGGCGAGGAGGGCGTCGAGCTTGCCTTCGTTGCAGGTGTAGATGCGGAGTTCGTACACCGGGGAGGAGTCCGCAGCGTGGAGCAGCGGGGTGAAGAGACTGGCGAGAGCGAGGGCGAGAAAGGTGAGGCGCTTCATGTGGGATGAAGATACGCAATGAGAAGGAATGCTTATCAAGAAGCCGCTGCGAGAATGCCTGGATCAATCCTCCGGGATCACGGAAGGCGTGACGTGGTGCGATGGAACATGCGGTAAAGAGCTGGCAGCACGAGAAGAGTGAGCAAGGTGGAACTGAGGATGCCGCCGATGACGACAGTGGCGAGCGGGCGCTGCACTTCGGCTCCGGGGCCGGTGGCGAGTGCCATCGGGACAAAGCCGAGTGAGGCGACGAGCGCAGTCATCAGCACGGGGCGCAGGCGGGTGAGCGAGCCGCCGAGGATGGCATCATCCAAGTTCATGCCATCTGCGATGAGCTTTTTGATGAAGCTGATCATGACGACGCCATTGAGCACGGCCACGCCGGACAGGGCGATGAAGCCAACGGCAGCGGAAATGGAGAGCGGGATCTCACGCAACCAGAGAGCGACAATGCCACCCGTGAGAGCCATTGGCACCCCGGTGAAGATGAGCAGTGCGTCTTTGACCGAGCCGAAGGCGCTGAACAGCAAGATGAGGATGAGCAGCAGCGCCACAGGCACGACAATTTTCAAGCGCTGGCTGGCGGAGATGAGGTTTTCAAATTGTCCACCCCAACTCACCCAGTAGCCAGGGGGAACAGTGACTTCCTCGGCGATGCGTTTTTGTGCTTCACCGACAAAGCTGGCGATGTCACGCCCGCGCACGTTGGCAGTGACGACGACACGGCGTTTGGCATTCTCACGACTGATTTGGTTGGGTCCGGGAGCAAGCGTGAACTCGGCCAGTTCACCAAGCGGGATGGTGTCGGCTCTGGCAAGGCTTGACTCGGGCTGGTAGGCGAGGCGGTTGGGCTTCGGATCATTGTCCGCTTGTTGTGGCAGTGGAATGGGGAGCCGTTTGAGGGCTTCAAGGTCGGTGCGCAGCTTTTCCGGCAAGCGCACCAGGATGGCGAAACGGCGGTCGCCCTCGAAGATTTGTCCGGCCTCCTTGCCACCAATGGCGATCTCGATGACTTCCTGCACGTCGGCGATATTCAGCCCGTAACGGGCCAGCATGGGGCGGTTGATAGCGATGGTAAGCACAGGCAGGCCGGTGGTCTGTTCCAGCTTCACATCGACAGCACCTGGCACCTGCTTGAGCACGTCCTCGATTTGCCCAGCGGTCTCAGCCATGATTTCCATCTGGTCGCCAAAAACCTTCACAGCCAGGTCGCTGCGGACGCCGGCGATCAGCTCGTTGAAGCGCATCTCGATGGGCTGAAGCAGCTCATAGTTGTTGCCGGGAACCGATTTGGCAGCAGCCATGACTTTATCGACCAGTTCCGATTTTGGCATGTTGGGGTTCGCCCATTCATGGCGCGGCTTGATCATGATGAAGCAGTCTGCAACGCTGGGAGGCATGGGATCGGTGGCGATCTCGGCGGTGCCGATCTTGGTGAAAATTTCCTTCACTTCGGGGATCTGTCCAAGCTTGGCCTCCAGCGTGCGCTGCATGGCCACCGCCTGAGTCAGGCTGGTGCCGGGAATGCGCAGGGCGTGAAGAGCAAAGTCGCCTTCATCAAGGCGAGGGATGAACTCGCTGCCCATGCGGGAAGCGAGAAGCAGGCAAAGCATCACGAGAATGACGGCAGCCGCCGCCACGGCACCGCGAGCGGCAATGACAGCGCGCAGCATGGGCTCATAGATGGCCTTGGCCGTGCGAATGAGGATGTTTTCTTTTTCGCTGATGCGCCCACCAAGGAAGATGGCGACGGCGGCGGGCACAAAGGTCACGGACAGCAGCATGGCAGCACCCAGGGCGGCGAGCACGGTGAAGGCCATGGGGAAGAACATCTTTCCCTCGATGCCGGTGAGCGTGAGGATGGGCAGATAAACGACCATGATGATGAGCTCGCCAAAAATACTGGCCTTTCGCACTTCGCGGGTGGCAGAAAAGACGATCTCGAAACGCTCGGTGATTGTCAGCAGCCGTCCATGCCGGTGCTGTTCTTCGGCGAGACGACGGATGCAGTTTTCGACGATGATGACCGCGCCATCAACGATGATGCCGAAGTCGAGAGCACCGAGGCTCATCAAATTTCCGCTGACTTTTGCCCCGACCATGCCGCTGATGGTGAGCAGCATCGAAAGCGGGATGACGCAGGCGGTGAGGAGCGCCGCACGGAAATTTCCCAGCAACAGGAACAGGATGACGATGACAAGCGTGGCTCCTTCGAAGAGATTTTTCTTCACGGTCTCAATGGTTGAGTCCACGAGCATGGTGCGGTCATAGACGGCATTGGCATGGATGCCCTCTGGCAGGGAAAGATTAATTTCCTTCAGCTTCGCGGCGATACGGCTGGAAACAGTGCGGCTGTTTTCGCCGATGAGCATGAAGACTGTGGCGAGCACGACTTCCTCACCATTCACTGTTGCAGCACCAGTGCGGAGTTCCCTGCCATGCACGACCTCGGCCACGTCTTTAACCAGAATGGGGGTGCCTTCCCGATGAGCGACGATGATGTTGAGCAGGTCTTCGATGCCATTGGCCTGACCAGGAGCGCGGATCAGAAGCTGCTCGCCATTTTTCTCGATGTAGCCAGCGCCGACGTTGGCATTGTTCAGATCAAGCGCCTCCATGAGCTGGCGCAGAGTCACGTCATAGGTGACGAGCTTGTCAGGGTAGGGTGTGACGTGGAACTGCTTCGCATAGCCGCCGATGGAATTGACTTCGATCACACCGGGAGTGTTCCGAAGCTGCGGCTTGATGATCCAGTCCTGGATGGTGCGCAGATCCGTGGGTGTGTATGGCTTGCCTTCCTCATTCCGTGCCGTTGGGTCGGAGGTGACGGTGAACATGAAGATCTCGCCGAGACCGGTGGCAATTGGACCCATGCGGGGTTCCAATCCCGGCGGCAGTTTGCTTTTCACCTCCTGCAGACGCTCGGCAATGAGCTGGCGGCCGAAGTAGATGTCGGTGCCGTCCTTGAAGATGACCGTGACCTGGGAAAGGCCGTAGCGCGAGACGGAGCGCGTGTAATCGAGATGGGGAAGGCCGCCCATCGCGTTCTCCACAGCAAAGGTGACACGCTGTTCGACTTCGAGCGGCGAGTAGCCGGGAGCCCCGGTATTGATTTGCACCTGGATGTTGGTGATGTCCGGCACGGCATCAATGGGCAGCCGAGTGTAGTTGTAGGCACCGAGAATGGCGGTGCCGAGTACGAGCAGCAGGATGGCCCATCGCTGCCGGATGGAAAAATGGATGATGGAATCAATCATGGTGCGCAGGGTTCAATGGTCGTGGGTTGCGCCGGATTTCATGACATCAGCCTTGATGATGAAGCTGTTCCCGGCGGCATAGGAGGTGCCTGCTGGAATGCCTTCTTTTACCTCGATCCATTCCGCGTCACGGCGACCGATCTCGAAGGGCATGGCTTCAAAGAGCGTGCCGACACGGACGAAGACGACATCCCAGTCACGAAAGGTCTGCAAGCCGCTGGCCTTCACGGCGACGGGCACCTCCGCCTCCGCATAGACGACATCACCCGTGACGAACAAACCGGGACGCAGCTCACCTTTGGGATTCGGCACCACGGCGCGCGCCATCATGGTCTGCGATCCCTCGGCGCTGAAAGGTGAGAGGTAGCTCAGCGTGGCCTCGACGCTTTCGATACCTTCGTCGGCATGGAGCGTCACCGCTTGGCCGATCTTGAGCAGAGGAAAATCCTTGCGATGCACGATGAAGTCCACCCACACGGTGCTGAGGTCGGCAACGACGAACATCGTTCGCTGATTGTTCGCAAACTCTCCGAGGCGGACATTTTTTTCAATGACAGTGCCAGCACTTTCCGCATGCACTTCATAGGTTTGAAGACTCTCATTGCTCTCCACGAGGGCGAGCACGTCGCCTTTTTGCACCTGATCTCCCAGCTCTTTCTTCACTGCCTTCACGATGCCGTCGTAACGCGGGATGATGCTGGTGCGGGTCTGCTCATTGAGGTGCACGCGTCCGCGCAGACTTATGCGCTGCCGAATCTTGGCCGGCCCTGCCCTGACCATTTCCACACCGGCACGAGCTAGAATTTCATCAGGCATTTCAGCGCGTCCTTCGATGGAGTCGAATTTCCACTCATAGGTTTTGCCGGCGTTCTCCACCTTCACGAATGCATGGAAGGAATGAGGCTCAACGACTGGTGCATCCCCCACATAATAATCTGCCTCTTTTTTGAACTGGATGGTGTCGGTGCGATTGATGCGCTCCAGCTTGATGACGATCTTCGCATCCTTGGGAGCATAGGGTTTGCCGTCCTTGAAGAAATAAACATGGAACTCCGGCGTGATGCCTTCCGGCTCATAAATCTGCACTTCACATTCGAAGTCGGGATCGCCGAAGTAACGCCCCCCATGCGGTCCGCGCCGCTTGCTGGAGTTGTCTATGGCCGCTGCTCCGCCATGTCCGCCTTCTTCGGCATGGGTGGCGGGCTCGATGCCGAGGATGCCCTTGGCGACATAAGCCCCGCCGACAAGCAGCAGCGCAATTATGCCAGCGTTAGTGATGGCTTTGTAATTCATAAAGAGATGATCTGAGGAGAAGTTAGTGACGCGATATGACAGGTGCGGGTGCGGACCCGACCGGCAGGATGATGGGAGCGGCCGTGAGCGCTTCGATCTCAGCGAGGGCCTGATGATAATCCGACAGGGCGCGGAGGTTTTGATTGCGCGCCTGAATGAGCGTGCGGCGTGCATCGAGGATTTCGAGCTGGGTGAAACGTCCGGCTTCATAGCCCTGCCGGATGGCCTCCTCGGCCTGCTGAGCGCCGGGCAGGACATCTTTGTTTAACAGCTCCACTTCAGTCGTGGCGCGGAGGAGAATTTGATAGGCGGCACTGAGCTGCGTGAAGACATTGATCTCAGAGGCCTTGCGTTCGCTTTCAGTTTTCGCGACTTCCGCCTCGGCTGCGGCAATGGCTCCCTGATTTCTGTTACGAAAGGGCAGCGGCATTGAGAAACCGACGACAAATGAGATGTCGTCCGCCTTGCCCAGCACACGTGGCCCAGCGGAGAGTGTGATGTCCGCTTTCGCGAGCGACTTTTGCTTTGCCAGGGCGGCTTGTCGTCTTTCACGTTCAGCTGACCAGCGTGCGATCTCGGGATTGCTCTGGATTCGCTCGATCAGTGCAGAAAATTTTGGCACCTCCCTGATGCTTTCCAGATTACCCCGAACCGAATCGAAATCCGCAATCTGTGATCCCCATTGCGCCGCCAAATTAACGCGGGCCGTGACAAGCGTACGTTTTGCCTGCTCCAGTTCGATCTTGGCCGACGCCACGGCGACATTGCTGCGCATGACTTCTACAGCGTTCGCCTTGCCTGCCTCCACCCGCTTCTGCGTCATTGGCGTGACCTTCGCCGCCAGTGCAGCGGTTTCTTCGGCCAGCTGCACCTGCCGCTGTGACGCGAGCACCTGGATAAAAGCCTGAGTTGTGTTCTTGAGCACTTCGACACGGCGCACCTGATAAGCCCACTCCGCCACGGTGCGTCCCGCAGCCGCTTCATTGACCCGGGCCTGACGTTTGCCACCCAGCTCCACGAGCTGGCTCAGCTCCAGCGTATGCTCCATGATATCCCCGCTTCTGTAGGGGCCGCTGCCCGGCAAGTTTTGTCCACCAAAGCTGAGTATAGGATTCGGCTTCAGTTTTGCCTGAATCGTCTGGGCCTCAGCAGCGCGGATGGACCAGTCAAAGGATTTGAGTTCCGGATTTTGGCGTAGCGACAGCGCAAGCGCGTCTGACAGAGACAACGAGCCGCCGGGACTGGCGGCATGGATATAGGATGCAAAAAGCAGGGGTAGAAGAAAAACACGAGGGTGCATGATGAGAGAAGATTTTGGGCATGAGCGCAGGCATGATCCGAACACAGCATGGCTGCCGGATTTGGCGGATAAACTGCCGCCGCAGTGACATGCGTGTGATCCGGGCACAAAGACCCCGCAGAACGTCACGCAAAAGCTGAACGGAGATTTCCGTCAGCAAGACCTTCTCAAATCAGGAAGACCACCGAGCGCACCACAACCAGTGGCAGCGACGGTGGACCGCTGTTATCACGCGGCGGCTGAAGGACCAAACAGGACTCTTTCGCGGGAGCGGCGATCAGTTCGGGAATTTCGATCCAAAGCACAGGCTGGATACAAAGAGCAGGTGCAGCAGCCACCACCGGCGGCACTGCATCGGTCGGTGTCTTTACCAGTTCGTGGTGGTGGTGACTGTCGGAATCCACCGGCTCATCATGGTGGTCACCATCGTCATGATGCTGGTGACCCAGAGGCGCATGATCGTGGTCATCCTCATGATCACCGTGGCAATGTTCATCAAAGGTCAAGACCGCTTCGCCCGTGCAATCGCAATAATAATTGGCAATGCCACCCGACAACTGCACCACCAGCATCGCCACAAGGGCAAGCGCGGCGATGGCACGTTTGGCGGTGCGTAAAAACATGACGATTTGTGTTTAACGGATGAGGCGGAAATAGCAAGCATCGAATACCAGTGACGACTGGAGTGGTTTCCTAGCCAGAGAGGTGTCGCTTTGTCGCGCGGTGCGAAATCCACCTCTGCTGTGAATAGATCACCCCGCCGCTGTGAGAATGCCTGCCGCTTTGTGGAGGGTTTCTTCGTATTCGTGCTGGGGGATGGAGTCGGCGACGATGCCGGCGCCGACGTGGAAGGAGATTTGATCGGCTTTTTGCACGGCGGTGCGGATGGCGATGTTCCACTGGCTGCGGCCGTCGAAGCCGAACCAGCCGATGGCGCCGGTGTAGAGGCCGCGGGGGTGGGGTTCGAGTTCGGCGATGATTTCTCCGGCGCGTTTTTTGGGGGCGCCGGTGATGCTGCCGCCGGGGAAGCAGGCGCGGAAGGCATCGACGTGATCGATGTGGGGACGGAGGGTGCCGGTGACGGTGGAGACGAGGTGGAAGACCTGGGCGAAGCTTTCGACGCGCCAGAGTTCGGGGACGGAGACGCTGCCGAATTCGCAGACCTGGCCGAGGTCGTTGCGTTCGAGGTCGGTGATCATGAGGAGCTCGGCGCGTTCCTTGGGGGAAGCGGTGAGTTCGTGAGCTGCGGCGGTGTCGCGTGCGGGATCGTGGGTGAAGCGGGGGCGGGTGCCTTTGATGGGGCGGGTGGCGATGCGTGAGCCCTGCATGCGGAGGAAGAGCTCGGGGGAGGCGGAGAGGACGGTGGTGTCGGCGAGCTGCATGAAGGCGGCGTGCGGGGCGGGGGACACCTTGCGGAGTCTTAAATAGAGGGCCAGGGCATCGGCGTCCTGCGGCCAGGGGGCGTGCCAGGGGTAGGAGAGATTGACCTGGTAGATGTCGCCTGCGGTGATGTAGTCCTGGGCGCGCTGGACCCTGCGGATGAAATCGGCGCTGGTGATGCCGGGTTCAAACTGGAGACGGGGGGCAGGGGAAGGCTGGATGACCGAGGGCTGCCATTTAAAATCGCCGAATTCGAACCACTTGGCGGTGTCGTGATGATAGACGAGGCCGTGGGGGTAGATGCCGAAGACGAAATGGCCGTCATAGCCGACCCAGCCGTACAAACCGCCCGCCGAGGCGCGGGGAAGGCGGAGGGCGGTGCGTACTTTTTCCCAGTCTTGATCGATATGGCCCCGGAAAACAGCCACAGGCTCGGCGGAGATGATGGAAATGGCGCCGGGCGTGGCCAAGGAGGAATCCATCCAAATCAGGCCCTCGCGATGGCACAGTTGTGCCGCGACTTCTGCGGGCGTGAAAGAAAAGTCGCACGGATGATAGTGCGGCGACGTTTCTATGGCATGAGAGAACAACGGCAGGGAGTGACCTTCCGGCATTTTGAACGAAGAACCCTGGAGCATTGACACTAGGAAGGCTAAATCGTACCATGGGCGTCTTTTTCAGCAACTTGTGACTCCGACTCCTCCATCCACCATCCTGCCTTCCAATCAAGATCGTTCCTCCGTGATCGCCTGGGGGACGCTGTGTGTGCTGGCGGTGGTGCAGATGGGTCTGGCGCTGAAACTGCTGACGGCCCCCCATGCTGAGACCGGGGGAAGCCGGCCTGCTGTGTCTGCGGAGCCGAGCATGGTGCCGGAGATTGGCCAGATCGCCCAGCCGCCGAGTGCCATGGCTCCGCCGCTGCCGGGTTCGCTGATGCCGGTGCCGGCTCCGGCCGCTCCTGTTTCCAACGGTCCGCCGCCCATCGGCTCCTTCACCCTGCCTGGAGCCGGGGCGCCCGTGCCTGCGCCTCCCTACATTCCCCAGACAGCGCCCGCCCCTGCAGCACCGCCAATGCCGACGGCACCGGCTCCTCTCATGTCTGGCACTCCGCAGTCTTCGGCGCCACCGTCTGCAGCGGGAGGGGGTTTCCAGACGACCGCGCCGCCCGGACCCAACTTCAAACCTGATGCCGCCACGGAGCTGCTGCGTGATGTGAATTATGTCGTGACGTCGGCCAAGGAACTGCGGGGTCTGAGTGACATGCAGGGAACCTTGGAACTGCTGCGGAAGGCGGACGAACTGACTCCCAATCATCCGGCGATCATTGCCGAGATGGCGCAGACGTACGAGCAGATGGGAATCACGGCCAAGGCCACGGATGCGTGGCGGCGCATTCAGCTTCTCGGAGCCACGAAAGCAGGCAGTTATTTTGAGCTTGCCTCGCGTCGTCTGGGCGCGGGTTCGGCAGCGGTGTCGGCACCTGCGCTCTCAGCCCCTTCCGGTGCGGACGGCGAAAAGTTTCTGCGCCTCGGTGCGTGTCAGGCGACGCGTGATTTCAAGGTGCCGTCCGGCGAACGCTATGTGCTGCATGTGCCGATCTCCCGTGCGGGGAATCGGCCGATCAATGCGCAGGAGCTGAACCTTGAGGTGTTCTTTTTTGACAGGGTGAACAATGAAAAAGTGGCGCTGACCATCGCGCCTGAACCGGTTGAATCGTGGCAGTCCGCCCCGGTGGACTGGAACGGGACGGGCGAGGAGCTGCTGGACATTGTCTACCACCTGCCCGCCCTTTCCGACGCCGAAATTCAGCAGCATGGACGCCGTTCCTATTACGGGTACATGCTCCGGCTTTACTATAACAACAAACTCCAGGATGTGGCTGCCGAGCCCCGCGATCTCCTGGAGTTCGGAACCACACCCGGCACTGCTCCTGCGGGTGTGAATCCGCTGCTCCCGCCGATGGGACGATGATCGCCACTGACATGCCTGCATGACTCTTTTGTTTGTTGATTCCAATGCCGCGCTGCGCGGCACCCGAACTGCCTGGCTCAGGGACAACCTCCCTGGGTACACGGTGGTCGATTTTCCCAGCCCGTCTCTGGCCGCCGCATGGGTGGCGAAAGCGGACTCGCTGGACATCCTGGTGACCGAGGCCATTTTTCAGACGCAGGAAACGGGCTTTGCGCTGCGTGACACGGTGCGTGCGCGCTTTCCACAAACGCGGGTGCTGTTCACCACGCGCTATGACCTGACGGGATTTGAAGATCAGATCGCGGACGGTCTGGTGCTCAAGGATGCGCCCTACACGCCGGAGAAGCTGCTGGACCGTGTGCGGGCCCTGCTGACGCTGCCGGTGGAGTCCAATGAACCCCCGCCGGTGATGGTGCCGGGGACGGTGCTGGGAAACTACCAGGTGCTGGAGCGGCTTTACATCGAAAGGGAGTCAGAAACCTACCGTGCGCTGCAGGTCACGGTACAACGGCCGGTGGCGCTGGTGCTGCTGAAGCCGGAGTACCTGAAGCAGCCGGAAGTGGTCATGAAATTCAAAGAGCGTGAGCGGGTGAAGGCCTCGCTGATGCATCCGCGGATCGCGCCCCTGTATGAAGCCGGAGAAACGAACGGGTGGCTGTTTTACACGCGGGAGCTTCCGCGCGGGCGGAGTTTGTCGGAGATCGAACTGACCCATGAAATGCTGAGCGAGCGGCGTCTTGCGGAGGTTTTGTTCGGGGTGGCGGAGGCGATGCAGTTTGCGACGGAGCGCGGGTATCACCATCGCAGCATCTCGCCCCGGGACATTTACATTGATGCGGACCACCAGTCGAGCATCGTGAATTTTTTCCGGCCGGCAGTTGCCAAAAAACGTGATGCGCAAGCCGACGTGAAGGCGTTTCTGGAACTGATGCGACCCATCGCCGCAGAAGGGAAGTCGCGCGGAATGCTGCAAACGCTGGCAGGCGCGAATCATGACTGGAACGGGCTGCTGACGGCGCTGGATGATGTGCGTGACGACATGCGTGAGCGCAGCATCGTGCGGAAGATCGAGGCCGAGACACTGCCTGTGAACGTGAACGGCAAAAAGCCCTGGTGGGTGTGGATGATGATCGTCTTCACCCTCGTCGTCGTCGCGGGCCTTGGCGCGCTGATGAACGGCAGCCATACGCCGCAGGAATCCAATGCTTCAGCGCTGCCCATCGAGATGGTGAAGATCCCCGCCGGCGTCTTTGTGTATCAGAAGAACGAAAAGATCAAACTGCCGGAGTTTTGGATCAGCAAGCATGAGGTTACGATCGGTCAATATGCGGAATTTTTGCAGTCTTTGAAGACCGCCGAGGCGGGAGCCTTTGATCATTCCCTGCAACCCAAGACCAAGACGAGCCACGAGCCGGTGAAGTGGGGCCAGTACTATGCCGCAGCCAAAGCGGGCACCACATTCAATGGTGAAAGCATCACCCTCAACACGCCCGTCTCCCAGGTGGACTGGTGGGATGCGTATGCCTTTGCCAAATGGAAAGGCCAGCGCCTGCCGACCGAGCAGGAATGGGAAAAGGCCGCCCGCGGCAAGGACGGCCTGATCTATCCCTGGGGCAACCAGCCGGACAGCAAAGCCGCCAATCTGGGCGATGATTACGACGCCTCGCCGAAAGGCAAAGGGGGCAAGATCGACGGATACAATCTGTGGGCGCCGATCACACGCGTGACAAAGGACGTGAGCCCCTATGGCGTGTGTGACATGGCCGGCAACGTGAGCGAATGGACTGCGGGCGAAACGGAGTCGGGCGAATGGCCGTCGCACCCGGATTACATCGACATCAAGGTGCCGGTAGTGCGCGGCGGACACTTTGGACTGAAGAGCAACGACCAGCTGCTCACCGACAGACGCTTTCCTGAATCCGCAAATGAGGCTACTCTTGCGCGCGGCTTCCGCACCGCCACGAGCACGCCCCCGGCCGCCAGCCCTTCCTCCCCAGCCCAACCCAAACCTTGAAGCTTATGAACCGCCTTTTTTTCCTGCTGATCCTCTGCCTGTGCTGCGGCCAGGCGCGTGCGCAATACGTCACGAATCTGTCGCTGCTGAAAAATCAGTTCCTCACGGGGGAGCCGGTGGTGGCGGTGGTGAGCATCACGAACCGATCGGGAGCGGACGTGATCGTGGGCGGCCATGGCGCGCCTGACTGGCTGCAGTTTGAGATCACCCAATCCACGGGGCAGAGGCTCTCTCCCATCACCATTGGTTCCGAGGAACCCATCACCGTGAAGGCAGGTGGCACCTTGAAGCAAACGGTGGAGCTCTCCGGCGGCTATTCGACGGCCAATCTCGGCACGTTCACGATCGTGGCGAACGTGCTGCACCCGCTTTCGGGCCAGTATTTCATGTCGAACAAACTGCGCATGACGATCACGGACTCGAAGCCGAACATGTTTGACCAGCCGTTTGGAGTGCCGCAGGGGTTTCCGAGCGCGGGACGCCAGCGCCGGTATCAGGTGATCCTGTTTCGTGAGCTGGATGATCTGCAGCTTTACTGCCGCATCACCGATGACCGCAGCGGTGCCTACATCGCGACGTTCCTGCTGGGGCCTGCGATGATGGCGGTGCAGCCGCAGATCAGCATCGACGTGCACAACAAGCTGCATGTTTTGTTTCTGGCGATGCCGCACGTTTTCTGCCACGTGGTGGTGAATCCGGACGCGAAGATCCACCAGCGCTCATACTACAAAGATCCGGAAGGCAACCGCCCTTCGCTGATCATGACCAACGGCGGTGCCCAGGTGGTCGGCGGGGAACCGTTTGACCCCAGTGCTCCGCCGCCGAAAAAGAAGACGCTGCGCAAGGCCTCCGAACGCCCGACGGACATGGAACCGGTGCCGAGAGCGAAGAAATGACGCTAGGACCCGAGGTGGTGCGGGCGTTATGGATGGCCCATGCATTTTCGTTTTCGCTTTTCCCTCTGCCTCGCGCTTTCTCTCGCACTCAGTTCTCTGCACGCAGCTGATCCCAAGCCGGCGGTGAAGGCCAGTGCCAACGGCCCGAAGTGGAAAAAGCTCACGCCGCAGACTCCGGCGGGGTTTACGCTGAAGACGATCGAGGTCGAGAAGCATCCTGAGCATACGGTGGAGCTGTATGTTTATGTGCCTGATGCGGAGGGCACATGGCCCTGCGTTCTGGACATTCATGGAGGCGGCTGGAAGGCGCGGCAGGTGGAGGCTGACAAGCCGATGATGGAACGGCTGGCGCAGCGTGGATTTGTGACGGCGCTGGTGAGCTACCGCCTCTCCACGGAAGCGAAATACCCGGCGGCGCTGCACGACTGCAAAGCGGCGCTGCGCTGCCTGCGCGCGCATGCGAAGGAACTCAAAATTGACCCCGAGCGCATCGGCTGCATGGGCGGCTCGGCTGGCGGGCATCTCTCAGGGCTGACGGCGATGACGACGGGACTGCCTGAGTTTGAAGGCGAGGGGCCGTTCAAGGAGCAATCCAGCAAGGTGAAGGCGTGCATTGTGATGGCGGCGACGATGGATGTGGTGGAGGCCAACCGGGGGAAGAAGAACGAGGGCGCGACGCTGTTTTTTGGCGGCAGTGAGCAGGAGAAACCGGAGGTGTATCTGGCGGCGTCTCCCATCCATCATGTGCGCGCGGGGGTGCCGCCGACGATTTTCATCGAAGGAGAAAAGGACTCGCTCAAAATCGGGCGTGCGGAGATGATGGAGAAGCTGAAGGCGCTGGGGATTGAGACGGCGGTGTACACGCTGAAGGATGCGCCGCATCCGTTTTGGATGAGTGATCCGTGGTGCGCGGAGACGGTGGATCTTGCGGCTGCGTTCTTTAAGAAGCAACTGGGGGAGCCGGTGGGGAAGTAGGGGTGCAGCAGAGCAGTCTGGGGCAGCGTGGCAAACTGCCAGCCTGTGGTAGTGCGTGAGGCAGTGGGTGTTTTCTCACGCTCATGGACGGGCGGGCTGTCGCCACACCCATCCTACAGGCGGACAATCCAAGCCGGGATTACTTGCCGACCTTGGGAAGGGCTTGGACGAGGAGGTTGTAGAACTCGTTTTCCTCGTGGGTTTCGCCGTCGCTTTTGAGGATGTTTTTGACCACGCCGAGCACTTCCTTTTGAGCGGTCTTGGTGGTGAAGGCCTGGGCCTTTTCATTGATGTAGTCGAACATGGCGTCGTCGCTCTCGGCGGCCTCACGGGCGCGGGCGAGGGACTCGTCGATGAAGAGGCTCTTGGGGTATTCCGAATCCCAGCCTTCGGCGACAAAGGCGGACTCCAGCAGGCGATCTTCAGTCAGCGAGATGTGCGCGTCGGCATAGATGGAGAGACTGAGAATGTCGAACAGGGCTTCGCGCTGGGGTTGGTTCATAGTGGAGTATTTTGCAAACATGCTGCGGCTGATCAAGCGCACACTTCGCTACACTGAAATCTTCAGTGTCTGGAAGGCTGCTGACTGTGACCCTGCATGAACAGCGGCCTCCACCTGGGATCCATTGACCGTGACGACGGCATAGCCTGCTGAATCGGCATAGTCGAAGGAGGTGACCTGCTGGCGTTCGCTGGCGTAGATCTCGCGCCGAAGCTGTGCGGTCTCGGGGGCGTGTCTGGGCTCAAGATTGACCTGATCTCCGGTGTAGGCGGTCATGCCGTGGAGGACGTCCTTGGGCTTTTGATTCAAGGCGGAGACCACGCTGCTGACCGCGAGCTGGGAGAAACTTTTTCCGCCTGCGAGGCGGGTGATGGCGCTGAACTTGTGCAGGTGGCCGCCGAGGACCATGGCCTCCTGATGCCCGAGGAGATCGAGGAGCTTGGCGCGCTGTGCTTTTGATTTTTCGCCTGCGTAAAGATGCCAGGTGGCACGTGCGCCGTAAGGGACGACGGGCGGGTGGATGATGACGAAGAGGTGTTTGGCGGTGCGTTTTGTAGCGACGGCTTCGAGCCATTCGAGGCTGGTTTTGTCGTAAGCATCGAAGAAGGCGAACTGGGAGTCGCCGAAGGTGAGGGTGTGATTTGCCTGGGTGTGGGTGGTGGCGGCGTCGAGAGTGCGGGCCTGCTGGGCCATGAAGGGGAGGAGGACTTCGTCGAAGGCTTCTTTGGCACCGTCGCCGGTGACATCGTGATTGCCTTTGGTGAAGACGAAGGGGATGCCGAGGTCGGCCTGCGCGACGAAGGCGAGGGCTTCGCGGTTCTGGCGAGCGGAGAGCTCGGCACTGCCGCAGAGGCCTTCGACCAAGTCGCCGACCTGGAGGACGAAGGCGGGGGGTGCGGTGGAGTCGCGCAGGGCGGCGATGCGCTGCTTTATGGCGGCGAACATGCCGGGCATGACCTCAGTGGTGAGGCGGGAGTAGTTTTGGATCTGGCTGAGGTCGCCTGCGTGGTGGGCATCGAGCCATTTCATGTCGTGGTGAGCGAGGCTGTCGTAGTGGAGATCTCCGAGGAGGAGGAATGAGAAGGGCTTGGTGCCCTCGGCGGCCAGGGCGCCGAGGTGTGGCAGGGTGGCTGCGGTGCAGGCTTGAAGAAAACGACGGCGGGAGGGCATGCGTGGAGAACGTCGGCGGGGCCGCCCACCCTTCGAGATTCGTCGGCTCTCAAACGCCCTTCCCGCATGGCAAGCAATGAGCGCAAGCAATCACCTCTTCATAGGGCGCGTCTTTAGTGGTCAATCTGTGCATTGACAGCCGGATTGGAATCCCGAGCATTTTGCCCCCCAAAAACTGAGCCAAATCGGTCGTGCGTTATCTCTGGCAACTTCGTTTGATTCTATCCTGATGTGTCGATTTCTTCTTTCCTGCCTCCTGCTGTCCTCCACCTGTTTTGCCGCAGACATTTATTGGGATGGTTCCAGCAGCGGGGATTGGGCGAATGTCGAGAATTGGACCAGCGCGCTTAACGGGGGCAGCACGCCGTCCCTGGCGCCGGGGACCGGGGACCGGGCTTTTTTCAACGCGGATGTTTTTACCAACGCCATCACCACACTGGGAGCAGCCCAGAGCGCACTGGGACTGGTTTTCAATGGCAATGCCTCGGCGGGCACCACGCTGGGAACGCTGGATGATTACCTGCTCACATTGGGTGCGTCCGGGATCGACGTGCAGAGCGGCTCCCAGCTCATCAACTCCAGTCTGGCAGTAAGCGCCAAGCAGAGCTGGAGCAACACGGGCGCTGGCACGCTGACGGTGGCCGGTGGTGTTGCGCTCAACGCGGACCTCACGCTGGCCGGGACTGGCGGGATCAGCATCACCGGGGGGATCACCTCAACGACCAATCGTACGCTGAAGCTGTCCAACACGTCCGGCAGCGTCTCACTGGGCGCTGTCAGCAACACGGGCACGCTCACCTTCGACACGGACGCAGATACCAACCTGACGGTGAACGGCATAATTTCCGGCTCTTCCATCCAAAAGGACGGCGCGGGAACGCTGACCTTTAATGGTGCGAACAACTTCACGGGCAACCTGCGCATCATGAATGGCACGTTGAAGGTGAACACTTCCAACGCGGCCGCAGCGCAGGTGATCTTCGGGCTGGCTGCTGGATCAGCCGGGGTCAATGGCGTCGGCATCCTGACGCTGGACAACACATCCGCCGTTTCCTTCCGGCTGAACTCCCTCACCTACGTGCATCCCACCAGCGACGGAGCGATCATCAACGCAGGTGGCGGCGGCAGCTTCTCGCCCACGCTCGCACTGTATGGAGATCGCACCTTCATCGTCAATGAAACCCAGTCGGCCATGGACCTGCTGGTGGAGGTGGGGATCGCCAATGGTGACGGCAGCGCTCGCGGCATCGTCAAGCAGTCCATCGGCACCATGGTCATGCGCGGGGTGAACACCTACACCGGGACCACCAGTGTGGACCGTGGCAGTCTGGTGCTGGACTACAGCATGAACAACAGCAACAGCCGGCTCAGCGACACTGCAGTGACCAACCTGCGCGGTGGCATCTTGGAATTTTGGGGGAACACGTCTGCGGCCAGCGCTGAAACCATGGGCTCTCTCGCGATCGTGCGGGCCAACAGCACCTTTTCGCTGGTCAGCAACGGGCAGACGGTTGCCGTGACTCTCGCGAGCGGCCTGTCTCGCAGCATCGGCGCTGGTGTGGTGGATTTCGCTTCCAATGACTGGTCCAAAACCGTGATCACGGCCAGCGGCGGAACCGTCAATGGCAGCACCGGCATCCTCGGAGGCTGGGCCACGGTGGACGGTAATCGCTGGGCGGCCAAGGACGGCAGCAATGCAATCGTCGCCGTCGGCAGCGTCCAGAACGACCGTTCACAATGGACGGCAACCGATCATGCAGTCGTGAATGGAGCCGCCTCCGGCACGCTGGGCACCAACACGATCGCCAGCCTTATTTTCGACGCCCCGGCTGGTGGCACGTTGACTCTGAACAACGCCGGCAGTGCCCTCACGCTCGGTGCCAGCGCCCTTCTCGTCAGCGACAACGTGACGGGCAACACCACTCTCAGCGGCGGTCAGTTGATGACGCAACAGGCCATTGGCGGGCAGTCTTCGGAACTGATCATCACGAATCTTTCCACCGGCATGCTGACCATCTCTGCCAACATCGGCTCCAACAACACGCCACAGAGCCTGCAGGCGCAGCATCTCACGTTTGCCGGTCCCGGCTGGATTCTCCTCACCGGCAGCAACAACCTTATCGGCCACCTGGCCACAGGCAGCGCCAGCCAGACCAGCCAGGTGAACATTCAGGGCCTCGTCCGCGTGAGCGGCGGCAATGCCATCACCGACTATGGAACGCTTGCGATCGCCAGCGGAGCCGCCATGACGGACGGCGCGGTGCTGGACCTCAACGGCGGCAGTGAAGGAGTCGGGAACCTGAGCGGAGGGGCAGGCGGAGACAACACGTACGCGGAGGTGGGCCGGGGAGAAATCCGCCTCGGCACGGGCGGGGTGCTGACGGTCAATCAGACCGGGAACACGACCCTTTTGGCCCGCATCACCGGCACCAACGCCACGCTGATCAAACAGGGCAGCGGCACGCTGACCACCAGCACTGGTGTCGAGCACACCATGAGCGGTGAACTCGCCGTGCTGGGCGGTTTGATGGATCTCACCGGCGCAAACGCCGGCTTCACCTCCATCAACACGATCCGTCTGCGCGGTGGTCAGTTGCGCTCCGAGCAGAACAGCACTTCCGCCGTTATCAACAAGATCAACAACAACGCCGCGATCATTCTGGAAGGCACCGCCGGAGACGGCTTCCGTGTCACCAGCAATCAAAACGGCACGCGTACGGAGACCGTCGCCAGCCTCGGACTGGCCGGGGGGGCGAACATCCTGACCCTGGACAACACGGCAGCGACCACGACCACTGCTCTGACCGCCCTGGCTTTCGGTGCCACCACCTCCTTCAGCCGCACCAACGGTTCGACCCTGGTGGTGCGCGGCCCGAATCTTGGCGGATCTCCCAGCGCCGTCACCGATGCCACCCGTGTCACGTTCACCACCGCCACGGCCATCAACAGCTACCTCGTCGGCACCAGCACCACCCCCGGTGCGACGAATCTGAAGATTCTGGCCTTCGCCATCGGTGAAAACAGCCCCACAGGTGTGGGTGACACCTTTCTGACGGTGGACAGTGCGACAGGCAACAGCCTGCGCACCCTGACCACCGCTGAGTATGCCACGAACTACGGCACGGCCGCCACTGATGCCAACCTCAGCCTCAGCGCCACGGCCTCAGCTCTCGGCACGAAAACGCTGAACTCCCTGCGCATCGTCAGCAGCGGCGGCTCGATCAATCTGGCTGGTGGTACGGGGAGCACTCTCACGCTCACCAGCGGCGGGCTTCTCGTCACCGCCGGGGCCACGGACAATGATGTCGTGCTAAGCGGCTATGACTCCATTCAGGCGGGCACTTCGGGTGCTGGTAATGACGAACTCGTCGTTCACATCACTTCTTCAAACGCAGCGGCCACCGGTGCCACTTTGACCGTGCAGTCCGCCATCCTCGACAATGGCGGTGCCACCAGTCTCACCAAGACCGGTGCGGGCACGCTCATCCTCGGCGGTGCCAACAACTACTCCGGCGTGACCACGATCAACCAGGGCATCCTCGAATTCGGTGCCTCCGCAGGAAATCTCGGCAGCGGCATGGTACGCCTCAGCGGTGGCACCCTGCGCTGGGGTGCTGGCAACACCACCGACATCACCGCTGGTTCACGAGCGGTGGAACTGTCCGGAGCCTCCGTCTATCTCACACCCAACTTCGGGGGTTACCTCCTTGAGGTCGGCAGCGTGTTTGATGTCGGAGCGAACAACGTGACGCTGGCCAACGCGATCGGGAACAACAGCCATGGCGGCCTGACGAAGACTGGGACGGGCACACTCACCCTCAGCGCAGCACCGACCTACACGGGAGTCACCGTGGTCAATCAGGGGGCCATGAATTTCCAGACCATCGCGGCCAACACCACCGAGGCGCTTTACCTGATCCAAACGGCCAGCGTCACCAGCGGGACTCTTACCTCCACGATCCAAAACGGGATGAACCTCCAGTCCCTTGTGGTGGGCGGAGTGTACAACAGCGCTCCGGAGGTGAACGCCACGCTGACGGTTCTGGGCGGTGCGGTGAACATCGGCGACGGCGGCGGGGACGACTTCATCCTCATCGGGTTTCGTGATCCCACCGCAGGCGTGGCCACGGGCAACACGGTCGGCAGCGTCAATTTTTCCGCTGCCTCGTCTGTCACCATCAATGTCAGCCAGATTCAAATGGGTGTTTTCAATGGTGGCATCTCGAATCCGAACAGCCGCACGACCACGGGAATTTTGACCCTTTCCAACGGCGTCAATTCCATCACGGCCAGTTCGATTCTCATCGGCAGTTGCCCTACGGGTGTGGTGAACACCACCAATCCCTCCACCCTGAATCTCGGTTCCGGCACCACGACGATCCATGTGGACACCTTCACCATCGGCGGGATTCGCTCCAGGGCGGATGTGACCATCGGCAGCGGGGGTTCTTTCACGCTCCGTGGTCAGCAGGGTGGCAGTACGGGTGCCAATCTTTTCATCGGTGACAACGACACCATCGGCACCGGCACCCCCAACAATTCCACCTTGAACCTCTCAAGCGCTGCTGCTGTGGACATGCGGATCAATCTGCTGGTCCTCGGCCGCATTGGTTATGGCACCAGCAGCAATGGCTACGGTCGTGGCACGCTGACGTACGCCGTGGGCACGATCGTGGCTGACACCATCCTCATGGCCGAAGCCAACTACACCACTGCGGGCCTGACGCCGCTGAGCACCCAGGGCACCCTCAATCAATCCGGGACGGCCACGATGCGTTTCCGTGACCTCAGCCAGGGAGACGGCACCGCCATCTACAACTGGCAGGGGGGCACCATTGGCAACATCTCTGACACCGACCTCACCAACCAGAACGTGACCATCACCCTGAACGGTGCCGGTGCGAGCACGGATCCCACCCTTCGCAGCATCGAGGTCGAAACCGGCCGCACCGCCACTTTCGAGGCTGAGGCCGAAGTCGCGGGCAGCGGATCCTTCACGAAGGAAGGGGGCGGAAAACTCATCTTCAAGGGCGTCAACACCAACACCGGCAATGTCAGCGTGACGGCGGGCACCCTGTCGCTGGTCGCGGACGGCAGCATGGATGACGCCGCCTGGGTGAATGTCGCAGCCGGAGCAACCTTTGACATCAGCCAGCGCACCGGGACCGCTTACACCAGTGATGCCGTCATTTCGGGTGCTGGTACTATTGGTGGCACAGGAGCAACGTTCACCGTGGGCAGCAACGTGGGCACCACCAACAGCACCGGCGTCCTCAAACCCGGCGGTTCCAGTGTCACCAACAGCCTTGCTTCCGCTGGCACCGTGGGAGATCAAACCGGCACGCTGTATGTGCTGGGAAACCTCACGCTGTCGGGTTCGGCCTCCCGTGTGGACCGTGCCCTGCTTCAGGTGGGCAGCACAACCGACAACGCCGCATCCACGTTCGTCAGTTACGGCAGCGACACCGCCACCTGGGTCGATCACATCAGCACAGACTTTAGCGGCTTCCTGGCAGGGAACAGCGGGGGGCATGACCTCATCGCCTCCACCGGGACGCTCACGCTCAACAACAACGGCGGCATCACCGTGACTCTCACGGGCGGGTACACGGGTGTCTTTGGCGATGTCTTTAACCTCATCGACTGGTCCGCCGCCGGCCTCAATCTCAATACTTTCACGGTGGGCAATCGTTTTCGAGATGGCACAGAGACGGGGCTGGATCTCCTGCTGCCCACGCTGGGCACGGGCCTGCTCTGGGATACCAGCCTTTTCGAGTCAGCGGGAGTCTTGGTCGTCGTGCCTGAGCCTGGCCGTGGTCTGCTGCTGTTGATCGCCTGCATGACTTTGGTCTGGCACCGCAGGCGTTGAATGGGGGCTGAGCACGAGGCGAGTGGCGACTCTTTCTTGACCTAGAGACCATGCTCTTGACTTCTTGAGCCCTCCCATGTCTGACGCCACCACCACTCCCATGATGAAGCAGTACCTCGCCATCCGGCGTGAGCTGCCGGAGGATGTTCTGCTGTTTTTCCGGCTGGGGGATTTTTATGAGCTGTTCTTTGAGGATGCGAAGACGGCCTCGCCGATTCTGAATGTGGCGCTGACGAAGCGCAACGGGGTGCCGATGTGCGGGGTGCCGCATCATTCATCGCAGGGATACATCGCGAAGCTGATCAAGGCGGGCAAGCGGGTGGCCATCGCCGAGCAGACGACGGACCCGGTGCCGGGGAAGATCGTGGAGCGTGCGGTGTCGCAGGTGCTGAGCGCGGGGACGATCAATGACCTCAACCTGCTGGACTCGAACCGATCCAACTACCTGGCGGCGGTGTTTCGCGAGGGGAAGAAGCTGGGCCTGGCGTATGTGGACCACACGACGGGTGAGTTTGAGGTGGCGGAGTTCAAGGATACGACGGAGCTCGCGGATGAGCTGGAGCGACTGCAGGCGAGCGAGCTGCTTTACAGCGAGGAGCAGGGGGACTTGATCGCGGCGCTGGGCAGTCCGAGCTGTGCGCAGGCGATTGAGGGTTATTTGTTTTTGATTGATCAGGCGCAGCACAGTCTGACGCAGCATTTCAAGGTGCAGTCGCTGGATGGCTTTGGCTGCCAGGGGCTGAGTGCGGCGATCGGTGCGGCGGGCTGCATTTTGCAGTATCTGCAGTTTCAACTGCGGCGGAGTGTGGAGCACATCCAGCGGCTGCGGCATGCTCAAATTAGCGATGTGGTGCTGATCGATGCGGCGAGCCAGAGCCATCTGGAGCTGGTGACGGCACGTGGTGGCAATGCGCACACGCTGCTGAGCGCGCTGGACCGCACGTGCACGCCGATGGGTGCGCGCAAACTGCGGCACTGGGTGCTGCATCCGCTGCGGGATCTGGAGGTGCTGACGCAGCGGCAGGACATGATCGCGGCGCTGCTGGAGGAGAGCATGCTTTTCAGCCAGATCCGCACGCTGCTGAAGGAGGTGCGCGATCTGGAGAGGACGAGCTCGCGACTGAGCCAGGGCAGCGGCAATGGACGTGATTTGCTGATGCTGGCGTCTTCGCTGGAGGTGGTGCCGGCTTTGCGTGCCGCGCTGGAGCAGCTGATTGTGTCGGGAAATGCGGGGGATGAATCTGCTGAAGGTGGGATCAGAATGATCCCACTCCTGCTGGCGCGTCTGCATGATCTGACTGCGATCTCGCAGGAGATTCAGCGGGCGATCGCGGATGAGCCGCCGATGCAGATCAAGGAGGGCGGGGTTTTTCGCGAGGGCTATCTGCCTGCGCTGGATGAGCTGCGTGCGGCCTCGACGCTGGGCCGGCAATGGATCGCGGATTTGCAGAACCGGGAGATCGAGCGGACGGGGATCAAGAGTCTCAAAATTAAGTACAACGCGGTGTTTGGGTACTTCATTGAGATCACGAAGGCGAACGTGGGCAGTGTGCCGAGCGACTACCATCGCAAGCAGACGACGGTGAATGGGGAGCGATACATCACCGACGAGCTGAAGCGGATGGAGGACAAGATCCTAGGCAGCGAGGAGCGGAGCAAGGCGCTGGAGTATGAGGAGTTTCTGGGGCTGCGTGGCCGTGTGCTGGAGCATCTGGCGCACATTCAGGAGACGGCGGAGACGATCGCGATTTTGGATGCGGTGGGATCGCTGGCGGAGACGGCGCGATTGTTTAACTACACGCGTCCGGTGCTGAACGAGACGCGGAATCTGTTTATTCGGGATGGGCGGCATCCGGTGCTGGATCAGAACCTGACGAGTGGTGAGCGCTTTGTGCCGAATGACATCACGCTGGAGCCGGAGGAGAGCCGCCTGATTTTGATCACGGGACCGAACATGGCGGGTAAGAGCACGTATCTGCGCATGACGGCGCTGCTGACGCTGATGGCGCAAATAGGAAGCTACCTGCCGGTGGCGAGCGCGGAGGTGGGGCTGGTGGACCGCATCTTCACGCGCATCGGCGCAAGTGACGACATCGCGCGCGGGCAGAGTACGTTCATGGTGGAGATGAATGAGACGGCGCTCATTCTGAACAATGCGACGGAGCGTAGTTTAGTGATCTTGGATGAGATCGGGCGCGGGACTTCGACGTTTGATGGACTGAGCATCGCGTGGAGCGTGGCGGAGCATCTGCATGACCACATTGGCGCGCGCTGTTTGTTTGCGACGCACTACCATGAGATCACGGCGCTGGCGCAGAGCCGGAGTGCGGTGAAGAATTACAACGTGGCGGTGAAGGAGTGGAACCAGCAGATCATCTTTCTGCGGAAGATCATCCCCGGGTGCGCGGAGAAGAGCTACGGGATCCAGGTGGCGAGGCTCGCGGGATTGCCGGAGGGCGTGATTGAGCGCGCGAAGGAAGTGCTGCAGCAGCTTGAAGCGGGGCACCAGCCTGCGGAGAGCGTGAAGGAGGTGCCGGTGGCGACGAGTGTGCCGGCTAAGGTGAGGAAGAAGGCGGTGAGTGACGCGGACGCGGGGCAGATGGTGTTGTTTGGGTGATTTTATAGGCTTTCCTATCAAAAAGAACCGGCACACAGTAGGCCTAACATTAATTATTCGTATCTTACGCAAATGGACGCCTCTACCTCAAAAGACCAAGCGCTTGTTTTGCCGCCTGTCGATAATGCTGCTAAAGCACCAATCCCTGCCTTCGTAACCCGATTGGTGTCGGGTATTGGCGAGGGAATGCTATTGATTGCATTGACGTGTTTTAGTTATGCAGCAGCATACAACTACAAGTTAGGCACTTACTTTTCCTATGGTCTGCCCAAGCACTTAGTATCCGTAGATCTGAACGACTGCCTTCGCGCTGGAGGGGCTGTTTTTTCAAGCTTATTTTCTATCATCCTCCTTGCGAATGTGCCGTTCGCAATGCTCAATGTGATCAAATTAAAAGGAAACTGGATGAAGGTCGTGTGTTTTTTGACCTTCACTCTTTATGCACTTTATGCGATCTTAACCAGTCTATTTGCAGTTTCTTGGTCGTCGTTCGTTATCGGCATGGGGATTTTTGCGGGCATCATGCTCGTTATCTTTTTTTTGGTCGCTTGGATGTTGAAATCCAAAAGAAAAACATCTGCTTCTGAAGAAGTTTCTGATGTTTATGATATAGTTAGACGAAATCTTGGATTTGAACTGTTTGCATTTGTCATGCTCCTCCCAGCGATGGCTTTTTATGCGGAGAAATTAGGCGGCGCCAATGCTGAAAAGCAGAGAGATTTTTTTCGTCTCGCGGGTACCAAATTTGTTCTGATTGACTCAATTCAAGCTGGGCTCATTTGCAAAACACTTCGTGAGGATGAAACAAAGCTGCTGCCGGGCTTCACTCTTCTGTCAGGCGATGAAATCACAAAATCCACTTTCATCCCTATCACACTTGCCTCGTGGAAATTGGAAGCAGAACCCAAAACTAAAGCCCCGTCTAATGCTGCAACACCCGAATCCAAAAACATGTCGGTAAAGACCACAATCTCCGAATCGCCTGTTGAGGAGTCGACTTCGAAACCTGCTGTCGAACAAAATGAAGGTGCAAAATCTGAATCGATAAACTCGTCCGACCAGAAAGCTCCAGCCGCTACAGCACCAATGAATTCACAAAGGCAGAACTAGTGCCGGGGCACGAGATGAGGCTCAACGCGGCACTAGGCGCTATGGGCAACCGAAACATCATGCGCACAGCCTGCGATTGCGGAAATGGTTCATGAAAGTGTCACGATCCATCTCAACGGCATCGTCATGATCCAGTTGGTCAAAACCCAAAATGGTCTCCTGACGCAGGAGGTCCAGCGAGGATTCGCGGAATTCTTTCTGTCGCAGTGCCTCGCGTACGACTTCACCTTCATCCTCATACATTCCGGAGGCCATTTTCCTGGCTAGAAGAGCGTCCAGAGCTGGTGGTAGGGTGACGGTCATGATTGCAAAACTAACAAAGTCTTAATGAATGGCACTGACTTTTAGTGCGGTTGGTGTGTGTTTTGTAGGGTCTCGTCCGTGCAATGGTGGTCTGGGTGCTTGCGATGCAGGTGCGCGGCGGAACATGTTGGAGACGCTGCTGGTGAATGGCGTGGTGTGGCGGAGCGATGGGTTTGCTTCCCGGATTGTGGTGTGCCTACCCAGGGAAGCACTTGCCAAGGCTCGGCATCTCTGGGCTATCATACTGAAGGCCGTTGGCCTTCACGATTTCGCGCTGGGAGCACAAGCCGACAACAATGGTGTCTTGGCTCCGTTTAACAGCCCTCACCACCATGCGCACGCTTCTCTTTCCTTTCCTTCTTTCGTTGATCGCTTTCGCGGACACACCAAAACTTCCTGGCATTGGGGAGGCGATGGAGGGGATGATTGAGAAGGGTGAGGTGGCGGGGGTGGTGACGGTGGTGGCGAGGAAGGATGGGGTGGTGCATCTGGAGGCGAACGGGATGGCGGACATCGGGAAGCAGAAGGTCATGAGTGTGGACACGATGTGCTGGATTGCCTCGATGACGAAGCCGGTGACGGGGGTGGCGATCATGATGCTGCAGGACGAGGGGAAGCTGAACATTGCGGAGCCGGTGGCGAAGTATCTGCCGGAATTTGCGGGACTGAAAACGCCTTCGGGCAAGGCGGCAAATCTCACGATTACGCAGATTCTGACGCATACCTCGGGGCTGGGGGAGGCGAAGGGTCCGAAGGCCGACGCAGCGCACACGCTGGCGGATCTGGTGCCGATCTGGATGGCGACGCCAATGCAGTTCGAGCCGGGTGAGAAATGGCAGTACTGCCAGTCAGGCATCAATGCGGGGGCACGCATCGTGGAGGTGATCAGCGGGATGACATTCGATGAGTTTTTGCAGAAACGGGTGTTTGATCTGCTGGGCATGGCGAACACGACGTTTTATCCCACGGATGCGCAGTGGAGCACTGTTGCCACGGGGTATGCGAAGAACAAGGACACCGGCAAACTGGAGGCCGTGCCGCCGCGTGGTGACTTCGGCAAACGCGGGCGCCCGCCGCAGGGCAATGGCGGGCTGTATTCCTGCGCGAAGGATTACACGCGCTTTTGCCAGATGCTGCTGAATGGCGGCACGCTGGAGGGCAAGCGCATCCTGAGTCCGGAGGCGGTGAAGATTCTCTCGTCTGTGCATACGGGGGATCTGCCATGCGGCTTTTTCCAAAAGGCGGAGTTTGGAAGTCATGGGAAGAACTACGGATGGGGCATCGGTGTGTGCGTGCTGAAGGAGTCGCATGAGGGGCTGGCGGCGATGCTTTCGCCGGGCACTTTTGGTCATGGCGGTGCGTGGGGGACGCAGGCGTGGATTGATCCGAAGAAGGAGCTTATTTATGTGCTGATGGTGCAGCGGGCGAACTTTCCGAACAGTGATGCGAGCCCGGTGCGTGAGGCGTTTCAGAATGCGGCGGCGAAGGCGCTGGGGAGGTGAGGGAGGGCTCATCGGCGCTGCAGGGAGCGGAATTGGTGAGTACCCCATTCTTCGCTGAAGCATCGAAGGACAAGCTGCGCTCCCAGGGTGGCTGGCTGTCGGCCTGAGAGTGGCTTTGTGGAGTACGGACGTCCTCGCAGTCGGGCGGTTTGGCGGAGGATGTCGGGGAGTATTGAAACGCCTTCGACGCCAAACACGGCCGACCTGCTATGAGGGCATTGTCAAAGGTGAGTTGTTGTTTTTCTTCGTGTTCCTTTTTTTGGGGGAGACTACGGCGAGTTTTTTCGCCTAGTGTTTGGGGGTGTGTT
>JAFLEI010000091.1 GCA_017301975.1 Verrucomicrobiota bacterium
GACGGCCATGGCGTTCACGCGCAGGATGTTTTTCGCCTGCTGCTGAATGCGGCGGTCATCAATGCTGGCGAGCACGCGGCGCATGTTCTGCATGCCGTAGCCTTTGCTGCCGCGCGTGCCATAGGTCTCCGTGGCGCCGAAAAACGCGGCCATTTCATAGAACTGCCGCTGCGTCCAGTCCGCGAAAGGGTGATCATGACATTGCGCGCAGGACACATTCGCGCCGAGGAAGGTGCTGAGCGTGAGGGAAAGGTTGTCGAGACGCATGCCCGCATCGCGCAGCAGGTAACCGGTCGCGCCGTTGTCGAGCAGCTTGCCGTCCGCGGTCATCATGGTGAAGACGAGCTTGTCCCACGGCGTGTTTTCCGCGATCTGGCCCTTCAACCAGTCCTGATAGGTATAAAAGCGCGCTTTTTGGGCCACATCGGCCACGCGCAGCATGTCGGCGAAGTAGTTGAAAAGATGGCTCCGGTAGCCTTCGGAGTTCAGCAGCTTGTCGATGACCTTCGCACGCTTCGACACGCTCGTGTCGGTGATGAACTCCAGCGCCTCCTCGCGTGTCGGGATGCGGCCCGCGATGTCTAGATAGACCCTGCGCACGAATTGCTCGTCGGAGGCCAGTGGATTGGGCTTCTGGCCCGCCTTGGCGAGCCCGGCGTCCACCAACATGTCAATGCGGGCGGCGGCCTGGGCCAGATTCGGGTCTGCCGGGATGCCGAGACCTTGCGGCTTCAGCGTTCTGGCCGCCTCCTGGTCCGCTGCGGAGAGTTTGTCGAGCGGCAGGCGGTAAACGTAGCCGTTTCGGATTTGCAAGAACACCTGGCCGTCCTCAATGCCGCGAAACGTGGCCTCCAGTTTACGCCCCTGTGAGTCGGTCCAGGTGCGATAGACCTCGTTTTCAGCACGGAGGCCGATAGTGAGCAAAACTGAGGCAAAAAAAGCAAAATAGCGCGTCTTCATGGCTGGGATAGTTCATCAAACAACTCGGCAGGCATAAAGTTGCGCGGATTGGTTGATTTCACTAGGTTGGCGAAGGATTGGAAAAAACCTTGTAACAAAGCCTCTCGAACCTGGTATAGGGAAGTTGAATTTGGTCAGATTAACTCTCTTAATGCATTTGCAGTCCCAATATGAAAAAGAGGTATTTTATTGTTTTTTGTGTGCTGGTTTTCATCCAAGTTTCTAATTTGTATGCGGTTCCACCTGTAAACGATGCGTTTGCGAACCGGGCCCCCGTCACAGGAAGTTTTCCACAGACGCTCAATGGGACGAATGTCGAGGCTACCAAAGAATCAGGTGAACCCAACCATGCCGGCACCACAGGAGGCAAGTCTGTTTGGTGGACATGGACGGCACCTTCAACCGGCTCCTACATCATCAAGACGATGGGCAGCAATTTCGACACTGTTCTTGCTGTGTACACGGGTGCTGCGGTGAATGCGCTCACACTTCGAGCATCGGACGATGACTCTGGTGGTGGTGGAACCAGTTTTCTCACTCTGTCGGCCACTGTGGGGACTGTGTATCAAATCGCTGTTGATGGTTGGGCCGGGGCATCGGGAAACATCACGCTGACTATAGAGCCTCCTCCTCCGCCACCAGCGAACGACGCCTTTGCTGACCGATTGAACATCAGCGGACTCAGTTTGATCTCGGGCAACAATAACAATGCCACCAAAGAGGCGGGGGAATCAAACCATGCCGGCTATTCCGGGGGGCGTTCCGTATGGTATTCCTGGACAGCTCCAGCCTCAGGCGAAGTGAGCATGTGGACCACCAACAATGGTTTCAGCACCCTCTTAGGAATCTACACAGGAAGCAGTGTTAATGCACTGACCCAGGTTGGCAGTGTGGCCTTCGGTGGGCAGGCGGTGTTTCAAGTCACGGGCGGAACAAGTTACCAGATTGCCGTGGATGGCTACAACCCTTCCTCAGGCAGCTTTACGTTAAACATTGGCAGTGTGATTCCGCCGCCTGCCAACGATGCGTTCGGGGCACGGATCGTGCTTCCGAGTGGTGCGACCGCCACTGCGGGTACGAATGCGGGCGCCACCAAGGAGCCGGGCGAACCGAATCACGGGGGCAACGCTGGGGGAAAATCTGTCTGGTGGACCTGGATGGCGCCCTCTTCGGGTGAGGTGACCATTGAGGTCACCAATTCGACTTTTTATCCCCTGATCGGCATTTATACCGGAAGTAGTGTGGCAGCACTTGTGTCGGCGGGTGCGACGTCGGGAGGCAACACGGCCAATTTCATGGCGGCATCCGGCGTGACCTATCACATCGCGGTTGATAGCGGAAGCATGCCAAACGGAGGCAACTTTGAGCTCGGTATCAGTGACCCGGTCCCGCCACCGGCTAATGATCAATTTGCAAACCGCGTATTACTCCCGGGAACCTTTGCCAAAGTGAATGGCTACAATAATGGTGCCAGCAAAGAAGCTGGGGAGCCGAGCCATGCAGGAAACACGGGTGGCAAGTCGGTCTGGTATCGCTGGGTCGCGCCATCGAATGGCACTTTCAGCGCCTATTTGGTTGGCGATGGCACCTTTGCCAACAACGCCATGCTCGCTATTTACACCGGTAGTGCTGTGAATGCCCTCACGCCTGTTGGCAGTGCGTCGTGGGGCACACCGCGGACGGTTTCCTTCACCGCAACTGCCGGAACGGAATATCAGATCGCAGTTGATGGGGCTAGCTGGACGCCGGGAGTCGTCTTCTCGGGGGCTTTTCTGCTAAGCGTGTCCCAAACGGCCGCAAACCACGCTTTTGCAGACGCTATTGATCTGGGGGCGGCAGCAAATGGCTCCTCCACGAGTTGGGTGGACTTCGGTGCGAACACCGAGATGGGTGAGCCGGGGCATCCCGCGTTCCCATGGAATCCCATGATGCATCGAACGATCTGGTGGAAGTGGACCGCCCCAGTGTCCGGCCTTTTCAGCTTTGACACCCTCGGGTCAGACTTCGACACGGTGCTGGAGGTTTATACAGGAACCGCAGTGAACGCGCTGAGCCTTGTCGCGGAGAGTCACGACGCGGACGCGGAGGGACGCAGCAGCATCGCTTTCCAGGCCGCGTTGGGCACAAGTTATTATTTCCGTGTCATGGGGGAGACCGTGAATGACATCGGAAACGTGGCTTTGCAGTTCACTCAATTAGGTGCGCCAGGCAGTCTTTCAGATCACATCAGGCTCGGACGTGCTTATCTCCAGTTACAAACCACGCCGTCGCTGGCGGCGGCGCTGAGATTGACGCTGACGCCGGCGCCGGCATTGCCGATCTGGATCGCGTCGAGGCCGCCCAGGCCATCGAACTTGTCGGCTGCCTGGATCTGGTTTGTGTTGGTGACGACGACCGTATCGTCGCCGGC
>JAFLEI010000092.1 GCA_017301975.1 Verrucomicrobiota bacterium
CTAGATGTCAGTCTTCCTCATCGTTCGTTTCCTCGCATGCAGATGACTGTCGCTGTTCCCAAAGAAACCCATGCTGGAGAAACGCGTACCGCCCTGGTGCCGGAGCATGTGGCCAAGCTGACGGCTTTGGGAGCAAAGATCGAAGTGGAGTCCGGTCTCGGGCTTTGCTGCGGACACAGCGACGTTGAATACACACGGGCGGGAGCTGTCGTGCGCGCAGACCGCGCCGCGATGCTGGCCGCAGCAGATGTCATCCTCCAGGTGCGCAAGCCGACACTCGATGAAGTAAACGCCCTGCGTGAAGGCTCGGTATTCATCGCGCTGCTCGATCCCTTTCAATCGCCTGAACTCATCCGTGCGCTAGCGGCACGCGGTGTGAGCGCCATCAGCATGGAGATGGTACCGCGCAGCACACGGGCGCAGAAGATGGACGTGCTCTCCTCTCAGGCGAGCCTGGCGGGCTACGCCGCCGTGATTGTGGCCGCAGGGCAGTCCGGCAAGATTTTCCCGATGATGATGACACCCGCAGGCACGATCAAGCCGGTGAAGGTTTTCATCATCGGCGCAGGCGTGGCGGGACTTCAGGCCATCGCCACCGCCAGACGTCTCGGTGCCAAGGTGGAGGCCTTTGATACGCGGCCGGTCGTCGAGGAGCAGGTGAAATCCCTCGGCGCGAAGTTTGTGAAGATCGACGTGGGTGAGACCGGGCAGACGGAAGGCGGTTACGCGAAGGCGCTGACCGACGAGCATCTCAAGCTCCAGCGCGAAGGCATGGCACGTGTGTGCGCGGAGTCGGACATCGTCATCACGACGGCGCAGGTGTTTGGACGCCGTGCGCCGGTGCTGCTCACCAGCGAGATGCTGGATGCGATGAAACCGGGCAGCGTGGTGGTGGATCTCGCCGTCGAGAGCGGCGGCAACGTCGAAGGCGTGGTGGCGGACGAGATTACCGACCGCAAGGGCGTGAAGATTGTCGGCATCGCCAGCCTCCCGGGCCGGGTGCCGGTTCATGCCAGCCAGATGTACTCGTCCAACATCACCGCCTTGCTGACGGAGTTCTGGGACAAGGAGGCGCAGGCGCTGAAGCTGAACCTGGAGGATGACATCCTCAAAAGCTGCGTCGTCACCCACGGCGGCAAAATTGTGAACGAAAAACTCGCCACCTCCACCTGACCTGCCATGACCGTGGAAATGCTCATCTTTGTCATCTTCGTGCTGTCGGTCTTCCTCGGCTTCGAGCTCATCTCCAAGGTGCCGTCCATGCTGCACACGCCGCTGATGTCCGGCACCAATGCGATCCACGGCATCATTCTGCTCGGCGGCATGCTGGCGCTGGCCGGGGCCGATGGATTCGTCCAGTCCGCCGCCGGATTCGCCGCCGTCGTGCTGGGCTCCGCCAACGTGTTCGGCGGCTTCATGGTCACCGACCGCATGCTGCAAATGTTCAAACGCAAGAAGTGAGACAACCGGAACCAAGTGGAGATAGACGAAGTCAACCGCCCCCATGATCACCTCCTTTGCCTTTCTGCTCGCTTCTGTTCTGTTCATCCTCGGCATCAAACTGCTGGCCTCCCCCAAGACCGCGCGGAGGGGAAATCTCATCGCAGGCCTGGGCATGGTGCTCGCCCTGCTGGCGGTGCTGCCACAGTTGCATGGCGCGCACGGCGGCGGCGTCTCTCTGTGGAAGTGGCTGCTGATCTTCGTCGGCATCGTGCTCGGCCTGGTCATTGGTGCAGCAGGTGCCTACAAGGTGAAGATGACCGCCATGCCGCAGATGGTGGCTCTCTTCAATGGTGCCGGGGGCGGCGCGGCGGCCCTGGTGGCGGCCATTGAGTTCGCGCATCTCACGGCGGATTCGAGCCTGAAGCTGGTGGTTTCCATGCTGTGCGCGGCCATGATCGGCGCCGTGTCGCTGTCCGGCAGCATCATCGCCTTCTTCAAGCTGGAAGGCCATTTTGATAAACCGGTGACGTATCCCGCGCAGCAGTTGCTGAACGGCGCCCTGTTCCTGGGCAGCTTTTTGCTGGCGCTCGCGATGGCCGGGGGCTCGCACAGCATGGTGTTCATGGGCTTGTTCCTGGTGATCGCGCTCGCCCTCGGCGTCCTGATGGTCATGCCCATCGGCGGCGCGGACATGCCTGTGGTCATCTCGCTGCTGAATTCCTTCACCGGCCTCGCCGTCGCGGCGGATGGTTTTGCCATCGACAATGTCGCCATGATCATCGCCGGCACACTCGTCGGCTCCTCCGGCACCCTCCTGACCCTGGCCATGTGCCAGGCCATGAACCGCCCGGTAACGAATGTGCTCT
Organism: Verrucomicrobiota bacterium; assembly: GCA_017301975.1. Classification (GTDB taxonomy): domain Bacteria; phylum Verrucomicrobiota; class Verrucomicrobiia; order Verrucomicrobiales; family Verrucomicrobiaceae; genus Prosthecobacter. Next base: position 2,310 of record JAFLEI010000092.1, read on the forward strand.
TCAGCGCCTTTGGCAAGATGGATGCCACCGCCAGCGCGGCCGCCGCTGCCACGGGCAGTGTGAAATCCGTGCAGGCCGATGAGGCCGCTCTGCTGCTGAGCATGGCCGGGCGGGTGGTCATCGTGCCCGGCTACGGACTCGCCGTCGCGCAGGCGCAGCATCAGGTGCGGCAGCTTTCGGATGAACTGGCCAAAAAGGGCGTGGAGGTCAGCTTTGCCATCCACCCCGTGGCCGGTCGCATGCCCGGCCACATGAACGTGCTGCTGGCGGAGGCCGATGTGCCCTACGACCAGCTCATTGAAATGGAAACGATCAATCCCGAGATGGAGCGCGTGGACGTCTGCCTCGTCATCGGTGCCAACGACGTGGTGAACCCCGCGGCGCACGAGGACAAAGCCAGCCCCATCTACGGCATGCCCATCATCGAAGCCGAAAAAGCCGGCACTGTGATCGTCATGAAGCGCAGCATGGGCAAAGGCTTTGCCGGCATCGAAAACGCCCTCTTCCTGCGCGACAACTGCCGCATGCTCTTCGGCGATGCCAAAGCGTCCCTGCAGGAGCTGGTCACACTGGTGAAGGTGGGGTGAGCATTTGTAATGACGAAACCGGCATGAGGAATGATGAATTGTTGAGCCTCGCATTATGCGGTGACCTTCTCATTCAAGATGATGCCGCCATACCTACAAGCCTTCTTCCCACTTGCCTCCGAGCCGGAGGCTCGTCGGAAATTAGATATGGTCAGCGCAAGAGCGAAGATGTAGATTTTTTCAGGCCTCCACTTTGGCGAAGTTCTTCACGAAGGGAGTGTCATGTTTGAGCACGCCAAAGGCGACGCGGATGATCTTGTGC
>JAFLEI010000093.1 GCA_017301975.1 Verrucomicrobiota bacterium
CCGCCTCCGCCGCAACGAAGGCTTCTGACGCTCTCCTCCTCTTCTCTGACTCGACAAAACCCCGCACTCTCTTATGTCCGCCCGCTCACGCTCCCCTCTCCACCCCGCCGCCGCCATGGCGGCCATCGTTCGCACCTGCAGCACCAAAAAGGAGCTCCAGCAGCATTTCAAAGGCTCACGCCTGGAAGCCGCTTGGACGATGCTCCAGATCCGCGCTGGCCGGTTTCTCCGGCTCAACGGCATGAAGATCACCCAGCAAAATGCGTTCAATAACTACCACTGGAACCAGACGCCGCGCCCCCGCGACAACGGCGGAGACCCCGGAGACTGGCAGAGCACCCACTACACCGCCGACTACATCAAACCCGAATACCGGCGGCTGGTGTTTTACTGGCCCTATGCCTCCCATTACCTTTATCGGTTCTCCCAGCGCATCAGCGCCAAGGTTCAATCCATCTGGCCTTACACTTGGGAGGACAAAAGATACTCCATCGGGTGCCATCACACGCGCGGAGCCATCACCGTCAAAGGTTCTCGCGGGGCTGACAGTTACACCTATTACAGCGTCGATCTCCGCTACAACCTCCTCACTCATGAGGCCGTGGTCATCGGCGGAATGCTCACCATTCGCGCCAAGGCAGACCGGGATCTTGACGCCTACCCCTGCTGCTGGTTGGAACGCCTGAAAAACAGCCCCGGATTGATCGTGGTCCACGGTCGCATTGAAAACAGGGACTTCCACGTCCTCGAAGATCCGGCCATCGAGGGGAAAACCGAGGCCACCAAGTTCAAACGCAAACTCGCCCGCCTCCGCAGCACTCCGCCTCCAGGCTCCCCGTGGGTCACGCGCGAGGACAGCCTCGCCGCCGGCAACTGCGAACGCGGCACCGACAACTTCATCCGCAACCAGCTGGACCCATGGCTCAAAAAACAGGGTGGGGTGGGTTTCTTCCCGGGACTCTGCATCCACATCACCGCCCTGCTCTCCCTCCAGCGCGATCATTTCACCCTCCGCATCGCTCAATACATCCGCACTCGCAAAGCCCAAGCCGCCTAGTCCTATGTCCACCTCCGCACCCGCTCCCGACCGCCAGACCATGAACGGCAAGCCCGTTCTCTTCCGCCCCGCCAAGACCGTCCTCAACATGGACAGCGGGTTCAAAGAGAAGCTCCTCTGCGACGGCCCCACCTTCTCCCTCGGCGATGCCTGCACCTACTCCTGCAGCTTCTGCTTTGTCGTCGCCATGATGGCCAAGGCAGGCTACATGCCCAAGGGTCGCCGCCACATCGACATGGTCGTGCGTCGGGAAAACGCCCTCAAGATCCTCCACAGCCAGCTCCTCACCAACCCCGGCAAAGGAAAGCCCCGCCAGCCCAAGTACAATGATCCGAACGACCAGCGCGTCGTGTACAGCAGCCCTCTTGTGGATTGTGCCGGCAACATGGATCTCGTGCGGGAGACAGTGGAAGCCTGCGTGCTGATCCTTTTATTGACCAATTGGCACATCCGCCTGCTCTCCAAGTCCAACCTGCTGCCCAAACTGGCCGCGCTGCTGGTCAATCATACGCCTTCCCAAGCTTGGCGGAGCGACGTCCGCCGCCGCATGATCTTCGGCGTCTCCACCGGCACCCTCGACGACTCCCAGGCCGCGGCGTTTGAAAAAGGCTGTGCCAAACCGTCCAAACGCTTCGAGTCCCTGCACTGGCTCCAGGACGAGGGATTCAGAACCTTCGGCATGATTTGTCCCAGCCTCCCGCAACGGGACTACAGTGGGTGGGCCGCAGAAATGCACTGTGCCCTCCGCGGACATAACTGCGAGCACATTTGGGCGGAGGTCATGAACGTGCGCGGCCAGAGCCTCAGCAACACCGTCTCCGCGCTCCACCACGCCGGATACGAATGGCAGGCCAGCGCCCTCCAGCGCGTCAGCGAGGACCCCGCAGCCTGGGAAGATTATGCCCGCCAGACCTTTCTGGCTCATGCCCAGTACCATCATAACCAGCCCGAGCGCCTCCGCTTCCTCCAGTACGTCACCCCCAAGACCCTCGACTGGTGGAAATCCCACGCCGCCTCCGGCGCCATCCTCCTCGGTGCCGCCGCTCACGCCTGAATCGACAAAACCCACCACCACCCCTTCCCATGGGCCTCAAATCACTCAAAGAGCATTTCCGCATCGGTCACATCATCGCCCGCTACGCAGACAAAGGCGTCTGCATCGGTTCCAGCTACGTCCACAATTTAATTCACGTCTCAGAAACAGGCGAGGTGAAGTGGAGCAGCGAACTGGGTAAATCAGGAAACGAGGACCTGTGCCGCTACATGCAAGACATGTCCGCAGATCCGGACACCGTGGCCCGCCTCCTGGCCGAGCCAGACGAGTTCTCGGCATCGCTGCCCGTTTACACCTTCAAGGACGGCCAGGTGGTCGAAGAACTCTGCGAGAAACGCGGCTGGCCCAACCTCACGCACGCCGGCGAGCTGATGTACGACAACAGTCATTTTTCCACCCCGGAAGAAGCCGCCACTCATGCCAAAAGGGAGCTTTTCTCCGGCATTCGGATCATCACAGAGCAGGTCGTGGACTTGGATGCCAAGTTAAAAGAGCGGCGCGAATTGATTCACACCATGACCGAACAACTGACGAACTTGGTTCTTTTGTATCCCGCCTCCGCTTCCCAGCAGCCACAGGAAGCCACCGGCACCGCCGCGTAGCCGACTTCACTTCCACCCCTTCCCTCCCCGCTCCCATGGCCGAATGGATCAAACTGCGCTCCGACCTCGACACCGACCCCCGCGTCTTCAGCATGGGCGAGTTCCTGCGGAAAACCGCGCAATCCTACATCCTCACCGCCACCGCCCGCGACCTCTTTGGTGACGTCACAAACACCGTCACGCGTAACGCCATGCGTGACGTCACGGTCGCAGCCCTCTGCCGCGTCTGGTTTGCCGCGAATCGTCACACAACGGACGGCGTGTTCAAAAACGCCAACCTCGACTACCTCGACACCCTCGCCCA
>JAFLEI010000094.1 GCA_017301975.1 Verrucomicrobiota bacterium
GGAAGCCGTCACCAATCTCATCAACAACACACACTCAACACGAGGCGAATCACTCGCCGCAGAAGTCCCAAAAAAACGAAAGACAAAGAAAACAACAACACACCTTTGACAGAGCCCTCATAGCAGGGCGGATAGGTCCCGAAAGATCCCATTCTGCGCGTCGCATCACCTGCCGCCCCCCGACCCAGCTTCCTCTTCCTCTGTCACCGTCCGCCCGTTTTCCACCAGCAGTTCCAGTCCGCGCAGCTTCCCGATCACCGGCACAAAGTGCGCCACATACCACAGGCGCCCCTCCTTCTGCCCCTCCCGCGGATAGCTCACATCGTAGTGCAGACTCAGAGACCAGCAACCCGCAGGAACCGAGCCGCCGCTCTGCCACACCGTCGCTTTCCGCAGCCGCCCGTTCTCGATCCCCCTCCTCCTCAAGTCCTCGCAAATCGCCCGCCGCGCCTGCGCCCGCATCCACAGCCCACGCACCAGCATCCATGACAGCAGGCAGACGTAGGACCCAATCGCGATCTCAATAAAAATCCTCATGCAGTGTGCATTACTCACTCCCGGTCCAGCCCGTACCCGCGCAGCCACCGTTGAGGCTCTGCTATACCATATCATCGCCACGCCTCATAGGCCGGAATACGTTTCATAAGACCTCTTTTCTGGAAAGCTTCACGCCTTCCACGCTGTACTTTGCCCGTGCGCCTTTCCACTCCCAGCTCTCTCTGCCTGACCCTGCTGCTCCTCGCTGCGGCGGGCATGGCCATCGCCAAAAAGGACGAAGGGCCAAAGCCGGTGCCGTGGTCCTTTGCGCCGCTGCGACGCGGCCCGCTGCCGCAGGTGAAGGACGCCGCCTGGCCAAAGACGCGCATCGATTACTACATCCTCACCAAAATGGAGGCCGCAGGCATGAAGCCAGCCCCCAGGGCGGACGAGCGTGTGCTGCAGCGCCGGCTGGCCTTTGATCTCACCGGTTTGCCCCCTGCCGGACAGGCTGCCGCCGACTGGAGCCGCACCGTGGATGAAACCCTGCGCAGCCCCCACTACGGCGAACGCTGGGCACGCCACTGGCTGGATCTGGCGCGCTACACGGATCAAACCCCCAACTGGCTGGACTCCACCAAATACTCCTACCTCTACCGCGACTGGGTGGTGCAGGCGCTCAATGAGGACATGCCGTATGATCGCTTCGTCATGCGCCAGCTTGCCACGGATTTCCTGCCCGAGTGCGGCCCGCAGGATCGCGTGGCGCTGGGCTTCATCGGCCTGAGCCCCACGTATTTCAAAGAGCTGCAGCTCCCGCCGGAGATCATCAAGACCACCGTCGCGGATGAATGGGAGGAGCACGTGGACGCCATCGGCCGCACCTTCCTCGGCCTCACGCTGGCCTGCGCCCGCTGCCACGATCACAAATCCGACCCCATCTCCGCGCAGGATTACTACGCGCTGGCCGGCGTCTTCGCCTCCGTGAAGCTCTCCGAGCTGCCCACGATGAAGGACGAGTTCTGGAAGCCCGTGGCCAAGGCGCGGGCGCAGGTGGAGGCCATGGAAAAACAGATGGCCGACCTCAAGAAAAAGAAGCCGAAGGACCTGGCGGAGCAGACGAAGAAAATCGAAGCAGCCATCGCCTCCCTCAAGACCGCCACCCCGCACTACAACATGCCCATGGCCAATGCCGTGGAGGAGGCCGCGCTCTATGTGGTGAACAAGGAAAAAGAGCACGGCACCAAGCTGGACTACCGCATGGGCATGGCGCGTGATCTGGAGCTCATGAAGCGCGGAAATCCGAACGACCTCGGCGCTGCGGTGCCGCGTCGCTTCCTCTCCATGTTCCCCTCCAAGACCGGCCTGCCGCGCAAGTTCACCACCGGCAGCGGCCGCCTGGAGCTGGCCCAGGCCATCACGGAAGACGCCGCGCCGCTCACCGCGCGCGTCATCGTCAATCGCGTGTGGAAGCACCACTTCGGCCGCGGCTTGGTGGATACCCCCAGCGAATTCGGCAACCTCGGCGAAGCCCCCACGCACCCCGAGCTCCTCGATGATCTCACCGGTCGCTTCATGGAGCACGGCTGGTCCATCAAGTGGCTGCACCGCGAGATCTTGAACTCCGCCACCTGGCAGCAGAGCAGCGTCGCCGCCGCCTCCGAGCAGCGCGATCCCGAAAACAAACTCTACACCCGCATGCTGCGCCGTCGCCTCGACTGGGAATCCTGGCGCGATGCCATCCTCAGCGCCACCGGGCAGATCGATCTCAAGATCGGCGGCCCCGCCTCATCCATCAGCGACGCGGCCAATCACCGCCGCTCCCTCTACGGGGCCTCAGACCGCCAGGACATGGACCCCATGCTGCGCATCCACGACGTGCCCGATCCCGGCGCGCACAATCCGTGGCGCACCGAAACCATCACGCCCCTGCAGGGCCTTTTTGCGCTCAATTCCCCCTTCATGCAGCAGCAGTCCGAAGTCCTCGGCAAATGGGCGATGCAGCACCATGTGGAGGATGTGTATGCGCGGCTGTTTGGGCGGAAGCCAAGCGCGCATGAGGCGGCAGTGGCCCAAGCCTTTGTGATTGGGCGCGAAAACGATGCCGCCGTGTGGGCGCAGTACGCGCAGGCTCTGCTGGCAGGGAATGAGATGCTGTTTGTGGATTGAGCGGGGGCTTGGCGCACCAGCGCAGGGTAGGGAGGGCTGTCCCTAGCCCTCCGCGAGAGCGAGGAGGATGAACGAGCAATGACCGGCGGCAGCGGAGTCTAGGCGGTGTTTGAAAACCCTCATCGGCCGTATTGAAGCCAGTCGATGACGGCAGCAAACTCGATGAGGGAGAGGAAATGTGCGGCGAGTTTGTCTCGCCGGGTGCTGGCGCAAGCCCAACGCTT
>JAFLEI010000095.1 GCA_017301975.1 Verrucomicrobiota bacterium
CCTCACACGCTCCCTCCCCAGCCTCCACGGCTCCCTGACACCCGAGGCCATCGAGGACGCCGAGTCCTTCATCAATCCCGCAGGCTGGATCTTCGCCGCCTTCCTCCTCATCCACGCCGGCCTGCTCCTCGCCTGCTGGTCACTCTCCTAGCCGCCCTTCCTCATGGCCTCAGACCTTCACTCGTCCGCGCCAGTCCTCGCCACCGAAAAAGTCCACCTCGTGGGCGGCCCTTTGGATGGAATCACCGACTTCCTCATCCCCCTGCACTGCTCGCGGATCGATCTCGAAGACGGAACCTCCTACCATTTCTCCAGCTTCGCGACCCTCCATTTCCAAAAGGAAACCTTCATTCACAGCACCCTCGATCCCGTCATTTTCGCCCCCTGATAGCCCCCCACCCCAAACCACACACCCACATGTCCAGCACCCCCCTCGCACCCAATCGCCAGGCCGAAATGTCCATCGAAGTCCAACACATCGAAGTACCTTCCGATCTGCCACTCGCCGCCATTCAGAGCCCTGCCATCGCCGCCCTCTGCCGCGTGGAGGGAGGCAGTCTCATCACCGAATTCAACGACACCCTCCGCGAAGTCGTCGGGGCAGCCTACAACCTCAACAAAGCCGGAGAAATCACTCTTAAGCTCAAATTCAAGCCCGGTGGTAAAAACCGGATGACGATCCTTCCCTCCATCTCCGCCAAGATCCCCAAGGAGGAACGCGCCGAAACCAGCATGTTCGTCGCACAAGGAGGCCAACTCACCCCCTACGACCCCGAGCAGGAGCGCCTCCCCCTCAAGGTCATGAAGTTCCACGAAACCGCCGCCACGATCATCGACGTGCCGGCGGAAAAACCCGCCGCACGCGTGGTCTAACCAGCCCCGTTCCTATTTCCTGTCAGAAACCACAAGAAGAACAACACCACAGCAAACACCACCCCGTATGAAATCCGCACAAATTCTCGCCTCCTCCGAAAACCTTCCCGAGGCCGCCGTCGCTGCCGCCCTCGCGCTGGAAATCCACCAGCCCGACACCACCCGCTTTGAGCCCGCCAAGCCTGACCGCCCCGCTCTCCTCATCGCCCAGCCCGGCCTCGCCATCCACAGCCTGGAGCAGTTTGCGGAAACCCCTCACCGCCCCACCGTCGTGGTCGAACTCGACAGCGCCAAGGACCTCCATAGCTACGTCAACGCACAGACCAGCCAAGACCCGGTGTCTTTGAACCACAACACCGTCATCTTCGCCAGCCGCACCACGCAGGCCATCACCGCGTTTCTGGACTACCACCACAAGGATGCCCCCCGCTGGCTCAATCACCGCGCCAACGTGCAGTACCTGCACAGCCACCAGTTCAAACGCTGGCTGGACATGAACAACAAGCACATGACGCAGGAGCAGTTTGCCCTGTTCATTGACGAAATGCTGCCGGACTTCGAAAACCCCACCGGGGCCGAAATGCTCAGCTTTGCCACCTGCCTCGAGGCCCATTCGAATCAGGTGTTCAAGTCCGCCACCACGCTGGCCAGCGGTGAAACCCAGTTCATCTTCACCGACGACCGCAAAGGCGATGTCTCCACCAAGATCATTGCCGAGTTCAATATCGCCGTCCCCGTCTGGCAGAATGGCGAGCGCATCCTGATCACCGCCAAGCTCTACCACCGTCTGGTGGACAACAAGGACAGCGCCAACGTCCCCACCGGCACCAAGAGCCTCCGCTTCTGGTACACCCTCCGTCAGGTGGAGCGCATCATCGACGAGCTGTTCAAGAAGGAGGTCGAATTCCTCCAGACCGCCTTCAACGGCATCGCCACCCTCTACAACGGCACCGCCCCGGCCATCCCCTCCCCGATGGCGCACCCCGCGTTCTAAGAACACCAGAACACGTCAATTACCCAAACGCATAGCAAAACCGCGAAGGCAGGGGCCCAGCCTGGAGGCTCCAAATATCCAGGCACCCTCACCCTCCACCCTACTTTTTATGAACGCACCTCAAGGCATCTGTGCCACCACCACCGCTCAAATCCCCGCTCAAATGCGCGACCTGAACAACAACACCGACCGTTTTTCGGAACTGGTCAAGGTGCTCCGCGAGAAGCTGGCTCCAGTCAGCCGCCCCAACTCCAAAAGCAACCCGGTGACGGCTTCCGCCCCTGTTCCGCAGCCGCCCATCGCCCCGGTTGCCGCGATCCTGCGCACCGAAAACGAGCGCCTTGAAAAAAACCTCAACGAGCTGTCCGAAATCATCGACTTCCTCGAAGTCTAACCCCTCACCCGGCCCGCTGCGCACCGCCCCCCCCAGCGCAGCGGGCTCTCCCTCCTCCCAGCCATGCCCAAACCGTCCAAGCCACAGACTGCTGAGGATATCGCTGAACTCGCCAAGACGTGGATCGCCCAGCCCACCCGCCGCTGCTACGCCCGTTACGAGAAGCTGGGAAAGGCCATCCGCCTCCTCGCTGCTGCGGGATGGAACTCCCGGGCCATCACTGACCGCATCGTGCAGAGCGATCTTCACCCCGCCGACCAGGCCGCCAACCTCTACCACCACATCACCCGCCTCCGCCGCAACGAAGGCTTCTGACGCTCTCCTCCTCTTCTCTGACTCGACAAAACCCCGCACTCTCTTATGTCCGCCCGCTCTACCACCACCTCTCCAGCCCTCGCATTTCTCTCCCACGCTTGGGAACATTCCAACTATCCCAGCCACCGGCAAAAGAACGCCACCATGCAGGGCACCCTGCGTATCGCCACCGAATCAGGCATGAAGTTTGATGTCGGCGAC